>NZ_SIJH01000038.1 GCF_004762095.1 Tabrizicola caldifontis
CCCTGCCTCGTGCTCTTTCAGAATGCCGATGATCTGGTCTTCGGTGAACCTGCTGCGCTTCATCTCTGGTCCTCTCGGTTGGGCCAGAGTCTACCTCAAACTGGATTAGGCGGAGGGGGCAACGTCAAACAGAGCCCCGCATAACCCCCGAAAACAACGGAAAAATCCGGCCGCAGCCGGATCGGGAGAACGCTTTCGCGGGAGCAGGTGGCGGAGGGAGTGTCACCGATACCGAACTCTCTCCCGTGCTGCTGTCGGACAAACGGCGCGTCCGTCGCAGTTCTGCGTGTTGCCAATCCAGGGAAGTCAGCGCCGAGCCAGATCGATCCTGCGACACGCGACGTTGCCGAACTAGCCAGGAAATATGAGCCGCCTATCTGCACGACGAGAATGGCTCCGGCGAGTCTGCCACAAGAGAACCCGCGACTCTCTCACAGTTCAGGTGGGAGTGACCAATTCATCCAGAGCTTTTGAAGCTTGTTCGAATTCGCTGCTCGCCGCATCCGAAGTGCGCAGAACCTCGTTCAAGAGACAGCGCCCGATGCTCGGAACACCTGCTTTGATATAACTCCGAGCCAACCAAATTACAGCATCATTCTTTTCGTCTTCTCGGACAACCATTCGCGCAAATGTTGCAACCGCAGCGTCGAACTTTCCAAGTTCGTAGTTGGCGACACCAATATCGTGGTCAAAGCTTCCGTCTGCGTCCTCAAATTCTCTGTAGATCGTTTCCACCATTTCTATCAAGAACTCGCCATAGCCATCAAACTCTTCAATCCACTCAATGAGGTCTCCCAAGCTGATGTCCGCACCAAGACCATCAAGTAGCTTCTTTACCTCCAAGTATTGCTTGCACATCAGCCTGAAGCTCTGCTGATCCGAAATGTGCTGGGAAGCGGCCCAGAAGCCCTCTGTATAGGTCGAGGAAAGGCTTTCCACTTGCTCTTCGTCCAAATCTTTTGGAGCTAGCTGTAGCGCTTCAATGACCGCATCACAGGCCAGTCTACCCTGCAGAAAAAACGACACATCCACCCACATCTTGAACGCCGTGGATCGCGCCCCCCTCGAAATGAAGGAGTTTTCGAGAGCCTGCATTTCGCTCATGAAGTCAAAACTGTACTCGTTCACCGCGAAGCGGGCACTATACATTTCATTCCAAACTCCGGGCGCGCATTCGAGAAGAGCAAGTCGAATTTGGAATAAATTATCGGTGCTGTTGGGCAGCTCCTTAAAGGACCGCAACAAACCGTCAATTATCGACAAGGCGGAAGAGAAGAGTTCAGCTTCGATAAATTTCCGGACACGATCGAGCTGATCGTTCAAGGAGATCACCATACCCATGTTCACACCCCTCCGCCGCCCTGCGCTTTGATAAACCTAGTGGTAATCCCCCCCGAAAGTAAGGGGCTGCATTAGTAGAATTTTCTCGCCAAGATGAATGAGGAGATTCTGAATGAAGACAAGCAGATACACTGAGGCTCAGATCCTTGCGATCCTGCGGCAGGCCGAAGGCGGGATGCCGGTGGCCGAGCTGTGCCGGGCGCATGGCATGAGCAGCGCGTCGTTTTACAAATGGCGGGCGAAGTATGGCGGCATGGATGCGTCCCTGATCAGCCAGATGAAGGCCATCGAGGACGAGAACCGGCGGCTGAAGCGGATGTATGCGGACCTGAGCATGCAGGCCGATCTGCTGAAGGAGGCTCTGGGAAAAAAGTGACGCGGCCATCTCAACGCCGAGAGATGGCCGAGAAAGCGGTGGCGCGCCACCAGGTCAGCATTGCACTGGCCTGCCGGGCTTTCGGTGTCAGCGAGACCTGCTATCGCTATGGTCCGAAGTTAAAGGCCGAGAACGAGGAGATCGCCGATCTGCTGGTCGGGCTGACCGAGGCCCGCAAGACCTGGGGCTTCGGTCTGTGTTTCCTGCATTTGCGCAACGTGAAGGGTCATCCTTGGAACCACAAGCGCGTCTACCGCATCTATTGCGCGCTGGAACTGAACCTGCGGATCAAGCCCCGCAAGCGGCTGAAGCGCGAGAAGCCCGATGCCCTGGCGGTGCCGGACGCGCCGAACATGACCTGGTCCATGGACTTCATGGCAGACCGGCTGGGTGATGGCCGCCAGTTCCGGCTGCTGAACGTGCTGGATGATTTCAACCGCGAAGGGCTGGGCATCGAGGTTGATTTCTCGCTGCCCACAGAACGGGTCATTCGCAGCTTGGACCGGATCATCGAATGGCGCGGCAAACCCGGCACCATAAGGGTCGACAACGGCCCGGAATACATCAGCGGCAAGCTGCTGGAATGGGCTGAGAAGCGCAAGATCGCCATCCAGCACATCCAGCCCGGCCAGCCTCAACAGAACGCGTATATCGAGCGCTACAACCGCACCGTCAGGCATGAATGGCTCGACCAATACATCATCGAAACCCTCGAGGAGGCCCAGGACTTCGCCACACAATGGCTCTGGACTTACAACAACGACCGCCCGAACATGGGCATCGGCGGCATCACACCCGCCCAGAAACTGAAGATGGTCGCGTGAATTCTACGGATGCACCCCGCTAAGAATGGGGGGATTACCGAAGAAGGTGATGTCACTTAGCTGCGTAGCAGTGCTTCCATCTAGGTGAATGCTCTGATCATCAAAGTTGTCTCCACTCATTAGTTTCGGATTTGATTTAGAATTTCCTGCGAAACATCCCGCCCACCGAACTGGCCGAACACTTTCTGAGCAAATCGTTGGGCGGCGCGTGAATGGGTGACGAAACACCTCGCGAGCCACGCAAGCAGCACTAACCTAGGGGCTAACGGAGCCCCCGCGAGAAGTCTGGCGATTGCGGCATGGCCTTCCAAATCAACGAGGATGGAGGCCTCCTCCGGGAGCAACTGTGCGAAGTCTCCGGACAGGAAGCGATTGGCTTGCGTTTCCCAGTCGATCCCTACAGCGATTGCCTCGAGTTTCTGCATGTTGAAAGCGCTAGTCGCGATTGCGTCTTGGTCCTCTTTGTCGAGGAACGAGCGGAGCTTCCTTGTCTGGCCCGCATGCAGCTTGGCCAGCGCTTTCGCCTCAATCTGCCGAATGCGTTCCCTTGTAATGCTAAAGGCCTGCGACGGCGCCTCACTTCCAGGAGTTGTATCGCGCCGCATGAAGCGAACAGGTGGAGCTTCGGAATACGCCATTCTTGCCATTGGCATTATTGAAGCATAGGTCGATGCCTGCATCAGCGGTACCTTGCGGGTCTCCGACAGCCCTTTGCTGACTTCACCGGCCTCGTCGACAAGCACGAGACTAGTTGCTTGAGTGCAAAGGCCTTCTCGTAAAGCAAGGGCCTGAGCTTCTTCTGCACCCATTTTCCCAAGGCACAGCCAGGCAGCGAAACGGCCAACATCTGTCCCGAATGTCACCTCCATGGCATCGCCCCATGTGGCGATAACATCGATCCCACCAAAGCTGCGCTTAGCACAGCTGGGTCGACCATCCATGAGCTCGATGTCGTGAACAGGTCTCGAAGTCTGTTTACTTTGCAGAGCGAGGCGAACGCTTGGCCCGACCTCTGCCTCCGGCACATAGAAAAGTTCACCACCCGTCAATGCGCAGAGGTGGCCGATATTGGCATCGAGGCTGGCCTTGCCAACGAGGACGGCGCTAACGCGGATATCCAGCTCGGCAGCAAGTTCTGGAAGCGTTTCCCACGTTTGCCCGTCTGTCAGAACTAAGATATCCTGTATCCCGCTGGCGGCTACTTTCCGGATCGCCGCACCAAGACGTGTCCCCCCTCCCGGCTGGTTCAGTTTCTTCAGGATCTGAAGAACTTCTGTTCCACGACCCGTTCCGAGGCGCTGGCAGTCGTCACTGAACTGCCAAAGCGCTATGTGGTCGTCTTCATGAATATCAGCGAGCGCTTGAGCCAGCC
Organism: Tabrizicola caldifontis; assembly: GCF_004762095.1. Classification (GTDB taxonomy): domain Bacteria; phylum Pseudomonadota; class Alphaproteobacteria; order Rhodobacterales; family Rhodobacteraceae; genus Tabrizicola; species Tabrizicola caldifontis. The sequence continues at coordinate 3,914 of NZ_SIJH01000038.1, forward strand.
CACTCCTCATAGCGGAGAGCACGGTTTCCGTACCGCTGCCAACCGAGCTTGATGTGGATCCCGAACGGTCAACGAGGACAGCAAGCTTCAGATTCCGTTCCGACGCCTGTTGCGGTCTCATGTCGATCCGGACCTGATAACCATCTGCGGAAAGGCCAGTTGCGGAGCCGAAGCGGCCACCTTCGACGATGATTTCAACCGCACGATCCAAAGCGACCTTGATGGCCCCGTCCTTTTTAACCGGCCCCCTCCCTGCCAGAACCGGGACGCCGTCTTCAGTGCGAATGGTCAGGGTCGCCTCATGCCGGACATGGGCATCTGTGACCAAGTCATCAGCCGGTAGGAGAGGAGACGAACCATAGAGTTGTCCCGCCGTCATAGGCAGCCGCAAGAAAGGCCCATTCCCCGAGTTTGCCAGCGGCACCACCATCCGCAGCTCGACCTGCACTTCCTTGCCGGGGGCAAGCTGGCCCAACGACAGACCATGAATGCCGCGTAGGACCTCTTCATGCAGGACTGCCATCTTTCCTTCGTCGATGGCCGCTTCATAGTGATCGCGAGCTGCGTCCTTCGCCTTTGCCACAGCCCGCAGTCTTCGTCCGTCAATCATGGCAGACAGACCGGTCACTACGGCATTGAAACCCACCGGCATGGTCAGGATCGCTTCAATCGGAACGTCCTCTGAGTTGGAAAACTTGCGGGTCGTCACGACAACGGCGAGGCCCGCTGTGATTTCAATGTCAATGTCGGTAGAGGAAAGTGGCATCGGCTTCCCGACCCCCTCCCGAAACACGGTCACGCCGTCATTCAGGTCTTCAAGAAGGTGGCCGAAAATCATCGCGTTCGCCATGGATCATCCCTTGGATACATAGGTCCGTAAGGCAGCAGCAATGTCGGCCACGACTGCGTCAACGTCGATGGCATCGGGCGCGATGTCAGGCGACACACGCAGTTCTACACCACCGGATTGCACAATCGGCACCGCGTCGTCGAAAGCCATGAGCACCTTGATAGAAGCCGGCTTCATCCCCATCCTGTGAAGGGCGAGGTATCTTTGGGCTTTGATCAGGTGTTCTTCGCCATAAGCATCTGCCGCACGTCCCGTCTTGTTGGCGGGGGGCAGTATGCCCTCCGCGATGAGAAACCGGATCTGACGTGGTGCGGTGCCGATGCGTTCGGCCAGCTCTGCGAGCGTCATCACTCCCCCTAACGTGACATGAAGTATGTCACGATCATCGCGGCGTCAAGGAACGAGACAAAAATAATGTCACGTTCATTGTAGATCAACGTCACCGTCGACCCACAACTGACCGATCGACTGGCTCTCAGCTGATGTGGTTTTGCTTTGGCCCAATGCGGTCGAGTTCGTCGCCTGTGTCAGGCCTGTGTCACGTCACGGGATCGCCGCGAAATACTGCGCATCAACGAGGGACAGTTCTTCGATAGGTACCAAGATCGGGAAACGTTGGGCTGCCAGGTGTCCAAAGCTCGACACTTTCCGAGTGAAGCTCATAAAACTCTCGGTCAACGGTCACACGCACCGCTTGAGGCAAGAAACCGTCCGTGAATCTGTAGTCCTTCGCGTCCAGCTTCACGGCCTCTGTGCCACGAGGAAGTAAGGCGGGCCTATCAAGAACAGCCTTCAGGTCCGACAAGTTCAGGGCTGGCTCCAAGCGTGGCGGGAAGGTGAGTTCTTCGTCAGAGAAGTCATCGAGGTCGATTGACGTTCCCTCTCCTGACGAAAGCTCAGTCTCCAGCCGCCCCAGCGCTTCGTCGCGACGCGCATCATCACTGGTTGCCTTTGAAAGTACGGTTTCTTCGATTAACTTTGGCAATCTGGTCAAGATCGGCTGTAGACCACCAACGACACTCTCGAACACGGAAATCCTGCTTCGCAAGGCGCGATAGACGTCAGCCTCAACCGTATCTTCGTAGTGCAGGTTGACGATCCGAATATCGGTGAACCGCTGCCCAAGCCGATCGATGCGTCCGATTCTCTGTTCCACGCGCATCGGGTTCCACGGCATGTCGTAATTGATCAGCGCACCGCAAAACTGGAAGTTCAGACCCTCTGCCGCGGCGTCAGTGCAAACAAGGATTTCCGCACGGCCTTCCTTGAACCTGCGCTTAACCTCATCCCTTGAAATGAGGCTCCAGGCGCGATCGGACCCTTGAACTTCTCCGCCACGACCAGAGAAGCACATCACAGAATACCCTGCAGCAACGACTTGGTCTCGCAGATAGTCCATGGTGTCTGTAAACTGCGTGAAGACCATCACCTGTGAGTAGCCAGAAGCCTTCAGTTCGCCCAAGACGTTGGAAAGATGCACGGCCTTTGCTGTGACCCCCGATAACTCGTCCACTTGATGCTAGAGTCCGGCCCAAGGAGAGGACCGGACATGAAGAGATCGAAGTTCACCGAGGAGCAGATCATCGCGATCCTGCGGGAGCAGGAGGCTGGCG
>NZ_SIJH01000039.1 GCF_004762095.1 Tabrizicola caldifontis
TTGGGAAAGAAGGGCTTCAGCCGCGCCATCTGCGCGTCGGTCAGCCAGAAAAGGTTGCTCATGCTCCAGTCTCCTTTCGGAGATTGAATCAGGCCAAGTCTACAAAATCAATGGGTCCTGACCCTAGACCCAGGGCATCGCCCAGCGCCCTGCCCCAGCGAGCGAAATCCTGCGGCGACTGACGATCGACCGTATCCATCGGCAGAAGGCTGGCCCAGCCCTTCGCACGGGCAAGGCGGTCCACCTCGGCCGCAAAGGCGCAATAGGCGGGAAAGCTGCGGTCGCCGAAGCCCAGAACGGCAAAGGGGGCTGCGGGTGGCTTGCGCATGCCACCCAGCCGGTCGAGGAACCCCTTCGCAGCTTCAGGGGCATCGCCGTCGCCATAGGTGGCGGCAAGGATCAGGAAACGTTCGGCACGGGGGTAGCGATTGGGATCAAAAGAAGTCATCGGCGCAACGTGGACGGCCTGCCCCGCCTCGCGAAGCGACCTGGCCAGTGTTTCGGCAAAGCCCCAGGTGCTGCCCCCTTCAGAGCCGACAAGAATCACGTCCCTGGCCCGCGCGGCCGGAGCATTGTCTTTCGGGTGGGTCCAGCCGCGACGCCCCTGAGCCCAGACCAGCAGGCCCGTCATGCCCAGGATCGGAACGCTGAGCGCAAGCAGGCCAAGGATCAGGCCGAACGTGGCCGCGCCCTGTCCTGTATGCAGCATGTAGATGGTTTCCGACACCTTCTGCCAGGGCGTAGCCTCGGCCCATGCCAGCATTTCGCCGGTGCCCTGGTTGATCAGACCCGTGCCCGAATCGGTGACCAGCGTGAACAGATCCTGCAGATCCCCTTCCTGGGGAAAGCTCAGCTTTCGCAGCGAATCGACCGGAACCGACCTCAGTGCCGCCATCCGGTCGATCGGCAGTCTGGTCGTGCCGCTGATGGCCGCCGGCAAAGGCGGGCGAGGCGCGTCATCGGGAAGAAGATTGAAGGTCGAGGCCGTCATCCACAACGCTGTGCCTGCAGAAAACAGAAGGCCGAAGACGGCGATGCGGGAAATCTCGACATGCAGTCGACCGGCGATTGGACCCCGCAGGCGCGCGAACCAGTGACGCCAGCCGCCGACTCGACGGGCGATCAAGGCCGCCCCCGACAAAGCCAGTACCAGCATCGCCGCAGCACCCGCCGCCATCGCCAGCCGTCCTGAATCACCAAGGAAGAGGGAACGGTGCAGGTTGGTCAGCCACCGTTCCACCGGGTTCGGGTCGGCCGGGCCAAGATCGCCGCCGGTCACCGGATCGACCACGGCCGAGCCAGCCGTGCCGCCCCGAAACCACCAGGCGGTGATCCTGCCCGAGGGCGATCGGCGGATCTCCTCCAGCCCCGGATGGGTTGCCGCCACCAGCGCTGCAAGATCTGCCACGCTCTGCCCTGCTCCAGGCTGCGGTGCCGAAAGGCGTTCGGCCGCAGGAAAGACCGACAGCGCCGCACCGCTCAGCGAAAGGACGGCAAGCAGCGCAAGGGCCAAAAGCCCCGGCCAGCGGTGAAGCGCGCGGATCATGGTGGCCTTCCCCCCTACCGATAGACGAAACTGGCGATGTAGCGCCGGCCCTGCACGGGCTGGCCCGCGCCTGCGGTGGTCAGCGGAACGGCGATCTCGTTCGGGCTGTCGCGCATGTCCTCGACAGCCGCATCGATGTGCAGCGTGTAGCCCGCATCGAACAGCGCATCGGCCAGATCCAGCGTGATTTCCAGCGAGCGGCCTGCGCCGACGCTGGCGCCGGTGATGCCGTCGATCTGCGCCGCGTCGCCGCCTGTGGCGGCATACCAGCTGCTCAGGTGTTCATAATACTTGGACTTGTGGCCTGCCATCCAAAGGCTGCCGACATAGGCGCCCGAGGCATCGGTGACGTAAAAGGCCAGATAGGCCCCGTCGCCACCGTAGTTGTTCAGCGTGGTCGTCAGCGTCACGGGACGCGCCATCGCCAGCCCCGGAAGGGTCAGCGCGGTGGTCAGGGCAAGAGTGGCGAGAAGGGATTTCATGACAGATCCTCTGGCGTTGGCTGCGGCCCCGGTTCTACCGGGACCTGATGACAGGAAGATGGGCTCACTTGCTCACGGCGACGGGCGGCGCGCCGCTGCCGAAAAGGCCGTTGGCCGGCGGCGCGACGGTGCCGGCTGGTGCGGGATTGCCTCGCGCGCCGGCCCCCCCGCAATCGTCATCGTCATCTTCATCCTCATCGTCTTCCTCGTCGCAATCGTCGCCTTCGTCGTCATCCTGCCAAAGCTGGCCCCATCCGCCCTCGTCCTCATCGTCATCATCACCGCTCACACGGATCACTTGCGTGGACCCGTCGTCCGAGCTGAATACGGCGGTGCAGACGCTGCTGCACTGCACAGTGGCAGCGCCCCGGCCCTGTGAGGCGGCCAGGGCTGGAAGGCCAAGCGTCAGCGTCAGGGCTGACGAGGCAACAAGAAGGGAAAGTCTGGATGTCATGGCTTGGTCTCCTTTGATCTGCTGCCCGGAACTTGTGCCCCGGACCTGAGCGGTTCCTGACACGCGTGCGTTTTCTGCTTCAGCATGGCGTCAGGAAGAAAAGGGCCCCGCCGGTAAAAGGCGGGGCCAGTCGGACCGCGGGACAGGCGGTCGGGGAACAGGATCAGGCCACATCGCCCGGGCCGGCAGGCCGTTTATCGCCGGTCAGCATGGCGCGGACGAGGTTCTCGCGGTGACGGACCGAGGCCAGGACGACACCGCAGATGTGGAGCGCGACAAGAAGAAGTGTTAGGTTCGCAAGGGTTTCATGGGCTGCCCGGAGCGGTCCGTCTGTGTCGCCCTGCCAGCCATCGGCCTCGCCGTAGTCGTCCTCGTCGTCATCCGCCCAGGCGGGTGCCAAGGTCTGCGGCAGGGCCGGAAGCCTGGCCTGGCGGGCCGGATCGGTCATCAGCCAACCGGTGAAGGCCGTCCCCGACAGCGTCAGCAGAAGGACCAGAATCATTGCCGCGCCTGCCGGATTGTGGCCGAGATACCGGCGCTCGCGCCCACGCAGCATGGCGCCAAGATAGGCGAGCGTCGCTGCCGGACCCGTCACGAACTGGGCAAACCGCGCATGACGGCTGCCTGCGAACCCCCAGACCAGCCGAAAGACGACAAGACTCGCCACCGTGTAGCCTGCCAACTCGTGCACCGGCTGGACCTCGTCGGCGGCCAGCCAAGCGGTCGCAAAGGCCGCGACAAGGCCCCAGTGGAAGACGCGAACCAAGGGATCCCAGACCCGCACCATCGCCGCGCCCGCGTCATGGCCGGATGCAGGATCAATCATTTTCCGGTTCCTTCCGTTCCTTGTCGTGTTCATCATCATCGAACTCGACCTCCAGGATCTGCAGTGTTCCGGGATGGATCTTCGCCTCGATGGCACGACCATCGGCGTTCCGGCCGTCGATCTCGTAACAGCCGTCGTCGATCTTGATGCGCCGAACGGTCCAGCCCTGCTCGGCCGCAAGGCGTGCGACCGCCTCGCGTGGCTGCCAGTTGGCCATCGGCACGAAGCAATCGTCGTCGGCAAAGGCCGCACCGCCAGTGATAGCTGCCAGAAAGGCAAGAATTGTCATGATCTTTCGCATCGGCCACACTCCGGGCTAGGGCACGTCCGAACACCGTGATGAACGCCGAAGCTGACGGCAGGCTGAAGCCGGTCGGATCCCGGCTTCAGCCTGATGTCAGGCCTAGGCGACAAACCTGGGGCGACACGGGCCAAGGCAACGGCGGGAGACCTATGCGCACATTGCTGATCGAGGATGACACGGTCCTGGGCGCGGCGGTGCGCGACCAGCTTGCCGCCGATGGCCATTCGGTCGATTGGGTGCAGCGCCTGGACGCCGCAGGCGATGCCCTGACAGGTGCGCACTTCGACCTTGTGCTTCTTGACCTGATGCTGCCGGACGGCCGGGGTATCCCGTTCCTGCGCCGCCTGCGGGCAAAGGGCGACGTGACGCCCGTGATTATCCTGACCGCGCTGGACCAGATCAGCGACCGGATCGAGGGGCTGAATGCCGGGGCCGACGACTAAATGGTGAGGCCCTTCGACCTCGCCGAACTGTCGGCGCGGATCGGGTCGGTCGCGCGGCGCTATGCGGGCAACCCCAATCCCATCGTCACGCACGGGTCGCTGGAAATCGACCTTGCGGCCCGCACCGTCCACCGCGACGGCCGCCCCATCAGCCTGACCGCCCGCGAATGGGCTCTGTTCGAGGCGTTCCTGTCCCGCCCCGGCCAGCTGCTGTCCAAGGCGCAGCTAGAGGACAAGCTTTATGCCTTCGGCAACGAAATCGAAAGCAACACGATCGAAGTGCATGTCAGCCGCCTGCGCAAGAAGCTTGGCGCCGGCGTGATCGAGACAGAGCGCGGCCTCGGCTACCGGCTTGGCCGCGCATGAAGGCGCCGCGCAGCCTTCAGGGGCGTCTCGGCCTTTGGCTGGGCCTGGTGCTGACCGCCCTTTGGGTCGCTGCGGCCAGCGTGACCGCCCTGATCGCACGGGGCGAGATCGAACAGGTCTTCGACGCGGCGCTGCAGGAAACCGCGCAGCGCATCCTGCCACTTGCCGTGGTCGATATCCTGAACCGCGAGGAAGCCGGGATCAGCCAGCGCCTGGCCGCCATCCGCGAGCACGACGAATACTTCACCTGCATCGTGCGTGACGATCAGGGGCGCATCCTGCTGCAATCCCATGCCGCCGACCCGACGGTCTTTCCCGCATGGGACGGAGCGGGCTTCCGCAGCACGGCGACCCACAGGCTTTACAATGACGAAGCCGTGCAGGGCACGATCCGCATCACAGTTGCGGAACCGCTGGCCCATCGCGCCATTGTCGCATGGGATATCCAGATGGGCCTGGGCCTGCCGCTCCTGGTCGTTCTGCCGGTGGCGCTGATCGCCATCGTCATGGCCGTCCGCGCCAGCCTTGCCCCCCTGCGCAAGTTCCGCGACCGGCTGGCAGCGCGGGGTGCAAGCGACCTGAGCCCGGTCGCCAGCACCGACCTGCCGAGCGAGCTCGCACCTCTGGCCGAAACGATGAACAGCCTGCTCGCCCGGCTGGATGCGGCCTTCGAATCAGAGCGCAGCTTTGCCGCGAATGCCGCACACGAATTGCGCACCCCGCTGGCCGGGGCGATCGCGCAGGCACAGAGGCTTCAGGCCGAAATGCGGGATGCGGATGCCAGGGCCAGGGCGGGCGAGATCGAGGCGAACCTGAAGCGCCTGACGCGCCTTGCGGAACGCCTGCTGCAGCTTGCGCGCGCCGAAGGCGGTCGTCTGCGGCGCGGGTTTGTCGCCGATGTGCGACCTGTGGCCCGGCTGATCGTGGACGAGCTCGCGCGGGTTGGCGGACCCGGGTGCATCCGCCTCACACTGCCTGCAACCGCCGTGCTGACGGATCTTGACCCCGACGCTTTCGCGATCCTGCTGCGCAACCTGATCGAGAATGCCCTGCGGCATGGCCGCGCTGACTGCCCGGTCGATGTGGTCTTATCGGGGGACGGCACGCTGATCGTCGCCAATGAGGGGCCTGTCGTGCCCGCAGACGATCTTGCCCGACTAACGCAGCGGTTCGAACGGGCCAAGTCCGGTGCCACGGGCAGCGGACTTGGGCTGGCAATCGTGCGCTCCATCGCGGAACGGACCGGTAGCAGTTTCGAGATCCGATCACCGCGCGCGGGCGGGGATTCAGGGTTCGAGGCGATCTACCGCATCCCCGATGTCAGGCCCGAGCGGTCAAGGAACGCCCAGGAATGATGCTTCTGCCCCTCGCGGCCGTCTGCGTGTTGATTTCCACCCAGAACTGAGCCGGGTTTTCCATCGAGAAGTGAGCCACCTCTGATTATGGATTTCGGCTCAGGCTGGGGTCAAGGCATGGCTGTCTTCCTTCTTTTTGCGGGTCGCTGCGGCT
>NZ_SIJH01000004.1 GCF_004762095.1 Tabrizicola caldifontis
GGCGATGCGGGCGGCCCAGCCCTCCGAGCCATCGGGAACAGCCAGCATGACAGCCATACCCGCATCGCCTGCGCCCAAGCAGCTTCCCACCGACATGGGCGCATTGAAAAGAGGTAAGGCGGCATGAACACCAAGCTGCATGCCGTCACCGACGCCGAAGGTCGTCCGATCCGCTTCTTCATGACCGCAGGCCAGGTCAGCGACTACACAGGTGCGGCGGCGCTGCTGGGTAGTTTGCCAAAGGCAGAATGGCTGTTGGCCGACCGGGGCTATGACGCCGACTGGTTCAGAGATGCGTTGAAAGACAAGGGGATAAAGCCCTGCATCCCGGGCAGGAAGTCGCGCGGCAAACCCATCAATCACGACAAGCGACGCTACAAACGACGCAACCGGATCGAGATCATGTTCGGTCGGCTGAAAGACTGGCGCAGGGTTGCCACCCGCTATGACCGCTGCCCAAAGGTCTTCCTCTCAGCCGTCGCACTCGCCGCAACCGTCATGTTCTGGCTATGAATGGAGAACGAGTCCTGACCCTAGGACGTCATGCAGTTGCCATGTATACTGGGACGCTTAACTAGATCCGCCCCAGCGTCTGGATGAAGCGCGAGAACAGTTCTCCCTGCGAACTGATGCGCAATTTCGCATAGATGTTGCGGCGGTGAATCCGGACCGTGCCCGGCGAAATGCCCAGGATCCGGCCGACCGCTTCGGCCGAGTGGCCCTTCAGCGTGTGCTCGACTATTTCCCGCTCGCGCGCGGTCAAGACACCGTCGCCGAAACTCTGGAACGACCTTTCGATCTCGGTCCGCATGGCAGGGCCATCCGCTCCCTGCGACACAGCACCGAACCGCGCAGGCAGATCGGCCCAATGGCGCCGGATCGAGGCCTCGACGACCGGGCGCACGTCTTCCAGTGCCTTCATCTCGCGCAAGGTAAATGGCCTTTCATCGCGCATCAGCGACAGCACGACCATGGCCCCCCCGGGTATATCGATGAAATAGCCGATCTCCTCAGCCAGCCCCGTCTGGATGTAGTAGTTGCGGAAATATTCGCCCTGATAGAAGCGGTCGGGCGCCAGATCGCGCATCCGGTACAAGCCCGCCTCTACAGGCCGCGTCGCGGCAAGGTAGAAGGGGTCCAGCAGATAGGGACCTTCCTGATAGTCGGTCACGAACACCTGTCGCTTGGTGGCCGGAAAATCGTCATACAGATCAAGCGGCCGGTCCTGCCCCCGGTAGCCGAAGACCACCGTATAGGTATAGGGCGCCATGGCCTGCAATAGGCCGGTAAGAGCGGGGGCGAAGCGGTCCCCGCCGATCGCCGCGATCATTGCGCCGGTTCGTGACAGCAGACTCGCCCTATCCATTTCGCGCCCCCTCAGCATTCCGATATGCCATTTGTGGTATATACATCCTTCGGCATCGTTTCTACGCTGAACCACATCTAAAGGCATATACTCGGCGTGATGGAAAGCAAACTGAAACCTGCCTCGGAGGAGAGGGACGCCCCGATCGCCGAGCTTCGCGATGCAAGCAAGCACTACGGCGCCGTCGTCGCGGCCGAGGGCCTGAACCTGGCGATCCGCCGGGGCGAGTTCCTGTCGTTCCTGGGCCCGTCGGGCTGCGGCAAGACGACGGCGCTGCGGATGCTGGCGGGGTTCGAAAGCCCGACCTCGGGTGACATCCTGCTGGACGGGCAGCGCGTCAATGACGTGCCGCCGCACCAGCGGCCGGTGAACATGGTCTTTCAGCACTATGCGCTGTTCCCGCATCTGACCGTGGCGCAGAACATCGCCTATGGCTTGCGCCAGCGCCGCCCCCGCCCGCCCGAGGACGAAATCTCCCGCGCCGTCGAACGGGCGCTGGAAACGGTGCGCCTGCCCGGCTTCGGACCGCGCCGCATATGGGAAATGTCGGGCGGCCAGCAGCAGCGCGTGGCGCTGGCCCGCGCCATTGTCAACCAGCCCAAGCTTCTGCTGCTGGACGAACCGATGGCCGCGCTGGACAAGAAGCTGCGCCGCGACATGCAGATCGAGCTTCAGACCCTGCAGCGCCAGCTTGGCATTACCTTCATCCTTGTCACCCACGACCAGGAGGAGGCACTCTCGATGTCCGACCGGATCTGCATCATGCGCAGCGGGCGGATCGTGCAGGTGGGCAGCCCGCGCGAATTGTACGACCGGCCCGCCAGCCGCTATGTGGCGGATTTCGTGGGAAAGTCCAACTTCTTTCCCGGCACCGTCACGGCAGTCTCTGCCGGCCGGACGGAACTTGCCGCTGCGGGGGGACACGTGATCGCGGGACTTGCCCCGGTCGGGATTGCCGCAGGCCAGCGTGCCAGCGCGAGCCTGCGGCCCGAGCAGATTGCCCTTACCCGCAAACCCGCCGGCCACGCCCTTCCGGTCACGGTGGTCAACCGCATCTTCCTGGGCGAACATACCGAGTATCTCGTCCGAAATGGCGATCTGGGCGAATTCCTCGTGCTCGTGTCACGCCAGGCAGAAGCCAGCGAAGGCGGGTTCGAACCGGGCGATCAGGCCTTTGCATCATGGTCCGAAGGGGCGGCGCTGATCCTCGAGGATGACTGAAGGACAACAGGAACCAACTGGGAGAATGACGATGACAGACCGGAATGACTTCATCTCGCGCGAGAAATTCATGGCCGAGCTCTATCGCTACAAGAAGGGCTCGGTCACGCGGCGGCACTTCCTGGGCGTGACCGGTCTGGGGGTGGCGACCAGCGTGCTGGGTGCCGCGATGCCGGGCCTGCGCTCGGCCGCCCGGGCCCAGGGCTCGATCGGCGACCGCGTGGTGGTAGCCAGCTGGCCCAACTATCACGATCCTGCCAATTTCGAGGCCTTCACCGCCGAAACCGGCGCGGCTGTCGATCTGAACGTCTTCGGCTCGAACGAGGAGATGCTGGCCAAGCTTCAGGCTGGCGGTTCGGGCTGGGATGTGTTCGTGCCCACCAACTACACGATCTCGACCTATGTCGAGGAAGACCTGATCGAACCCCTCGACCTGTCCAAGCTGCCGAATTACGACCCCGCCAGCTTTGACGCCCGCTTTGCGGAAGCAGGCACCGTGAACGGCGTGGTCTATGCCGTGCCGCGCAACTGGGGCACCACCGGATTCGTGGTCAACACCAGCATGCTGGGCGACCTGCCCAAGCCGACGACCTGGAAGGAATTCTGGGACATGACAAAGGCCGAATTCTCGGGCCGGACGATGGTGCATGACTATCAGCTGACCACCATCGGCAATGCGCTGAAATATTTCGGCTATTCCTTCAACTCGATCGATCCGAAGGAGCTGGCCGATGCCGAAAGGCTGCTCCTTGAGGTCAAGCCCCACCTCTTCGGCATCAACTCGGACTATCAGCCCTCGATGAGGTCGGGCGATGCCTGGATGTCGATCGCCTGGACAGGCGACGGGTTGCAGCTGCACCGCGACATGCCGGAGATCGACTATGTGCTTGGGAAGGAAGGCGGCGAACTGTGGTCCGACTTCTTCGCCATTCCGAAGGGTGCCCCGCACCGCGATGCGGCCTATGCGCTGATCAATTACCTGCTCACGCCCGAGGTGAACGCGAAAGAGGTGATGTTCCACGGCTATCCGGTGGCGGATGCCCGCGTGAACGCCATCCTGCCGCCCGAGATGCTGAACGACCCGATCATGTATCCGGCGCAGGAACTGCTGGACGCGCTGGAATTCGGCGCGGCCGTCACGCTGACAGACCCCAACCGCGCCGAGCTGATGGCGCGCTTCAAGTCCGCGTAAGACCATGCAGCGGCAGGCCCTTCGCACATGGCTTTTCCTTGCCCCCGCCGGGGCATGGTTCCTGTGCATGCTGGTCCTGCCGCTGATCGTCGTATTTGTCTATTCCTTCGGCGAACGGGGGGCGGCGGGCGGTTATGCGCCCGCCTTCACCTTCGACAATTTCCTGAACCTCGGCAGCCGCTGGGCCGCCTTCAAGAACACGCTCATCCTGGCGCCCCTCGGCACGCTGATCTGCCTGCTGATCGCCTATCCCCTGGCCTATTTCCTTGCGCTGAAGACCTCGCCGCGGTGGAGGACGGTCCTGCTGATCCTGGTGATCGTGCCGTTCTGGACCTCGATTCTGATCCGCAGCTATGCCTGGATCTATCTTCTGGGTGGCCAGGGCATCCCGGCGCTTCTGAACGCCCTCGGGCTTGGCAATCCCCGGCTGATCAACACGCCCTTCGCGGTGCTGGTGGGGATCGTCTACGGCTACCTGCCGCTGATGGTCTTTCCGATCTACGTCGCCCTGGAACGCCTGGACAAACGCCTGCTGGAGGCCTCGTCCGACCTTGGCAGCCCACCGTGGCGCAGCTTTCTGCAGGTCACTCTGCCACTGTCCATGCCTGGCGTGGCCACTGGCTGCATGCTGGTCTTCATCCTGCTGATGGGTGAATTCCTGATCCCGGCGATGCTGGGCGGGGGCAAGGTGTTCTTCATCGGCAATGCGCTGGTGGACCTGTTCCTGCAGTCGCGCAACTGGCCCTTCGGGTCTGCTGTCGCCGTGGCGCTTGTGCTTGTGATGCTGATCACGGTTCTTGCCTACATGCGTTTCACTCGCCGCTGGGCCGGCGGGCGCGACGACGTGTCCTTGATGTAGGGGCCTGCGGTATGAGACTTTACGCCCTTGCCGTCTATCTGTTCCTCTACATCCCGATCGGGGTGATCGCACTGTTCAGCTTCAATGCCGGACGCCACGCGGCACAGTTCCAGGGCTTTTCGACCCAGTGGTACGGCAAGGCGCTGTCCAACCCCTTCGTGATGGACGCGCTGCAGACCAGCCTGACCGTGGCCCTTGCTTCGGCGCTGCTGGCAACCCTCTTCGGAACCATGGCAGCCCTAGCCCTGCAATCGGTCAGGGGGCGGGTGCGCATGGCCTTTGACGCGCTGATCTACATCGCGGTCATGGTGCCGGGGATCGTGATCGGCATCGCCACGCTGATTGCGTTGGTCACGCTTTTCGGCTGGCTGAACCCTCTGATCGAGGCGCTGTGGCCCTTGGCCGGGAAGGCACCGCAGCTGTCGCTGGGCTATGGCTCGCTGATCGCGGCGCACGGGCTGTTCACCATGGCGCTGGTCATCATCATCGTGCGGGCCCGGATGGCCGGCATGGACCGCAGCCTGATCGAGGCTTCGGCCGACCTTGGCGCTACGCCGTGGGGCACCTTCCGCCAGGTGACACTGCCGCAGATCTTCCCCGGCATCCTTGCGGGGTTCCTTCTTGCCTTCACCTTCAGCTTCGATGACTTCATCATCGCTTTCTTCGTGGCCGGGTCGCAGACCACGCTGCCGGTCTATGTCTTTTCCTCGATCCGCCGCGGCGTCACGCCGGAAATCAACGCGATCGGCACGATGGTGCTTGCCGTCTCGCTGGTCATGCTGATCGCAGCGCAGGCCATCCTGCAACGCGGACGCAAGGCGGCATGATGCCAGGGAGTTCCCGGATGCTTCTTCAGGATCGCGTGGCCTTCGTGACTGGGGGCGGTTCCGGCATCGGCCGGGCCGGGGCCCTTGCCATGGCCGCCGAGGGTGCGCTTGTCATTGTGACCGACCGAGACGGCGACCGGGCGCGCGTCGTCGCCGAAGAGATCGCGCAAAGCGGCGGCCGGGCCGAGGCGCTGGCGCTGGATGTCAACGACGACGACATGCTTTCGGCAGAGATTGCTGGCACGGCAGCCCGGCACGGGCGGCTGGACATCCTGCATTCGCATGCCGGCATCCAGATTCCGGGACGGCTGGAAGAGGTGACGCCCGAGCAGATGGATGCCTCCTGGCGGCTGAACGTGCGATCACATTTCGTGGCGGCACGGGCGGCCATGCCGGTGATGAAGGCGCAGGGCAAGGGCTCTATCATCATCACGTCGTCGAACTCGGGCGTGCAGTATGACCGCGGGATGATCGCCTATGCGACGACAAAGCATGCTGTGATTGCCATGACGCGGCAGATGGCGGTGGACTACGCACGCCACAATGTTCGCTGCAATGCGCTGTGTCCCGGCTTCGTTGACACCCCGTTCAACGACGGTTTCGAACGCCAGATGGGCGGCCGCCGCGCGCTGGAGGATTACGTCGCCCAAGCCATCCCGATGGGTCGCTGGGGCACGCCGGAAGAAATCGCCCACGGGATCGTCTTTCTTGCCTCGGACCAGTCGGCCTTCATGACCGGCCATGCCCTGGTCATCGACGGCGCGGAATGCCTTTAGGCGGACGGAAGGGCATAAGATGGACGCCAGGCGCGGTCTCAACCAGACCCGACAGACAGACGAAAGGCCCCGACTTCGGGGCCTTGTCATTCCTGTGCCGGCTGTTTGGGCTATTCGGCCGCTTCTTTAGGCGGCTCGCCGTCCGACTTGCTTTCGGACTTGCCTTCCGACTTGGGCTTGCGCGGTCCCCGCGGGCGGCGGTTCTGGCTGCGCTCCTCGCGCGTTTCGGCAACAGCGGACTCGGCCCGCGCCTCGGCCACGGGCTCGGCAGGTTCGGCACGGGGGCGCGGTGCAGACTCGGGCGTTTCGATCAGGCTGCTGCCTTCGTCGCTGCCAAGGTCGATCACATCCACCACGCGCGGCTGGTCTGCACCGCCGGAATCGCGATCATCGCGAAACTCGCGGGCAAAATCCTGACGCCTTTCGCAGCGATCGCCCCGATCACGACCGTCGCCCTGACGGTCGGCGCGGAAGCCGTGCCCCCCGTTCTGGCCGCCATGCTGCCCGCCGTTGCTTTGGGCCTGCTGCTGGCGCGCCTCTTGCTCGGCCGCCATCTCGCGCATCGCCTCGGCCAGCATGCGCGTGTAATGTTCGGCATGCTGCAGGAAATTCTCGGCCGAAACCCGGTCGTTCGACAGCTGCGCATCGCGGGCGAGCATCTGGTATTTTTCGATGATCTGCTGCGGCGTGCCGCGCACCTTGCCCTCAGGACCCGAGGAATCGAAGACGCGGTTGACAATGTTGCCGAGGCTGCGCGGGCGGTTCTGGTTGGAACGCGAGCGTTTCTTGGAAGAGCGCATCTTGTCCTTTTGATGGCTTTGGCCCGCGACCGCTGCCCGCCACGGGCAGCCTGAATGAAGTCAGCAAGGCCGGCATTGGGCTGGGGCAGGTTCGACCCCGCCCGAAGCTTGGGTCCAGTAATCACAGGCCACGGCGGCTGACAAGCGATAAATTCAACCGCCTTGCGAATTCGGCGGCGCTCAGGCAGCGATGCAACGGTTGCCAACGGGCTTTTCTGCCGCCACCACGCGGTCGCGTCCGTCGAGGTCAGTCAGGATTCGCACATCCGTAAGCCCAGCCTCGCGGAACAGTGCGGCCACCGCCTGCCCCTGTGTCGGCCCGATCTCGACCAGAATACGCCCGCCCGCCATGAGTCTTGCCACCGCGCCGCCTGCGATGGTGCGGTAGGCATCCAGTCCATCGCCACCGGGGGTCAGCGCGAGATGCGGCTCCCAGTCGCGCACCTCGGGGGAAAGCCCCTCCATCTCGGCCTGGGCGACGTAGGGCGGGTTGGCCACGATCAGGTCGAAGACCCCATCAACGGCGGAAAACCAGTCCGACCGCAGGAACCGCGCCCGGTCGGACAGGCCAAGGTTGCGTGAATTTTCCATCGCAACCGCAAGCGCAGCCTCGGAAACATCGACACCCAATCCCTGGGCATCGGGGGTTTCGCTGAGGCAAGACAGAAGGATGCAGCCGGTCCCGGTGCCAAGGTCGAGAATTCTGCGAAAGGGGCGGGACAACGCCTCGGCGACCAGCACCTCGGTCTCGGGGCGGGGGTCCAGAGTGTCACGGGTGACGCGGAACGGCAGGCCCCAGAACAGCCTGCGCCCGGTGATCTGCGCAACCGGCTGGCGAGCGATGCGCGCAAGCAGTGCCTCCTCGTATGCCCGCGCTTGCGGCGCGGTCATCTCGTCGGGCAGGTGCAGGGTCAGGCGGTCGGGCGACACGGCCAGCGCATGGGCCAGCAACAACCGTGCATCGCGGCCCGCGTCCTCTACCCCCGCTGCGGCCAGCCGGGGCACGGCCGAGCGCAACGCCTCGGCCGCTGTCACGCCTCCATCTCCGCCAACCGTTCGGCCTGATCATGGGCCACCAGCGCGTCAATCACCTCGCCCAGATCCCCGCCCATGATCTGCGGCAGGGCATAAAGCGTCAGGTTGATCCTGTGGTCGGTCATCCGGCCTTGCGGGAAGTTGTAGGTGCGGATCCGCTCGCTGCGGTCGCCGGTTCCCACCTGGCTTTTCCGGTCGGCCGAGCGTTCGGCATGCAGCCGTTCCCGTTCCGCTTCGTAAAGCCGCGACCGCAACACCTGCATGGCGATCTCGCGGTTCCGGTGCTGCGATTTCTCGGACGAGGTCACCACAATTCCGGTGGGAATGTGGGTGATTCTGACAGCCGAATCGGTGGTGTTGACGTGCTGACCGCCCGCGCCGCTGGACCGCATGGTGTCGATGCGGATGTCCGAGGCCGGAATGTCGATATCCACCTCTTCGGCCTCGGGCAGCACCGCCACGGTGGCGGCCGAGGTATGGATACGCCCGCCCGCCTCGGTTTCCGGCACCCGCTGCACCCGGTGGACGCCGCTTTCATATTTCAGCCGGGCATAGACCCCGTCGCCCGAGACCAGCGCGACCAGTTCCTTCAACCCACCCAGATCGGATGTCTGTTGCTCCAGCACCTCCCAGCGCCAGCCCATGCGTTCGGCATAGCGCTGATACATCCGCGCAAGGTCGGCCGCGAACAGCGCCGCCTCCTCGCCCCCGGTGCCCGGGCGGATTTCCAGGATAGCGGGGCGGGCATCGGCGGCATCCTTCGGCAGAAGCGCCAGCCGCAGCGCCTGCTCCATCTCGGGCAGGCGCGACCGGAGGCGCGGAAGTTCCTCTTCCGCAAGGGCCTTCATCTCCGGGTCGGCAAGCATCGCTTCGGCCTCAGCCAGATCGGCCAGCGCCTGGCGATAGGCCCGAATCTGTTCGACCACGGGCTTCAGCTCGGTGTATTCACGGCTGATCCGGGCGATCTCGGCCGGGGCGGCGCCTGCGTTCAGTTGCGCCTCGAGAAACTCGAAACGCTCGACGATCTGGGCAAGTTTGTCCAAGGGAACCATGGGCGCGGTTTGGCGCGGAAGCGGGGGGCGGTCAAGGGGGCAGACCTGCGGGGTTGCACGCCAGACGTCCGGTTCTGCCCGAACCACTTGACCGCCCGACAGGATGTTCGCTCTGGAAATCAGATCAAAGGCGCGACAGCCATTCACGCAACCGCGCCGCATTAACCCCCAGGTCGCTCTTTCCAAAGCGCGAGCGGGCTAACAGGGTTACTTCGGTGCTACCCTCCTGCGGGGTCGCCGCCTGCGCTGTGGTGTAGTCGGGAAAGCCCCAAAGTGCAGAGCGGGTGATCCACGTGATCCGCCCTTGTTCCGGGCTACCGGCAAGCCGGGTGGTGCGCGGCGTGGCCAGCGCTATTGCGTCCAGGCGCGCCAGAACCTCGGGCGCTGATCCCGGCATCTCGACTCGCACGACGGCCGTGTTCTGCGTCGTGGCAATCTGCGGCGCCTGACCTGGGCGCGTGACCGGCAGCCCCCCGGCGGGCAAGGCCATCGACGGGTCGATGTGCCAGACTGAGGGGTCCGACGGGGCAAGACGGACGTAGGCCCCCCCAGCGACCAGCGTCGCCAGGACCAGCCACGGAACCGCCATGCCCCACCCTTTCATCTTTGCGTCCGTGCCCAGTGATAAAGGCAGATCAGCTCGTAGGCCACATGCGCCCCCGCGATGGCAGTCGCCCCGGTCGTGTCATAGGGTGGCGAAACCTCGACCACATCGCCACCGACCAGGTTGATCCCGGCAAGGTCGCGCAGCATCGCCGCCGCCTGCCAGCTGTGCAGACCGCCCCAGACCGGCGTGCCCGTGCCCGGTGCAACCGAGGGGTCAAGGCAGTCGATGTCGAAGGTCAGATAGACCGGCCTTTCGTCCACGATGTCCCGTGCCAGCGCAACGGCATGGGCCACACCCTTTTCGTGCACCTCGCGCGCGTCGATGACGTGCAGGCCCAAGTAATCTTCGGTCGTGGTGCGGATGCCGATCTGCACCGACCGTTTGGGATCGACCAGCCCGGTCTTGACCGCCTTGTACAGCATCGTCCCGTGGTCGATCCGGGTGAGGTCATCGTCGGGCCACAGGTCTGAATGGGCGTCGAAGTGAATCACGCCAAGGGGGCCGAACCTTTCGGCATAGGCCTTCAGGATCGGATAGGTGATGTAGTGGTCGCCCCCCAGCGTGACCGTGCCCGCCCCTGCCTTCAGGATGGTGCGGATGTGGTCAGTCAGTCGGTCAGGGAAATCGGCGACCTTTGCATAGTCGAAGGCCAGATCGCCGTAGTCGATGATGTTCATCTCTTCCAGCGGGTTCGTCGGCCAGCCATAGGGCGGATCGTAGGGTTGCAGCGACGATGCCTCGCGGATCGCCCGGGGGCCAAAGCGGGTGCCGGCGCGATGTGTCACCGCCTGGTCGAAGGGCACGCCGGTGATCGCCAGATCGACCCCGGTCAGGTCCTTCGTGTATGTCCGGCGCAGGAAGGATGTCGCGCCGCCGAAGGCGTTTTCAAAGGCATAACCCCGCTGCGTGGGGCGGGTGAACGCAGTATCGACCTGCGTCTTGGCGTCTTCAAGGGCCATGATGGTCTCGGGTCTTGCAGCGCAGTCGTTCAGCGGAGACGCGCGGATCCGGGAAGGGCAGGAAACCTCTGCCCCGCCCGGTTGTCAAGCCTTTGATCAAATCACCCCAGCCGGAAGCCCTCGCGCACCAGTTCGTCCGTCACCTGGCGGATGGCACGTTCCAGTGTCTCGGCCACGAAGTCGATCTGGGCCTCGGTGATAACCAGGGGCGGCGACATCACGTTCAGATGCCCCATCGGGCGGACCAGAAGGCCCATCGCCTCGGCCGCGTTCGAGATGCGCTTGGATTCGTTCGCGGCCTCCGGCAGCACCACCTTGGTCGCCTTGTCGGCCACGCTTTCCACGCAGAGCATGAGCCTCCGCCCGCGCACGTCGCCGATCAGCGGCAGGTCGGCCAGGGGCGCCATGCGGTCCTCGAAATAGCGGCCGACCTTGTCCGCCTGCGCCAGAAGGCCCTCGCGCTCCATGATCTCGATGTTCTTCAGCCCTGCGGCGCAGGCGACCGGATGGCCGGAATAGGTGAAGCCGGCGGTGAACCAGCGGCTGCCGTCCTGCGCCATGGCGTCCCACATCCGGTCGCTGACGATCAGCGCGCCCAAGGGCACATAGCCCGAAGTCAGCCCCTTGGCGGTGCAGATCATGTCGGGCTGCACGCCGAACATCTCCCAGGACGAGAACCAGTGGCCAAGGCGGCCGAAAGACGTCACCACCTCGTCGGCGATGAACAGGATGTCATGGCGCCGGCAGATTTCCCACATCCGCTTCAGATAGCCGTCAGGCGGCACGATCACCCCACCGCTCGCCTGAATGGGCTCGGCGATGAAGCCGCCGATCCGGTCCGCCCCGACCCGGTCGATCAGCGCCTCGAACTCGGCCACCAGAGCGTCGCAGAACTCCGCCTCTGTCATGCCCTCGGGGCGACGATAGGGGTTCGGGACCGACAGGTGATGGATCCCGTCCTCCTTGTAGCGGAACTGCGGCACCCGGTCGCCCGGCCGCTTGCCGACCGACTGCGCCAGGTAGGTTGATCCGTGATAGCTGTAGTCCCGCGCGACGATGTCGGTCTTGCCGGGTCGGCCCATGCAGGTCTGGTAATAGGCCACCGCCCGCACCGCCGTATCCACCGCGGTCGAGCCGCCGGTAGTGAACATCACCCGGTTCAGGTCGCCCGGCGCCAGTTCCGCCAGCTTCGCGGCCAAGAGCGCCGAAGGGTCGTTCGTCACATCGACGAAGGTGTTGGTGAAGGCCAGCCGCTCGGCCTGCTCGGCGATGGCCTGCGCCATCTCCTTCCGCCCCAGCCCGATGTTGGTGCACCACAGCCCCCCCACCGCGTCCAGATAGCGCCGCCCTTCGGCGTCCCACAGGTAACAGCCCTCGCCCCGCGTCAGAACCAGCGAACCCTCCTTTTCGAATGGGCCGAAATTCGTCCAGGGATGCAGCACATGCGCCCGGTCCATCTCCCACAGATCGGTCGGCGAAGGCGAGTTCATGGCTAGGACGGTCATGGTTCACTCCCGGCTGTTACACGTTTGAATAATAGCACTTTGATCAAAATCGGGCCAGTCCCAAGCGGGCCCCAAAGGTTGCGGTGAGCCAAGATATGGTGTCCAAAGGTTGATGTGGCCCCATTAGGACCATGCAGCCACTGTCGCCTTGGGCCGATCGCCGATTCGGGCAAGTTCTCCTGGCCGCCTCCATGCGGCTATGCCGCGCCCTGCGCCTGGTATAGTCGGATCAGCACAGCTTCTGCCGCCCTCGCGATACGCTGAAGCCGTGGCCTTCCGCATTGGTGCAGGCCATTCCTGTCCGGGCCGAGACGCAGGAGATGCCGCCTAAAGATACCGCCTCCCCGTAGCCAAGCACCGGATTGTGCCGGTCGATCACCGTGTCACCATGGCATGTCAGGCCGGCCGCGCCCCTTGCCCCGACATGGAAGAAATCCCCCACCTCAGATCGCAGCCCGCCGGGCGCTTGCGGTGGGATGGCGTCAGTTCCATCAGGTCACAGCGCGCCTCGGCCCCGCCGACCCAGGCGTGGATTGCGCAATGGATGTTGCCGGTGGGGGACCGGAAGCCGACATGTTCCTCGGCCACAGCCGGGCCGGCGACAAGCACAAGACAGGCAAGGGATTTCATGTGAAACTGCATTTGTGAAATGCACCGCAAGCCTACTGCTGCCACCCGCATCCCGCCAGCCTGCACGTCCCATGCCAAGTATCGTCGCAGCCGCTGTCAGCTACTTTGCCGCGGTCTTCGCCGTGGCTTTCGTCCTCGGCGCGCTGCGTGTCACGCTGGTTGCCCCCCAGACCGGGCCGCTTCTTGCCGTGGCGCTGGAAGTGCCACTGGTCCTAGCCCTGTCATGGCTGGTCGCCGGACGTGTGCTGAGGCGCTGGCCGATGGCGCTGCGTGAGCGGCTGGCCCTGGGCGGGCTGGCCTTCGTCCTGCTGATGCTGGCCGAACTTTCCCTGGCCCTCGCCTTCGGCCAGACGCCCGCCAGGTTCCTGTCCGACCTCGCCACCCCGCCCGGCGCGCTTGGCCTGGCCGGTCAGATCGGCTTTGGCCTGATCCCGGCGCTGCACCGTCAGCGCAGGGGCTGAGCCCGCTCCACCAGACGGGCAAAGAAACTCGCTCCGACCGGCGCCACCTCGTCGTTGAAGTCATAGGCAGGATGGTGCAGCCCCGCCCCGGGCCCGGTGCCCAGGAACAGATAGGCCCCCGGCCGCGCCTCCAGCATGTAGCTGAAATCCTCCGACCCCATCTCGCGGTTGGCCCGCGCATCCACGGCATCGGGTCCGGCAACCTCTCGCGCCACCTCGGCGGCGAATTCGGTCTGGTCCTCGTGGTTGATCGTCGCCGGATAGCCCCAGTCGTAGTCGATCCGCGCCTTGACGCCGTAGGCCGCCGCGTGGCCCTCTACGATCTCGTGGAAGCGCTTCTTCAAGAGCGCTCGCACATCCGGCTTGAAGCAGCGGATCGTGGCGCAGAACATCGCCTCTTCCGGGATGATGTTCGATGCCGTCCCGGTGTGGATCTGCGTGACCGAGATCACCGCCTCGTCCAGGGCATGCACATTGCGTGGAATGATCGTCTGCACCGCCTGCACCATGCCGACGACCGCCACCACCGGATCGACGCATTCATGCGGCGTGGCGCCATGCCCGCCCTTGCCTGTGATGTAGACGAAGGCCGTGTCCACGCTGGCCATCAAGGGCCCGGGCGTGGTGGTGAAATGCCCGAAGGGCACGTTGGGCGCATTGTGGATGCCATAGACCTGCGTGATGCCGAACCGATCCATCACCCCTTCCTGCACCATCACCTGGCCTCCGCCGCCGTCTTCTTCGGCCGGCTGGAAGATCAGCGCAACGGTGCCCGCGAAATTCCGCGTCTCGGCCAGATACTTCGCCGCGCCCAGCAGCATCGTCACATGTCCGTCGTGGCCGCAGGCATGCATCTTGCCCGGCACGGTGCTGGCATGTTCCGCCCCGGTCATCTCCTGGATCGGCAGCGCATCCATGTCGGCGCGCAGGCCGATCACCGGGCCGTCCGCCCGCCCCCTGATCAGCGCAACGATCCCGGTCTTGGCAATGCCCTGATGGATCTCGTCCACCCCCATCTCGCGCAGACGCTCCACGATGAAGGCCGCCGTCTCGTGGCAATCGAACGCAAGTTCCGGATGCCTGTGCAGATGGCGCCGCCACGCTTTCATGTCGTCGGCATAAGAGGCGATGCGGTTCAGGACGGGCATTGATAACTCCTTCGATGTTCCGTTTGATCAAATCGCAAAACCGCTTGGCCCGCAATCGGCGAAACGCCGGCACCTCTGTCCTGCAGGCATAAGCGCCGCATCCACCCTGCCTTGCGACACTTCGGTTTACAGTAGAGCCACGCTGACTGTAGACTTCGCAGCATCGCCTTGCACGAAGGGGTCTCCGGGATGCGCGTTCTGCTGACTTACCTGTTCTGTGCCATTACCGGACCTGCACCCGCCTTTGCAGGTGGTCCGGTTACGATCGCGTCTGAGCCGCCACCTACTGTGTCCGCACCACCCACAACTCTTGACTGGTCGGGCGCCTATGCAGGTCTGGGCTACGGCAAGACTTCGGCCGACTATGCCTTGGGTGAATCCATCCAGCCGGAGCTGCCATCCACGACCACCAAAATGACAGACGGCAGAGTGGCTTCAGTGCATGCCGGCTATCTTTTCCAGCAGGGTGTGCTGGTCTACGGCGCTGAACTGTCAGTTTCCAGCCTGAAGGACACCGGCTTTGCGATCGAGCCGGACGCAAAAATCAATCGTGCCATCGATCTGAAGGGCAGGCTGGGTTTTTCGTCCGACCGGGTTCTGGTGTATGGCCTGCTCGGCTATTCGCAGGTCCATTTCACTGCGCCGGGCGACGAAGGATTCACGGCTCGCGGGGCAAGCTATGGCCTCGGCATCGACCTGGCGGCATCCGACAGACTGACGATCGGCCTCGAATATCTGATGCGAAACGCGGGCACCGACCTCACATCGCCGGACCGGGCGGTTGACGTCGATCTTGACACGCTCTCGCTGCGCGTCGGGCTGCGCTTCTGACTGGCGCTGACCCTTGCATCAGGGGGACCCCCCGCCGTTGGATTCCGGCCGCAGGCGAAGCGTGACAGCTTGCGCGAAATCCCTAGACTGCGCCCGGACGAAACAGCAGGCATCCCTTGACCACCGAAACTCTCCCCCCCTCCGGCATCGACCGCCTTCTGGCCATCATGGCGCGCTTGCGCGACCCGCAGACAGGCTGCCCCTGGGACATCGAACAAAGCTTCGCCACCATCGCCCCCTACACGCTGGAAGAGGCGCACGAGGTGGCCGATGCGATCGAGCGGCAGGCCTGGGGCGAACTGAAGGGTGAACTGGGCGATCTCCTGTTACAGGTGGTCTATCACGCGCAGATGGCCGCCGAGGCCGGACATTTCACCTTCGCCGATGTGGTGGCCGCGATCTCCGACAAGATGATCGCCCGCCACCCGCATGTCTTCGGCTCCGAAAGCCGCGACAAGACCGCCGAACAGCAGACCCGCGACTGGGAGGCGCAGAAGGCCCGCGAACGCGGGGCCGCCCGCACGCTGGATGGCGTGGCGCTCGCCCTGCCCGCCCTCACCCGCGCGTTGAAATTGCAGAACCGCGCCGCCCGCGTCGGCTTCGACTGGCCTTCGACTGCCGAAGTGCTGGACAAGCTGATCGAAGAGGCGCGCGAGGTGGTCGAAGCCCGAGACAGCCTTTCCCACGAGGCCCTGACCGAGGAGATCGGCGACCTTCTGTTCGTCATGGCCAACCTGGCCCGCCACCTGAAGGTGGACCCCGAGGCCGCGCTGCGCGCTGCCAATGCCAAGTTCACCCGCCGCTTCGCCCGGATCGAGGACTGGCTGGCTGAATCTGGACGCCGCCCTGCCGACAGCACGCTGGAGGAGATGGACGCGCTATGGAACCGTGCCAAGGCCGAGAACAAGCGGCAGGGCTGATGCCGCTGGCCATTGCGGAAAAATGCCGACAAAATCACTCGGCCTCTTGACCCAAGTAAAACAGTCGGATTTAACCGCCGCATAAACCCGACAAAAGGACTCAGCCATGCTTCGTCTTTCGACCCTGGCACTTCTCGCCTGCTCCACGCCCCTTCTGGCTCAGGAAATCAACGTCTATTCCCACCGGCAGCCGGAACTGATCCAGCCGCTGGTCGATGCCTTCACGGCGGAGACGGGGATCAAGGTCAACGTGGCCTTCGTGGACAAGGGCATGGCCGAACGGCTGGTGGCCGAGGGCAACCGTTCGCCCGCCGATCTGGTGCTGACGGTGGACATCGCCCGCCTGATGCAGATCGTGGATGCCGGGGTGACCCAGCCTGTGCAATCCGAGGTGCTGGAGGCCAACATCCCCGAGACCCTGCGCGACCCGATTGACCACTGGTTCGGGCTGACCGCACGCGCGCGGATCGTATATGCCTCGAAGGACCGGGTGGATCCGAAGGAGATCACCACCTACGAGGATCTGGCCACGGAGAAGTGGAAGGGTAGGCTCTGCTCGCGGTCCGGGCTGAATGATTACAACATCGCGCTGCTGGGCGCCTACATCGTGCATCACGGCGAGGAAGAGGCCACGAAATGGGCCGAGGGTCTGAAGGCCAACCTCGCGCGCAAGCCCGATGGCGGCGACCGTGACCAAGTCAAGGCCATTGCCGCCGGCGAATGCGACATCGCGATCGGCAACACCTATTACATCGGCCAGATGATGGCGGATCCCGAACAACGCGCGGCGGCCGAGGCGGTGAACGTGACCTTCCCGGTCTTCGAGAATGGCGGCACGCATCTGAACATCTCTGGCGTGGCAATGACCAAATCCGCCCCGAACAAGGAAGACGCGCTGAAGTTCATGGAATGGCTGGCGGGCGATACCGCGCAGAAGATCTATGCCGAAACCAACAACGAATATCCGGTGAAACCCGGCGTCGAACGCTCGGCATTGGTCGCGTCCTGGGGCGATTTCACGGCCGACCCGACGCCCCTGGACCAGATCGCCAAGGCCCGCGCTGCGGCGTTGAAGATCATGGAAACGGTCAACTTCGACGGCTGATCTGTTGACTTGCCAATGGCGCCCCGGTCGCAGCCCGGGGCGCATCCCCTTCAGTTGCAGGCAACAAGGCGGGTGAAGGCTGCGGCCGTCTCGGCCAGATCTTCCGGCGCGACGGGGATTCCGGCCATCTCGACCAGCGGATCGACGCCATTCTGCGCGAGGAACAGCTTGGCGATCTCGCACCGGATTGCGAAATTGACGTTCTGCGGAATATCGTCGTAAAGCCGTGCCAGGCCCCGGCATCCAGCTTGGCCACCACGACGCCGACCACCTGCCCCGCCGCATTCAGCACCGGCCCGCCCGAGTTGCCCGGCTGCACGGGCGCCGAGATCTGCATGTTGATCCCGTCGCCACCAACACCCTTCAGGCTGGTCACCGCCCCCCGCGTGACGTTCAGCCCGCCCAGCAGGTCGGGCAGCGGAAAGCCTGCCACCGTGACATCCGAATTCAGGCGCGCCGGTTCCAGCGCAAACACCGCAGGGGCCACCCCTGACAACTCCTCGACCCGCAAGAGCGCAAGGTCGAAGGTCCGGTCCTCGGCTATCAGTGCGGCCGGTCGGCCATCGACCGCCACCCGCCGGCAACCGTTCACGACATGCCGGTTGGTCAGAACGTGGCCCGCAGACGACACGACGAACCCTGACCCGAACCCCATTGCCGGGGCTGGCGTCGAGGCCGTCATGCCGCCTGCCTCGCCCGGCGGGCGGCGCAACCATGGCGCTTCTTTCCCTTCATCTTCTGCCAGCACACGGGCCAGCGTCTCGATGCCGGCAGACAGTCGTCCGGGAGAAATTCCGATCGCGGGCGCATGACCCGGCGCGATGCTGCCGGTGATCGCGGCAAAGGCGCCGGCGTCGTCGTCGCGGGCCGACACCATGATCGTGGACCAGCGCCCCCGCCGGAAATCCGAACGGGTGTAAAGGCTTATGCCCGTGGCCATCCGCACGGACGTGACCCATACCAGCGGCCGGCGCAGGATGTAGGGCACGCCCACCGCCTGCCGCAAGGCATAGTCATGGAACCCCGCTGTCTCCGGCCCGTCGCGCACCGTCAGCGAATAGCCGATCGAACGGCCCCGTACCGTCATGTTGGCAAAGGTATCGGACGGCGCCCCTGCCATCAGCGCCTGCGTCGGCACCAGGAAGGACATGTCGAGTGTCGAATTGTGCTGCCGCTCCCATCCCTCTTCCTCGATCAACGCAAAGGTTTCCAGGGTAACGAGCAACACGGCCATGTTTGTCACCACTGTCTCGCCGGTCAGGGTTTGCACATGGCGTTCCAGGGCGCGCTGGCTTCCTTCGCCCCAGTCACCGTCGATCATCCCGTTGTAATGCCCGGAGAAGGCCAGTCCGGTCTGCAGCAGCCGCTTTTCCTGTGCGGTCAGCACACAGGCGTCGAATGGCGCAAGCATCTGCTCGACCGTATAGGGCCACGCGATGACAGGCGCGAAAAGCAGCAGCACCAGGATCATTGGGCGCATGGGCTGGCTCCGGGGTTGCCTTCCCCGATAGGAGCGGCGGAATCCCCCACGGGTCAAGGATCAATGTCCCTCGCGATTTCCTGACCATCTGGACAAATTTTCTTCCATGTCGCCTTATTCCCGGCAAAGGAGTCACACCCATGCCCCGCAAGATCATCATCGATACCGACCCCGGCCAGGACGACGCCGTCGCCATCCTGCTCGCCCTCGCCTCTCCCGAGCTCGAGGTTCTGGGCATCACCGCCGTTGCCGGCAACGTGCCCCTGCCGCTGACCCAGAAGAACGGGCGCACCGTCGTCGAACTTGCCCGAAAGGACACCCCGGTCTATGCCGGTTGCGAGGCACCGCTGAAGCGCAAACTCGTCACTGCCGAACATGTCCACGGCAAGACAGGGCTTGACGGTATCGCCCTGCCCGACCCAACGCATCCGCTGCAACCCGAACACGCCGTCGATTTCCTGATCGACACGCTGCGCGCCCATGCCCCCGGCACGATCACCCTCTGCCCGC
The DNA here is from genome assembly GCF_004762095.1 of Tabrizicola caldifontis. Classification (GTDB taxonomy): domain Bacteria; phylum Pseudomonadota; class Alphaproteobacteria; order Rhodobacterales; family Rhodobacteraceae; genus Tabrizicola; species Tabrizicola caldifontis. The sequence continues at coordinate 19,285 of NZ_SIJH01000004.1, forward strand.
TTGGCCCGCTGACGAACATCGCCACCGCCTTCCAGCGCGCCCCGGATATCGTTTCGCGTGTGGCCGAGATCGTCCTGATGGGCGGCGGCTGCTTCGAAGGCGGCAACATCACCCCGGCGGCAGAATTCAACATCTACGTCGATCCCGAAGCCGCCGACATCGTGTTCCGATCCGGCGTTCCGCTGGTGGTCATGCCGCTTGACGTCACCCACAAGGCGCTGACCAGCCGTGCCTGGGTCGAGGGGATGCGGTCCCTCGGCACGCCCGTCGGCCAGGCGGTGGCCAGCTGGACCGATTTCTTCGAACGCTTCGACACCGCCAAATACGGCAGCGAAGGCGCCCCCCTGCACGACCCCTGCGTGATCGCCTATCTGCTGGAACCCGCCCTCTTCACCGGCCGGCACATCAACGTGGAAATCGAAACGCAAAGCCCCCTCACCCTCGGCATGACCGTCGCCGACTGGTGGCGCGTGACCGACCGCGCGCCCAACGCGCTCTTCATGGGCGGCGTGGACCGGGAGGGGTTCTACCGGCTGCTGACGGAGCGGTTGGGGAGGTTGTGAGGGGACACCCGGGCCAAAGCTCCGGTTTCTCCGGGTTGACCCGACATGATGACACCTCGACACGTCGCGGTCTCGGTAGTGCCGACCAAAGCTCCGGGCATCCGCCACGGACCATCCATTGCACAAGGCGAGGGTCCGCGTGGCTATTTCTGGCTCTGCATCGCAGATCCTGGCGTTGGGTGCGCTTCCGCACCGCTGCGTTGATCAGCACGCGGCGCTGCCCAGACACTGAACAGCGGCCGTCCGTAAAGCTGCGCGGAAGCGCAACCTACGGCGCAGCCTTAGGGCATCTTGCGGGGCCGTCGATGATCCGCATTTGCCCAACCTGGACAGATCGGATCTTGCTGCCCCGCCGCCTCAACCCAGCGGCAGCACCACCGAGAACCGGCTGCCCTCGCCCTTCTCGCTTTCGATCCGCAGCCAGCCGCGGTGGCGGCTGACGATGTGCTTGACGATGGCAAGGCCCAGGCCCGTTCCGCCCATCTCGCGGCTGCGGTGGCTGTCGACACGGTAGAACCGTTCGGTCAGGCGCGGGATGTGGATCGGGTCGATGCCTTCGCCTTCGTCCGCGACATCGACGCGGATCGCCGGGCCGCGGACGGTGTCCTCGGGGCTGAGCGTGATCCGCACGACCTGCCCTTCCCTTCCGTATTTCAGCGCATTCTCGATCAGATTGGTGAAGACCTGCGTCAGCTGGTCGGCATCCCCCGGCACGGTCAACGGATCACCCGCCAACTCCACCCGCGCGCGCGACCGCTCGGCCACCCCGTTCAGGGATCCGATCACGTTTTCCAGAAGCGGCTTCAGTTCCACCCTGTCGCGGGGACGGACCCGCTCTTCCGCCTCGACGCGCGAAAGCTGCAACAGGTCGCGAACCAACCGGTTCATGCGCCCCGCCTCGTGCTCCATGATGCCCAGAAACATGTCGCGCGCCTTGGGATCGTCGCGCGCGGCATTCTTCAGCGTCTCGATGAAGCCCATCAGCGCGGTCAGAGGGGTGCGCAACTCATGAGAGACATTGGCCACGAAGTCGCGCCGCATCTCTCCGGCCTTCTCCTCCTCGCTGACATCGCGAAAGACGCACAACACGTGGCCCTCGCCCTGATCCGACACGGTGACCTGGAACACCTGCTCCTGCCCGTCGCGCCGCAGGGTCATGCGGGCCTCCTGCACGCCACCCTGCCGCGTGACGGCGCCGATCGCGGCCAGCACCGAAGGCGCCCGCACGGCCATGGCGGGGTTGCGACCGACGACTCCGTCGCCCAGAAGGGCGATGAGCGGGCCGTTCCCGGCTTCGACCCGGTCCTCGCGCTCCACCAGCATCGCCGGCATCGGCAGCCCTGCAAGCACCCTGTCCCAATCCATCCCGCGCCCCTGCCCGGCCAGCCGGGTCAACTTTTTGCCTCACGCGTCTTGCCAGGTCAGGAAATAGCGGTAATCTTTCTGCACTGTAAGTGAATTAGTTCGCTGCCGGCCTTTGCCCGGATCGAAGGTCGGCACCGGTGGAAACTCCAGGCGATCCAGACGCTTGCCCGGCGCCCCTCATGACGGAGGTGGAGCTAACGATGTCGCAGAGGTTGAGATGCCTGGTGATCGGCATTCCCCAGGCGACCTTCCCGGAAGGCTTGCTCCGGCCCGATGAAGCCGCGTCTATCCCGTATGCGCAACTGGCCGAACACCTGCCGCTGCCCGATACGCTGGAACTGGTGGTTGCGCCGCTGTTCTGCGACGATTTCGATGCCCTGGAAATAATCGAAACACTTGGATCGGCGGGCTATCGCCGCGTGCTGCGCATCGTGGCGCCCAAGCTGCCCAACCGGCAGATCGTCCTGCGCGAGTTGCGCAGCCATGCCGTCCGGCAAGGCATCACGCTGGAAATGGTGGAAGAGGGCTGAACCTCAGGCCGGGCGCAGCCCCTGGCGGTAACGGGCAGCATTGGCCCGATAGCCAGCCGCTGACAGCAGAAGGCGGTCACGCGCAGCCTGGTCCAGAACGCGCACCACCTTGCCCGGCGCGCCCATGACCAGCGACCCGTCAGGTATTTCCTTGCCTTCGGTCACCAGTGCGCAAGCGCCGATCAGACAGCCACGGCCGATCCGAGCGCCATTCAGGATCGTCGCCCCCATCCCGATCAGGCTGCCGTCGCCGATCATGCATCCATGCAGCATGGCCTTGTGTCCGATGGTACAATCGGTGCCGATAACCAGCGGATAGCCCATGTCTGTGTGCAGGACACAGTTCTCCTGCACGTTCGAGCCGCGGCCCACGCGGATTTCCTCATTGTCGCCACGGATCGTCACACCGAACCAGACCGAGGCCTCTGCCTCCAGGACGACGCGACCGATCAGGTTGGCATCCGGCGCCACCCAGGCTGTCGGGTCGATCTGCGGAGAGATGCCGTCAAGCGCATAGATCATCGGGCCTCGAACTCCTCGTTCAACGAGCGGACAAAGGCCGACAGGTCCGGCTGGCGTTCGCGTTTCAGGCGTTCCGCCGTCAGGATGGTCTTGAGCTTGTCGAAGGTTGCCTCGAGATCATCGTTGACCAGCACATAGTCGTACTCCGCCCAGTGGCTTATCTCGTCGCGGCTTTTGGCCATGCGACCGCGGATGACCTCGTCGCTGTCCTGGGCGCGGGTCCGCAGTCGCCGTTCCAGTTCGGCAATGGACGGCGGCAGGATGAAGATCGACACGACATCGCCGCGCATGGCCTGCTTGATCTGCTGGCCACCCTGCCAGTCAATGTCGAAGACGGTATCGGTGCCCGCTTCCATCGCCGCCAGCACCGGGCCCTTTGGCGAGCCGTACAGGTTTCCGAAGACCTCGGCGTGTTCCAGCATCTCGCCGGCCTTCACCATGGCCTCGAATTCCTCGCGCGAGCGGAAATAGTATTCCCGCCCGTCCACCTCGCCCGGACGGGGGGGGCGCGTCGTGGCCGAGACCGAAAAGCGCATCGTCGGATCCCAGGCCATCAGCATCCGGCTGAGCGTCGATTTGCCGGCGCCCGAGGGCGAGGAAAGGATGAGAAGCAGCCCGCGCCGCGTCATTGGTCATTCCACATTCTGCACCTGTTCGCGCATCTGATCGATGACGGTTTTCAGGTCAAGGCCGATCCGGGTCAGCGCCAGAGACTGCGCCTTGGAACACAGCGTGTTCGCTTCGCGCATGAATTCCTGCATCAGGAAATCCAGCTTGCGGCCCACCGGGGCGGTTTCGGTAAGATGGGCGCGGGCTGCGGCGACATGGGCCGACAGGCGATCCAGCTCCTCGGTCACGTCGGTCTTCACGGCCAGCATCGCCAGTTCCTGAGCCAGCCGGCCCGCGTCCACCGCGTCGGTCGCCGCCATCACGCGGGCAACCGCCTCGCGCAGCGTGTCGGCCTGGACCGCCGACCGCGCGACGGCCTCGCGCTGCGCTTCGGCGGTCAGGGCCTCGATCCGGTCAAGTTGCGCGGCAAGAACGGCGGCCAGTGCCGCACCTTCGGTCGCGCGCATTGCTGCAAAGTCGGCAAGCAGGCCCGGAAGGTCGGCCAGGATCGCGGCGCGCAGGGGGGCGGTGTCCTGGGTTTCGCTGCTCTGGTCCAGGACGCCGCGCAGCGTCAGCACATCGGTCGCCGTCGGCTGGCGCAGGGTGACACCTGCCGCCACCGCGGCTGCTTCCACTTCGCCCAGGGCCGCCAGAGCCGCCGCCAGCTGGCGCCGGTTCAGCCGGAAAACGCCATCATCGCCGCCGCCGTCCTGCATGACCTTCAACGTCAGGGTGACATTTCCGCGCGGCACAGCCTTCTGCAATTCCGCACGGACTGCCAGTTCCAGCCCGTCGATCCAGTCAGGAAGGCGCAGGCGCAGATCCAGCCCCTTGCCGTTGACCGAACGCAGGTCCCAGACCCAGGCGTGGCCCGCCCCGGTGCCGCGCCTTGCGGCAAAGCCTGTCATCGAAATCATGCGGTCCTTTCAGCCCCGAGAGGCCCGGTATTTACCATTTGATTAGATTTTCGTCCGATTCTTGGCGATCCGCCGTAGCTTGTCTTCATGGCGTGGCCACGGATGGGCCGCAAGTCGCAAGGTCCGTTCGGCAAGGTATGCGATGGATGCAAGGTTTCCTGACCGGGGTCGTTTCCACCCGCCCCATCCAAGCAGGGCATTGCAGTTGATTCCCGGTCCCGCGGATGTCTTGGCCTGCTGGAAAAACCTGCGCAAGCCCGGCTATGTCCTGGACCGTGCGCAACTGGACGCGCGCAGACTGGCCGGCGTGCTGAACCGTGTGTTCCTTGCCGAACCCCTCGGCAAGGGGATTGCGCATCTACGTTTCGCCGGCTCGACGCTGGCCAGCATCGCCGGAGCGGACCTGCGCGGCCTTCCCCTGTGCTGTCTTTTTTCCGCCGAGGCCCGGGAAACCCTGGCCGAAGTGGTCGAATGCGTTGCAGCAGACAGAAGGTTGGCCACGCTGGTCCTGACATTGGACAGGTGCTGTGTGCAGCCCGTCGCGCAGCTGCTGCTATTGCCCCTGACCGATGGCCCCGAAAAACGGCTGGTGCTGGGGTGCCTTGGCAGCAACCTGGTGCCACCAAGGTCAAGGTTCCGCATCCTGCGCCGGATCGCGGAACTACCCGTCGTGCCACGCACTTCGGCGTCGGAAACTGTCGGGATTGGGGCCACCCCAAGCCGCCGCTACCTGAAGCTGGTTCACTGCTCAGACGAATGACTGCGGCGGCAAGGTGGCCCCCGCCGCCGCGACGCCGTGCCCGTTACGGTGGCTAAAGCGCCACGCGCCGGTCGGCCTCGCGCTGCGAGCACAGTTCTTCAGCCACCAGGAAGGCCAATTCCAGCGATTGGCTGGCATTGAGCCGCGGGTCGCAGGCGGTATGATAGCGGTCGGCCAGGTTCTCGTCCGACACGGCGCGCAGGCCACCAGTGCATTCGGTCACGTCCTTGCCGGTCATCTCGAAATGCACCCCGCCCGGCACCGTGCCTTCGGCCTTGTGGATGGCGAAGAACTCGCGCACCTCGCGCAGGACGCTGTCGAAGGGCCGGGTCTTGTAGCCTGTCGAGGATTTGATCGTGTTGCCATGCATCGGGTCGCAGGACCAGACGACGTTCGCGCCTTCCTCGCGCACGGTCTTGATCAGCCGCGGCAGATGGTCACCCACCTTGCCCGCGCCAAAGCGCGCGATCAGCGTCAGCCGGCCCGGCTCGTTCTCCGGGTTCAGCTTGGCCATCAGCACCTTCAGATCCTCGGCCGTGGTGGTGGGGCCGCATTTCAGCCCGATCGGGTTCAGCACGCCGCGGCAGAATTCGACATGCGCCCCGTCGGGCTGCCGTGTGCGATCGCCGATCCAGATCATGTGGCCCGAGCCCGCGACCGGCTGACCCGTGATCGAATCCACCCGGCACAGCGCCTCTTCGTATTCCAGGAGCAGCGCCTCGTGGCTGGTATAGAAATCGACGCGCGCCAGCTCTTGCGCGGTGTCGCTGTTGACCCCGGCCGCATTCATGAAATCCAGCGCATCAGAGATGCGGTTGGCCATTTCCCGATAGCGTTCGGCCTTGTCATGTTCGGCAAAGCCCAGCGTCCAGGAATGCACCCGGTGGATGTCGGCAAAACCGCCGGTGCTGAAGGCGCGCAGCAGGTTCAGGCTGGCCGCCGCCTGGGTATAGGCCTGCAACATCCGCGCCGGGTCGGGGATGCGCGCCTCGGGCGTGGGCTCGAATCCGTTGATGATGTCGCCCTTGTAGCTAGGCAGCTCCACACCGTTGATGACCTCGGTCGGGGCGCTGCGCGGCTTGGCGAACTGGCCGGCCATGCGGCCGACCTTGATGACCGGCACCTTGGCGGCATAGGTCAGCACCACCGCCATCTGCAGCATCACCCGGAAGGTATCGCGTATGTTGTCGGCGCTGAATTCCGCAAAGCTTTCGGCGCAGTCGCCACCCTGCAGAAGGAAGGCCTTGCCCTCGGCCGCAAGTGCAAGCTGCTTCTTCAGCCGCCGCGCCTCGCCGGCGAAGACAAGCGGGGGATACTTCGCCAGCTGGGCCTCGACCGCGTTCAGTGCACCCTGATCGGGATAATCCGGCATCTGGACCCGCGGCTTCGCGCGCCAGGCGGCTTTCGTCCATCCCTTGGTCATCGGTCCTACTCCAGTCATCGGCAGATCGGCCTGCGGTATACGCAACCGTTTCCGCCTTGGCAAAGGGAGATTGGGCGAAAACTGCCCGTTTCGGCCCTTGCGGCTGCCCGGAATTTGCGGTTCCGTAGCATGCAAACGACACGTTCAGGTCGCAAGATGTCGAATCTTCCGCGCAAAGCCACTCCAATCGCCAAGGAAGCAACGCCCCGGCGTTTCGTCTTTCTGCTTCTCGACCGTTTCACCATGCTGTCCTTTGCCGGTGCGATCGAGCCCCTGCGCATCGCGAACCGCGTTTCGGGGCAGGAACTTTACCGCTGGGTTCTGGCTGGCGAAGGCGGGGAATATGCCACCTGTTCGAACGGCGCGGCCTTCAAGCTGGACATGGGGCTGGACGAGATCGAGCGTGACGACATCGTGCTGGTCTGCGGCGGTGTCGATGTGCAGAAGGCGACGACCCGGGGCATCATCAACTGGCTTCGGCGCGAGGCGCGGCGGGGGGCAACCATCGGGGGGCTGTGCACCGGGGCCTATGCCGTCGCCAAGGCCGGCCTGCTGGACGGAAAGAAGGCCACGATCCACTGGGAAAACCAGGACGGCTTCCTTGAGGAGTTCGAGGCGGTCAAGCTGACCAAGTCAGTCTTCGTCATGGACGGCAACCGCTGGACCACTGCGGGGGGCACCTCGTCCATCGACCTGATGCTGAAGGTCATTGCCGCCGACCATGGCGAGGATCTGGCGAACACGGTCGCCGACCAGCTGATCTATTCCACGATCCGCACCGATCAGGACACCCAGCGCCTGTCGATCCCGACCAGGATCGGTGTGCGACACCCGAAACTCAGCCAGGTCATCCAGATGATGGAGGGCAACATCGAGGATCCGATGTCACCCGCCGATCTGGCCGAGGAAGTGGGCATGTCCACGCGCCAGCTGGAACGGCTGTTCCGCCGCTATCTGAACCGCAGCCCCAAACGCTATTACATGGAACTGCGGCTGCAGAAGGCGCGAAACCTGCTGATGCAGACCGACATGAGCGTGATCAACGTGGCGCTGGCCTGCGGTTTTGCCAGCCCTTCGCATTTCTCGAAATGCTACCGCAGCCATTATCACACCACACCCTATCGTGAACGCGGCACCCAGGGGCTCCCCGGCGGGGCACCGGCACGTCTGTCGATCTGAACGGCTGCTCCGGGCCTGTCAGGCGCGCGGATCGTCGCCGAACCGGTTCGCGCCGGGGTAGCCCTTGCTGGCGAAGAACACGATCAGGACGATGATCCCGATCAGCGGCACAAGGCCGATCAACAGCCACCAGCCCGACCGGTCGGTATCGTGCAGCCGCCGAACGGAAAGGGCCAGCGCCGGGATCAGGTTGACCAGAGACCACAGCATCGACAGCGGGCCGCCGTTGTAGCTTGCCTCGAACCCGCCACCGCCGCGCATCATGGCCCCCTGGCCAAGACCCAAGGCAGTCTCGACGACCATGATGATGAACGAGACGATGACGGAGAACAGAAAGAACCACCAGTACTCGGACCGCTGGGCCCGACCGCTGAAGTTGAAGTAATTGCGATATACATTGCTGACAGCTTTGGCAAAATTCATCCGCGCCTCAAATGTTCCATGCGATTGAAAACGCCTTGCATTTTCGCAAGGTCAGCCTGGAATTCAAATCCTTTCCTTCCGGAACGATGCCCCAGGGCCATGCGGCCGCGGTCTTCAGTCTGCCGGGGTAAGCCTGTAGGCCGCACCGTTCAGAACCGAAAGGAACCAGATCGAACCGTCCGGCGCCTCGCGCACGTCGCGCACGCGAAGCGTGGCCTCGCCCGCAAGCCGTTCCTCGGCATAGCCGGTGACAGCCGGCGTGTCGGGGTCAAGCCGGCCCAGAAAATCGCTGTTCAGCGAACCGAAGAAGATGTCGCCACGCCATTCCGGCACCAGCGCGCCGGAATAGATCATCAGGCCCGACGGCGCGATCGAAGGATCCCAGAAATGCACGGGCTGTTCCATGCCGTCCCGTTCCGTGCCGGCGCCGATCGGCTGCCCGTTGTAATTGACCCCATAGGTGATGACCGGCCAACCATAGTTCCTGCCGGGTGCCGGCGCGTTCAGCTCGTCGCCCCCGCGCGCACCGTGTTCGACGGTCCACAGCCGACCCTGCAGATCCAGCGCGGCACCTTGCGCGTTGCGGTGGCCAAGGCTGTAGACACCGGGCAGGGCAGCGGGCAATACGGTTGCGGGCTGGCCATCGCGGGCAAGATGGATCACCTTGCCTTCACCGCGCATCGGGTCCTGCGCTTCCAGTCCCCCGGGCCCGGTGCCACGGTCACCCACAGTCATGAAGATCGACCCGTCCGGCGCCTCCACGAGGCGCGAGCCGAAGTGCCGCCCCCCACTTGCGCCTTCGGGAATGGCAAAGACCTGCTCGAAGCCAACCAGGCGGCTGCCGTCCTCGGACAGGATCCCGCGCCCCACGGCAGTGACCGCCCCTGCGTCGCGCGGTGCGGAATAGCTGAGCCAGACCTCTCGGCTGACAGGAAAATCGCGCGGCACCATCAGGTCTAGCAGACCGCCCTGCCCTTCGGCTGCAACCTCGGGCCCCCCCTCGACCGTAACCGCTTCGCCCCCCGCAGCCGCGAAGTATTTCAGCACCCCGTCCCTTTCGGTCACGAGGAAAGCCCCGCCGGGCAGGAAGCCGATGGCCCATGGCTCCTGCAATCCGGTCGCAACCGGGATGACGGACATCGGGCCGGCTGACGTGTCCAGAATGTCCTGGGCCAGGGCGTGACCGGCAAAAGCCACCAGCGTGGTCAGGGCAAGGGCGCGGCGCATGGTTCTCCTTTCGGTTGCTTCCCCTGGACCTAGGTCGCATGGCGGTAAACGTCCACTCACCACAGGTCACGGCTTGGTTGGGATTGGTGCCCCGAAAGACCCGTCAAACCGCTTTTCTTTTCGATTTTGGCCTACTAGGGTCTTCCGCAGGATTGCGATCCAATTAGGGAGACAACAATGAAAAAACTGCTTCTGGCGTCGGCAGCGGCCACCGCGCTTGCCGGGGCCGCCGCGGCCGAAGAGGTCAAGGTCGGCATCCTGATCGGCTTCACCGGCCCCATCGAATCCCTCGCCCCCGCCATGGCGGCGGCGGCCGAGATGGCGATGAAGGAAGTGTCGGATTCGGGCAAGTTCCTCGGCGGCTCAACGATGGTGCCGGTGCGCGGCGACAGCACCTGCGGCGATGCCCAGGCCGGCACGGCCGCAGCCGAACGTCTGGTCACCTCGGACATGGTCAAGGGCATCGTCGGCGCCGACTGTTCGGGCGTGACGGGTGCCGTTCTGCAGAACGTCGCTCGCCCGAACGGCATGGTCATGATCTCGCCCTCGGCCACCTCGCCCGCGCTGACCACGGCCGAGGATGATGGCCTGTTCTTCCGCACCGCGCCGTCGGATGCGCGCGAAGGCGAAGTCATGGCCGAAATGCTGGTCGAAAAGGGCATCAAGTCGATCGCGCTGACTTACACCAACAACGACTACGGCAAGGGTCTGGCCGAAGCCATTGCCAATTCCTTCACCGCCAAGGGCGGCACGGTCACGATCAACGCCGCGCACGAGGACGGAAAGGCCGACTATTCGGCTGAAGTTGCGGCGCTGGCCTCGGCCGGCGGCGACCTGCTGGTTGTCGCGGGCTATCTGGACCAGGGCGGCAAGGGCATCATCCAGGCCGCGCTGGACACCGGTGCCTTCTCGACCTTCGGCCTGCCGGGCGGCATGATCGGCGACAGCCTGCCCCAGGCGATCGGGCCGGCGCTGGACGGCTCTTGGGGCCAGATCGCGGGCTCGGATTCGGCCGGTGCCGCGACGTTCGAGGAGATGGCCAAGGCGGCCGGCTTCGACGGAACCTCGGCCTATGCGCCGGAAAGCTATGACGCGGCTGCCCTGATCGCGCTGGCCATGGCGGCGGCGGGCTCGACCGATCCGAAGGTCTACAAGGACAAGGTCATGGAAGTGGCCAACGGTCCGGCCGATGGCACTGGCGAAAAGATCTATCCGGGCGAACTGGCCAAGGCACTGGATCTGATCGCGGCCGGGACGCCCATCGACTACGAGGGCGCGACCGCCGTGCACCTGATCGGGCCCGGCGAAAGCGCAGGCCGCTACCGGGTGATCGAGGTCCGGAACGGCAAGAACGAGACCGTCGGTTTCCGCTGATACGGAAAACCGGTTGACAGACCAGCGCGGCCCGGGCATGTCCCCGGGCCGCTGCTTATGAACCCGCCCGAACAGAGGCGGGGCCTTGGGGGAAATGGATGATCGTAGTCGAAGACCTTCACCGGCACTTCGGGGGCTTTCGTGCCGTTGACGGGGCGTCGCTGACCATCAGGACCGGCTCGATCACCGGACTGATCGGACCGAACGGCGCGGGCAAGACCACCCTGTTCAACGTGATTGCCGGACGCCTGCCGCCGACCTCGGGCCGGGTGCTGATGGACGGCGAGGACATCACCGGCCTGCCCCCGCATGTGCTGTTCCACAAGGGCCTGCTGCGCACCTTCCAGATCGCGCACGAGTTCGGGTCGATGACGGTGCGCGAAAACCTGATGATGGTGCCGCCCAATCAGACGGGCGAGACGATCTTCAACACCTGGTTCCGGCGGGGCACCATTGCGGCCGAAGAAAAGCGGCTGCGCGAAAAGGCCGACGAGGTGCTGGAGTTCCTGACGATCAGCCATCTGGCCGACCAGAAGGCCGCCAACATCTCGGGCGGGCAGAAGAAGTTGCTGGAGCTGGGGCGGACGATGATGGTGGACGCCAAGATCGTCTTCCTGGACGAGGTCGGTGCTGGCGTGAACCGGACGCTTCTGAACACGATCGGCGATGCCATCGTGCGGCTGAACAGGGAACGCGGCTATACCTTCTGCGTGATCGAACACGACATGGACTTCATCGCGCGTCTCTGCAACCCGGTGATCGTGATGGCCGAAGGCAAGGTTCTGGCCGAGGGCACCGTGGACGAGGTGAAAAGCGACGAGCGCGTGATCGAGGCCTATCTGGGCACCGGGTTGAAGAACAAGGCCAAGGCGGAGGGCTTCCATGTCTGAGCCCTTCCTGATCGGCGAGGCGATGACCGGCGGCTATGGCGCGGTCGATATCCTGCATGGCTGCACAATTGCGGTCGAAAGGGGTGAAATCGCAGTGATCGTCGGCCCCAACGGGGCGGGCAAGTCCACCGCGATGAAGGCCGTCTTCGGCATGCTGAAACTGCGTGCGGGCCATGTCCGGCTGGACGGCGAGGACATCACCCAACTTTCGCCCCAGGCACGCGTGGCCAAGGGCATGGCCTTCGTGCCGCAGACGCACAACATCTTCACCTCGATGACGGTCGAGGAGAACCTGGAAATGGGCGCCTTCCTGCGCCGCGACGACATTCGGACGACGATGGAGCAGGTCTATGAACTGTTCCCGATCCTGAAGACCAAACGCTATCAGGCGGCGGGGGAACTGTCTGGCGGCCAGCGCCAGCAGGTGGCCGTGGGTCGCGCGCTGATGACCCAGCCCAAGGTTCTGATGCTGGACGAACCGACTGCCGGCGTCAGCCCCATCGTGATGGACGAGCTGTTCGACCGCATCATCGAGGTCGCCCGGACCGGCATTTCCATCCTGATGGTCGAACAGAACGCCCGCCAGGCGCTCGAGATCGCAGACAAGGGTTATGTTCTGGTGCAGGGTGCCAACCGCTTCACCGACACCGGCAAGGCCCTGATGGCCGACCCGGAAGTGCGCCGCAGCTTCCTGGGCGGCTGACATGACCCGAACCTGCCCACCGAACCGCCCCAGATCACGGATGCAGTGACAAGATGGATCTTTTAAACGCCCTCGTCGCCTTCCTGAACTTCGTCTTCATCCCGGGGCTCGCCTACGGGGCGCAGCTGGCGCTTGGGGCGCTGGGTGTGACGCTGATCTACGGCATCCTGCGGTTTTCCAACTTTGCCCACGGCGACACGATGGCCTTCGGAACCATGGTCACGATCCTCGTGACCTGGGCACTTCAAGGCGCGGGCGTGACCTTCGGGCCGCTGCCCACCGCCCTGCTTGCCCTGCCCGTCGGCATCGCCGCAACCGCTGCCTTCGTGCTGGCAACCGATCGGGTTGTCTACCGCTTCTACCGCCGTCAGAAGGCAAGCCCGACCATCGTGGTCATCGTCTCGCTGGGCGTGATGTTCGTGATGAACGGCATCGTCCGACTGATCATCGGGGTGAACGACCAGAACTTTGCCGATGGCGCCCGCTTCGTGATCAGCGCGCAAGAATTTCGCGAAGCCACCGGCCTTGCCGAGCCCTTGGCGATACGCACCACCCAGGCGGTGACCGTGGTGACGGCAGTGATCGTCGTGGCGCTGCTGTTCTGGTTCCTGCAGAAGACCCGCACCGGCAAGTCGATGCGCGCCTTTTCCGACAACGAGGATCTGGCGCTCTTGTCGGGCATCAACCCCGACCGGGTCGTGGCGGTGACCTGGCTCATCGCTGCCGCGCTGGCAACCATCGCGGGCGTCCTTTACGGACTGGACAAGAGCTTCAAGCCCTTCACCTATTTCCAGCTTCTGCTGCCGATCTTCGCGGCGGCGATCGTCGGCGGGCTGGGCAGCCCTCTGGGTGCGATCGCGGGCGGGTTCGTCATCGCCTTTTCCGAGCTGCTGCTGACCAATGCGTGGAAGAAGATCGTCACTTATGCCCTGCCCGAAAGCATGGCGCCGGACGGGCTGCTGCAGCTGATGTCCACCGACTACAAGTTCGCGGTCAGCTTCACCATCCTGATCATCGTGCTTCTGTTCATGCCGACCGGCCTGTTCAAGGGGAAATCGCTATGAGCGCGCGCAATCTGGCGCTGTTTGCCGCCGTCGCGGCCCTTTATGTGCTGACCGGCTTCATGAACAGCTGGAATACGTCGCTGTCGATCCTGAACTTCGCGCTACTGGCCACGATCGCGGCCATGGGCGTGAACATGCAGTGGGGCTATGCGGGGCTGTTTTCGGTGGGCACCATGGGCTTCACCGCCCTTGGCGGTCTGGCCGTCGTGCTGGTTTCGGCCCGGCCCAACGTCGAGAACTGGCAGGCGGGCGGCCTTGGCATTCTTCTGGCGCTGGTTCTGGGCGCGCTGTCTGTGGCGGCTGCGATCGTCGCGTGGAGACTGCTGCCGCGCGGGCGGGTGCGGTCCCTTTCCGTCGCCGCGATCCTGATCGGTGGCTTCTTCCTGTTCCGTGCGATCTTCGACCCGAATGTCGCGGCGGTCGAGGCGGTGAACCCTCAGTTCGCCGGTAACCTTGGCGGGCTTGGCCTTCCCTCGCTGGTCGCCTGGCCGGTCGGCGGCTTGCTCGCCGCGGCTGTTGCCTGGGCCATCGGCAAGACTGCACTTGGCCTTCGGTCGGACTATCTGGCCATCGCCACCCTCGGCATTGCCGAGATCATCGTCTCGGTCATCAAGAACGAGGACTGGCTTGCCCGCGGGGTGAAGAACGTCACCCAGCTGCCGCGCCCTTGGCCCGTGCCGCTGGAAGTGGACCTGCAGCAGCAACCAGGTTTCCTGGCCTTTGTGGCCGACTGGGGCTGGAACCCGGTCGCCGCCTCGACGATCGTGGTCAAGCTTCTTTATGCGGGCTTGTTCATACTGGTTCTGGGGGCAATCATCTGGGCCTTCGAACGGGCCCTGAATAGCCCATGGGGCCGGATGATGCGTGCCATCCGCGACAACGAGGTTGCCGCCGCCGCCATGGGCAAGGATGTGACACGCCGGCACTTGCAGGTCTTTATCCTGGGTTCTGCCGTGATCGGCTTTGCCGGCGCCATGGCCACGTCGATGGAAGGCGCGCTGACCCCGGGCAGCTATCAGCCGCTGCGCTTTACCTTCCTGATCTGGGTGATGGTGATTGTCGGTGGATCCGGCAACAACTGGGGAACGGTCCTTGGCGGGCTGCTGGTCGGCTGGCTGTATTTCGCGGTCGAATTCCTGGGGCCGAACATCATGGGTCTGGTTACCGCGGGCCTGCCCGATGGGGCTTTGAAGGCGCATCTGGTCGGATCGGCCGAAAATATCCGCCTTCTGACGCTTGGTGTGATCCTGCTTCTGGTCCTGCGGTTTTCTCCACGCGGGCTGATCCCCGAGAAGTGACAACTGCGACATTATTTGTCGCAAAACCGCATGATCGCCTGAACTGCCCCGGCCAGATTGCGCGGGACAGGTAGGGAGTCGTCCATGAAAACCCATTCGCGCGTGGTCGTGATCGGCGGCGGGGTCGTCGGCTGTTCTGTGTTGTATCACCTGACCAAGCTCGGCTGGTCAGACGTGATGCTGATCGAACGGTCGGACCTGACCTCGGGTTCCACCTGGCACGCGGCCGGCGGCTTTCATACCCTGAACGGCGACACCAACATGGCCGCGCTTCAGGGTTACACGATCCGGCTTTACAAGGAGCTTGAGGAAATCACCGGCATGTCCTGCGGGCTGCACCATGTCGGCGGCATTACCTTGGCCGACAACCAGGCCAGGTTCGAAATGCTGAAGGCCGAGCGCGCCAAGCACCGCTACATGGGTCTGGATACCGAAATCCTTGGGCCGGAGGAGATCGCAAAGCTTACCGACGGGCTGGTGAACCTCGACGGCATCCTTGGCGCTCTTTATGACCCGCTGGACGGCCACCTCGACCCCTCGGGCACCACGCATGCCTATGCGAAGGCCGCACGCATGGGCGGGGCCGAGATCGTGCTGCATAACCGCGTGCTGGCGACGAACCCCACGCGGGACGGCTGGGAGGTCGTGACCGAAAAGGGCACCATCCATTGCGAACATCTGGTGAATGCCGCAGGGCTCTGGGCACGTGAAGTGGGGGCAATGGCAGGTGTTTACTTGCCATTGTTGCCGATGGCGCACCAATATCTGGTCACAGATGACATCCCCGAGATCATGGATATCCTCAAGCAGGGCCGCGAATTTCCGCATGTGATGGATCCCGGCGGGGAAAGCTATCTGCGGCAGGAAGGCCGCGGCCTCTGCATCGGCTTCTACGAAAAACCGTGCGAACCCTGGGCCGTGGACGGCACGCCCTGGAACTTCGGTCACGAGCTCTTGAACGAGCAGTTCGACAAGATCGAGGACAGCGTCGCCTTCGCCTACCGCCGCTTCCCTGTGCTGGAGCGCAGTGGCGTCAAGCGGGTGATCCATGGACCCTTCACCTTTGCCCCGGACGGAAACCCGCTGATCGGCCCGGTGCCGGGCCTGCGCAACTACTGGTCGGCCTGCGCGGTGATGGCAGGGTTCAGCCAGGGCGGGGGCATGGGCCTGGCGCTGGCGCAATGGATGATCCACGGCGAGGTGGAACGCGACCCGCGCGGCTTTGACGTCGCGCGCTTCGGGAACTGGACCAGCCCCGGCTACACCGTGCCGAAGGTGATCGAGAACTATCAGATGCGCTTCTCGGTCAGCTATCCGAACGAGGAACGCCCCGCCGCCCGCCCCTTCCGCACCACGCCGATGTATGACGTGTTCGACCGGATGAACGCGGTCTGGGGCCAGCAATACGGGCTGGAGGTTGTGAACTACCACGCCCTGCCGGGCGAGCCCCGCTATGAGACGCCCAGCTTCAAGCGGTCGAACGCCTGGGAGGCGACGCGTCAGGAGGTGCTGGCCGTGCGCGAGGGCGTGGGCATCAACGAGGTGCAGAACTTCGGCAAGTATCGCGTGACCGGCCCGAAGGCGCGGGACTGGCTTGACCGGATCATGGCCGGGCTGATCCCGCAGCCCGGGCGGCTGAGCCTGACCCCGATGCTGGCCCACAGCGGCAAGATCATCGGCGATTTCACCGTCTCGTGCCTGTCGGAAACCGAATTCCAGCTTACCGCCAGCTATGGCGCCCAGGGCTGGCACGAACGCTGGTTCGAACAGAATGCGATGGACGGGGTGGGTGTGGAAAACATCTCGGACGCGCGTTCCGGCTTCCAGATCGCCGGGCCGAAGGCGCGCGAACTGCTGTCGCGCGTCACCCGCAGCGACGTGTCGCCCGATGCCTTCCGCTTCATGGACGTGAAGCGGATGACCGTTGGCATGGCCAACTGCATCGTCCAGCGCGTCAGCTATACCGGAGACTTGGGGTATGAGATCTTCACCGACCACATGTCCGTCCGCCATCTCTGGGACGTGCTGACCGAGGCCGGGAAGGATCTGGGCCTGCGTCCCTTCGGGATGCGTGCGATGATGTCGCTGCGCCTGGACAAATGGTTCGGCAGCTGGGGCCGCGAATTCAGCCCCGATTACACCCCCGCCGAGACCGGACTTGACCGCTTCATTCGCTGGAACAAGCCGGCAGAATGGATCGGAAAGGCCGCGGCCCTCGCCGAAAAGGCCAGGGGGCCGAAGCGCCGCCTGGTCAGCTTCATCGTCGATGCCACCGATGCCGATGTGGTGGCATGGGAACCGATCTGGCTGGACGGCAGCGTTGTCGGCTTCTGCACCAGCGGCGGTTTCAGCCACTGGACGGGGAAATCCGTCGCCATGGGTTTCCTGCCCGCCGACCGCGTGCAGGACGGGCTGGCCTGCGAGATCGAGATCCTTGGCGAACGCCGACAAGCCCTGGTGCACCTTGCCCCGCTGTGGGATGGTGACGGCGCGCGGATGCGGGGATAGCGGGCGCTCTTCCACTGTTCCGGCGGGTTGTTGCCGGCCTTGGCAGTCGATACCCGCACCTGCCCATGTGCTGCTTGACAGGGGCGTTCGCCGGCATGAGCCTGCGGCAATGGCAGCCGTCGTGCACATCCTGATCCTTGCGGCCGGAGCATCCTCGCGGATGCGGGGAGGCGACAAGCTGCTTTTGCCGGTCGGGCATCAGCCACTTCTTCGCCATGTGGCGCGCGGGGCGCTTGGCACCGGCGCCCCTGTCACGGTCGCCCTGCCATCCGGCGCGACCGCCCGCCGGAAAGTTCTTGCCGACCTGCCGGTTCGGATCGTCGAGGTGCCTGACGCCGCTCTGGGCATGTCGCGGTCGCTGGTGCGCGGGATGGCGGCAGTTGAACCGGATGCGGGGCCCGAGGACGGGGTGATGATTCTGCCCGCCGACATGCCCGGTTTCACGACTGCCGTGCTGGCCGATCTGATCGCGCGCTTTCGGGCCGATCCCGACCTGATCATCCGGGGTGGAACCCTGGATGGCCAGCCCGGCCACCCAGCCATATTTCCACGCGATCTCTGGCCTGAACTGGCGCGGGTGACCGGCGACGAAGGCGGACGTTCCGTCCTGCGCCAGAGCCAGGGCCGTATCAGGGTCATTCCCCTGCCCGACCGGATGGCTCTGCTGGATCTAGACACCCCCGAGGATTGGGCCGCCTGGCGTGCCGCCCAGGGCTGAGGACTATTCGGCCGCGAACAGAACCCGTGCCTCATGCGCCTTGATCGAAAGGCGGGCCCCCTCGAAGGCGACACCGACAGTATCGATTTCGGGGAATAGGGCAACGATCTCGGCGCGGACGGCCTTGTCCATCGCGGAAAGCATCCGCACGGCCGGCTGGAAGCTTTCGGTCCACAGGCCATCGGACTGCACGATCTCGTGCCGATGGAACAGGAGGTGAATGTAGGTCACCCCCGTATCCGGCACGACCCGCTTCGCATTGACGCTGCCTTCAAGATGCCGTGCTGGCACCAGCACCTCGGGCTCTGCGAACAGCAGTTCGGCCCGCGCGCCCTCGATCAGGATGCGATGCTGCGGCGACACCAGCATGTCACGGGCAGGCGCCTGCGGTCCTAGGGCATCTCGGGCGATCAGCACGGGTTGGAGGTCGGGCTGCGCTAGCAGCTCTGCGCGCGCCAGCTTTCGGCGCCCGACCCAGAGCAGCGGTTGCGGGCCATGGTCCCGCGTCAGGACCAGATCACCCACCCGCAGGCTTTCGACGGGACGCAGCCCATCCGGCGTGGCGATCAGCGTGCCGATCGTGAAGCACGGGATGATCTGTTCGATCTCGCTGAAATTGATGGTCCCCAGGATCGTGACGCCATCCGCCGCATAAAGCGTGACAGTGCCGGATTCGGTCGTTGGGTCGTCATTGGTATACTGGATGACAACGCGGCTCCACCCGAAGGCCGCGCCATAGGCCGACAGGTCGAGTATGTCGAAGTCGTCGCCCCCCTCGCCCCCGACGACCACTTCGCCGATGGCGGCATCCCCGACCTGAAAGACGAAGGTGTCTCGGTCGCTGCCGCCATACAGCGTGTCCACGCCGGCACCGCCGAAGATGGTGTCGTTGCCCGCGCCGCCACGGACGACATCATTGCCGGTGTCGCCATACAGCAGGTCGTTGCCGTCTCCGCCATCGACGGTGTCATTCCCGCTGCCACCGTAGATCGTGTCGCGATCCGCACCGCCGTAGAGGATATCGTCCCCGCCGCGGCCATACATCAGGTCGTTGCCGGCGCCACCATAGAAGATGTTGGTGTAGATATCGCCGCCGCCCGTGCCCTGGTTGTCAAAGCCGTAAAGCACGTCGTCGAAGGCTGATCCGTAGATCCCGTCGATACCGCCCAGACTGTCACCCGCGGCATGGCCCCCGGCGCCGGTGCCGGCCGCAAGGTCCACCGTGACCCCAGCGCCAGAGGCAGAGTAGTCGACAAAATCCATCCCCTGGCCGCCGTTGAGCGAATCCGCGCCCGCGCCCGAAACCAGGGTGTCGTCACCTGTGCCCCCGAACAGGAAATTGCCGTTCGGACCAGCAACGAGAACGTCATTTCCGGCGTCGCCGTATAGCGTGTCTGTGCCGGGGCCAGCGTAAAGCCGGTCATTTCCGGTGCCGCCATAAAGCAGATCGTTCCCCGCGCCACCGTAAAGGATGTCGTCGTCGGCATCGCCATAAATCAGGTCATTGCCGTTGCCGCCATCCAGCAGGTCGTTGCCGCCCCCGCCAGCCAGCACGTCGTTTCCCGTGCCGCCATACAGTGAATCCGCCCCCAGACCGCCATAAAGCGTGTCGTTTCCGGCATTTCCGAACATCACGTTGTCTTCGGCATTGCCGGTGACGCTGTCATTGCCACTGCCGAGGTTGATCCCCTCGATCCCCAACAGCGTGTCTGTGCCATCAACCCCGATCGTGGAGGTGCTGAAATTGTAGGTGATGCCGGAGGTTGCCGTACCGTAATCGACGATGTCGAGGCCGGCTCCGCCGAAGATCTGGTCATTTCCTCCGCCGCCGATCAGCCAGTCGTCGCCGTCGCCGCCGTAGAGAGTGTCGTTCTGGCCGTCGCCATAAAGCGTATCGTTGCCTTCGTCGCCGTAAAGACTGTCGGCTCCGGCGCCGCCATACAGCAGGTCGTTCCCGGTTCCACCGTAAAGCAGGTCAGTGCCGCCGCCACCATAAAGCGTGTCGTCGCCACCAAGACCGTAAAGCGTGTCCTGCTCGTTGCCCGCACTTGGGCCTAGTACGTCATTGCCGCCTGAACCGATAATGTTCGCCATCGTTGTCTGCCGTCTTACGATATACCGCTCGTCCACCCGCCGGAACGTGGCCCAGGCGGGACACGTTCAGACGGGTTTTGGGCGCCAGTTGGGCCCTGCTTTCCCCCAGTTCGGGAAAGAAATGGTGAAGATGTTGATGCTTCTGGTCCGAAGGGGCCTGTCTTGCTGCTGACGGATTAAACCGCGATCACGGTCCCTTCGGTCGTGGTCATGGTCGGCCGGGCAGAGGCATAGGCAGCGCGGCCCTCTTCGGTCTTCAGCTCGGGGAAAAGCTCGAAGATCTCAAGCCGCTGGGCATTTCCCATGCCCCCCAGCGACTGGTCGTCAGGCTGGAAACTTTCCGTCCAGATCCCGTCGGCCAGCACGACCTCATGCCGGTCGCACATGAAATGGATGTATGTCGTGCCACTGGACTGGACCGTATGGACGCCCTGCGTGGTCAGGTGCTTCGCGGCTACCAGAACCTCGCGATCGGCAAAGCGCAGGGCAGTCTTCTCATTCGCCACCAGGATGCGGTGATTGGGCGACACCATCATGTCACGCTCGGGCAGCCCCCTGCCCAGCGAACCCTGCCGGATGAAGATCGGCAGAAGATGCGGTTCGGCCTGAAAATCCTGCAGGAACATCTGCGATTTGCCGACCCAGCGCACGGTCTGGATCCCGTTGTCGCGGGTGACGACGCGATCGCCGACGGCCAGATGTTCAACCGGGATTTCGCCGCGATGGGTGGTGATCAGGGTGCCCGGCGTGAAGCAGGGTGTCGTGCGCGCCACGCGCTGGCCACACGCTGCATCCGCCCGCCTGTTCAAGGGCTGTCCATCCTGCCGGTCCATGCCATCCCCACCATTTGCCATTCCGCCCCGTGACGAGGCGCTACCTTCCGGCCGCACAAATAGCGCGCAACTCCCTTGCCACAAAGGGAAAATTCGGGACCGGTCCGGGTGGACCGGACCGGGATTCTGCCTATGGATGAAAAGCCGGAAACGGGACGATCGACACCTTGACCAAAGGCAACCCGAGGCCGGTGGACTGCGCGGATGGACCGATCAACCAAATATTTGGATTTCCTGCCTTTTGCTTGCGCGGTCGTCCAAGGTGGCGCGACAGCCGCGCCCAGACTGGAAGGCCCAACACAACAACCATGACACGAAAGCCAACTTGGGTGGTTTTTCGCTGCTCGGGAACGAAACGGCGCTGGCAGTGTTTCCCGTTCGGGACCGGTTTCCCGTCAATCGCGCAGACTGACGACCCAACAGCAATTACGCTGCCGAATCAAGCACTCAGCACATGCAGAAAGCTGGTGCCCGAGGCGAGACTCGAACTCGCATGCCTTGCGGCGACGGATTTTGAATCCGCTGCGTCTACCATTCCGCCACTCGGGCCACCGAAGTTCCGTCTAGTGCCTCCTGCCCCGGTCGTCAATGCGCGCCCGTCACAGCCGTGTGGCGCCAAACGTGTCGCAGTCGGCCATTTTCCCGGACTTGAGCCCGATCATGAACCACCGGGCGCGCTGTTCCGACGTGCCATGGGTGAAGGTATGCGGCATCGGGCGACGGCCGGCATTCCTTTGCAGCGTATCGTCCCCGATCTGCCGGGCGGCGTTTACCGCCTCCTCCAGATCCCCGGCATCAACCACACCAAGACTCTGGGCCGCCTCGCGCGCCCAGATGCCCGACAGGCAATCTGCCTGCAACTCGATGCGCACCGAAATCGCGTTGGACTCTGCCTCGGCGACCTGCTGGCGGACCTGGTTGGCCTGGCCCAGGATCCCAAGCTCGTTCTGTATGTGGTGGCCGATCTCGTGGGCAACGACATAGGCCGCGGCAAAGTCGCCACCGGCGCCAAGGCGCTGATGCAGCGTCGTGAAGAAGGCCGTGTCGAGATAGACCTTGCGGTCTGCCGGGCAGTAGAAGGGTCCGGTTGCCTCGGACGCGCCACCGCAGGCCGAACGGGTTGCCTCCTTGAACAGAACCAGCGTCGCGGGGCGATAGGTGCGCCCGAGCTGATCCTGGAACAGCCTTGCCCAGATTTCCTCGGTATCGGCCAGCACGACCGAAACGAAGTCGCCCTCGGCCTGGTCAGCGTCGGTCAGTTCGGCCGGTGCGCTGGCACGGGACTGGGTCTGAAGACCTTCGGGCCCAAGGAACTGGCCGGGATCGACGCCAAGCAACAGCGCAAGCAGGATCACCACGATGGCCCCTGCCCCGCCGATACCGCCCGCCCGGGCGACACCGCCGCCGCGCTGCTGGCGCCGGTCCTCGATGTTGGAACTGCCGCGGCGGCCTCTCCAGTCCATGGGTTCCCTCCGCACGCAAGTCCCCGGAGCCGGGATGTCCGCCCCGCAAAAGTGTATTGCGAAAGCTCGCCGGCGCAAAGCGCGATTGCAGCCCGCTGAAGCGTGACTTCCCCCCGGCCCGCGCACGGCGTATGGTCGGGCCGCGACAAGACCAAATGGAAGGCCCGAAGCATGCCGCTGACCCGCAAGACCCTGACATGGCTGGCCTTGCTTGGTTCGGCTGGCCTGCTGGCGGGGGCTTTCGCCTTTCAGTACATCGGCGGGTTGGCGCCGTGCCAGCTTTGCCTTTGGCAACGCTGGCCCCATGCTGCCGCCGTCCTGATCGGGATCGTGGCGCTGGCGACGGGCTGGCGATGGCTGCTGTGGCTTGGGGCGCTGGCGGCGCTGACCACGGCCGGAATCGGCGTCTTCCATGTCGGCGTCGAGCAGGGCTGGTGGGAGGGGCTGGCCACCTGCACCGCAGGGTCCATCACCGGAATCTCGACAGCCGACCTGCTGAACCCGGCGGCCGATGTGGCCCAGCCCGTGCGCTGCGACGCCATCGCGTGGGAGATGTTCGGCATCTCGATGGCAGGCTGGAACGTCATCGTCTCTGTGCTTCTGGCCGGGCTGTGGCTTGTGGCGGCCCTGCGCCGGGGCTGAACGCGCCATCCCTAGCGCGCGCTTCCAGTGCCTTGCGTTCAGCCGCAGAGCCGCTGGTGTTCCTGAATGGCGAAACGGTCGGTCATGCCGGCAACATAGTCCGCCACCACGCGGGCAAGCTGCGTTTCGTCGGACGCAGCCGCGACATCAGCCTGCCATTCGGGTGGCAGCAGTTCGGGCCGGCGCAGAAACAGCGGGAACAGGTCTTCGACGACCCGCGTCACCTCGGCCCGGACCGCCATCACGCTGGGGGCGCGATACATTCGGTGGAACAGGAAGCTGCGCACCGCCTTAAGCTCCTGGTAAAGCGGTTTGGAGAAGCGGATGATCGTCGTGCCCATCTGGCGGATCTCGTCCACCGATTTCGGCTGCGCGCTGGCCAGCCGGTTCTGGGCCACGGCGATCACGTCCTCGACCATGCGGCCGAAGACGCGGCGCAGCGCCTCGTGCCGGCGGCGCATTTTCTCCAGCCCCGGATAGAGGCGGTCCACCTCCTCGAAAGCCGGGCCGGTGACGGGCAGGTCCATCAAGTCGGCCTCGGTGAAGAGGCCCGAGCGCAGGCCGTCGTGCAGGTCATGGTGCGAATAGGCCACGTCGTCGGCGATGGCGGCGACCTGGGCCTCGGCGCTGGCATGGGTGTCAAGCTCCAGATCCCACTGGGCGTTGACCTCGGCCAGGGCATAGGGCAGCGGGCCGTCATGCTTGCGGTCGGCGTTGGGGCCGGTGACGGGCCCATTGTGTTTGGCAATGCCTTCAAGGGTTTCCCAGCTGAGGTTCAATCCGTCGAAATCGGCGTAGTGCCGTTCGAGCCGCGTCACGATCCGCAGCGCCTGGGCGTTGTGGTCGAAGCCGCCATAGGGTGCCATCAGCCGCTCCATCGCGTCCTCGCCGGTATGGCCGAAGGGTGTATGGCCAAGGTCATGGGCCAGCGCCACCGCCTCGGCGAGGTCGGTGTTCAGGCCCAGCACCCCGGCGATCGTGCGGGCGACCTGCGTAACCTCGATCGTATGGGTCAGGCGGGTGCGGTAATAGTCACCCTCGTGTTCCACGAACACCTGGGTCTTGTGCTTCAGCCTGCGAAAGGCCGAGGAATGGATGATCCGGTCGCGGTCGCGCTGGTAGGGCGAGCGAAAGGAGGACAGCCGTTCGGGCCAGAGACGGCCGCGGCTGGCCTCGGGCAGGCAGGCAAAGGGGGCGAGCATGGGCTGTCCTTGTCCGGGTTGGTTGCCTTTCATATATTCGGCGCATGCGCGCATGGATACGGGAACAGCCATGGAACTGACGCTTCCTCCGAAGGTGACGGACCGGGCCTTCGCCCGGCTGGCCGAAATTGCCGAACTGACCGGTGAGGTGAGGCCGCTGCGTGTTGCAGTGGACGGCGGCGGTTGTTCGGGTTTCCAGTATTCGATCTGGCTGGACGACCCGGCGCCGGATGATCTGGTGCTGGAAAAGGATGGCCAGCGGGTGCTGATCGACCAGATCAGCCTGCCCTTCCTTCGCAATGCGATCATAGACTTCACCGAAGAACTGATCGGCGCGCGATTCGTGGTACAGAACCCGAACGCCACCTCAAGCTGTGGTTGCGGCACGTCCTTTTCGATCTGAAGACCAGATTCCGCTGGCCGGCCTTCGCTTGCGGCTTACCTCCCCCATGCAAGGAAACGGGGGATGGAATGACAGTGGTCCTGATGCTTGGCTCGGCGCCCATGGCGGCGGAGTCGGTCGGTTGGCCGCGCGAACCCTTTGATCGGGTCGTGGCAATAAACAATGCGTGACGCCTGCGGCCTGACTGGGATTTCGCGGTCTATCCCTGGGACTTTCCCGAAGAGCGTCGCCCGATGGCCGGTCCTGGACAGACCGTGATCACCGAGAACGACTTTGTGCCGGCCCAGAATGTCTATGGCGGCTTTGTTTACGCTGGCGCAACAATGGCTTTCACCACCGGGTATTGGGCACTTCACGCGCTGCAGCCTGCGGTCATTGCTGTCTTTGGCTGTGACATGCACTATCCGGCTTCGGGGCCGACACATTTCTATGGCGTGGGCACGTCCGATCCCTTGCGGCCTGACATCACCCTGCGCTCGCTAGAGGCAAAGTCGGCGCGGCTTATGGTGCTGGCGGCGATGCAAGGCTGTGCCATCGTGACCCTGTCGGCGGGGCCGTCGCGTCTGATCTTTCCCCGTGTGCCTCGCGCTGCGGCGGCCCATGCCCGGGTGCGGGAATTCTGCGGACGGACGGCCGATCGTGCGCTGGCGCTGGAGGCAGAGCTTGGCTACCTTGTCCCGTCGGGCCGCTACTGGGAAGCGCAAGACCGTTTCGATCCCCTGGCGCTTGACCGGTTGGATGCTCTGTGGTTGCACGCCGCACGGCCAGCCCTGCGCCAGACGGCTTGATCCTCGCGCCCGGCCGGGCCTAGATGGGCAAAGGCGGGGGGATCTCATGAAACTTGCGACGTTCAACATCAACGGGATCAAGGCACGGCTCGATGCGCTGACGGCGTGGCTGGCCGAAGCCGCGCCGGACGTGGTCTGCCTGCAGGAGATCAAGTCGGTGGACGAAGCCTTCCCGCGCGCGCCGCTGGAGGCGCTGGGTTACCGGGTGGAAACGCACGGCCAGAAGTCGTTCAACGGCGTGGCGATCCTGTCGAAACTGCCCTTGTCCGACCTGCGGCGCAGCCTGCCCGGTGACGATACCGACGATCAGGCGCGCTGGATCGAGGCGGTGGTAGAAGGGGGGCGGCCGCTGCGGATCTGCGGCCTGTATCTGCCGAACGGCAATCCGGCACCCGGACCAAAGTTCGATTACAAGCTTTCCTGGATGGCGCGCATGGAAGCGCGGGTGCGCGAGGTGTTGGCGGCAGAGGAACACGCCGTGTTTCTTGGCGATTACAACGTCATCCCGCAGGCAGAGGATGCTGCCAGACCCGAGGCCTGGGCGACGGATGCACTTTTCCTGCCGGAAAGTCGGGCGGCCCTGCGCCGGATCGTGAACCTTGGGCTCACCGATGCGGTTCGGGCCCGGATGCCCGGCCCCGGCGTCTATACCTTCTGGGACTATCAGGCCGGCGCGTGGGAGCGGAACAACGGCATCCGCATCGACCATGTGCTGCTTTCCCCACAGGTCGCCGACCGTCTGGAAGAGGCAGGCGTGGACAAGGCCCTGCGCGGAACCGAGAAACCCAGCGATCACGTGCCGGTCTGGGTGCGGCTGGCGGCCTGACCGGCCGCGCGCGCAGCCCGGCACCACGGGGGCAGCGAATGCTCAGGACACGTCTCCGGCCGCCAGCGTCACGTCATGGTCATACAGCCAGTCAAAGCGCGACAGCATCGCGTCGGGGAACAGGCGGCCAAGCACGCGCAGACCGGCATGACCGACAAGACGCGGCAGGCCGGATAGGTGATAGGCCCGGGCATTGGCACTGGCTGCGGCAACGATCCTTGTGGTCCGGGGCTTCCGGACGGACTGATAGGCGGCCAGCGCCGCAGCGACCGTATCGTGGCGGGCCAGCGTATCTGCCAGAACCCAGGCATCCTCAAGGCCCATGCTGGCGCCCTGCGCCAGGAAGGGAAGCGTCGGATGCGCGGCATCGCCCAGGATCGCGACGCCGCCCTGCCCCATCGCCCGACCCCAGATTGCGGCAACCCGGTGGCGGAACAGGCCCCAGAGCCAGGGATCCTGCACCTGATCAAGCCAGCCCCTGACCCGCGGCGAAAATCCCGCGAAGGCCAGGCGCATGTCCATGCTGTCGTCGCGCAGGGTCCAGCTTTCCTCGGCCCATTTCGCGCGTTCCTCGACCGCAACGATATTGCGCAGTGTCCCGCCGCGCAGCGGATAGCTGACCAGGTGGCGCCCCGGGCCCATGTGAACCTCGACCACCGGGGCCGCATCCTGTTCACACGGAATGACCGCCCGCCAGGCAACCTGACCGGTAAAGAACGGCTGTTCCGCCCCGTTCAACGCCGGCCGCACCTTCGAATGCAGCCCGTCGGCACCGATCAGCAGCGCGGGCTGCAATGTCTCGCCGCCCTCAAGCGTCACCGAAGGCCGCCCGGCCAGTTCGACCGACTGCACCCGCGACAGAAGCCGCAGGGTCACCCCCGCCTCTTGCGCGCCGCGCAACAGCAGCGTGATCAGATCGGCGCGGTGCAGGAAGTGGTAGCCCTGGCCGGGCCGCAGCCTGGCCAGATCCAGCCGCGTGACCTCTTCCCCGGTAGGGCCATCGACCAGGCGCACCGCCTGGGCCCGGATCGAGACTGCATCCAGAGCCTCCTGCAGGCCCAG
Source organism: Tabrizicola caldifontis (assembly GCF_004762095.1). GTDB lineage: Bacteria > Pseudomonadota > Alphaproteobacteria > Rhodobacterales > Rhodobacteraceae > Tabrizicola > Tabrizicola caldifontis. The sequence goes on from NZ_SIJH01000004.1 coordinate 46,671, forward strand.
CGCCCGCAGCACTGCCGCACCATTGGGCGAGATCTGCAAACCCGCCCCCACCTCGCGGATCGCGTCGGCCTGCTCCAGCACGGTGACTGATGCCCCGCGCAGCGCCAGCGCGCGCGCAACGGCCAATCCCGCAACTCCCGCGCCGATCACAGTGACGGATTGTCCGATCAGGCTCATGCAGGATGCCTTTCCAAAGTGACAACGCCGGACCAATGGCCCGGCGTCGAAAACAATTCAATGCGCCGGGCAGGCGTCAGTCGTCACGGTGCACCTTCTCGCGCCGCTCGTGCCGTTCCTGGGCTTCCAGCGTCATCGTGGCGATCGGCCGGGCATCAAGCCGCTTCAGGCTGATCGGCTCACCGGTCACCTCGCAATAGCCGAATTCGCCGTTCTCGATCCGGCGCAGCGCGGCGTCGATCTTGGCGACCAGCTTGCGCTGGCGGTCGCGGGTGCGCAGTTCCAGCGCGCGGTCAGTTTCCTCGGAGGCGCGATCGGCAATGTCGGGCACGTTGCGGGCCGATTCCTGCAGACTGTCGATTGTTTCTGCAGACTGTTCCAGAAGCTCCTGTTTCCAGGTCAGAAGCTTGCGCCGAAAATACTCAAGCTGCCGCTCGTTCATGAAGGGCTCGTCCTCGGCGGGACGATAGTCGTCAGGCAGGAAAACTTCAGCCTTCATCGAACCTCTCTCCTTCGTGCCGGACCGCTCCGACAGGTGGGCTTCTGTCATGGCGCGCTCCTGTTGGGGCGCATGTAGCCCATGCCATGAAGATTGTCACTAGCGGTTGCGACATTTTCTGGGCACAGGTAGGGTTTGTGAAATTCTGCCAGACAGGATCTTGAAACGGCGATGAAATTTTCCTCGACCTCGTCCTACGTTGCCACCGATGACCTGGTCATGGCCGTGAATGCTGCCGTCACGCTGCAAAGGCCGCTTCTGGTCAAGGGCGAACCGGGGACGGGCAAGACGGAACTGGCGCGGCAGGTTGCGCAGGTCATGGGACTGCCGCTGATCGAATGGCATGTGAAATCGACGACCCGGGCTCAGCAGGGGCTTTACGAATACGACGCCGTCAGCCGCCTGCGCGACAGTCAGCTGGGCGACAAGCGCGTGAACGACGTGCGCAACTACATCCGCAAGGGCAAGCTGTGGCAGGCGTTCGAGGCCGAGGGCCGGGTGGTGCTGCTGATCGACGAGATCGACAAGGCCGACATCGAGTTTCCGAACGACCTGTTGCAGGAACTCGACCGGATGGAGTTTCACGTCTACGAAACCGGCGAGACGGTGCGCGCCCGGCAGCGGCCGGTGGTCATCATCACCTCGAACAACGAGAAAGAGTTGCCGGATGCCTTTCTGCGCCGCTGCTTCTTCCACTACATCCGCTTCCCCGACGCCGAGACGCTTGCGGCCATCGTCAGGGTGCATTTCCCCGACATCAAGGAAAGGCTGCTGAGCGAGGCCTTGACCCGTTTCTTCGAGATCCGCGAGGTGCCGGGGCTGAAAAAGAAGCCATCGACCTCGGAAGTGCTTGACTGGCTGCGCCTTCTGCTGGCCGAGGATCTTGCACCCGAGGATCTGCGCAATGATGCACGCACAGCCCTGCCCCGGCTTTACGGGGCACTGCTGAAGAACGAGCAGGACGTGCAGCTGTTCGAAAGGCTGGCCTTCATGGCAAGGGCACAGCGCTAGCCGAATCGTCGCGCAACGATGTGGAAAGGCCCCTGCGCGGATCGCGGGAGACCTCGGGTTTTGCTGTAACATCGCGTGAATGCCGGCGGATAGATCTGGCCTTCCCCAAAACTTTAGCCGCGAGGTATAGTGTTTTGAAAACACCGGTTTTCCGCCCGTTGACTCTGGCCCAGGCAGGGTTGGACACTGAACTTGCCCCGTCTGTCGGGGCACCGCCAAATCGTGGTCCAGTTGATGCGACTGTCCTGCCTTGCCCTTGTCCTGTCCGCGCTTGCGGCCTGCGCCCCGCCGGCGCAGGTGTCCAAGAACGGCCCTGCGGACGAAACCGGGGTCGGCTTCGGCAGCCTTTCGCTCTCGCCGTTTCCGGTTGCGGCAGGGGGTAGTTCGCCCCTTGCACGGGACTTCATCGAGCTGACCTTCGCCATGGAAAGCGGGCGGCAGCTTCAGGTCTTCACCAGATTCGAGGGCCCGGTCAGCGTGGCACTGACGGGTCAGGTTCCGCCGACGGCGCCTGCCGACCTTGCCGCGCTGATCGGACGGCTGCGCAGCGAAGCCGGGATCGACATATCCCCAGCCAGCGGACCCGCGACGATCACGGTCGAATTCGCCCGCCGGGCGGACCTGCGTCGGCTGGCGCCGCAGGCCGCGTGTTTCGTGGTTCCCAACGTCGCCTCGCTGGCAGAATATCGCCGCAAGCGCGGCTCGGAAGCGGTGGACTGGGCACTGGTCACGCGCCGCGAACGGGTGGCGGTCTTCATCCCCTCCGATACCAGCCCGCAAGAGGTGCGCGACTGCCTGCACGAGGAACTGGCCCAGGCGCTGGGGCCGCTGAACGACCTGTACCGGCTGCCGGACAGCGTGTTCAACGACGACAATTTCCACTCGGTTCTGACCGGCTTCGACATGCAGATCCTGCGGCTGACCTATTCGCCGCTGATCCGGTCGGGCATGGGCCGTGACGAGGTGGCGCTGCGCCTTTTCGGGGTGCCAGGCCTGGTTCCCGCCGGCCCGCCGCGCGACTGGACCCAGGCGATCGAGACTGCGCTTGGCGGCAAGGGTGCCCCGCGGACACGGCTGGCGGCGGCAGAGCGCGCGCTTGCGATTGCCTTGCGGTCGGGATGGCAGGACAGCCGGACCGCCTTCAGCCATTTCGCCGTGGGCCGCCTGGCAGCAGGCAGCGACCCCGCCCGGGCGCTGGAGGCCTTCAGGCAAGCTGCGGCAATCTATGCCCGGCTGCCGGGGGGCGACGTGCATCTGGCGCACATCGACATGCAGCTTGCCGCCATGGCCCTGGCGGGGGGACGGGCCGACTATGCCATCCGTCTGGCCGACCGTGCGATCGCGCAGGTCCGCACCCAGCAGAACCCCGCGCTTCTGGCGACCCTCATGCTGATAAAGGCCGAAGCGCTGGAGCGGCGGGGTGACGCAGCCGCGGCGGCGGTGCTGCGGCTCGACACCCAGCCGTTCGCGCGCTATGGGTTCGGTTCCGAAACCATGGTCAGGGCCCGAACGCGCGATATCGCCGCCGTGGCCGACCGGGCGGAGAAAGGCTGAGGGGACGCACGGCTCGTCCCGGGAAAGGGGCGGAATGTTCGTGATCGCGGGTCTGGTTCTAGGGGCTTTGGGCGGCGGCTGGCAGGCCAGGCGGCGCGGCGGGGGCGTCGCCGACATCGCACAATATGCAGCGGTCTATGCCATTCTGTTCGGTCTGATCGGACTGTTCGTGACACTTGGCGTCGATCGCATGGTCCGGGGCTGACCGGCGATGGACGCGATGCGGACCAATCCGGCAACGGCGGAAGTTTCAAAGGCTCTGCGACACAGCCTTCACAGGCTCGGGCCCGATTTCCTGAAGGAAGTCGGTTCTGCCATTCCCGACGCAGCCGGTTGACGCGATGTTCCTCCCGTTCTTCCAGTCGTTGCGGGAAGAGGGGGTGCCTGTCACGGTGCGCGAGTTCCTGACCTTTCTCGAGGCCATGGCTGCGGGCCTTGCAACCCATGACCCGGAGGGCTTCTATCACCTGGCCCGCGCCGCCATGGTCAAGGACGAACGCCACATCGACTGTTTCGACCGCGCCTTTGCGCGCAGCTTCGCCGGGCTGGAGGCGATCGGCGCGGATCAGGTGCTGAAGGCCCTGGACCTGCCGCACGACTGGCTGGAGAAGCTGGCCGAGCGGCATCTGTCGGCCGAGGAGCGGGCCGCCATACAGGCGATGGGCGGGTTCGAGAAGCTGATGCAGACGCTGCACCAGCGCCTGGCCGAACAGAAGGGCCGGCATCAGGGCGGGTCGAAATGGATCGGCACGGCCGGCACCAGCCCCTTCGGCGCCTGGGGCTACAACCCCGAAGGCGTGCGCATCGGGCAGGAGGAAAGCCGGCACCGCCGCGCGGTCAAGGTCTGGGACCGGCGCGAGTTCCGCAACCTCGACGGCGATGCCGAGATCGGCACGCGGACGATGAAGCTGGCGCTGCGCCGTTTGCGCCGCTGGGCGCGCGAGGGAGCGACCGAGGAGCTGGACCTCGATGGCACGATCCGCGCCACGGCGGCGCAGGGCTGGCTGGACGTGCAGACCCGGCCCGAGCGGCGCAATGCGGTGAAGGTGCTCTTGTTCCTCGACATCGGCGGGTCGATGGACCCCCATGTCCGGGTGATGGAGGAGCTGTTCGCCGCCGCCAAGGCCGAGTTCCGGCATCTGGAGGTCTTCTATTTCCACAACTGCGTCTACGAGGGACTGTGGCGCGACAACCGCCGCCGCTGGGACGCGCAGACCCCCACCTGGGACGTGATCCGCACCTATGGCCCCGATTGGCGGCTGATCGTCGTGGGTGACGCCGCAATGAGCCCCTACGAGATCACCCATCCTGGCGGGGCAAACGAACACTGGAATCGCGAAGCGGGCGAGGTCTGGCTGCGACGAATCCGCGCGCAATGGCCGTTCCACCTGTGGATCAACCCGGTGGCCGAGGCGGAATGGGGTCATACGCGTTCGACTGCGCTGATCCGGGACATCTTCGAGAACCGCATGGTGCCGATGACCCTGGACGGCCTGGCCCGCGGGATCAGGGAGCTGCGATGAACCGACTGTTGACCCTCTGGCGCGCGCGGCCCTGGCTGACCTCGGCCTTCCTGCTGGCCTGTGCGGTGACGCTGTTCTTTGCGGGGCGTTTCACCGTCTTCACCATCTACTGGGCGACCCACCGCGAAATGCCCGTCGAGCCCTGGATGACCGTGGGCTATGTCGCCCGTTCCTGGGGGCTGAACCCGCGCGATCTGGATGCGGCGGCAGGCCTGCCTCCGCCCCAGGTCAGGGGTCATCCGCTGCCCCTGTCGGAAATCGCCGAAGATCGCGGCGTGCCGGTGGAACAGGTGATCGCCGAGGTAGAGGCAGCTATTGCCCGCCTGCGCTCAGCCGGAACCACGGAATGACCGACTGGCTGCTGGCGCAGGTTCCGCAGTACGGGCTGTGGCTTCTGGCCGTGACCACCTTCCTGTCCTGCCTCGCCCTGCCTATTCCGGCCTCGGTCCTGATGCTTGCTGCCGGGGGCTTCGTTGCCGCGGGCGAACTTGCACTTTCGCAGGCGATCCTGGCCGCCGCCTGCGGTGCCGTCGCGGGCGATCAGCTTGGCTACTGGCTGGGGCGCGGCTTTGGCGCCTTGGTGCTGGGGCGGCTACGCGCCGACCCGGCGCGCGACAAGCTGCTGGCAAGGGCAGACGACCTGATGGACCGGCGCGGCACGCTGGCCGTGTTCCTTTCGCGCTGGCTGCTCAGTCCGCTTGGACCCTATGTGAACGTGATCGCAGGAAGCACCCGCTATGGCTGGCGCCGCTTCACGGTAGCCGGCGTCGCGGGCGAAGTCACCTGGGCCGGCCTGTATGTCGGCGCGGGCTTTGCCTTCGGCGGCAACATCGCGGCGGCAAGCGACATGGTCGGATCGCTTCTGGGCATGATCGGGGGGGCGGGCGCGGTGGTTGCACTGGGTTACTGGCTGTTCAACACCGCTGCCGGAAGGGCCGCATTGCGCGGACCCGGGCACTGACTATATCCGGCTGATGAGCAAGTTCCTTCCCCTGATCCTGGTGGCCGTCTATGCGCTGGCGATGCTGCGCTTTTCGGTCTGGCGCACGAGGAAGACACTCGAGGCCAACTCGCGCCCTCTGACAGACCCGTCGATCATTCGGCTGGCCAACCGGATGGCGGCGGCAATGGGCCTGCCCGGCATCCGGGTGAACGTCTTCGAGATCGATGCGGTGAACGGGCTGGCATCGCCCGACGGGCAGATCTACCTGACGCGCGGGTTCCTGAACCGCAAGGCGCGCGGCGAGGTCACGGCCGAGGAACTGGCCTCGGTCATCGCGCATGAGATGGGGCATGTCGCCCTGGGCCACATGCGGCGGCGGATGATCGATTTCACCGGCCAGAACGCGGTCTTCGTGATGCTTTCGGCGCTGCTGAACCGGTTCCTGCCCTTTGTCGGCATCTGGATCGCAAACCTGATCTCGACAGCCCTGATGGCGCGGCTCAGCCGCCGTGACGAATTCGAAGCCGATGCCTATGCCAGCGCGCTGCTGATCAAGGCCGGAATCGGGACAGGGCCGCAGAAGTCGCTGTTCCGCAAGCTGGACGCCCTGACCCAGAACCGGGCCGAGGGCATCCCCGCCTGGTTGCTGAGCCACCCCAAGACCGCAGAACGCATCGCCGCGATCGAGGCGAACGAGGCACGCTGGCTGGGATAGGGCCAGTCGCGCCCTGCGCCTGCCCCCGAAGCGGGCCGACCCGCACGATGCCGGCAAAGGTCAGGCCCCCAGTGCCTTGGCCAACCGGAAAAGCCGCGCGCGCTTCAGCAGCGGCTTCAGCCCCACCGGCTGGCCCGAGATCGCCTCGGCCTTTGCTCGGACGCAATCGACGATGCGCGCCATGACCTCGGGGTGGCGGGAATGCAGCTCCCACAGAAAGCCATCCGGGTCACGGCGCACGACGCCCTCGGCCGCAAGGACGTGGCCCGGAAAATCCTGCGCGTTGAAGGTTACGATGGCATCGGCCCCGCTGGCAATGGCGGTAGCCAGCACATGCCGGTCGTCCGGGTCCGGCAGCAGAAGCCGGGCCTCGATCTCGGGGTGCTCGCGCACCACCGCGCGCGGAAACGCTGCGCGAAGGACCGCAGCCTCGCCCGCAGCCAGCGCAGAGGCAGCGGGACCAAGCTTTGCCGTTGCCAGCACCCATTCCCGCAGGATGCGCTCGGAAAAGACCGGCTGGAACAGGCCGGCCTCGGCAGCGCCTTGAAACAGTTCCCGCAGCACGGTCGGGTAAAGCACACAGGCGTCCAGCACGGCCCTGATCGGGGGGGCGGCAGCGCCCATACTAGCCATCCAGCCGGAAGAACAGCGCCTTGAGGTAAGAGGATTCCGCCAGTTGCGGCAGAACCGGGTGGTCGGGGCCGGCAAAGCCGGTGTGGATGATCTGCGCCCGACGCCCGCCGCGCCCGATGCCGCGCGCGCTGGCGTTGCGGAAGGCGGTCAGATCAGCGGCATGGCTGCAGGAACACAGCACCAGAAATCCCCCCGGGGCGACCAACGGTGCAGCCAGCCGGGCGATGCGTTCATAGGCCCGAAGGCCCGCTTCCAGCGCCGGCTTGGCGGGCGCGAAGGCCGGCGGGTCGCAGATCACCAGATCGAAACGCGCGCCCTCTGCGCCCAGCGCCTCCAGAACCTCGAAGGCATCGCCCTGGCGGGTTGACAGTCGGTCGGCAAAGCCGGCTGCCGCGGCCCCCTGCCCCGCGAGGCCCAGGGCGGCCGCAGAGGCATCCACCGCGAGGGCCGAGGAGGCACCTGCGGCCAGCGCCGCAAGCGCAAAGCCGCCGACGTGGCTGAACACGTCCAGCACCCGCGCGCCGCGGGCCAGGCGGGCCGCAAAGGCATGGTTCGGACGCTGATCGAAGAACAGGCCCGTCTTCTGCCCACCCATCACGTCGGCCATGTAGAGCGCCCCGTTCATCGGCACCGGGACCGGGCCTTGTGGCACGGGGCCATGCACGACCGCAAGCTCCTCGGCCAGGCCTTCCAGCCCCCGTGCCCTGCCCTGTCCGTTCTTGACGACGGTGCGGACGCCCGTGACTGCAACAAGGGCAGCGACAATGTCCGACAGCGCGGTTTCTGCCCAGGCGGCGTTGGGCTGGACCACGGCGACATCACCGAACCGGTCGATGATGACACCGGGCAGACCGTCCGCCTCGGCATGAACCAACCGGTAGAAGGGTGCGTCGAACAGATGTTCGCGCAACGCCAGCGCCCGGACCAGCCGCGCCTGGAACCACGCCCGGTCCACCACGGCCTCGGGGTCGCGGTCCAGCACCCGGGCGATGATCTTCGACCGCGTGTTGACGGTGACAAGGCCCAGCGTGCGCCGGTCGCCGTCTTCCAGAACCGCCAGCGTCCCGGGCGGCAAGGCCTGCGTTCGCCGATCGGTCACCAGTTCGTCAGCATAGACCCAGGGAAACCCGTGGCGGATCGCCCTCGCCTCTGCCCGGGGCTTCAGGCGGACGGTCGCACGACGACCGGTTTGCAGAGGGGGCGGGTTCAGGTTATCGTCGGTCATACCGTTCCCATAGCCGGTTCGCGCGCCCACCGGAAGGCGGAAGCTGCGCTGCGTAAGCCTTGTGGCGCGCAATGGTCTTGTTAGCGCTAACAGCAGTTGCTATATCCCCGACAGCCAGCCGCCGGAGGATCCTATGCCCCTGAATCCGACCATCGCCCGCGTCACCGACCGCATCCGCGCCCGGTCAGAAGCCACGCGCGACGCTTATCTGGAACGGATGGGCAAGGCGATCTCGAACGGGCCGGTGCGGGCACATCTGAGCTGCGGTAATCAGGCCCATGCCTATGCCGCCATGGGCGAGACCAAGGCAGCACTGGCAGAGGCCAAGGTGCCGAACCTCGGTATCGTGACGGCCTACAACGACATGCTCTCGGCGCACCAGCCCTTCGAACGCTATCCCGACCTGATCCGGGCGGCGGCCAGGAAGGCAGGCGTGACGGTGCAGGTCGCGGGCGGGGTGCCGGCCATGTGCGACGGGGTCACCCAGGGCCAGCCGGGCATGGAGCTGTCGCTCTTTTCGCGCGACGTGATCGCCCTGGCAGCAGGCGTGGCGATGAGCCACAACTGTTTTGATGCAGCCCTCTATCTGGGTGTCTGCGACAAGATCGTGCCGGGCCTGATCATGGCGGCGGCCACCTTCGGCCATGTGCCTGCCGTCTTTGTTCCGGCCGGGCCGATGACCTCGGGCATCCCGAACGACCAGAAATCCGCCGTCCGCAACGCCTATGCGGAAGGCCGCGCCACACGCGAAGAGCTGATGGCCGCCGAGATGGCCAGCTACCACGGCCCCGGCACCTGCACCTTCTACGGCACCGCGAACACCAACCAGATGCTGATGGAGGTGATGGGCCTGCACCTGCCCGGCGCGAGCTTCGTCAACCCCGGAACCCCCCTGCGCGAGGCGCTGACCGCGGCGGCGGTCGAACGGGCCGCCGCGATCACCGCGCTTGGCAACGACTTCCGCCCGGTGGGCGAGATCCTGGACGAGCGCGCCTATGTGAACGGGATCGTCGGGCTGATGGCGACGGGCGGCTCCACGAACCTCGTGCTGCACCTGCCCGCCATGGCCCGCGCCTCGGGCGTCATCCTCGATCTTCAGGACTTTGCCGACCTCAGCGAAGCCGTGCCGCTGATGGCCAAGGTCTATCCGAACGGTCTGGCCGACGTGAACCATTTCCACGCGGCCGGTGGCTTGCAGTTCCTGATCGGCCAGCTTCTGGACGCGGGCCTGCTGCACCCCGACGCCAAGACCATCGCGGGCGATGGTCTGTCCGCCTACCGGCAGGAACCGGTGCTGGATGGGGGCCGCCTCGTCTGGCGCGACGGACCGAAGGCAAGCCTGAATGACAAGGTCGTCCGCCCCGCGTCCGATCCCTTTGCACCTTCGGGTGGGCTGAAACTGCTGACCGGCAACCTCGGCCGCGGCGTGATCAAGGTCTCGGCCGTGGCACCCGAGCGCCACGTCGTCGAAGCCCCGGCGCGCATCTTCCATAGCCAGGAGGCGGTGAAGGCCGCCTTCAAGGCGGGAGAGTTCACCTCGGATACAGTGGTGGTCGTCCGTTTCCAGGGGCCCAAGGCAAACGGGATGCCGGAACTGCATTCGCTGACACCAACGCTGTCGGTCCTTCAGGACCGGGGCCTGAAGGTGGCGCTGGTGACAGACGGGCGGATGTCGGGCGCCTCGGGCAAGGTGCCGGCGGCGATCCACGTTGCACCCGAGGCGGCGGCGGGCGGACCACTGGCGAAATTGCGCGATGGCGACATGGTGCGGCTAGATGCCGTAGCGGGTACGCTGACCGCCCTTGTCCCCGATTTTGACAGCCGCGCGCCTGTCACCGCCGATCTTTCGGCCAACGAATACGGGATCGGCCGCGAGCTTTTCGCTGCTTTCCGCCGCAACGTCGGATCTGCCGACACCGGGGCATCGACCGTCAACTGACGCCCCGGGCCCGCCTACCCCCTCGCTGTTGGCAGGAGTACCTGGAAACGAGCATGACAGCATTGCGCACCCGGATTGCTGCTTGCCAGAATGCTTCCGCCGACGGCACCCTGACTTGCCACCCGCGCCGATCGGCGCAGAAAGGGAACCGATGACCCCCGCAGAACAATCGCTGAAGGCCGCCGAGATCTGCCGTCTGGCTCCGGTCGTGCCGGTTCTGGTGATCGACGATCTCGCCCACGCCCGCCCCCTGGCCGAGGCGCTGATTGCCGGTGGCCTGCCAGCGCTGGAGGTGACGCTGCGCACGCCCTGCGCGCTCGACGCGATCCGTGCCATGGCCGAAGTGCCAGGCGGCGTGGTCGGGGCCGGCACCCTGCTGACCCCTGCCGATGTAAAGGCCGCGAAGGCCGCTGGTGCGACCTTCGGTGTATCGCCGGGCGCAACCGACCGCCTGATCGCCGCCTGCCAGGACGAAGGCCTGCCGCTTCTGCCCGGTGCGGCGACGGCATCCGAGATCATGGCCCTGCTGGAAGTGGGATATTCGGTGCAGAAGTTCTTCCCCGCAGAGCAGGCGGGCGGCGCGGCATATCTGAAGGCAATCGGCGCACCCATTCCGCAGGTCAGCTTCTGCCCTACCGGGGGGATCAGCCTGAAGATCGCGCCCGACTATCTGGGTCTGAAGAACATCCTCTGCGTCGGCGGCAGCTGGGTCGCCCCGAAAGAGGCGATGGCGCAGGGCGACTGGGCGGCGATCACCATGCTTGCCCGCGAGGCCTCCGCCCTGCCCCGCAGCTCTTGACCGGAACCGCGCTGGACGGGGCAGGCGCCGGCTCAGTCCCGGATCATCTGCCGTGCCGCCCGACCGCCCTTGCGACGTGGGGTTTCGGGTGCCGCAAGGGCCTGATGCAGCACTTCGGTCATCGGATGGTCCGGCGCGCCGACACCATAGGCCGCAATCAGCACCCGCACCGCCTCGACCACAGGGGCACCCGCCGGGATCGACAGCGCCCAGTCCATGAAGATCGACCGGCACTCTCCTGCCGTGATCCCCTCTATCCGGTAGCTTTCCCGCACCAGCCCCTTCGGATCGGCCTCAGCCAAGTCCATCGCCTGTCTCCCCCACCACATGTTCCACGGCGGCCGCGGCCGCTGTCACCGCTGCTGCAAGCTGCCGCGCCAGGGCCGCGCCATCCTGCGCGCCGGTCTCGCGCAGCACAAAGGCCCGCGCGCCTTCGCCAAGGGCATCCCAGTCAAGCGTCCGGTCGGACAGCAGCCGCGCCGCCGCATGCAGCCGCCACAGAAGCCTGTAGGCCGAAAGAAGCGCTTGCGCGTCGGACTCCGGCAGTCCGATGCCCTTTCCCGCCGCGATCTGCCGTTCGACACTGCGTGCCGGGCTGCCGGCGATCAGCGCCACGGTCTGGGCGGCCAGTTCGATGTCCATGATCCGGCCCGGCCCGTTCTTGGCGTCCCAGGGCCCCTGCGCCGGTTTTGCCGCCGCAAGCCGCGCCCGCATCTTGGCCACATCGGCGCGCACGGCGGCCCCCTGCCCCTTGCGCCGCAGCAGCGCACGTCGAAAATCCTCTACCTCGTCCGCCAGCGCCGGCTCGCCCGCCAGAACCCGCGCACGGGTCAAGGCCAGATGCTCCCACGTCCAGGCCTCGGTCTCCTGATAGGTGGTGAAACTTTGCAGGCTGGTCGCCACCGGACCCGCCCGGCCCGAGGGCCGCAGCCGCATGTCCACCTCGTAAAGCCGCCCCTCGGGCATCTGCGCGGTCAGTGCCGTGACCAGCGCCTGGGTCAGACGCGCAAAATAGGGCCGCGTGGCCAGCGGGCGCGGCCCGTCCGAGCCCTCGGCCCCCTGGGCGTCGTAGATCACGATCAGGTCGAGATCGGACCCCGCGTTCAACCGTGCCGCCCCCATGCTGCCCATGCCCAGAACCACCGCCCCTCGCCCCGGCATTGCGCCGTGCTTGCGGGCGAAATCCGCCACAACCTCGTCCCAGATGGATGCGACCACGGCCTCGGCAAGGTCAGCATACTGCTTGCCCGCCTCGAACCCGTCGATCAGCCCGCGCAGATGATGGACACCCACCCGGAAATGCCATTCCTTCATCCAGCGCCGTGCCGCATCGAGCCTAGCCTCGTAATCAGAAGCCAGGGCCAGGCGTCGGGCCAGTTCTGCCCGAAGGCCCGCCACGCCGGGCCAGGTGTCCCAGAAACTGCCGCCGATCACCCCATCAAGCACCGAGGCATTGCGCGCCAGATACTGCGCCAGCCCGGGTGCCGATCCTGCGATGTCGATGATCAGATCGATCAGCGTCGGGTTCGCCTCGAACAGCGCGAAAAGCTGCACGCCTGCGGGCAGCCTGGCGAGAAATCCGTCCAGTGCCGCCAGCGCCTCGTCGGGGTTCGCGGCCCGGGCCAGCCCCTTCAGGAAGCGGGGCCGCAACCGGCGGAAGATCGTCTGCGCGCGGTCCGTTCTCAGCGCCGGGTAGCCTTCCCAGCGCCGCGTGATCTCGCGCGCGGTTTCGGAAAGTTCCGGCCCCTCCTCGATATCGGCGGGAGAGAAGAAGCCTTCGGTCAGCCGGTCGGTCCGGTGCAGCCGGTCCAGCAGGTCGCGGCGAAATTCGGCCTCTGTCTGGCCGCAGAAGGCAGCAATGCGGGCCACGCCTTCGGGGGTGGTCGGCAGGGAATGGGTCTGGGCGTCGTTCACCATCTGCAGCCGATGCTCCACCTCGCGGTGGGCACGGTAAAGCTGGGTCAGCTCCTTGGCGACATCGGGTGGCACCCAGCCCTTGGCGGCCAGCGCGGCGAGCCCCCCGACCGTGGTGCGATCGCGCAGGTCAGGGTCGCGGCCCCCGGCAATCAGCTGGCGGGTCTGGGTGAAGAACTCGATCTCGCGGATGCCGCCGGCGCCAAGTTTCATGTTGTGGCCCTCCACCGTGATCGGCCCGTGCAGGCCCCGGTGGTCACGGATGCGAAGGCGCATGTCATGGGCATCCTGGATTGCCACGAAATCCAGATGCTTGCGCCAGACGAAGGGGGTTAGCGCCTTCAGGAACCTCTCGCCCGCCGCAAGGTCGCCCCCACAGGGGCGAGCCTTGATGTAGGCAGCGCGTTCCCAGGTGCGGCCCTCGGCCTCGTAATAGGCTTCGGCGGCGGCCATCGACAGGCAGACCGGCGTCACGCTGGCATCGGGGCGCAACCGAAGATCGGTGCGGAACACATAGCCGTCGGCCACATCCGACAGGATCGCCGTCATGCGGCGCACGACCTTTATGAAGCTTGCGCGCGCCTCATGTTCCTCGCCGGGATAGAGGGTTTCGTCGAACAGGCAGATCAGGTCGATGTCCGAGGAATAGTTCAGCTCTCCCGCGCCCATCTTGCCCATGGCCAGCGCCACCATCCCGCCTGCGGTCGGCACAGCGTCGGGCGTGGCACCGGGCAGCCTGCCGCGGCGGATCTCATCGGCCACCAGGCGGGTCAGCGCCAGATGCACCGCCCGGTCGGCAAGCGTGGTCAGCGCCCCGGTCACCTGCTCCAGCGGCCAGACGCCGCCCAGATCGCACAGCGCAACCAGCAACGCCACGCGCCGCTTGGCCTGCCGCAGTGCGTCCGGCAGGGCATCAAGCGCCGCAGCCTCTGGCGCGGCCAGCACGGCCGCGAGGGCCGCCTCGGGATCAGCCACGGCCTCGGGCATCCATCCGGCTTCGCGCTCCATCAGCCCGCGCAGATAGGGGCTGCACCCGGCGGTTGCGGACACAAGCTCCATGACCTCGGGGCCGAGGTCGGGCAGACTGGCGCGCAGGTGGGATGCTGCGGTGGGATCGAAGGCGATGGGCGTGCGGGTGATGCGGGCGGCAAGGGTCATGGCGCAGACCTTGCGCGGCAACCCGGCGGGGGGTCAACGGCTGCCGATGCCGCGGGCTGAAAAATCCTTGGAAGGATCCGGCAGGCAGGCCCGGGCAACGCCAAGGCAGGGCGCTGTTTCGCCGCCGGCAAGGCACCCGGCAGGGTGAAGCGCCCATGCCGGCGCCATCCCGTCAGACCACCCGAGCAATGTCAAAATCTTTCACATTGCCCCTTGAAGCACCCTTCATCAGGCCACATCTTCGCGATGTGAATTCAATTCACATTCCAAGAGGAGACCCGCCGATGATGACCACCACCGACACCGCCCGGCCTGGCGGGATCCGCTCTGCGCTGCGCCGTGGCGAGGACTGGCTGGACGAGCGCGGCAAATGGGCCTGGATCGCCGCAATGGTCCTGGGCTTCGTCCTGTTCTGGCCGGTAGGCCTTGCGCTTCTTGCCTACATGATCTGGGGAAAACAGATGTTCGCACGTTCCTGCGGCCAGCGCCGCCACCGCGACCATGCCTGGGGGCGCCACGCGATGCGTGCGGGCCAGCCCACCGGCAACCACGCCTTCGACAGCTACAAGGCAGAGGCGCTGCGCCGGCTGGAAGAAGAGCAGGAGGCCTTCGAGACCTTCCTCCAGCGGCTGCGCAATTCCAAGGACAAGGCCGAATTCGATGCCTTCATGGAGGAGCGTGCCCGCACCACCGACGCGCAAGATGCGACCGGGGCCGATGCACCACCTCCTGACCCCGGAACGCGCCGCGGCGAGTACTGAGGCCCTTTGCCCTGCCCCGCAATCGGGGCGGGGCAGTCCGGCGCAAGCCGCTGCACTACATGCTTGGCGGATGGCGCGAGGCTTGCTAGGCTCGGTTCGCCTTGCCTTCTCCAGTTCTCATGCGACACACGCTGCCCCTTGCGCCCCAGTTCTATGTGACGGCTCCGCAGCCCTGCCCCTATCTGCCGGGCAGGATGGAACGGAAGCTGTTCACCGCGCTGCAAGGCGAACATGCGCAGAAACTGAATGACACGTTGTCGAAACAGGGCTTCCGTCGCAGCCAGAACGTGCTTTACCGCCCCTCATGCGCCGAATGTTCCGCCTGCCTTTCCGCGCGCATCCGGGTGGCCGATTTCCAGCCATCGCGCACCCAGCGGCGGATCCTCCGGCGGAATGCCGATCTGCGCCGCAATGCCACCAGCCCCTGGGCGACCGAGGACCAGTTCTCCCTGTTCCGCCGCTATCTGGACCACCGCCATGCCGACGGCGGCATGGCCGACATGGACATCTTCGAATTCGCCGCGATGATCGAGGAAACCCCGATCAAGAGCCGCGTGATCGAATATACCCGCCCCCCGGCCGAGGGCGAACGCTCGCGGCCCCTCGCCGCCGTCTGTCTGACCGATGTCTTTGATGACGGCCTCAGCATGGTCTACAGCTTCTACGACCCCGACCTCTCTGACCTGTCGCTGGGCACCTACGTCATTCTTGACCACGTTGCCATCGCGCGCGAGGCGGGGTTGCCATACGTCTATCTGGGTTACTGGGTGCCGGGCAGCCGCAAGATGGGTTACAAGGCCGGCTTCTCGGCGCTGGAAATCTACAAGGGCGGTGTCTGGCAGCCCGTCGGCAACCCCGAGGACCATACCGCCGACCTGCATCCACTTTCGGTGGACCCCATCGCAGAACAGGTCGCGCGGATCAGCCTGCCCGATACCCGCACCTGATGACGGCGCGCCATGCCGACCTGGCGATGGCCCTGCCCGGCTGCCACGCCATGATCCTGATCCATTCCGAAAGCCGGGCCTCAGGGTGACCAGGGGAACGCACCAATGCACCAGACGCGCGGACTTGGTCCGGCCCGCGCCCACCCCATCTGACCAACCGGGGCTTGCGTGACCCGGTGGCCCGCTTCATCCTGCGGGCATGGGACGGGCGCCATGACGTTTTCGGAATGCGAAGGGTCGGGATTGACCCGTCGCTGCGACCTACTGTAACTGGCCCGACTGGCTTGCCAGACCAGGCCGGACTGAACACAAGGCCTGCCGGATCAACCGGTGGCCATCCAGGGGAGGACTTAGCCGGATGCAGGCCTTGCTTGCCATTTCGCGCGGAATCGACCGCGTGAACGCGTTCATAGGAAAGGGTGTCATGTGGCTGATCCTGCTGGCGGTTCTCGTCAGTGCGGGCAATGCGGTCAGCCGCAAGTTCTTCAACCTGTCATCCAACGCCTGGCTGGAATTGCAGTGGTATCTGTTCGGCGCGGCCTTCATGGGCGCGGCCGCCTACACCCTGCAGCAGAACGAGCACATCCGCATCGACGTCTTCTACGCCACGCGCTCGCGCCGGACGCAGCACTGGATCGACCTTCTCGGCCACATCTTCTTCCTTCTTCCCTTCGCCGCGCTGATGGCCTGGTATCTCTGGCCCTACACGATGCAGGCCTGGCGGTCGGGGCAGGTCTCGACCAACGCGGGCGGGCTGATCATCTGGCCGGCGCGCGCGATCCTTCTTGCAGGGTTCGTGATGCTGGCAGCCCAGGCCCTTGCCGAGATCATCAAGAAGATTGCCGTCATGCGCGGGCTGATCGAGGATCCCCATCCCTTCGTCTCGGCGCAGGATCACGCGCTGCAAGAGGTGGAGGAAATCAAGGCCGACGTGCAGGCCCATGCCGGCGAGGTGCGCAAATGATCGAGCTCATCGCCCACAACATGGCGCCGATCATCTTCGTCAGCCTGGTCTTCTTCCTGCTGATGGGCTACCCCGTGGCCTTCTCGCTGGCGGCGAACGGGCTGATCTTCTTCGTGATCGGCGTCTGGCTTGCCCCCTATTCCAACGGCGAGATCACGCTGGACTGGCCGCTTCTGGGCACAATGCCGCAACGATTGTGGGGCATCATCTCGAACGAGACATTGCTGGCCATCCCCTTCTTCACCTTCATGGGGATCATCCTGGAACGAAGCGGCATGGCCGAGGATCTGCTGGACACGATCGGCCAACTTTTTGGGCCGATCCGCGGGGGCCTCGCCTTTGCCGTGGTCCTCGTCGGCGCGCTCTTGGCGGCCACGACCGGGGTCGTCGCGGCAAGCGTGATCGCCATGGGTCTGATCTCGCTGCCGATCATGCTGCGCTATGGCTATGACCGGCGCACGGCAACCGGGGTGATTGCGGCCTCGGGCACGCTGGCACAGATCATCCCGCCCTCGCTGGTGCTTATCATTCTGGCCGATCAGCTGGGCCGGTCGGTCGGCGACATGTATCGCGGCGCGCTTGTGCCGGGGCTGGTGCTGACCGGCATGTATCTGGGCTATGTGGCGATGATCGCGATCTTCCAGCCGCACAAGGTGCCGGCGCTCCCGCCCGAGGCGCGGACGCTGGGCGGCGGCGTGACCTCGCTTCTGGTCGCGCTTGTCGCAGGCGCGGCCATCGGCTACGGGGCGCACTACCTTTACTATGATGCCTGGGGTGCCAATGCCGACGTGGCCGGCGCGGCAGTCGGGACAGTGGCGGTCTACATATATGCGCTGATCGACCGCTATCTGGGCCTTGACCTGCTGTCGCGGCTTGCACAGCAGGTGATCATGGTGCTGATCCCGCCGCTTGCGCTGATCTTCCTGGTGCTTGGCACGATCTTCATCGGCCTGGCCACCCCGACCGAGGGCGGCGCCATGGGCGCGGTCGGCGCGATGATCCTGGCCTTCGCCAAGCGGCGCTTCAACTTTCCCATGGTGCAATCGGCGCTGGCCGCCACGACGCGGCTTTCGGCCTTCGTCCTGTTCGTGCTGATCGGCGCGCGGGTATTCTCGCTGACTTTCTACGGCGTCAACGGGCATATCTGGGTGGAAGAACTGCTGACTGCCGTGCCGGGGGGGCAGTACGGCTTCCTCGTGGTGGTGAACCTCATCATCTTCGTGCTGGGCTTCTTCCTCGACTTCTTCGAGATCGCCTTCATCCTGATCCCGCTGTTGATCGCCCCGGCGCAGACGCTGGGGATCGACCTGATCTGGCTGGGCGTCATCATCGGGGTAAACCTGCAGACCAGCTTCCTGACTCCACCCTTCGGCTTTGCGCTGTTCTACCTGCGGTCCGTCGCAGCCCGGGTGCCCTACATCGACAAGATCACCGGCAGGAAGATGGATGGGATCAGGACGGGAGAGATCTACCGGGGCGCCATCCCCTTCATTGTCATCCAGCTGCTGATGATCCTGGCCGTGGTGGCCTTCCCGCAGATGGTGATGCACTACAAGGGGCCGGTGGTGGACCCATCGACCGTGCAGATCACCGTGCCGGGCTTCCAGCCTATGGCGCCTGGCGGCACCAGCGCCCCGCCTGCCCCGGGCGGCCTGCCGGGACTGCCAGGGGCGCCCTCGATCGGAGCACCCAATCTCGGGGCCCCGAACCTGGGCACCCCGAACTTCGGCACGCCCACCCCCGAGCCCGCACCCGACGCCGCGCCGCCAGCCCCCGGCGCCTTGCCAGGCCTGCCGGGCGCACCGCAGCTAGGCCCACCCGTGGTCACCCCCTGAGGGCCGCAAGGCGGAACAGAAAAGCCCCGGAGAGACACTCCCCGGGGCTATCCCTTTGTCGATCGGCAGGGGACTACAGCTTGCCTGCCTGCTGCTGCGTCATCATGAATACGTCGTAGTTGTATTCGGCGATCTGGGCGTTCAGGTAAGCATCCCGGCGGAACGCATCCTGGCTTTCCTTGATCTTCTTGAAGGTCTCGTTGGTGGCCGAGACCTCGGCATAGGTGGCATTTGCCGCGTCGAAGGCCGCCGACAGCACGTCTTGCGGCAGGGGCCGCAGCTGGGCGCCGTTCGCCACGAGCGACTTCAGCGCCGTGGGGTTCTTCCAGTCGTAGCTGGCCAGCATGTCCAGGTTGGCCACTGCGCAGGCTGCCTTCAGCAGCGCCTGGTATGATTTCGGCAGCTCGTTCCACTTGGCCAGGTTGATCATGGTCGCGATCGCCGGGCCGCCTTCCCACCAGCCGGGATAGTAATAGTAGGGCGCAACCTTGTAGAAGCCCAGCTTCTCGTCGTCATAGGGGCCGACCCATTCGGCGGCGTCGATGGTGCCCTTTTCCAGCGACGGATAGATGTCGCCGCCCGCGATCTGCTGCGGCACGACACCGATCTTCTCGATCACCTTGCCGGCAAAGCCTCCGATCCGCATCTTCAGACCCTGAAGATCGGCCAGGCTGTTGATCTCCTTGCGATACCAGCCGGCCATCTGCACCCCGGTGTTGCCGGCGGGGAAGGCGATCAGGTTCTGCGTGGCGTAGAATTCGTTCATCATGTCGATGCCGCCGCCATAGTAGAACCAGGCGTTCATCATCCGGGCGTTCAGCCCGAAGGGTACCGCGGCACCCAGCGCATAGGTCGGATCCTTGCCCCAGTAGTAGTAGGGCACCGTGTGGCAGGCCTCGACCGTGCCATTGGCGACGGCATCCGCAGCCTCGAGCCCCGGGACCAGTTCGCCGGCCGGAAAGACCTGAAGCGTGAACTTGCCGTCCGTCGCTTCCGAGACATACTTCGACATGACCTCGGCCGCCCCGAAGATGGTGTCGAGCGACTTCGGGAAGGACGACGTGACCCGCCAGGTCACGGTCGGCATATCCTGGGCGATGGCGGGCGCGGCCAGCACAGCCGCACCGGCAGCGGCCACCCCGCCGACGGAAGCCTTGGTCAGAAACGAGCGACGATCCATGCAATCTCCTCCACTGTTGGCGCGCCGGGGGGCTGCTGGCCCCACCACGCATGTGTGAGATAGACGCTAAAGAAGCCCGTGCAAGATGAGAACCCAAAACTGCGCCGGTCGGCTGCTTCTGGTCAGAAAAGCTTACCGCCGTGGCGCATGCCATGCCCGATGATTGCGCTACAATCGCAAGGGTGCCCTGGCCTTGGCCCGCCAGACTGCCCATTTGTCAGGCAGAGCGCTCATGACAGGCCGGGAATCGCCCGGTGACAGGCTCTACCCTGGGTTCGGGCGTGTCTGGCCGTCACCTTCAATCGTGGCCGCGCAGCACCGGAATGAAACAGGGCCCTTGTCCCTTGGACATGCCGGGATCGCAGACTGCAGCCACAGGGGGGCGGCTCGGGCGCCTCGGGGCCGAAGGACTGCGGCCGGCAGTCACGGATTGCGTACATTTCCGGGCGCCCCCGGTCGGCAGTCCGGACGGCAACAGCGGGAACGCGGTCTCTCAAGCGGCGCAATAGGCACAGAGCCGCCGCACGATCACGGACGCGTGCGATTTTCCGCAACCGCCCCCTTGCAATCACGCGACCGCGACCAAACCTCCCCCCAAACGGAAATCGGGGAGCCATCTTGACCTATCTTCTGTTCTCGCTCGGCCTTGTCATGCTGTTTGTCGGAGGCGAGGGCCTAGTGCGGGGCGCCTCATCGGTTGCGCGGCATTTCAACTTTTCTCCGATGCTGATC
Organism: Tabrizicola caldifontis; assembly: GCF_004762095.1. Taxonomy (GTDB): domain Bacteria; phylum Pseudomonadota; class Alphaproteobacteria; order Rhodobacterales; family Rhodobacteraceae; genus Tabrizicola; species Tabrizicola caldifontis. The sequence continues at coordinate 67,180 of NZ_SIJH01000004.1, forward strand.
GGCCTGACCATCGTCGGCTTCGGCACATCGGCACCCGAACTTCTGGTGTCGGTCCAGGCGGCCCTGGCAGGCCAGCCCGGCATTGCCATCGGCAACGTCGTGGGTTCCAACATCGCCAACATCCTGCTGATCCTGGGCGTCTCGGCCGCCATCGCGCCGCTCTTCATCCCCGCTCGCCGGCTTTGGCGCGATCTGGCCTTCATGCTGGCGGCGACGGCGATCTTCTGGGCCATGCTCTCCGGATCCGAGATCACCCGACTTTACGGGGCAATCCTCGTGCTGGGCCTCTTGGCCTTCCTGGCGGTGGCCTTCCTATACGGCAAGATCGACGCCGATGAAGATGCGCCGGTCGAAAACCAGCTTCTGGCGTGGGGTTTCACGCTGGGCGGGCTTGTCGTGCTGGTGATCGGGGCGCGGCTACTGGTAGATAATGCTGTCATCATCGCCAAGACTTTCGGCGTCCCGGAGGCCGTGATCGGCCTGACGATCGTCGCTGTCGGGACTTCGCTGCCCGAACTTGCGACCAGCGTGATTGCCGCCCTGCGCCGCCAGACAGAGATTGCGGTCGGCAACGTGATCGGGTCGAACATCTTCAACATCTTCTCGATCATCGGCATCACCGCCCTGATCACCCCCATTCCCGTCGATCCGCGCTTTGCGGTGATCGACATGCCCGTGGCGACCGCCGTCGCCGTCGGTCTGGCGGTGGCCGCCATCCTGCTGAACGGCTTGCCGCGGATCGCCGGGGTGATCCTGCTGGCACTGTATGGCGGCTATCTCTGGGCCATGGCCTGACCCCGCCCTGCGGCCGCCCGATGGGCCTGCGGGGCGGCGCCTTGGAGAAAGTTGCGCCCCGACCAGTCAGATCGTAACTTTCGTTCAAGAATGCCCTGCCAATGCGACATTTTCGTATTGCAAATCCCGTTGACGCCCGGCATACCGCGCCCTACTGTTCCGACCGAACGTGAAGGGGATGGGCCGATGGCCAGACTTCTTGTCATCGTAGGAAGGACGCGCATGGGCCGGTGACGGTTGACCATAACGGTTCCCATGCGCCCCCGAAGGAAACTTCCGGGGGCTTTTTGTTGCGGTAAGGAGACGCGAAAGATGTCGAAGCAGATGACCGGTGCGAAGATGGTGGTCCAGGCGCTGAAGGATCAGGGCGTCGAGGTCGTCTTCGGCTACCCGGGCGGCGCGGTGCTTCCGATCTATGACGAGCTGTTCCTGCAAAACGACATCCGCCACATCCTGGTGCGCCACGAACAGGGCGCGGTGCACATGGCGGAAGGCTATGCGCGGTCCACCGGCAAGCCGGGGGTGGCGCTGGTGACCTCGGGGCCCGGGGCCACGAACGCTGTCACGGGCCTGACCGACGCGCTGATGGATTCGATCCCGATCGTTGTCCTGACCGGACAGGTGCCGACTTTCATGATCGGCACCGACGGCTTCCAGGAGGCAGACACGGTGGGCATCACCCGCCCCTGCACCAAGATGAACTGGCTGGTGAAGGACACCGCGAAACTCTCGGAAACCATCCATCAAGCCTTTCACGTCGCCACCCACGGCCGCCCCGGCCCGGTTCTGATCGACATCCCCAAGGATGTGCAGTTCGCCACCGCGGAATACACGCCCGCCGAGAAGGCGAAAGTCAGCCACTACCAGCCTCGGACCGAGGGCGATCCGGCCCAGATCGCCCGGCTGGTAGAGCTGATGGAGCAGGCTGAACGCCCGATCCTCTATACCGGCGGCGGGGTCATCAACTCTGGCCCCCGTGCCAGCCAGCTTCTGCGCGAACTGGCGACGGAAACCGGTTTTCCGGTGACCTCTACCCTGATGGGCCTTGGCGCCTACCCCGCCAGTGGAAAGAACTGGATCGGCATGCTGGGTATGCATGGCCTTTATGAGGCCAACCTTGCCATGCACGGCTGCGACCTGATGATCAACATCGGCGCACGGTTCGACGACCGCATCACCGGCCGCGTCAAGGACTTCTCTCCTCGCTCGAAGAAGGCGCATATCGACATCGATCCCTCCTCGATCAACAAGGTCATCCATGTCGATGTGCCGATCGTCGGCGACGTGACGAAGGTGCTGGAGGAACTGCTGCGCCAGTGGCGCGCCCGCGGCTCGCGCACCGACCAGCGCGGGCTGGCCAAGTGGTGGAAGCAGATCGACGAGTGGCGCGCGGTCAAGTGCCTGAGCTACAAGCCCTCTAGCACCACGATCAAGCCTCAGTATGCGCTGGAACGGCTGGAGGCCCTGACCAAGGGGATGGACCGCTACATCTGCACCGAGGTCGGCCAGCACCAGATGTGGGCCGCCCAGTTCCTGGGCTTCGAGGAGCCGAACCGCTGGATGACGTCCGGCGGCCTAGGCACCATGGGCTACGGCCTGCCGGCAAGCATCGGCGTGCAGATCGCACATCCCGACGCGCTGGTCATCAACGTCGCGGGCGAGGCATCCTGGCTGATGAACATGCAGGAAATGGGCACCGCCATGCAGTTCCGCGCGCCGGTGAAACAGTTCATCCTGAACAACGAACGACTTGGCATGGTGCGCCAGTGGCAGGAGCTGCTGCATGGCGAACGCTATTCCTCGTCCTGGAGCGAAAGCCTGCCCGATTTCGTGAAACTGGCCGAGGCCTTCGGTTGCAAGGGCATCAAGTGCGACGACCCGAAGGATCTGGATGACGCGATCATGGAAATGATCCGCCACGACGGCCCGGTGATCTTCGACTGCCTGGTGGAAAAGCACGAGAACTGCTTCCCGATGATCCCCAGCGGGAAGCCGCACAACGAGATGCTGCTGTCGGCCGATGCCGAGGCCTTCCGGTCGGGCGCAGTGCTGGTCTGACCCATGCAGGATGCCGCCTCGCGTCAGGCTGCGGACGCCCGGCTGGCGGTTTTCGCCGGCCGGGGCGGGTTCTGGTTCGCCGCGGTGTCGGTGCTGCTGACCATGACCTTCGTCCTGGCCGTTCTGACCTCGGCGCTGACAACGACGGGCACACCGGAACAGCCGGCGCTGGCGATCGACTTCAAGGTGTTCTGGGCGGCCGCGCAGCTTGCACTTTCGGGCGACGGGCTGGCCGCATTCGATCAGGATCAGCTGAATGCCCTGCATGCCACCAAGACCGATGCACGGATGCCCTGGCTATATCCACCGGGCTATCTGCTGCTGATCGCCCCGCTCGGCGCCTTCAGCTTTGCCCATGCTCTCATCCTTTCGACGGCGCTTTCGCTCATCTGCATGGCGCTGGCGTTTCGGCCATTCGTGGCAGGAGTCACGCCGCTCTGGATGGCGCTGACCTTTGCGCCAGCCTTTCTGCCCGCGCTGATGATCGGCCAGAACAGCCTTTTCTGGATGGCCGGCCTGCTTGCGGCCCTTGCGGCGCTGCGTGCACAGCGGTGGGTTCTGGCCGGCATCTGCATCGGCTGCCTCACGCTGAAGCCGCAACTGGGGCTGATGATCCCGTTTGCTCTGCTTGGGGCGGGCGCCTGGCGCAGCATCGTTGCGGCCGCCGTGACTGCAGCCCTGGTCGCGGGCCTGCCGACCCTGGTGTATGGCACGGGCTACTGGCCGCTGTTGGCACAGGCCATTGCCGAACAGGGCGCGGTGATGCTGCAAAGCATCGCCGGCGTCGAGCTGATGGTTGGTCCGCTGTCGTTGCTGACCATGTCGGGGGTCGAACCCCGGCTTGCGCTGCGCCTGCAATGGGCCATCACGGCGGCCTGCGCGGTCTGCGTCCTTCTGCTGTGGCGGTCCCGGAACATCAGCTTCGATGCCAAGGTGGCCGGCCTTCTGACGGCAATGCTGCTGTCGTCGGTTTACATGTGGTATTACGAAGCGGCGCTGATGGCGGGCATCGCCCTTTTCCTGATGCGCGCCGGACTTCTGAAGGCTGCGCCGCTGCCGCTTGCGGTCTTTGTTGCGCTGTGGCTTGGCGGTGGACTGCTGGCGATGAATGTCTTCCTGAAACTGGTTGATCAATCGCTTCTGGGAGCTGTCGTTCTGACCCCGCTTCTTGGCGTCTGTCTGATCCTGTGTCTTGCGCACCTCGCCTCGGCGAGGCGCGCGCCCGCTCGTCCGGTCTGAACCTTGCAGGGGGTCGGGCCCGAAAATGGAACCTACGGCTGTTACCGACGACCCGGGACAGCGCAACAGAACAGAAGGCAATCATGTCCGCACTGAACATCAAGAAGGGCTCGTCCAGCCACTCGGCCTATGACCTCCGCTCGGCCTTGAGCGAGGTCGAGGAAAGCCACACCCTTGCAGTGATCGTGGAAAACGAACCGGGCGTCCTGGCGCGCGTCATCGGCCTGTTTTCGGGCCGTGGCTACAACATCGACAGCCTGACGGTGGCAGAGGTGGATCACACCGGGCACCGGTCGCGGATCACCATCGTGACGCGCGGAACCCCGGCTGTCATCGACCAGATCGAGGCGCAGCTGTCCCGCATGGTGCCGGTGCATGCCGTGCATGACCTGACCGTGGAAGGCCCAAGCGTCCAGCGCGAACTTGCCCTGGTCAAGGTCAGGGGCAAGGGCGAACACCGGATCGAAGCCCTGCGCCTGGCCGAGATCTTCAGGGCGAACGTGGTCGATTCGACTTTGGAAAGCTTCGTTTTCGAGATGACCGGCACGCCCGAGAAGATCGACGCCTTCGTCGAACTGATGCGCCCGCTGGGCCTGGTGGAAATCGCCCGCACCGGCGTGGCCGCGCTGGCCCGCGGGGTCTGACCGGGGCGATCATCGCTCCGTCCCGTCGCTCTTCGCTGCCGCCCCCCGGCGAAGAGCGGCCGAAAGGAAGCGATGAGTGGCGCTTATGCCCCCGTGAATCGTGGCGGGCGCTTTTCCAGAAAGGCCGCCACCCCTTCGCGGAAATCATCGCTTGCCCCGCAGGCCCCCTGCAAGCGCGCTTCCAGTGCCAGCTGTGCCTCCAGCGGCTGATCGAAGCTGCCGCGCAGGGCCTGCTTCAACGCGGCATAGGCCAACGTCGGCCCGGAGGAGAGCTTAGCCGCCCGCGCCGCCACCACCTCTGTGAACCGCGCGTCCGGTACCGCCTCCCAGATCATCCCCCAGTCGGCGGCCTGCCGCGCGGGCACTGGCTCGGCCAGCAGTGCAGCCCCCATCGCGCGCTGCAAGCCTACCCGGCGCGGCAGGAAGCTGGTGCCCCCCGCATCCGGGATCAGCCCGATCCGGGTGAAGGCCTGAATGAAGCTCGCGCTTTCCGCCGCGATCACCAGATCGCAGGCCAGCGCCAGATTGGCCCCCGCCCCTGCCGCAACCCCGTTGACCGCAGCGATCACGGGAACCGGAGCCTCGGTTATCGCCCGGATCATCGGAACATATTCGTCGTTCAGCGTGGCCTCGAACCCGGCATCCTCCAGACCGGTCGCGTCGGTCAGATCCTGACCGGAACAGAAGGCCCGCCCCGCCCCGGTCAGTACGATCACCCGGCCACGATGCCCCAGCCGCAGTGCGATGGTCAGTTCGCGTCGCAGCCCACGATTCAGCGCGTTCATCACCTCGGGCCGGTTCAGCGTGATCCATGTCACGCCCGCATCCTCGGTCACCGTGATCCAGTCATAAGCCATGCGCCCCTCCTGTCGCTGGAGAAAGGCTAGCCTCAGCGCGCGCCAGGCCAAAGCCCCAACGCCGCGTCACTCCTTCAGGAGTTCGCGCAGGCGCGCCTCTTCAGCCTCGCTCAGCGTGGCCTCCGGGGCCTTGCGCCGGCGCGCCGCTGTGACCGCCACCCCGACCCCGACCAGGAACAGGACCGGCCCCGCCAGCCACAGGATCAGGTTCGATCCTTCGGGCCGGGGATTGAACAGGACGAACTCGCCGTATCGGGCGACGATGTAATCCACCACCTCGCGGTCGGTATCGCCGGCCACCAGCCTTTCGCGGATGATGATCCGCAGGTCGCGGCTGATCGGTGCGTTCGAATCGTCGATCGATTCGCCCTGACAGACCGGGCAGCGGATCTCGCGGCTGATCGCCCGCGCCCGCGCCTCGAGCACCGGGTCGGCCAGCATCTCGTCGGGCTGAACCGCACGGGCCGGGGTCGCCAGCAGCAGCAGCGCCAGGGCGCAGCCTGCACACCCCGCCCACCACCGGTTGAAAGCCGCGATCATTCCGCAGGAACCCCGAGCGGAACCTTCCGCGCCCCGGCCGCCACGCGGTAGCGCCGGTCGGACAGGCTGAGCAGCCCCCCCAGCGCCATCAGGATCGAGCCGGCCCACAGCCAGTTGGCGAAGGGCTCGATATAGCTCCGCACGGCCCAGCCACCCGACTGCTGCCGGTCGCCCAGCACCAGATAGACGTCGCGCAGCAAGCCGTAATCTATGGCGGCCTCGGTCGTGGGCATCCCGGCCACCGGATAGACCCGCTTCTCTGGCTGCAACCTGGCGACCAGCGCACCATTGCGGGTCACCGTCATGAAGCCCATGGTGGACACATAGTTCGGCCCCTCGACCTCACGCACGTCATCGAGGCGCACCTCGTAGGTGCCGAGGGGGAAGGTCTCGCCGACCTGCACCACGCGGATATCCTCGATCTTCCAGGCCAACATTGCCGACACCGCGAAGATCGTAATTCCCAGGCCGCCATGCGCCACCGCCTTGCCCCAGTCGGCGCGCGGCAGACGCGTCAGACGCGCCATCCGCGTGCCGACCCCCTCGCGCCCGGTCCGCGACCAAAGGTCGGTCAGCGCACCGAACAGAACCCACGCGCCCAGGACCACCCCGATCGGCCCCAGCGCCGTCCGGTTCGTCTGCATTGCCCAGGCCAACGCCCCAAGCGCCAGGGCCAGGACCAGTGCGGGCAACAGGGCCCGCAGGCTGCGCCCGAGCGCCCCGCGTTTCCACGCCAGCATCGCCCCCGGCGGCAGGATCACCGCCAGTGCCACCATGAAGGGGGTAAAGGCCGCGTTGAAGAAGGGCTCGCCCACGCTCAGGGTGCGCCCCAGCAACAGTTCCGCAACCAAAGGCCAGATTGTCCCGATGAAGACGACAAAGGCGGAAACCGCAAGAATGATGTTGTTCGCCACCAGCGCGCTTTCACGGCTGACCAGGGCAAAGACGCCCTTCGCCTCCATCACCCCCGCCCGCAGGGCGAACAGCATCAACGCTCCGCCGGTAAAGACCGCCAGTATCATCAGGATGAACACGCCCCGCTCCGGGTCATTGGCAAAGGCGTGGACGGATGTGATGACACCCGATCGCACGATGAAGGTGCCGATCAGACTGAACCCGAAGGCCATGATTGCCAGCAGGATCGTCCAGGCCTTCAGGCTTTCGCGCTTTTCCACCACGATCGCAGAATGCAGAAGCGCGGCAGCCAGAAGCCAAGGCATGAAACTGGCGTTTTCCACCGGATCCCAGAACCAGAAGCCCCCCCAGCCAAGTTCGTAGTAGGCCCACCACGACCCCAGCGCGATGCCGATGGTCAGGAAGATCCACGCTGCCAGCGTCCAGGGGCGCACCCAGCGCCCCCAGGCGGCATCGACCCGGCCTTCGATCAGGGCGGCTACGGCAAAGCTGTAGGCGATGCTCAGGCCGACATAACCCAGGTAAAGGAAGGGCGGATGGAAGGCGAGCCCGGGATCCTGCAACAGCGGGTTCAGATCCTGTCCGTTCAGCGGCGGCGCCGCCAGGCGCCAGAACGGGTTAGAGGTAAGCAGCATGAACAGCAGGAACGCGACCCCGATCATGCCCTGTACCGCCAGCACCCGCGCCTTCAGCCTGGCCGGCAGATTGCCGCCGAACAGCGCCACAGCCGCGCCATACACGGCCAGGATCAGCACCCACAAAAGCAACGAGCCTTCATGGTTACCCCACACGCCCGCTACCTTGTAGAGCATGGGCTTGTCGGTATGCGAATTGGCGACCACCACTGCCAGCGAGAAATCCGAAACGACGAAGGCCCATGTCAGCACCGCAAAGGACACCGCGACCAGAACCAGCTGCATCAGCGCAGCCGGTTCCGCCAGCGCCATCAGCCGCGCGTCGCCCCGCTGCGCGCCCCAAAGCGGCAGCGTCGATTGCACCAGCGCCACCATCAGCGCCAGGATCAGCGCGAAATGCCCGAATTCGACGATCACGGTTCGCCCCCTGTGTTTGTCTCATCATAGGCGCTTGGGGCGAAGGGGGAAATCCCCTGCGCCCCTTCGCCGCGCCAGCCTGGCACTTCGCCCGTGACGCCCCGTCAATGTCGCCGGATTGACCGTTGCCACCGGCGGATCCGGCCCGTTACACCGAGGAAGGAACAGACGGAGGCCCCCATGCCCAGAACCATCCTGATCGGTGCGCCCATCGATACCGGGCAACGACGCCCCGGCTGCCTGATGGGGCCCGCAGCCTACCGCGTAGCCGGCCTTGCGCGCGAGATCGCCGCCGAGGGCCACGGGGTCGAGGACTGGGGCGACCTGTCCCTGCCAGAGTTGCCCGAGGTGACCTGCCCGAACCCTGTTGTCCATTCCCTGGCTGAAACCGTTGGCTGGACGGAAATCCTGATGGACCGCGTGGATGACGCCCTGTCCGAGGGCGGCTTCCCAATCATCATGGGCGGCGATCATTCGCTGGCGCTCGGGTCGGTCGCAGGCGCCGCAGCCTTTGCCCGGCGCCAGAACAGGCCGCTGTTCCTGCTCTGGCTAGACGCGCATTCCGATTTCCATACGCCCCTGACCACCACCAGCGGCAATCTGCACGGCACACCGCTGGCCTATATCAACGGGCGTGAGGGGTTTGACGCCTTTCCGCCCTTTCCCGCACCCGTCCCGGCGCACCGCATCTGCATGTTCGGTATCCGGTCCGTCGATCCGGCCGAAAAGGCCGCGATGCTTGAACGCGACATCCAGGTCAACGACATGCGGGTAATCGACGAGCGCGGTCTTGTGGCCCCGCTGCGCGAATTCCTGGACCTCGTGCGCAGAGAGGCAGGCATGCTGCACGTCAGCCTCGACGTTGACTTCCTCGACCCCTCGATCGCCCCGGCCGTCGGCACCACCGTTCCTGGCGGCACGACGTTCCGCGAGGCACATCTCGTGATGGAGCTTCTGCACGAAAGCGGGCTTGTGACCAGCCTTGACCTTGTGGAACTGAACCCGTTCCTCGACGACCGCGGGATGACGGCGCGGCTGATGGTGGATCTGGTGGGCAGCCTGATGGGCAAGAAGGTGTTCGACCGCCCGACCCGCGCCAAGTGACGCTCATCCAGCCGGTGCTGGCAGTCTTCCCCAGGCCGACCGCCAGCGAACAGCGCCAGCAAGTAAACGATAAGGGGTGTACTAAAGGTCGCGGTAGACGTGATCACACCCTTGCGGATCGGTGACGATCCAGTGTTCTTGCGCGCGGCGCAGATAGCCGGGGCCGACCGGCACCTTGCCGTGCCCGCCCGGGATGTCCAGCACATAGACCGGCTGCGCAATCCCCGTCAGCCGCCCGCGCAGGGCCGCCACGATTGCCTGCCCCTCTTCCAGCGTGACCCGGAAATGCCCGGTTCCCTTCGCAAGGTCGGGATGGTGCAGATAATAGGGCTTCACGCGGTTCCGAATCAGCGCCCGGAACAGCGCCTCCAGCGTGTCGACATCGGCATTCACGCCCTTCAGGAGCACGGTCTGCGACAGAAGGGGCACCCCGGCGCGGCTGAGCCGCCGCAGCGCCGCCGCTGCCCCGGGCGTGATCTCGTCCGGGTGGTTGGTGTGGATCACCAGCCAGACCGGCAGCGCGCGGTCCAGCACCGCGACAAGCGCCTCGGTCACCTTCTCTGGCGCAACGACCGGCACACGGGTGTGAAAGCGCAGCACCTCCAGTGTCCCAAGGCCCTCAAGCCGGTCAAGCATCGACGCAAGCCGCCGCGCCGACAGGACAAGCGGATCGCCACCGGTGAAGATCACCTCGCGCACCGCAGGGGTCGAACGCAGATACTCCAGCACCCGACCGAACTCTGCCTCGGCCAGATGTCCGGTCTCGCCCACAGTTTCCCGCCGGAAGCAGAAGCGGCAGTAAACCTCGCAGGTCTGCGTCGCGTGCAGGATCGCACGGTCGGAATAGCGATGCGTCAGCCCCGCAACCGGGCTGTGCGCACCGTCGCCGATCGGGTCGGCCAGCTCTTCCGGAACAACACGCAACTCGCGCACATCGGGCACGAATTGCGCCCTGACCCCGGCACTGCCCACGGCAGCCATTGCGGGGCTGATCCGTACCCGGAACTCTTCCGCCACCGCCTCCAGTGTTGATCGGTCGGCAGGGTCGGCAAGCCCGGCACGCTCCAGGGCGTCAAGGCTGACAAGGGCAGCGGGGATCGGGCCGGTCTTGGTCATGACTGGCGACCTACCCCCGGTCCGCCCCGCCTGCAAGGCCCTGCCGGGCGCAGGGCGTGTCCTGCCTAATGCAGCCGGAACTCGCCCACAACGTTGCGCCATTCGCCCGGCGCGATCAGCTTCCTGTGCGTGAAGCGAACCGAATGAAGCGGCCCCTCGATCTTTTCCTGCCAGAATTCGATGAACCTGAAGAGCGCGGGATAATCCGGCGCAAGATCATACTCCTGCCAGATGAAGCTGTTGAGAACACTGCGATAATCCGGCATCCGGTAGAAAAGTTCGGCCGTTGTCAGCCCATAGCCCTTCAGCATCAGTTCCGTCTCGCGCCCGGTCATGCATGCCTCCTTTCCCGTGGCACATGACGGAATCATGACAAAGCTGGTTCAAAAATCAATGAAAACAATATGTTGTCACTCACCACTTCCGGCTGCCAGCACCGGCCAGCCCGCCATTGCACCCCACAGCTTGAATGGTGTATCGTTCCGCCTGCTAGATCTTGAGACCGCACGGAAGGCGCGCGCCACATGGCCGATATCCCGGAAGACACTGAAAACAAAGCAGAACGCCCGGAGCATCACGGCCCCCAGATCGACATCGCCGCCGAAATGAAGACGGCCTACCTCGATTACGCGATGAGCGTGATCGTCAGCCGTGCGATCCCCGACCTGCGCGACGGGTTGAAGCCCGTCCATCGGCGCATCCTGTTTGCGATGCACGAAAGCGGCAACACGCATGACAAGCCCTACCGCAAGTCGGCCAGACCTGTCGGCGACACGATGGGGAAATATCACCCGCACGGCGACAGCGCGATCTACGATGCCCTCGTACGCATGGCGCAGCCCTTCAGCATGTCGCTGAAACTCCTTGATGGGCAAGGAAATTTCGGAAGCATGGACGGGGACAATGCCGCAGCCATGCGCTACACCGAAGTGCGGATGGACAAGCCGGCCGCCTTTCTTCTGGCCGACATCGACAAGGACACCGTCGATTTCCAGGACAATTACGACGGCAAGGACAAGGAACCCACCGTCCTTCCGGCGCGTTTCCCGAACATGCTCGTCAACGGCGCGGGCGGCATCGCGGTGGGCATGGCCACCAACATCCCGCCGCACAACCTGGGCGAGGTGATCGACGGCACGCTCGCGCTGATCGAAAACCCCGACATCTCTACCGAGCAGCTGATGGAGATCATCCCCGCCCCCGATTTCCCGACCGGCGGGGTGATCCTCGGCCGCTCCGGCGCGCGCAAGGCCTATCTGGAAGGGCGCGGCAGCGTCATCATCCGCGCAAGGACCCATGTCGAGGAGATCCGCAAGGACCGCTGGGCCATTGTCGTGGACGAGATACCCTACCAGGTGAACAAGGCCGCGATGATCGAGAAGATCGCCGAACTCGTGCGCGAGAAGAAGATCGAGGGCATCGCCGGCATTGCGGACGAATCCGACCGTGTCGGCGTGCGCGTCGTGATCGAGCTGAAGCGCGACGCGACGCCCGACGTGGTGCTGAATCAGCTCTTCCGGTTCTCAACCATGCAGGTCAGCTTCGGCTGCAACATGCTGGCCCTGAACGGCGGCCGGCCCGAACAGCTGACCCTTCGCGATTTCCTCAGCCATTTCATTACTTTCCGCGAGGAAGTCGTTGCGCGCCGCACCGCCTTTGAACTCCGCAAGGCGCGCGAGCGCAGCCATATCCTTTGCGGCCTCGCGGTTGCTGTGTCGAACGTGGACGAGGTGGTGGCAACGATCCGCGCCTCTGCCGACCCGGCCGAGGCGCGCGACCGGCTGATGACCCGCCGCTGGCCCGCCCATGACATCGCCGACTACATCCACCTGATCGACGACCCCAGCCACAAGGTGAACGACGACGGCACCTACAACCTGTCCGAGGCCCAGGCGCGCGCGATCCTCGACCTGCGGCTTCAGCGGCTGACAGCGATGGGGGTGAAGGAAGTCACCGACGAGCTTGAAGAATTGGCGTCGAAAATCAAGGACTTCCTCGACATACTTTCCTCGCGCGACCGGATCATGGGCATCATCTCGGACGAACTGCGCGAGGTGAAGGCCCTCTTCGCCGTTCCCCGAAGGACCGAGATTGCCGACTGGTCCGGCGACATGGAGGACGAGGATCTGATCGAGCGCGAGGACATGGTGGTGACCATCACCTCGGGCGGCTACATCAAGCGCACGCCCTTGGCCGAATTCCGCGCCCAGAACCGCGGCGGCAAGGGCCTCGCCAGCATGCAGACCAAGGACGACGACGTGGTCACCACGCTCTTCGTCGCCAACACCCACACGCCGCTTCTGTTCTTCACCACCGACGGCATGGTCTACAAGCTGAAATGCTGGCGCCTGCCGCTTGCGGGGCGCACCGCGAAGGGCAAGGCCCTGGTCAACATTCTGCCGATCCAGAGCGGCATCACCATCGCAGCGCTGATGCCGGTGGACGTGCCCGAAGAGGACTGGGGCAAGCTTCAGATCGTCTTCGCCACGTCGGACGGCGACGTGCGGCAGAACGATCTCTCCGACTTCACCAACGTGATGCGCAACGGCAAGATCGCGATGAAGCTGCCCGAAGGCGTAAGCCTCGTGAACGCTGCCATCGCCGACGAGAACGATGACGTGATGCTCGTCACCGAAGGCGGTCGCGCCATCCGCTTCCCGACCACGGAAATCCGCGTCTTCCGCTCGCGCGAATCGACCGGCGTGCGCGGCATCCGCCTGGCCGAGGGCGACCATGTGGTCAGCATGTCGATCATCCGCCATTTCGAGGCCACGCCCGAGGAACGCGCCGCCTATCTGAAACAGCGCCGCCTGATGGCCGGCGTGACCGAGGAGGATACCGCCGACGACGAGGAAGAGATCGTCGCCGCGGGCCAGCTTTCCCCCGAACGCTATGCCGAGATGTCGGCGGCCGAGGATCTGATCCTCACCGTCACCAAGGGCGGTTCGGGGAAACTCTCGTCCAGCCACGACTACCCGGTCCGGGGCCGCGGCGGGATGGGCGTCAAGGCCATCTCCCCTGGCCCCCGCGGCGGGCGGATCGTCGCCTCCTTCCCGGTCGAACTCTCCGACCAGATCATGCTCGCCACCTCGACCGGCCAGTCGATCCGCGTGCCCGTGGACCAGATCAGCTTCCGCTCGCGCAGCGCCGGAGGGGTCAAGGTCTTTTCCATCGCCGCGGATGAAGAGGTTGTCTCTGTCGCCCGCGTCGCCGATCAGGGTGATGACGCTTGAGGCCCGCCTCGCGGCGCTCGCCGCCGCGGGGCAGACCATCACCTATGGCAAACTTGCCCGCGACCTCGGCCTGCGCATGGAAGAGCTGACAAACGCGCTAGAAAGACTGATGGAGGAAGACGCAGCAGCCGGCCGCCCCTTCCGCGCCGCCGTCCTCCGCCAGCGCCTTTCGCCCGACGGCCTTCCCGCGCCCGGCTTCTTTCTCAAGGCCGCCACCCTTGGACGCCCGGCCCAGGACCCGCTGGCCTTCACACGCGCCGAACGCCATGCCCTTCTTCCGTTCCCAAATATCCCGGGGTGAATGGGCCCGAAGGGCCCAGAGGGGCAGCGCCCCTGCTTGCAACGCCTGCCCCGCGCAGCTACACCCGCCCGCATGGAACCCCTGCACATCATCGGCGGCGGCATGGCCGGATCCGAGGCCGCCTGGGCTGCCGCGAATCTCGGCGTGCCCGTCGTCATCCACGAGATGCGCCCCAAGGTCGCCACCTTCGCCCACCGGACCGGCGATTTCGCCGAAATGGTGTGCTCGAACTCCTTCCGGTCGGACGACCACGAACGCAATGCCGTGGGGCTGATCCACTGGGAAATGCGCCAGGCCGGCAGTCTGGTGATGGAGATGGCCGACCGCCACCGCCTGCCCGCTGGCGGGGCGCTGGCGGTGGACCGCGAACCCTTCGCCCGCGCCGTCACCGAGCGGCTGAAGTCTCACCCCCTGATTTCAACGTCACATGCGGAAGTTACCGAACTTCCTTCAGCCGGTCGCTGGATCGTCGCCACCGGCCCGCTGACCAGCCCGGCCCTTGCCGAAAGCATCCGCAGCGCGACCGGGGCCGAGGCTCTGGCCTTCTTCGACGCCATCGCCCCCATCGTCTATGCCGAGACGATCGACATGTCCGTGGCCTGGATGCAGTCGCGCTACGACAAGGGCGAGACCGAGGATGAACGCCGCGCCTACATCAACTGTCCGATGAACCGCGACCAGTACGAGGCCTTCATCGACGCCCTCCTCGCCGCCGAAAAGACCGAGTTCCACGAAGGCGAGACCGCCGGCTACTTCGACGGCTGCCTGCCGATCGAGGTCATGGCCGAACGCGGCCGCGACACGCTCCGTCATGGTCCGATGAAACCCGTGGGCCTGACGAACGCGCATCGCCCGGATGAAAAGCCCTATGCCGTGGTCCAGCTCCGCCGCGACAACCGGCTCGGCACGCTCTACAACATGGTCGGCTTCCAGACGAAGATGAAGTATGGCGCGCAAACTACTGTTTTTCGTATGATTCCAGGACTGGAAAACGCCAGCTTCGCCCGCCTCGGCGGAATCCATCGAAACACCTTCATCAATTCGCCCACGCTGCTGGATACACAGATGCGGCTGAAGTCGCGGCCGCATATCCGCTTTGCCGGCCAGATCACCGGGGTCGAGGGCTATGTCGAATCCGCCGCCATGGGGCTGCTGGCCGGACGCATGGCCGCGCATGAACTGCTCGGGCGCACGCTTCCCCCGCCTCCCCCGGAAACCGCGATGGGGGCGCTGGTGACCCACATCACCGGCGGGGCCGAGGCGAAGACCTTCCAGCCGATGAATGTCAACTTCGGCCTCTTCCCGCCGATCGAAGCGCGCGGCGGCCGGCGGGGGCGGCACGACCGCTACAAGGCCTATACCGACCGGGCGAAGCAGGCTTTCACGGAATGGCTTTCGTAACCCGCTTCGCCCCCAGCCCTACCGGCCCGCTGCATCTCGGCCACGCCTTTTCCGCGATCCTCGCCCATGACATGGCCCGCGCCGAATGCGGCCGGTTCCTGTTGCGGATGGAGGATACCGACCTCGACCGCTGCCGCCCCGAATGGGACGCCCTGATCCAGGAGGATCTGCGCTGGCTCGGCCTTTCCTGGGACGGCCCGATCCTGCGCCAGTCCACCAGGATCGAGGACTACAACATCCGCCTCGAAGCCCTTGCCGATACAGGACTTCTCTATCCCTGCTGCTGCACCCGCGCCGACATCCGGGCGGCACTTTCAGCCCCGCAGGAAGGCGTGGCCTTCGCCGTCTATCCCGGCACCTGCCGCGGCCGCCCGATGTCCGACCGCCGTCCGGGCGACGCCCTGCGGCTGAACCTCGCCGCCGCGCTCGACCGGCTTTCGGGCGCCGACCTCGCCTTCACCGAAACCGGCCCCGCCCATGCCGGGCGGCACCGCATCGACCCCGGCCGCGCGCTGGCCGAGATCGGCGATGTGGTCCTGTCGCGGAAGGGAGAGGGCATCGTCGCCTACTTCCTCGCCTCCGCCTTCGACGATGCCGACCAGGGCATCACCCATGTCATCCGGGGCGAGGATCTGTTCGACTTCACGCCCGTCCAGGTGATCCTGCAACATCTCTTCGGCCTGCCGACACCGATTTACCACCACCACCGCCTGATCCGCGACGAACAGGGCAAGCGCCTGGCCAAGCGCGACGATGCCCGCGCGATCTCGAAATTCCGGGCCGAAGGCGCCACCCCCGCCGACATCCGCCGCATGGTCGGGCTCTAGGCGCCTCCCCTCCCCCTCGTGGGGAGGAGATGGGGGTGGGGGGCGTCAGGCCATGGGTTCGGACAGGATGACCTCCTCGCCCGCCCGGACCGCCGTGTAGAAACAGGACCGCCGGTTCGTATGACAGGCCGGCCCCTCCTGCTCGACCAGCGCCAAGAGGCAGTCGCGGTCGCAGTCCACCCGCAGCTCGACCAGCCGCTGATGATGCCCCGAGGTTTCTCCCTTCACCCAGAAGGCCGCGCGCGAGCGCGACCAATAGGTCACCCGCCCCGTCTCCAGGGTGCGCGCGACGGCGGCTGAGTTCATCCAGGCGACCATCAGCACCTCGCCCGAAACCGCGTCCTGCGCCACGCAAGGCACCAGCCCCGCAGCATCATACTTCAGTGTGGCCGGATCGAAGGGCATGGGCTTCTCCTTGGCAGGCGCGCGTTGCGGGTCTACATACGGGGTCAGCCCGGGGATTTCCATGAGCGACAGCGATCTGATCAAGCTATACTCTGCCCGCATCCTGGCGCTGGCGGCTGACATCCCGCATTACGGACGTCTGACGAAACCGCAGGGCAGCGCCCGGCGCCGGTCGCCGCTCTGCGGCTCGACCGTCACGGCCGACGTCGTGCTACGCGACGGGCGTGTCGCCGAATTTGCCCAGGACGTGAAGGCCTGTGCCCTTGGCCAGGCCTCGGCGGCGATCCTCGGCCAGGTCGCCATTGGCCGCACGCTGCCCGAACTTCAGGCCGCCCGCGACGCGCTGAAGGCCATGCTGAAGGAAGACGGCCCCGTGCCGCCCGCACCGTTCGACGGCTACGAGGTGCTGCTGCCGGCACGCGACTACAAGAACCGCCACGCCTCGATCCTGCTGGCGCTGGAGGCGATCTGCGAGGCGGCAGAGGCCGCACAGGCCGCAGCCTAGGCCAGCCCCGAAAAAAGACGCCGCGCATCCGGGGATGGCGGCGTTAGTGGCGCATCTGGATACGGCGGACGGCTGGCCAGGCAGCGGCGAGGCCGTCACCCATGGGGGCAGAGCGCGGGGCAGAAAGGGTCAGGCAAGGCCCGGGAAGGCCAGCACGGCAATAAGCAGCACGAACAGTGCGGCAAGACCAGCCACATCCTCCATAGCGCCGCGCGGGGGCTGGGCGATAAGCATCTTCATGGCGTCTTTCATCGCGTCCTCCATGAAAGTTGCCGAATTGTTCTCACACCTGATCGCGGCTGTAAAGAACTTTTTAAGAACATTAGCGAACATTTCGGAAAAAAGATCTTCCAGTCCGGCGTATCCAAGGCCTAAGCCCGCTAAGGCCAGGCGGAAGCGTGGGATGAACGCCCCCTAGCCGACAGAGATCAGGCGCAGGGCCCGGTCCTGATCCATCAGCCACAAAAGTGCCCGCGCTGCCTCGCCACGCGGGCCGGACAGCCCCGGGTCGTCGTGCAACAGCTTGCGCGCATCGGACTGGGCAAGCCCCATCAGGCCCGCCTGGCGCTCCAGATCCGCCACGCGGAACCGTGGCAGGCCGGATTGTGCCGTGCCGATCAGATCGCCGGCGCCCCGCATCGCAAGGTCTTCCTCGGCGATGCGGAATCCGTCCTCGGTGTCGCGGATCGTTTTCAGCCGCCGCCGGCCGGTTTCGCTCAGCGGTGGCTGGTAAAGCAGCAGGCAGGTCGACTGCGCCTCGCCCCGACCGACGCGGCCTCGCAACTGGTGCAGCTGCGCAAGGCCGAAGGTCTCGGCCCGTTCGATCACCATGATCGTCGCGTTGGGCACGTTCACCCCCACCTCGATCACCGTGGTCGCCACCAGCACCGAGGTCTCACCGGCCACGAAGCGCGCCATGGCCGCGTCCTTTTCGGCCGGAGGCATCTGGCCGTGGACCAGGCCCACCCGGTCGCCCAAGGCCGCGCGCAGCGAACGGAACCGCTCTTCCGCGCTGGCGTAATCCACCACTTCGGATTCCTCGACCAGCGGGCAAACCCAATAGGCCTGCCGTCCTTCTGCCACGGCCTTGCGCAGATGGTCCACCACCTCGTCCAGCCGCTCGGCCGGGACCATGGCGGTGCGGATTGGCTTGCGCCCTGCAGGCTTTTCATCCAGCACGGACACATCCATGTCGCCATGCGTGGCCAGGGCCAGGCTGCGCGGAATGGGGGTAGCAGTCATCACCAGCACATCCACCGCCCTGCCCTTGGCGGCCAGTTCCATCCGCTGCGCCACACCAAAGCGGTGCTGTTCGTCCACGACCGCCAACCGCAGATCATGGAACGCCACGTCCTTCTGGAAGACCGCATGCGTGCCGACCAGGATCGGAATCCGCCCCGCTGCCAGGTCGGCCAGCTTTGCCGCCCGCTCTGCCCCCCGGTCGCGGCCCGTCAGCAGCTCCAGCCGCACCCCGGCGGCGCGGGCCAGCGGCTCCAGCCCCTCGAAATGTTGCCGCGCCAGAATTTCCGTCGGCGCCATCATCACGCCCTGCCCGCCAGCCTCGACCGCGATCAAGAGCGCCTGGAAGGCAACCAGCGTCTTTCCCGCCCCCACGTCACCCTGCAACAGGCGGTTCATGCGCACTGGGCGGGCCATGTCGGCCTCTATCTCGGCAACGGCCCGGACCTGCGCGCCGGTGGGCGCATAGGGCAGGCTCTTCAGAACCCTTGCCCGCAGATGCCCATCGCCGCGCGTCTCGATTCCCTTGCCGCGCCGCAGCCTTGCCCGCGCGATCGACAGCATCAGCTGATGCGCGAACAATTCGTCATAGGCCAGACGCTGGCGCGCGGGATGATCCGGGGCCAGCCCGGCCGGGCCATCAGGCGCGTGCACCATGTGCAGCGCCCTTGTCCAGTCCGGCCATCCTTCGCGCGACTTGAGTCCGGCATCGATCCACTCGCCCAGGTCCGGAACGCGCGCCAAAGCGCCGGCCACGGCCTTCTGCACCAGCTTCTGCGTCAGACCGGCGGCCAGCGGATAGACCGGCTCATAGGCCGGGATCTCGTCTGCCTCGTCGGGTCGCAGCACATGATCAGGATGCACGATCTGCGCCATGCCGTCGAACAACTCGACCTTGCCCGAAACCAGCCGCCGCTGGCCGGTGGGCAAGAGCTTCTGCAGATAGTCGGTGCGGGCGTGGAAGAAGACGAGCGTGAATTCCAGCTTCCGGTCGCGGACATGCACCCGGTAAGGCCCGCCCTTCCGGCGGGGCGGCACATGCTGGCCGACCTCTACCTCGACGGTCAGCGTGGCTGGCGGGGTCACATCACGAACCGAGGCGCGCAACGCCCGGTCCACCACCGAATGGGGCATCAGGTAAAGCAGATCCTTGGGCCGCTCTACCCCCAGCGTCCTGAAGGCCTGCGCTGCCTTGGGGCCAACGCCGGGCAGGGTCTCAAGTTCCGCAAACAGCGGGAACAGGGCCTCGGGCCGCGTCATGCGCCGATCAGCCGCAGCCAGGCGTCCTCGTCGATGATCGGCACCCCCAGGCGCTCGGCCTCTTTGGCCTTTGATCCGGCGCCGGGCCCGGCCACCACCAGGTCGGTCCTGGCACTGACGCTGCCGGCAACCTTGGCCCCCAGCGCCTCTGCCCGCGCCTTGGCCTCGGCGCGGGTCATCTTCTCCAGCGTGCCGGTGAAGACAACCGTCTTTCCGGCCACGGGGCTGTCGGTCGCAACCCTGGCCTGGACCGGCTGCACCGTCAGTTGCGCGACCAGCGCATCAATGGCCGCGCGTTCGGCAGGGTTCTGAAAGGCATCTGCCAGGCTTTGGGCCATCACCGCACCGATACCGTTGATCGAGGTCAGTTCCTGCCACTCCGGGTTGCCCGGCGCGGCACGAGTGACGGCGGTCTCGAACGCTTCCCAGGTGCCATAGTGGCGCGCCAGAAGGCCGGCCGCCACCTCGCCCACATGCCGGATGCCGAGGGCGAAGATCAGCCGATCAAGCGGGATCGTCCGCCGCGCCTCGATGGCGGCAAACAGCTTGGCGACGGAAACCTCTCCGAAGCCTTCGCGGTTCTTCAGTTTCTGCAAGGGGTTGGCGGCATCTCTTGCTGCAAGGGTGAAGATGTCTGCCGGGGTCTTCACGGGCAGGATCGGATCGTTGAAGAACATCTCGACCTGCTTTGCCCCCAGCCCCTCGATATCGAAGGCGCCGCGGCTGACGAAATGCTTGAGACGCTCGACAGCCTGCGCCGGGCAGATCAGCCCGCCGGTGCAGCGGCGGACACTGTCGCCCTCCTCACGGTGGGCGGGGCTGCCGCATTCCGGGCATCTATCTGGAAAAACAAAAGGTTTTGAGTCGCTCTTTCTACGCGAAAGATCCACGTCCGCGACCTTCGGAATGACGTCGCCCGCGCGGTAGACCTGCACCCAGTCACCCACGCGGATATCCTTGCCGCCGCGGATCGGCTGACCCTTGCTGTCGCGACCGGCGATGTAATCCTCGTTGTGCAGCGTGGCGTTTGACACCACCACGCCACCTACCGTCACCGGCCGCAACCGCGCCACAGGCGACAGGGCCCCGGTACGGCCAACCTGAATGTCGATGCCCAGAAGCTCGGTCCAGGCCAGTTCCGCCGGGAACTTGTGCGCCAGGGCCCAGCGCGGCGTGGAAGAGCGGAACCCCAAGCGCGCCTGAAGCGCGAGATCGTCCACCTTGTACACGACGCCGTCGATGTCATAGCCCAGAGTCGCGCGCTGCGCCTCGACCAGCCGGTAGTGGGCCAGCATCGCCTCTGGCCCATCACACAGGACTGTCAGGGGATTCGTCGGAAATCCCAATGACTTGAGCCGCGCAATTGCCGTAAATTGCGTCTTGGCAAGCGGTTCCGAAAGTTCGCCCCAGGAATAGGCGAAGAACTTAAGCGGCCGGCTGGCGGTGATCCGGGCGTCAAGCTGGCGCAAACTGCCGGCGGCGGCGTTGCGCGGGTTGGCAAAGGTCTTTTCTCCCGCGGCAGCCTGCCTGTCGTTCAGGGCGGCGAAATCCGCATGCGACATGTAGACCTCGCCCCGCACCTCCAGCACCCGGGGCGCGCCGGTCAGGCGCCGGGGAATGTCGGCAATCGTGCGGGCGTTTTCGGTGACATTCTCACCCACCTCGCCATCGCCGCGCGTCGCAGCCACGACCAGCTCTCCCTCCTCGTAACGCAGGCTGAGCGAAAGGCCATCGATCTTCGGCTCGGCCGTGTAGGCCAAAGCTCCGGAATGGTTCAGGAACTTGCGCACGCGTTCGTCGAACTCGGTCACCTCTTCCGCAGAAAAGGCGTTTTCCAGCGACAGCATCCGTACCCGATGCACGACCTTACCGAAGCCTTCGGCCAAGGCGGCGCCCACCTGGTCGCTGGGGGAATCCGCCCGCTTCAGCGCCGGAAAGCGCGCCTCGATGGCGGCATTGCGGCGTTTCAGCGCGTCATACTCGGCATCCGAAATCTCGGGGGCATCAAGCGTATGATAGGCCCGGTTCGCCGCCGCAATCGCAGCCGCAAGACGCGCAAGCTCTTCAGCTGCTTCACGTTCCGTCAGCGCCTCGACCGGCTTTTCCTTCATTGCCGTCCCCCGATCCGCACCCGCCATGCCATGCGGCCGGAAGGTTAGGCCCGGGGGCGGTCAAGGTAAAGATCAGGCGCTGGCGGCAAGCCTTGCACCGGTTCCGGCAGCCGGGTCGCGCAGCACATAGCCGCGGCCCCAGACGGTTTCGATGTAGTTGTCGCCACCCGTCGCCTCGGCCAGTTTCTTGCGCAGCTTGCAGATGAAGACATCAATGATCTTCAGCTCCGGCTCGTCCATCCCGCCGTAAAGGTGGTTCAGGAACATCTCCTTGGTCAGCGTCGTTCCCTTGCGCAGGGATAGCAGCTCAAGCATCTGGTATTCCTTGCCGGTCAGATGCACGCCCTTGCCATCCACCTCGACGGTCTTTGCATCAAGATTGACCGCAACCCTGCCCGTGCGGATCACGGACTGGCTGTGCCCCTTGGACCGGCGGATGATTGCATGGATGCGGGCGACCAGTTCCTCGCGGTGGAAGGGCTTGGTCAGATAGTCGTCGGCACCGAAGCCGAAGCCCTTCAACTTGCTTTCCGTGTCATCCGCGCCCGACAGGATCAGGATCGGCGTTTCCACCCGGGCTTGGCGCACCTGACGCAGCACTTCATGCCCGCTCATGTCCGGCAGGTTCAGGTCCAAAAGAATCAGATGGTAATCGTAAAGCTTTGCCAGATCGATCCCGTCCTCGCCCATGTCGGTGCAATAGACGTTCAGGTTGGCATGTGTCAGCATAAGCTCGATGCTTTTCGAAGTCGTCGGGTCGTCTTCCACAAGCAGGATGCGCATTTATCGGAATCTCCGCTCCAGTGCCGTCATCGTTAACGACTGTGGGCGGCATTGGTTAATCGACGGTTACTTTGCCAGAGCGCGAGCAGAAAACAATCTAAAGTTGTTTGTATTTCTGGATCGACGTGACCTTCAGCCCCGCGTCGCCATGCCGTTCGACCGCCGCGCGCCATAGCGCGAACTCTTCCTCGGACAGGGCGTAACGTTCCAGCGCCTCGGACAGGGGAAGCAGACCGTGGACTACCGCCTTTACCACAACCGCCTTGCGACTGGCCACCCAGCGCCGGGTATCCGCAGGCGGCAGGTCGGCCCGGGTCAGGATGCTGCCGTCAGGCAAGGTGACCTGCCGCGGACCATCGACACGTTTCAGAAACATCGGCAATCCCCCTTCGTGCACAGGAAGGATGCCGGAACAGGCTTAATCAATGCTGAAACTGGGGATTGAGAGTGCAGAGCATTTTCATATATTGCCTGACATTCCCTGACCCCGGATTTGTCCCATGCCGCGCGACCTGGCGCTCAATTCTCTCGGCCTGCCGAAGCCCCCGTCCGAAACGCGGGTCGTCGTCGCCATGTCGGGCGGCGTCGATTCCAGCGTCGTCGCCGCCATGTTGGCCGAAGAAGGCTATGATGTCGTCGGCGTGACACTGCAGCTTTACGATCACGGGGCCGCCTTGGCGAAGAAAGGGGCCTGCTGCGCGGGCCGCGACATCCACGATGCGCGCCGCGTGGCCGAGACGATGGGGTTTCCGCACTATGTCCTCGACTACGAGAACACCTTCCGCGAGGCGGTGATCGAGGAATTCGCCGATGCCTACCTGGCGGGCGCAACCCCCGTGCCCTGCATTCGCTGCAACGAGCGGGTGAAGTTCAAGGATCTTCTGGCCACGGCGAAGGATCTGGATGCCGACTGCATGGCAACCGGCCATTACATCCAGCGCAAGCTGGGCGATCATGGACCCGAACTTCACCAGGCGGCCGACCCGGCGCGGGACCAAAGCTATTTCCTGTTCTCGACCACGCCGGAACAGCTGGCCTATCTGCGCTTTCCGCTGGGCCACCTGAAATCCAAGGCCGAGACCCGGGCGCTGGCAGCAAAATACGGGCTGCCGGTCGCGGACAAGCCCGACAGCCAGGACATCTGCTTCGTGCCGAACGGCAACTATGCCGCGGTGATCGAGAAGCTGCGCCCCGGCGCCGCCGACCCGGGCGAGATCGTGAACCTCGACGGCAATGTGCTGGGTCAGCACCGCGGCGTGATCCATTACACGATCGGCCAGCGCAAGGGTCTGGGCATCGGCGGTCTGGGCGAGCCGCTGTATGTGGTGAAGCTCGACCCCGAAACGCGGCGCGTGATCGTCGGGCCCAAGTCGGCGCTGTCCACCCGGATCATTCCCGTCCGGGAAATCAACTGGCTGGGCGATGCGCCTTTCGACAGCCGCGCCGAATGGCAGCTGAAGGTCAAGGTCCGATCGACCCGCCCGCCAAGCGAGGCGATCATCCGTCCGACCGGCCCCACGACCGCCGAGGTGGAACTGCTGTCGCCCGAGGACGGCGTAAGCTCCGGTCAGGCCTGCGTGTTCTACGCCCCCGAAGGCAGCCGCATCTTCGGCGGGGGCTGGATCTGGAAAGGGCAGGCCCGGTGAGACTGCTGATCCTGGCCGCACTTCTGGCCATGCCGCTGCCCGCCCCTGCCGAAACGCGCGACGCCCGGGTGACCGTCGCGCGCGACTATGTCGATCTGGCGCTTCAGGGTTTCGACATGGCAGCGGTGATCGAGACGATGTATCAGCCGATTCTGCAACAGGTCGCCGCCGCCGGGCAGACGCTCAGCGACGAACAGGTGGCGGCGATCCGGGCCCTGTATCTGGGCACGTTCACCGACCCGATGATGGCGCTGATGCGCGATCAGGCCGAAATCATGGCCGACATCATGACCCTTGGCGAAATCACCGCGCTGCGCGACTTCTACGCCACGCCAGAGGGGCGCTCGGCCATGGCAAAGCTGCCGCAGCTGACCGCTGCGCAAGAGCCGGGGGTGATCGCGTTGATCAACGACAGGACCGGCGCGCTGATGCCGCAGGTTCTGGCGATCATCAACGACGAAGCGCCGCCAGCACCGACCGCGCAGCCCTGAGGCCGGGTGCCTCGCCCCCGCGCCCCAGCCGCTCCATCGTCAGGGCCATCGCCGCCTTTTGTGATGCCGGGTCAGCCAGGACCGCCTTCAGCGCCGGGGCAATTCTGTCGGCCCGGCAGTCCGGCCCGATGAATTCGGGCACCGCCCGTGTCTCGCTGACCAGGTTGACCAGCGTGACCGTGTCGATCAGCGCCGCCCGCCGTATCAGCCACAGCGTCAGCGGATGCATGTCATAGGCGATGACCATGGGGCAGCCATTGGCAGCCAGTTCCAGCGACACCGTCCCCGAGGCCGCCAGTGCCACATCAGCTGCGGCAAAGGCGCCACGCTTGGCAGCCGGATCCTCTATGATCTCGGGCACGACCGGCCAGCCCGCCGTCAGATCCCTGACCAAAGGCGCCACACCGCGCACCGTGGGCAGAACGACACGCAGCGCCGGATGGGCCGCCTTCAGCCGCCCGACGACCTCGCCGAAGACGGGCGCCAGTCGCGCGACCTCTCCCCTCCGAGAGCCCGGCAGGGCCAGAAGAAGCGGCCCCTCGCCCGCAAAGGCGGCGCGTTCGGCCTCTGAGGCAAGCGGCTCGGCCACCACCGGGTGGCCGACGAAATCGCATGTCATGCCGGCGGCGGTCATGTAGGGCGGCTCGAAGGGCAGAAGCGCCAGCACATGGTCGATCACCCGCGCCATCTTCCGCGCCCGGCCCGGCCGCCAGGCCCAGACCGAGGGCGCGACATAGTGGATGGTGCGCAAGCCCGGGCGTGCAGTCTTGACCATCTTCGCCACGCGCAGGCAGAAATCCGGGCTGTCGATGGTGACCAGCGCATCCGCCCCGCTGGAAAGCACCGCCTGGGCTGCCTCGCGGATGCGGCGTTTCAGGTGCAGGTATTTCGGCAGAACCTCGGCGATGCCCATCACCGACAGCTCCTCCATCGGGAACAGGCTTTGCATCCCCTCTGCCTGCATCAGCGGCCCACCGACCCCGGAGAACTCCACCGGCGCAAGTGACTTGAGCCCCGCCATCAGCGCCGCGCCCAGACGGTCGCCCGAAGGTTCGCTCGCGATCAGGAACAGCTTCAGCGGGCTGCTCATCGTTGGACTTCGTTCACTCTTCGCGCCATCCCGCCCCGCATCATGCGCGCGCCCACAGGAACAGGCCCAGCTCCCCGGCCAGAAGCCGCATCTCCGCAAGATCCAGGCAGATCACCGAGCCCGCCTGAAAGGCCACGCCGCCCAGCCCGGCCGCCGCAACGGCCCGCAGCGTGTCGGGGCCGATCGTGGGCAAGTCGATCCGCCGGTCCTGCCCCGGTTTCGCCGCCTTGTAGAACACGCCCCGCCCCCGCGCCGGATCTGGCCGCAAGGCCCCGATCCGCGCGACCTCGGCCAGCATGGCATCGGTTCCCGGCAAAGCCTCGACCGCCAGGCACAGGCCCTGGGCCACCACCGCGCCCTGCCCCACATCAACCGCGCCAAGGGCCGCCACGATCTCTGCCGCGCGGGCTGCATCGGCCTCGTCACGCGGGGTCACGGTTCCTGCAAGCACCCCCGGGCCCGGCAACAGCGTCGGCGCCACCTCTTCCACCCCGGCCACTGCAAACCCGAACTCGTCGAAGATCTCCAGCACCGCCCGCAGCGTCGCGTCGTCGCCGGCCTGCATCGCCTGCATCAGCCGCGGCAGCAGTTCGGCCGTGGCCGGATCAAGCAGCGCAGGGTCCAGACGCGGGCGCTGGACCGCGCCGGCAAGGACCACACGGCTGACGCCCGCATCGGCCAACGCGCGCAGGAAAGGCACCAGACGCTCCAGGCGGAAGGTCAGATCGGCTGCCAGACCCGCGGGCACGAAACCCTCGGGCGCGGCGACGAAAGGTGGTTCCGCCATCGCCTGCGCCAGCGCCGCCGGCAGGCGCCCGCGCCCCGCGATCAGCGCCGTCCTCACCGCCCGCCCTTCGGGGTCAGGAAGCTGCGGTCGGACTTCGACAGGATGAAGTCGGCGATTTCACGGACAAGCGGGCTGTCGCTCTCTTCGGCCAGCTTGCGGGCGCGGTCCTGGAAGCTGCCCTCTTCCTGCGCCAGCGTCTGATAGGCGGCGCGCAACGCGGTGATCTCGGAGCGGTCCACACCGCGCCGCTTCAGCCCGACCAGGTTCAGCCCGTCAAGTTCGCCGCGCGGCGCCTGAACCAGACCGTAGGGTATGACGTCATTGGTGACCATCGTCACCGCCCCGATGATCGCACCCTGCCCGACCCGGACCCACTGGTGTATGCCGGACAGCCCGCCGACTATCACATCGTCACCCAGCACCACATGGCCGGCGATCGCCACATGATTCACCAGGATCACCCGGTTGCCGATCTGGGCGTCGTGCCCGACGTGGGCGCCGGTCATGATCAGCACGTCATCGCCGACGCGCGTCACCCCGCCACCACCTTCGGTCCCGGTGTTCAGCGTTGCCCCCTCACGGATCCGGCAGCGCCGGCCCACGATCAGCCGCGTACGTTCGCCACGGTATTTCAGGTCCTGCGGCACCTCGCCGACCGTGGCGAAGGGAAAGATCGTGCTGTCCTCGCCGATATCGGTCCAGCCGGTAAGGACGGCGTGGCTCTTGACCGTGACGCGCGCGCCAAGCGTCACCTCGGGGCCGATCACCGCAAAGGGGCCGATCTCGCAACCCTCGCCGATCACCGCGCCGGGCTCGACCACGGCCGAGGCGTGGATGCGGGCTGTGGGGTGAACGGTCATTCTTTCGGAACGTCAAACATCGCCATGAAGGTCGCTTCGCAGGCCAGCTCGCCCTCGACATAGGCCTTGCCTTCGAATTTCCAGACGCGGCCACCGCCGCGCAGCGCCTTCACATGCAGCTCCATCACGTCGCCCGGCACCACCTTGCGGCGGAACTTCACACCATCGACGCCCATGAAGAAGACCTTGGCCGCCTTGTCCACCAGGTTCATCGACAGCCCGACCAGAACGCCGGACGTCTGCGCCATAGCCTCGATGATCATCACGCCGGGAAAGATGGGCATGCCCGGAAAGTGGCCCTGGAACTGCGGCTCGTTCAGGGTGACGCACTTTATGCCGACGCAGCTTTCGTTCAGCACGATGTCGCGTACCTTGTCGATCAGCAGAAAGGGATAGCGATGCGGGATGATCCGCTGGATCAGCTCCAGATCGGCTGTTGTCGTAGCGGCTGCATCCATACTGGTCCCCTTGCGTTGCCTTGCGACCGTCGTCCCCGGCCTTTTCGCCGTAGCTACCAACTCGCGTCGCAAGTGACAAGTTTTCCGCCGGTTCAGGGCGCGGTCTCTGCCGGCAGCACGGCATCGACCTTCACGATCGCCTCGTCGGTGACGTCGATCGCGGACAGCGACAGGAACACCTGACTCTTGTCCAGGATCGCCACCGCGCCAAGTTCGCCCATCAGCTCGGCCAGGGCGGGAATGGCCGCCCGCAGGAACGCCTGACGATCAGCCTCGCGGGCGCGAACGAGATCGCGGGACTTTTCATCCTGCTCGGCGCGAATGCGTTCGACCTTCGCATCGAACTCGGCCGCGAGGGCCGAGAATTCCTCGGCAGGCAAGGTGCCGCGCTTGCGGGTCAGTTCCTGCTCTTCGGCGACAAGTTCGGCCTCGATCCGTGCGTTCTCTGCTTCCAGCGCCTTGGTGGCGGCGCGTTCGCGTTCGACACTTGCCTTGCCATAGGCCGAATCCAGGAAAAGCCGGTCCTGATCCAGCGTCAGGATGATGCCGCCCGGAATCGGCGCATCTTGTGCATGCACAGGCTGGCCAAGGAAAAGCAGGACGACAACGGCGCACAGGGCGCGCCACGCCCGCATCGTCAGAACCTCGTCGAGATCGTCAGGTCGAAGGTCTGTTCCCTGTCGTAGTCTTCCTTCTTCAGCGCCTTGCTGAAGTTGAACCGCAGCGGACCGATCGGCGTTGTCCAGAACACCGAAAGGCCGACCACCGCCCGCGGATTGAAGCTGTCATCGACGATGCCATCCGGTTGGTCAGGCGAAGGAGTGCCGTTCACGTTGTCGAGGCTCCAGACCGAACCGACATCGAAGAAGGCGCCGCCGGTGATGCCATATTCCTCGGGCAGGCCAAGGGGGAATTCGGCCTCGAAGCGCGCCACAGCGAACATGTTGCCGCCCAAGGCATCCTGATCGTCAGCCCCAAGGTCGCGCGGACCGATCCCCTTGGGTTCGAAGCCCCTGATCTTGCCGCCACCGAAGTAGCGTTCAGTCACGCGGCTGGTGCCGTCACCCAGTGTCGTGATGGCCCCGCCCTCGAACACGGCACGGATCGTCACTTCCTCGTTCCAGACCTTGGTCTCGGCCAAGGCCAGCGCGGTCGTCTCGATATATTCTGTATCGCCCGCAAGACCCGCAAAATCTTGGCCAAAGCGCAGCAGAACCCCACCCTTCGGATTCAGGCCGGTAATCCGAGTATCATACTCGTAATTGTAACCCAGCGACAGCGTGCGCAGCGCGCCAAGGTCAACTTCACTCTGGATGATCGGCGAATCGCCGGTGTAGTTCTCCAGCAGGTCATCCGAATAGCGCATGCGAAGGTTCAGCCTAGACTGTTCCCCGATCGGGAAGCCAAGCCCGGCAGTCAAGCCGATGTTGCGCGTATCGTAGACCGCGAAATCGCTGGTCGAGGTGCGGTAATAGGCACCCAGGCTGAAGCTGAGGTCGCGCCCCAGGAAGGCAGGCTCGGTGAAGCTGAAGCTTGAATTCTGATTGTCCGTCCCCGAACTCAGGCTAAGCGACAGGCGCTGGCCGCGGCCCAGGAAGTTCGTTTCCGAGAACCCAATGTTGAACCCCGTACCGTTGGCCACCGAATAGCTGACCCCGAAGCTGAGCGAGCCGGTCGGCTGTTCCTCGACATCGACATTCACCACCACCTGATCCGGGCCGGACCCCTGCTCGGTGTTCACCTGTGCGTCCGAGAAGAAGCCCAGAGCGCGAATCCGTTCGGCCGACTGCCGGATCTCGCGCGGGTTGAAGGGGTCGCCCTCAACGGTGCGGAACTGACGGCGGATGACCTCGTCCAGCGTGGTCTGGTTGCCTTCGATGTCGATGCGTTCGACAAAGATACGCTGGCCGCGAACGATGGCGAATTCGACGTCAACTGCCTGGCCGCGCTGGTCACGGGTGATCCGCGGTTCGACACGGATGAAATTGAGGCCTTTCTTCAGCGCCAGCGTTTCCATCCGCGCCACGTTGTTATCGATCAGCAGCGGGCTGTAGGTCTGCCCGGTGCGGATCCGCGTGACCGCCTGAAATTCGGCCGCATCCAGCCCCTCAACCTCGGATACGACGGTGACCTTGCCGATGGTATGCGGCAACCCTTCACGCACGGTAAAGGTGATGAAGGTCGCATCCCGTTCACGCGTCAGTTCGGCGCTGGCGTCCAGGATCTGAAAGTCGATGAACCCACGCGACAGGTAGAATTCTGTCAGCAGGCGCTTGTCCAGTTCCAGCCGCTCGGCCACGAAACTGTCGCGCTGGATGAAGGTACGCAGAAGCCCCGCCTGCTTGGTCTGCAACACCTGGCGCAAGCGCCGATCCGAGAAGGCACGGTTCCCGACGAAATCGATCCGCTCGTTCTCGACCACACGGCCTTCGGTGATCTCGAAGACCAGATCCACGCGGTTTTCCGAGCGGCGGATGATCTTGGGCGTCACGCTGGCGGCCAGTCGTCCCGCTGCGCGATAGGCTTCCGCGATGGCTGCGGCATCGGCCTCGGCCTGGCTGGGGGAATAGACACGACGAGGTTGCGACTTGATAACCTCGGCAAGACGTTCGTCCTTCAGGCGGCGGTTCCCCTCGATGCTGATCACGTTGATGATCGGGTATTCGACGACCCGGATCAGCAAGGTGGAGCCCTGGGGGATCAGCTCGACCGTTTCGAACAGGCCGGAGTTCACGATGCGCTGATAGGCATCGTTCAGCGCGGAAGCCGACACCTGTTCGCCACGCCTGATTCCGGCATAGTTGAGGATCGTGGCGGCATCTACCCGGCTGTTCCCTTCGATCACGACGTTCGAAAAGGAAAAGACCTGAGCATAGGCCGGCATCAGGAACGGGGCCGAAAGCGTTGCGGTGCCAAGAAAAACCGCCGTTGCCAGAAGACGGGCGCGCGCACGCGTCCCGGATGACCGTTCCCTGGTCGTACGGAAGGTCCCTTGCATCCTGCGTCCTCGCCCGTTCCTGTTTTTTTTCTGACTAGCTGGAAAGGCAAGCTTTGTCAAAAGCCTGCGGTCCTTGTGGATAACTTTCCTACATATTGTGCCCGCTGTGCCGCGCCATCGGATCAGGGAAAACCGACCCTGCGGCGGTGCGGCGGCTTACATGCAAAGGATATCGCGGCTTAGCGCGAACAGCATCAGCGACAGCACAATGGTCAGCCCGATCGTCATCAGCACGCGCAGCGCACGCTCTGACGGAGGGCGGCGCATGACCGCTTCGTAGGCGTGAAACACCAGATGTCCGCCATCCAGAACCGGAATCGGAAACAGGTTGATGATGCCGATACCCAGCGAAAGCACGGCAAGCATGCCGACAAAGCTTTCCGTCCCGTTGCGCGCCGCATCGCCCATCGTCTCGGCAATACCTATCGCACCCGAAAAGTTGCAGGAACTTATGGCACCGGTGATGATGTGCCAAAGCCCCGAAAAGGTAGTGACAGTCATGCCCCACATCTGCGCCACGGCCAGGGACATCGATTCGATCAGGCCGGGCGACCGCGTGGCCGGAACGAAGGCCATGCCAGAGGCAATCCCGATCTGATAGCGCTCGACGAAGGCGCCGGTTTCATCCGCCACGCTGCGGATGCGCGGGACCAGTGTCAGTTCGAAGGTCTGCCCATTGCGCCAGACGGTCAGCGGCACCGGCGCACCCTTGCTTTGGGCGACGATGTCGGGAAGCTGGCGGAAGGTGGTGACCTCCTGCCCGCCGGCCCGCAGGATCACATCCCCGGCCTGAAGGCCGGCGTCCATGGCCGCCGACCGGATGATCACCTGCCCCACGACAGCCGGGAAGGGATGCGGACCTCCGACGTCCATCTGGCGGTCTCCGCGGCGGATGGTGTAGGTCACCGTCTGCCTGTCCGGAAGAACCCCGGCCAGCGCGCCCAGGCTGGGCAAGTCCGGTGTCGGCTGTCCCTCGATGGCAAGGATGACGTCACCTGTCTGCAGCTCCGCTCCCCCGAAGGGAAGGGCGCGCAGTTCGCCCACCGTCGGTTCTTCCCGCGGCAGGCCGGCAACCATCAGGATCCCGGCAAGCAACACGAAGGTCAGGATGAAGTTCGCCACCGGTCCCGCCGCCACGGTCGCAGACCGCGCCCAGAGCGGCGCCCCCGCCATCGTGTGGCGCCGTTCGGCCGGCGACAGGCCGGGCATGTTCACAGGGCGCACCGACGATGCGTCGGCATCGCCAAGGAACTTCACATAGCCGCCGAAGGGAATCGCCGCGATCTGCCAGCGCGTGCCGCGGCGGTCGCGGTGGCTGAAGAGCACGGGACCGAAGCCGATCGAGAACACCTCGGCATGTATGCCCGACCATCGGCCGACGATGTAATGGCCGTATTCATGGACGAAGACGATGATCGACAGCGCAACGATGAAAAAGAACACCGTCCAGGCGGTGCCGCCGAGTGCCGCGAAGATTTCCATGCCTACCTCGAACCCGCCCTGCGGCGCGCGATTTCATCCGCCTTCGTCCGTGCCAGATGGTCCATCTGCAGGATATCATCAAGGGCGGGTGCCGCATTTGTGCGGCCAAGGTCGGGCTCCAGCGCATCCAGCGAAGCCTCGACCACCCCGGCCATGTCCATGAAGCCGATTCCACCGGCCAGGAAATGGTCAAGGGCCACTTCCTTCGCCGCATTGAAGGCCGCGCCTGCAAGCCCGCGCCGTTCCATCACCGCACGCGCAAGGTGCAGCGCCGGGTATCGCGTGAGGTCGGGCGCGCGGAAGGTGAGCGTAGAGATCTGCGCCAGATCCAGCCGGGCGACCGGCAGGTCGGCCCGAACCGGCCAGTTCAGCGCATAGCCGATGGAATGGCGCATGTCCGGTGCGCCCATATGCGCCATGATGGCCCCGTCACGG
Organism: Tabrizicola caldifontis; assembly: GCF_004762095.1. Taxonomy (GTDB): domain Bacteria; phylum Pseudomonadota; class Alphaproteobacteria; order Rhodobacterales; family Rhodobacteraceae; genus Tabrizicola; species Tabrizicola caldifontis. Next base: position 99,812 of record NZ_SIJH01000004.1, read on the forward strand.
AAGCCGACCATGGAATGGATCAGCGATTCCGGGTGGATGATGACCTCGACCCGTTCGGGTTCCACCCCGAAGAACTCGCGCGTCTCGATCACCTCGAGCGCCTTGTTGAACATGCTGGCCGAATCGATGGTGATCCTCTGGCCCATGGCCCAGTTGGGATGGGCCAGCGCCTCCTGCACCGTGGCGCGTGCCAGGGCCTCCAACGGCCAGTCGCGCAGCGCACCGCCCGAAGCGGTCAGGATGATCCGCTCTACCGTCGCGATGTCTTCGCCCGCAAGGGCCTGAAAGATCGCCGAATGTTCGCTGTCAACCGGCAGGATGCGCGCGCCTCGCGCCTCTGCCTCGGCCATCAGCAACGGCCCTGCGGTCACCAGACTTTCCTTGTTGGCGAGGGCCAGGCTTTTCCCGTGACGCAGCGCCCGGAACCCGGGCACCAGTCCCGCCGCACCGACGATCGCGCTCATCACCCAGTCTGCCGGGCGGTCGGCGGCTTCGGCGATCGCCTCGGCCCCGGCCGCCGCCGCCACACCCGAACCTGCCAACCTGTCGCGCAGTTCGGCAAGGCCCGACGGGTCGGCGCAGACCGCGACCTCGGCGCGCAGCTCTCGCGCCAGTTCGGCCAGCCGCGCGATGTTGCGCCCGCCGGTCAGTGCAACCACCCGGTAGGCCTCGGCCCCCCCAGCGCGGCGGACAAGATCCACCGTCTGCTCTCCGATCGAGCCCGTGACCCCGAAGATCGAAATGCTTCGCATCAGCCCGGCCCCCCGATCATCGGCGTGACCGGAAAGACCAGTTGCAGCAGCATCACCAGAACCACGGCGCCGATCAGCGCATCAAAGCGGTCCAGTACGCCGCCGTGTCCGGGAATCAGCCGCGAGGCATCCTTGACCCCAGCGCGCCGCTTGACCCAGCTTTCCAGGATGTCGCCCATCTGCCCGGCAAAGGCCACCAGCATCGACAAGGGCACCAGCGGCCAGCCACCATAGCCGGCCTGCCAAAAGGCAAGCCCCACCAGCCCGGCACCGATCCAGCCCGCCGCCGTGCCCGACCAGGTCTTCTTGGGGCTGATCCGTTCCCAGAACTTCGGCCCGCCCAGCAGACGCCCGGCGAAATAGCCCAGAACGTCGGAGGCTACGACCACCGCGACAAGCCACAGGATGGCGATTGTTCCGGCCTCCTGGCGCAGGGTGACCAGGCCGTAGCCCGCCAGCATGATCGCCAGCGCATAGCCCCCTGCAAGGCGACGGTCGCGGCGCGGGGTCAGCACCAGCATCAGCGTCGGCGCCACAAGGAACAGCACCGCCACTTCGCTGCGCAGGACCAGTGCGGCCGCCAGCGCCCCACCGGTCGCCACCGCCAGCGTCACCGGCGTCCGGCGTCGCAGGGGGGCCGTGATGGTTGCCAGTTCCCAGACCATCAGCGCCGTCAGCACGATGACAAGAGCGGCAAAGGCAGTGCCGCCCAGCCAGATCTCGACCGCACCGACCGACACCATGAATATGGCCGAAAGGATTCGGGTCCGCAGGTCAGACCATCGGCCGGAAGGCGCCGGCACCCCACTCACCGCAGCACGCCCCCGAACCGCCGCTCGCGATTGCCGAACCGCGCGATGATCCCGGCCAGTTCCTCGGCCGTGAAATCGGGCCAGAGCGTGCCGGTGAATTCGTATTCGGCATAGGCCGCCTGCCAGGGCAGGAAATTGCTTGTCCTTGTCTCTCCGCTGGTGCGGATCACAAGGTCGGGGTCAGGCAGGCCGCCCGTATCCAGCGCCCCGGCGAAGGCCCCTTCGGTCAGATCGCGCGGATCCAGCAGGCCAGCCGCCACCTGCTCGGCCAGCTTGCGCGCTGCGCGCACAATCTCGTCACGGCCACCGTAGTTGACCGCGATGGTCAGGTTCAGCCGATCGCAGCCAGCCGTGCGCGCCTCGATCCCGGCCATCAGGCGCTGCAGCTTCAGATCAAGGCGCCCGCGTTCGCCGATGAACCGGACCCGGACCCCCGCCTTGGCAAGGCGCTCGGCCTCGCGCTCGATGTAGCGGGCGAAGATTGCCATCAGGCCAAGCACTTCTTCGGTCGACCGCTTCCAGTTCTCGGTCGAGAAGGCGTACAGCGTCAGCCAGCGGATGCCCAGGTCGGGGGCAGCCTTGACAATGTCGCGCACCCGTTCCGCACCGCGGCGATGACCGACAAGACGCGGCCAGCCCCGGTTAGTGGCCCAGCGGCCGTTGCCGTCCATGATGATTGCAAGGTGATTGACCGGCCTCAGCCCGACTTCGCCCGCCAGATCCTTCGACACCGGCCCGTCCCTCCGTCAGACCTGCATGATTTCGGCCTGCTTGATCTCCAGCGCCTTGTCTACGGCGGCGATGGCGCGATCGGTCATTTCCTGCACCTCGTCGACCCACATCTTCTGATCATCCTCGCTCATGCCCAGGGCCTTGGCCTTCTTGATCTGGTCCATCCCGTCGCGGCGGACGTTGCGGATGGCGATCTTGGCCTGTTCGGCATACTGCGCCGCGACCTTCGACAGTTCGCGCCGGCGCTCCTCATTCAGTTCCGGGATCGGCAGGCGGATCAGCGGCCCGTCGGTGACCGGGTTGATGCCGATCCCGGATTCGCGGATCGCCTTTTCCACCTTGCCGACCAGGGCCCTGTCCCAGACGTTGATCACCACCATCCGCGGCTCGGGCACGTTCACCGTGCCAAGCTGGTTGATCGGGGTCATCTGACCGTAGGCTTCCACCTGGATCGGATCGACGATCGAGGCACTGGCGCGACCCGTGCGCAGCGAGGCGAATTCCTGCTTCAGCGCAGTCATGGCGCCATCCATCCGGCGCTGCAGGTCGTCGGTGTCGATCTCGATCTCTTCATGAGCCATGGGTCATGTCCTTCACTTCGTGGGCCCCCTGGGCGCATCGGGGCTTCCGGCTTATAGCAGAGCCACCGGGCCGGGGAATAGGCCTAAGCGGCGGGGGCGGGCCTCAGCCCTGAACGCGGGTATAGGTGCCCTGCCCGGCCAGAATTCCCCGGAAACCGCCGGGTTCGTCCAGCGAAAAGACGATGATCGGCAGGTCATTGTCGCGGGCCAGCGCGATCGCGGTCGCATCCATGACGCCCAGGTGCTTCTCAAGCACTTCGTCGTAGGTCACATGGTCGTAGCGCCGTGCATCAGGGTGCTTCTTCGGATCCTTGTCATAAACGCCATCGACCTTGGTGCCCTTGAAGATCGCCTGGCAGGCCATTTCGCTGGCCCTGAGCGTTGCCGCCGTGTCCGTGGTGAAATACGGGTTCCCGGTTCCGGCCGCGAAGATGCACACCCGCTTCTTTTCCAGATGCCGCACGGCGCGGCGGCGGATGTAGGGCTCGCAGACCTGATCCATCGGTATGGCCGAGATGACGCGGGTGAAGACCCCCATCGCCTCCAGCGCCGACTGCATGGCCAGCGCGTTCATCACCGTGGCCAGCATCCCCATGTAATCGGCCGTCGTCCGCTCCATCCCCTGAGCGCTGCCCTGCAGGCCGCGAAAGATGTTGCCGCCGCCGATCACCATGCAGATTTCCACACCCATGTCGCGGACCGACTTCACCTCTTCGGCGATCCGGTTCACCGTCGGCGGATGCAGGCCATAGCCCTGGTCGCCCATCAGCGCCTCGCCCGAGATCTTCAGCATCACGCGGCTGTATCTGACCGCGGCCCCGGCTGTGTCGGACATGGCGCCCCCTGCATTTCGTTTTGTGTTTGGACTGGCGCGCAAAATGTCGCAAAACCGCGGCGGGTTCAACCGGGGTTCCGATGTTGATCGACCGGATTTCGCGCGAGGCTCCCGTGCTGATCGCAGGGCCGACCGCCAGCGGCAAGTCTGCGCTGGCGATGGAAATTGCCGCGCGCGACGGCCGAACGATAGTCAATGCCGATGCGTTGCAGGTCTACGCCAACTGGCGCATCCTGACCGCACGCCCCTCGCCCGCGGATGAAAGCGCCCTGCCCCACGCGCTGTACGGCCATGTTGCGCGCGATCAGCCCTATTCGGTCGGCCACTGGCTGCGCGAGCTGAAGCCGCTGCTCGCAAGACCGGTGGTGATCGTCGGCGGAACGGGGCTGAACTTCACCGCGCTGACCCGCGGGCTGGCCGAGATCCCCGAGATCCCGCGCGCGATACGCGCCGAGGCCGACGCGCGGATGGCCGCCGAGGGGCGGGCGGCGCTGCTGGCCGAGCTTGACCCCGAAACAGCCGCCCGGATCGACCCGCTGAACGGGGTCCGTGTCCAGCGCGCCTGGGAGGTCTGGCGGGCCACAGGCCGGGGGCTGGCCTCCTGGCAGGACGAGACGCCACCGCCCCTGCTGCCGCGAAGGTCGGCCGAAGCCCTTGTCCTGATGCCCGAAACAACATGGTTGAACGACCGCATCGACCGCCGTTTTGCGCAGATGATGGCGGCCGGCGCCCTGGACGAGGCGCGGGCGAACCTGGCCGGTTGGGATGCCCGCCGACCGTCGTCGAAGGCGATCGGAGGGCCAGAGCTGATTGCGCACCTGCAAGGTCACCTGACGCTGGAGCAAGCCGTCGCTGCTGCTGCTCTGGCCAGCCGGCAATATGCGAAGCGGCAAAGGACATGGTTCAGATCGAACATGAAGGACTGGACGGTTCTTTCCCTTCCCTGATCATGGGTTGCGGGGCGAACTTGACGCGAACTGAAGGCGATCCACAGGCTTACCCACAGGAACCTGCAACACCTGTGGATAACTTGAGCGTCTTGCCCAGAATTTCGCTTGGGTTGTGCCCGGACGGCTGCTTTACTTTTGCGGTCATCCACCGCCGGACCCGTTGCCATGAACAAGCCCGCGCCCGTCCCGATCGAACGCCCCGTGTCCCAGTTGCGTCTTGTCGCCATCCCGCGCCTTGCCGCCGGCGGGCGCTGGCGGGTCGAAGCAATGCGCTCGCTTTCCGAACCCTGCCTGCTGTGGTTCACCAAGGGTCAGGGCCGCATCACCATTTCCGGGGTGACGCGCGGATACACCGCGCACAACGCGATCTTCATCCCCGCCGGGGTGATGCACGGATTCGAGGCCGGGCCGCAGGTCTTCGGTACGGCCGTCTTCTTCGGGCGCGATCCAAAGGTCACCCTGCCGAAGGCGCCCCTGCACCTGCGCATCCGCGAGGTTCACGCCCAGCAGGAAGTGAACGTCCTGCTCGATTCGATCCTGCGGGAACTGGAAAGCGATACCCCCGCTAATGACCGTGCCGCCGAGGCCTATGTGGGACTTCTGGGCGTATGGCTGGAACGCCAGGCGAAGAAGGCCGAACCCGAATCCGCCCGGCCTGATGCCACCCGGCGCCTTGTCGCACGCTACACGGCGCTGCTGGAACGGAACTTCCGCACCGGCATGGGCGTGGCAGATTTTGCCGCCGCTCTGGGGGTGACGCCCACGCACCTTACGCGCTGCTGCAACATCGCCTGCGGCCGCCCCGCCATCGCCCTGCTGCAGGATCGGCGAATCTTCGAGGCACGCAAGCTTTTGACCGAGACGAAGCTGCCCGTGGCGCGTATCGCCGAACAGTTGGGCTTCAATTCGCCGGCCTATTTCACCCGCGCCTTCCAGCACCTGACGGGCAAGTCGCCGACCGCTTTCCGCCGATTGCCTTGAGCAGACCTGCGTTCCGGGTGCAACCGGTCCCATGTGTTGTCAGATTGCGACAGCAGGCAAATGTTTTTCGACGGATTCATGTCGCAAATGTTGTGCAATGCGACGAAAGCAGTCGTTGACGCGCGGCGCAAAAAGTTGCGCAATGGCAGACGGGGGCGCGGGGAACGCAGCACTGCCCTGGGTGACCGTCAGATGGTCGCCAGAGGCAGAACGGGTTCCGTCGCGGCCGGAACAAGAACCTAAAAAAGACCTTACAGGGAGACACAAAATGACCACGACCAAGGCCAAGGCCGGACTGCACCCGGGGGCCCTGATGCATGCCGAGGAGTACAGGGCCGGCAAGATCAGCCGGCGCGAATTCCTGACCCGTTCCACCGCGCTTGGCGTGTCGGCCGCCGCCGCCTACGGTCTGATCGGGCTTTCGGCTCCGGCAAAGGCGCAAGAGCCGAAGATCGGCGGCATCATCCGCTGCGCGATGGAAGTCAAAGGCACCAAGGATCCGCGCCTGGCGGACTGGCCGCAGATTTCCAACATCTATCGCGGCTGGCTGGAATACCTGATCCAGTACAACGCCGACGGAACCTTCGAGGGGCGCCTGCTGGAAAGCTGGGAAGCCAATGCCGACGCAACCCAATACACGCTGAAGGTCCGTCAGGGCGTGAAATGGAACAACGGCGACGATTTCACCGCAGACGACGTTGTGCGCAACTTTGCCCGCTGGGCCGATGGCACTGTGGAAGGCAACGCCACCGCCAGCCGCTTCGTGGCGCTTGCCGACCCGGAGACCAAGCAGCTGCGCGAGGGCGCCGTGGTCAAGCTTGACGATTACACGGTGCAGCTGAACCTTTCGCAGTCCGACGTGGCGATCGTGCCCAACGTCGCCGACTATCCCTGCGCCGTGGTGCATTCCAGCTTCATCGACGGGCAGGATCCGGCCGAAAACCCGATCGGCACCGGCCCCTATGTGCCGCAGGAAGTTTCGGTCGGCCAGAAGGCCGTGCTGGTGCGCGCACCGAACCATCAGTGGTGGGGCGGCACCGCCCCCCTGGACGAGATCCACTACATCGACTTCGGCACCGACCCTTCGACCATGGTCGCGCTGGCCGGTTCGGACGAGATCGACTGCAACTACGAAACCACCGGCGACTTCATCGAACAGCTCGACGCTCTGGGCTGGAACAAGCTTGAGGTGGTGACGGCTGCAACGATCGTCGTGCGGATGAACTCGGCCACGTCCGACCTCTACAAGGACAAGGCCGTGCGCCAGGCGATCCAGCTGGCCGTCGATCCGGCGGTCGTCCTGGAACTGGGCTACAACAACCTGGGCACCACGGCGGAAAACCACCATGCCTGCCCTGTGCACCCGGAATATGCCAAGCTGCCGCCGCAGGTGATCAACCCCGCTGGGCTGAAACCAGCGATCGAGGCCGCCGGTCTGGCCAATGCCGAATTCGAGATCATCTCGCTTGACGACGGCTTCGAGGCGGCGACCACCGCCGCCGTGGTTGCGCAGCTGAAGGATGCCGGGCTGAACGTCAAGCACACGGTCATGCCGGGCTCGACCTTCTGGAACGACTGGCAGAAGTATCCCTTCTCCTCGACGACCTGGAACCACCGCCCGCTGGCAGTGCAGAACATGTCGCTGGCGTATACCTCGACAGGATCATGGAACGAGACGGGAATGGCGAACCCCGAGTTCGACGCGCTCATGGTCGAGGCGCTGGCCCTGGCAGATGCCGACGCCCGCCGCGAGGTGATGGCCAAGCTGGAAGCAATCCTTCAGGACGAAGGCTACATCATCCAGCCTTACTGGCGTTCGCTGTTCGCCCATGCCCGGCCGGGCGTGAACGTCGAGCGGCACCCCTCGAACGAGCACCAGCACTACAAGTGGTCGCTCGCCTGATTCGGTGAACGGCCGGGCGCGCCTTCGGGTGCGCCCGGCGCGCCGGCCAGCCCATTCCCGCCCGTGCGCCCGCGCTGTCGGCCGCCCAGCCCGCAGGGAGCAGAGCCAGACACATGCTCATCTTCATCCTCCGCCGCCTGGGACTGATGCTCCTTACGGCCTTTGTCCTGACATTTATCGTCTTCTACCTGACCAACCTGCCGCCGAACCTGGAAAAACTGGCCCGCAGCGAAGGCTCGGTCCGGATGACTGACGAATCGGTTGCCGCCTGGATCGAACAGAATGGCCACGGCGGATCGGTGCTGCTGCGCTATGGCCAGTGGCTGGGCGTGGTGCCCGGCTGGACACGGGTCGATGACAAGGGCGTGCCCCGGGGCCGCTGCTTTGCCGCGGGCACCGACCCGACCGCTGCGCCGCGCTATTGCGGCATCCTTCAGGGCAACTGGGGACATTCCACCTTCTTCCGCGGCCCCGTCCTGCCGAACCTTGCCGAAAAGCTGTCGGCAACCGGCTGGCTGATGCTCTGGGTGATGATCGTGATGATCCCCTCATCCCTCATCATCGGGGTGGTGGCCGGAATGCGCGAGGGCAGCCGGACCGACCGCGTGCTGTCCACTTTCTCCATCGCCACCACGGCGACGCCGGAATACGTCTCGGGCGTGATTCTGGTCGCGCTCCTTGCCTCGCCGGTCACGGGCCTGTCGCCGCTTCTGGCCGACTGGGGTCTGATCGAGGGCAAGGTGCTGTTCCAAGGCGCCGCCTCGCCCGACCGCATCACTTTCTGGAGCTTCACGCTGCCGGTGATGACCATTGCGCTTTACGGCATTGGCTACATTGCCCGGATGACGCGGGCGAGCATGACCGAGGTGATGACCGCGCAATACATCCGCACGGCCCGGCTGAAGGGTGCCAGTTTCCGCCAGGTGGTGCTGAAACACGCGCTGAGAAACGCGCTGATCGCACCCTTCACGGTGATCATGCTGCAGTTCCCCTGGCTTCTGAACGGTGTCGTCATCGTGGAAACCCTGTTCAACTACAAGGGCTTCGGCTGGACGCTGGTTCAGGCCGCGGGCAACAACGACATCAACCTCCTGCTCGGCTGTTCAGTCGTGGCGGTGTTCGTGGTGCTGGTGACCCAGCTGATCTCGGACATCGGCTATGTGTTCCTGAACCCGCGCATCCGGCTGTCGTAGGGGGCAAGATGGAAGACCTGACCTATACCGCAATCCTTGGCCGCGTGATCGCGCAGTTCCTGCCGGTCTGGATCGCGCTGGTGGTGACCTTCGCCGTCTCGATCGCCTTCAAGCGCAGGCTGGGGCTTTACGGCAAACTGTTCGACAGTCCGGTGGGGATGATCGGTTTCGGCATCGTGATGTTTTGGGTATTCACGGCGCTTCTGGCCGACCACATCATCACCTTCGACCCCTATCTGCAGATCTCGGGCATGAAGAACAAGCCTATGGGCACCGTTCTCGCCAACGCGGCCGAGGGGCAATACAGCCACTTCCTCTTCGGCGGCGACCATCTGGCGCGCGACGTGTTCAGCCGCATGGTGATGGGCGCGCGCGAGGTGCTGAAGATCGCCCCCGCAGCCACACTTTTCGCCTTCATGGTCGGGATCACGCTTGGCCTTCCGGCGGGCTATTTCGGCGGCAGGCTGGACACGGGTCTGTCCTTCCTGGCCAACCTCGTCCTGGCCTTCCCGGTGATCCTGCTCTTCTACCTCCTCGTGACGCCCGAGATCCGCCAGACCGGCATACCGGTGGTGCTGGCGGCGCTGCTGTTCCTGTTCCCGATCATTTTCCTGACGGTGCTTCTGAACGCGCGCTTCTTCACCGACCCGATGAAACGCAACCTCTATGTCGGAGCGGTGCTGATCATCGGTGCCTGGGCCTATTCGGGCCTTGCCTTCAACGCCGACCCGCTGGGCGTCTGGACCATGTCGCCCAACATGCTGAACGTCTTCGTCTCGGTCGTTTTCGTCAACGCCCCCACTGTCTTCCGCATCGTGCGCGGCATCGTGATGGATCTCAAATCCCGCGATTACGTCGCCGCCGGCCAGACCCGGGGCGAGGGCCCCTGGTACATCATGCTGTGGGAAATCCTTCCCAACGCGCGCGGCCCCCTCATCGTCGATTTCTGCCTGCGCATCGGCTATACAACGATCCTGCTGGGCACGCTGGGCTTCTTCGGCCTCGGTGTCGCGCCCGACAGCCCTGACTGGGGCTCGACCATCGACGACGGGCGCAAGACCCTTTCCATGTTCCCCCACGCCGCCCTGGTGCCCGCGCTGGCGTTGATGAGCCTTGTGCTTGGCCTGAACCTTCTGGCCGATGGCCTGCGCGAAGAAAGCCTGAGGGACTGATGTCTTCCTCTCTGCTCAAATATCCCACGGGGGTGCGGGGGTGTGAAACCCCCGCTCTGCCGCCCGTCACAGGAGTATGCCATGCCTGACTGGGACCCCTCGCAACCGATCCTGGAAATCGACCATCTCTCGATTTCCTTCTTCACCCGCCTGCGCGAAATCCCCGCGGTGATGGATTTCTCCTGCACCGTCATGGCCGGCGAGGCGATGGGGCTGGTGGGCGAATCCGGCTGCGGAAAATCCACCGTGGCGCTGGCCGTGATGCGCGAACTGGGCAAGACCGGCCGCATCACCGGCGGAAGCATCAGGTTCAAGGGCCGCGATCTGACCAGGATGAGCGACGAGGAACTGCGGCATATCCGCGGCTCGGAAATCGCGATGATCTATCAGGAACCCATGGCCAGCCTGAACCCGGCTATGAAGATCGGCGCGCAGCTGGCCGAGGTGCCGATGATCCACTCCGGCATGCCGAAGGACGAGGCCTGGAAGCTTGCCCGCCAGATCGTCGCCGACGTGCGCCTGCCCGACCCTGACCGGATCATCCATTCCTACCCTCATCAGCTGTCCGGCGGCCAGCAGCAGCGCATTGTCATCGCCATGGCGCTGATGGCCAAGCCTGCGCTGCTGATCCTTGACGAACCCACCACCGCGCTTGACGTGACGGTCGAGGCAGGCATCGTCGATCTGGTCAAGGAACTGGGCGAGAAATACGGCACATCGATGCTGTTCATCAGCCACAACCTCGGCCTCGTCCTGGATGTCTGCGACCGGATCTGCGTGATGTATTCCGGCGAGGCGGTCGAGACCGGCAGCGTGACCGAGGTCTTCGACAAGATGCGCCACCCCTACACCCAGGCGCTTTTCCGCTCCATCCCCCTGCCCGGCGCCGACAAGAACGCAAGGCCCCTGATCAGCATTCCGGGGAATTTCCCCCTGCCTCACGAACGCCCGCCGGGCTGCAACTTCGGGCCGCGCTGCGACTATTTCCAGAAGGGCCGTTGCGACGCAGCCGATGTGCCGATGTTCCCCGTCCCCGGTGATGACCGCCACGAAACCCGCTGCCTGCGCTGGCAGGAAATCGACTGGGACGCCCCGCCGGCAAAGCGCGACGTCAAGGAGCGGGCCCCGATCGGTCGCGTCGTGCTGAAGATGCAGGATCTGAAGAAATACTACGCCGTCTCGACCGGCGCCTTCGGAGGCGGCGCAAGAAAGGTCGTCAAGGCCAACGAAACGCTGTCCTTCGAGGCGCATGAAGGCGAAACGCTGGCCATCGTGGGCGAATCCGGTTGCGGAAAGTCCACCTTCGCCAAGGTGCTGATGGGTCTGGAAACCGCGACCTCCGGCTCGATCATGCTGTTTGACGAGAATGTGCAATCGACCCCGATCCAGAAGCGCAATACCGACACGGTGTCTTCGGTGCAGATGGTCTTCCAGAATCCGTTCGACACGCTGAACCCCTCGATGACGGTGGGCCGCCAGATCATCCGCGCGCTGGAGATCTTCAAGTACGGCAAGTCCGATGCCGAACGCCACCAGCGCATGCTGGAGCTTCTCGACCTTGTGAAGCTGCCCCGTGCCTTTGCCGACCGGATGCCCCGCCAGCTGTCCGGCGGGCAGAAGCAGCGCGTGGGCATCGCCCGCGCCTTCGCCGGTGGCGCCAAGGTCGTGGTGGCCGATGAACCCGTGAGCGCACTGGATGTCAGCGTGCAGGCCGCGGTGACCGACCTTCTGATGGATATCCAGCGGGAAAACCGTACGACGCTTCTGTTCATCAGCCACGACCTCAGCATCGTCCGCTACCTGTCTGACCGGGTGATGGTGATGTATCTCGGCCATGTGATGGAAATGGGTACGACCGACCAGGTCTTTTCGCCCCCTTACCATCCCTATACCGAGGCGCTGCTTTCAGCCGTGCCGATTGCCGACACCCACGTGACGCGCAAGCGGATCGTTCTGGAAGGCGATATTCCCAGCGCCATGAACCCGCCTCCGGGCTGTCCGTTCCAGACACGCTGCCGCTGGAAATCCCAGGTGCCCGGCGGCCTGTGCGAGCGCGAAGTGCCGCCTGTGCAGACGCTTGCCGAGGGGCACCAGATCAAGTGCCACCTCAGCCGCGAGGTGCTGGCGACGATGGAGCCGGTCATCCGGATTGCTGCCGAATAGCGAAGGAACCGCACTGCCCCGTCCTGCCATCAGGGCATGACGGCCCGCCGGTCTAGCGTTTCCCGAACAGCGAGCCGAGGATGCCGCGAACCAGGGCCTGGCCCGACCGTGTGCCCAGCTGACGCGCAAAGCTCTTGGCGAAGGCCGTGCTGATGGAATCCGACCGGCTTCCCCCGCCCGACGTGCGCGGCTTTGCGCCAGCTTCGCCATTGTTCCTGCCGTCGTAGCGCCGGGCTCGCTCGAACTCGCGCTTTTCTTCCTCCATCCGTTCCCTGGCACGGGCGGCCTCGGCAGCAGCCGCTTCGGTGCGGGCGCGCAACCGCTCGTAGGCGCTGTCCCGGTCCAGCGGCGTGTCATATTTTCCCCGTACCGGCGACGCAGCGATGATCGAGGCCCGAACATCATCCCCGATCGGGCCCAGCATGCTGGAAGGCGGCCGGATCAAGGTGCGCTGCGCAATTCCGGGAATGCCCTTCGCCTCCAGGAAAGAGGTCACCGCCTCACCGGTGGCAAGGTCGCGGATCGCCTCATCGATCCTGAAGGCCGGGTTCGGGCGGTAGGTTTCGGCCGCCTTGGCCAGATCCTTCTGATCCTTCGCCGTGAACGCACGCAGCGCATGCTGCACTCGGTTGCCTAGCTGGCTGAGGATCGTATCGGGCACGTCTGCCGGGTTCTGCGTAATGAAATATACCCCCACCCCCTTGGAACGGATCAGCCGCGCAACCTGCTCGACCCGCGAGATCAATGCCTTGGGTGCATCGTTGAAAAGAAGATGCGCCTCGTCGAAGAAGAAGACCAGCCTAGGCTTTTCGGGATCGCCAACTTCCGGCAACGCCTCGAACAGTTCCGACAGCAGCCACAGCAGGAAGGTCGCGTAAAGCCGCGGCGCGTTCATAAGCCGGTCGGCGGCAAGGATGCTGATCCGTCCCATCCCATCGGGAGCGACGGTCATGAGATCGGCCAGATCAAGCGCCGGCTCGCCGAAGAAGCCGGCGCCACCCTGGTTCTCCAGCACAAGAAGCCGCCGCTGGATCGCACCTACCGAGTCTCGCGCGACCAGACCGTAGCGGGCTGAAATCTCCCTTGCGTTCTCGGCGACAAAGGTCAGCAGCGCCTGCAGATCCTTCAGGTCCAGCAGCGCAAGGCCTTCTTCATCGGCCAGGCGGAACGCCACGTTCAGAACGCCCTCCTGCGCCTCGGTCAGTTCTAGAAGCCGCGACAACAGAAGCGGCCCCATCTCCTCGACCGTGGCGCGGACAGGGTGGCCCTTCTCGCCGAACAGATCCCAGAATATCACGGGAAAGGCGCGATACTTCAGGTCAAGCCCGATGGTCTGGCTGCGCTTCATGAAGGCTTCGTGCAGCTTATGGTCTGCCGAACCGGCGACGGCGATTCCCGACAGGTCACCCTTTACATCCGACAGGAACACCGGAACCCCGGCGGCCGAGAACCCCTCGGCCAGGATCTGCAGTGTCACCGTCTTGCCGGTGCCGGTGGCGCCCGCGATCAGGCCATGACGGTTGCCATACCGCAGAAGCAGCCGCTGCGGCACGGCATGGCCTTCCCCGCCGCCGCCAACGAAGATGCTGTCTTCGGTCGAACCCTGCTCTGCCACGTCACACCTCTTGCCCTGATCGCATCCCCGACGGCCACCCTTTGCGCCGCACGGCCGCTTGTCGCCCGGGGCCAGAATACATTCTTAACCCCTTCGCGCCAGACTGAAGCGACCAGTGCATCGCCCGGCGGTGCACTGGTGGTGACTTCCTCCCTGTCGACTGGCCGCGCCATTGAAAAGGCGCGGCTTTTTTTCGTCGCAGATGCAGGATGCGGCAGGCCAGAATCCCGTTGACCTGATGGGAAAAGCACAATAGCGTCCCTCACCATGAAGTCGGCCAGTCCGACAGGGAGCAAACAATAACTTTCGGGAAGGGCCGGTCTCACCGGCCCTTTTTCACATTTGCGTGGCTTGGCGGGTCAGACGCGCAGAACCGCGCCAGGGCGGCCATTTGCCACCTGACTTGGCGCTGGCACCGTGCTAGAGACCGCCGCAGACACAAGACCAAAGGAACTGCCCCAGATGGCCAAGACCACGACCTCTGCGCTTGCCTTCATCCTTGCGCTTGCCGCGCTGCCGCTGGCCGCACAGACCACGGAAGAAGCGCCGACCGAAGCACCGGCGGCTGCCGATTCCGCGACGCCCGAAGGGCTTTCAATGGGCCAGGAAGTGGCCGGCAGCGGGGTCGGCGACACCTACGTTGCCGCGAACTTCGAGGCCTGGCAGCAGCGCTGCGTGCGCACCGAAAACGGTATCGACCCTTGCCAGCTTTACATGCTGCTGAAGGACGGTGACGGCAACAACGTGGCCGAGTTCACGATCTTCGGCCTGCCGAAGGGTACGCAAGGCCCGGCCGTGGCAGGGGCGACGTTCATCGCCCCGCTCGAGACGCTGCTGACGGCGGGCATGACGCTTCAGATCGATGCCGGCAAGCCCAAGGCCTATCCCTTCACCTTCTGCACCCAGATCGGCTGCGTGGCACGCATCGGTTTCACCGCCGAGGAAGTGGCACAGATGAAGAAAGGCGCGAACGCCAAGATCACCATCGTTCCCTTCGTTGCGCCGAACGACAAGGTAGAACTGTCGGTCTCGCTGAAGGGCTTCACGGCCGGCCTGGCCGCAGTGGATGCGGCCAACGATGCAGCGGATGCCGCAGCGGCAGCCGCCCAGGCACAGACGCCCGCGCCGGCGAACGAATAGGCCGCCTGTCGTCAGGGTGGATCGAGGGCCGGCCTGTCGGGGCCGGCCCCGTTGCATTTCACGTCCTGGCGAAGGCCAGCACCGCATTAAGGCCGCCGAAGGCAAAGGCATTGGAAAGGCAGGCCGTCACATCGGATGGGCGCGCCGCATTCGGCACGACATCCAGATTGCAATCCGGGTCGGGGCTTTCGAACCCCATTGTGGGGGGAAGGACGCCCCGGGTCAGGGCAAACAGGCAGGCGACCGCCTCCAGCGCCCCGGTTGCGCCGATGGCATGGCCGTGCATCGACTTGGTGGATGACACCGGCGGCGGCGCATCGCCGAACACCGCCCGGATCGCCGTGGCCTCGGAGCGGTCGTTCAGCAGCGTCCCGGTGCCGTGAGCGTTGACATAACCGATGTCGGCAGGCGACAGCCCGGCATCTTCAATCGCTGCGCGCATGGCACGGGCAGCCCCTTCGGGATCCGGCGCCACGATGTCGCCCGCATCCGCCGACATGCCGAAACCCGCGACTTCTGCCAGGATCTGCGCCCCGCGCGCGCGGGCGTGATCCTCGGCCTCGAACACCAGCACCCCTGCGCCATCGCCGATCACCAGCCCCTTGCGCCCAAGACTGAACGGGCGGCAGGCATCGGGCGCCAGGATGCGCAGGCCCTCCCAAGCCTTGACGCCACCGAAACACAGCATCGCCTCGGTGCCGCCGGTCAGCATCACATCTGCCGCCCCCTGACGGATCTGCTGAAGTGCCAGCCCCATGGCATGGTTGGCGCTGGCGCAGGCCGACGAGACCGACAGCACCGGCCCGGTCAGCCCGTGCAGGATCGAAAGATGCGATGCCGGCGCATTGTGCATCAGTCGCGGCACGGTCAGGGGCGATACGCGGTTCTTCCCTTCGGCCAGAACCGCGCGATATGCCTCCTCCCAGGTGGCGATGCCCCCCGCCGCCGTGCCAAGGATCACGCCGCCGCGATTGCCCAACCCGGGGGCGAGCCCGGCCATCGCC
Organism: Tabrizicola caldifontis; assembly: GCF_004762095.1. Lineage (GTDB taxonomy): Bacteria > Pseudomonadota > Alphaproteobacteria > Rhodobacterales > Rhodobacteraceae > Tabrizicola > Tabrizicola caldifontis. The sequence continues at coordinate 115,645 of NZ_SIJH01000004.1, forward strand.
ATCGCCTCCGCCCCGGCGGCTATGGCATACTGGGTGACACGGTCATAAAGGGGAAGTCGGGCGGGATCGAACCGCCCCTCGGACGGCCAGTCGCGGACCTCGCCGCCGATCCTTACAGTCAGGCGGTCTGCATCGCGAAAGGTCAGCGGGCCAATGCCGCACCGCCCCTCGGCCAGCGCGGCAAAGGTTCCCGGCACATCTGGCGCCAGCGCATTGACCGTGCCGATGCCGGTGACAACGACGCGCCTCATTCCGCTGACTGGGCGATCAGCCTTTCAACGCCGTCCACGATCTGCTGCACAGTGGCAAAGTCGAATTCCGGCAGGTCAGGCTCGTTCGCATTGAACGGGATGGCGATGCCGAAGCGCTCCTCCAGCGCGAAGATGGCCTCGACCTTGCCCAGGCTGTCCAGCCCCAGATCATCGATCCGGGCATCCGGCGAGATCTCGCCCGGCGGCAACAACAGTTCCTGAGCCAGAATGGCAATCACCGCCTCTTCGATCTCTGCCCGTGTGGTCATGGCCGTTCTGCCCTTCGTCATGCCCATGATCTAGTCGGAATCCGACCCCGGCGGAACGCCCTTTTCCAGGGCCGCCACCCGCGCGGCAAGCCGAGGCAGGCGGCGTAGCGCCTTCTGTATCTCGACATGGCTTTCCATCTTGACCGCCGGATAGCCCAGAAGCACCCTTCCCGCCGGTGCGTTGGTGAAGATCTTGGTCGCCCCGCCCGCGATCACGTCATTTCCGACGAAGATGTTGTCGTTCACCCCGCATTGCCCGGCCAGCACCACCCGGTCGCCGATCCGGGCAGAACCCGCAATGCCGACCTGCCCGCATAGCAGGCAGTCGCGCCCGACCTGCACGTTGTGTCCGATGTGAACAAGGTTATCCAGCTTTGTGCCCGATCCGATCGAGGTATCGCGGATCGTGCCACGGTCGATGCAGACGTTCGCGCCGATTTCCACATCGTCGCCGATGGTAACGGCCCCCAGCGAATGGATGCGGGTCCACGACTGGTCGCGGATCTCGGCCCGGCTGCCCAGGGTCTCGCGGATTTCCTCGACACCGGATTTCTCGGGCGTGACAAAACTGAACCCGTCCGCCCCGATCACCGCGCCCGGCTGACAGATGAAGCGGTCGCCAATGGTGACGCGCGCCCCGATCCGCGCGCCCTGCAGGATCAGCGCATCGGCCCCAATGGTCGCGCCCTCGGCGATGGAAACGTGGCTGGCAATCCGTGCGTTCGGGCCGATCCGCACGCCCGCGCCGATAACGACGAAAGGCCCGATGGCCGCGCCCGGCCCGATCTCGGCCGAGGGATCGACGATCGCCATGGGATGCAAGCCAGCAGCAACCGCCGGCCCCGGATCCATCAGCCGCGTCAGCCCCGCCATGGCTAGCCGCCCGCGCGGGGCGAAGATCGCGGCCTTCAATCCCATCGCCCGCCAGTCGGCCCCGGGCCAAACCACTGCCGCCCGCGCCCGTCCCTTCGCGATGCCCTCGCCATAGCGCGGGTCCATCGCCAGGGCCAACTGGTCGGGCCCGGCCATCTGCGGTTCGGCCGCACCGGTTACCGTCAGGTCGAGATCACCCTCGGCCTCGGCCCCCAGAGCAAGGGCAATGGCGCGGATCGTATGGGGCATCGCATCCTCGACAGGTCGTTCCAGCCCGCAGGATTACCCCTGAACGCCCGGCAGTTCCACCCCGGCAGAGGAAAGCGCCTGGAACAGCGCTTCATCCCGCCCATAGACATCCCGGCGATAGTTGATCCGCCCCTTCGCATTGGGATAGGCGGTGAAATAGACCAGGTGCACCGGCAGCGTCTGCTTCAGCTTCACCGTCGTCTCCTTGCCGGACTGCAATGCAAGGTCGAACTCTTCCTCGGCATTGTCGGTCTGCCAGGACAGCAGCTCGTGCGCCAGCTCGAAGGGGTCGGCCACACGGATGCAGCCGTGACTGTAGGCGCGGATTTCCTTGTCGAACAGCGATTTCGACGGCGTGTCGTGCAGGTAGATGTTGTATTCGTTCGGGAACATGAACTTGACCTTGCCCAATGCATTCGCGTCGGAAGGCGGCTGGCGCATCGCGAAGGGGAAGTTCCGGGCCGTGTAGGCGGCAAAGTTCACCGACCCACGCGGCACCACGCGACCGCGACCGTCAATGACCTGCAAGTGGCTGACGGCATTAGGATTTCTCTGCAAGAGCGGCAGGTATTCCTTGACGATGATCGACCGGGGCACACCCCATGAGGGGTTGATGACCATGTGTTCCATCTCGTCCGAGAATTCCGGGCTGCGCTGGTCGGGCACGTCCTTGCCGATGACGACGCGCGTCTCGAAGATGGTCCGGCCGTCCTTGATGATGCGGGCCTTGAAGTCGGGCAGGTTCACCCAGACGTGGCGCACAGACCGGTCGATATCCATCCACCGTTCGCGTTCCAGCGCCACGATGACAGACTTCAGCCGCTCTTCCGGTCCCTTGTTGATCTCTGCAATCGTTCCCTCTCGGGCGATGCCGTCCGCGACCAGCCCGTGTGCAAGCTGGAACTCAAGCACGGCCGCCTGAACCGCACGGTCGAAGGTCGAGGTGGCGGTAGGCCGCAGATAACCCATCCGGATCAGCCGGTCGCGCAGCGCCACCACCGCCGGGCCGGTCGCGCCCGGCTTCAGCTCTGCCGGCGGCACGGGCGCACCCCAGCCCCCAGCTGCGATCTGCGCTTCAAGCCCGATCTTGGCCTTCATCAGGTTCAAGTAGACCGATGATTTCGGCAAAAGGCGGCTCAGCACCGTGGCTGGATCGCCATTGGCCATCCGCACTAGGAAAACGGCGGGATCGGTCACGTCGATCTTGCGGACGATCCCCTTGTCCACCTTCGCCGGATCCAGCGCCCCCGAAGTCAGATCATGCGCCCAGGCCAGATAGGCCCGCGTCATTTCCACCTCGACCCGTCCCCGGTCCGCCTCGGTCTGGGCAGAGCGGAAGGCCGCCGCCAGTGATTTGGCGTCATAGCGAGCCACCGGCAGGCCATGATCGGCTGCTGCGGAAATCGCGGTCAGCAGCGCCTGGCGGCGGCCGGCATCCTCGGGCCCGGTCCATAGCGTCTTGTAGCCGGTCTTCCGATACCAGTCCGCGATCGTCTGATCCTCGCTGGCCGCCGCGGCCAGCGACTGGGTGAACGAGGAGGGTTGTGCCTGCACCGCAGGCGACAGGGCCAGCGAACACGACAGAAACACTGTGCAGGCCGTCAGCCTTGCGAATGCGGAAATGACCATTCAGGCACCGAGTTCAAGGACTTGCATCTCTTGCCACTATCAGCGGATTCTGTCCGGACTGTCCATTCACAAACCGACCCGGCCAGGTTTTGCCACGGCGACTATTTCCGAACCGGCAACAGTTCTGGGGCCTTTTGATGCAAAATGACAACAGACGATCATTTGCGCGGGCGTTCAGCAAAAATTTGCCTATTCAGGTTGAGTTGTCCCTCGCCCGGGCAATCGGCACTTGGGCTTCGATTCGACCTGTGCCATAAGATACCGGCACTTGGGGAAGAAGTTGCACAAAAGCTGCGTTCAGCAGCCAGAGACAGCTACGGGGACAGGCGTTAGAATGACGGATCTTGGGACTTACGGCGTCACGCGGCGTGGCCTTCTGGGCGTGTTCGCGGCAACCGCGGTTGTGGCCGCTCCGACATATTCGAACGCCTTCGGCCTTCTGAAAGGTGCAGGGGACATTCGCCGCATTCGCATGTATTCAGGTCGTACAGGCGAAAGCATCGACACGATATATTGGGTCGATGGCGAGTACATCCCAGAAGTCATGAAGGAAATCAATTACTTCATGCGCGACTGGCGGTCGAACGAAGCCATGAACATGGACATGCGCACCGTCGACATCATGGCTGCATCGCACCGGCTGATGGACGTTAACGAACCCTACATGCTTCTGTCGGGTTATCGCTGCCCGAAGACGAATGCCATGCTGCGGTCGAAATCGCGTGGCGTGGCGAAGAACTCGTTGCACATGAAGGGGCAGGCAGCCGACCTGCGGCTGAAATCGCGCTCGGTCAGCCAGATGGCCCGTGCGGCGGCGGCCTGTGCCTCGGGTGGCGTAGGCAAGTATTCGCGGTCGAACTTCGTCCACATGGATTGCGGTCCGGTCCGCAGCTGGGGCGGCTGAGCCGCCTCGTCTGATGAAGGAAGGGCGCCGTATGGCGCCTTTTTCCTTGGCACCTGCCCGGCCGATCATCGGTGGCTACGCCACGGCTTGCCACCGTCATCACGCGGTCGGGCCTTTCAGACCGGGACGCCCTGCCCTGCCCCGCCCGCGATCTCGCGCCCGCGGTAGCCCATTGCCACCACGAATTTCTCGGAACTGTCAGACCGGCTGGCAGGCGGCTTGACGTTGGCCACCTTGCGGAAGTTGCGCTTCAGCATGGCCTGCATCTCGTTCTCGGCCCCTCCGGCCAGCACCTTGGCCACGAAGGTTCCGCCGTCCTCCAGCACGTCGAAGGCGAAGGCCAGAGCCGCCTCGACCAGGGCCACAATCCGCAGATGGTCGGTCGCCTTGTGACCCGATGCCGCGGCCGCCATGTCCGACATCACGACGTCGGCACGACCGCCCAGCCAGCCCTTCACCTTCTCGTCGGCGTCGTCAGACAGGAAATCCAGCTGATGGATTTCGGCGCCGGCAATCGGCTCCACTTCCTGCAGATCCACCCCCAGGACGCGGCCGACCGGCTTTTTCGGATTCTGCCCCAGCGCGTTCACCCGTGCCACCGCCACCTGGCACCAGCCGCCCGGCGCGCAGCCCAGATCGACCACCCGGGCGCCAGGCTTGAGGAAACCATACTTGTCGTCCAGTTCGATGATCTTGTAGGCCGCGCGGCCGCGATAGCCCTCGCGCTTTGCGCGCTGGACATAGGGATCGTTCAGCTGCCGTTCCAGCCAAAGGGTGGAGCTGAGCTTCCGCCCCTTCGCGGTCTTGACCCGCACCCGCAGTTCGCGCTGGCCGCGCCCCGAATTCGGCTTGTCGATCATGTATAAGGTCCGTCTTCCAGAACGCCGTCCGCGCTCATCTGCGCATAGAGAAGCCCCTCCCTAAGGCCACGGTCGGCAACGGACAAGCGGTCGGTGGGCCATATGCGCATCAGCGCCTGCAGGATCGCCGCGCCGGACATGATCAGCGTGTGCCGGTCGCGCCCGATACGCGGGTCGGTCCGCCGGCCTTCCGGCCCCAGCACCAGGTATTCCCGGATCACCATGTCGATCTGGTCGCTGGTCATCTGCAGACCATCGACCTTCGTGCGATCATAGCGTTTCAGGTTCAGGAAAGATGCCGCGACAGTGGTAACCGTGCCCGAGGTGCCGATGATCTGGAAGCCCTCGCGCGGGTTCTGGGCGTTGTATGGGCTGAAGCTGGCCAGGTTCTCTTCGAAGAACCAGCTCATCAGGGCGAAGCGCGCCGCGTCATCATCGACATCGGCGAACTGGTCCTTCAGCGTGGCCACGCCGAGCGGCACACTGATCCAGTCCACCACCCTTGCAACCGCCCCGTCGCCCTGCGCATCGAAGCCCATGTGCAGGCGCATGATTGCACGGGCGCGTTCGGCCGGCGGCACGGCGCTCAGGTCGATCCAGACCAGTTCCGTCGAGCCGCCGCCGATATCGACCACCAGCAGCTGTTCGGTGGACGGATTGACCAGCGGCGCACAAGAGATCACGGCAAGCCGGGCCTCTTCCTCGGGCGCAATGATCTCCAGGCTTAGACCGGTCTCGCGCCGGACCTGGCGGATGAAGTCGCGGGCGTTCCGGGCGCGGCGGCAGGCTTCGGTGGCAACCAGCCGCATCCGCACGACACCGTGCCGTTCGATCTTCTTCTCGCAGATGCGCAGGGCCTGGATCGTCCGGCCCATGGACGAACGGCTCAGCCTTCCCGTAGCCTCTAGCCCGACGCCCAGCTGCACAGTCTTGGAAAAGCTGTCAACGATCGCAAACTGACTGCCCCTGGGCTGGGCAATCAGCATGCGACAGGAATTTGTGCCAAGGTCAAGCGCCGCATAAAGCGGGGCCGACCCTGGGTCGGAAAGGGCTGACGGCTTACCGGCGCGGGAAACGGCAAGGGGCGTCTCGACCTGCGCCTGGAAAGCGTCCGCCCTGCGGGGACGCTCGGGCGTCATGGCCGCCCTCCATCTGTGGTTGGATCCAAAGGTAGTCTCGATCCCACCTTCGCGCAAGCGCGCATCCATGAGGCCAAGGGGGGTTTGGCCAAGGCTCATGATCTGCATGAAGACTTTTCCGACCTTCTCCTGTCGCAACTGCAGCTGTCGCGTGCTACCCACAGTTGGCGTGCACCGGGGTCGCATCCATCGCGCGCCATGTCGAAATCCGACACCGGCTGTCGGAGATCGGCGATTATCAACGAGGTCAGCACAGCCAAGGGGAATCACCGGATCATGGCCGAAGTCACCATCGTCTCATGGCGCGACATCCCGGCCCAGGTCATCGTCGGCAAGGGTCGTCGCGGCTCGAAGGTGCAGCTTTCCGAACGCTTCGAACAGGCCATCGACCGGTGCGCCATGAAGGTCGGGGCGCGTGACACCGACAGCTATCTCGCCGAATGGCGCAAGGCCGTCGTGGCCGAGGTCGAGGGCGACCCCGATACCATTGCCGCCGACTGGGCCGCGAAGCTGGAAACCGAATACGACACCAACCGCCTGAAATCGCTGATCGACGCCGAAGGCTGGGCCAAGGCCTGACGCCCATGCCACCGTCATTGAAGGAGACCGTGATGGCCCTGTTCAACTTCCGCCGCAAGGACGACACCGCCACCGCCACCGGGTCGCTGGAAGCCTTCCTCAAGGGCTATTCCATCGAGGTCATGCCCCGCACCGCCGAGAAGGTCGAGGATTTCCGCGACATCCTGCCGAGGGGCACCCGCGTCTACATCGCCCATATTGACGGCACCCCGATCGAGGACATGGTGGCCACCGCCAGACGCATCACCGGCGAAGGCTTTGCCGTGATGCCCCATTTCCCGGCGCGCATCATCAAGGACAAGGCCACACTTTTCGACTGGGTCGCCCGCTACCGCGATGCCGGCGTCGAACAGGGCCTGCTCCTGGCCGGCGGCGTCGCGCAGCCCGTGGGCGACTTCCACTCCTCGATGCAACTCCTTGAATCCGGCGCCTTTACCGGCTTCAAGCGCCTGCATGTCGCGGGTCACCCCGAAGGCAACAAGGACATCGACCCCGACGGCTCCGACCGCATGGTCATGGAGGCCGCGCGCTGGAAATCCGCCTTCGCCGAACGCACCGATGCGCAGATGGCCATGGCCACCCAGTTCTGCTTCGAGGCCCAGCCGGTGATCGACTGGGTCAACCGGCTTCAGGCCGAGGGCGTGAAGCTTCCGGTCCATATCGGCATCGCCGGGCCTGCGAAGCTTCAGACCCTCATCAAGTTCGCCATTGCCTGCGGCGTCGGGCCCAGCCTGCGCGTGCTGCAGAAACGCGCGATGGATGTCACCAAGCTTCTCCTGCCCTACGAGCCGACCGAGATCCTGCAGGATCTCGCCGCCCACAAGGCCGCGAACCCCGGCTTCGGCATCGAGCAGGTCCACTTCTTCCCCCTCGGCGGTATCAAGACCAATGCCCAGTGGGTGACCGAACATGGCGGCGCCTCCGGCGTTCCGGCCAGCGCAACTGCCTGAGAAAAAGGTTTAGGAATGACCCGTACTGTCATTGAATCCAAGACGAAAACCGTTGTCATCGGTTTCGACGAACCCTTCTGCGTGATCGGCGAACGCATCAACCCGACGGGGCGCAAGAAGCTGGCCGCGGAACTCGAGGCGGGGAATTTCGAAACCGTCATCAAGGACGCGCTGGAACAGGTCGCCTGCGGGGCGACGGTGCTCGACATCAACTCGGGCGCGGTCTTCACCAACAAGATGGCCGAAGACCCGCGCTATGCCGACAACAACTTCGTCGAGCCGCCCCTGATGAAGGCGCTGATCGAGATCGTGCAGCAGACCGTGGACGTGCCGCTCTGCATCGACTCGTCGGTCCCCGGCGCGCTCGAGGCGGGACTTCAGGCCTGCGAAGGCCGCCCGCTCCTGAACTCGGTCACGGGCGAGGAGGAACGCCTCGAACTCGTCCTGCCCCTCGTCAAGAAATACAACGTGCCCGTGGTGGCGATCTCGAACGACGACACCGGCATCTCGCCCGACCCCGATGTCCGCTTCGCTGTGGCGAAGAAGATCGTGCAGCGCGCCGCCGACCACGGCATCCCCGCGCATGACATCGTGGTGGATCCCCTAGTGATGCCCGTGGGCGCCATGGCCTCGGCCGGCCAGCAGGTCTTTACCCTGGTCCGGCGTCTGCGCGAAGAGCTGGGCGTGAACACCACCTGCGGTGCCTCGAACATATCGTTCGGCCTGCCGCACCGCCACGGCATCAACGCGGCCTTCCTGCCCATGGCGATCTGCGCCGGCATGACGTCGGCGATCATGAACCCCGTCCGCCAGCAGGAGATGGAGGCGATCCGCGCCGCCAACTTCCTGATGAACCACGACCCGAACGGCGGCGAATGGATCCGCTTCGCCAAGGTTCTGGAAGCCGTCGAGGGTGGCATGAGCTTCTCCGAAGCCTCCGCCGCCGCCTCCCAGGCCGCCGGCGGGCGTCGCGGCGGCCGCCGCGGTCGGGCCTGAGCGCCTCCCTGCCCCCTTGCCAGCCAAGGGGGCTCGCGCGCCTTCCCTTCTTCTGTTCCGCAATGTCCCGGCCAGAGGCGCGCGTGCGGAGCTGCGTCCCCGACGCAACTCCGCGCAACACCTGCCGTGGTGCGGAACGCGCGGCCGCCGTGCTGCGCGGCGCTTCACCTTTGCGACAGTGCACCCGAAGGCCCGTTGCACCCCGGCCCCGGCCTTGGCACCTTGCCGCCATGCCGCGCCGTCTTGCCCTCGCGCTCTGTCTGCTTGCCGCCCCGGCCTCTGCCCAGGGCAGCGGCCTGACCATGCCCTTCGATGCCACTGGCCGCGCCGCGCTGGAAACGGCGCTTGATATGGCGGCGGCATCTCTGGCCAATTCCCTGGTCCTGTCCCGCGACGCGGCCTGGGCCGCCGGCACCCGGCCAATGCCGCCCCATATCCGGCAGGCGCTGCTTGCCTGGTATCCGGCAGACCTCCTCGACAGCATCGAATACCGCGTGGGCATCGCCGAGGATTCGACGCTGCAATCCCTGGCCATCCGCCATGGCCGGGCCAATGCCATCACCCTGATCGACACCATCGTCTTTGCCGACCCGCGCGAGGCCGAGACCGACATTGCGCTTTGGGCGCATGAGGTCAAGCACGTGGAACAGTTCCGTCGCTGGGGCCTTTCGGGCTTTGCCCGTCGCTACGTCCTCGACCACGCAACGGTCGAGGCCGAGGCCTATGCGATCGGCGACGTGGTGAAGGCCATCCACGGCGGCGGATGAGACCGGTCGAAGGGTCCGGGCCGCCTGGAGGGCCTGGCATGATCCGCCAACCTTTTTCGCACGGAAGGTCCGCCCGACACGAACCGCTAACCCGCCACCGCACGCAAGGAGGCCGCCCTGGCCGGCGGAACCCGGTCCACCTCGACACAGGTGAAGACATGCAGCGTGTCCAGCTCCCTGTCCACCACCGCATGATCCGACACCCAGCCCCCCATGCCCAGATAGGTGCGCAGCAGCGGTGGCAGCGCAGCAAGCGATGTACGGCGGTCGGCAACCGGCCCGGCCAGCGCCGGATAGTCCACCACCTCCGCTGCCCTCTGCCGCGGCAGATGCTCCGCAGGGCCTACGAACTCTGCCGCAAGCAGCGCCAGCCCCGCCCGATGCGCCTGCCATTCCGCCCCACGAAAGCTGGTACAGCCAACCAGCAGCCCCGCCTGGCCTTCATCCACGATCCGCGTCATCGCGCCCCACGCCAGGCGCAGCACGTCAGGGTGCACGCCGCCCGAGGCCACACAGAAGCGCCCCATCTCGGCGATGGGCCTGGCATAACCCGCCAGTGGCGCCACATCGTAAAAGCGCGCCGCATAGCCCTGAGCCAGCCCCGCCCCCCAGCCGAACAGCATGACCCGGAAATAGGCAAGCAGCACCCCGTCGCTCTCGACCACGACATGGGCGGAGAGCGCGTCCTGGGCATCCCCTTCCCGGCCGGCCCGTCGGGGGAAGGCCGCGCTGCGAAAGGCCATCACGCGGGCCATGTCGGCCCGGCCCCGCGCCAACCGCGCCACCATACCGCCCCGCTGAAGTGGCTCCACGCCCCTTTACCCCGCCCCGTCACACTATAGACTGCGTCTCAAAGGAGACCCCGATGGAAAAGATCGTCAAGTCCGATGCCGAATGGAAGGCGCAGCTGTCCGACCTCGCCTATCGCGTGACGCGCAAGCACGCGACAGAACGCGCCTTCACGCACGACAACTTTCCGAAGGGCCCAGGCACGTTCCGCTGCATCTGCTGCGACGCGCCGCTGTTCGATGCGGCGACGAAATTCGACAGCGGCACCGGCTGGCCCAGTTTCTATGCCCCGATCGACCCCGAAAGCGTCGGCGAACAGGCCGACAACAGCTGGTTCATGCGGCGCACCGAGGTGCATTGCAACCGCTGCGATGCCCACCTCGGCCATGTCTTTCCAGACGGCCCGCCCCCCACGGGGCTGCGCTACTGCATCAACGGAGTGGCGCTGAAGTTCGACCCGGCCGCCTGACCAAAAGGCCCCGCGTCACAGAACGTCGCCCGCCTGGATGCGGCCGAAGTTGCCCAGAAGCTGACGGATCAGGCCAAGGCCCTTGATGTTGGTCTGCGTGATACGACGCGAGATTTCCACCACCTTGCCGTCCTCAAGCCCGAAGCGGGCGATGTTCTCCACCCGGCCAGAACTGTCGAAGGTCACGGCCACGACCTGCCGCTCGATTTCCTGCGGCTCGCGCGGGCCGAAATGGCGGTATCGGCTTTGTACGTAATACCAGCCCTCGTCGTTCAGCAGACCCGAAGTGGAAGGGCGCCCGATCTTTTCGCCGACGCTTTCCCGGGTATCGACACCAACCTCGATCTTGGCAAGTTCGTCATCTGCCGGGACGTATCCGTGATTGCGGAACACCGGTGAGCAAGCGATCAGCGCGCCAACCAGCATCAGGGCAATGGCCTTTCGGAGAAACCCTGTGCGGGCCGCTCCGACCATCCGCGTCAACCGGAAATCTGCCATACCTGCCCTCTTGCCCCTGAAACGCCGGCACGCGGCGCGGGTGCTTCAAAACCTCTGGCTTTCCCGATAACAGAAGGGCAGCCCATTGTTCAAGAATGGAACGCCGCAGCCATGGGAATTGGCACCCGATGACCGACCCTGCCCCCAACAGCCCGACCCGGTTCCGCACCGGTGGACTGAGCCCACGCAAGCCGACGCGCTTCGACTATGCCCCGGATGGCTCGGCGCGCGCCGAACTGGCCCGGCAACTTGGTCTTTTGGCCCTGAAGCGGCTTCACCTTGCCGGAGAGATCCGGCCCGTGGGTCGTGATGAACTTGTTCTGACCGCCCGGCTGACAGCGGCAGCCGACCAATCCTGCGTCGTGACGCTGAAGCCGGTGGCCGCCGCCATCGACGAGGAAATCCACCGCCGCTACGTCGCGGGACTTACCGAACCGCAGGGCGAAGAGGTCGAAATGCCCGAAGACGACACGCTGGAGCCGATGCCCGAGGTGATCGACCTTGCCGAGATCGCTGCCGAGGCGCTGGCCCTGGCCCTGCCCTTGTATCCCCGCGCCCCGGGCGCGGAACTGGGCGAAATGGTGCACAGCGCAGAGGGCGTCGAGCCACTGCGGGATGACGACATGAAGCCTTTTGCGGGTCTTTCCGCACTGGCTGCCCGCCTTGGGACGAAAGGCAAGCCAGACAACGAAACCGACGACTGAGAACTGCTGCGCGCCCGGCAAAAGGGGGCTTGCGCCCGGACGGAATCCGAGTATGTTCCGCGCCTCGTTCAAGCTGCGAAACAGCGCCGTTCGGCTATTGCCGCAAGCATGGGCCAAGGTGCTGGATCGATAAGGAAAACAGGGGCACGTGTCCCCACTGCCCGAGGTTTAGACATGGCTGTCCCGCAGAACCGCACCACCCGCTCCCGCCGCAACATGCGCCGTGCACATGATGCTCTGGTTGCAGCGAACCCGAACGAATGCCCGAACTGTGGCGAACTGAAGCGCCCGCATCATGTTTGCAGCGCCTGTGGCCACTACGATTCGCGCGAAGTCGTATCGATGGCGCGCGAAGTCGATGTCGACGAGGACGCGGCGTAATCCAACGCCCGCGCGACCGTGAAGATGGCCACCGGACCCGAGTCTGCCTCTGTCACGGCCCTCACTCCGGCGTCCGAACGCGTCGTGATTTCCGTTGACGCGATGGGTGGAGACCAGGGACCGGCAGCAGTTGTTGCCGGTCTTGTCGATTCGATGGTCGAGCACCCAGACATGCAGGTGATCCTGCACGGGGATGAGGCAAGCCTCAGGCCCCTGCTTGCCCGTCACCCTGAACTGGCTTCCCGCATCACCCTGCGCCATGCCGATCGTGTCGTCACCATGGAGGACAAGCCCGCCCAGGTGATGCGTCACGGTCAGGGCACCTCGATGTGGTCGGCCATTGATGCCGTGAAGAACGGCGAGGCCTCTGTTGCCGTATCCTGCGGCAACACTGGGGCGCTCATGGCGGTCAGCATGCTGCGGCTTCGCAAGCTGCCGGGGGTCAACCGTCCGGCAATCGCCTGTCTGTGGCCCTCGCGCAATCCGGGCGGGTTCAACCTCATGCTCGACGTGGGCGCCGACGTGAAGGCAGAAGCCGACGATCTGCTGCAGTATGCCACAATGGGTGCCTCGTATGCGCGCAATGGCCTGGGGCTGAAGCGGCCGCGCATCGGCCTGCTGAACGTCGGCACCGAGGATCACAAGGGCCGCGCCGAACTGAAAGAGGCGCATGAGCGCATGGGGCCGATCGCGAAGGCGGGGGATTTCGACTATGTCGGTTTCGTCGAGGGCGGAGACCTGCCCTCTGACCGGGTCGATGTGATCGTGACCGATGGCTTCACCGGCAACGTCGCGCTGAAGACCGGCGAGGGCACGGCAAAGCTTATTGCCGACTTCCTGCGCGAGGCGTTCGGTGCGGGCATCCTGTCGAAGTTCGCGGCGCTTCTGGCGATGAATTCGCTCAAGCGACTGCAACGCCGGATCGACCCGCGCCGGGTGAACGGGGGGGTGTTTCTCGGGCTGAATGGCACCGTGGTGAAATCACACGGTGCCGCGGATGCAACAGGGGTGTCTGCAGCCGTCAGCCTTGCCTATCAGCTGGCGCGCGCACGGTTCATCGAACGGCTGGCTGCACGGGTTGCATCCGCCGGGCGAGCGGGGCAGGATGCCGCACAGGCAAGCCCCGACGCACATGGGGCGGGGGGCAGTCCGACCGAATGAGTTTACGCGCGGCAGTCAAGGGCGTCGGGCATTATCTTCCCGACCGCATCGTTCCGAACAGTGAGTTCGAATCCATCGTCGAGACTTCGGACGAGTGGATCCGCAGCCGCTCGGGGATCGAGCGGCGCCACTTTGCGGCCGAAGGCCAGCTGACCAGCGACCTTGCCGCCCGTGCCGCTCGCGCGGCGCTGACTGATGCGGGTCTGACAGCCGACGACATCGATGCGATCATCGTGGCGACCTCGACACCGGACCTGACCTTCCCCTCGGTTGCGACCATGGTTCAGGCAGAACTGGGCATGACACGCGGCTTTGCCTTCGATGTTCAGGCAGTCTGCGCCGGATTCGTCTTTGCGCTGGCGAACGCAAATGCACTGATTCTCACCGGTCAGGCGAACCGGGTGCTGGTGATCGGTGCGGAAACCTTCAGCCGCCTGATGAACTGGAAGGACCGCACGACTTGCGTCCTGTTCGGCGACGGGGCTGGCGCACTGGTGCTTGAGGCAGCCCAGGGCGAAGGCACACCGGCGGATCGCGGCATCCTGGCAAGCGATCTGAACTCGGACGGGCGTTACCGCAACATCCTTTATGTGGACGGCGGCACCTCGACGGGCACGACGGGACATCTGGTGATGGAAGGCAAGGAAGTCTTCCGCCATGCCATTGAAAAACTTGCCGAAACCGCACACCGCGCCTTGGACAAGGCCGGACTGACCCCTGACGACGTGGATTGGATCGTGCCGCATCAGGCCAATATCCGCATCATTGAGGGCACCGCGAAACGGATGCAGGTGCCGATGGACCGCGTGGTCGTCACCGTGCAGGACCACGGCAACACCTCGGCCGCATCGATCCCGCTGGCGCTGTCGGTCGGCAAGGCGCGCGGCCAGATCAGGCCTGGCGACCTGCTTGTGACCGAGGCGATCGGCGGCGGGCTTGCCTGGGGTTCGGTCGTCCTGCGCTGGTAGACGCCTTCAACCACGCGGTCCAAGTGGTTGATATTGACTCGGAAATCCAACGGTCGCATGGTCGTTCAAACAACCTCGTGGGGGGACGAGATGAGCGACAAGACCTTGACCCGGATGGATCTGAGCGAAGCTGTGTTCCGCGAGGTAGGACTGAGCCGCAATGAATCGGCCGCACTGGTGGAAAGTGTGCTCCGGCACATGTCCGACGCACTGGTCGCAGGCGAGACGGTGAAGATCTCGTCCTTCGGCACCTTCTCGGTCCGGTCCAAGACGGCGCGGATCGGTCGCAACCCCAAGACGGGCGAGGAAGTTCCGATCTCGCCGCGCCGGGTTCTGACCTTCCGCCCCTCGCATCTGATGAAGGACCGCGTCGCCGCGGGCAAGAAGCGCTGAGGGGCTGACCCCATATGGACAAGTCGCCGGACGCCTTTCGCACCATCAGCGAAGTCGCCGAGGTGCTGAACACGCCCGCCCATGTGCTGCGCTTCTGGGAAAGCCGGTTCACGCAAGTGCGTCCGGTCAAGCGAGCCGGCGGCAGACGCTATTATCGCCCGTCGGACGTGGCGCTTCTGGCCGGGATAAAGCGGCTGCTGCACGACGAAGGTATGACGATCCGGGGCGTACAGAAGATGCTGCGCGACAAGGGCGTGCGGCATGTGGCCAGCCTGGCGGACGGTGCGGTTCCGCTGGTCGGCCCGCAGGATGCCGAGGAACCGGTCTCAGCCGCGAATTGGCAGGACGAGGTGCCCGAAGCCGGCTTCATTGCCGTCGAGGATGAGGATGAAGAGCCCGAAGCCGCGCCGCCGCCCGCGAAGCCCGCGACGCGCGCCAGACCCGAACAGCCGTCGCTGCCGCTGTTCGATGCCGTGGTCGAGGTTTCACCCGCTGCCCCGGCTCCCGAGCCTGCGCCTGCCCCGCCGGCACCCGTAGCGCCTGCCCAGCGCGTGCAGCGCGACGACGTGACCCTTGCCGGCCTGATCCGTGCCCTGCCCGCCGGATATCCCGGCACGGCACGACCGGAAGTCGCCGCCCTGGCCCGCCGGCTAGCCGCGCTGCGGGCCCGGCTAGCCGACCGCGCCGAAGGTCTGGGATAAGTCGGTGCCCCGCCATGCGCTTTCCCGCTTGCCCCTGCCCGGAATATCGGTATGTATCGCCCCGTGTCGGGCCGTAGCGCAGCCTGGTTAGCGCGTCCGTCTGGGGGGCGGGAGGTCGAGAGTTCGAATCTCTCCGGCCCGACCATCGAAAACCTGCCCGCCTGCCGCCACGGCAGAGCGGGCAGTTTCATATCCGGGGCCAGGGAGAGACAGACATGACGACCGGAGTGCTTCCCGCACAGGCCCTGCGCCGGCTGATTGCCAACGGCGCGCTTTCGGCCGCCCCCGCGATCCGTGAGGACCAGATCCAGCCCGCCAGCCTTGACCTGCGCCTGGGGCCGGTGGCCTATCGCGTGCGCGCATCGTTCCTGGCCGGCAGGGGACGCAAGGTCGCCGACCGTCTGGAGGAATTCACCATGCACCAGGTGAATCTTGCCGGGGGTGCGGTTCTGGAAAAGAACTGCGTCTATGTGATTCCGTTGGCGGAACACCTGTCGCTTCCACGGGGCATCACGGCGGTTGCCAATGCCAAAAGCTCTTCCGGCCGGCTGGACCTGCTGACCCGTACGATCACCGACGGCGGAATAGAATTCGACCGCATTCCAGAAGGTTACACCGGTCCCCTATATGCCGAGGTCTGCCCGCGCAGCTTCTCGGTGCTGGTGCGGGAAGGGCAAAGGCTGAATCAGATCCGATTCCGCCACGGCCAGGCCGTGCTGTCGGATGCCGAACTTGCCGCACTTCATGCGCGCGAACCGCTGGTGACGGGCGAGGCCGTGATTTCGGAAGGTCTGGGCTTCTCGGTCGATCTGCGCCCGGCGCAGGGCACTCTGGTCGGCTACCGCGCCAAACCGCATGCCGGCGTGATCGATCTGGACCGGATCGGCCATTACCCGGCCTCGGACTTCTGGGAAGAGTTGCACACCCGTGACGGCCGCATCATCCTGGACCCGGGGGCCTTCTACATCCTTGTCAGCCGCGAGGCGGTGACGATCCCACCCGATTATGCCGCCGAGATGGCGCCCTATCTGGCAATGGTGGGCGAGTTCCGGGTGCATTACGCGGGTTTCTTCGACCCCGGCTTTGGCCATGCCTCGGCCGGTGGCGCAGGGTCGCGCGGCGTGCTGGAGGTGCGCTGCCACGAGGCACCCTTCGTGCTGGAACACGGGCAGGTCGTGGGCCGGCTGGTCTATGAACGCATGGCAGAGCGGCCGGAAACACTTTATGGCGCGGGGATCGCCTCAAACTATCAGGGGCAAGGGCTGAAACTGGCAAAGCAGTTCCGGCCGGGCTGACGCGCCGCCGGAAGCGCGGGTCTTTCAAGACGGCGCAAAGTCCCCGGACGGTCTTTGCCGGTGGCATTCCTAGCGAAAAAATCGCCGGCCCAGCCGTGCCAGCTTCTGCGCCTTCCTTGCGGTTTCCTTTGCGTCCCGGGCCTGCCTGCGTTCTTCGGGTGTGAGCTTTGAGTCGGGCTTGCCCCGGCGCGCTGCGAAATCGACCCCGGTGTTCACCGCGCTGCGGACAAACATCCGCGTCAGCATGCCGAAAAGCCGGTTCAGGTCCATTTGCTTCACCCTAGTCCTCGAACAGCTCGCTCTGGCCGGTCATGGCATCGTCATCCTCGCTTGTGGCCGCCTGGCCCGGCAGGGGGCGGCTGTCCAGCAGCCCGGCAGCGCGCAACTCCTTCAGGCCCGGCAGGTCGCGGGCCGATTCCAGACCAAAATGATCCAGGAACCGTTCGGTCACCACGAAAGTCACCGGTCGGCCCGGGGTCATGCGTCGGCGGCCCAGGCGGATCCACTCCAGTTCCATCAACTGGTCGATGGTGCCGCGGCTGACCGCGACGCCGCGGATCTCTTCAATCTCGGCCCGCGTCACCGGCTGATGATAGGCGATGATCGCCAGGGTCTCGATTGCCGCACGGCTGAGCTTTCGCGTCTCTACCGTCTCGCGGCGCATCAGGAAGCCGAGGTCCGGCGCGGTGCGCATTGCCCAGGCATCACCCACCCTGACCAGATTGACGCCCCGCCCCTGATAGCGTTTGCGCAGCCTGACCAGCGCCTCGGCCGGGTCGCAGCCATGCGGCATCCGGGCCTGAAGTTCGGCCACGGTCACGGGCTCGGCCGTCGCAAACAGGATCGCCTCTACCATCCGCTCCTGTTCGCCCATAGGCGGTGCATCGAAAAGGCTTTGTTCTTCCCCGGTGTCCATCATCCCTCCCGGCGGCGCAGTTCGATGGGCGCGAAGGTCTCGCCCTGGCGCAGGGTGACCTGACCGCGCTTGGCCAGCTCCAGAACGGCGGCGAAATGCGCGGCAAGGGCCGAGCGGCGGGCCATAGGCGTCACGTCCCAGCCTTCAGGCAGGAAGCTGGTCAGGCTCGCCCAGTCCCCGGCGTAACCGATCAGGCCGCGCAGACGATCCAGCGCCTGCTCCATTGTATAGACATGTTCACGGTCCAGCACGAAGGGACGGAACTCGTCCTTCGTACGGATCATTGCATAGGCGCGCATCAGGTCCAGAAGCGTGGCGGTGTAGACGACCTTGCGGTGATGCGTCACTTCCTCGGGGACGCCGCGGGCGAAAAAGTCGCGCCCCAACTGGTCACGCCCCATCAGCCGGGCCGCTGCGTCTCGCATGGCCTGCAGGCGCTCCAGCTGGAAGGCCAGATGCGCGGCCAGGTCTTCGGCGGAAGGCCCTGCCTCGCCGGGCTCGGGCGGCAGCAGAAGGCGTGATTTCAGGAAGGCAAGCCAGGCCGCCATCACAAGGTAATCAGCGGCCAGTTCGATCCGCAGCGTCCGGGCGCGTTCGACGAAGCCCAGGTATTGCTCGGCCAGTTTCAGGACGGAAATCCTGCGCAGGTCCACCTTCTGCGTGCGGGAAAGCGTCAGCAGCAGGTCAAGCGGCCCCTCGAACCCATCGACATCGACGATCAGCGCCTCGGCGGCAAGGCGGTCGTCGATGGGCAGACGTTCCGGCTGATCCCAGTCGTCGGGCTCAGCCATCGGCAAGGTCCGCAAGGGCTGCGTCCAAGGGCAACGGCGCAGTGCGGGCGGCAAGCGCCGCACGGGCGCGGTCGGCTGCTGCGGGCGTCATGTCCCCAGCCGCCTCGGCCACAGCCTGCATTTCCGCCAGATCGCCCTTGCAGTGCAGCGCGATATCCACGCCTGCGGCCATCGTTCGCGCGGTGCGATCGGCAAGGCTGCCTTTCAGCGCCTCCATGTTCAGATCGTCGCTCATCAACAGGCCCTGAAAACCGATCTCGTCCCGGATCAGCCGGATCATGGTTGGCGACTGTGTGGCAGGCAAGCCCGGATCGACCGCCGCAAAGACCAGATGCGCGGTCATCGCCATCGGCAGATCGTTCAGGGCGCGGAAGGGGGCGAAATCGACGGCGCGCAACTCGTCCAGGGGGGCATCCACCGTCGGCAGGGCAAGATGGGTGTCCAGATGCGACAGGCCGTGGCCCGGCAGATGTTTGACGACCGGCAGGACGCCGGCCTCTTTCAGCCCCTCGGCCACGGCGCGTGCAATGATTGCCACTGTTTCGGGGTCCGATCCATAGCAGCGGTTGCGAAGAAAAGGATGCGTTCCGGGCCGGGCCACATCGCCTAGCGGCGCACAGTTCGCGTCGATGCCGACCGCGCGCAATTCGGCGCCGATCACCCGCATCCGCGCCCGCATCGCGCGCGCGGCGACCGCAACCGAGCCGGCCCGTTCGACGGTGTCCAGTGGCGGATCCCATTCGCGCCAGTGCGGAGCCCGCAGGCGCTGCACGCGACCGCCTTCCTGATCCACAAGGATCGGGGCATCGCGGCCCACGGCCGCGCGCAGGTCGGCGGTCAGACGCCGCAACTGATCCGGCGACTCGATGTTGCGGGCAAAAAGGATGAAGCCGAAGGGGTCTGCCTCGCGGAAAAAGGCGCGTTCGTCCTGCAACAGGACCGGGCCGGCGCAGCCGAAGATCGTCGCCCCGCGGCCGATGGTCATCGCTGCGGCACCGGGATGCAGGTGGCGTTCTGCGCAACAAAGGCGGAACAGAAGCGGCGCGCGTCTGCCTCGTCGTCGAAGCCATGGGCGCGCAAGCGATAAAAGGTGCGCCCACCGCTTTCGGCCGGTTGCAGCACCAGCCGCTTGCTAGCCATCAACTCGCCAAACTGACCCGAAAGACGTGCCCATTCGGCCCGCGCCTCGTCCATCGTGTCGAAGGCGCCGAACTGAACCAGCCGGGTACCGACAGGAATGGTGGCCGGGTCGATCTCTTCAGGGGCTGACATCGCGACCGCTGGCGCCGGCGCCGCTGCGGCAGACCTGCTGCCCGGGCGCGATTTTGGCCGCGGAGAGACGGCAATTCCGCCATCATCAGGCAACTCGGGCGCGAACTCCGGGCCCAGGTCGCCCAGTGCAAGAATGCTGTCGTCGTCCTCGACCGGATCGGCAATCCCTGCAGAGACCGTCTCCGGCGCCAGACCCAGGGCTTCGGCGATCGCGGCATCCACAGCGATGGCGGTAGGACTGGCGCTTTCCGTCGGCGGCGCCGCAGCCAGGGCAAGATCCGGATTCTCGACCCCTGCCCCGCCCAGCGAAGGCAAGGGCGCAGCCACTGCGGCCAGGGCCGAACCGCCGGGTCCGGCCAGACCAGCCTCGTCCTCTGGTTCAAGTTCCTGTGGGCGGGGGGCCAGAACCAGACGATCGGGCACCTCTGCCGCCACGCCAGAGGCGGCCACCTCGTTCACGGCAAGGCCACGATGATTGGCGATCTCGCCGCCCGGATCCTCGGGCGCCACCCGAAGCGGCCCTTCCATCGCCTTGATGACAGGCACACCACGCACATCGCGCACGGCCAGCTTGTAGCCCCAGATGGAAAGGCCCACCACAAGGCCGAGAGAGACCAGCGCCCCTGCGAGATTGACATACCGCCGGGCCACGACCGGCGCCCCCCCGTGCCCGCCGTCATAGCTGCCGTAGCCGTCGTAGTCCGCGTCCGCCATGTGCTGCCCCTGCCTGCGGGACGGTTCGTCCGCCCCTGCATACACGCCTCATAGCCGGCGGGGCGCAATTGTTTCAGCGCATTTCCTCAACCGGTGTAACACCAAGGATACCAAGACCGGCGCAAATGACAACGCCCACGGCCCTTGCAAGGGCGATTTTCGCCTGCGACACGGCCACGTCCTCCTGGATGAAGCGCAGGCTGTCATCGTCGTTGCCCTTGTTCCACAGACCGTGGAAGTCGGAGGCCAGTTCGTAAAGGTAGAAGGCCACCCGGTGGGGCTCGTGCCCCTTGGCGGCAATCTCCACCAGCCTTGGCCATTCACCCAGCTTGCGGATCACCTCAAGCTCGGCCGGATGCCCGAGATGGGCAAGATGCGCCAGCGACAGCGCCGCATCCGACACATCCAGTCCCGCCTCGCGCGCCTTGCGCAGAATACTGTTCACCCGGGCATTGGCATACTGGACGTAGAAGACCGGGTTGTCTTTCGACTGTTCGGTCACCTTGTCGAAATCGAAATCCAGTGCGACGTCGTTCTTGCGCGTCAGCATGACGAAGCGCACCACGTCAGGCCCGACCTCGTCGATCAGATCGCGCAGCGTGACGAAGGTGCCCGCGCGCTTGGACATCTTGACGATCTCGCCGCCCTTCAGAAGCTTGACGAGCTGGATCAGCTTGATGTCGAGGTTGACCCGGTTCTCGGACAGGGCCGAGACGACCGCCTTCAGCCGCTTGACATAGCCGGAATGGTCGGCGCCGAAAATGTTGATCAGTTCGTCGAAGCCGCGCTGCACCTTGTTGAAGTGATAGGCGATGTCGGGGGCGAAGTAGGTCCAGCTGCCATCCGACTTCTTCACCGGGCGGTCGACATCGTCGCCGAAGGCGGTGGAACGGAACAGCGTCTGCACGCGCGGCTCCCAGTCCTCGGGCGCCTTGCCTTTGGGCGGCTCAAGGATACCTTCGTAGATCAGCCCCTTGGCGCGCAGCGCCTCGATCGCGGCCTCGATCTGGCCTGTGCCGTAAAGCGCCTTCTCGCTGGAATAGACATCCATCGTGACGCCCAGCGCCGCCAGGTCATCGCGGATCATTGCCATCATCATGTCGGTGGCGAAGGTGCGCACATCGGCCAGCCACACGCTTTCGGGCTGTTCCAGAAGGCTGTCGCCGTATTTTTCCTTCAGCGCCTGACCCACCGGGATCAGATAATCGCCGGGATAAAGCCCCTCGGCGATCTCGGGCGACAGGCCATGCGCCTCGCGATAGCGTTCATAGGCAGAGCGTGCCAGCACATCGACCTGGCCGCCACCATCGTTTATGTAATATTCGCGCGTGACCTGCCAGCCTGCAAAGGCAAGCAGCGAAGAAAGCGCATCGCCCACCACCGCGCCCCGCGCATGGGCCACATGCATAGGCCCGGTCGGGTTGGCGCTTACGAACTCCACGTTCACCTTGCGGCCCTGTCCGATGGTCGAGCGGCCGAAATCGGTGCCTTCGGTCAGGATGTCGCGCACCAGGGCCTGCCATGCGGCCGGCTCAAGCCGCAGGTTCAGGAACCCCGGGCCCGCCACATCCGCGCCCGCCACGCGCGGATCCTCCATCAGCCGCACGGCCAGTGCCTCGGCAATCGCGCGGGGTTGCATGCCGGCCGGTTTCGCCAGCACCATCGCCGCGTTCGTCGCCATCTCGCCATGCCCCGCATCGCGCGGCGGCTCGACCGCGACATTCGACAGGTCGAGGCCTTGGGGCAGCACGCCCTCGGCCATCAGCGCCTGCAACTCGGCGACCACTAGCTCACGGATATCGGCGAACAGGTTCATTTGATCACATCCTTTCCCCGAACAGGCCATGCCAGAGGCCCGGCCCGTGGTCAAGGATGGCTCACGACCGCCGCCAATCCTCCAGCGCCGCATTCTCTTCGGCCGCCGCCTGTGGCGCTGCGGACGCGGACGTCACGGCGTGATTGCGGAAGTAATGCGTCTCGCGCGCGCCGAAATAGAAGGCGACGATCGCGCCCAGCAGCCACCACAGCGGCTCGGGCACCGCATTCAGCCCCGCCATCCGGTCAGCGAAGGCCCTCGGGTCCACCATGGCGTAGACGAACAACCCGATTGTGCCGAAGGCAAGAAACGGCCGCGGCAGCCGGTTCAGCCCGTTCACCATCCGGTCGAACCGGGACAGGGCGGGATGCTGATACTCCTCGCCCAACTGGCGCAAGGCGGCCATCTGCGCCTCTGCCGAATATTCCATGCGCTTCGTGGCGCTGGGCACGAAGACCTCGGCCACGCCCTTCGCAGCCTCGCCCAGCGCCGTGACCGTGCCGGGGGAACCAATCAGCCTGCCGATCATACCCATCGCGCCACCCGCGCCCGGTGCTGCGCCTCGGTCAGATGGTATTTCGGAGAGATGAATTCCTCTGCACGCAGGATCCAGCCGCCCTTTCCGCCGTCCTTGCGCCTGGCAAACTTGCGGCTGGCGGGGCGGCTGTCGGCCAGCGCGTAGTAATAGTTCCGACGCGCGATTCCGTAGGCATCGGCCAGATGCGCAGGCGCCGCCTCATGGGCCAGCTGCGCCGCGCGAATCGTCTTCGGCCCGATCACCCCGTCCGGCTCGCAGGGAAAGCCCATCTCGGTCAGCAGCCGCTGCAGTATTCTCACCGCATTGGCCCCGCCATTCACATACATGTCGAAGACACTGGCCTGGATCGGCTCGGGCAGGGCTGCGATGCCGGGACGGCGATAGTAATGTTCCAGATAGATCTCCACCGCCTGGGCGCGGGTCAAGGCCTTCACATCGGCCACATCGATCCGCCTGTCGCGGTTCACGTCGATCCCCAGCCGCCTCAGCGTGCCGATGGTGACCCCGTGGTTCGTGGCCCCGCCCGGATCGTCCGGGTCGTTCACGAAACCGCCCTCGCGGGCGACGATCTCTTCGGCAATCCGTCGGACATCCGGCATGCTGACCCCCATTTCAGACAGGGATAGCCTGACAAGGCGGCATTAACGCCCCCCTGATGCAGCGCGCGCTCAGCTGTCGGGCTGGGCCTTCGGATCGACGTAAACCCCCTGCTCCTTCAGCGCGTCGACCACTTCCTTCGGCATGTAGGTCTCGTCATGCTTGGCCAGGACTTCGGTCGCAACGAAGGTGCCGCCCTCCAGCCGACCCAGGGCAACCACGCCTTCGCCCTCGCGGAACAGGTCGGGCAGGATGCCGGTATAGCGCACCGGAACGGTGGCATTTGTGTCTGTGACGGCGAAGGCGATCTCTGTCCCCTCCCCCCGGACGATCGAGCCTTCGACCACCAGACCACCGATGCGGAACGTCTCGCCGGGGCCGGGCGGATTCTCCATGACCTGGCTGGGCGAACGGAAGAAGTTGATCCCGTCGCGCATGGCGTAACCGACCAGCCCCGTCGCGCCGATCAGCGCCACCGCGGCCAGGGCGACGATCTGGATGCGCCGTTGCTTCTTCAGCCCCTTCAGGCCCCGGAACGCCTGCTTTTCGGTCATGCCTCTCTCCCCGCCCGATGCCGGGCCAGCGCCTCCAACTTGGGCATGGCACCCGTCCAGTCAAGCCCCCAGGCAGCGACACGGTGCCATAGGCGGGGCTCAGGGGAAGACCGGCGCCAGCATCAGACCCTCGGTCTCGGGCAGGCCCAGCATGAGATTGGCGTTCTGGATCGCCTGTCCCGAGGATCCCTTGGTCAGGTTGTCCAGAACCGCAACCACCACAGCCCGGCCGGGAATCCGGTCGCCCACAACCCCCAGATGGCAGAAGTTCGACCCTGCGATGTCGCGCGTCGATGGCAGCGCCCCGAAGGGCAAGACCTTGAGGAACGGCTCATTTTCGTAAGCCTTTTCCAAAACCTCGTGAACGATCGTCGCATCGCCCTTGACATAGACCGTCGCCAGGATTCCCCGGTTCATCGGAAGAAGGTGGGGCGTGAACTGCACCCGCACCGGCCGGCCGGCGATTTTCGAGAACTCCTGATCGAACTCTCCCAGATGCCGGTGCTTGCCGCCCGCGGAATAGGCATGGGTGCCGCCGGACAATTCCGCGTGAAGCAGGTTTTCCTTCAGGCTGCGCCCCGCGCCGGACACGCCGGCCTTCAGGTCGATCAGGATGTCGTCCAAGTCGATCACCCCCGCCGCGATCAGCGGGCGCAGGGCGTATTGGCCGGTCGCTGCGTTGCAGCCCGTGCCCGCCACCAGCCGAGCCCGGCGGATCTCGGCCCGGTAGAACTCGGTCAGGCCATAGACCGCTTCCTTCTGGATTTCCACCGCGGCATGGGGTTGGCCATACCATTTCTGGTATTCCGCCGGATCGCGCAACCGGAAGTCGGCCGACAGGTCCACGATCCGCAGATCGTGCGGCAGGCGGGCCACAACCTCTTGCGTCGTGGCATGAGGAAGTGCACAGAAGCACATGTCTACATTGGAAAAATCTATCTCGTCGATCTTCGCCAGCCGCGGCAGGTCCAGATGTCGCAGGAAGGGAAAGACCTCGGCCATCGTCATCCCTGCCTTGCGGTCGGCCGACAGGGCCACGATGCGCATTCCCGGATGCGTCGCGATCAGGCGGACAAGCTCGGCTCCCGTGTAGCCTGAAGCCCCAAGAATGGCGATGCGATGGGTCATTGCGCGGCTCCTGTCAAAACCGCGCCCTCTTTGCGCGGTTGGCCGTGACAATGCAAGTCTGCCGGTTGTCCTTCCTCTCTGCGGAAATATCCTCCGGGGGTCCGGGGGGGGGAAAGCCCCGGCACGCGAGCCAGTTGGCCGAAGGCCAGAGGCGAGACACTGCCTTGCGGCGCCAGCCGCTCAATTCGTCAGCCCTTTCAAACCGCGATGAGGTCAGGGCACCGGGGTCCACATCACATCGTCGATCCGCGGCGCAGCCGTCGCCAGCATCACAAGGCGATCGAAACCCAGCGCGATGCCGGCAGCGGGTGGCATGAGCGCAAGCGCCGCGAGGAAATCCTCGTCCAGCGGGTAGCTTTCGCCATAGACGCGCGCCTTCTCGGCCATCTCGGCCTCGAACCGCCGGCGCTGTTCCTCGGGGTCGGTCAGTTCGCCGAAGCCGTTCGCCAGTTCCACCCCGCAGGCATATACCTCGAACCGTTCGGAAACCCTTGCATCTCCGGGCACCTTTCGCGCCAGGGCGGCCTCTGCTGCGGGATAATGGTCAAGGATCGTCACCCTGCCCTGCCCCAGATGCGGCTCGACCTTCGCTGAAAGCACCCGGCTGAACATGTCCGACCAGGTATCATCGGCCGCCCGGCGCAAACCGATCCGGTCCAGCTCTGCCCCCAGGCGTGCGGCATCGGTGGTTCCGTCAGGACGGATCGAAGCCATCAGATCCACCCCGGCATGCCTGCCGAAGGCGTCGGCCACCGTCAGCCGCTCGGCTTCGGCGAAGGGGTCGCAGGCAAGGTCGCGGAAGCGCAGCAGCTTTACCCCCGCCTCGTCGGCGGCAAGGCGCAGGAACACAAGCGTATCGTTCATCAGCGCCTCATACCCCTCGCCCGCCCGATACCACTCCAGCATGGTGAACTCGGGGGAATGCAGCGGCCCGCGCTCGCGGTTGCGCCAGACATGCGAAAAGGCGTGAATGCGTGTCTCGCCGGCGGCCAGCAGCTTCTTCATCGCGAACTCGGGCGATGTGTGCAGATACATCCGGCGACGCTGCCCGTCATTGCCGATGGCTTCGGTGGCAAAGCCGTGAAGATGCGCCTCGTTGCCAGGGCTGACCGCAAGCGCCGCCGGATCGACCTCCACGAAAGCCTCCTTCGCCAGGTAGCGCCGGATTGCGGCCTGGATACGGTTGCGCGCCATCAGCACGGGGCGGCGGTCGGCATGAACGGCTGGGTTCCACCATTGGGACGAGGGATTCATCTGGAAATTCCGGTCGGGATCGGTTAGGGGCGCGTGCAGATGCCGGTCCGTGGGACCGGGCCCCGGGATATAGCAAGGACCAGACCTTTGAAAGTCATCGCCTCAAGCCTTCGCAAGGGCAATGTCGTCGAGATGGACGGCAAGCTCTACGTTGTTCTTACCGCCTCGAACTTCCACCCCGGCAAGGGCACGCCCACGACCAGCGTGGACATGCGCCGGATTTCCGATGGGGTTAAGGTCTCCGAACGCTGGCGGACGACCGAGATGGTGGAAAAGGCCACCGTCGACGAACGCGAATACGACTTTCTCTATGAAGACAGCGAAGGCTTCCATTTCATGGAGCCGAACACCTACGAACAGGTCGTCGTGACCGAGGACGTGATGGGCGGCAACAAGCCCTACCTTCAGGAAGGCATGCGCTGCTATCTCAAGACCTTCGAGGGCGTGCCGATCGCGATCGAGGTGCCCCAGAAGATCACGGTGGAAATCGTCGAGACCGAGCCGGTGGTGAAGGGGCAGACCGCCTCCTCGAGCTACAAGCCCGCAATCACCTCGAACGGGCTGCGCGTGATGGTGCCGCCGCACATCGGGCCCGGCACCCGTATCGTGATCAACACCGACGACGATTCCTACGTCGAACGCGCCAAGGACTGAGGCTACAAGCCCGGACCACGGCTGAACCATGTGCAGGGCGGGCAGCAATGCCCGCCCTGCTTGAGTTTGCGGGGTTCAGGCTGCCTCGAAAGTGATCTTCCGGCGCAGGAACTGGGTGGCCTTGTTCGAAACACTTGCAGGATCGCCCGTGGTCAGGAACTTCGCCTCGGTGCCTGGCCCAAGAAACTCTGGCCGGCGCTGCAGATAGTCGGCCAGGGCCTCGGCCACCAGGTTTGCCTGGGAATAGACCTTGACCTCCTCGCCCAGCGCCTCCTGAAAAGCCTTTTCCATCAGGGGGTAATGCGTACAGCCCAGGATCGCCGCCTCGGGATGCGGCATGCGGCGCTTCAGTGCCTCGACATGGCTGCGCACCAAGGCCTCGGCCAGAATCTCGTCGCCCTGCTCGATGGCATCCACAACGCCGCCGCAGGGCTGGGCCTCGACATCCACTCCGATGGCGCGGAAGGCCAGCTCGCGCTGGAAGGCACGGCTTGCAACGGTGGCAGGGGTGGCAAAAAGGGCGACATGCTTCACCGCAACCTCGCGCGGGGGCGAGTTGTCGCCCCATTGCCGTTCGGTCAGCGCCTCGATCAGCGGCACGAAGACGCCCAGAACACGCTTGTGGGGCGGCAACCAGGTTTCCTGCATCCGCTTCAGCGCGGCCGCGCTGGCGGTATTGCAGGCCAGGATCACCAGATCGCAACCCTCGGCCCACAGCCGTTCCACTGCGGCGCAGGTCAGATGAAAGATGTCATCCGCCGTGCGCACACCATAGGGCGCGTGGGCATTGTCGCCAAAATAGACAAAGGGAACATCCGGCAACCGTTTTGTCACCGCCTCAAGAACGGTCAAGCCGCCGAGGCCCGAATCGAAGATACCTACCGCCATGCCTGCCCCTTTCCTCGGCCGTCGCGTTCTGCGCGTCTTGCCTTCATTTCATCATACGGCGGGTGTCGGTGGCGTGAAAGGGGCAAGCGCTGGCGCAAGATGCGGTAAAGCCCCATTCACTTGCATTCGCATTTCCCTATCTAGGGGCGGTCGTGTTAGGGTCACGGCTGATTTCGCGAGGTGCTTCATGGACTGGGACAAGCTGAGAATCTTTCACGCCGTCGCGGAAAAGGGCAGCCTGACCCATGCCGGCGAGGTGCTGCACTTGTCGCAGTCCGCCGTCAGCCGGCAGATCCGCGCGCTGGAGGAAAGCCTGTCGGTCACGCTGTTCCACCGCCATGCGCGCGGGCTGATCCTGACGGAACAGGGCGAACTGCTGTTCGACGCCACGACCCAGATGGTCAAGCGGCTGGATGCCACGGCCGCACGCATCCGCGACAGCGAGGATGAAGTCTTCGGCGAATTGCGCGTGACCACCACCACGGGCTTCGGCACACTGTGGCTGGCCCCGCGCCTCGCCCGGCTGTACGAGAAATACCCGGCGCTGAAGATCGACCTGATGCTGGAAGAGCGCGTTCTGGACTTGCCGATGCGCGAGGCGGACGTCGCAATCCGCATGAAAGAGCCCAGCCAGGCCGACCTGATCCGCAAGCGGCTGATGAACATCAGGATGCAGCTATTCGCGACGCCCGAATACCTGGCCGCCCACGGCACGCCCGAGACGATGGACGATCTCAGCGCCCACCGGCTGATCAGCCAGCACGCCGGCACGCCGCAGGTCGCGGCAGGTGCGCTTCTGGTGGCGGAACTCATGACGCATGACATCCCCTCGACCCTGACGGTGAACAACTATTTCGGAGTCTTGCAGGCGGTGCTGAACCATCTGGGCGTGGGCGTCCTGCCCGACTATCTGACCGAGGATTTTCCCAACCTCGTCAGGGTCTTGCCGGATGTCCAGAGCGCCGAGGTGCCAGTGTTCCTGGCCTATCCCGAAGAGTTGCGCCATTCCAAGCGCGTGGCCGCCTTCCGCGACTTCGTGACCGACGAGATCATGTCCTTCCGCCGCCGTCAGCAGGAGGAGGCCGCGGCCTGAACGCAAGGGTGGGATGCCGCCATGCAGCATTTGCATATCGGCAATGCTTAAACGTCGGGCAATCCAGACTTGTTTGCGCAAGCACAGGGCACTATCTGAACGCTCGAAGCGACGCTGAGCCTGGCTCGCGTTCCTTCGTACCTCCCTGTTGGACTTGGCCGAGCGGAAGCTCGGCCTTTTTTTTTCGAACGTCGCCATGCCGGGGCCGGGTCGCGGCGGCCCGGATGATGCCTCCTGGCTCATGTCCCCCGGCCCGGTCTCGTGCCCGTGCGGCCGCAGCCGCAGCCCATGGCATCCCGGGCAAAGAATTTTCGACCCGGACGGGCTGCGGCGGTTTGCCCTTCCTCGGCCTTTCCCTTATGAGGCGGGCCAAGCCGCCAGAGGGGATGCCATGCAAGAACCCGCCATCACGCCCGAACTCGTCGCTGCCCACGGGATCAAGCCCGACGAATGGGAACGCCTGCTGGAAATCATGGGCCGCGAGCCGACCTTCACCGAGCTGGGCATCTTTTCGGCAATGTGGAACGAGCATTGTTCCTACAAGTCTTCGAAGATCCACCTGAAGAAGCTGCCCACCACCGGCCCGCAGGTGATCTGCGGTCCGGGGGAAAACGCGGGCGTGGTGGATATCGGCGACGGGCAGGCCGTCATCTTCAAGATGGAGAGCCACAACCACCCCTCCTACATCGAGCCGCATCAAGGCGCAGCGACCGGTGTGGGCGGCATCCTGCGTGACGTCTTCACCATGGGCGCGCGGCCCATCGCGGCGATGAACGCGCTGTCCTTCGGCCTGCCAAGCCACCCCAAGACCGCGCATCTGGTCAAGGGTGTCGTGGAAGGCATCGGCAGCTACGGCAATGCCTTCGGCGTGCCGACCGTGGGCGGCGAAGTGCGTTTCCATCGCAGCTACAACGGCAACTGTCTGGTCAATGCCTTTGCCGCGGGCCTCGCGGATGCGGACAAGATCTTCTATTCGGCCGCCTCGGGCGTGGGTATGCCAGTCGTCTATCTGGGCGCCAAGACGGGGCGCGACGGGGTGGGCGGAGCCACGATGGCCAGTGCCGAGTTCGACGACACGATCGAGGAAAAACGCCCCACCGTGCAGGTCGGCGACCCTTTCACCGAGAAGTGCCTTCTGGAGGCGTGCCTGGAGCTGATGGCGTCGGGCGCGGTCATTTCCATCCAGGACATGGGCGCGGCGGGGCTGACCTGCTCGGCGGTGGAAATGGGTGACAAGGGCGGGCTAGGCATCAAGCTGCAACTGAACGACGTGCCGCAGCGCGAAACGGGAATGAGCGCCTACGAGATGATGCTGTCCGAAAGCCAGGAGCGGATGCTCATGGTGCTCAAACCCGAGAAGGAGGCCGAGGCGCGGGCCATCTTCGAGAAGTGGGATCTCGACTTTGCCATCGTGGGCGAGACCATCCCCGAGGACCGCTTCCTGATCCTGCATGGCAACGAGGTAAAGGCCGACATTCCGCTGTCGAAGCTGTCGTCCAGCGCGCCGGAATACGACCGGCCTTGGGTGCCCACCCCCGCCCCCGCGCCGCTGAAGGAAGTTCCGGAAATTGGGGCGATCGCCGGGCTGAAGGCGCTGATCGGCTCTGCCTCCTACGCGCACAAGGCATGGGTCTGGGAACAGTATGACAGCCAGGTGGGCGCGGATACGCTGGTCACGCCTGGCCTGCCTGCGGGCGTCGTGCGGGTGCACGGGACGGGCAAGGCCCTTGCCTTCACCAGCGACGTGACCCCGCGTTACGTCAAGGCGAACCCGGTCGAGGGTGGCAGGCAGGCAGTGGCCGAGGCCTTCCGCAACCTCTGCGCCGTTGGGGCGAAGCCGCTGGCCACCACCGACAACCTGAACTTCGGCAACCCCGAAAAGCCCGAGATCATGGGCCAGTTCGTTGGCGCCCTGCAGGGCATCGGCGAGGCCTGCAGGGCGCTGGACATGCCGATCGTGTCCGGCAACGTCAGCCTTTACAACGAGACCGACGGCCAGCCGATCCTGCCCACGCCCACCATCGGTGCGGTGGGTCTTTTGCGCAACCTTGACGAACTGATCGCCGGCAAGCCCGCAGAGGGCGACCTTGCGATCCTGGTGGGCGAAACCAAAGGCCATCTCGGCCAGTCGGCCCTTCTGGCCGAGGCCTTCGGGATCGAAGCAGGCGATGCGCCACCGGTCGATCTTGCAACCGAACTGCGCCACGGCGAATTCGTACGGGCCAACCGCAGGCACATCCGCGCCTGCACCGACCTGTCGGATGGGGGGCTGGCGCTGGCTGCCTTTGAAATGGCCGAAGGCGCGGGCCTTGGCGTGACGCTGGAGGTGTCGGGCACCCCTGCCCTGTTCGGCGAGGATCAGGCACGCTATCTGCTGGCAGCGGCACCAGGCGAAGCCGAGGCGCTGGCCGCTGCGGCAGCGGTAGCGGGTGTTCCGCTATCCGTGGTCGGACGCTTCGGCGGCGCGACCGTCGCATTCGGCAGCGATTCCGCCCCACTTACCGAACTGTCGAAGCTTTATCGCACGGCCTTTGCCACTTCCCTGGGGATCTGATGCTGCGCCCGGCAACAGCGGCGGACATCGGCTTCATCCGCAGCCTGACAACGCGGCCCGACTATGCGCCCTTCATCGGCGATGCGGACGAGGCGCAGCTGCGGGCCTGGATCGACGATCCCTCGGTAAGGGTGCTGATCTGGGAAGGCGTGGCGCGCGGCTTTGCGATCTTCCGCAGCGCCGATCAGCCGGTGGTCGAACTGTTCCGCATCGCGCTCGACCGCGCGGGCGGCGGGCATGGCGACGCCTTCTTTCGCGCGCTGGTGGACCATGCCTTCCGCGACCTCGGCGCGGAACGGCTATGGCTGGACGCCAGCGCCGAGAACGCACGCGCAATCAAGGTCTATACGCGTGCCGGTTTCCGTCAGGAGGGGCGGCTTCGCGCGCACTGGTTCCGCCCTGCCCTCGGCCGGGCGGTGGACCTGATCCTGATGGGAATGCTGCGCAGCGAGTGGCAGGCCCTTGAAGCGACTTCAGCGCGGGCCTAGGTTGAAGCCAGACAGAAAGGAGGCGTCTGCGATGCCCATTGAAGCCCGCGACATCGAAGCCCTGATCCGGGAAGCCTTTCCGAATGCCAGGATCAGCGTCCAGGGCGATGACGGCGCGCATTTCGCGGCCGAGGTGATCGACGAAAGCTTCCGGGGAATGAACCGGGTTCAGCAGCAGCGCGCGGTCTATGCGGCGCTGAAGGGCAAGATGGATGGTGCCAACGGCGAGCTTCATGCGCTGGCGCTGACCACCAAGGCGCCTGACTGACATGGCCGCGGGTTCTGGTCTTGGCGGGCTTGTCCCGGTAGCGATGACACTGGTCGGCATCGTGACCATGGCCCGGGCCCGGTCTAAGCGGCGGGCGGGTCCACCCGCCCGCGACGAAGAATTCGAACGGCGGCGGGCCGAAGCTGCGGAAATGGAACGGCGCATGGCATCCTATTTGGCCCAGCGCGATGCAGGGCGGCACCATGCCGCCATCGAAGACGAACGGGAGAACGGGCGATGAGCGCGGAAGCGACGATCAGGGATCTGATCGAGAACAACGATGTGGTGCTGTTCATGAAAGGCACCAAGTTGATGCCACAGTGCGGATTTTCGTCGCGTGTGGCGGGTGTGCTGAACTACATGTCGGTGGAATATCGGGACGTGAACGTGCTGGCCGACCCCGAAATCCGTCAGGGGATCAAGGACTTCAGCGACTGGCCAACGATCCCGCAGCTTTATGTGAAGGGCGAATTCGTCGGCGGTTGCGACATCGTGACCGAGATGACCCTTTCGGGCGAACTTGACCAGCTTCTGGAATCGAAGGGCATCGCCTTCGACAAGGCTGCCGCGGACAAGATCCGCGAAGCCAACGCATGACTTCGTGGCAGGGCGGGCCAGCTTGTCCGCCCTGCAAACGCCTTTCAGGACAGGCAGGTCAGGATCGGCGTCTCGCCCTCGGGCGTCTTCCAGTAGAGCGTGGCTTCCTGTCCCTTGGTCCACCACACATAGGTCGAGCCGTCCGAGGGCCATCCGTAGCGTGCGCCCGAGGCGGCCTCTTCGCCCACAAGTGTGATCTGCCGGCCATCGACCATCAGCACCACAAGGCTGCCTTCCGGCATGTTGACATAGGTCGCCGGTACCTGCACCCCGCGGTCGCAGAAATAGGTGACTGCCTGGAACTCCGGTGCAGCGGCAACGGCGCTCGGCAGCAGCGCCGCGATCAGGGACAGCCGGATCATGCCCGCACCTGCTCTTCCACCTTTGCCGCCATCGCCTCGGCCCGCGCGGCGATTTCGGCCAGGGTCTCGGTCACCTGCTGCGGCACCACGGGCACGTCGCGGGTTGCCACAGGCCTTGCTTCAAGTTCGGCCACCCTGGCGCGCAACAAACGCAATTCATCCTCGACCGCGGCGGTCTTGTCGGCAAGCATCAGGCCCGCCATCAGCAGCATCTTGGCCTCGGGCAACCGCCCAAGTTGGGCGATCAGCGGCTGAGCCTCGGCGTCCAGCATGGCCGCGGCCGACCGCAGGAAATGTTCTTCTCCGGCCTGGCAGGCGACCTGAAAGCCCTTGCCACCGATCATCACCTCAAGTTCGGGCATTTCCAGCCTCCATCAGATGCGGTTCAAGCGCGGCCAGGATCTCGTCCATTTCCGCCATTTCGCTGAGGCGCAGCGCACGCAGGGCATCCAGCTCTGCCGCCATGGCCTTGTTGATCAGCTGAGGTTCAGTCACGCCGGCCGCCTGGGCTGCGGTCAGGGCCGCAAGCTGCTCGCGCAGATTGGCGGCTGTGCGGCGAAGACGCTGCAACTCCAGCCCCTGGACGTCCAGCTGCTGGGTCAACCGGTCGATCCTGGCCTGCAGGTCGGACTTCGACTCACGTTCTCTCAGGTTGCGCAGACGTTCCTGCAACTGGGCGTTCAGCGCCTTCTCCTCCTCCAGCTGGGCACGCAGGGCGGCGTCGCCACCGGCGGCTGCGGCAGGGGCTGGTGCGGGTGCCGGCGCGCGCGGGGCGGCGCGGATCCGGTCAAGCCCCTTGCCGATCCGTTCCAGCGCAGCGGTGATCCGCTGTTCCAGTTCCGCGATGTCCTGCATTCCCTACCCCTTGCAGCTTGCGCACGACCCGGCTCCGGGCCGCTGACCGCCAATGTCCGAATCGGGCGCGGCGGGTCAAGACCGATCTTAACGTGAAAGCCGGGAAAGGCGACCGGCCTTTCTTCCCAAGGCCTTGGGGTCCAAGCTTGATCTTGCC
The DNA here is from genome assembly GCF_004762095.1 of Tabrizicola caldifontis. Classification (GTDB taxonomy): domain Bacteria; phylum Pseudomonadota; class Alphaproteobacteria; order Rhodobacterales; family Rhodobacteraceae; genus Tabrizicola; species Tabrizicola caldifontis. The sequence goes on from NZ_SIJH01000004.1 coordinate 149,966, forward strand.
GGTCGTGCTGGATAGGACGCAGGTCAAGCCCAGCCCTTGCCGAAGGAACGCCGCCTTGGACATTCAGACCCTGCGCCAGACCCATCCCGACCACTGGATGCGCGCCACCGCGATCCGCGCGCTTGCGCTTGACGCCGTGGCCGCCGCGAATTCGGGCCACTCGGGCATGCCGATGGGCATGGCCGATGTGGCCACCGTGCTGTTCGAGAAGCACCTGAAGTTCGACCCGAAGGCCCCGCGCTGGCCGGACCGCGACCGCTTCATCCTGTCGGCCGGGCACGGCTCGATGCTGCTTTACGCGATCCTGTACCTGACCGGCTACGAGGACATGACGCTGGATCAGATCAAGGCCTTCCGCCAGTGGGGCGCGATCACGGCGGGACACCCGGAATACGGCCATGCTGCGGGGGTAGAGACAACAACCGGCCCGCTGGGTCAGGGCATCTCGAACGCCGTGGGCTTTGCGATTGCCGAGGAACACCTGCGCGCCCGCTGGGGTGCGAAGATCCAGGACCATTACACCTGGGTCATCGCCGGCGACGGCTGCCTGATGGAAGGCGTAAGCCAGGAGGCTATCGGCCTTGCGGGCAAGCAGCAACTGAGCCGCCTGATCGTTCTTTGGGACAACAACGGCATCACCATCGACGGCAAGGTGTCGATCGCCGACATCACCGACCAGAAGGCGCGGTTCACCGCCTCGGGCTGGGACGTGTTCGAGTGTGACGGTCATGATCCGGTGGACATCGACCGGGCGCTGACGGCAGCCAAGGCCAGCGCTCGCCCCGCGATGGTCGCCTGCAGGACGCATATTGCTCTTGGCCATGCGGCGCAGGACACCTCGAAGGGCCACGGCGCGCTGACCGACAAGGCGCAGTTGCAGGCGGCCAAGGACGCCTATGGCTGGCCGGGCGGACCTTTCGAGGTGCCGGCCGACATCAAGCAGTGGTGGGAAGGCCTGGGCGCGCGCGGCGCGAAGGCCCGCGCGGACTGGGAGGCGCGGCTGGCCGCGCTTTCGCCCGCGAAACAGGCCGAATTCGCCCGCATCTTCGCCGGCGATGCCCCGACGAAACTGGGCGCGGCGATCCGGGCGGTGAAGAAGCAGGCGGTGGCCGATGCGCCGAAACTGGCCACCCGCGCGGCCTCGGAAAAGGTGCTGACGGCGGTGAATCCGGTCATGACCGAGACCATCGGCGGCTCGGCCGACCTGACGGGGTCGAACAACACCAAGACGCCGGACCTGGGCGTCTTTACCCCCGAGGACCGCAAGGGCCGCTACGTCTATTACGGTATCCGCGAACACGGCATGGCCGCCGCGATGAACGGCATGGCGCTGCATGGCGGCGTGCGCCCCTATGGCGGCACCTTCATGTGCTTTACCGACTATGCCCGGCCTTCGATGCGGCTTTCGGCGCTGATGGGGATTCCGGTCGTCTATGTCATGACGCATGATTCGATCGGTCTGGGCGAGGACGGGCCGACCCACCAGCCGGTCGAACATCTGGCGATCAGCCGGGCGACGCCCAACACGCTGGTGATTCGCCCCGCCGATCTGGTCGAGGTGGCCGAGGCTTGGGAGATCGCGCTGACCCAGAAGACCCGGCCCACGGTCCTGGCGCTGAGCCGCCAGAACCTGCCCGCGGTGCGCAAGACCCACACCAACGCCAACATGGTCTCGAAAGGCGCCTATGTGCTGGCCGAGGCCACAGGCAAACGCCAGGCGATCCTGATTGCCACCGGTTCGGAGGTGGAGATCGCCCTGAAGGCGCGTGCGGCGCTCGAGGCAGAAGGCATCGGCACCCGCGTCGTCTCGATGCCCTCGATGGAGCTTTTTGCCGAACAGGACGAGGCGTATCGCCGCAAGATCCTGCCGCCCGGCCCGGTCCGCGTGGCCGTCGAGGCGGGAGTCCGGCAGGGTTGGGACCGCTGGCTTCTGGGCGAACGCGGACGCGAGGCGAAGGCCGGTTTCGTCGGCATGTCCACCTTTGGCGCCTCGGCCCCGATGGAGCGGCTTTACGCCGAGTTCGGCATCACCGCCGAGGCAACGGTAGCGAAGGTCAAGACGCTGCTCTGATCCAGGAAGCCCAGGAATTTCTCGGTGAAAATTCCTGGGTTTGCCTTCTACGCCCCGGTGAGGTCGCACCGATCAGTCCGTGCCGGCCTTGCCCACGGTGATCGTGGCCCAGATCGGCCCGATCACCCGCGTTGCCACCGGAATCAGCAGCACACCAAGGACCAGACCGAACACCCCGTCCAGCGCGGCGGTGGTCAGCCAGCCCACCACGCCCGGCGCGGCGGGCACGGCATGGGCGGCGACCTCGGCGATGTGGTGAATGGTCTGATAGGGCCAAGGCCAGAAATGCGTGACCTCAAGCCCGTGGATCACGATATTACCCCCGACCCACAGCATCGCCGCAGTTCCCACCGCAGAAAGCAGCGCCATCAACTTCGGCATGCCAAGCACCAGCCCCCGGCCCAGCGCCCTGCCCGCCCCGGTCCGGCCCGTGGCAGCCAGGTGCAGGCCCACGTCATCCATCTTCACGATCAGCGCCACGGCGCCATAGACCGCGACCGTGATCAGCGTGCCCACCACCGCCAGCGTGGCGGCCTGAAGCCAGAGGTTTGGCGCCTCGATGGCAGCCAGTGCGATGGTCATGATCTCGGCCGACAGGATGAAATCGGTCTTGATTGCGCCGGCCACCTTGTCCTCTTCCAGATGCACCGGATCCTTCGTATCGAAGTCGGCCTCCACTGCCTCGTCGGCATGGGGGGCAAGCGCATGAACCAGTTTCTCGGCACCCTCGAAGCACAGGTAGGCCCCGCCCAGCATCAGCAAGGGGATGATCGCCTGCGGCAGGAAGGCATCCAGTGCCAGAAGGCCCGGCAACAGGATCAGCAGCTTGTTGCGCAGACTACCAAGCGCAATTCGCCAGATGATCGGCAGTTCCCGGTCGGCCGAAAAGCCATGGACGTATTTTGGCGTGACCGCCGCATCGTCGATCACCACGCCCGCGGCCTTTGCCCCCGCCTTGGCCGCCGCACCGGCGATGTCGTCCACCGAGGCCGCCGCCACCTTGGCGATGGCGGCAACGTCGTCAAGAAGGGCAAGCAGTCCGCTCATTGGCATCGGCTCCGTCGGCTGAGGTCTCACGCGTAACCCGGAACTGGGGGATTCGGCAAAGCCCCGCCCCAGGTTAGCGCAAACAGGCGAAGATTGCGCTAACATTATGATTTTGTGTCGCTTTATGCCTTTGCAGGGCGGGCGGTAGCGGTTATGGCGCGGCAGAGACTGTGAACCGGAGGGGCGACATGACCATCACCATCGGCATCAACGGCTTCGGAAGGATCGGACGCTGCACGCTGGCCCATATCGCGGAATCCAACCGCAACGACGTGCAGGTGGTTGCGATCAACGCGACCGGCCCGGTGGAAACCAACGCGCATCTGCTCAAATACGACAGCGTGCACGGCCGCTTTCCCGGCGTGGTGAAGGTCACGGATGGCGGGCTTGACCTCGGTCGCGGGCCGATCCGGGTGATGTCCACCTACAATCCTGAGGAGCTGGACTGGGAAGGCGTGGACGTGGTGCTGGAATGCACCGGCAAGTTCAACGACCGTGACAAGGCCGCCGTGCATCTGGGTCGCGGGGCAAAGCGGGTTCTGGTCTCGGCCCCGGCCAAGCGGGCCGACATGACGGTGGTCTACGGCGTGAACCACCGCAGCCTGTTGCCGGAACATCTCGTCGTTTCGAACGGATCCTGCACGACGAACTGCCTTGCACCCCTGGCCAAGGTGCTGAACGACGCCATCGGCATCGAAAGCGGCATCATGACCACGATCCACAGCTATACTGGCGACCAGCCGACGCTCGACCGCCGCCACAAGGATCTGTATCGCGCCCGTGCCGCTGCCATGGCGATGATCCCGACCTCGACCGGTGCCGCAAAGGCGTTGGGCGAGGTTCTGCCGGAGCTGAAGGGCAAGCTGGACGGCAGCGCGATCCGCGTTCCCACCCCGAACGTCAGCGCCGTGGATCTGACCTTCATTGCACAGAAGTCGGTGACCGCAGAGGAGGTGAACCAGATCGTGCGCGAGGCCTGCCAGGGCTACATGGGCATGGTCATGGCCTATGATCCCGAACCCAAGGTCTCGATCGACTTCAACCACACGCCGCAATCGTCGATCTTCGCGCCGGATCAAACCAAGGTCGTGGGCCGTTCCGTTCGCGTGCTGGCGTGGTATGACAACGAATGGGGCTTCTCCTGCCGGATGGCCGATGTGGCCGGCGTCATGGGGCGGCTTGCACAATAGGCGGGGCGCGGCAGGCCCCGCAGGAGGGGCGGGCTTGACCAACCGTATCGCGCTGTGGCTGGGGCTGGTCCTGCTGGCAGGCATCGGCGCCGACCTGGCCCTCAATGATGCAGCCGCGCTGGTCTTCCTGGCGCGCAAGTTCCTTGAGCTGATCGAATGGGTGGCTTTCTGGCGCTGACCGCGTCAAACTGAGGTTGCATTTCCATGCGATATCGCTTTGTTAGCGCTATCGGGCGGTCACGGGACCGCCGCAATGGATCTGAGCTTCGGAGGACGAGGACATGGCGGTCAGGGTTGGCATCAACGGGTTTGGACGCATCGGGCGCAACGTCTTGCGCGCCATCATCGAATCGGGGCGTACCGATATCGAGGTGGTGGCGATCAACGATCTTGGGCCGGTGGAAACCAACGCTCATCTTCTGCGCTACGACTCGGTCCACGGGAAGTTTCCCGCCCCGGTGATCACTGGCACAGACACGATCGACGTGGGCCGCGGCCCGATCCGGGTGACTGCCATGAAGAACCCCGCCGACCTGCCCTGGTCGGACGTGGACATCGTGATGGAATGCACGGGCATCTTCACCTCGAAGGAAAAATGCCAGCCGCATCTGGAAAACGGCGCAAAGCGGGTGCTGATATCGGCGCCTGGCGACGGGGCGGACAAGACCATCGTCTATGGCGTGAACCACGACACCCTGACCAGTGACGACATCGTGGTGTCGAACGCTTCCTGCACCACGAACTGCCTTGCCCCTGTCGCCCAGGTCCTGCACCAGGCAATCGGGATCGAGAAGGGCATGATGACCACGATCCATAGCTACACTGGTGACCAGCCGACGCTGGACACGATGCACAAGGATCTTTACCGCGCCCGTGCTGCGGCGCTGTCCATGATTCCCACATCGACCGGCGCGGCCAAGGCGGTGGGTCTGGTTCTGCCCGAGTTGAAGGGCAAGCTGGACGGATTTGCGATGCGCGTCCCCACGCCGAACGTGTCTGTCGTGGACCTGAAGTTCATCGCCAAGCGTCCGACTACCGTGGAAGAGGTCAACGCCGCGATCAAGGAAGCGGCCGAGGGGCGGCTGAAGGGGATCCTCGGCTATACCAACGAAAAGCTCGTGTCGTCCGACTTCAACCACGACCCGCATTCATCGGTGTTCCACATGGATCAGACCAAGGTCATGGACGGCACCTTCGTGTCGATCCTGTCCTGGTATGATAACGAATGGGGCTTCTCGAACCGCATGGCCGATACGGCCGTGGCGATGGGCAGACTGCTCTGATCTCTTGCGATCCGGTATTTGGGGGCGCCTTCGGGCGCCCCTTCATTTTTGCGCAAGCCATGCGACCGACGCATAGCCGCATCGCAGCATTGGCCGTTGTTGGCGCTAACATCATCCCCACATACTGACCATGCGAGGAGGACAAGCAGACCCCCGCACGAAAGGATGAAGAGATGATTGCCGTGATCGACATGCTGAAGACCGCTGCCGCGAATTACGCGCGCTATCGGCAGACCCGCGACGAGATCGCGAACCTGCCGCTGAATGTGGCCCTGGACCTGGGGATCTACCCCGGCGACGCCGAGAGGATTGCCCGCGAGGCGGTCTACGGCAAAGCCGCATGACACCCTGACCAGTCCAGACGCGGGGCCTTCGGGCCCCTCTTGCGTTTCCGAAATCCGATCGCGCCTCAGCCGAATTTCCGTTGCAGCGCCGCTACGACAGGTTCCGGCACGAAACTCGAGACATTGCCGCCAAGCCGCGCAATTTCCTTCACCAGTTTCGAGGCAATCGCCTGCCGCCGGGCATCGGCCATCATGAAGACGGTCTCGATGCTGGAATCCAGCGCCCGGTTCATGCCGACCATCTGGAATTCATACTCGAAATCCGCAACAGCCCGCAGGCCGCGGATGATGATGCCCGCACCCACATCACGCGCGCAGTCGATCAGCAGGTTCTCGAACGGATGCACCACGATCTCGCCGCCGGTTCGGGACGCGATCGCGCGGCATTCGGCATCGACCATCGCCACACGCTCTTCCAGGGTGAACAACGGCCCCTTGTCCCGGTTGATCGCCACACCGATCACCAGCCGGTCGACCAGTGCCATCGCGCGCTGGATGATGTCCACATGGCCCAGCGTGATCGGATCGAAGGTTCCCGGATAAAGCCCGATGCGCATGGCCAGCTGCCCCCTGCCCTGTCTCTGCCCGCGCACGCAACAATATTGCGCCAACCTGTGCAAGCGGAAAGCTGTCGCTTGCCTGCGGGCACACGCCACTGCGCCCCAACCCGGGATCCGGCCAGACAGATGAACGCGGGCGCTCAGAACCCCTTGATCATCCCTTCCAGCGCGTCCTTTTCGGCCGCAAGCTCCATCAGACGCGCCTTCACCACATCACCGATCGAGATCAGGCCGATCATCTCGTCGCCCTCGACCACCGGCATGTGACGAAAACGACCGTCGGTCATCCGGCCCAGCACTTCGTCGGTGCTTTCGCCGCGGGTGCAGGAAACGATCTTCGCGGTCATAAGCGATTCCACCGGCTCCGACAGGCAGGCCGGACCGCGCCGCCCGATTTCGCGCACGATGTCGCGTTCCGACACAATGCCCTGTGCGCGCTTGCCGTCGGCCGATACGATGACCGCCCCGATGCGGCGGGCCGACAGAAGCTCGGCAGTTTTCAGAACGCTGGTGCCGGGCGGCACGGTGACCACGCCATCGTCACCCTTGGACTTGAGGATCTGCTGAACGAGCATGGGACGGCCCCTCCTCCTGACCGGACGACAAGGGTCGGACCGCAACGGGGATTCTGTCAAGCCTGCTGTTCGGCTTGCGCCAGTGCCGCTTCCAGCCGCGCCATCTCGGCCCGCGCCTCGCGGACCAGCTGGTCGGCAAAACGGTTCAGCCTGTCCAGCCGCGCGTCGCTTTCGTGACGGATCAGCCAGAAGGCCCGCGTCAGGCTGATCCGGTCGGTCAGGATGCGGGTCAGGCCAGGGGCGGCGGGCAACGCAAAGTCATGCACCACCCCGATCCCCGCCCCGTGCCGCAGCCAGTTCAGCTGAACCGAGACCGAATTCGATGTCAGACTGGCCGGACCGATCCCGATTTCGGCCAGATAGTCCAGTTCCTTGTCAAAGATCATGTCGGGGATGTAACCCACCACCCGGTGCCCGGTCAGATCCGCCGGCACACGGATCGGCGGATGCGTCGCCAGATAGTTGCGGCTGGCGGCCAGATGCAGCCGGTAATCGGTCAGCTTTTGCACAGTCAGCCGCCCGGCCTCGGGGCGCGAGACGGCGATTGCCATGTCGGCCTCGCGCTTCGACAGGTTGAACACGCGGGGCAGCGCGACGATCTGCACCTCCAGTCCGGGGTTCGCGTCGCAGATCCGCGCCAGGATCTGCGGCAGCAGATAGTTCGCGCAGCCATCCGGCGCCCCGATGCGGACCAGGCCGGTCAGCCCACCGGGGCCGGACAGGCTTTCCTGTGCCCCCAGTGCGGCGTGCTCGGCCGCTTCGGCGTGAGGGAAAAGCCGCGCACCCTCTTCGGTGAGAGCATAGCCTTGGGGAGATTTGGTGAACAGACGCGCGCGCGTCGCCTCCTCCAGACGGGCGATGCGGCGTCCGACCGTGGCCGGGTCGATCTTCAGCCGCTTGGCGGCCGCCGAAAGGCTTTCTGTCCGCGCCACCGCCAGAAAGACGCGCAGATCGTCCCAGTCCATTCATGCATTCCTGCAAGACCCTTTTGGCAGATTGCTTCTTTGTCTGGCGTTTCCGCAAGAGTAAAAGCGCCTCAGCTCATTCGGGAGGATACCATGCAAGAGATCGGTCACTGGATTAACGGCAAGCTTGTCCCCGGAACCTCCGGCCGCTTTGCCGAAGTGATGAACCCCGCCACCGGCGAAGTGCAGGCCCGCGTCGCGCTGGCGACCACGGCGGAACTTGACCACGCGATCCGCGAGGCCGCGAAGGCCCAGGCGGCATGGGCCGCGACCAACCCGCAGCGTCGCGCGCGGGTGATGATGGCCTTTGGCCAGCTGATCAACCGCGACATGGACAAGCTGGCCGAAATGGTCGCACGCGAACATGGCAAGACCCTCCCCGATGCCAGGGGCGACGTGCAGCGGGGCCTCGAGGTCGTCGAGGTCTGCATGGGTGCGCCGGCAATGCTGAAGGGCGAATACATGGACTCGGCCGGCCCTGGCATCGACCTTTACGCCATGCGCCAGCCGCTGGGCGTCGTCGCAGGCATCACGCCCTTCAACTTCCCGGCCATGATCCCGCTGTGGAAGATGGCCCCGGCGCTTTCCTGCGGGAACGCGATGATCCTGAAACCCAGCGAACGTGTGCCCTCGACCTCGCTGTATCTTGCGCAGCTTCTGCAAGAGGCGGGGCTGCCGGATGGTGTGCTTCAGGTGGTCAACGGCGACAAGGAAGTGGTGGACGGCATTCTTGACCATCCGGTAATCCAGGGCGTGGGCTTCGTCGGATCGACCCCGATCGCGCAATACATCTATGGCCGCGCCGCGACAAACGGCAAGCGCGCGCAGTGCTTCGGCGGTGCGAAAAACCACATGATCATCATGCCCGATGCCGATCTGGACAAGGCGGCCGATGCGCTGGTTGGCGCGGGCTACGGCGCGGCGGGCGAACGCTGCATGGCGATCTCGGTTGCGGTGCCGGTGGGCGAAAAGACGGCCGATGCGCTGATCGAACGCCTGATCCCGCGGATCGAAAAGTTGAAGGTCGGCCCCTATACCGCTGGAAACGATGTTGATTTTGGGCCGCTGATCACCCGCCAGGCGCAAGAGCGCGTGAAAGGCCTGATCGACAGCGGCGTGGCACAGGGCGCCAAGCTGGTGGTCGATGGCCGCGGGCTGAAGATTCAGGGCTACGAGAACGGCTTCTTCGTGGGCGCCACGCTGTTTGACCATGTGACGCCCGACATGGACATCTACAAGCAGGAAATCTTCGGGCCGGTCCTGTCCACCGTCCGCGCAAGATCCTACGACGACGCGCTGAAGCTGGTGATGGACAACGACTACGGCAATGGCACCGCGATCTTCACCGCCGACGGCGACACCGCGCGCGACTTCGCCTCGCGTGTCAACGTCGGGATGGTCGGCATCAACTTCCCGATCCCGGTGCCGCTGTCCTACTTCAGCTTCGGCGGATGGAAGAAGTCGGCCTTCGGCGACCTGAACCAGTACGGGCCTGACGCCTTCCGCTTCTACACCAAGACCAAGACCGTGACCGCCCGCTGGTTCAGCGGCATCAAGGAAGGTGCAAGCCTGAACTTCAAGGCTCTGGACTAGGCAGATCGCAGTCTGAAACCGGCAGGGGGCGCAGGCAGTTCCGGCGCCCCCCCTTTTGCTTTGAACTTCTGCCGGCAAGGATCTGCCGGTCGCCGTCCGTCATCGCAATGCGCCATCGACCTTGGTGCGGAAATACGGCAGACCGTCCCGGCAACGCAGAGATGCAAGACATGCCCAGACTGACCCTGATCCTGACCGCCGCCCTGACTGCGGGTTGCCTTCTGGGAACCCTTCCCGCCGCAGCAGAGCCCAGGCATTGCCCGCCGGGGCTGGCAAAGAAGGCAGTTCCCTGCGTTCCCCCCGGCCAAGCCAAGAAAAAGCACCGCAAGTCCTGGCATTACGGAGAGCCGATCTATGGCGACTACGTCCTGATTCCGCGCGCCGACTGGGAACGCCTTGCCCTTCGGGACTATCGCGATGGCAGCACTTACCTGCGCATCGACAACCAGATCCTCAGGGTCGCGCGCGATACGCTGACAGTGATCGAAGCTATCCGGATTCTGGACCGCGCCCTGAACTGACCTATTCCGCCGCGACACGACGCGGGCGCAGAAGATCCTTCAGATATCGGCCAGTATGGCTGGCAGCCACCTTCACGATGTCCTCGGGCGTGCCGGTGGCTACGATCTCGCCCCCGCCGTCGCCACCCTCGGGCCCGATGTCGATCACCCAGTCGGCGGTCTTGACCACATCAAGGTTGTGCTCGATCACCACGACCGTATTGCCCTGATCCACAAGGGAATGCAGCACTTCCAGAAGCTTGCGCACATCCTCGAAATGCAGGCCCGTGGTCGGCTCGTCGAGGATGTAGAGCGTCCGACCCGTTGCCCGGCGGCTGAGTTCCTTCGACAGCTTCACACGCTGCGCCTCGCCGCCTGACAGCGTCGTCGCCTGCTGGCCGACCTTGATGTAGCCAAGGCCCACCTCGCAGAGCGCGTCCATCTTCTCGCGGATGGCGGGGACCGCCTGGAAGAAGGCGCGGGCATCTTCGCACGTCATGTCAAGAACATCAGCAATGCTCTTGTTCTTGAACCTGATTTCCAGCGTCTCGCGATTGTAGCGCTGGCCCTTGCAGGTCTCGCAGGTGACATAGACATCCGGCAGGAAGTTCATCTCGATCTTGAGAACACCGTCGCCCTGGCAGGCCTCGCAGCGGCCGCCCTTGACGTTGAAGCTGAACCGCCCCGGCCCGTAGCCGCGCGCCTTGGATTCCGGCAGGCCGGCGAACCAGTCGCGGATGGGCGTGAAGGCCCCGGTATAGGTCGCCGGGTTCGAGCGCGGCGTGCGCCCGATCGGCCGCTGGTCGATGTCGATGACCTTGTCGAGGTGTTCGAAGCCCCTGATCGTCTCGCAGGGTGCCGGCGTCTCATGCGCCCCGTTCAGGCGCATCGCGGCGGTCTTGAACAGGGTCTCGATGGTGAGCGAGGACTTGCCCCCGCCCGAGACGCCGGTGACGCAGATGAACTTGCCCAGCGGGAAATCGACGGTGACGTTCTTCAGGTTGTTCCCCGTGGCGCCCACCACGGTCAACACCTTGCCGTTCCCCTTGCGCCGGGTCTTCGGCACCGCAATCTCGCGCGCGCCGGAAAGATACTGGCCTGTCAGACTGGTCGGATCGGCGGCCACCTGTGCGGGCGTGCCGTGGCTGACCACGCGGCCGCCGTGCACCCCCGCCCCCGGCCCCATGTCGAAGACATAGTCGGCCTCGCGGATCGCGTCTTCGTCATGTTCGACGACCAGTACCGTATTGCCCGCATCGCGCAGGTTCTTCAGCGTGGTCAGAAGCCGGTCGTTGTCGCGCTGATGCAGGCCGATGGAGGGTTCGTCCAGAACATAAAGGACCCCCGTCAGGCCCGAGCCGATCTGGCTGGCCAGCCGGATCCGCTGCGATTCCCCACCCGACAGGGTGCCGGCGGCACGGCTCATCGTCAGGTAGTTCAGGCCGACATTCACAAGGAATCCAAGGCGTTCGCGGATTTCCTTCAGAATCGCCCGCGCGATCTCGTTCTGCTGTTTCGTCAGCGTCTCGGCCACGCCCTCGACCCAGGCGAAGGCCTCGGTGATCGACATTTCGACCACCTGGCCAATGTGCAGACCGGCGATCTTGACCGCCAGCGCCTCGGGCTTCAGCCTGTAGCCGCCGCAGGCGCCGCAGGCGCGGTTGGACTGGTAGCGCTCCATCTCCTCGCGCGACCAGGCGCTGTCGGTCTCGCGGTAGCGGCGTTCCATGTTGGGGATGATCCCCTCATAGACGCGCTTCACCTGATAGACCCGCCCGCCCTCGTCATAGCGGAACTCGATCTCCTCGCCCTTGGACCCGCGCAGGAACAATTCCTTGATGTTCTCCGGCAGGTCCTTCCATCTGGCCTTGAGGTTGAAGCCGTAGTGCTTGGCCAGGGCCTCCATCGTCTGGGTCAGATAGGGCGATTTCGACTTGGCCCAGGGCGCGATGGCGCCTTGCAGCAGCGTCAGGTTCTGGTCGGGGACGATGAGGCGTTCGTCGAAGAACAGCTCCACCCCCAGCCCGTCGCAGGCGGGGCAGGCGCCGAAGGGGGCGTTGAAGCTGAACAGCCGCGGCTCGATCTCGGCGATGGTGAAGCCCGAGACCGGGCAGGCGAATTTCTCGGAATAGGTGATGCGGGTGGGCGCCTCGCCCTCCTTGACGTCGGCGAGTTCGATCACCGCGATCCCGTCGGCCAGGTTCAGCGCGGTGCGGAAACTGTCGGCAAGCCGGGTCTGGATGCCATCCCGCACCACGATCCGGTCCACCACCACGTCGATGTCATGGCGAAGCTTCTTGTCCAGCGTGGGCGGTTCCTCCAGCTCGTAAAAGGCGCCATCGACCTTGACGCGCTGGAAGCCTTGCTTGCGCAACTCCAGGAATTCCTTGCGGTATTCGCCCTTGCGGTCGCGCACGATCGGGGCCAGCAGATAGGCGCGCGTCCCCTCCTCCATCGCCATCACGGCATCGACCATGTCCTGCACCTGCATCGCGGTGATCGGCAGGCCGGTGGCCGGGCTGTAGGGCGTGCCGACCCGGGCGAACAGCAGGCGCAGGTAGTCGTAGATTTCCGTCACCGTGCCGACAGTCGAACGCGGGTTCTTCGAGGTCGTCTTCTGTTCGATGCTTATTGCCGGCGACAGGCCCGAAATATGGTCCACATCCGGCTTGCCCATCATGTCCAGGAACTGCCGGGCATAAGCCGAAAGCGATTCGACATAGCGCCGCTGACCTTCGGCATAGATCGTGTCGAAGGCCAGGCTCGACTTGCCCGACCCCGACAGCCCGGTGATAACCACCAGCTTGTCGCGCGGAATATCGACATCCACGCCCTTGAGGTTGTGCTCGCGCGCGCCGCGCACTTCGATGAACTTCTGTTCCGCCATGGCCGGCCCCATAGGTGCAGGCGCAAGACATAGGACGGTTTGGCCGAGTCTCCAACCGGAAAAAGTGAACATATAGCGAACAGCGAAAATCGCGGGAAGGGGTTTACATTGTCATCTTTTAATGTATATAGGTGTAAACCCAAACGAGAGGTTTTCCATGTTCTCCTTCTTCCCCACTGGCGCTGGCGCGCAGCGCATCGACATTGCTGAAATTGCCCGCGAGGTCGCCTCGGAACGGATGGTGCTGATCGACGTGCGCGAGTTCGCCGAGGCGAGGGCCTCCGGCGTGGCCCAGGGGGCGCGGGTGATCCCGCTGTCACTGCTGCCGCTGAAGGCCGACCCGCGCCAGCCGGGCTGCGAAGTGCCGCAAGGGCTGCCGATCGCGGTCTATTGCGCCTCGGGCGGGCGGTCGGCCTCGGCGGCCGATCTGCTGAAGCGGCTGGGCTATGGCCCGGTCACCAACCTTGGCGGCCTGCGCGACTGGGCGGCGGGCGGCGGCCGGGTCGTCGCCTACTGATCCCGGGTCAGAGCCGCGCGCGCCGGGCCTTCTGCACGGCGTGAATGGCAAGCCCCAGCGCCGAAAGCGTGACGGCCGCGGCGGTCAGCCCGGCCGGCCCGGCGTTGGCCAGCAGCGCGGCCAGGACCGGCGTGCCCGTCGTCGTGCCCAGATTGCCCAGCTGCGCCACCGCCCCGGCGGCGCGGGCGCGGTCGTCGGGGCTGGCGTTCAGCTCGGGGATCGCGGCAAAGCTCGCCCCCTGCACGATGCCGAGCGCGGCCGAAAGCAGGAAGCCCCCCGCCACCATCCCGGCCCCCTGCCCCCAGAAGACCCAGAGGATCAGGAAGCCGGGGATCGCTACGGCATAGCCGGTCTGCACCAGCGCAACCGCGCTCATCCGCCCCAGCAGCCAGACCCCCAGCGTCAGCGAGACCGCGATCGAGACCAGCGGCATCCCCGCCGCGATCAGCGCGCGGTGCGTCGCGGGGGTTTCGGGCGGCAGCAGGGTCAGGACGGCGACGTAAAGGAAGGTATAGCAGCAGAACCCCATCGCCGGGGCGGCAAGGCGGGGCGAGGCGTAGATCCGGGCGTGCTGGGCCAGAAGGTTGTCCATCGGCAGCGCATGGCCCCGTGGGTCGGGCGGCAGGGTCAGGGCGAGGATCGCGGCCAGCGCGCCCATCCAGGCGGCGTGGCCGAGGAAAAGCCCGGTCGGGCCGGCATGGGGGCCGATCAGCGCCAGGATCGTGTAGGTCACCCCGAAGAACGACGACCAGAGCGTCATCGCCAGCGGCCGGCGATGTTCGGGGGCAAGCGTAGCGATCATCGTCGGGCCGACGACGACGATGGCGAGGTGGCTCGCCCCTTCCACGATGCGGCTGGCCAGCATCAGCGGATAGGGCGGCAGCAGGGCTTGCAGCGCCGACATCGCCGCCCCCGCCGCCAGCGCCGCGACAATGGCCCGGCGTGGGCCGATCCGGGCGACCAGAAGGCCGGCGGTGGTGCCGAAGATCAACCCGACCATGCCGACGATCGACACGACAAGGCCAAGCGCGACTTCTCCCCCGCCGCCGTAGGTGGTGCGCAGGGTCTCGTAGAGGATCGAGATCTTGCCGAACTGGGCCGCTGCGCCAAGGCCGGCGCACCACAAGAGCAGGACCAGAAACATGGGGGAAAGGCTGCGCATCATCGAGGGATAGCGCGGCCGGGGTAGCTCGTCGATGACTTCATGAGTTCGCGCCGCAGTACACCGACGCGAAGAGGAAGTCGTGCGAACAGGCAAACCCTGCCGCGATCAGAAATGCAGCGCACGTCCGTAGGCATCTAGCACGGCTTCGTGCATCATCTCGGACAGGGTCGGGTGCGGGAAGACGGTGTTCATCAGCTCGACTTCGGTCGTCTCCAGCGTGCGGCCGATGACATAGCCCTGGATCAGCTCGGTCACTTCGGCGCCGACCATGTGGGCGCCGAGAAGCTCACCCGTCCTTGCGTCGAACACGGTTTTCACCATGCCCTCGGGTTCCCCCAGCGCGATGGCCTTGCCGTTGCCGATGAAGGGGAAGCGGCCGACCTTGACCGTGTAGCCCGCGTCTTTCGCCTTCTGCTCGGTCAGGCCGACCGAGGCCACCTGCGGGTGGCAATAGGTGCAGCCGGCGATGGAGTTCGGCTTGATCGGGTGCGGATGGCCGCCCGCGATCAGTTCGGCAACCATCACGCCCTCGTGGCTGGCCTTGTGCGCCAGCCAGGGCGCGCCGGCGATGTCGCCAATGGCGTAAAGCCCGGGAACCCCGGTGCGGCAGTATTCGTCCGTCACCACATGGGTGCGGTCGATCTTCACCCCCAGCGCCTCGAGCCCGAGGTTTTCCACGTTGCCGACGATGCCCACGGCCGAGATGACGGTGTCGAAGTCCTGCGTGGTGATCTTGCCGTCCTGTTCGATATGGGCGGTCACGCCCTTGCCGGGATGGCGGTCGAGCTTCTTGACCGCGGCCTTTTCCAGGATCTTCATGCCCTGCTTGACGAACTGCTTCTTGGCGAAGGCGCTGATCTCGGCGTCTTCCACGGGAAGGATGCGGTCCATTACCTCGACCACGGTGGTGTCCGCGCCCAGCGTGTTGAAGAAGCTGGCGAATTCGATCCCGATCGCGCCCGAGCCGATGACCAGAAGCTTCTTCGGCATCCTGCTGGCGACCAGTGCGTGCTTGTAGGACCAGACCAGATCGCCGTCGGCCTCGAGCCCCGGCAGTTCGCGCGCGCGAGCGCCGGTGGCAAGGATGATGTGCTTCGCCGTCAACTCCTCGGTGCCCTTGTCGGTCTTGACCGAGACGGTCCCGGCCTTGGGCAGGGTCGCGGTGCCCATGAACACCGTGACCTTGTTCTTCTTCATCAGGTGGCCGATCCCGCCCGAAAGCTGCTTTGCCACCGCGCGGCTGCGCGCGACGACGGCGGGCAGGTCATAGCCGATCGCGTCCGCCTTCAGACCGAATTCCTTGGCGCGGTGCATCAGGTGGAAGACCTCAGCGCTGCGCAGAAGCGCCTTCGTCGGGATGCAGCCCCAGTTCAGGCAGATGCCGCCCAGGTGTTCGCGTTCGACGATGGCGACCTTGAGGCCCAGCTGGCTGGCGCGGATGGCGGCGACATAGCCCCCCGGTCCGGCGCCGATCACGATCACGTCGAAGCTTTGGGCAGCCATCTTTCCCTCCTCCAGAAAAAGTAGTTTGCCATTAAACTATCTTGAAACCCCAGGCAACGCTGGGGTTGCCGTGGCCCTATGCATCGGGCGCATGGCTTTTCAGCCGTTTGACCACGGCCATGTAACCGCCCTGATCGAGATAGGCCTGCTCTTCCGGTGTGCTGGTCCTCCCCAGCGCCTCGTTGCGGGTGGGAAACCGGCCAAAGCGGGCGATCACCTCCTGATGCGCGCGGGCGTGCAGCGCCATTTCCGGGTCCGAGGCCACCCGCTCGGTCAGGTAATTCACCGCCAGCTCCTGGTCGGCCGGATCCTCGGAATGCTCGAAGGGCATGTAGAAGAACTGGCGTTCAGGTTCGGGGGCATTCATGTCCCAGCCGGCCTCCAGCGCCTTGCGGGCGGCGGCGCGGGCCTGCGGGTCGGTTGCGAAGGCCAGCGCGGTGCCACGATGGATGTTGCGCGGGATCTGGTCGGTCAGGATCAGGTAGGCAAGCGTGCCGACCGTCCCTTCGGCCCAGTGCTCGAGCCCGCCGTCACGCGCTGCCTGCCAGAGACCAGCAAAGCGGGTGCAGGCCAGGTCAATATCTTCCCCGCCGGAATACCAGCCCTCCGGTCCGATCTCGTGCAGCCAGAACTCCAGAACCTCGATCGGGTCCGACATGGGCGCCTCCGTGCTGCGGCAAGCCTTGCAGGGAATGGCGCGGGCCGCAACCGCCTATGTCTGCCCAGCCCCAGCCTGCACCTCTGCCTGCACCTCGACCGAGGCGTCGTCCAGCACAGCCCCAACGGCCAGCGGCGAGGCCGTCGGCGTCACCGTGCGGAAGGCACCCGTCACCTGCGGCGCGGCGCGGCGGGTCATCCGGTACAGCGCATAGGCCGCCAGCGCGACATAGAGGATGCCGATGAACAGGAAGAATCCGCGTGGGCCAACGGTCTCCATCATCCAGCCGGTGGCGGTGGGGCCGAAGATCGCCCCGAAACCGTTCAGGAAGATCAGCCCCGCCGAAGCTGCGGCCATCTGCTCGCGGGTCAGGAAGTCGTTGGTATAGGCGATCAGCAGGGCATAGACCGGGTTTGTGATTCCGCCCAGAAGCAGCGCCACCAGAATAAGCGCGACAAAGGGAAGCGGCACGAAGGCGGCAACCAGCATGGTCAGCGCCGCCATGGCCGACAGCCCCATGATCAGCGTGCGCCGGTCCATCCGGTCTGATGCCCAGCCGATCGGGTATTGCAGCACCAGCCCACCGACGTAGAGCGCGCCCACGAAGATCGAGATCTCGCGCACCGTCAGCCCCTCCTGCGCGCCCCAGACTGCGGCCATGCCGAACATTGCGGAAAACACGCCCCCAGTCAGCAGCATGCCCGCACAGCCCAGGGGCGAGATACGGAACAGATCCGCAAAGGGCAGGCGGCGGGTGGTGTCGAAGGCGGGCACGGGCGTGGGGGCAAGCAGGATGGGCATGAAGGCCAGCGAGACCAGCACCGAAGGGATGATGAACAGTGCAAAACCCGAAGGATCCGGCAGATTCAGGATTACCTGCGATGCGATGATCCCCAGCATCTGGACGATCATGTAGGCAGAAAGCGCCTGACCCCGGGTCTCGTTCCCGGAGGTATTGTTGATCCAGCTTTCCGCGGTGATGTAGACGCAGGAAAAGCAGAATCCTGCCAGAACCCGCAGCAACGTCCAGGCCATCCAGTCAGGATAGACCGGGTAGATCACCAGCACCGCCGAGATCAGCGACCCCATGGCCGCAAAGACCCGCACATGCCCCACACGCCGGATCATCCGCGGCGCGGCCCATGATCCGAACAGGAAACCCACGAAATAGGCCGCCATCACATAGGACAGTTGATAGGTCGTGAACCCTTCCAGATTGCCGCGAATACCCAGCAGCGTGCCCTGGATGCCGTTGCCGACCATCAGCAGCATTACGCCCATCAGCAGCGGCCAGGACTGGGTAAGAACGCGCAGCATCAGGGCTCCGGGATCAGAAGCGAGCTGTCGCCGTAAGAAAAGAAGCGATAGCCCTTTTGGATCGCATGTTGATAGATCCTGTCGATCCGGCTCTTTCCCATAAGCGCCGCAACCAGCATCATCAGCGTCGATTTCGGCAGGTGGAAGTTTGTCATCAGCGCGTCGGTTACGCGGAAGCGGTAGCCGGGATAGATGAAGATGTCGGTTTCGGCCTCGAAGGGGTGCAGGACGCCGGCCTCGTCGGCTGCGCTTTCGATCAGACGCAACGCGGTGGTGCCGACCGGAATCACCCGTCCCCCTGCCCGCCTGGTTGCATTGATCTCTGCCGCCGCCGCCGCGGTGACGCGACCCCATTCGGCGTGCATCCGGTGGGTTGTCACGTCCTCGACCTTTACCGGCAGGAAGGTACCGGCACCGACATGCAGGGTGACCTCGGTGAAATCCACCCCCTTCGCCGCCAGCGCCCGCAACAGCGGTTCGTCGAAGTGAAGGCTGGCAGTGGGGGCAGCCACCGCCCCCGCATGGCGGGCAAAGACGGTCTGATAGTCGGTCTTGTCCTGGTCATCCGCTGCGCGCTTGGCGGCGATGTAGGGCGGCAGGGGCATGACACCTGCCTCGGCCAGTGCGGCGTCGAAATCCTCGCCCGTCAGGTCAAAGGCCAGCGTCAGATCAGTTTCGGACTTCGAGGCCACGGTTGCGGACAGACGGTCAGAAAAGCGGATCACCTCGCCCGCCTGCACCTTGCGCAGGGGCTTGGCCAGCGCGCGCCAGCCCTGCGAAACGGGCTCCAGCAGCGTCACCTCTATCCTGGCGACAGCGTCGCCACGTTGCCGCGTGCCGAACAGGCGGGCGGGCAGAACCTTGGTGTTGTTCAGCACCAGCCGGTCGCCGGGGCGGAAGATCTCCACCAGGTCAAAGACATGCCGGTCGCTGATCCGGTCGCCTTCGGCCAGCAGCAGCCGTGCATGGGTGCGCGGCCGCGCAGGCCGGGTGGCGATCAGATGCTCCGGCAGGTCGAAATCGAAATCGGAAAGTTTCATCCGGCATCCTTCAGATTCGGCGGGGGCTGACGAAAGATTTCGCGGAACATGCCGGGCGTGAAGACCGAGAGGGGATTGACCGACACGTTCGGCGCCTCGGCTGTCCCTGTCACCCGGTAGTTGAAGCCGAAAAGCCCCTCGCCCCGGCGCGAAAAGATCTGTCCGACCCCATTGACCAGATAGATCGGAGAGATCACGCCCTGCAGGTCCATCCGTCCGCTTCCGGTCTGATAGAGCCCGGCAAAGGAAATGCCAAGCGAGGCACCCACGGCCGAGCCCTGGCTTATCTCCACCGCCTCTGGCGTCAGGATGAAGCTGACCTGGCCATTGTTGAAGGCCAGCCCCTCTCCGCCCATCTGCTCCAGCAGACCCACGACCGAAATCGCCGACAGAAGCTCGGCCAGCGCCGGCGCACCCTGCACCCGCATCCGGGTAAATGTGGCGCGGCCGTCATACTGGCCCGCCGGCCCGCGCGGCAAAAGCGTCAAGTCCAGTTCGCCCCCGCGGCCCTTGTCGAAGATGCCGGCCGCCGCCATCACCGTGCCCGCATTCCGCGAGGTGATGCGGAAGGCGCTGCCACCAACGGCCGGCGCCATGGTGCCCAGAACCTCGCCCTGGCCGTTGACGCCGGCGCGGAACTGGCCGTTCAACCCGCCGCGTTGCCGGAATTCACCGCTGAACCCGGTCAGACTGATCCCGTCGCTGATCACCAGCCGGTCCAGGGCCAGCCGGATCGTTCCGCCCAGGCCCGCCCCGCTGCCAGTGCTGCCGTCCGGCATGCGACGGATGTCGATCCGCCCACTGGTCACGGCCACATCCAGCGCCCCGCCCCGACCGCCGCCTTTCAGTGTCACGGGCGCGTCCAGCCAGTCGCCTGCCCTGACCCGCGTGAACTGCGCAGTATCGAGGCCGCCGCCCTCGCGCGTGGTGATCCGGCCCTCGGCCTGCAGACCAGGCGCCGAAAACTTGAGCCGCTCCACCTCGGGCGTGCGGGTCAGGCGCGCCTCCAGGTCCAGGGAACCGCGGGTACCTGCGGGCTTGGACCAGTCCAACGCATCCAGCCGCAGCGCAAGGCCGGCCAGGGTCGAGGTCAGCGTCAGTTGCGGCGGCTGGTCCTTGACCAGCGCGATATCGATCGCCGCCGGCCCTTCGCCGCGAACGCTGCCCTCGGGCAATTCGACCCCCAGATCCCTGAGTGCCACATCGGACAGCATCACCGTGCCATTCACCCGCGCGCGTCCGTTCTGGTCGGGGCCGAAGCCCTGCACATAGGTCAGATCGACGGGCATGCGGTCCAGCACACCCCTGCCCGACAGCTCCATTCCGTCGGTGTCCACCGCAACCGCGATCTCGTCAGACCGCAGGATACGGCCCGGCACCAGCGACGGCGAGGTGAAGTCAACGATCCTGCCAGTCACGACAAAATCGACATCCGGCAGGTCGATCCGCGGCTTCAGCGGCAGATACATCGTCGTGACAAGTTCGGCCCGGCCATTACCCAGGTTCACCGGCTGTCCGGCCTTGGAAAAGAAGCTGAACGGCGGCTGGTCCAGCAGCGACAGCGTGGCTGTCAGCGGCGAGGAGGTGCGCAGGATGATCTTTGCCGTGGCCGGGCGCTGCGTGACGTCCAGCACCTGGAAGATGGATCCATCCGCCTCGATCCGCCCACCCTCGGGCGGCACGACATGGCCGCGCTCAAGCCGCACGGTATAGACGTTGTTTTCCAGCATGGCATGTCCACGCGCGCCCAGGACTTCTGGCAGAGTGCGGACAAAGCGCACCCGCGCCTCCGAGAATTCGTAGCCAAGCGCCAGCCGCGGCTGCCCGCCTGGCGACAGGCGCAGCGCGGCGCGCACGTTGCTCAGACTGGCGGCGCCGACATTGCTGGCAAACCAGTCCCGCGTCTTCGGCACCGCCGATAGCGGCCAGAGCTTAAGCAGCCTGTCGGCATCGATACGGTCGAGCTGAACGTCCAGCGCCCCGTCCCAGCCTTGTGGGGTGGCGGTGACCGCACCGCTCAGGTGCAGCCGCTCTCCGGCGTCCACCAGGGCAAGCTGGCCGATCTCCACCCGGAACGGATCCAGCCGCAACCGCAGGTCCAGCGCGCCCTGACCAAAGCGAACGGGTTCCTCAAAAAGACCCTCGGGATCGACCATCACCTCAGACGCGGCCATCTGCATCACCAGCATCTGTGGCAGGTTTCCCGACGCCAGAGGCGCCCCCTGCGAATCCTGCAGAAAGCCGAAGCCGGTTGCCCGCAACCGCAGCGATGGGCTTTCCACCGAAAGGTCGGTCAGGCTAAGCCGCGCCGTCTCGGGATCGAAGCGCAGCGCCAGCCTCGCGCGGTCAAAGGCAACGGGCCGCGCCGCGCCACCGGGCGCCAGGCTGCCGGCGGCCAGTTCCAGTTCGGCCGACAGATCGGAAATCGCGCCGGCGCCGGAAATGGCGACATCAAGCCCGCCCGAGATCGGCGCATCGACTGCGGCCAGAAAGGCCAGCGGCGGCGCAAGGGCAGCCAGGTCGCCCGCTGCCAGATTGTCCATCGAGGCGGAAAAGCTGGCCGCCCCGTCTGCCTTGTCCAGATTCAGCCGCAGCGTCGCCTGCGCCGCGGCCTGTCCGTCCAGCAGCGTCAGGCCAAGTTCGCCCGAGATCCTGTCACGCTGGCTTTCGACCGTCAGGCGCCCATCGCCCACCTCCCAGGTCCGACGGGCGCGATCGTCGGTCAGGCTGAGGGTCAGCGCCTCGGCCTCGATCGTGCGCAGCGCGGCAAGTGCGGGGGTGGAAAACAGTGCCGCCGCCCCGTCCAGCACGTCGGCAACCGTCTGCGGCCCTGCCGCGCCCCCCCCTCCGAAATCCAGATCCAGCCGACCGGCGCTGTCGCGACGCACGGCAAGCCGGGCGCCGACCAGGCGGACCGAGACAGGCCGAACCCTGCCCTCGGCCAGCGAGGCAAGATCGAAGGCAACCAGGGCTTCGGGCAGGGTCAGCAGCGACCGGCCCGAAGCAGACAGCAGCCTGATGTCCTGCAGCCGGAAGCGCGGCGCAAAGTGATCGTCCACGGCAACTTCCACCGCCCCCAGCGATACCGCGCTTCCCGCTGGAAGGTTGTCTCCGGCAAGCCCGGCGTTCAGACGCGCCTCGATCTCGGCCACCGCGGCCGTGGGAAGGCGCAGTGCCTTGCCGGTGTAGGCCATGGCAAGATAGCCGAAACCAAGCGCAAGCCCGACGAGGGTCAGCACCACCGTCAGGCTGAAGCGAACACGCTTCGCCCCGCGCGCAGGGCGGCGCGGGGGCCCCACCGGGGCCGTGGCGACCTCGGCTGTCTGCCTGTTGCGTTCAGGCACCTTGTCCGCCAGATGGGCCGCCCTTCCGTCCTCCATACCTGCCCGTGCGCACCTTGCCCCTATCCTGCGACCCCTGCCGAAAGTCACCGGGTTCCTTGCCTTTGACTTTGGCAGAAGGCAACTAGAACGGAAGTCACATTCCCTAAAAAGGCAAGGAGCCGCCCATGATTTCCGCCGGCGATACCGCCCCCGATTTCACCCTGCCGCGCGATGGCGGCGCCACGGTCACGCTGTCTGCCCTGCGGCCCAGTAAGGTCGTGCTCTACTTCTACCCCAAGGACGACACCCCCGGCTGCACGCTAGAGGCGCAGGACTTCAACGCGCGACTCGCCGACTTCACCGCCGCCGGGGCCACGGTGATCGGAATTTCCAAGGACAGCGTGAAAAGCCATGACAAGTTCTGCAAGAAGCATGGCCTCGGCATCATCCTGGCCTCGGACGAAGGCGGCACCACCTGCGAAGACTACGGCGTATGGGTCGAAAAAAGCATGTATGGCCGCACCTACATGGGCATCGAACGTTCGACCTTCCTGATCGACGGCACAGGCAAGGTCGTGCGCGTCTGGCCCAAGGTCAGCGTCAAGGGCCACGCCGACGAGGTGCTGGCGGCGGTCAAGGCCCTGTGAGATAAGGCCGGGCGCAAATTCTCACGCCGGAATTTGCAAGTCTTTCGGAAAGATTTGCAGGAGCCTGCCCGATGCCCTTGTCCCTTGCCGAAATGGCCGTCGATGTGCTGACCACCCCTGACGGTCGCGCCAAGACGGCGCTTTCGCGCGCACATGCCGCAGCATGGTTCGCCGCGCGCGCCCAGGGGCAGCCCCTGCCGATCGGGCGCGCAAACCCTCCCCTGCGCCCGGCCCGTCCGGCGCGGCCCGAACTTCTGGCGCCGAAGGACGTTCCCCGCCGCCGCCCCGGCACGTTACAGGGGCGGATCGCGCTGCTGCATGCCGTCGCCCACATCGAACTGAACGCGGTCGATCTGCACTGGGACATCATCGCGCGTTTCGCCGACCAGCCGATGCCGATGGGTTTCTACGATGACTGGGTAAAGGCCGCGGACGAAGAAGCCAAGCATTTCAACCTGGTCTGCGACTGTCTGGAAGGCATGGGCAGCCATTATGGCGCCCTGCCCGCCCATGCCGGAATGTGGCGCGCGGCCGAGGATACGGCATCCGACCTGCAAGGCCGACTTGCCGTCGTGCCCATGGTGCTGGAAGCGCGGGGCCTCGACGTGACGCCGGGCATGATCGAGATCTTCCGCAAAGCGGGCGAAACCGCAGCAGTCTCGGCGCTTGAGATGATCTATGCCGAAGAGGTCGGCCATGTCGCCTATGGCTCGAAATGGTTCAACTGGCTTTGTGGACGGGACGGCACCGACCCGAAGGAGGTGTTCCACACGCTGGTCCGACGCTACTTCCACGGCGCGCTGAAGCCACCCTTCAACGAGGAAAAGCGCGCAGACGCGGGCCTTCCACCCGACTTCTACTGGCCGCTGGCCGAGGCCGCCGACTGATCGGCGGTTTCTTGCCGATGAAATCACGAGACCGGGCAGGAAAACCCACCCTGTGGTCAAAATCGTTGCGGCGCTGAAACAGGCTGGCTAATCAAACGGCACCCGACGCCGCCTCACGCGCTGGACGGGACCAGCTGACGGCAGAAACGCCTGTCACCCGCAACAAGGGCATGAAACGGATGACCAAGACGTGCTGAACCGCCTCGCCTACCGGTTTCACCAGACACTGGAGCACCATTTTCCCGAACAGCGGTTGTTCCTCAAGTCGGACACCGAAACCCGCTTCATCCGCCTGCGCCCGGCCACCCAGCTGATCGCGCTGGTGGGGGGCACACTGGCGCTGGCCTGGACCATCGTCGCTACCGCAGTGATCATGATGGATACGATCGGTGCGGGGTCGGCGCGCGAACAGTCGGCGCGCGCCCAGGCACGTTATGAAGAGCGGCTGAACGCGCTGTCGGCCGATCGCGACCTGCGCGCCGAGGAAGCGGCCCGTGCGCAGGAACGATACAACCTTGCCCTGGCGCAGGTATCGGACATGCAGGAACGGCTTCTTGCTTCCGAGGACCGCCGGCGCGAACTGGAAACCGGAATCGACGCCATTCAGGAAACGCTCCGCCGGACCATCAAGGAACGGGACGAGGCGCGGGCCGAGGCGGAAAGGGCTACGCTGGCGCTGAACGAACAGCACGGCGGGGCAACCGAAATCGGTCGCATCCGTGACGCAGTGGCAACACTGGAATTCCTGGTGAATGCGCTTGGTCTGACCGCCGAGGAACGGGACGAGATGCTTGCCGCCGCGGACGCCGCGCGCGAGGAAGCCCGTCTGATCGCGGAAGAAAAGCGCGCTCTGGAACAGCGCAACGATCTCATCTTCTCACGGCTGGAAGAGGCCGTCACCGTGTCGATGGAGCCGCTGAACAGGATGTTCCGCGAGGCCGGCATGTCGCCAGAGGACCTGTTAAAGACCATCCGGCGCGGCTATTCCGGCCAGGGCGGGCCGCTTACGCCGATTTCGATGTCGACTTCGGGCGCGGTGCCGACACCCGAGGAACTGCGTGCAAACGCAATTCTGGACGGTCTGGACGAGATGAACATGTATCGCATCGCTGCCTTCAAGCTGCCGTTCGCGATGCCGGTCAAGGACCGCTTCCGCTGGACATCGGGATTCGGCTACCGTCGTGACCCCAAGGGTGCGGGCACCCGCATGCACGAAGGCACCGACATGGCCGGCGCCTACGGCACCCCGATCTACGCCACGGCGGACGGTGTGGTGGTTCATGCCGGATGGGACAACGGCTATGGCCGGCTTGTGACCATCCGCCACGATTTCGGCGTCGAGACGCGCTATGCACATCTTAGTCAGATCCGCGTCGAGGTAGGCCAAAGGGTCTCGCGCGGGGACCGGATCGGTGATATGGGCAATTCAGGCCGGTCGACTGGCACCCACCTTCACTACGAGGTGCGTCTGAACGGATCGCCCGTGAACCCGATGACCTTCATAAAGGCAGCGAAAAATGTTTTCTAAGAGCCGCATCAACGAGCCCGGCCCCAAGGCTGAAGCAGATAAGGCCAAAGCCCCGGAGGCCCCGATGACCAAACCCGCGATGGACTTCACTGCCTCGGCGCCGAAGGGCAAGGCGGCTGTGTCGGTTCTGTCCTCTGACCTGACAGTGGTCGGCAACCTGCGCACCACCGGCGACATCCAGGTGGAGGGCACCGTCGAAGGCGACATCCGCGCCCACCTGCTGACCGTGGGCGAAAGCGCCACCATTCGCGGCGAGATCGTGGCCGACGACATCGTGGTGAACGGGCGCGTGATCGGGCGCGTGCGCGGGCTGAAGGTTCGCCTGACATCGACTGCACGGGTCGAAGGCGACATCATCCACAAGACCATCGCCATCGAATCCGGCGCGCATTTCGAGGGCTCTGTTCAGCGGCAGGAAGATCCGCTGGCCACCGGCCGGCCGACGACCGCCGGTTCCGCAAGGCCTGACGCGGCGGCCGTCGCACCGGCGCCGGGCGACGCAGGCTGAGATTGAACCGCGCATGCGGCTTTCAAGGGCATCGGGGCACCCCTCGGTGCCCGTTTCATTTTGTGCGCCCGCCGACCGCGGGCTGGTTCTGGCAGCGGCAATTCTGGCTTCGTCCATGGGGTTCATCGATTCCTCGGTGACCGCCATCGCCATGCCCGCGATGCGCACCGGGCTGGGGGCAAGCCTTGTCCAGGCGCAATGGATCAACGCGACCTATCTTCTGGCCCTGTCCTCGCTGGTGCTGGCCGGCGGCGCGCTGGGGGACCGCTTCGGCACGGCTCGGGTCTTCGCCGCCGGGATCCTGATCTTTGTCGCCGGGTCGGTCGCCTGTGCGCTGGCACTTGACCCCGGTCAGATGATCGCGGCCCGCGCTGTCAAGGGCATCGGCGCCGCGCTCATGGTGCCAGGCTCGATGGCGCTGGTCTCGCGCGCCTATCCGGTCGCCGATCGCGGTCGGGCGCTTGGCCTCTGGGCTGCCGCCTCGACGATGACGACCGCGCTGGGGCCGGTGCTGGGCGGCATGATGATCACATGGGGCGGTGAGGCAGGCTGGCGGATGATCTTCGGGCTGAATCTGCCTCTGGGCCTGGCCGCTCTGGCGCTGATCCGGGGCCGGACCGCAGGGGATCGCGGCGCAGCCGTGCTGCGGGTGGACTGGGTGGGGGTGGTGCTGGCGACGCTTGGCCTGGGGCTTCTGGCCTGGGCGCTGACGCAGCCGGGGGCGCCTCTGGGGCTGTGGCTTCTGACGGCCCTGACACTTGCCGCCTTCCTGGTCTGGCAGGCCATGGCGCCTGCGCCGATGTTGCGGCTGGGAATGTTCCGCTCGCGTCTCTTCAGCCTGACGAATCTGGTCACGCTGTTCCTGTATTTCGCGTTGAACGGCGTGATGTTCTATCTGCCGATGACCGCGGTTTCGGCCTGGGGCGTGACGGAACTGCAGGTGACGGCGGCCTTCCTGCCGATCTCGGTTCTGATCGGGCTGCTTTCGGCGCCAGCCGGTCGCTGGGCCGATCGTATCGGGCCCGGCCCACTGATGGCGGCGGGATCGGCGCTGGTCGCCTGCGCCTATGCCGGGCTGTGGTGGACCGCCGCATCCGGCGATTTCTGGGGCCATGTGGTGCCCCTCATGGCCCTTGGCGGACTGGGCCTGGGCCTTGCGGTCGCGCCGCTTACAGCTGCAGCGATGCAGGTAGCGGAAGACGGCGAACAGGGCGCGGCCTCGGGCGTGAACAATGCCGTGGCGCGGGTCGCCGGGCTGATCGCGATTGCCGCCCTTGGGCAGGTCGCCGAGCGCGCCTACGGATCGGGGACGCCAGGCTTCGGCTTGCCCGGTGCCGGACCCGTGCACCTGGCGGCCACCGGCGCAGCGTTCGGCAGCGTCGCGCTGATCGGGGCAATCATGGCCGGGCTTGCCGCCCTGCTTGCCATGGGGATCGGGGGGAAGGCTCAGGTGATCGCGCGCCGGTAAAGGTGCCAGCTTGCGTGGCCGAACAGCGGCAGCACGACGAACAGGCCGACGAAACCGGGAAGCATGCCGACAAACAGGCAGGCCCCGATCAGCGCGCCCCAGCCCAGCATGACGACCGGGTTTTCTCGCACCAGGGCAAAGCTGGTCAGCATTGCGGTGACGAAATCCACCTCGCGGTCCAGAAGCATCGGCAGGCTGACCACCGTCAGGCTGAACAGCAGCGCCGCAAAGACTGCGCCAACCGCTGTGCCGAAGGCCAGCATCGCCAGCCCCTGCGCCGACAGGAACACCGCCAGCGAGGACGAGACATTGGTCATCGTCGCATTGCCAAGGAACAGCGCGAAGATCATGTGCGCGAGGAAGTTCCAGAACAGGAAATAGACCACGATCACCGCGGCGATGGCCGGGATCTGGCGGTCCTTCTGGCGGAAGATGACGCCGAAGATCTCGGTCGCGCGCAGGGGTTCGCCCGCCTCGAGCCGCCGCGATATTTCATAGAAGCCGCAGGCGATGAAAGGCCCCAGGATCGGAAAGCCAGCGCTGGCCGGCAGGGTCCACCAGACCTGGCCCTTCGTCGTCATCGCCCAGACGATCAGCCAGCCCCCCAGCACATAGACCAGCGAAAAGATGAAGCCCAGCAACGGCGCACGGCGGAAATCCTGCCAGCCAAGGGCAAGGCTGGCCTTCAGGTCAGAAAGATCGACCTGGTTGATTTCGGGCGTGGCAGTGGCGGTGGCGTCGTTCATGCCGAAAGATTAGGCGGCACGACAAGGATCTGGCAAGCGGGATCCGCCATGGCGCAGGCCGACCGCCGCGGCTGCGACTGTCTGCTTGCCGGCCTGCGCCTGAAGGCTTTCCGGGCAAGGCCATGCCTACCGACCGGCGGACATGGCCGGCCTCAGTCCACGTCCTCGATGTCGCCGCGCTTCTTGCCGCTGGCATTCAGGGCCAGCGTCGCCTGCATGAAGCCGTCCAGATCGCCGTCAAGCACCCCCTGCGTGTCGGACGTCTGATACCCCGTCCGCAGATCCTTGACCATCTGGTAGGGTTGCAGCACATAGGACCGGATCTGGTTACCCCAGCCAGCCTCGCCCTTGTTCTCGTAGGCTTCGTTGATCGCGGCGTTCCGCTTGTCCAGCTCCATCTGATACAGCCGCGACTTCAGCGCCTTCATCGCGATGTCGCGGTTCTGGTGCTGCGACTTGAGGGACGAGGTGACGACGATCCCCGTCGGAAAGTGGGTGATCCGAACGGCAGAGTCGGTCTTGTTGACGTGCTGGCCGCCGGCACCGCTGGAGCGGAAGGTGTCGATGCGGATGTCCTTGTCCAGCACCTCGATCTCGATGTTGTCATCCACCACCGGATAGACCCAGACGGAACAGAAAGACGTATGCCGCCGCGCCGCGCTGTCATAGGGCGAGATGCGGACAAGGCGATGTACCCCGGCCTCGGTCTTCAGCCAGCCATAGGCGTTGTGGCCAGAGATCTTGTAACTGGCCGACTTGATGCCCGCACCTTCGCCTTCGGTCTCGGACTGAAGCTCGACCGTATAGCCGTGCTTTTCCGCCCAGCGAACATACATCCGTGCCAGCATGGCTGCCCAGTCGCAGCTTTCGGTGCCGCCTGCACCGGCGTTGATTTCCAGAAAGGTATCGTTGGCGTCGGCCTCGCCGTTCAGCAGGGCCTCCATTTCCTTGGCGTGGGCAGTCTTGACCAGATCGGCCAATGCCTTTTCCGCCTCGGCCACGATCTCGGCATCGCCCTCGGCCTCGCCGAGTTCAATCAGTTCGACGTTTTCCTTCAGCCCGCGGTCGATCATCTTGTAGCCATTGACGGCATCCAGCAGCGCCTGGCGTTCGCGCATGAGCTTCTGCGCGCGGGCCGGATCGTTCCACAGATCCGGCGCCTCGATCATGGCGTCGTATTCCTCCAGCCGGTGCGGCGCGGTCTCCCAGTCCATCCGCTGGGCCAGAAGCTTCAGCGATTTCTGGATCGCTTCGATGTTGGCTTGGGTCTCGGCGCGCATCTTCGGGTCGTGTCCTGAGGTTTCAGCGGGCGGTCATAAGGCTTTGGCCGCGCGCCGGCAAGGGCGCGGGCAGCGCCAGGGGGGGATGTGTCAGTACAGGCCGCCAGAGGAAACCGTGCCGAAATCGGCCTTCTTCGGCACGACGACGGTCTGGCCCTCGGCATTGGTGACGGTGGTGCCACTGTCACCCTCGCCCTCGCCATAGGCGAAGAGCGGCAGGTTCGAACCCATTGCAAAGCCGCCATCCACCATCGCCCCAAGGCCGAAGATCGGCGTCTCGCCGTCGCGGAAATATTCGGCCACCACATGATCGCCGGTCGCATCGTCGGGCAGCGGCTGGCCGGTAAAGCGGTCGATCTTGATGAAATAGCCACCTGGCGGCACGGCAAACTTGCCGCCGCCATATTTCTTGATCGCTTCCCGCATGAAGCTTTCGAACACCGGCCCGCAGAAGCCCCCGCCCGAGGCGCCAGCCATGGTGCGCGGCTGATCATAGCCGATGTAGCAGCCGGCCGCGATGTTCGAGGTGTAACCGATGAACCAGACGTCCTTCGAATCGTTCGTCGTCCCGGTCTTGCCCGCCACCGGGACCGGCAGGTTGATGCCGCGCGCCGTGCCGCGCTGGACGACCCCCTCCATCATGCTGGTCAACTGATAGGCGGTGATCGCGTTCATCACCCGCTCGCGGTTGGTGCGGATGGTGACGCCCCTGCCCTGCGGCAGATCGGCGGCGCTGCAGTTTTCGCAGACGCGCTGGTCGTGGCGATAGATCGTCCGGCCGTAGCGGTCCTGCACCCTGTCCACAAGCGTTGGCTCGACCCGCTCGCCGCCATTGGCGAACATGGCATAGGCCGCGACCATCTTGAACAGCGTCGTTTCCTGCGCCCCCAGCGAATTGGCAAGGAACGGGCCCATCCGGTCATAGACCCCGAAGCGCTCAGCATAGGCCGCCACCGTCTGCATGCCGATTTCCTGCGCGATGCGCACGGTCATCAGGTTGCGGCTCTGCTCGATGCCGGTGCGCAACGGCGTGGGGCCGTAGTATTTGCCCGAGGCATTCTTCGGCGTCCAAAGACCCTGCGGCGTGTCCACCTCGATCGGCGCATCGACGACGATTGTCGCCGGGGTAAAGCCCGAATCCAGTGCCGCGGCATAGACGAAGGGCTTGAAGCTCGACCCAGGCTGCCGCGTGGCCTGCGTCGCCCGGTTGAACACCGAATCCTGATAGCTGAACCCGCCCTGCATCGCCAGAACCCGGCCCGAGTTCACGTCCATGGCCATGAAGGCACCCTGCACCTCCGGCACCTGGCGCAGCGACCAGCGCCGGAAGGTGCCATCGTCGTTCGTCACCGCGCGAACCAGAACCACATCGCCGACCTCGACCAGATCGCCGGCGACCTTGGCGCGCGGCCCCAGCGTCCCGTCGGCGCGGCGTTTGCGCGCCCAGGTCACATCCTCGGCAGGGATGAAATGGCCGTCCTCGTCCTCGGCGACGCCCTCGATGCCGATGCGCGCGCTGTTGCTGCCAACCTCCAGCACGACGGCCGGAAACCAGGTGGCCACGTCGCGCGGCACCTCGACCTCCGCCAGAGCGGCGCGCCAGTCGGCTTCCGAGGTCAGCCGATCGGCCGGGATCTTCTTGCCGGTTCCGCGCCAGACCCCCTGGGATCGATCGTATTTCTCCAACCCCTCGCGCAGGGCCGCGGCGGCGGCGGCCTGAAGATCAGGGTCTACCGTAGCGCGGATCGTCAGACCGCCCGAAAAGAACTCTTCTTCCCCGAAGGTGCCTGAAAGCTGGCGCCGGATTTCGTCGGTGAAGTAGTCTCGCGGCGGCAGCGCCTCGCGGAATGCCTCGTAGTGGCCGCCCTGGACCGTCAGCAGCGGTTCGTTGCGCGCTGCCTCATAGGTCGCGTCGTCGATGTAGCCGTTGTCTCGCATCTCGCGCAGCACATAGTTCCGCCGGGCGATGGCTTCCTTTTCCTGGCGGACCGGATGCAGGTTGCCGGGCCTTTGTGCCAGCGCGGCCAGATAGGCGACCTCGGCAACCGACAGCTGCGCCAGGGTCTTGTTGAAATAGGTCTGCGCCGCCGCCGCCACGCCATACGAGTTCTGACCGAGGAAGATCTCGTTCAGATAGAGTTCCAGGATCTTTTCCTTGCTCATTGCGCCTTCGACGCGGGCGGCCAGGATGATTTCCTTGATCTTGCGTTCCGCCGTCCGGTCCGAGGACAGCAGGAAGTTCTTCATCACCTGCTGGGTGATGGTCGAGGCACCCCGAACCCTTTCGCCCCGCGTGCGCACGGCCTCGACCACGGCGGCGATCATCCCGCGCGTGTCATAGCCGTGGTGGGTATAGAAGTTCTTGTCCTCTGCGCTGATGAAGGCCTGCTTCACCAGATCGGGGATATCCTCGGCTGGCACGAACAGGCGGCGTTCGCGGGCGAATTCGTCGATGATCTCGCCTTCGCCGGAATAAATGCGGCTGATCGTGGCAGGCGTGTATTGCGCCAGGCTTTCATAGCTGGGCAAGTCACGGGAATACATGTAGAAAATGCCGCCCAGCGTGAGCGCGGCAAAGACCAGGCCCAGCGTCACCGCCGAAAAGATGCCGCCCAGAACATTGCCGACGAAACGAAGCACGCGCGCCCCCGCAGATTGCCAGCCTCCCCTATACCAGACGCCGGGGCCCGTCAAAACCTTGACCGGTCACTTTTTCAGCAGCAGCGGGCTTTTGCGCCGATGCCGGGCGCACTCAGGGGGCAACCAGTGCGCGCAGTTCGGCATCCTCTTGTGCCCATGCCACCAGGGCGCTGCGCAGGGCCTCGGCCATCTGGGCCCGCCACTTTGCATCGGTAAGCCGCGCAAAGTCGCGTTCCGATGACAGGAACCCCAGTTCCAGCAGAACCGAAGGGATATCGGGGGATTTCAGAACAGAGAAGCTGCCGGTCTGGCGCGGCCGGCGATGCATCCGCAGACCTTCCGCCCGGATCGCTTCCACGATGGCACCGGCCAGTCTATCGGTCCTGGGCGAGGTTTCGGTGCGGGCCATGTCCATGAGCACCTGCGCTACCACGTCATCCTGATCCGACAGGTCAAGTCCCGCCAGAAGATCGTCGCGGTCGTGCCGTTCGGCGAGCGCCGCGCTTGCGGCATCTGTCGCCTTCTCGTCCAGCGTATAGACCGTAGCCCCGATCGCATCGCCCTGCGCCAGAGAATCGGCGTGAAGCGATATGAACAGGTCGGCGCGGGCATCGCGCGCCACCGAAGTCCGGGTTTCAAGCGGCACGAAGATGTCTTCCTCGCGGGTCATCACAACGCGGAAGCGGCCGTCCCGGACAAGCACCTCCTTCAGCTCACGCGCGAAGGTCAGCATCAGTGCAGCCTCGGTATAGCCCTCACGCTCGGCCCCGGGGTCGATGCCGCCGTGGCCGGGATCAAGGACCACGGTGATCGGCCCGGCGCCTTCAGGCAAGGGGGGCGGCAGGTCGGCAGCGGCAGGCGCCACCCATTCGGGCAGCTCCGGCTGGGCGGCAAGCGCGGCAAAACTTTCCGGGTCGGTCGCGGCCAGCCGCACCCGGATTGCCGTGCCGCCTTCGGTGGTCATCTCGGACGACACGATCCTGCTGGGTGCGGACAGCTCGACCACCAGCCGGGACCAGCCCGGCCGGAAGCTGCCCGCCCGCAACGCAACCACCCCTTCGGGCAGGTCAAGATCGGCCGCGCCGGTCCAGTCCACCTCACGGGTGTCGATGACCAGACGCGGCGGCCCGTCAAGGAAGCGCATCCGCCACGGAACGGGCTGGCTGAGCGACAGCACAAGATCGACCTCATCCCCCGACCGGGTGACCGACGAGGCGGCGCGGTCAAGGCGGGCCAGCGCCGAAAGCCCCTGCGCCTGCACCGGCAGGACCAGCGAAAGCAGCAGAAGAACGAACCAGAGGGCGCGGAACGGGATCGGCATGGCTGGACTTATTCCCGCCCGGAAAGGAAAAGTAAATTCCGCACCGCAAGGCCATCGGCACCGTTCACAAACCGGCGATGGGCAATGCCCTGCCTTGATCTTTGCCGGCAGCCACCGCATCCTCCGCCCGACGACGCAGGGGTGTCCTTGTCTTGCATCCCGCCGCGAGCAGAAAGGATTACCCATGCGCCGCCTTGCCGCCATCGCCGCCCTGGCAACCGGCCTTCTTGCGCCGCCCGCCGTGGCCGAGATCACCGACCTTGATCGTGCTGCCCTGCGCGAAGAGATCCGGGCCTATCTTCTGGAAAATCCCGAAGTGCTGATCGAGGCGATGAACGTGCTGCAAACGCGCGAGCAGGACGCCATGGCGCAGCGCGACCTGATGCTTCTGGCCGAAAATGCCGACGCAATCTTTGCCAGCCCCGATGACTGGGTGGGCGGTAACCCGGACGGCGACGTGACGCTGGTGGAATTCATGGACTACCGCTGCGGCTACTGCCGCAAGGCCTATGCCGAGGTGGCGGAGCTGGTGGAATCCGACGGCAACATCCGCTTTGTCGTGAAGGAATTCCCGATCCTGGGTGAGGCCTCGCTGCAGTCTGCGCAGTTCGCCATTGCCGTCCGGCAGCTGCATGGCGATGCCGCCTACGAGACAGTGCATGACGCCCTGATCGCCCTGCGGGGCGAGCCGAACACCGAAACGCTTTCCCGCCTGGCAACGGATCTAGGCCTTGATCCACAGCCGATCCTGCATCGCATGGGTTCGGAGGAGGTGATGGCGGTCATCAAGGCGAACCATGCACTGGCCGACACGCTGGAGATTTCAGGGACGCCGACCTTCGTGCTGAAGAACATGATGCTGCGCGGCTACATCCCGCTGGATGCGATGCGAAACATCGTGGCCGAAGTGCGGGCCGACGGCTGAAGCGACAAGGCAGCACGCGTGCCGCCCTGAGACAGCCGCCCGGCGGTAGCCTGCGTCTAGCGCCCTGCCGCGTGTGCGGCAACTGGCCGCGCTATTCCGCCGCCAGTTTCTCTGCCGCCTCGATTTCGGCTGCCTTCTTCTCGACCAGTTCGACGATATGGTCGATCATCCGGTCGTTGGACAGCGTATGGTCCTGCTTGCCGGCGATGTAGACCATTCCCTTGCCCGCCCCGCCCCCGGTGAAGCCGATGTCGGTCATCAGGGCTTCGCCAGGGCCGTTCACCACGCAACCGATGATCGACAGGCTGATCGGCGTCTTGATGTGTTCCAGCCGCTTCTCCAGCGCCTCGACCGTCCTGATCACGTCGAACCCCTGCCGCGCACAGCTGGGGCAGCTGATGATCTGCACGCCCCGCGTGCGCAGGCCAAGGCTCTTGAGGATTTCGTAGCCGACCTTCACCTCTTCCACCGGGTCGGCCGACAGCGACACGCGGATCGTGTCGCCGATGCCGAACCACAGAAGGCTGCCCAGACCGATGGCCGATTTCACCGTGCCGGACATCAGCCCCCCGGCCTCGGTGATGCCCAGGTGGATCGGCGCGTCGGTGGCAATGGCAAGCTGCTGGTAGGCTGCCGCCGCCAGGAACACGTCGCTGGCCTTGCAGCTGATCTTGAACTCGTGGAAATCGTTGTCCTGCAGCAGCTTGATGTGATCCAGGGCCGACTCCACCATCGCATCCGGGCAGGGCTCGCCGTATTTCTCAAGCGGATGCTTTTCAAGGCTGCCCGCATTCACCCCGATGCGGATGCTGCACCCGTGGTCCCTGGCGGCCCGCACCACCTCGGCCACGCGCTTCGCGTCGCCGATGTTGCCGGGGTTGATCCGCAGGCAGGCTGCACCGGCCTCGGCCGCCTCGATGGCGCGCTTGTAGTGGAAATGGATGTCCGCGACGATCGGGACCGGGCTCTCGCTGACGATCTTGCGAAGGGCGCGCGTGCTGTCCTCGTCCGGGGTCGAGACACGAACGATGTCGGCCCCGGCGATCGCGCAACGCTGGATCTGTTCGATGGTCGCCGACACGTCCGTGGTCAGCGTATTGGTCATGGTCTGCACGCTGATCGGGGCATCGCCGCCCACCAGCACCTTTCCGACCCGGATCTGCCGCGACTTGCGCCGGTCGATATTGCGCCATGGACGGATCGGATTGTGGGTCATCTTGAAGCCTTGGCTGCACCTTCCCCGAAAGGATAGGGTCTGCCGGGCGCGGCGGCAACCAGCCTGACGCCTCGGCAGATGCTTATTCGGTGGCGCCTTCAGCCGGAGCCAGCGCGCCCGCATCGGCCGTGGCGAAGCGCGCAAGGTCGTCATCGCGACCCGGATCGGCCTGCGCAAAGGTCTGGGTCAGGGTCTCGGCCGACAGCGAGATGTCACGTACCACATTCGCCCCCGGCGCAGCAGGGCCGTATGTCTTACCATCGACGACGAAGTACACGGCACCGGAATTTCCGGTGCGGAACACCGGCGGCTCTTCCAGAGCGGGCACGGCGTAACGTTCGCCTGCATCCAGGATCTTCTCGAACAGGACGGTGCCATCCGCCGCATTCACCCGAACCCAGGCTGGACGCACGGCAAGAACCTCGATGCCCTGCTTGGCTTCGGCCACGACCTGCACATCGCTTCCCAAGGCCTCGGCAAGGGCCGCATCCACGGCCGAGGCCGTGCTGGCCGCGCCCGCCAGAACGCCCGCCTCGCGCGGGTTGATCGCCGCGATCGGACCGTCACGCGAGGTCAGCACCGGAACGTCCAGCGCCTGCGGACGGTAGAGTCGGTCCATCACCTCGGCGGATGCGGTGCCCTGGGCAACCGTTTCCGCCGCGGGACGTGTGGCAACCAGGTTCGTCGCCGCCGGGCCGATACTTTCCAGCGGGTCGATCTGCGCCACGACCTTCGGCGCCTCGTCCACCGGGGCAAGCTGCACGCGTTGCACCTCTTGCAGGACCGACCAGCCACCGTAGCCAAGGGCAGCGATCAGAGCAACAAGCACCGCCACCGAACCAACGGCACCGGGTTCGATCTGCGACCAGACAGCCTCGGCACGCGGAATGAAGGTCGCGTTCGGATTGGCCAGCGGCTCGGAAAATTCGGTCCGCGGGCGGGTCTTGACGATCATCTGCGGTGCCGCAGCCGACGACAGACCGTGCGACACGGTATAGCCGGCCTCTGCGCAGAACCGCTCGAACGCCCACTCCGGGTCCATGCCCAGGTAACGCGCATAAGACCGGACATAGCCTGCAACGAAACCGGGGGTCTCGAAGGCCGAAAGGTCGGCATTCTCGATTGCGGCGATGTAGGTGGCCTTGATCTTCAGCTCGCGCTGCACGTCGAGCAGGGACTTGCCCAGCGTGGCACGCTCGCCGCGCATGAGATCCCCCAGCCGCAACTCAAAGTCGTCAAAGCCTTTCGGCTTGTCCTCTTCGGTTGTCGAAGGTTTCGACCTCCAACCGATCATGTCCGCCCTGTCCCCTTAGGTGCGCCGATTTCGTGAAGTCGCCTTCCCGAACGACTCACTCATTTTTCGTATTGGCGAAACGGTAGCATACGGCAAGGCCTTTTGCACACGCAGTATGGCTCAGGCAACCGCTTCGGCGCGATTCAGCGCACAGTGGCTCCACAGCTCATCCATGGCCTTCACAAGGCGGTCGATGTCCTTCGGACCATGCACCGGAGACGGGGTGAACCGCAGCCGTTCCGTGCCCCGCGGGACGGTGGGGAAATTGATCGGCTGGACATAGATTCCATGCCGTTCAAGCAGCATGTCCGAGATCAGCTTGCAGTGCACAGGGTCGCCGACATGGACCGGCACGATGTGGCTTTTGTGGTCTATGATCGGCAGCCCCATGGCCTTCAACCGTGCCTTCAGGATCCTTGCCTGCGTCTGATGCCGTTCGCGCAGCACCTGCCCGCCCTGCCCCTTCAGGAAGCGGACCGAAGCCGCCGCCCCCGCCGCCACCGTCGGCGGCAGCGAAGTGGTGAAGATGAACCCCGGCGCGTAGGAACGCACGGCATCCACCATCTTCGCGCTGGCGGCGATATACCCGCCGAACACGCCATAGGCCTTGGCCAGGGT
Organism: Tabrizicola caldifontis; assembly: GCF_004762095.1. Taxonomy (GTDB): domain Bacteria; phylum Pseudomonadota; class Alphaproteobacteria; order Rhodobacterales; family Rhodobacteraceae; genus Tabrizicola; species Tabrizicola caldifontis. Next base: position 187,582 of record NZ_SIJH01000004.1, read on the forward strand.
GCCGTTGATGATGTCGATGCGATGCATCTGGCCGTCGCGTTCCGCAACACCTGCCCCGCGCGGGCCATACATGCCGACGGCATGCACCTCGTCGATATAGGTCAGCGCGCCGAACTCAGCCGCCAGATCGCAGATTTCGGCGATCGGGCCGAAGTCGCCATCCATGGAATAGACCGATTCGAAGGCGATCAGCTTCGGCGCCTGCGGGTCGTCCCTGGACAGCAGCTCGCGCAGATGGGCCACGTCGTTGTGGCGGAAGATGCGCTTCTCGCCGCCCCCGCGGCGGACGCCCTCGATCATCGAGGCGTGGTTCAGCGCGTCGGAATAGATGATCAGGCCGGGAAAGATCGTCCTGAGGGTGGAAAGCGTCGCGTCATTGGCGATGTAGGCGCTGGTAAAGACGAGAGCGGCTTCCTTCCCGTGCAGGTCGGCCAGTTCCGCCTCCAGCCGCTTGTGATAGACCGTGGTGCCGCTGATGTTGCGCGTGCCACCCGAACCTGCGCCGGTCGCGTCAAGCGCCTCATGCATCGCGGCCAGCACATCGGGGTGCTGCCCCATCCCAAGGTAATCGTTGCCGCACCAGACCGTGATGTCCTTCTGCGTGCCGTCCGGCCTGGTCCAGACCGCGTGCGGAAACTGGCCCTTCCGCCGTTCGATGTCGATGAAGGTCCGGTAGCGGCCTTCGTCGTGCAGGCGTTGCAGGCTGGCCTCAAGCGCGCGCTCGTAATCCATGGTCTTCCTCGGTCCCTTGTGCCCCGATCCTGCCGGACCCGCGGGCGTGGTGCCTTGATTTCGGTCAATTGGCCCCGCGGTCCAAGGGGGCGAATTGTCACCCCCTTGTCACGGTCGCGGTGTTCTACCCCAACCCGGCCGCTCTGGACAGCCCCCCGCCGCCTGATAGGCTGCCCGATAATCACAATCCGGAGAGACGACATGAGCCCCGCCCCGCAGATCGACGCCGTGCTGGCACGCATCGACGACACTCTGCCCGAAAGCCTCGAGCGGCTGATCGAGTTGCTGCGCATTCCCTCGATCTCGACCGATCCGTCCTACAGGGCCGATTGCGCCCGCGCCGCCGACTGGCTTGTCGCCGACCTGCAATCCCTGGGCTTTCGGGCCCGTGCAGCCCCTACGCCGGGCCATCCCATGGTTGTCGCGCATTGCGACGGACCGGGACGGCACATCCTGTTCTACGGCCACTATGATGTGCAGCCGGTCGATCCGCTGGAACTGTGGCACCGCGCTCCCTTCGATCCCGAGGTGCAGGATACCCCGAAAGGCCGCGTGATCCGCGCGCGCGGGGCATCCGATGACAAGGGGCAGCTGATGACCTTCATCGAAGCCTGCCGCGCCTGGAAGGCCGTGCATGGAACACTGCCCGGCAAGCTGACGATCTTCCTGGAAGGCGAAGAGGAATCGGGTTCGCCATCGCTGGTCCCCTTCCTGCAACAGCACCGGGACGAACTGGCCTGCGACCTGGCGCTGATCTGCGACACCGGGCTTTACGACGAACATACCCCGGCGATCACAACCATGCTGCGGGGCCTTTGCAAGGCCGAATTCACCATACGCGCGGCGAACCGCGATCTGCATTCCGGCATGTATGGTGGGCTGGCACGGAACCCGCTGCATGTGATGGCGCGGCTTCTGGCGGGCCTGCATGATGGCCAGGGCCGCGTGCAGGTGCCGGGCTTCTACGACGATGTGGACGAGCTGCCCGAGACGCTGCGCCAGCAGTGGCAGGCGCTGGCCTTCGACCACGCTGCCTATCTGCGCGATGTCGGCCTGTCGGTCCCCGCGGGCGAACAGGACCGCACGCCGCTGGAAATGATATGGTCGCGCCCGACCGCCGAGGTGAACGGCATGTGGGGCGGCTATACCGGCGCAGGGTTCAAGACCGTGCTGCCGTCCGAGGCCCATGCCAAGGTCAGCTTCCGTCTTGTCTCGCGCCAGGACCCGGAAAAGATCATCGCCGCCTTCAAGGCCTGGGCCGAGGCACAGATGCCGGCCGACTGCCAGATCTTCTGGCACGGCGGCAGCGACGGCGCGCCGGCCAGCGTGATGGAAATCTCCGACCCCGCCTTCGAGGCCGCCCGCCAGGCCCTGTCCGACGAATGGGGCAAGCCTGCGGCCTTCATCGGCTCGGGCGGGTCGATCCCGGTCGCCGGCTATTTCAAGTCGATCCTCGGGATGGACGCCATGCTGATCGGCTTCGGCAAGGATGACGACAACATCCACAGCCCGAACGAGAAATACGATGTCGAGTCGTTTCACAAGGGTATCCGCTCCTGGGCGCGCATCCTGGCTCGCATCGCATGAGCGTCGAGATCCGCGATGCAACCCCTGCCGACGAGGCCGCCTTCCTGCGTCTCTGGCAGGGGTTTACCGAAGGCTACAACCTGACCCTGCCCGAAGGGGTGACTGCCTTCACCTGGACGCGCCTCATGGATCCGGACAGTCCGCTGAAGGCCAGGCTGGCCTGCCTTGACGGAATTCCGCAAGGATTTGCCATCCACCAGCACCATCCCTCGACCTGGGTGATGGGCGACGACGGCTATCTGGAGGATCTCTATGTCGCGCCCGAGGCGCGGGGCCGGGGTCTGGGCCGGGCACTGATCGAGGATCTGATCGCCATCGGCCGTGCGCGCGGCTGGCGGCGACTTTACTGGCTGACCGAGATCGGCAACACCACGGCCCGGCGCCTTTACGACCAGTTTTGCGAGAATGACGGCCACATCCGCTACCGCATGACGCTCTGACCCGCGTCCCTTGTCGCCCGAACCTTGCCGCCTTGCCGGGCAGCGCCCCGAGCAAGGCGTTCACTGCCCTGCCTAACCTCGTGCCAGGGCCATGCGGGCCAGCTTGGCCGCCAAGAGCAGCCAGGGCGCGGCATGCATCAGCAGATCGAAGATGTCGATGGGACGGACCAGATTGCCCGCGGCAAGCATCTTGAGCTTTTCCCACAGATGCGGCTCGGGCACGAAGGGCGCAAGGCCGAGAGTCAGCGCCGCGATCACTAGGATCGCCAGGGGAAGTTGATCAAGAAACGACATGGTCGGGCCTCCTGGTGCAAGTCCGGCGCCCGGCGGCGCAGACGGGGCGGACCCTGACCCAGACGCCGTTCAAGCGCAATGCAGCCTATTCGCAGCGACGCAGGCGCAGGGACATGCCGTCCATGAAGACCATCTCCAGCATGCCTTCGTCCTCGTCCAGCGTGATCACCGCCGAATCGAAACGGTCGCCGCGACGGTCGCGCACGAACAGGGTCGCCTCGACCCGCCCCACAACGCCGGGCGTCTCGACAAGTCCAGTCACCACGATGGCCGAATCGGCACCCACCATCGTGCCCTCCTTGACCACGAACATCTCGGCCGAGCCGCACTTCGTGCCCTCGGGCGCATAGAGACCATCGAACCCGTATGGCAGATCAACAGCCTCGGCCAGAACGGGCCCGCACACGAGACTCAGCACGACGGCAAGCTTGCGGTGAACCATCCGACACCTTCTGCAACTGCTTCTGGTTTATCCAGCCACAGGAACAAATCGCAAGCCGGTATTCGGGGTCGGGAACGAAATGGCGCGGTGGACGGGGCTCGAACCCGCGACCCCCGGCGTGACAGGCCGGTACTCTAACCGACTGAGCTACCACCGCGCATGGGCGACCGGGACGATTTCAGGAAACTGGCGCGGTGGACGGGGCTCGAACCCGCGACCCCCGGCGTGACAGGCCGGTACTCTAACCGACTGAGCTACCACCGCGCGATCTTTCCTCCGGTCCCCCGGACGTGGGGGGCGTGATACTGAACCCCTTCGCCGCCGTCAATGGGCACGACAGCGAAATTTCACCGCTCGGGTGCCGGGATGAATTCCTGGTCATCCCCCGGCGGCAGGCTGAAGCGGCCGTGCATCCAGTCACCCGCACGCCAGGCCTCGCGCGCGGCCTCGATCTTCTCTCGGCTCGATGCGACGAAGTTCCACCAGATAAAGCGCGGCCCGTCCATCGTGGCGCCGCCCAGAAGCATGATCCGCGCGCCCCTGTTGCCTGCCCTGACCGAAACCCGGTCGCCCGGCCGGAAGACCAGCATCCGCCCCGAATCGAAGACCTGCCCGCCGACGGAGACCTCGCCCTCCAGCACATAGACGCCTCGATCCTCGTGATCGTCCGGCAGGGGAATCGCCGCGCCGGGGGCCAGCCGCGCGTCGGCGTAGAAGACCTCGGAGGGCATCTCCATCGGTACGCGCACCCCCCAGGCGTTGCCCAGGATCAGGCGCACCTCCTTGCCCTCGCCTTCCAGTTCGGGCAGCGCGGATTTGGGCAGGTGCACGAAACCCGCCGCGTCTTCCTCGCGGTCCTTCGGCAGCGCCAGCCAGGTCTGAAGCCCGAACATCGACTGAGGGCCCTTGCGGGCCTCGCCATCGGTGCGTTCGGAATGGGTGATGCCCTGGCCCGCCAGCATCCAGTTCACTGCGCCAGGCTCGATCCAGGCGTCGGTGCCAAGGCTGTCGCGGTGGTGCAGGCGTCCCTTCATCAGATAGGTCACCGTGCCCAGCCCGATGTGCGGATGCGGCCGCACGTCGATGCCCTGCCCGGTCAGGAACTCGGCCGGGCCCATCTGGTCGAAGAAGATGAACGGCCCGACCATCTGGCGCTGCGCCGAAGGCAACGCACGGCGCACCTCGAAGCCACCCAGGTCGCGGGCACGAGGGACGATGACGGTTTCGATCGCATCGACGGCGTCGCCGATCGGGATGGACGGGTCAAGCAGCGGGTTCCACATGGGCGGATCTCCTTTGTCTGAAAGGTAGGGGCGACAGAGCGGAATTGCACCCCCGAAGCCCCGCGCGAACCCTGTGCAGGGGCGAACACGCGCCGCCACGCTTCCGCGGACAGTGGCCCACGCCTCACCGGGGCAAAGGCGGGGGCCAGGCCCCGCATCCCCGGGATACTTGTGCAGAGAGGAAGGCCGGAAATGCCTCGCGTATCCGTCCGCTCGCGCGACGATTCGGGTGGCAAGACGATCGGATGGGAAATGGTGGGCGGTGAGGGATTCGAACCCCCGACATTCTCGGTGTAAGCGAGACGCTCTACCAGCTGAGCTAACCGCCCCCGCCTTTGTCCCTACCCTTTTGCAGACGGGCAGCGCAAGCCCCGCCGAAATGAAGAAAACGCGCCCAAGGGGCGCGCTTTCGGAAAGAATGGTGGGCGATAACGGATTTGAACCGCTGACATCTTCGATGTGAACGAAGCGCTCTACCGCTGAGCTAATCGCCCGATGTCCGCGCTTTTATTCGTCCTCGCCGTCGTCTGCAAGGGGCTTTCCGGCCGGAACCTTTCCAGTCGGCACGCGCAGTTTCAGTGTCATCGCGCCACCGGTGGATTTCGCAACCCGCAGCTTGCCAAGCGGTGGCAGGACAAGAGTATGACCAGAGGCCAGCGCCGAAGCCATCGCGGCAAGCGTCGCCTCGACCGTCTTCTTGACCTGTGGTTTCTTGCCCCCGGTGGCAGCGGCCGCGCGATCGACCAGATCCTTGAGCCTCAGGGTGCCGACTTTGCCCTCTGCCGAGGCAGCCTTCTCGGCGACGGTCAGCGCCGGTTTGGCAGGCTTCGCCGCCGCTGGGGAATTCGCTGTCGGTTTGCCTGCAGACCTGGCCTTGGCCGAGGACTTGGCCGGTTTCGTCTCGGGGGTCTTGGACGTGCGCGGTGCCATGATGCCTTCTGAAAGACTGTCGCGTCAGCGCCGAACTGTAGTCGGCGTTCCGTCCCTGTGCCAGCGGCATTGCGACCCTCGCGACAGAAAGGTTTGTCACGCCGAACCTCAGCGGATTAGCCTTCATTGCACGCCGCGAAAGCGCGCGTTTCAGTGACAGGAGTAGACATGCGCAAGGCCCTTCTGCTTTCCACCGCCCTGACCCTGGGCACCCTCAACCCCGTCAGCGCCGGCGGACCAGTGGCGATCCAGGACGAGCTCGAGGTCGTCCAGGAGAAGCCCGCATCCTCCAGCGGCGCGCTGATCCCGCTTCTGCTGGTGGCGGCTATCCTGGTCGCCGTCGCCTCGGGCGACGATGATCCGCAACCGCCGGTCGAGGTCAGCGACATCCGGCTCAAGGAGGATATCCGCCGCCTCGGCACGAACCATCTGGGCCTTGGCGTCTATCGGTATCGCTACAAGGGCATGGAGGGCGTCTGGGAGGGCGTGATGGCGCAGGAGGTCGAAGTGATGCACCCCGGCGCCATCAAGCCGCTGCCCTATGGCTACAAGGCGGTCGATTACGCAAAGCTCGGCCTGGAACTGCGCCGCATCGAATAGCACAATGCCGGAAAGGAAAAGGCGCGCCCCATGGGCGCGCCTTCTGCCTGGCTAATGCGCGGTCTGCGCTGGCGGCTGGTTCTGCGCCGCCCTGGCCGCAGCGGCCGCTTCTTCCGCCGCCTCGTCCCATTCCACGGGTTCGGGCTGGCGCACCAGCGCCTGGGCCAGAACCTCGCGCACGTGGCTCACGGGGATGATCTTCAACCCTTGCTTCACGTTCTCGGGGATTTCTGCCAGATCCTTGGCGTTTTCCTCGGGGATGAAAACGGTCTTGATTCCCCCGCGCAGTGCGGCGAGCAGCTTCTCCTTCAGGCCCCCGATCGGCATGGCGTTGCCGCGCAGGGAGACCTCGCCGGTCATGGCGATGTCCTTGCGGACCGGAATGCCCGTCAGCACCGAGACGATCGACGTCACCATGGCCAGACCCGCCGAAGGGCCATCCTTGGGCGTCGCGCCATCCGGAACGTGGACGTGAATGTCGATCGTGTCAAACTTGGGCGGCTTCACCCCGATCTGGGGCGCGATCGAGCGGACATAGCTCGACGCCGCGTCGATTGATTCCTTCATCACGTCGCCCAGTTTCCCGGTGGTCTTCATCCGGCCCTTGCCCGGCAGTTTCAGCGCCTCGATCTGCAACAGATCGCCGCCGACGCTGGTCCAGGCCAGCCCCATCACCACGCCGACCTGATCCTCCTTTTCGGCAAGACCATAGCGGTATTTCTGTACGCCCAGGTATTCCTCGACCTTCGCCGGATCGACCTCGACGCGCTTGGCCTTGCCCTTCAGGATGTCGGTCACGGCCTTCCGGGCCAGCTTGGCGATCTCGCGTTCCAGGTTCCGCACGCCCGCCTCGCGGGTATAGTAGCGGATGACATGGTTCAGCGCCTCGTCAGTGATGCTGAATTCGCCCTTCTTCAGGCCGTTCGCCTTGATCTGCTTGGGCAGCAGGTGCTGCTTGGCGATCTCGCGCTTTTCATCCTCGGTGTAGCCGGCCAGCGGGATGATCTCCATCCGGTCCATCAGCGGCCCCGGCATGTTGTAGCTGTTGGCCGTGGTGATGAACATCACGTTCGACAGGTCGTATTCGACCTCCAGATAGTGATCGACGAAGGTCGAGTTCTGTTCGGGATCCAGCACCTCGAGCAGCGCCGACGCGGGGTCACCCCGGAAGTCCTGGCCCATCTTGTCGATTTCATCCAGCAGGATCAACGGGTTGGTCGTCTTGGCCTTCTTCAGGGCCTGGATGATCTTGCCCGGCATCGACCCGATATAGGTCCGCCGGTGGCCGCGGATTTCCGATTCATCCCGCACGCCGCCAAGGCTGATGCGGATGAACTCGCGCCCCGTGGCCTTGGCTACCGACCGCCCCAGCGAGGTCTTGCCCACGCCCGGAGGGCCGACGAGGCACAGGATAGGCCCCTTCAGCTTGGTCGAGCGCGCCTGCACCGCCAGGTATTCAACGATCCGTTCCTTGACCTTCTCAAGCCCGTAATGGTCGGCGTCCAGCACCTTCTGAGCGGCCGACAGATCCTTTTTCACGCGGGACTTCACGCCCCACGGCACACCCAGAAGCCAGTCGAGATAGTTGCGCACGACCGTCGCCTCGGCCGACATCGGCGACATCGACTTCAGCTTCTTCAGCTCGGCCTCGGCCTTTTCGCGCGCCTCCTTGCTGAACCGGGTCTTCTTGATCCGCTCTTCCAGTTCGGCGATCTCGTTCTGGCCGTCTTCGCCGTCACCCAGTTCACGCTGAATGGCCTTCATCTGCTCATTCAGGTAGTATTCGCGCTGGGTCTTCTCCATCTGGGTCTTGACGCGCGACTTGATCTTCTTCTCGACCTGCAGGACCGAAAGTTCGCCCTGCATGTGGCCATAGACCTTCTCCAGCCGCTCGGCGATTTCCAGCGTCTCAAGGATCGCCTGCTTCTGGTTCACGTCCACGCCCAGATGGCCTGCCACCAAGTCGGCCAGACGCGCCGGGTCGCGCGTGTCTGACACCGCCGCCAGCGCCTCTTCGGGAATGTTCTTCTTGATCTTGGCGTAGCGCTCGAACTCTTCGCTCACGGCGCGGACCAGAGCCTCGACGGCGGTCTTGTCGCCCTCGGTCTCGACCAGCGGCTCGACCGTCGCCTCGAAGAAAGCGGGGTTGTCCAGGAAGCCGGTGATCCGCACGCGCTGCTTGCCCTCGACCAGCACCTTCACCGTGCCGTCGGGCAGCTTCAGCAGTTGCAGGACATTGGCCAGAACGCCCACGCGGAAGATCCCGTCGCTCTGCGGGTCATCTGCGGTGGGATCCTTCTGCGAGGACAGAAGGATCTGCTTGTCGTCCTGCATCACCTCTTCCAGCGCGCGGACCGATTTCTCGCGGCCGACGAAAAGCGGCACGATCATGTGGGGAAAGACCACGATGTCGCGCAGCGGCAGGACGGGATAGCTTTCGGTGCTCATGTGACTACCTTCACTCGCGGCAACGCGGCGGGGCCCCGACCATCGGCAACCCGGCCCGTTCCGCCTGTTGGCTGTTATTTGTGGTCCCGGCTTTCGGGATTCAAGCGGCGTTCGGAAGGCTCAGTCTGAACCTCTGCGCAGGCAGGGACAAGACCATTTGCGCCGCCTTTGCGATGAGCTGCCCCAGTCAGGCCGCGCATCCACGATCAGCTAAGACCGTCGCGCGCCGAGTTGATGACAGGCTTACACCGATTGGCGGCACTTCCTCGACCAGATCATCAAGAAGCACCAGGGTTTCCCGGTGGGTAAGCGTCTGCAAGGCGTCAGTCCTTGTCAGCATCGCGTCGCGGCCCAGAACATCCAAGACCGCCTCAAGCGATGCGCGCGCGGCGGTGTCCATGGCCTCTACCATGCGCCGCGCCGGCTGGAAGCTTTCCGTGGAAAGGCCGTTCGACAACAAGGTATCGTGCTTTTCCAGCAGGATGTGGTAGTAGACCACGTCGTCCTCTGGTTCTGGTGCGCTTGCAAGGGTTCCGATCAGGTGACGGGCCGTGACGAAGACCTTCGAATGGCCGAACAGAAGCTCGCAGGCGCCACCCTGGACGACGATCCTGTGCTGCGGCGACACGACAAGTTCACGATCCGGGCAGCCGGGCCCGAACGCATTGGCATGAATATGCACCGGGCGCAAAGCACAGGAAGCAATAGCCTCCTCTCTGGTGTAACGCGACATTCCGATCCAGGCGATGGTGACGGTGCGGTCATCCGCGGTGAGAACACAGTCACCCGCACGCAACGTCTCGACCTTGCGCCGGCCCGATGGTGTCGCAATCTCTGTCCCCATGCCAAAGCAGTAGGGCGGCGGCGTGGTGTTGACATTCTGAAGGGGAATGGCGCCGCTGCCGATAGCGTCCATCTGCGCAGATGTCGCCGGTGGTTGACCAACGACGTAGAAATACTCGCGCACCGTTCCGCCGACAGTCACTCGCAGAAGAAGCACCGTTCGCCCGACAAGGGACGCCGGCACTTGAGAGTTGCTGGGCAGAGTGCCGGAAAGCACCACGGTAAAATTGTAGGCGGTGCCATCGATTATGACCTGGGTATCCGGGTCGGGCAACCCACCGTTGTATTCGATATTCAGGTCACCGGCACCGTTGTTGTCGGTAAAGGTAAGTTCCGTGGTCGGCGCCTGATTAGTCCCGATGGGGTTCAGGGTCGCATTGTTGGCTGTGATCGAGTCCTGTCGAGCCCATACAGTAAACGTCCCCACTGCCCGATCTCCCGTTCGACGATCCTTTGCTCGAACAAAACAAGCACGGCCCCCTGCTGTCAACATCGGGACCGATAAGCCTTGCCCGAAAGGCACTCTTACCGAGGCTACTGCGGCCAATCAGTCACATTCCCATGATCTTCCGCCAGTGCCCGCCGATCCCAACGGCATTCGCACACCAAGCCGCTTTGCTGCAGAAGGCGGACACGGTTTCACACCCTTTCTGCCGCAATCTTTCCGCAGTTGGATGACACCAAGGCGGCATGAAACCGCGCTTGGATCAGGTCAGGATAAGGCTAAGGGGAATTGCCGCGCAGCGGCATCGGGCCCTGCGGGTTGCGGTTCTTTCCTTCCTGGCGGGCCTGCTGCTGCATGTCGATCGCACGGGCCATGTGGGCAGCCTGCCGATACCGCTGTTCACGGGGCTGCTTTACATGGCATTCGTGACGCCGGCCGCGGTGGCGACGGCACTTCTGCTTCCGGGTCTCACCGCGCTTTCGGATGCCGTGCAGTGGGCGAGGCTGACTTTCGCGGCGGCAGTCGCGGCCTTTCCCGCCGTGCTGCGCCCGGTTGCCGATCAGCCCCTTCTCGGTGCAACCGTCGTCATTCTGGGCGGCATGGCCATCGTTGCCATGCGCCAGCGCCAGCGGCGCCCGGTCACGGCAACGGCCTAGACAGGCTCCAGGTCGCCCGCCGCGCGCGTTGCATGAAATTCGGCCACGAATGCGGCAAGACGCTGCCCGGCAATCGCGTCGCGCAGGCCCTGCATCAGGGTCTGGTAATAGTGCAGGTTGTGCCAGGTCAGCAGCATAGAGGCGATGATCTCGTCGGCCTTGACCACATGGTGCAGATAGGCGCGGGAATAGCCTGTGCAGGCCGGGCAGGTGCAGGCCTCGTCAAGGGGACGGGGGTCGTCCTTGTGTCGCGCGTTGCGCAGGTTCACCTGACCGCGCCGGGTCCAGGCCTGACCGGTGCGCCCCGACCGCGAGGGAAGCACGCAGTCCATCATGTCCACACCGCGTTCGACCGCCCCCACGATGTCGTCGGGCTTGCCCACGCCCATCAAATAGCGCGGCTTGTCCACCGGCAGGAAACCCGGCGCATAGTCGAGCACGCCGAACATCGCCTCCTGCCCCTCGCCCACGGCCAGGCCCCCTATGGCATAGCCGTCAAAGCCGATCGCCTTCAGCGCCTCGGCCGATTCCTCGCGCAGCTCGCGCGTGACGCCGCCCTGCATGATCCCGAACAGCGCGTGACCCGGCCGGTCGCCGAAGGCGTCGCGCGACCGCTGCGCCCAACGCATCGACAGGCGCATGGCGCGCGCGACCTCTGCCTCGGTCGCCGGCAGCGCGGGGCATTCGTCAAAGCACATCACGATGTCCGATCCCAGAAGGCGCTGGATCTCCATGCTGCGTTCCGGAGTCAGGATGTGCCGAGAGCCATCAAGATGCGAGGAAAAGCGCACCCCCTCCTCGGTCAGCTTGCGCAAGGGGCCCAGCGACATGACCTGGAACCCGCCGCTGTCGGTCAGGATCGGTCTCGGCCAGTTCATGAACCGGTGCAGCCCCCCCAGAGCCGCGATCCTCTCGGCCGTGGGGCGCAGCATCAGGTGATAGGTATTGCCCAGCAGGATGTCAGCCCCCGTGGCACGCACGCTTTCGGGCAGCATTGCCTTGACCGTGGCGGCGGTGCCCACCGGCATGAAGGCGGGGGTGCGAATCTCTCCCCTCGGGGTCTGGATCACCCCGGTCCGTGCGGCGCCGTCTGTCGCCGAAATTGAGAAACTGAAGCCTTCGGCCATGGCGGAAACGTCCCCTTTCTGCCGCCCCTTTGGGCCAAAACTTCGGAAATGCCAAGCGGAAGACATCCGCAGCGCCCACTGCCGCGTATTCCACTTGACGTTCCCGTGCAGTTGTCTATTTGCGTGAATGAACGTTCATTCCCAACCGGGTCACTCCTCAGACATGGCAGGCTTTCCAATCCCCAGCGCGCCGCAAGGCTCTGAAGAACGCACGATGGAGATCCTTGGCTCCATCCGGCAGGCGTTTGCCGAAAAGGGGTTCGACGGGGCCTCGATGCAGGATCTCGCCCGTGCCGCCGGCATGAGCGTGGGCAACTTCTACCGCTATTTCCCGTCCAAGGCGGCCATCGTGCAGGCGATGTGCAGCTACGACCTTGCCGAAATCCAGGCCGATTTCGCGGAAATCCAGACATCGGATCAGCCGATCGCGTGCCTTCGGGAACGGATCCTGTCGCATTTCCACGAGGACAGCCTGAAGGATGGCCAGCTCTGGGCCGAAATCACCGCTGCGGCAATCCGCAAGCCCGAGATCCGTGCCGCGGCCGGCCAGATGGAGGAAACGATCACCCGGCTGCTTTGCGCAATCTTCGCCCGGATAACCCGCCGCAGCCATGAGGATGCCTGTGCCCGCTATCTTGGGCAGTGCCAGTTGCTGGTGATGCTGGTGAAAGCCATGGCAACACGCACCGCACAGTGCGGGCCGGCCTCTCCGGCGCTACGGGAACAGGTTGTTGCGGTGATCGACCGCATCCTTGCCGACATTTCCAACGATATTGCAGAAGGCTGACCGCGTGATGCGTTCCTCTCATTTCCTGACACTTGCCTTGTCCCTCGGCCTGGTGCTGCCAGCCCCCATGCTTTTGGCGCAGGAAGCTGCGGCCGAACCGGCGATGTCCTCGCTTCCGGCGATCACCGTGACCGAGGTGCGGTCGCGCACGCTGACCGACCGCGTGATCGCCTCGGGCCTTGTGGCCGCTGTCGAAGAGGTCCAGGTCGCGCCCCTGATCGAGGGCCAGCCGCTGGAAGAATTGCGGGCCGACGTGGGCGATACGGTCGCTGCCGGGCAGGTGCTGGCGGTCCTTTCCCGCACGTCGCTGGAGCTGCAGAAGTCCGAGGCCGTGGCATCCCTGGCAGCCGCACGTGCGGGAATCGCCCAGGTCGAGGCGCAACTGGTCGAGGCCCAGGCCGCCGAGGCCGAGGCCGTCCGCGTTGCCGATCGCACTGCGCGGCTGCGCGAACAGGGCACAGCCCCGCAGGCGCAACTGGACACCGCGAACGCGAATGCCACCGCGGCAAAGGCGCGGGTGCAAGTGGCGAAAGAGGCCCTGGAATCGGCACGGGCCCAACTTGCCCTTGCCGAGGCCCGGCTTGAGAACGTCGATCTTATGCTCAGCCGGACCGAGGTGAAGGCACCGGTTGCCGGCAGGATCATTGCGCGCAACGCCAGGCTGGGCGCCATTGCGACGGCTGCGGGACAGCCGATGTTCGTGCTGATCCGCGACGGGGCACTGGAGCTGCGCGCCGATGTATCGGAGGGCGATGTGCTGCGGCTGAAGGAAGGCCAGCCCGCCCTGCTGCGTGCCGTGGGCGTGCCCGATACCCTGTCCGGCATTGTGCGGATGGTCGAACCCACCATCGACCCGGTCACCCGCCTGGGGAGGGTACGGATCCACATCGACGAGCCGGACCGGCTGCGCGTCGGCATGTTCGTCGAGGCAGAGATCGTGGCAGACGAGCATCAGGCTCTGGCGGTGCCGCTGACCGCAGTCGGTTCATCCGCCGAGGGCCCCACGGTGATGCGCGTCCGGGATGGGCTGGTCGAACGGGTGGTGGTCACCACCGGCATTCGCGACGGCGCCTTTGTCGAGATCGTCAACGGTCTTGCGGCCGGCGACCTAGTGGTTGCCAAGGCCGGGGCCTTCGTGCGGGCAGGCGACCGGATCAACCCGGTGCCGGATGCCGGCGCCACCAACTGAGGATCGCATCATGAACTTTTCCGCCTGGTCGATCCGAAACCCGGTTGCGCCGCTTCTGGCCTTCTTCCTGCTGATGGTGCTTGGCTGGCAGAGCTTCAATACCCTGCCGATCACGCGCTTTCCGAACATCGACGTGCCGCTTGTCGCCATCAGCGTGGCCCAGTCCGGCGCTGCGCCGGCCGAGATGGAAAGCCAGGTCACCAAGGAAATCGAGGATGCCGTCGCCGGCATCACCGGGGTGAAGAACGTCACCTCGAACGTCACCGACGGGCTGTCCACAACGGTTGTCGAATTCCGCATGGAGGTGCCCACCGACAAGGCCGTGCAGGATGTGAAGGATGCGGTCGACCAGATCCGTGGCGACCTGCCCGGCGGCATCGAGGCGCCCATCGTCAGCCGGATCGACGTCGAGGGCCAGGCGATCATGACCTTCGCGGTCAGCGCCCCCGACATGACGATGGAGGAAATCAGCTGGTTCGTGGACGACACGGTGACCCGCGCGCTGCAAGGCCGCCCCGGGATCGGTCGCGTCACCCGGATCGGCGGGGCCGACCGGGAAATCCGCGTCGAACTCGACCCGGTCAAGCTGGACAGCTACGGCGTTACGGCCCAGGCGGTCAGCGCCCAGATCGCGGCGACGAACACGAACCTTGGCGCGGGCAAGTTGAGCCTCGGCTCGGGCGAACAGGTGATCCGCACCCTGGGCGACAGCGGCACGGTCGAGCAATTGGCCGCCACCACTATCGCCCTGCCATCAGGTCGGTTCGTACGCCTGTCCGACCTCGGCCAGGTCATCGACAGTTACGAGGAACTGAAAAGCTTCACCCGCATCGACGGCGAGCCGCAGGTCAGCTTTCTTGTGTTCCGCGCCAAGGGCGCATCGGAGGTCAGCGTTGCCGAGACCACCAACAGCGTCGTCGAGCAGCTGCGCAGGGACAATCCGAACGTCAAGATCACGATGATCGACGATTCGGTGTTCTACACATACGGCAACTACGAAGCGGCGATCCATACGCTGCTGGAAGGGGCGCTGCTGGCGGTTCTCGTGGTGCTGGCCTTCCTGCGCAACTGGCGCGCAACGCTGATTGCGGCGGTTGCCCTGCCCCTTTCTGCCGTGCCGACCTTCTGGCTGATGGACATGCTGGGGTTCTCGCTGAACCTTGTCAGCTTCCTTGCCCTCACCCTTGCAACCGGCATCCTGGTCGATGACGCGATCGTGGAGATCGAAAACATCGCCCGGCACATCCGCATGGGCAAGACGCCCTACCGCGCGGCGATCGACGCGGCGGACGAAATCGGCCTTGCGGTCATCGCCACAAGCGCAACCATCGTGGCAGTCTTCGTGCCGGTCAGCTTCATGCCGGGCATTCCGGGTCAGTATTTCCGGCAGTTCGGCCTGACCGTGGCGATTGCTGTCCTGTTCTCGCTGGCGGTGGCGCGCCTCATTACGCCGATGATGGCCGCCTACCTGATGCGCGCAAAGGATGCCGAGGGGCATGGCGAAAACAGCCATCGCGACGGCTTCATCATGCGTGGCTATCTGGGACTGGTGCGCCTCACCACGCGGGTCTGGCGCTTCCGCAAGCTGCCATGGCTGGGCCTGCCCACCTATTACCTGACCGTCGTGGCCGCCATCGGACTGGTGATCTTCTCGGTCCAGGCGATGCTGGGGGTTCCGGGCAGCCTGTTCCCGCCCGAGGACGAAAGCCGCATCGTCGTTGCCGTGGAGCTGCCGCCGGGCGCTACGCTGGAGGATACTGACCGGACGACCGAGGCGATGCGCCAGGTGGTCGCGGACATAGACGGCGTGAAATCGGTTCTCGTGGTCGGCGGCTCGACCCCGCTGGGTGATCGAGACATCCGGCGGGCAAGCTTCACCATCATCCTGGACCGCCTGGACAACGGGCTAGGCCGCAAGCTTTCCGATCTGGGTCAGAAACTGCCGCTGATCGGCGCCCTGCTGCCAGAGACACCGTTGCAGGGCCGGATCCGGCCGCAATCCGAAATCGAGGAAGAGGTTTTCCTTGCCCTTCGCGCCATCCCCGACGTCCGCGCCTTCAAGGTGGGCGGTCCCGGCGGCGGGTCGCGGCCCTTCAGTTTCGACATCCTGTCCTCTGACGAGGCGGCGCTGAACCATGCGGTGCAGAAGATCGAAACCGCGCTACGGGACGAGCCGATGCTGGTGAACCCCTCGGCCGAGGCCGCCCTGCCCCGTCCCGAGGTGCAGATCACGCCCAAGCTGGAAGAAGCCGCGCGCCTGGGTGTCACGGTGCAGCAGATCGCCAACGTTGTCCGCGTCGCGACGATCGGTGACGTGTCTGCCGCGCTGGGCAAGCTTTCGATCGACAATCGTCTGGTGCCGATCCGCGTGCAGCTTGACGAGGTGTCGCGCGACAGTCTGGCCCGGATTTCGGCGCTGAAAGTGCAGACCGCAAGGGGCCCGGTGCCCTTGTCGGCCGTGGCGACCGTGGAAGTGGGCGAAGGGCCCTCGATCGTCAAGCGGCTGAACCGCCAGCGCGTGGCCACCATCGGCGCCGACATCGCACCGGGCTATGTGCTGGACCAGGCGACCGAACGCTTCATGCAGATCCTGCCGACACTGAACCTGCCGTCTTCGGTCGTGGTGCGCCCCTCGGGTGACGCCGAGATCCAGGCGGAACTGGTCGGCAGCTTCGTCAATGCCATGGTGCTGGGCGTGCTTCTGATGATGTTCGTCCTGATCCTGCTGTTCCACTCGGTGCTGCAACCGCTGACGATCATCTTCTCGCTGCTGCTGTCGGTGGGCGGGGTGGCCGCGGCACTGATCCTGACCCAGAATCCGCTGTCGATGCCCGTTCTTATCGGCATCCTGATGCTGATGGGGATCGTGGCCAAGAACGCCATCCTGCTGATCGACTTTGCCATCGAGATGCGGGCGCGCGGCCTGAAGCGGATCGACGCCGTGATCGAGGCCGGGCACAAGCGGGCGCGGCCGATCGTGATGACATCGATCGCGATGTCGGCCGGGATGCTGCCCTCGGCGCTGGGGGTGGGCGAAGGCGGCGCGTTCCGTTCGCCCATGGCCATCGCCGTGATCGGCGGGATCATCGTCTCGACCGTCCTCAGCCTTGTGATCGTGCCGTCGATGTATCTGGTGATGGACGATCTGTCGCGGCTGCTTTCGTGGGTGCTCGGTCGGTTCATCGGCAGGAAGGAGGCCGAGCCTGAAACCCCCGAGCCGCATGTTCTGGCCGAACGGATCGAGCGCGGGGAGATGGACCTTGCCCTGCTGCAAGGCCGCCTTGCCGCGCTGGAAGCAGCGCTTGCCGCCCGCAAGCCGCGCCCACACGCGGCAGAATGAGGCACCTCCCCCTCCCCCCTTGTGTGTGGGGAGGGGATGGGGGCGTGGGCACTGGTCGCGGCACCCCGCACGATCCCTGACGCTCTCCATTGAAGATCATGGCGGCAGACGATTTGCGATGCAGGTCGGTCAGCTCAGGTTGGTCAGCGGGCTCTGAAATGGGGACGCGATACGCCCGCCCCCCCCTGTAGGGATCCATGCGCAAGGATCCGTCAGCGGCTGCTTCAATCGGCCCCGAACGCAAAGCTGAGCCGGCAGCTTCCGGCCCGGCCTAGCCGCCTGACCATTCCTGGTGGCGGGCCTCGAAGGCGGCCACGTCATCCGAGGTGGGCGGCACACCGCAGAAGGTCAGAACATAGGCCGGGATCCGTGCCATCCGCTGTTCGAGGGTCTCGTTCGACCGAAGTGCAATATAGCCCACCTGGGTCAGATACAGCGTGCGTGCCCGGGTGTCGGCTTCGCCGTCTGGATAGCCGAAGCGACGGAAAAGCGCGGTAATCGCGGCGATGCGTGTGGCATCTGCATCGGCCATCGCCTGCTCAACCGCCCTGTCGGTCAGCGCCCAGGTCCGCATGGCAAATTCCAGGCGGCTATCGAACAGCGCAGAGTCCAGCCAGCAGTCGCAGAGATTCAACATGGCCTGGGCTATGGTCTGGGCCGGGGCCTCACATCGTGCGACCAGATTGCCGGTATTCTTTGCCTGCCACCGGTCGATCAACCCGGCCAGAAGCGCCTCACGGTCGGGGAAATGCCAGTAGAAACTGGTGCGCGACAGGCCAAGGCGCTGGGCCAGCGGCATGACCTTGACGGCCTCGACCCCGCCTTCGACAAGCAGTTCGTAGGCGGCATCCAGCCAGAGGTCCGGACTGCCACGCCAGCCGCGTTCGTTGCGCTCTGCATCCATGGCGGCACCCTATGCGCGGGCCGGCTTCCGGCACAAGGCCAGAAAACTCGACACACATGTCGATTTTTCTTGAGCCGACTCCATCCCCGGTCTAGCGTTGGCCCAGACTTCCAAGCCAGAGGCCCCGGCCCATGTCGAACGACCCGCTTCTTCAGCCCTATCAACTGAAGCACCTGACGCTTCGCAACCGGATCATGACCACCAGCCACGAACCGGCCTACCCGGAAGACGGCATGCCGAAGGACCGTTACAGGCTGTATCATCTGGAACGGGCCAAGGCGGGCGTGGCGATGGTGATGACGGCCGGCTCGGCCGCGGTGTCGAAGGACAGTCCGCCAGCCTTCAACAACGTTCTGGCCTACAAGGACGAGGTCGTGCCGTGGCTGAGGCGGCTGGCCGACGACTGCCACGAGGCCGGGGCCGCCGTGATGATCCAGCTGACCCACCTTGGCCGCCGCACGCGCTGGGACAAGGGCGACTGGCTTCCGGTGGTGGGGGCGGGGCCATCCCGGGAACCGGCTCATCGCGCCTTTCCCAAGGTGATCGAGGATTGGGACATCGGCCGCATCATCACGGACTATGCCGATGCCTGCGAACGGATGCAGGCGGCGGGGCTCGATGGGGTGGAATTCGAATGCTACGGCCACCTGATGGACCAGTTCATGTCGCCCCTGACCAATGCACTGCCTGCGCCCTGGGGGGGCAGTCTGGAAAACCGAGCCCGATTCACGATGGAGGTGCTGGCCGCCTGCCGCAGGCGCGTGGGGCCGGATTTCCTGCTGGGCGTGCGCTATACGGCAGACGAGGACGCGCCCGGCGGGATCGACCCCGAGGAAGGCATCGCCATCGGAAAGTTGTTCCGCGACAGCGGCTTGGTGGACTTTCTCAACATCATCAAGGGCCGCATCCATACCGACCCGGCCATGACGGACGTGATCCCGATCCAGGGCATGCGATCCGCCCCGCATCTGGATTTCGCAGGCCGCGTGCGGGCCGAGGTGGGGATGCCCACCTTCCACGCCGCGCGGATACCCGACGTGGCGACCGCCCGGCATGCAGTGGCCACGGGGCAGCTTGACATGGTGGGCATGACCCGCGCCCACATGGCCGACCCCCATATCGTGCGCAAGATCGTCGAGGGGCGCGAGGCCGACATCCGCCCCTGTGTCGGTGCGACCTACTGCCTGGACCGGATCTATCAGGGGGGCATGGCGCTGTGCATCCACAACCCCTCGACCGGGCGCGAGGAAACGCAGCCGCACGAGATCGCGCCAGCTTCGGTTAAGAAGAAGGTCGTTGTGGTTGGCGCGGGCCCCGCAGGCCTGGAAGCCGCGCGCGTGGCGGCCGAGCGCGGCCACCACGTCGTGGTGTTCGAGGCAGCGGCCGATCCGGGCGGGCAGGTGCTGCTGACCTCGCTGACGCCGCGCCGGCGCGAGATGATCGGCATCATCGACTGGCGCATGGCGCAATGCGCCGCACGGGGGGTAGAGTTCCGCTTCAACACCTTTGCCGAAGCCGCCGACGTGACGGCAGAAAACCCGGACGTGGTGGTGATCGCCACGGGCGGGCTGCCCACGACCGATGTGCTTGGTGCCGGCAACGATCTGGTCGTCTCCACCTGGGACATCCTGTCAGGCGATGTGAAGCCGGGGGCGAACGTGCTGCTGTTCGACGACGCCGGGGACCATGCGGCCCTGCAGGCGGCGCAGGTCATCGCCGAGGCAGGCTCGAGGGTCGAGATCATGACACCGGACCGCACCTTCGCGCCCGAGGTGATGGGCATGAATCTGGTGCCCTACATGCGCGCCTTGCAGGACAAGGACGTGACCTTCACGGTGACCTATCGCCTGCTGGCGGTGGAAAGGGCCGGAAACCAGCTGAAGGCCACCATCGGGTCGGACTACATGAAGCTGGCGAAAACGTCGCTGTACGATCAGGTGGTGGTCAATCACGGCACCCAGCCGCTGGCAGATATCTACTTTGACCTCAAGCCCTTGTCAGGCAATCTTGGCGCCGTGGATTATGAGGCCCTGATCGGCGGACGGCCGCAACCCGAGGTACCCGGCTTTGCGCTTTACCGGATCGGCGATGCGGTGGCCGCGCGCAATACCCATGCGGCGATCTACGACGCACTCAGGCTTTTGCGCACAGTCTGACCGGCAGATCTGACGTTGATTGTCGCGGACGTCGGCATATCTGGTAGGGCCCATGAACGGACCTGCCATGCCTGACGGAACAGCTTCGACCGAACTGCTGCTTGACCCTTCCGACCCGCGCGCGCTGCGCGACGCCTTCGGGCGCTTTGCGACCGGCGTGACGCTGGTCACGACGCTGGGGCCCGAAGGGCCGGTGGGCTTCGTGGCCAACAGCTTCTCGTCGGTGTCGCTTGACCCGCCACTGGTGCTGTGGTCCCCTGCCCGCGCCTCGTCGCGGTTTGCCATCTTCACCGGGGCACGGCATTTCGCGATCCATGTGCTGGAGGCAGGGCAGCGCGACTGGGTGGCTCGCTTCGCCCGGGGCGGTGCCGGGTTCGCCGGGCTTGACCATTCGCTGACGTCCGAAGGACTGCCCGCGCTGAGCGGGGCGCTGGCCCGGTTCGACTGCGCGCGCCATGCCGTTCATGACGGTGGGGATCATGCGATCATCCTGGGCCGTGTGCTGCGCATGGCGGTGCGGGCGGGCAAGCCACTGGTCTTCAGCCAGGGCCGCTATGGCAGCTTTGCCGGCTAGGGCTTCTTCCGGCAGTAAAGTTCCATCCGGTGATGGACGATCTCGTAGCCAAGCTCGGCGGCGATCTCGCGTTGAAGCTGCTCGATCTTTTCGGAGTGGAACTCCATGATCTCGCCACTGTCGAGGTCGATGATGTGGTCGTGATGCGCGGTGTTCGCCACCTCGTACCGCGCGCCCCCGTTTTCCAGGGCAAGGCGCAGAACCACGCCTTCCCTCTCCAGCACCGAGAGCGTCCGATAGACGGTGGCCAGCGACAGGCTGTCGTCTAACTCCCGCGCCCTGCGGTGCAACTCGGCCGCGTCGGGGTGGTCCTGGGCCTCGGTCAGGACCTTGAGCAATGCCTCGCGCTGGCGCGTGACGCGCACGCCGGTGTCGCGGAGGGCCTGAGTCATCTTGCGGGCAGGATCGGGCTTCATGCCGGGATGGTAGCGGCTGGGCTGCCGGGGGTCAAACCTTCGGGCCGGAAGGCATATCCCCCCACCCCATCCCTCCCCCACCGTGGGGGGAGGGAGGTCCCAGGCTTTCAGTCATTGCGCCGGATGGCTGGTAGAGGACCGGGGGTTTCACACCCCCGGACCCCCGTGGGATCTTTGGGGAGGGAAAGGTCTACTGAAGCTGGCTCAGAGCCCGCGACGCTTCAGCGCCCGCTCCACAACCTCTTTCGAGAACGCGAAATGGCGAGACAGCGCGTCCAGATCCCTCCCGTATAGCCCAAGGGCTCCCTCCAGAGCTTGGTTGCCAAAAATGACAGCGTCGGCCCATTGATTTGCCTCGCTCTCTTCGAGCATCCCGGCAAGGTCATATACTTGGTCCAACGTATCGCCAGTCGCCCTATGCTTGACGGGCGCAAGAGGATCGCACGGGTCGACATGCAGGTAATAGTGGCCCACTTCGTGCAAAGCGCTGAAGCGCTGCCGCAAGCGCGGGTGCCGGCTATTCAGAACCACCTCGTAGCTTTTTTCGGCCCAGGTATCGGGCACGAGTTTGCCAGAGACGGCATGGGGCATAGCTTCAAAACGGCAGCCAAACCCGAGTTCCCGCAGCAAGTCACCCACCGAAGCAGGTAGCGATTTGTTCATGAAGTTGAACTGCCTGAGCGCATGCGCATCGGCGCCGGTGCGAACGACACTCAAGGCATCATTGAGGGTGAGAAACTGCTTCTTGCCCATCAGCTGCACCCGGTCGTGGCGCCACAGCTGTTGCACTTCAGGCAGGTGCCGTTGCGGACCAGCGTATAGTTGCCGCATTCGCCGCAGCTGTCACCGGTATAGCCCTGCAGCTTGGCCTTGGTGCGCGCATCCGCCGTGCTGATCGCAAAGCTGCTGGTGGTTTCCGAGAAGCCCGAGACCCTTGTCTCCGACAGGACCGCCGTCAGGGGCGCGGCGCTGTCGGTGCCGGTCGCCAGCCCCCCGCCGAAGCCGGTGGCCCCCTGCCCGCCCCGCAACACCACCAGTTCCTGCGGCAGGCGCTTGCGCATGTAGCCGGTCGAGGCGACCTGCTTCAGCACCTCGAGCGATTTCGAGGCCGCGATCTCGCTGGGTTCGGCGAAGTTGCGCTTGCCTTCCTCGTCGCCCCGGCCGAGGTCATCGAAGCTCGCCCCCTTGGGCGCGACATGGGCAAGGTCGGTGCGGTCAAGATAGCTGATCGCCAGTTCCCGGAAGATGTAGTCGAGGATCGAGGTCGCGTTCTTGATCGAGTCGTTCCCCTGGACCATACCGGCGGGTTCGAACCGGGTGAAGGTGAAGGCCTCGACGAATTCCTCCAGCGGCACGCCGTATTGCAGGCCGACCGAGACCGCGATGGCGAAGTTGTTCATCATCGCCCGGAAGCCCGCGCCTTCCTTGTGCATGTCGATGAAGATCTCGCCCAAGCTGCCATCGGCATATTCGCCGGTGCGCAGATAGACCTTGTGCCCGCCCACGATCGCCTTCTGGGTATAGCCCTTGCGGCGTTCCGGCAGCTTCTCGCGGTGGCTGCGGACGATCTCCTTGACGATCACCTTCTCGACGATCTTCTCGGCCACGACCTGGGCCTTTTCGGTGACCGTGCCCGAGGCGAGCAGCTCTTCGGCCTCGTCGTCGTCCTCGATCAGCGCAGAGGCGAGCGGCTGGCTGAGCTTGGAGCCGTCGCGGTAAAGCGCATTGGCCTTGATACCCAGCGAATGCGACAGTTCGTAGGCTGCCAGCACATCAGCGATGGTGGCGGAGTTCGGCATGTTGATCGTCTTGGAGATCGCGCCCGAGATGAAGGACTGGGCGGCAGCCATCATGCGGATGTGGCTTTCCACCGACAGATAGCGGGTGCCCTTCTTGCCGCAGGGATTGGCGCAGTCGAAGACCTTGTAGTGTTCGGGCTTGAGGTGCGGAGCGCCTTCCAGTGTCATGGTGCCGCAGACATGATCGTTGGCGGCCTCGATCTGCGCCCTGGTGAAGCCGAGGTGACGCAGCAGGTCGAAGGTCGGATCGGCAAGTTTTTCGGCGGGGATGCCGAGAGTGCCCTTGCAGAAGTCCTCGCCCAGCGTCCACTGGTTGAAGACAAAGCGTATGTCGAAGGCCGAAGGCAGCGCAGCCTCGATCTTCTCGATCTCGCGCGGGCCAAAGCCGTGGCCGATCAGCGCGGTGTGGTTGATCGCCGGGGCCTGGCCGAGCGAGCCGTGGCCGACGGCATAGGCGACGATCTCGGCGGCTTGCGACGTGGAATAGCCGAGGGCCTCCAGCGCGGCAGGGACCGACTGGTTGATGATCTTGAAATAGCCGCCGCCGGCAAGCTTCTTGAACTTCACCAGGGCGAAGTCGGGCTCGATGCCGGTGGTGTCGCAGTCCATGACGAGGCCAATGGTGCCGGTGGGCGCGATCACCGTGGTCTGGGCGTTACGGTAACCGTAGGCCTCGCCCAGGCGCAGCGCCTCATCCCACGCGGATTTGGCAAGGGTAACAAGGCTTTGGTCGGGGCAGTTCGCATGATCCAGCGGGACAGCCGGGACGTTCAGCCCTTCATACTGGCCGGTCGCATGGGCCGCGGCGCGGTGGTTGCGGATGACGCGCAGCATGTGCTGCTTGTTCCGCTCATAGCCCGCGAACGGCCCCAGTTCCTTTGCCATCTCGGCGCTGGTGGCATAGGAGATGCCCGTCATGATCGCGGTCAGCGCACCGCAAAGGGCGCGGCCTTCGTCCGAGTCATAGCCGAGGCCCATGTTCATCAGAAGGCCGCCGATGTTGGCATAACCCAGGCCAAGGGTGCGGAAATCATAGGAGAGCTGGGCGATTTCCTTCGAAGGGAACTGCGCCATCATAACGCTGATTTCCAGCGTGACCGTCCACAGGCGGGTGGCATGCACATAGGCCTGGGCGTCGAAGCGGCCGTCCTTGTAGAAGGTCAGCAGGTTCATCGACGCCAGATTGCAGGCGGTGTCGTCGAGGAACATGTATTCCGAGCACGGGTTCGAGCCCCGGATCGGCCCGTCCTCGGGGCAGGTGTGCCAGGCGTTGACGGTGTCGTGGAACTGGATGCCGGGGTCGGCGCAGGCCCAGGCGGCATGGCCGATCTGGTCCCACAGATCGCGTGCCGAGACGGTCTTGGCCACCTTGCCGTCGGTGCGGCGGATCAGCTCCCAGGGCAGATCCTCCTTCACCGCGCGCAGAAAGGCGTCGGTGACGCGGACCGAGTTGTTGGAGTTCTGGCCCGAGACCGAGATGTAAGCCTCGGAATCCCAGTCGGTGTCGTAGGTCGGGAATTCGATCGAAGTGAAGCCCTGCCGCGCGTATTGCAGCACGCGGTTGGTATAGGTGTCGGGGATCATCGCCTTCTTGGCTGCCTTGATCGCAGCCTTCAGAGCGGCGTTCTTCGCCGGATCGGTGGCATCCCCTTCCGCGCCGTCCCACTGGCGGATCGCGGCGAAGATGTCGTTCAGCCGCGCCTCGTGCATCTTGGATCCGGCCACCAAAGAGGCGACCTTCTGTTCCTCGATCACCTTCCAGTTGATGAATTCCTCGATGTCGGGGTGATCCATGTCCACGATCACCATCTTGGCCGCGCGGCGCGTGGTGCCGCCCGACTTGATCGCCCCCGCCGCGCGGTCGCCGATCTTGAGGAAGCCCATCAGGCCCGAGGACTTGCCGCCTCCCGAAAGCTTCTCGCCCTCGCCCCGAAGGCTGGAGAAGTTGGTGCCGGTGCCCGAGCCATACTTGAACAGCCGCGCCTCGCGCACCCAGAGGTCCATGATGCCGCCTTCGTTCACAAGGTCGTCCTTCACCGACTGGATGAAGCACGCATGGGGTTGTGGATGTTCGTAGGCGCTGTCGGACTGGGTCAGCTTGCCGGTCCTGTAGTCCACGTAGAAATGGCCCTGGCCGGGGCCGTCGATGCCGTAGGCCCAGTGCAGGCCGGTGTTGAACCACTGCGGCGAGTTCGGCGCGGCCATCTGGCGGGCCAGCATGAAGCGCATCTCGTCATAATAGGCACGGGCGTCGGCCTCGGTGGTGAAATAGCCGCCCTTCCAGCCCCAGTAGGCCCAGGCGCCTGCCAGACGGTCAAAGACCTGCTTGGCCGAGGTCTCGCCAGTGTAGCGCTGGTCCTCGGGCAGGCTGGCCAAGGCCTCCTCGTCTGCGACCGAGCGCCACAGGAACTCGGGCACGCCCTTTTCCCTGACCTTCTTCAGCGCCGCCGGCACACCTGCCTTGCGGAAATACTTCTGTGCCAGAACGTCGCTGGCGACCTGGCTCCAGCCTTCGGGGACTTCCACCGCGTCGTTGCGGAAGACAACCTTCCCGTCGGGGTTGCGGATTTCCGAAACGGTGGTCGTGAAGGCCATGGCCCCATAGGCGCCGGTGGCCTCGGTGGTGAAGTGCCGCTCGATCTTCATGCCCCTGAACTCCCGTTCTTGCGGCCAATAAGGCCGATGAATGCTGCAATCTTGCGCGGGGTGCCGATCCGGTTGCAGCGAAAGACAACAACCCGCCATCCTGCCGGCCTGCACCGGCGGGAGGGGCGCATCCGTTCCGGATGCCCTTTCTACTGGGTCAATCTGCCTGTCCACTGCGGCACTAGATTTTGTGGTTTCCCCTGCCGCTTTATCAAACTGTCGTAATCATGACAGTCGATCAACGGGAAAATTTTGCCTTCATCGAAATTTTCTCCCTTGACGTTGGGCTGCCACACCACCCTGTCAGCGGTGCAGCAGACGCCCCCCTGTGGACAGGTTTGGGGACAAGGTTCGAGCAGTTTGTGAAGTGTCCCCGATTTCGCAGAAATGCAGCGCGCTTGACCGGCCGCCTTGCAGCCGGAGGGCCCACGCCAATTCGGCGCCGGGCGATTCTGCACAGGCCTTCAGAGCGCCGGGCGCGCCGGCCGATTGATCAGCACGATTCCGGCCGCGACCAGACAGGCCGCGCCGAGAATCGGCAAGGTGACGGATTCGCCGAAGATCAAGGCACCCAGCAGAATGGCCAGGATCGGGGTCAGGAACGAGAACGAGGCCACGGTCGAGGCCGGATAAACCGACAGAAGCCAGAGCCATGTGACGAAGCCCCCGGCCACCACGACCGACGCCTGGAACACCAGCCAGAACAGATGGGCCGGTTGCAGATCGCGGATCAGCGGGCCGAACGCCGGCGCCGCCAGCAGAAGAATCGGTCCAGAGACAAGGACCATCCAGAACAGCTGCATCTTGGGCCCCTCGTCCCGCATCACCGGGCGGCGCGCGATGAAGGCGGTCCCCGCCCAGCCCCAGGAACCGCCCAGGGCGAAAAGGTCGCCGATCAGACTGCCTTCGCCCGAAGCACTGCCAGCCAGGATCGCCCAGGCCGCCCCGGTGAAGGCCATTGCAAGCCCAAGCGCCCGGATCGGCGTGATCCGTTCGCCAAGACCGAAATGCGCGATGATCGCGAACCAGACCGGCATGGAATAGAAGATGACCGAGGTGCGCCCCACCGTCGTCAGGTCGAGCGCCATGAAAAGGCAAAAGAACTCGGCTGCGAAGACGGCGCCCATCAGCAGGCCCGGGCCAAGGGCGCTGCGCCTCAGTCGCGGTGGACGGTGCCGGAAAAGCAGCAAGGCCCAGACGAACAGCACTGCCAGCGCTGACCGCAGACCCGCGAAGAACACAGGCTGCAAGCCCTGGTTCACCTGCTTCACGATTACCTGGTTGAAGGCCAGAAGCAGCGTCACCCCCAAAAGGACTGATCCGCCGAAGGCATCAAGCCGATCCTTGCGCTGCATGCTCTTGCTCCTTGCCGCCCGGCACTTGTGCATGGCCTGCGCGGCGGGAACAAGGCCGCGATGCCCAAGCGTGGCGGGATCAGCCACCTTGATCGAGGTGCAGACGCTTTCCTTCGCTCCGCGGCGGGCATAGAACGGCCCGATGGCCCGCAGCGAACCCCGAAGCGATAACCTGACAGGCATCCTTCTGATGCTGGCCGAGATGGCGCTGTTTGCGGTCGAGGACCTGTTCCTGAAACTTGCTGCCACTGGCCTGCCCGTCGGTCAGATCGTCCTGATTTCAGGTGCCCTTGGCGCGCCGGTGTTCTGGGTCATGGCGCGCAGGCAAGGGCGGGGAATCTGGGTGAAGGAAGCGCTTCATCCCGCTGTCTTTGCAAGAAATGCCGGAGAAATGATCGCTGCGGCAAGTTACGTCGCCGCCCTTGCCGCAGTGCCGCTTGGCACCGTTGCCGCAGTGTTGCAGGCGCTTCCGCTGGCCGTCACCATGGGCGCTGCCCTGGTCTTCGCAGAGCGGGTTGGCTGGCGGCGCTGGACGGCGATTCTGGCGGGCTTCGCAGGGGTTCTGCTGGTGATCCGCCCTGGCAGCGATGGCTTCCGGGTGGAAACGCTTCTGGTCCTGATCTCGGTCGCCGGGATCGTGCTGCGCGACCTTGCAGCGCGCGCTATTCCGGCCTCGGTCACGACGGCGCAGGTCTCGGCCTGGGGGCTTCTGTCGGTGACGCTGCTCGGCATCGGGATGATGCTGGCCAGCGGCCAGGCAAAGGCGGTTTCCGGACCCGAGACGATCATCCTGCTGGGGGCTGTCGTCTTCGGCACCGCGGGCTACTGGGCGGTGACGGCGGCCACGCGCACGGGCGAAGTCGCGGTCGTGGCACCGTTCCGTTACAGTCGTCTGGTCTTTTCGATGAGCCTCGGGGTGGCGTTCCTGGCTGAACGCCCCGACGGCCCGACCCTTGCCGGCGCGGGTCTGATCGTCGCTTCGGGGCTTTACGCCTTCGCCCGCGAACGGCGGCTCAAACGCGCTTCCCTCGTCGCCTGAGCCGGGGTAAAGGGGCCGGGAGAGCACCCTTCGGCCTTGAGGAAACCGCCCATGAGCACGATCATCGACATTCACGCCCGCGAAATCCTGGACAGCCGCGGCAACCCCACGATCGAGGTGGACGTAACGCTGGAAGACGGCAGCATGGGCCGCGCGGCGGTGCCCTCGGGCGCCTCGACCGGCGCGCATGAGGCCAACGAGAAGCGCGATGGTGACGCCAAGCGCTACAAGGGCAAGGGCGTTCTGGAGGCCGTCGCCGCGGTGAACGGCGAGATCGCCGAAGAGATCGTCGGTTTCGACGCGACCGAGCAGGTCGGCATCGACCGCACGATGATCGAGATGGACGGCACGCCGAACAAGTCGCGGCTCGGCGCAAATGCGATCCTGGGGGTCAGCCTTGCGGTGGCGAAGGCAGCGGCGGAATATACCTCGCAGCCCCTGTATCGCTATGTGGGCGGGACCAGCGCCCGGGTGCTGCCGGTGCCGATGATGAACATCATCAACGGCGGCGAACACGCCGACAACCCGATCGACATCCAGGAATTCATGATCATGCCGGTCGGTGCCCAGGACATCCGCGAGGCGGTGCGGATGGGGTCCGAGGTGTTCCACACGCTGAAGAAAGAACTGTCGGCGGCCGGGCATAATACCAATGTCGGCGACGAGGGCGGCTTCGCGCCGAATCTGAATTCGGCCCGAGATGCGCTTGATTTCATTCTGAAATCCATAGAAAAGGCAGGCTACAAACCTGGCGAGGACATCTACCTCGCGCTCGACTGCGCCTCGACGGAATACTTCCGGGGCGGCAAGTACGAGATGAAGGGCGAGGGCCTGTCGCTGAGCCCGGAAGAGAATGTCGAATGGCTGGCCAGGCTGGCGGCGGATTATCCGATCGTTTCGATCGAGGACGGCTGCGCCGAGGACGACTGGGAAGGATGGAAGCTTCTGACCGACAAGCTCGGCCACAAGCTGCAGCTGGTGGGCGACGATCTGTTCGTGACCAACCCCAAGCGCCTGTCGCGCGGGATTGCCGAAGGGGTAGCGAACTCGATGCTGGTCAAGGTCAACCAGATCGGCACCCTGACCGAAACATTGCATGCCGTCGAGATGGCGCACCGCGCGCGGTATACGAACGTCATGAGCCACCGGTCAGGCGAGACAGAGGACAGCACCATCGCCGACCTCGCCGTGGCCACGAACTGCGGGCAGATCAAGACCGGCTCGCTTTCGCGGTCTGACCGGCTGGCGAAATACAATCAGCTGATCCGTATCGAAGAGATGCTGGGCGAGACGGCAGAGTATGCCGGGCGGTCGATCCTGAAGGGTTGACCGCGTGCTGACCCTGGTCAACGGCGCACTGGCCTTTGCGGTCGAGATGGCGCTGCTGGCCGGGGTCGGTCGTGCAACCTACCTGACCTTCGAGAGCGGGCCGGCGGGATGGCTGATTGCCGCAATGGCCATTGCGGGCGTGACGGTGGTCTGGGGTCTATGGGCGGCCCCTGCCTCGCCCCGCCGCCTTGATCCCGGGGCACTTCTTGCACTCAAGGCAGGCCTTTTCCTGCTTGGCACGCTGGCCTGGCGGGCCGGGGGACCCGGCTGGGCCTGGCCCCTGTTCGCCGGAGCAGCCGCGCTGTCGCTGATACTCGGGCTTGCCGACCGGCCCTGACGGCTTTTAGCTGTGCCTGCGGCGGGTTATGGCAAAGACATGGCGCGGGTTATCCTTCTGAACAAACCGTATGACGTCCTTTGCCAGTTCACCGACGGCGAGGGGCGCGCGACGCTGGCCCATTTCGTGCCGGTCAAAGGGGTCTATCCGGCCGGGCGGCTGGACCGCGACAGCGAGGGGCTGGTGGTGCTGACCGACGATGGCCGGTTGCAGGCGCGGATCGCGGACCCGCGGTTCAAGCTGGAAAAGACCTATTTCGCGCAGGTCGAGGGGCTGGTGACCGAGGCAGCGCTGGAGCGTTTGCGGCGGGGTGTGGAGTTGAACGATGGCCCGACCCTGCCCGCAAAGGCCCGTGCGGTGGGGCAGCCGGGCTGGCTCTGGCCCCGGACGCCGCCGATCCGGGTGCGCAAGACCGTGCCGGACAGCTGGATCGAGCTGACGATCCGCGAGGGGCGCAACCGGCAGGTGCGGCGCATGTGCGCGGCTGTGGGGTTGCCCTGCCTGCGGCTGATCCGCTGGCGGGTCGGGGACTGGACGCTGGAGGGGCTGGCCCCCGGCGAATGGAGACAGGCATGAGCGCAGAAGACATCATCCGCAAGCTCGAACTGGAACCTCACCCGGAGGGGGGCTGGTATCGACAGACCTGGGCCGGACCGGACATCGGTGGCCGGGCCAGCGGAACCGCGATCCTGTTCCTGCTGCGCGCCGGAGAGCGAAGCCATTGGCATCGCGTTGATGCGGACGAAATCTGGCTGTGGCACGCAGGTGCCCCGCTGGTCCTGTCGCTGGGCGTGACAGCCGCAGCCGATGTGCGGCTGGGCCCGGACATCCTGGGGCGCGAGGTCGTGCAGACGGTGGTGCCGGCAGGCTGGTGGCAGGCCGCACGGTCCACGGGGGAATGGACCCTTGTCAGCTGCACGGTATCGCCCGGCTTCCGTTTCGATGGGTTCGAGCTTGCCCCGCCAGGCTGGACGCTGCCGCGCCAGATCTGAGACAAGACCTGTCTGGCGCATTGTTCCGGGCACAAGATTGTCATGGTGGCCGGCGGGCGCATTGGGTAGGGGAAGCCCATGGTCGATACCCCTGCCCTGACTGCAAGGAACGAGGACAGCCTGTCGGGCTTTCTGTTCGCGCTGACGGCCTATCTGCTGTGGGGCTTCCTGCCGCTGTACATGAAGGCGCTTGCGCATGTCCCGCCGGTCGAGGTGATCGCCCACCGGGTCATCTGGTCGGTGCCGGTGGCAATGGCGGTCTTGCTCTGGCTTCGGCGGACGGCCGATCTGACGGCCGCGCTGCGCAGCCCCCGGATGCTGGGCATGGGCGCAATGACGGCTGCGCTGATCAGCGTGAACTGGGGGATCTATGTCTGGGCCATTGGATCCGGCCATGCGCTGGATGCGGCACTGGGTTATTACATCAACCCGCTGTTTTCCATCTTCCTGGGCGCGGCACTTCTGCGCGAGCGTATCGGGCGGATGCAGGGTGTGGCCATTGGCCTGGCTGCCGTTGCCGTGGCAATCCTGACGTGGGACGCAGGGCGCCTGCCGCTGGTCGCACTGGGGCTGACGGTCACATGGGGCTTCTACGCCTTCCTGAAGAAATGGCTGCCGATCGGACCGAACCAAGGGTTCGCCCTGGAGGTACTGATCCTGCTGCCCGTAGCGCTGGGCTACATGATCTGGCTTTCCGCAACGGGGGGCGGGCATTTCCTGCAAGGGGTGGCCTGGGACGACGCACTGCTTCTTGGCTGCGGGATCGTCACCGCGGGCCCGCTGATGATCTATGCCAACGGGGCGAAACGGCTGCGGCTTTCGACAATTGCGGTGATGCAATACATCGCCCCCACGCTGATCTTCCTGACAGCGGTGTTCATCTTCGACGAACCGTTCAGCGGCATGAAGCTGCTGGCCTTTGGAATGATCTGGAGCGCGCTTGCCCTCTATTCGCTGCCGGTCCTGAGGGCACGCCTTCGCTGAGCTTCGGCAGGCCGTTCCAGGAACGATCAGGGACAGCTGCCCAAGAGCCGGATGGCCACACCGGCGCAGGGTCGCCGAGGCAGGGGCCTAGCCCTCGGGGCGGCTGATCTGGCCGCCACCGACCAGGGCCGGTGCGCCCGTCGTGTCGGGGCCCGACGTGGCCATCTTGCGCAGCACCCGCACGGCCAGAAAGGCAAAGGCCTGTGCTTCCAGCATGTCACCGTCGAGACCCAGATCCTCGACAGGCTGGACAGGGCATGGCAGACGGCGGCGCAACTCGGCCATCATCACCGGGTTGCGCCGCCCTCCGCCGGTCACCAGGATGCGGCTGACCGGCGCGGGAAGGTGCAGAAGGCCCGCACCGACGCCCGCAGCTGCCACCGCTGTCAGCGTGGCGGCGGCATCGGCGTCACCAAGGTCGTCAAGTGCCTCGACCATACTCTGGAAATCGTTGCGATCCAGCGACTTGGGCGGGGGCAGATCGAACCATGGGTCCGACAGAACCCTGGCGACAAAATCTTCGTCAACCCGGCCCCGAGCCGCAAGCGCGCCGTCACGGTCAACCGGCTGGCCGGTTCTAGCCAGCATCAGGTCGTTCAGTGGCGCATTTGCCGGCCCGGTATCGAACGCCAGCAGCGCGCCCGGCGTTTCCGGCCTATCGGCGGTGGGGTTCACGCAGGTCAAGTTGCCCACCCCGCCAAGGTTCAGGAAGGCCACCGGCTCGGTCAGGCCCAGATGGCGGGCGAGGGCGAAATGATAGAAAGGCGCAAGCGGCGCGCCCTGCCCGCCCATGGTGACATCGGCACTGCGGAAATCCCAGACGATCGGCAGGTCCAGAACCTGCGCCAGAAGGGCGCCGTCCCCGCACTGGTGCGTACCGCGCCCGGCCGGGTCATGTGCCAGGGTCTGGCCGTGGAAGCCCACCAGTTCCGCCCCGGTGAACCGGGCCAGAAGCTCGACATGCGCATCCTCGACAACACGGGCCGCCTCGGCGACGCCCGGCTCACCAGGCCAGCGCCCCAGGGCGGCACGGATCGTGGCCTGTTCCTTCGCGCTGTAAGGGCGGAAGGCCGAGGGGCCGAAGCTCTCGATCGTGATCCCGTCTGTCCTGATCATGGCGGCATCGACACCATCGAGCGAGGTGCCGGACATCGCGCCCAGCGCCCACAGGGCCCCTTCCTTGCGCATCTTCCCTTAGGCTCCCGCCAAAGATATACCGCGCGCATCCTAGACCGAGGCACCCATGCACTACCATCCGAAATCTGACTTCATGCGCGTGATGTTCGAGCGCGGCTTTGTTGCCGATTGCACGGACTATCAGGCGCTTGACGAGGCATTGTTGAAGGGTGTGGTGCCGGCCTACATCGGCTATGACGCGACCGCGCCCAGCCTGCATGTTGGGCATCTGATGAACATCATGGTGCTGCGCTGGTTGCAGAAGACGGGCCACAAGCCGATCACGCTGATGGGCGGGGGCACGACCAAGGTGGGCGACCCCTCGTTCCGGTCGGAGGAGCGGCCGTTGCTGACGCCCGAGGCGATCGACGCCAACATCGCCGGGCTGAAGAAGGTCTTTGCAAACTATCTGACCTATGGCGAGGGCCCGACCGACGCCATCATGTTGAACAATGCCGAATGGCTGGACAATCTGAACTACCTGGATTTCCTGCGCGACATCGGGCGGCATTTCAGCGTGAACCGGATGCTGTCCTTCGAGAGCGTGAAGTCCCGGCTGGACCGCGAACAGTCGCTGTCGTTCCTGGAATTCAACTACATGATCCTGCAGGCCTATGATTTCCTGGAACTCTACCGGCGCTACGGCTGCCTGTTGCAGATGGGCGGGTCGGACCAGTGGGGCAACATCATCAACGGGATCGACCTGACCCGCCGCGTGGTGGACAAGGAGATCTATGGGCTGACCACGCCGCTGCTGACCACCAGCGACGGGCGCAAGATGGGCAAATCGGCGCAGGGCGCGGTCTGGCTGAACGGCGACATGCTGAGCCCCTACGAGTTCTGGCAGTTCTGGCGCAACACGACCGACGCCGATGTGGGCCGGTTCCTGAAGATCTTCACCGAACTGCCGGTCGAGGAATGCGACCGCCTGGGCGCGTTGAGCGGGGCCGAGATCAATCAGGCAAAGGTTGTTCTTGCGAACCATGCCACGACCCTTCTGCACGGGGCCGAGGCAGCGGCGGCGGCCGAGGCAACGGCACGCGAAGTGTTCGAAAAGGGCGGAATCGGCGACGACCTGCCCACCGTGGCTCTGGAACCCGAAGAGCTGGCCGAAGGTGTGGGCATTGTGCAGCTTCTGGTGCGTGCGGGCCTGGCATCCAGCGGCAAGGAGGCCAAGCGTCTGATCGCGGAAGGGGGCGCGCGGGTGAACGACGAGCTGATCACCGACCCGGGCCTGCGCTTCGGCGCGAGCCATCTGATCGAGCCGATGAAGCTGAGCGCAGGCAAGAAACGCCACGCATTGGTGGTGATGAGCTAGCAATTGGGGTGGGTCATGCGCCCACCCCGCGCAGGTCTCATTCCTGGACGGTGACCTTCACCATGACATCGGCGGGGGCGGTAACTTCGCCGTTCCGCCCCTCGCCCCGCTTGATTGCGTCCACGACCTCCATACCGGAAATCACCCGGCCGAAGATCGTATACTGCCCGTCAAGAAAGCTGCCGTCATCGAACATGATGAAGAACTGGCTGTTGGCCGAGTTCGGATCCTGCGCCCGCGCCATGCCGACCATTCCCCGCTGGAAGGACAGCGCGTTGGTGAACTCTGCCGGGATGTCGGGCATGGCAGAGCCGCCCATGCCGGCCATGGAAAGGTCGCCCCCGGCCTTGCCGTATTGCACGTCGCCCGTCTGCGCCATGAAGCCGTCGATGACGCGGTGGAACACCACGTTGTCATAGGCGCCCTCTTTCGCCAGCGCGACGACTTGCGCCACGTGTTTCGGCGCCACATCGGGCAGAAGGTCGATGACCACGGTGCCGTTGGCCTGACCGGCGATCTCGATCACGAGGTTCGGGCCGGGGCCGTCAGAGTCCTGGGCAAGCAAGGGCGTCGCCGCAAGCGTCAGGGCGACGACAAGTCTGCGCAGCATGAGATGTCCTTTCGAGATGTTGGTTCGGAGGCCTTGTCCATGGCCTTGGCCCCTGCGTCAACCGGGGAGGCATCACATCCGCGGGGGCTGTCCGGCAGGCCTGCCGCATCCCGCCAGGGGTGGGCGGGGCAAGGCACGATGGCCTGCCCCACGACCAGCCGGTCACGCCGGAACTGCCGTCACAGAACGTCGGCCGCCACGCGGACCGAGATCATCCGGTCCGGGTTGGCCGGCGGCTCGCCGCGCGTGATCTTGTCCACATGCTCCATCCCCGAGATCACGCGGCCATAGACGGTATATTGGCCATTCAGGAAATGATTGTCGCGGAAGTTGATGAAGAACTGGCTGTTGGCCGAGTTCGGGTTCTGCGACCGCGCGGCGCCCAGCGTGCCCCGGTCATGTGGCAGTTTCGAGAATTCCGCCGGCAGGTCGGGATATTGCGACCCGCCCGTGCCCGACCGGCGAGGGTTGTAGTTCGGGCTGGCCATGTTGCCATGTTCCACATCGCCGGTCTGGGCCATGAAGCCGTCGATCACCCGGTGGAAGGCCACGTTGTCATAGGCCTTGTCGCGGGCAAGCTGCTTCATCCGCTCGGTGTGCTTGGGCGCGACGTCGGGCAGCAGCTCGATCACCACCTCGCCGTCCTTCAGGGTCATGATGATGGTGTTTTCAGGGTCCTTGATGTCGGGCATCGGGGTCTCCTTCGGGTTTGCGGTCGGGCGCGACCGTAGCGGCGGCATCCGGCCAAGGAAAGCACAAAGCGTCGCAACCTGTTGACGCGCGCGTGATAAGGGCGGCATGTGCTGGCAGGCTTTCAAGGAGGATGATGCGATGCCCTGGAAAACGCTGGACGAGATGGACCTGGCCGGCAAGGTGGTGCTGGTGCGGGTGGACATCAACGTGCCGATGGAAGCCGGCCGTGTCACCGACATGACCCGGATCGACAAGATCAGGCCCACGGTGGACGACATCATCGCCAAGGGCGGCAAGGTTGTGCTGCTGGCGCATTTCGACCGGCCCAAGGGCAAGGTCGTGCCCGAGATGAGCCTTTCCCATGTCGTCGATGCCCTGGCCGGCTCGCTGGGGCGGAAGGTGGTCTTCGGCACCGACTGCGTGGGGGCACCTGCCGCCGAGGCCATCGCCAAGGCCGGGCCGGGCGAGGTGGTGCTGCTGGAGAACACCCGCTTTCACCCCGGCGAGGAGAAGAACGATCCCGCGCTTGCCGCCGAGATGGCCAAGCTGGGCCAGGTCTATGTGAACGACGCATTTTCTGCTGCGCACCGGGCGCATGCCTCGACCGAGGGGCTGGCGCGGCTGTTGCCGGCGGCGGCGGGGCGGCTGATGGAGGCGGAGCTGAGGGCGCTGGAGGCGGCGCTGGGGTCTCCCGAGCGGCCGCTGGTCGCGGTGGTGGGGGGCGCGAAGGTCTCGACCAAGATCGATCTTCTGGCGAACCTGGTGACCAAGGTCGATCACCTGGTGATCGGCGGGGGCATGGCGAACACCTTCCTTGTGGCCGAGGGGATCGAGGTCGGCCGGTCGCTGGCCGAACGCGAGATGGCCGAAACTGCGCGCGAGATCCGGCACCGGGCGCAGAATGCGGGTTGCCAGATCCATCTGCCGGTCGATGTGGTGGTGGCGCGCGAGTTCAAGGCCGGGGCCGAGAGCCAGGTGGTCGATGTCCAGATGTGCCCACCGGATGCGATGATCCTGGATGCGGGGCCGAAGACGGTCGCGGCGCTGGAGGCGGTCTTTGCCGGGGCAAGGACGCTGATCTGGAACGGGCCACTCGGCGCGTTCGAGATCAAGCCCTTCGATGCAGCGACCAATGCGGCCGCGCAGGCGGCGGCGCGGCTGACGAAGGCGGGCAGGCTGATTTCGGTCGCGGGCGGCGGCGACACGGTTGCGGCGCTGAACGCGGCGGGCGTCGCGGGGGATTTCACCTTCATCTCGACCGCAGGCGGGGCCTTCCTGGAATGGATGGAAGGCAAGGAACTGCCAGGTGTGAAGGCGCTGATGGGTTGAGCGGGCGGCCCCCGGGGGCTATGCCACAGGGATGTTGCGGGAGAGGACCATGATGAACACGAAGATGCTGGAGAAGGTGCGGAACGGGCGGGGCTTCATCGCCGCGCTGGACCAGTCGGGCGGATCCACGCCCAAGGCGCTGAAGCTGTATGGAATTCCGAAAACCGACTATTCCGGCGAGGCGCAGATGTTCGACCTGATCCACGCGATGCGGACGCGGATCATCAAGTCCCCCGCCTTCAGCGGCGACAAGGTGCTGGGCGCGATCCTGTTCGAGCAGACCATGGACCGCACCATCGACGGCATCCCCACCGCGACCTACCTGTGGGAGAAGCGCGGCATCGTTCCCTTCCTGAAGATCGACAAGGGGCTGGAAGCGGAAGCCGACGGGGTGCAGCTGATGAAGCCGATCCCGGGCCTCGACGCGCTGCTTGAACGGGCGGCGAAGGCGGGGATCTTCGGGACCAAGGAACGCTCGGTCATCAATGCGGCCAACCGCAAGGGCATCGCCGCCATCGTCGCCCAGCAGTTCGAGATCGGCCGCCAGGTGGCCGCCCACGGGCTGATGCCGATCCTGGAGCCGGAGGTCACGATCTCGATCCCCGACAAGGCCGAGGCCGAGGCGATCCTGCAGGAGGAGATCCTGAAGGCGCTGGAGGGCTACGAGGGCCAGGTGATGCTGAAGCTGTCCCTGCCCACGGTGCCGGATTTCTATCAGCCGCTGGTGAAGCATCCCAAGGTGCTGAAGGTGGTGGCCCTGTCGGGCGGCTACAGCCGGGACGAGGCGAACCGGATCCTGGCGCAGAACCACGGGATCATCGCCAGCTTCAGCCGCGCGCTGAGCGAAGGCCTGTCGGCCCGGCAGACAGACGCGGAATTCGACGCGGCCCTGAAAGAAGCGATCGACAGCATCTACGCTGCCTCGATAACCTGAGACGGCGGCCAAGCCGTTGCCCCAAGCATATTTTCGGGATTCACAAGCCGATCCTGATATGCCATGCTTTTTCTAATGCCCCCGACGGATGAGGGGGTTTAGGGGCTAGGGCATGGCGTCGGCAGGTGTTCGCCGCGGTTTTGGTGGGGTGATCTATCTGATCCTGGCCTTCGGACTGGGCGTGTATTTCACTTTCGCGGCGGTGCAGGGCGACTACGGGATGTTCGCCCGCATCGCCATCAATGCCGAAGCCGCCGATCTGACCGAAGAGCGTGACCGTCTTGCCGCCGAACTTGCCGAGATGCAGAACCTGACCCGTCGGCTGTCGGACGACTATCTGGACCTCGACCTGCTGGATCAGCAGACCCGCGATGTCCTGGGCTACATGCGGGCCGACGAGATCGCCATCCGCTGACGTGCCTCTGGTCACCATCCGGGGCGGAGCAGTCAGTTGCCACCTTGCGCCTGCCCTGTACCTGGAAGCGAGGGGAAGCAGTTCCCCTGATGCGACGAGGCGGCTCACGCCCGGGTATGCAGCCGGGTTTCGCGTGCTGCATGGGGGCATGACCTGCAAGCATGGCGCCGGGCAAATTTCCGTTGGCCCAATAATCATCGATGGTGTATGGATGGTTTAACGCTAAACCATTCCGCGACCCATGGGAGGAGCCCGATGGCGAAAAAGCCGGAGACGAGACCGAATGTCTCGAAGGAAGAACTTCTGAAATATTACCGCGAGATGCTGCTGATCCGGCGGTTCGAGGAGAAGGCGGGCCAACTTTACGGCATGGGGCTGATCGGCGGGTTCTGCCATCTCTATATCGGGCAGGAGGCGGTGGTCGTGGGCCTGGAGGCGGCCGCGAAGCCCGGCGACAAGCGGATCACCAGCTATCGCGACCACGGCCACATGCTGGCCTGCGGGATGGATCCGAAGGGCGTGATGGCCGAACTTACCGGCCGCATCGGCGGCTATTCCAAGGGCAAGGGCGGCTCGATGCACATGTTCTCGAAAGAGAAACATTTCTACGGTGGGCATGGAATTGTCGGCGCACAGGTGCCGTTGGGCGCGGGTCTTGCGTTCGCTGACAAGTATCTGGGCAATGACAATGTGACCTTCACCTATTTTGGCGACGGCGCGGCCAACCAGGGCCAGGTCTACGAGACCTACAACATGGCCGAGCTTTGGGCGCTGCCGGTGGTATTCGTGATCGAGAACAACCAGTATGCGATGGGCACCAGCGTCAAGCGGTCCACCAAGTCCACGACCCTGTATGGCCGGGGTCTGGCCTACGGCATCCCGGGCGAGCAGGTGGACGGAATGGACGTGCTGGCGGTGAAGGCTGCGGGTGAGAAGGCTGTAGCGCACTGCCGGGCGGGGAACGGGCCATACATCCTGGAGATGATGACCTACCGTTACCGGGGCCATTCCATGTCGGACCCGGCCAAGTATCGCACACGAGAGGAGGTCGAGAAGATCAAGACCGAAAAGGACTGCATCGAGCATGTCCGCGATCTGCTGACGCAGGGCGGGCTGGCGTCGGACGAGGAGCTGAAGGCCATCGACCGTGAGATCAAGGCGATCGTGAACGAAAGTGCGGAATTCGCCAAGGAAAGCCCCGAGCCACCGCTGGACGAGCTCTGGACCGACATTTACGCCTGAGGGAGGAGACGTAATGGCCACTGAAGTTCTGATGCCCGCGCTGTCCCCGACCATGGAGGAAGGCACGCTGGCGAAATGGCTGGTCAAGGAAGGCGACCGGGTGAAGTCCGGCCAGATCATCGCCGAGATCGAGACCGACAAGGCGACGATGGAGTTCGAGGCGGTCGATGAGGGAATCCTGGGGAAGATCCTGGTTCCCGAAGGGACGGCGGGCGTGAAGGTGAACACGCCGATCGCGGTGCTGATGGACGAGGGCGAAAGCGTCGGTGATACGACCCCAGCCCCGGCAGCGGCGTCTTCGGTGGCGACTGCCCAGGTGGCAGCGCCTCCCACCTTGGTGGAGGTTAGGGCTGAAGCCCGACCTGCGCCAGTTGCCGCAGCGGGTTGGCCGCATTCCGACCTGCCCGAAGGCACGCCGACGAAGACCATGACGGTGCGCGAGGCGCTGCGCGAGGCTATGGCCGAGGAGATGCGCGCCGATCCGACCGTCTTCCTTATGGGCGAGGAAGTGGGCGAATATCAGGGCGCCTACAAGATTTCCCAGGGCCTGCTGGACGAGTTCGGCGCGCGCAGGGTGGTCGATACGCCGATCACCGAGATGGGCTTTGCCGGGATCGGCGTGGGTGCCGCCTGGGGCGGACTGAAGCCGATCGTCGAGTTCATGACGTTCAACTTCTCGATGCAGGCGATAGACCACATCATCAACTCGGCGGCCAAGACCCTCTACATGTCGGGCGGGCAGATGGGCAGCCCCATCGTTTTCCGCGGCCCGAACGGGGCGGCGGCGCGGGTGGCGGCACAGCACAGCCAGGACTTCGCGGCCTGGTATGCGGCAATCCCGGGGCTGAAGGTCTGCATGCCCTACACGGCGGCGGATGCGAAGGGGCTCTTGAAGACCGCGATCCGAGACCCGAACCCGGTGGTCTTCCTGGAAAACGAGATCCTTTACGGGCGGTCCTTCGAGGTGCCGGCCGAGGGCGATTTCACCATTCCCTTCGGCAAGGCCTCGATCCTGCGGCCGGGGTCGGACGTGACGGTTGTCTCGTTCGGGATCGGGTGCAGCCACGCCATGTCGGCAGCGGAGGAGCTGGCGAAGGACGGCATCAGCGCCGAGGTGGTGAACCTGCGCACCCTGCGGCCCATCGACTATGACACGGTGCTGGCATCTGTGATGAAGACCAACCGCTGCGTCACGGTCGAGGAAGGCTTCCCGGTGGGGTCGATCGGCGACCATCTCGCCAGCACGATCATGCAGCGGGCGTTTGATTATCTGGACGCGCCGGTCGTGACCTGCACGGGGAAGGACGTGCCGATGCCCTATGCCGCGAACCTGGAGAGGTTCGCGCTGATCACCCCGGCGGAGGTTGTCGCCGCGGTAAAATCCGTCTGCTACCGGTGAGGTGAGGCCATGGCGACCGAAATTCTGATGCCGGCCCTGTCTCCGACCATGGAGGAGGGCACGCTGGCGAAATGGCTGGTGAAGGAAGGTGACACGGTGAAGTCCGGCCAGATCCTGGCCGAGATCGAGACCGACAAGGCCACGATGGAGTTCGAGGCCGTCGACGAGGGTGTTATCGGCAGGATCCTGGTGGCCGAAGGGACCGCCGGGGTGAAGGTCAACACGCCCATCGCGCTGCTGCTGGACGAGGGCGAGGATGCCACCTCGGCCGCGGCGGGGCCTGCATCGGCGGCGCCCGCGAAGAGCGAGGCGAGGGCGAGCGATGAGCGGCCGGTTGCGGCGCCCGCTGCGGCGGCATCCCCTGCCCCGGCGGCCCCGGTTGCCGCGAACGGGGCGCGCGTCTTCGCGTCGCCGCTGGCGCGACGAATCGCGAAGGAGAAGGGGATCGACCTGACGACTGTCAGGGGATCGGGCCCGCATGGCCGGATCGTCCGCGCGGATGTCGAGGGGGTGCAGCCGGGCGCGGTGACGCCAGCGGCGGCTCCGGTTGCGGAAGCGCCCAAGGCGGCCCCTGCCCCGGCAGCGGCCCCAGCTGCCACGGCGATGCCGACCGGTCCGGCGACCGAGACGGTGCTGAAGATGTATGCCGACCGCGTTTACGAGGAAGTGCCGCTGGATGGCATGCGCCGGACCATTGCGGCGCGGCTGACCGAGGCCAAGCAGACCATCCCGCATTTCTATCTGCGGCGCGAGGTGCGGCTTGATGCGCTGATGGCCTTCCGCGAACAGCTGAACCGGCAGCTCGAAGGGCGCGGCGTGAAGCTGTCGGTCAATGACTTCATTATCAAGGCCTGTGCGATGGCGCTGCAGGCGGTGCCGGCGGCCAATGCGGTCTGGGCCGGAGACCGGATCCTGCGGCTGAAGCCTTCTGACGTCGCGGTAGCTGTGGCGGTGGATGGGGGGCTCTTCACGCCAGTCCTGCGCGATGCGGAGAAGAAGCCGTTGAGCGCACTGTCGGCCGAGATGAAGGATCTGGCGTCACGGGCGAAGACGAAGAAGCTGGCTCCGCATGAGTATCAGGGTGGCAGCTTCGCGATCTCGAACCTCGGGATGATGGGGATCGAGAACTTCGACGCGGTCATCAACCCGCCGCATGGCTCGATCCTGGCGGTGGGCGCGGGAGTGAAGAAGCCGGTGGTGATGGCGGACGGGACCATCGGGGTGGCGACGGTCATGTCGATGACGCTGTCGGTGGATCACCGAGTGATCGACGGTGCCTTGGGCGCCGAGTTTCTGAAGGCGGTGATCGAGGCACTGGAAAACCCGATGGTGATGCTGGCGTGACCACCACATTGAGGCAGGGGGTTCTACCCACCGCACACCCTTGGGATACTTGCGGACAGATGAATTGGGGGGCTTTGGCCTCCCAATTCTTTCAGCGGGAGTTCAGCCTTCCGATGAGCGTCCGGGAGCGGCGAATGAACGTGACGGCGGTGCCGATGACGATGATCCATAGCGTGACAGTCAGCGTCAATTCAGCGGTATAAAGCGCTGCAAGGACGCTGCCCGCAGTCAAGACTGCCATGCGTTGCGGCTTGGCAAGGGGGCCGGAGAAATCGGCCGGGAAACCTTTGGCGCGACCGAATTCGCGAATATAGGCGGTTGTTGATTTCCACCCAGAACTGAGCCGGGTAGGCGTATAATTTCCACTGAGAATTGAGCCATGTGAACCTTCCCCCAGAGCGGTGAGCGGCGGGGGCAACGGAGTGATCCACATGGGACTTTTGAAC
>NZ_SIJH01000040.1:2500-5717 GCF_004762095.1 Tabrizicola caldifontis
TCAAGCGCGAAAAGGGCGTTTGGTGGATGCCTAGGCAGCAAGAGGCGATGAAGGACGTGATACCCTGCGATAAGCCATGGGGAGCCGGGAATAGGCTTTGATCCATGGATCTCCGAATGGGGAAACCCACCTGACAGTCCGTTATAACCACCTTCGGTGGCCTATAATGGGCTGAACCAGGTATCATTACCCTGAACACATAGGGGTTTTGAAGCAAACCCGGGGAACTGAAACATCTAAGTACCCGGAGGAAAGGAAATCAACAGAGACTCCGTCAGTAGTGGCGAGCGAACGCGGACCAGCCGAGCCTTGAGGTGTGAGCAGAATGGTCTGGAAAGGCCAACCATAGGGGTGACAGTCCCGTATGCGAAGCACCAGAGGACGCATCAAGTAGGGCGGGACACGTGTAATCCT
Organism: Tabrizicola caldifontis; assembly: GCF_004762095.1. Lineage (GTDB taxonomy): Bacteria > Pseudomonadota > Alphaproteobacteria > Rhodobacterales > Rhodobacteraceae > Tabrizicola > Tabrizicola caldifontis. The sequence goes on from NZ_SIJH01000040.1 coordinate 2,915, forward strand.
GTCTGAAGATCGGGGGACCACCCCCGAAGGCTAAGTACTCCTTGCTGACCGATAGCGAACCAGTACCGTGAGGGAAAGGTGAAAAGCACCCCGACGAGGGGAGTGAAACAGTACCTGAAACCGGACGCCTACAAGCAGTCGGAGGGGCCTTGAGCCCTGACGGCGTACCTTTTGTATAATGGGTCAACGACTTGGTCTAACGAGCAAGCTTAAGCCGGTAGGTGTAGGCGCAGCGAAAGCGAGTCTTAAAAGGGCGCATGAGTTCGTTGGATCAGACCCGAAACCAGGTGATCTAGCCATGAGCAGGATGAAGGTTGGGTAACACCAACTGGAGGTCCGAACCAACACCCGTTGAAAAGGGTCTGGATGACTTGTGGCTAGGGGTGAAAGGCTAATCAAACCTGGAGATAGCTGGTTCTCCGCGAAAGCTATTTAGGTAGCGCCTCGGACGAATACCCACGGGGGTAGAGCACTGCATGGATGATGGGGGCCCACAGCCTTACTGAGTCTAAGCAAACTCCGAATACCGTGGAGTACTATCCGGGAGACACACGGCGGGTGCTAACGTCCGTCGTGAAGAGGGAAACAACCCTGACCTGCAGCTAAGGCCCCTAATTCGTGGCTAAGTGGGAAAGCATGTGGGACGGCCAAAACAACCAGGAGGTTGGCTTAGAAGCAGCCATCCTTTAAAGATAGCGTAACAGCTCACTGGTCTAGACAAGCTGTCCTGCGGCGAAGATGTAACGGGGCTCAAGCCACGAGCCGAAGCTCAGGATGCACAGCGATGTGCGTGGTAGCGGAGCGTTCCGTGATACAGCTCGTCATGTCTTGTCCATCCGCAAGGGTGGCATGGACATGGAGAGCTTTCTGTGAAGCCGGGCCGTGAGGCATCCGGTGGAGAGATCGGAAGCGAGAATGTTGACATGAGTAGCGACAAAGAGGGTGAGAGACCCTCTCGCCGAAAGTCCAAGGGTTCCTGCTTAAAGCTAATCTGAGCAGGGTAAGCCGGCCCCTAAGGCGAGGCCGAAAGGCGTAGTCGATGGGAACCAGGTTAATATTCCTGGGCCAGTGGGATGTGACGGATCTCGACCGTAGTTCAGGCTTATCGGATTGTCTGGGCTGCCTGGAGGTTCCTGGAAATAGCCCCACATCAGACCGTACCCGAAACCGACACAGGTGGACTGGTAGAGCATACCAAGGCGCTTGAGAGAACCACGTCAAAGGAACTCGGCAAAATGCTCCCGTAAGTTCGCGAGAAGGGAGCCCCGTCTGTGCGCAAGCATGGGCGGGGGGCACAGACCAGGGGGTGGCGACTGTTTACTTAAAACACAGGGCTGTGCGAAGCCGCAAGGCGACGTATACAGTCTGACGCCTGCCCGGTGCTGGAAGGTTAAGAGGAGAGGTGCAAGCTTTGAATCGAAGCCCCAGTAAACGGCGGCCGTAACTATAACGGTCCTAAGGTAGCGAAATTCCTTGTCGGGTAAGTTCCGACCTGCACGAATGGCGTAACGATCTCCCCGCTGTCTCTGACGTGGACTCAGCGAAATTGAACTGTGTGTCAAGATGCACACTACCCGCGGTTAGACGGAAAGACCCCATGAACCTTTACTCCAGCTTTGCACTGGCATCAGGATTGTGATGTGCAGGATAGGTGGTAGGCATTGAAGCGGGGACGCCAGTTCCCGTGGAGCCGCCCTTGAGATACCACCCTTCGCACTCTTGATGTCTAACCGCGGTCCGTCATCCGGATCCGGGACCCTGCATGGTGGGGAGTTTGACTGGGGCGGTCGCCTCCCAAACAGTAACGGAGGCGCGCGATGGTTGGCTCAGAGCGGTCGGAAATCGCTCGTTGAGTGCAATGGCAGAAGCCAGCCTGACTGCAAGACTGACAAGTCGAGCAGAGACGAAAGTCGGTCATAGTGATCCGGTGGTCCCAAGTGGGAGGGCCATCGCTCAACGGATAAAAGGTACTCTGGGGATAACAGGCTGATGATGCCCAAGAGTCCATATCGACGGCATCGTTTGGCACCTCGATGTCGGCTCATCTCATCCTGGGGCTGGAGCAGGTCCCAAGGGTATGGCTGTTCGCCATTTAAAGAGGTACGTGAGCTGGGTTTAGAACGTCGTGAGACAGTTCGGTCCCTATCTGCCGTGGGTGCAGGAGACTTGAGAAGAGTTGACCCTAGTACGAGAGGACCGGGTTGAACGCTCCACTGGTGGACCAGTTGTCGTGCCAACGGCAGTGCTGGGTAGCTATGAGCGGACAGGATAACCGCTGAAGGCATCTAAGCGGGAAGCCCCCTTCAAAACAAGGTCTCCCTTGAGGGCCGTGGAAGACCACCACGTCGATAGGCCAGAGGTGTAAGCGCAGCGATGCGTTCAGCTGACTGGTACTAATCGCCCGATTGGCTTGATCTGATCCGGAAACAGCAAGGCAAACATGGACGCCACAAGGCAAACCATGCGCGCAAACGGATCGTCAGAAGCACGTAAACGAAAACCTGGAACAATCACTGATGAAAAGGGGTAAAACCCCCCGGTCTCTTCTCCGGTCTGGTGGTCATAGCGGGCGCAAAACTCCCGATCCCATCCCGAACTCGGCCGATAAGTGTGCCTGCGCCAATGGTACTGCGTCTCAAGACGTGGGAGAGTAGGTCGCCGCCAGACCTGAAAAGAGACCAGCTCTCTCAAAACGATCATACCCCGATCGCAGCACTGCCCTCGGGGCCGCAGCAACCACACGCTGCATAAAATGACGCGGGGTGGAGCAGCCCGGTAGCTCGTCAGGCTCATAACCTGAAGG
>NZ_SIJH01000041.1 GCF_004762095.1 Tabrizicola caldifontis
GCAGGTCTGGGACCTGGCGCAGCGCCTTGGCGGGCAGATGCGCGTCATCCCCGGCGCGGTCATCGGTTGGGACATGGGCGTGGCACTGGCGCTGGGGAACACCCTCGGCATCTCCGCACCCGCCATGGCCGAACTGCTGCCCGCCCTCGAGGCGGTGATGGTCCGCCGCGTCAACGAGCAGATCGCGGCGAACAGCGATTGACCTCATTCCACCCGGAGCCCCGATCCCATGGCCGAGAAACGCGTCTCCGTCCGGCTTGCCGCCGTGGGCGGCCGCCAGGTGCGCGCCGAACTGGAAGGCATCGGGGAGGCAGGTTCGCGCGGCTTCGGCCGCCTGTCCACCGAGATGGAACTGGCAAACACGCGTCTCGCGAGCTTCGCGCGCCGGGCCGGGATCGCTCTGGCGGCTGTCGCTGCGGCTGCGGCTGCGGCCGGGGTGGCGATGGTGCGCTCGGGCCTCGCGAACATCGACGCGCAGGCCAAGCTCGCGCAGTCGATGCGGACGACGGTCGAGAGCATCCAGACCCTGGCTCAAGCCGGGGAGCTTGCGGGCGTCTCGATGGGCGAGATCGAGCAGGCGACGAAGAAGCTGACCACGCGCCTGTCGGAGGCCGCCAGCGGTTCGGGCGCGGCCGTCGGCGCGCTCCGGCGGCTGAACCTGACGGCGGCGGAACTGCAGGCGCTGCCGCTCGACCAGCGCATCGTCGCGATCCAGGATGCTCTGACCCGCTATGTGCCCGAGGCCGAGCGGGCGGCCGTAGCCTCGGACCTCTTCGGCGACCGGGCGGCACTGGCCTTCCTGCGGATCGACAGCGCCACCCTGCGCGATGCCGCCCGCGACGTGCAGGACTTCGGCGTGGCGGTCAGCGCGGCGGATGCGGCGCAGATCGAGCGCACGGGCGACGCCATCGCGCGGCTCAGCCTGATCTGGACCGGCCTCGTGAACCGCCTGACCGTGGCCGTCGCCCCGGCGCTGGAGACCATCGCGACGAAGCTCGCCGACATGGCACGCGCGACCGGCCCCATCGGGCAGGCGATCACGGCGCTCTTCGACAACCTCGGGCGGATGGCGACCTATGCCGCAACCTTCGCGGCTTTCCTAGCGGGCCGATGGGTGGCTGGCATGGCCGCCGCCGCTCTCTCCGTCCGGGGCCTTGCCACCGCTCTGGTGTTCCTGCGCGGCGCGCTCATTCGCACCGGGATCGGGGCGCTGATCGTCGGCGCGGGCGAGCTGGTCTATCAGTTCTCGCAGCTGGTGGTCCGGGTCGGCGGCGTGGGCGAGGCGTTCCGGCTGCTGGGCGATCTGGCCCGCGAAGTCTGGTCGCGCATCGGTCTGTCGCTGGATGCGGCCCTCGCGCGCATGGCCGCCGGATGGGAGGGCCTGAAGGCGGCCGGCCTTTCGGCCCTCGAGGGCACCATCGCAGGCGTCGTCAGCTTCGGCGACCGGACAACGGCGATCTTCCAGGGCGACTATGACGCCGCGGTGGCGATCTGGGGCAGCCTGCCCGGGGCCATCGGCGACTTCGCCTTCCAGGCCGCGAACGGGCTGATCTCCGGCGTCGAGGCGATGCTGAACGGTGTCGTCACCCGCATCAACAGCTTCATCAAGACCCTGAACGCGGCTCTCGCGCTGCTGCCCGAATGGGCCACCGGCGAAGGTGGCGTGCGGATCGGCATTCTCGACCCGGTGGAACTCGGCCGCATCGGCAACCCGTTCGAGGGTGCTGCGACAGCGGCGGGAGCTGCGGCGGCGGATGCTTTCTCCGCAGCGCTGGCACGCACCTACCTCGAACCGCCCGATCTCGGGCTCGAAGCCATGGCCGACGACGCCCGCACCCGTGCCGACGGCTATCGCGAAGCGGCAGGCATGCTCGCCGACGCCGCCGGTCGGCCGCTGGCCAGCTGGCAGGCGCTGAAGGATGCGGTGAGCGGCACGGGAACCGACGCCGAGACCGCTCTGGCGGATGCGGCTGGCGCGGCCGGGTCGCTTGGCGACGAACTGGACGAGACCGGCGGGGCGGCAGGTCGCGCCGGTGCGGCCGGGCGGCAGGCTGGGTCCGACACCGCCGCAGGAGCCGAGCAGGCTCTGACCGGCTGGCAGGCCGTCACGGCAGCCCTCGCCGACTATGCCGCCAAGGCGCGCGACATCGGCGGGGATATCGGCAGCGCGCTGGTCGGGGCCTTCACCTCGGCCGAGAATGCCGTTGGCGAGTTCGTCAAGACTGGCAAGCTCGACTTCCGCGATCTGGTAGCCTCGATGATCGCCGATCTGGCGAAGCTGGCGGCCCGCCGCTTCATCCTCGGCCCCATCGCGAACGCCCTTTCCGGCGCGCTGGGCGGGGCGGGTGGGATTTTCGCGAACATCCTGCATGCGGGCGGCATGGTCGGCGCCCCTGGTCCCGGCCGGATGGTCCCGGCCCTCGCCTTTGCCGGTGCGCCGCGCATGCATTCCGGAGGGACCGTGGCCCCAGTGGGGCCGCGTAAGCCTGGAGGAAGCGGCTGGGCCGGGCTTCGGCCCGACGAGGTCCCCGCGATCCTGCAGCGTGGGGAGCGGGTTCTCTCCCGGCGCGAAGCTGCAGGGTACGGCCAGGCGGGCGCGTCCACCGTCAATGTCACGATCAACGCCCGCGACGCGGAAAGCTTCCGTCAGTCGCGAACGCAGGTCGCCAGCGACATCGCCCGCGCCGTGTCGCTGGGTCGAAGGGGGATGTGATGGCTTTCCACGAGGTCCGCTTTCCGGACAACATCAGCCGGGGCGCGCGCGGCGGCCCCGAACGCCGCACGCAGATCGTCGAACTGGCGAGCGGTGCCGAGGAGCGCAACGCAAGCTGGGCCAACTCGCGCCGCCGCTATGATGTCGCCTACGGCATCCGCCGCGCCGACGATCTGACGGCGGTCGTCGCTTTCTTCGAGGCGCGGAACGGCCGCCTGCATGGCTTCCGCTTCAAGGACTGGGCGGACTTCAAATCCTGCCTGCCATCGCAGACGCCAGGCCCGACCAACCAGCCCATCGGGACAGGGAACGGTTCGGCAACCCTGTTCCAGCTCAGCAAACGCTACACCTCGGGCGCGCAGTCCTGGACGCGGGCCATCACCAAGCCCGTCGCGGGAACCATCACCATCGCGCTGAACGGCACACCGCAGGCCTTCGGCTGGTCGGTCGCCGCCGCGACCGGCCTTGTGACCTTCACCACGGCCCCCGCCGCTGGCGTCGCGATCACCGCGGGCTTCGAGTTCGACGTCCCCGTCCGCTTCGACAGCGACGCCCTCGACGTCACCCTCGACCTCGAACGTCTCGGGTCCATCACCTCGATCCCGCTGCTGGAGATCCGCGCATGAACGACGAGACCGGATTTCTGGCGGCGGTGCTGCGCGAACTTGCGGCCTCGACGGCGGTCATCCTCGCCGCCTGGGGCGCGCTCGGCGGGGCCACCAACGCTCTGACCACAAGGATGCGTCTGCGCGACGCGCTCCGGCACATCCTGCTCGGCGGGCTGATCGCGGCCGGGATGGGCAGCTTCTCGATGGCCCTCGTCACCGCCTGGCTCGCCCTGCCGCCGCAGGCGATCCCCGCGGGCGGGGCGGCAGGTTCGGCCGCCTATCTCGTGGGTGTGTTCGGCCCCGCCTTCATCGAACTCGTCCTCGCCCGGCTGCGCGGCGCGAAGGGAGGGGCCGACGATGAATGACCTTCTCCGCCGCGCGCGCGCCCTTCGCTGCGACCCGGGCGATCCCGGTCAGGCCTTCCGCCACCGCTTGGGCGTGGGCATCGCCGTCGCGGTGCTGATCTTCGTCCTCTCGCTCCTCAGGTAATCCAATGCACATGACAGACCGGGGCCTCTTGGCCCTCGTCCGGCACGAGGGAATCGTGCCCGGACCCTATCTCGACGTGAAGGACGTCTGGACTTTCGGCATCGGCCACAC
>NZ_SIJH01000042.1 GCF_004762095.1 Tabrizicola caldifontis
TGTCCCCGAAATCCAGCGCAACCGTCTGGTCAGTGCCACGACCAATCTGCGAAACCCCCTGCGAAAGCGCAAACGCCGCACCACGACCAGGACCAGACTTCACAACCAGCCAGCCCGTCGGAAACATCACATGCCCCTGCCCCGGCGCTGCCGGCACGGCAGCGATCGCCGGTTTCTCGGCATCATCGAACAGAGGGACGACCGCCGCCACTGGCTGGACATCGAATCCCAGGATGCGCGTCTTGCTACGGGTGGGGCGCCGACGTTCCGGTTCTGCCGCGGCAAGCGATGCCGGAGCGGGGTGCGGATCCCCGTCCTCGATATCCCAGATATTGACCGCCGGCCCCGACACACCTTCGGGCAGCGGCACCTTGGCCTTTACTACACGGCTAGGGCGCGCTGCGGGCGGTTCGGACGTTTCAGCCTCGGGCTGCGACGCGGGTGGTGTCGGGGTAGCGGCGGCAAGAGCCTCGCGCAGCCGCTTCACCTCAAGCTCGGCCAGGGCCGTCATGACCGGATCGGGCCCGGATCCGGCCGGAGCCACCTGCTTGACCGGCTCTGCCGCAGTCTTGCCGAAGAATGAGCGAAGGAACTTCACGTCTGTCTCTCCACGTCCTGTTGGATCTGCTTCAAGGCCATTCAGCCCAGCCCCGGCAGCTGGAACGACCCGGTCGCCATCTGCCCTTTACGCTGGATTGCAAAGCCGTGTGTTGTACTGTCTCTTCCTGCTTCGCGGGAAAGTATGTCGGCCAGCGCCGTTGCGGTGCCCAGAATTTCGCCGGTCGCATCATAGACCAGCAGCACGTCACCCACCGCGAGATCCGTGGCCGCCCCAGCCGCCACGGCGGCGACGACCGTCTGAATGCCAGTCGGGGTCATGGTCATCTCGAAGGAAAGACCGTTTGGAAGGTCCAGCCGATCGACCACGGGCAGGGTCAGGATCTTTCTGACGACATCGCCACCCGGCGCAGCAACATAGCCGAGGATAACATTCCAATCGGCGACTTTCGACAGATCGGCACCTGCCGACATCATCGCCGCGATGTCGGAACCGCCCTGCACCGGAACACCGTTCACTTCCACGATGCGCAGGCCGGGTTCGGCCCATTCCGGCGACCACGGCAGCCGCGCGACAATGCGTCCGGGATCGGCAGGATCGACCTGGAAGGGCATGCGCAACCCGCGGACCAGGCCACGTCTCGCAGCCTCGTCAGGCGCGACGAAGGGTGCCGCCACGGCGGTCTGAATCACCGAACCGGGCCAGACATGCTGCGTGATCTCACTGGTCGCCGACAGCACCCCGGCAACCAGCAGAACGGCCGCCGCCGAAGACAGCAGCGGATCACGCGCGGCACGAAGCCGCACGGGGCGGGCCGTCGCCAAAGGCGCAACCGGCACGGCGGGGACATCGGACGGTGCCGCCGGGCAGGCCGGCGCAAGGGCAACCATGGCCGGGCCGGACTGCGCCACCTCCGCCGCCGTCATGGTCGGGCGCACGGCGGCACCCTGTTGCTCGCCCTTGGGCAGCAAGGCCGGACGTGGCGTCGTGCCGGCCCGCAGCATCGACTGCCATTCCGCCACCGACTGGAACCGGTCGCGGGGAAAGATTGACATCGCCTTGTCCAGGGCCTTCAGGAAGGCAGTCGGATAGCCGTTGATCCGGCCGGCAAGAGGAACCTGGGGGTCACCCTGACGGTTCGCGATCGACGACAGCCGGTCCTGCGAGGTCATCGGCGTCTCTCCCGAGACCAGATGGCAGAAGCTTGCCGCCAGCGCGTAAAGATCGCTGCACGGTGCCTGGATGCTGCCGGCGATGTAGAATTCCTGAGGCGAATAGCCGTCCTTGACCACACGCAGCCCCGACAGCGCGCGACTTTTCCGCGTCACGTCCTTGCGCGAGGCGCCGAAGTCGATCAGCACGGGCCTGCCGGTCGCACGGTCAAGCAGGATGTTGTCGGGCGAGATGTCCCGATGCAGCACCCCCTGCGCGTGAACGTAGGCCAGCGCATCGAGGATCTGGTCGAGGATCGCCATGATCTGCTGCGGCTTCAGGGCCGGCGCTGTGCCCTCTACCGTTTCCAGAAGGTCGGGGCCATCGACATAGTCCATCGCCATATAGGCGGTATCGTTGTCCTCGAAGACCTGATGCACCCGGACGATGTTCGGATGTTCAAGCCGGGACAGGGTATATGCCTCCTGCAGGAAAAGCCTGACGATCGACCGGAACTCTTCCTCGCGCTGGCGGGTCCGCGGTCCGACGGCCTGACCGCTGCGGCGGCAGAAAGAGGAGGGGAAGCATTCCTTGATCAGGATGCGCCGGTCGAGCGAATCCCTTGCAAGATAGGTGATTCCGAAGCCCCCGGCATTCAGGAAGGAGTCGATGGTGAACTGGCCGAGAAGGAGCTTCGTCCCCGGCTTCAATTCGTCGGCAAAGGTCTCTGGCCCGACGTCTTCCAAGTTCTGCGCAACCAAGGACATGCAACGAACCCCCATGCCGCGCCCCCGCACCTTGTGCATGGGACATCGGCAGTCATCCCTTCCCGATAGCGAAGGAGTTGGGCCAAATCGTGATGCCAATTCGTTCGTTTTCTGCCACAATCCCGCGAACGCCGCGGGGCAATTGCGCGAACGGATCGCGCCTCGCCCAACGGGAAGGCGGATTTCGATTGTGCCCCGCAGGGTGGTGTAAGAGCGTCGCCCCTTGGAGAGGTCCGGGCTTGATCAGGCGGCCACGGCGGGCAAGCGGACGGTGGGATTGTCGGTGACGCGGGCGAGTGTTTCAAGCGAC
>NZ_SIJH01000043.1 GCF_004762095.1 Tabrizicola caldifontis
TGTTGATTTCCACCCAGAACTGAGCCGGGTAGGCGTATAATTTCCACTGAGAATTGAGCCATGTGAACCTTCCCCCAGAGCGGTGAGCGGCGGGGGCAACGGAGTGATCCACATGGGACTTTTGAACATCATCCGACGGATGCATTTGCGGCAGAAGTTGTCGCTCCGCGAGATCGCGCGGCGCACGGGGCTGTCGCGGAATACCGTGACCAAGCATTTGGCGGCGGACACGGTCGAGCCAAAATTCGCAACGCCGGAGCGTCCGAGCAAACTTGACCCCTTTGCCGAGAAGCTGGCCGGCTGGTTGAAGACTGAGGCCGGGAAGTCGCGCAAGCAGCGGCGGACGCTGAAGCAGTTGCACGCCGATCTGGTGGCGCTTGGCTTCACCGGCTCCTACGGCAGGGTGGCGGCCTTCGCCCGGCACTGGCGGGCGGATCGGCAGCGCGAGCAGCAGACGACGGGGCGCGGCACGTTCGTCCCGCTGACCTTCCGCCCGGGGGAGGCGTTTCAGTTCGACTGGAGCGAGGACTATGCGGTTCTGGGCGGCGAGCGCACGAAGCTGCAGGTTGCCCATATCAAGCTGTCGCACAGCCGGGCATTTCTGGTCAGAGCCTATCTTCTGCAGACCCACGAGATGCTTTTCGACGCGCATTGGCATGGCTTCCGCGTGTTCGGCGGCGTGCCCGGTCGTGGCATCTACGACAACATGAAGACGGCTGTTGATCGGGTGGGTCGGGGCAAGGAGCGGCAGGTCAACATGCGCTTCCTGGCGATGACGAACCACTATGTCTTCGAACCGGAGTTCTGCAATCCGGCGGCAGGGTGGGAGAAGGGGCAGGTCGAGAAGAACGTTCGGGACTCCCGCCACCAGCTCTTGCAAGGGATGCCGGACTTCCCGGGCCTTCCTGCGCTGAATGCCTGGCTGGAGCAGCGTTGCCTGGAACTGTGGCGGGAGACGGCACATGGCACCCTGCCGGGAACGGTCGCCGATGTCTGGGCCGAAGAGCAGGCGGCCCTGATGCCGTTGCCCGTCGCATTCGACGGCTTCGTCGAGCTGAGCAAGCGCGTCTCGCCCACCTGCCTGATCAGCTTCGAGCGCAATCGCTACAGCGTTCCGGCGTCCTTCGCCAACCGGCCTGTGAGCCTGCGGATCTATCCGGACCGTCTGGTTGTGGCGGCCGAGGGCAACATCCTGTGCGAGCATGCCCGGCTGATCCAGCGCGGTCACCACCTGCCGACAAGAACGATCTACGATTGGCGGCACTACCTCGCCGTCATCCAGCGCAAGCCCGGGGCACTCAGGAACGGTGCCCCTTTCGTGGAATTGCCCCCCGCCTTCCGGCATTTGCAGGAGCAGATGCTGCGACGACCGGGAGGGGATCGCGAGATGGTCGATATCCTGGCGCTGGTGCTGCAGCACGATGAAGAGGCCGTGCTTGCCGCGGTGGAACTTGCCCTGAGCGAGGGCGTGGCGACCAAGACCCATGTGCTGAACCTGCTGCACCGACTGATCGACGGCAAGACGACCAGCCCCGACATCGACACACCGCAGGCGTTGACCTTGCGGCGCGAGCCGAAGGCGAACGTCGGACGTTACGACGGCCTGCGGGCCCAGATCGCAGGAGGTCGCCATGCGTCATGACCCTGCCAGCGGCGCCATCGTGATCATGCTGCGCAGCCTGAAGATGCACGGCATGGCGCAAGCCGTCACCGATCTGATCGAGCAGGGGGCACCCGCCTTTGAAGCCGCCATCCCGATCCTGTCGCAGCTGCTGAAGGCCGAACTGGCCGAACGTGAAGTCCGCTCCATCGCCTATCACATGAAGGCCGCCCGCTTCCCGGCCTACAAGGACCTCTCGGGCTTCGACTTCGCTGCCAGCGAGATCAACGAAGCCACGGTGCGTCAGCTGCACCGCTGCGAGTTCATCGACGGCGCCCAGAACGTGGTCCTGATCGGCGGCCCGGGCACCGGCAAGACCCATGCCGCGACTGCCCTGGGCATCCAGGCCATCGAGCATCACCGCCGGAAGGTCCGCTTCTTCTCCACCATCGAACTGGTCAACGCCCTCGAACAGGAAAAGGCCAAGGGCAAGGCCGGCCAGATCGCGGAAAGCATGACCAAGCTCGACCTCGTGATCCTCGACGAGCTGGGATACCTGCCCTTCAGCGCCTCAGGCGGGGCGCTGCTCTTCCACCTGCTGAGCAAGCTCTATGAGCGCACCAGCGTCGTGATCACCACGAACCTGAGCTTCAGCGAATGGGCCACGGTCTTCGGCGACGCCAAGATGACCACGGCCTTGCTCGACCGCCTCACCCACCGCTGCCACATCCTTGAAACCGGAAACGACAGCTTCCGCTTCAAGGCCAGTTCAGCCGCAGCGACCCGCAAAAAGAAGGAAGACAGCCATGCCTTGACCCCAGCCTGAGCCGAAATCCATAATCAGAGGTGGCTCACTTCTCGATGGAAAACCCGGCTCAGTTCTGGGTGGAAATCAACA
>NZ_SIJH01000044.1 GCF_004762095.1 Tabrizicola caldifontis
GCCGCAGCGACCCGCAAAAAGAAGGAAGACAGCCATGCCTTGACCCCAGCCTGAGCCGAAATCCATAATCAGAGGTGGCTCACTTCTCGATGGAAAACCCGGCTCAGTTCTGGGTGGAAATCAACACCGGCGCGAAGTTGCCGAGGACGAGCCCGGCCAGGATGCACAGTGCGACCCAGAGAGTCAGCCAACGTTCGAAGAGGCTCATGAAATTTCCTTCTCGTCAGGCACGCAGCAGACCGCAGCGGATGGGGCAGTCAGCGTACCGATAAAGTCGGCCAACGGTTGCAGCGCAGCGGGGTTCAGCGCGTAGCAGATGCGCGGGCCGGATATCTCGCCAGTGATGACCCCAGCAACCTTCAGGATGCGCAGGTGCTCGGAGACCGTGGACTGCGCCAGGCCGACAGCGCCCACGATGTCGCCGCCGATGCAGCCGGGCGTGGCGAGCAGCAGCCGCAGAATGCGCAGTCTTGCCGGATGCGCGAGCGCCTTGGCCAGTTCAGCAATCTCAATGTCGCGGTTGCTCATCGCGCCACTCCTTTCGTTAATCGTCGATAGACGATTAACCAATCGGACGCAATCGGTTTTCTGTTTTCATGTTCACGAGATTATTGTGATGGCGAGCTCGCTAAGTCGCTTCGAAGACAACATCCATCTGCTCCGCCCACGGCTGGTCGGCGACAGCGACAAGGTCGATGAGCGACAGCGCCGGTGGCACGCGCCTGATGACGAGGTGTTCGAGCACCTCCGGCGACAGATAGGCGAGCCGCATCATTCGGCTCACGAACCGGTCGGAGACCTTCTCGGCCGCAGCGATATCCTGAATGGTGGAAGCGGCACCGGATTCCAGCTGCCGCCGCCAGTTCCAAGCGCGGGCGATGGCGCGCAGCACATGAGGGTCTTGCGACCGGCCGTCCCGTAAAGTTACCTCGTCGGGCGGCAGGATCTTCGGTCGCCCATTGCGTTTGCGGATCGTCAGGGGGATGACGACCCGGATGGTCTTCGTCGAGTCGGTCATGCACAGGCCTCCGTCTGGCGGGGGGCCATCATGTCCCGCAGGACCGAGCCCAGCCCCTCATGGCGCAGATCTACGGCGATGCCGTCTTCGCCGACGGTCACCCGCTCGACCAGAAGCTGGACGATGCGGGTCTGCTCCGCCGGATGGAGCGCCGTCCAGAGCTGGTCGAACTCGCCTAGCGCTTTCACGACCGCCTTCTCTTCGACGGTCGAGTTCTCGTCGCGAAGGGCCTTTATGGTCCGCGCCGCGACTTCGGGTGCGCGGATCATGCGGCGGATTTCGCCGACGACGGCGTCCTCGACCATGCCGGCGGGCAAGCGCAGCGGCCCTGAGGCGTCTCCGGTCGGGCGGTTTCGGATCAGGTCCATCGACGCATAGTAGCGGTAGAGGCGCGTGCCCTTCTTCGTCGCCGTCGGCGTCATCGCCGTGCCCGTCTCGGTGAAGATGATCCCCTTCAGCAGGGCTGGCGTCTGGCGGCGGGTGTTCTTCGCCCGCAGGCGCGGGCTCTCCTGCAGGATGCTGTGAACCTTGTCCCAGAGGGCCTGATCGATGATGGCCTCGTGCTCGCCGGGATAGGAAGTCCCCTTGTGCACGGCTTCTCCGAGGTAGACCCGGTTGTTGATCAGTTTGTAGAGGAAGCCCTTGTCGATCGGCTTCGGACCGGATCGGGCGTCTTGCATGAGACCGTTCGCAACAGAGGATGACTGGCGAAACGGTAGCCACAAAACGATGATATGCAATTAGATTCAATGACTTATCGCGTTTCGGCGGAATCATTAGAAGTAGAGCGAAGCCGTTCGTCAGGCCTTCCGCTTCAACCGCGACGCCATCCGCTCCCTCGTCTTCGGGGCGGCCGATGCCGCGCCCGAAGCAGCCATAGGGAGGGCTGCGTAATGCGGAAGTCAAGCAGCTTTGAAGAGAGGATCGTAGGTCTTTCGGCGCTGGATCATGGTCCAGAGCACGGAGACGCGTCGGCGTGCGAGAGCGATGAGCGCCTGGGTGTGGT
>NZ_SIJH01000045.1 GCF_004762095.1 Tabrizicola caldifontis
AGGGCTGCGTAATGCGGAAGTCAAGCAGCTTTGAAGAGAGGATCGTAGGTCTTTCGGCGCTGGATCATGGTCCAGAGCACGGAGACGCGTCGGCGTGCGAGAGCGATGAGCGCCTGGGTGTGGTGTTTTCCTTCGCGTCGCTTGCGGTCGTAGAACGCCTTGGAGAGCGGATCCTTTCGACAGACAGCGCAGAAGGCGCCCTGGTAGAAGACGCGCTTGAGGGCCTTGTCCCCGCCGTAGGTGCGCCGCCAGCCTGCCTTTCGGCCCGACTGCCGGATCACGGGCGCAAGCCCTGCGGCGGAGGCCAGCGCATCGGCCGAGGGGAAGCGCCGGATGTCGCCGACACAGGCGATGAACTCTGCCGCGAGCACCGCCCCCATCCCCGGCAGCGACTGGATGAGGGCGCCGTCAGGGTGGACGGCGAGCAGGGCCGCAAGGTCACGGTCGAGGCGGATGATCTTCACTCGGGCCTCGAGCGCCTCGGTGGCGAGTTCGCGCACCAGTTCGGCCATGGCCGCCTCGCCGGGTACGGCGAGCATCTGGGCACGCGCCGCGGCAAGGGCGTGGTCGGCCAGCGCCTCGGCGCCCTGCACATGCGGGGTCTTCGCGAGATGCGCCATGATCCGCCGCTTTCCGGCATGCCGGATCTCGGCGGGCGTGACGTAGCGGGTCAGCAGGACCAGCGGCCCCTTGCAGGTAACGTCGAGGTCGCGCTCGAGCCCCGGATGGATGCTGCTCAGGAGCCCGCGCAGGCGACAGAGGCGCCGCGTCTGCTCCTCGATCAGGTCGCGGCGGCGGCCGACCTTGAGGCGGATCGCCGTCACCGTCTCGTCGTCCGGCAGGATCGGGCGCAGCTCGCGGGTGCGCACCAGGTCGGCGATGGTGCGGGCGTCGCGCGGATCGGACTTGCTCTCGCCCCCGGCAAAGCCCTGGCCCGCCCGATTGACGGCAATGCCCGGCGCATGGACGAGCCGGAAACCTTCGGCCAGAAGCGACGCGCCGAGGAAATGCGCGAAAGAGCCCACCACGTCGAGGCCGATGACCGGCTCGCCGCCAAGCGCACGCAGATCGGCCGCGAAGGAGGCGATCCCCTCCGGCGTGTTCTCCACCGCCCGATCGAGCAGCGTCCGGCCTGCCTCATCAATGGCACAGGCCCAGTGGATCGCCTTGGCGACATCCATTCCCACAGAAATCCGCATGGTGATCCTCCCTCGTTGCCCCGGACCCGCATGCCCCGTCTCGCCGGCATCGCCTTACAAAGCCATCGGGGGCATCGCGTAATCAGCGGTCGATCAAGGGCGGCGATGCGGGCGGCCCAGCCCTCCGAGCCATCGGGAACAGCCAGCATGACAGCCATACCCGCATCGCCTGCGCCCAAGCAGCTTCCCACCGACATGGGCGCATTGAAAAGAGGTAAGGCGGCATGA
>NZ_SIJH01000046.1 GCF_004762095.1 Tabrizicola caldifontis
ATGTTTCCGACGGGCTGGCTGGTTGTGAAGTCTGGTCCTGGTCGTGGTGCGGCGTTTGCGCTTTCGCAGGGGGTTTCGCAGATTGGTCGTGGCACTGACCAGACGGTTGCGCTGGATTTCGGGGACATGGCGATTTCGCGTCAGAACCACGCGTCGATTGCCTATGACGGAGCGACGCACCGGTTTCACATCGGGCATGGCGGCAAGTCGAACCTTGTGCGTCTGAACGGCAGGCCGCTCTTGTCGACGGAAGAGCTGCGGGAGGGTGACGAGATCCAGATTGGCGAGACGACGCTTGTGCTGAAGGTTCTGTGCACTCCGGCGTTCAACTGGTCGTCGACGGAAGCCGGAGGAGACGGGCATGATGTGGCGATCGCGTGAGCCGCGCTATGACGTTGCCTCTGGCATAAGCCAGGGTGCGCGGGACTATCAGGAGGATGCGATCACGGCCGATTTCCCGGTGGGTGCGGAGGCGGGGTTTGTGGTTCTGGCCGACGGGATGGGGGGACACGCGGCGGGCGACGTGGCCTCGAAGATCGTGCTGACCGAGGTCTACAGCGAGCTGAAGTTCCATTTTGCGGACGTTGATGCCTTCGAGGCGCGCGCGCCCGAGATCCTGCGCGGTGTGGCGGAGCTTGCGAACGAGACCTTGCGCCAGCACATGCAGACGCATCCCGAGACGGCGGGGATGGGGGCGACGCTGGTGGTGCCCTGCCTGGTGGAGAACCGGCTGTGGTGGCTTTCGGTGGGCGACAGCCCGCTGTTTCTGTATCGGAACGGCCGGCTTTCGCAGCTGAACGAGGACCATTCGATGGCCCCGCAGATCGACTTCATGGTGAAGTCGGGTCTGATGGATGCCGAGGTTGCGGCGCACCACCCGGACCGCAACTGCCTGATCTCGGTGCTGATGGGCACGCGGATCCCCCGGATCGACTGCCCGGCGCGGCCTTTCGAGCTGCAGGCGGGCGACATCGTGATCTGTGCCTCGGACGGTCTGCAGTTCCAATGCGCAGATCGAACGGGTTCTTGGCAAATACCGCAAGAGCCGGTCGACCGAGATCGCCGAGCGTCTGCTGGAAGAGCTGACGCGGCTGGACGATCCCGATCAGGACAACATCAGCTTCACCGTCATCAAGGTGAACGACGCCAGCGCGCGCCCCCGGCAGGACCGCCCGCCGCACCCCTCGGTCGCCCTCACCCGCCCAAGGCGCCTGACCACCGTCGCCGCCGAACCACAGATCCTACCCCTCAACCCGATGCCCGCCCAAACATTGCCAGAAACCGGTAC
>NZ_SIJH01000047.1 GCF_004762095.1 Tabrizicola caldifontis
TTCAAAAGTCCCATGTGGATCACTCCGTTGCCCCCGCCGCTCACCGCTCTGGGGGAAGGTTCACATGGCTCAATTCTCAGTGGAAATTATACGCCTACCCGGCTCAGTTCTGGGTGGAAATCAACATCTGGCAGGATCCGGCGCAATATGGCGAGGTGATCTGGCGCTTTGCCCCCGAGGCCGCCGATCGCGCCGCGGGCTTCCGGTTTCATCCGCGGCAGGTGCTGGAACCGCAGCAGGACGGCAGCCTGATTGTGCGGTTCCACGCGGCCGGGTGGCTAGAGATGGCCTGGCACCTTTACCAATGGGGCGACAAGGTCGAAGTCATTGCCCCCCCAGGCGCTGCGCGACATGGTCGGAGGCCATCGCCGGTCAGACTTTGCCGCCATGCCGTGACCGGATTTCCAGAGGACGCATTTCCATGCCTGAGACCCTGACCTTTGCAGCGCTGAAGAAAAAACAACGCTCCATTCGCACGGGTTTTCCCGAGAACATGGGCCTGCGTGTCCACCGCGCCATCAGCTGGATCGGTCGGGCCGAAGCCTGCGAGGGGGACCACGACGCCCGTTTCATCTTCTTATGGATCGCCTTCAACGCCGCCTATGCCGATGAGCGCGAGTTCCAGTCGATGCCTCAGGGCGAGCGCGCGGCCTTCCTCGACTACTTCGGAAGGCTGACCGCACTTGATGCCGAACGGCGCATCCACAGGGCCATCTGGCAGCGCTTTTCGGGGCCGGTGCGGTTGCTTTTGGAAAACCGCTATGTCTTCAATCCCTTCTGGCAGCACCATAACGGGATCGTCGGCTTCGAGGATTGGGAGGATCGCTTCAAGGCGTCTGCGCGGGCCTTTGCGAACGCGTTCCAGACAGGCGACAGCGCGCGCGTCCTGAGCTTCGTGTTCGACCGCCTCTATGTCCTGCGCAATCAGCTTGTGCATGGCGGTGCAACCTGGAACAGCAGCATCAACCGCGCCCAGGTGCGCGACGGGGCTGCTATCCTTGGCTTCCTGCTGCCGATCTTCGTGGACATCATGATGGACAACCGCACCGCCGACTGGGGCCGCCCGTTCTATCCAGTCGTTCGGTAAGAACTCTGTCTGCCGGGCCAGTGACGTTGCCCCCAACTTTTATCCAGCGTGAGCGAGACTCCGGGTTTGAGTTTTGCCTGTTTGGGCGGGTTGGGCAACGGGGGCTGGCGCGGAGCTTTGCGGGTTGCGCAGCGTCAGGCCCC
>NZ_SIJH01000048.1 GCF_004762095.1 Tabrizicola caldifontis
ATGGCGAAGGCAAAGTTTGAACGGACGAAACCGCACGTGAACATCGGGACCATTGGTCACGTTGACCATGGGAAGACGACGCTGACGGCGGCGATCACGAAGTATTTCGGTGAATTCAAGGCCTACGACCAGATCGACGGGGCGCCGGAAGAGCGTGCGCGGGGGATCACGATCTCGACGGCGCATGTGGAGTACGAGACCGAGAAGCGGCACTATGCGCACGTGGACTGCCCCGGCCACGCCGACTATGTGAAGAACATGATCACGGGTGCGGCGCAGATGGACGGCGCGATCCTTGTGGTTGCGGCCTCGGACGGGCCGATGCCGCAGACGCGCGAGCACATCCTGCTTGGCCGTCAGGTGGGGATTCCCTACATGGTCGTGTACATGAACAAGATCGACCTTGTGGACGACCCCGAGCTTCTGGAGCTGGTGGAGATGGAAGTTCGGGAGCTTCTGTCGTCCTATGAATATCCTGGCGACGAGATTCCGATCATCAAGGGCTCGGCGCATCAGGCGATGATCGGCGAGAACCCCGAGATCGGCGAGCAGTCGATCCGGGCGCTGATGAAGGCGGTTGACGACTACATCCCGACGCCTGCGCGCGCGGTTGACCAGCCGTTCCTGATGCCGATCGAGGACGTGTTCTCGATCTCGGGCCGCGGCACGGTTGTGACCGGCCGGGTAGAGCGTGGCGTGATCAACGTCGGCGACGAAGTGGAGATCGTGGGTCTGCGGGAAACGAAGAAGTCGGTCTGCACCGGCGTCGAGATGTTCCGCAAGCTTCTGGACCGCGGCGAGGCGGGCGACAACATCGGCGCGCTGCTGCGCGGGATCGACCGTGACGGGGTGGAGCGCGGCCAGGTGCTGTGCAAGCCCGGTTCGGTGAAGCCGCACACCAAGTTCGAGGCCGAAGCCTACATCCTGACCAAGGAGGAAGGCGGCCGCCACACGCCGTTCTTTGCGAACTACCGTCCGCAGTTCTACTTCCGCACGACGGACGTGACGGGCACGGTGAAGCTGCCGGAAGGCACCGAGATGGTGATGCCGGGCGACAACCTGAAGTTCGAGGTGGAGCTGATCGCCCCGATCGCGATGGAAGAGAAGCTGCGCTTCGCCATCCGCGAAGGCGGCCGCACCGTCGGCGCAGGCGTCGTCTCGAAAATCATCGCCT
>NZ_SIJH01000049.1 GCF_004762095.1 Tabrizicola caldifontis
GTCGATGCCCTCGGGCTGCCTGTGCGGCTGATCCCGACGGCTGGCCAGCACGGCGACAGCCCACAGGCCGCCGCCTTGGTCGACGGGCTCGATGGCGTGGGACAGGTCATCGCCGATGCGGCCTAGGCTCAGGACTCACAAGCAATAGATGACAGTTGCGGCGAGGGCGCAGGCGGAGAGGAATAGGATCGGGCAGCGGTCGTAGCGGGTTGCGATACGCCTCCAGTCCTTGAGGCGGGCGAAGGTGTTTTCGATCCTGTGGCGTTTCCGGTAGAGGTCGGTGTCGTGGGGGATCGGTTCCCTGCGCCCGGACCGGGATGGGATACAGGCGGACATCCCCATGTCGATCAGGGCTTTGCGGAACCAGTCGGCATCGTATCCGCGATCGGCGAGCAGCGCCCCGGCCTCCGGGATGGATGACAGGAGCGCCCGCGCGCCCAGGTAGTCGGAGGTCTGGCCTGCGGAGAGGAACATCTGGATCGGACGACCCTTCGCATCGGCCAGGACATGCAGTTTCGAGTTCAGCCCGCCCTTTGTCCGGCCGATCAACCGCCCGCGTCCCCTTTTTGCACAGCCATGCTCGAAGCCGTCCGGTGTGCCTTCAGGTGGGTCGCATCGATCATCACCATCTCGGCATCCTGACCTTGGGTCGCCAGCTCGGTCATGATCGTGGCAAAGACCCCCATGCGGCCCCAGCGCACCCAGCGGTTGTAGAGCGTCTTGTGCGGGCCATACTCCCTTGGCGCATCCTTCCACATCAAGCCATTGCGCTGTAGGTGAATGATCCCGCTCAGCACCCGCCGGTCATCGACCCTCGCCTTGCCCCGCGACTTCGGAAAGAACGGCCTCAACCGCTCCATCCGTGCTTCCGTCAGCCAGAACCGCTCGATCATGATCCCTCTCCCAAGTCGGGAACTTGAATCATGCCGCAAACCGACGCTCAAGGGAATGATTGTGCCCCGCAGGGTGGTGTAAGAGCGTCGCCCCTTGGAGAGGTCCGGGCTTGATCAGGCGGCCACGGCGGGCAAGCGGACGGTGGGATTGTCGGTGACGCGGGCGAGTGTTTCAAGCGACATG
>NZ_SIJH01000005.1 GCF_004762095.1 Tabrizicola caldifontis
AGCCGCAGCGACCCGCAAAAAGAAGGAAGACAGCCATGCCTTGACCCCAGCCTGAGCCGAAATCCATAATCAGAGGTGGCTCACTTCTCGATGGAAAACCCGGCTCAGTTCTGGGTGGAAATCAACAGCTCTGCTTGTATCAACTTGATACGAGCGACCGTATGGACCGCGCCGCCGCCATGTGGGCAGCCCATGACCCCGCATGGTTCGTCAACTTCCGCCATCTGCACCCCAAGGTCCGCACGGTGCGCGGCCTTCACGCCAAGTG
The DNA here is from genome assembly GCF_004762095.1 of Tabrizicola caldifontis. GTDB lineage: Bacteria > Pseudomonadota > Alphaproteobacteria > Rhodobacterales > Rhodobacteraceae > Tabrizicola > Tabrizicola caldifontis. The sequence goes on from NZ_SIJH01000005.1 coordinate 269, forward strand.
GAAGGAAGCCCAGAAGCCCCAGCCTGAGGCACCCAAGGTGGGTAACCGAGGAGGAGGGCTTCCCCTCCCCGGTGCGTCGCAAGTTGCTGCTCACGACCTCAGGCGTTGCGGCTCAACTTGATGTAGCCAAGGCTGACCGCCTGCTTGAAGGTCATCTGGCCGAGGCCCTGTGCCGTGAGGTCGAGAAGGACGCCCCCTCCACCCATCCGGCTGAACTTGATGCCTGCCTCATGGAGGGCATCCTCCACGGATACCGGGTCTACCTTGTCGGCTGACATTGCGAACTCTTCCGCCAAGCCCTCAAAGCCCTTTGTCGAGTTGCTCATCATCAGGTCGCGGGTGCTCTCCACAAATCGCTGATGCATCTTCGGGTCGCTGTAGAGGAAGTTGGAGAAGGCGTCCGGGTCATAGACCCCGAGAGGTGCCAGGCGTTGCAGCACTGCCCCCGCCACTCCGTCCCGTGCGGTCTCCACGGCTTCCGCCATCAGATCATCGGGGACCCCTGCCTGCATTGCCAGCCGGTTCACGATCTTTGCATCAACTTCACCCCCGTTGCGGAGGAGGGAGTCGAGTGCGGCAATACGGGTATCGGCGCTGGTGCTTTGGATGATGGTGGACAGGGCCTCCTCGGTCTCCGGGGAAGTCGTGAAGCCACTCTCAAGGGCCTCCTCTGCGGTGCCCCCGGATGCCAATTCCAGCACACCCTTGGGGCCTTCCTTGGGGGCTGCCCCTGCCTGTCCTGTCGCGGTGGGGGAGAAGCCACCCCCTGCATCCTGCGAGAGGAAGCCAAGCTGAATGGCCATAGCTACGGTCATGCGGTGTCCGTGGGCTTGGATGGTGTCCGAGGGGCGCACCTCTCGGCCCACCACTGCGGACCCTGTTGGGGACTTGGCGGTGGACATGATGTCCCCTTGAACCTCGAAGCCGGTGTCAGCCTGAAAGGTCTCTGAGGTCGGCGCACTGGTGGCGGTGGTGCCTGCGCTGGTCATGGTGACCTCTGCGCCGTGGTCGTCGGTGTAGGTGCCGGTGTAAGAGTTGTATTCGCCCATGATGGGTGTGTTCCTTGTTTGGTGGGTTCGTGATGAAGGGGAGCGGGCGGGTCAGCAGGTCTGCATGACCACCCGAACGCCGACCTTGCCGGTGTTATGGTGGACCGTGACGCGGAGTTCATTTAGCGCCCCGATGTGCCGGGTCTCGGAGTAGACAAACGTCCCCACCTCTATCCAATGCAGGGAGGGGTGAGACCGGCCTTCGATGATAACCACAGCCCCATCCGAGATGGTGACCGTGACGGGGACCCCTTGGCCGGGTGTGACCAGTCCCCTCGGGATGCCCGATATGGGTCCCGTGAAGGTGGCTTCGGTGGTGCCTTGGGGGACCAGATCAGGGGTGAACCGTGCGGTGGGCCAGCGGTCCAGTTCGGGGGACATTGTGGAGGAGTGAACGCGCCTCTCATAGGGTGATCGCCGGGGGGCCATGGTCAAGCCCTCACTGCCGGTGGGAGGTGGTCGAGGGTGGCTGAGAGCATCCGCGAGGCCATCGAATAGGCCAAGTCGTCAGCCTCACAGGCCCCGAGGATGCTTGCCCGACCATGAGCATTGAAGATGCGGAAGTCATCGAAGGCGTCTGCCATCGCTCTCACATCCTGATAGAGGCGGCGGTGGCGAACTGGGTTCCCCCGTGAGTCATGCCAGTCCAGCCCCGGCCAGTATTCACTGGCCAGCCCCATCCCTGAGACAAGGCGTTGGGTGTCGGAGAAGACGGTGACCCTCTCAGTGTGCAGGGAGACCATGCGTTTGATGAGGCGAAAGGCTCCTGCCAAGGCGATGAGGGCTTCACGCTCCTCCGTGGACCGGGTGCTGCCATGAGATAGGCTGTGCTTGGAGACCACTTCACCATCGACGACATGGTGGACCACAGCACCATGACCGCAAGCGCCGGGACCTGACGGGGAGACATTGTAGGCCGAGACGAAGATGATGACATTCGTTCCGCTTTCAGCCCGAGAGACTGCACGGGAGAGGAGCTTCCGTTCACTGAGGGTGGGCTTCGGGGGTTTTGCGGGCATGGTTGTGGGTTGGACGGTATCCATAATGATGTTCCTTCGGTGATGGGAGGGGTGACGGGGTGCCAGCAGAGGCGCTGGGAGGCCCGTGGGGGTGCGTAGATGTGGGGCCTAAGGTAAGTGTAACTGCCGTTAGACCAGCCCTGTGAGGGCATCTCTGAGGGCTTCCTTGAGGGGTTCCCCGGTGACCCGCTGTGGCAGCGACGTGGCGCGATCATTGATGTCCCGCGACCATGTGCCTGAGGGCTTACGACCGGCAGCCTCAAGGGCCTTCTTGCGCCTCCGCATGACGGAGATGGTCTGAGGCGTGACCCCTCCTACACTGGCCAGACTGGCTATCGTGAAAATTGGACCATGCATCTCGGGGGTGGACTGGTGCAGGCAGACAAGACGCCAAGCGGCATCCTTCCGTTGCTCTGGGGTCCACCCTTGATGGGCTGACCCAAAGAGGGAGTTGAGGGTCTCGGTCATGGCGGCGGCGGTGTTGGAGTTCCGCCCGTAGTGCTTGGAGGGTGGAGCGTCGTTCATCATCATCCACGGAACCCCCGGCTGGTGAGGATGGGCAAAGCCTCGATCAGGGCAGCCGCGAGGACCTCTGAGGTGGACACTTCCCGTTTGCCGTCGTGCTGGGCCGCATAGCGTTCCTGGAGGGCCTCAATGGCCGCGATGATCTCCGGGCGGACTCTCACGGTGCGCCACTGTGCGGCCCTTCCTGTGGACTCTACGGGGCATCCTCGAAGCAACTCGGGGAGGTAAACCGCAAGGGTGCGTCTGAGGGTGCCCATGAACTGCAACTCGCGGCGGGTCTTGTCCTTGTCGCGGCGAGCGAAGGCGGTGGCGGTCTTGATGTTTGAGAGGGAGAGGGTCTGGCGGGTGGTCATGGTGAGAAGGTTCCTTGGATGTGTGACGCACAGAAAAAAACACCCCCGAGGAGGTGTCCCCGAGGGTGTGCGTGAAGGTGGGTTGGAGGTGTGACCGAGGGTGGACTAACTGATAACTTCAGGCCCTGTCTGAGAAGGACGGGTGATTTGCATCAAAGGTGTGGGTTCATCGGTGGAGGAGATGAGATGTGGTCATCATCATCATCATCATCAGGGGCAGATGGTCGAGTGTGTCTGGAGGAGGAGGAGGAGGAGTCATACCCTCTCATCCCATGCTCATGGTCATCCTGAGGCTAGGCACCTCATGACCATCCTGAAGCTCACTCACTGTCGTGGTCCAGCTTCAGTATACCTCAATCCATCTCAGGGCTAAGGTGTGGGTTAATTGCCCGCGCCCATAAGTCATTGATATTGCTTACCCCGGTTTCAGCCCGCTTTCAGCCTCTCCAGCGTCCTCATGACCTGCGAAGCCGACCACTGCCCGCCCCGTGGCGTGGTGACCCCTGAGGCGTTCAGCGCCCCTGCAATCTCCCTCAGGGACTTCCCGGCAGCCTTCAGGGGCAGTAACAGGGCAGCCACCTTCTGAGCGCTGGCATCGGCCCCAGCCTGAATAGCCTCGTTCCGTGCCTCGGTCTTGGGGCGAAGGCCCCCCAGCTTGACCCCACGCGCCTTGGCCTCTGCCAGTGCTGCCTTGGTCCTGAGGGAGATGAAGTCCCGCTCTTGCTCTGCCAACATGGCGTAGAGGTGCAACTCAATCTTGGAGGCCATGGGGATCGAGGCCACCCTGAAGGTCACCTTCGGGTCTTCCATCAAGGTGGCGATGAAGGACAGCTTGCGGGACAGGCGGTCCAGCTTGGCGACAAGGAGGGTGGCCCCGGTCTTCCGGCAGAGGTCTAGAGCCTTGGTCAACTCGGGTCTGGCATCATCGGTCCCCGAGAGAATGTCGGTGAACTCCCCGATGACCTCAAAGGGCACCTCTGCATAGGTGGTCAGGAAGAGGTCAAGGTCACGTTGCTGGGCAGCAAGCCCAAGGCCTGACTCCCCTTGCTCCTTGGTCGAGACGCGGCGGTAGAGGATGAACTGTTGCATGGCCTGACTCACTGGTTCCGAGGTGTGTTTCGCCCTTGTGAGTCAGGCCGTTGCAAATGTCAACGTTCCTTGTGATTGCAACACTAGCTTTGTGAGGCCCAAGAGACGGACACCCCCGGCAGATCAAGGGTGCCTCCGCTGATCGGGTCGCGGGTGATGCCATAGCGGGCAGCCGGTGCGGTCTCGCGTTGAGCGAAGACCTCCCATCGACCAAGGCGGATGGACAGGAAGGAACGGGAAGCGGTGAAGCTGATGGTGATGTGTAGGCTCCTTTAGGTGGACCGAGGGTGTTCCCCCGGTGCCCCTTCATGAGTCCCGCATGAAAACCTGTCAACCCATTGTTTTATTTAACTTAAAGGAATATTCCGCAGGTGGATGGAAGGTGAAACCTGTGGCCCTACCGGGGGGTCTGCGCGGTCTACATAGTGTATCTCTCTCTGACGAAAATGCGTGGTAAACCATAGTGACCCCCTGACAATCAGTGAGCCGTGTGGTTCAACCTCCCAAGGCATTGAATGTAGGCCCTAATGTTCTTCACCAAGGCGGGGCGAATTGCCGCGTGGATTGCAACCGTAGTAGCACTCATGTCCATCGCCCTGGGCTATGCAATCGGATGGGGTGGGACCGACTCCGTTCTGGCAGAGGCCTTCCGCATCGACTCTCCCCAGAAAGCCGTCGCTCAAAGCAAGCTGTCCCTGAGCCAAGGCTATGCCCTCCTGTTCTGCGGCCTCGTCTTGGGCATCCTGTCAGAGATTAGCGAGTCCATTGCAGGTCGCACGGATTGACCGCTTGCCTCGACGGCACACTTTCCCTACACCTCAGGCACACGCGACACTATCCAGCCGGAAGCAAAGCACTCAGGAAGCTATTGAGAAATAACAGAAAAGGCCAATGGCTCTAGGGTTCGATTTCCAAGCCCGGAGACCGCCGCCCGCTCCAGACCCTTCCCCCGAAGACTGGCGCGACCCATTCTGGATCTGTCGACTCTGGATCTGGAGACGGACCAGCCATCGCCCAGGCGACTTATAAGTGGCGGCACGCCTGGGCGCGGCGGTTTGATGACAAGGTAACGACGCCGAACGAGGAACGGCGCTGTCAGAGGTTTTCCGCCTGCGGGAAGCCCAGCGCGTGATAGCCGCCATCGACATGGACGATCTCGCCCGTCGTGCAGGCGCCGTAGTCGGAACAAAGCCAGACCGCCGTGCCGCCGATCGCCTCCAGCGTCGCATTGGCGCGCAGGGGGGCGTTTTCCTCGGTATGCCGGAAGGTCGCCCGGGCGCCGCCGATCGCCGATCCCGCCAGCGTCTTCATTGGCCCGGGAGAGATCGCATTGACGCGAATCTTCTGCGGCCCCAGATCGTTGGCCAGGTAACGGGTGGCCGATTCCAGTGCGGCCTTGGCCACGCCCATCACGTTGTAGTTCGGCGAAACGCGGTTCGATCCCTGGAAGGTCAGCGTCACCAGGCTACCGCCGTTCGGCATCAGCGGTTCGGCCCGGCGGGCAATGTCAATGAACGAAAAGCACGAAATGTTCAGCGAGTTCAGGAAGTTGCCCTTGGTCGTATTGATGAAGCGACCCGTCAGTTCCGTCTTGTCGGAATAGGCGATGGCGTGGATGACGAAATCCAGGCTTCCCCAGCGGCGCCCAAGTTCGGCGAAGCAGGCGTCAAGGCTGGCCTCGTTCGTCACGTCGACATCCAGAAGAAGATCCGACCCCACCGAGGCCGCCAACGGCTGCACTCGCTTGCCAAATGCTTCGCCCTGATAGCTGAAAGCCAGTTCCGCGCCTTCCGCATGCATTGCCGAGGCTATGCCCCAGGCGATCGACCGGTCGTTCGCCACGCCCATGACAAGCCCGCGCTTGCCCTTCATGAGGTCTGCCATGATGCGTTACCCCAGATATTTCGACATGACGAGGGTGGCGTTGGTGCCGCCAAAACCGAAGCTGTTCGACAGGACGGAATCGATCTCTACATTGTCGCGCATCGTGGTCACGATCTCGCCCTCGTCCAGGTCGGGGTCCAGCGTTTCGACATTGGCTGAGGCGGCGATGAAATTCCCGTTCATCATGATCAGCGAGAAGATCGCCTCCCACACGCCAGCTCCACCCAGGCAGTGACCTGTCAGGGATTTGGTCGAGGCGATGGGCGGCGTCTTTCCCCGGCCGAAGACGCGGCGGATCGCTTCGACCTCGATAACGTCGCCGACGGGGGTCGAGGTGCCATGGCTGTTGATGTAGTCGATCCTGCGACCTTCGGGCAGCGTGGACAGCGCCAGTCGCATGGCCCGCTCGCCCCCCTCGCCCGAGGGGGCGACCATGTCGTGCCCATCCGATGTGGCGCCATAGCCGGTGACTTCGCCATAGATCTTCGCGCCGCGGGCCAAGGCGTGCTCCAGTTCCTCCAGAACGACGATGCCGCCGCCGCCGGCGATGACAAAGCCGTCGCGGTTGGCATCATAGGTGCGCGAGGCGCGTTCCGGCGTGTCGTTGTATTTCGACGACATCGCCCCCATCGCGTCGAACAGGCAGGAGAGCGTCCAGTCCAGTTCCTCGCCGCCGCCGGCAAAGACGATGTCCTGCTTGCCCATCTGGATCAGTTCCGTTCCGTTGCCGATGCAGTGGGCGCTGGTCGAGCAGGCCGAGGTGATCGAATAGTTCACGCCCTTGATCTTGAACGGCGTCGCAAGGCAGGCCGACACGGTCGAGGACATGCCCTTGGTCACGCCGAAGGGGCCGATCCGCTTCGGGCTGCCGGATTCGCGGACGATGTTGTGTGCCTTGAAGAAGGATTTGGTCGAAGGGCCGCCCGAGCCGACGATGATGCCCGTGCGTTCGTTCGAGATGTCCTGGGGCGACAGACCCGAATCCTGCACCGCCTGCTGCATGGCGATGAAGGTGTAGGCCGCGCCGTCCCCCATGAAGCGCAGGTCGCGCTTGTCGATGTGTTCTTCCAGCACGATGTTCGGCGCGCCATGGACCCGGCAGCGGAAGCCGTGTTCGGCATAGTCGGGGGCAAAGACGATGCCGGACCTGCCGGCGCGCAGGCTGGCCTCGACCTCGGCAGCGGAATTGCCGATTGAAGAGACGATCCCGATCCCGGTGATGACGACGCGGCGCATTTGGCCTCCCTTGGTAAGCTTCCGCCTGTTTACGGGAGAGGGAGGAGGGGGGCAAGGAGGTTGCGGCCGGATCCGCCCATCCGCACTTGCGGGCAGCTGCGCGGTGCTGTTCGGCAAGGCAGCAGGTTGCTTCGGGCGACCGTCACGCCTCGCTGAGTGCGACCTTCATGTCCTTGACGAGGTAAATCGTTTCCCCATCAGCTTCTACGCGCCCGTCGGCCACGCCCATGGTCAGCCGACGGGTCTGCAATGCCTTGGTGAAATCGACATGATAGGTTAGCCGCTTGCGGTCGGGGCGCACCATGCCGGTCAGCTTGACCTCACCCACCCCCAGCGCATAGCCGCGCCCCTGCCAGCCCCGCCATCCCAGGTTGAAGCCCGTCAGTTGCCATAGCGCATCAAGCCCAAGGCAACCCGGCATGATCGGGTTGCCGGGGAAATGGCATTCGAAGAACCACAGGTCCGGGGTGATGTCGAATTCGGCCACGACATGGCCCTTGCCGTGCAGGCCCCCGTCCTCCGAGATGTCGGTGATCCGGTCCATCATCAGCATCGGCGGGGCGGGAAGCTGGGCGTTGCCGGGGCCGAATAGCTCACCCCGCGAACAGGCCAGAAGTGCTTCCTTGTCGAAGTAGGTCGGATACGACGCCATACCTTGTGGTCCCCCGGGTCAGTTCCCCCTCCCTAGCATCCGGTGCGGAAGGGTGGCAAGTCTGGCGCCCATGCGCCGGAAGGGGTGGAAATGTCGCAGCCCCGGCTTCCTCCTCAGCCGAAGGCGGCCCGGGCCCCGGGGGATGGATGCCGCCGGGACTGCCGTTTCGCACTGCTGCGGGGCGCAATCATGCAAACCGTTTTCTGCGTGTTTGCAGCCTTGTGACCGCAGGGGCCGCGGATTTCCGTTGAAGTTCCGGGGGCCGCCGCCCTATATGCAGTGACATGTAACATCCGCAGGACAGTCGCGTGAACAGCACGGACCATCTGGCAGATTGGCTGAAGGCGGGGGGGCTGCGCCCCACGCGCCAGCGGCTTGCCTTGGCCGAACTGCTGATCGGTGATGGCGAGAACCGGCATGTCACTGCCGAAAGCCTGTATGCCTTGTCCCGCCAATCGGGTGAGAAGGTAAGTCTTGCCACCGTGTACAACACGCTTCGTGCCTTCTGCGATGCCGGGCTGATCAACGAGGTCGTGGTCGATGGGGCGAAAAGCTATTTCGACACCCGCACCGACGACCATCCGCATTTCTATTGGGAAGACAGCAACATGCTGACGGACGCCCCGGCGGAAGAGCTGGAGATTGCCGCTCTTCCCAAGGTGCCGGAAGGAATGGAAGTGGCGCGGGTCGATGTCGTGATCCGCCTGCGCAAGGCCTGACCCGCAACGAGAAAAGGGCGGAGTTTACCCGCCCGCACCGTTGACTGCCACCAGATGGCACGGCCACCTTCTATCACATATGGCATAAGTCGTTGCCCTGCGCCACCTGTCACGTTTCCGTGATGCCAGGATGACGCTGCGTCGCGATTGAGAGGTCAGAACCACTGGCCGGGTTCCATCAGGCCAAGGTCCATGAGCTGCTGGCTGTGCCACTCGAACGGCACCGAGTTGCGCCAGCGGAACGTCTGGATCGCATCGCGCGAGCCGGGGTTCGCGCGCAGAGCCTTGGCCGCGCGGAAGGAACAGACTGCCGCTGTCAGGTTGTGGTGCCAGGGGCAGGAATAGGTGTTCATTTCCTCATCGTTCAGGGTGAAGTCTGGCGAAAGGCGCAGACCGGCCCTTGCCCGGAACAGCGAGATGCGGTCGATCCTGCGCCGGGTCCGGGGGACATGTTCCTCGAACCGCCAGCGCAGGCCGCCAAAGAAATCCATCTGGCGTTCCTTCGGCTGCCAGTTCCGCGCCGGATCCTTCCGTGCAAGCGCATAGTAGCCCGACTTGTCCAGCCACGCATCCCCAAGCGAGACCGCATCCGGCTGAGCAGTCAGATCGCCGGCATAAAGATCGATGACATAGGTCAGCATCGCCTCGCGCCGTTCCTCGGCATGGAAGGCCAGCATCTCGCCGATGCGGCGCGTTTCGCAGAAGGGGAAGAACAGATATTCCGTGTTGTAGCAGTAATGGACCCAGGCGCCGGCCACGCGGTCCATCATCGCGTTCACGGCATTGGGCAGGGCGGCCTCGGCAAAGACGTCGTGCGTAACGATATGGATGCGCTCGTCGTGATCAGGCGGCAACCCGATGCCCTCGGGCGCCAGAAGAATGACGTTGCGGAAACCGCATTTCAGCTGGTGGGCAATGGTGCTGGCGATTTCGACCTCGTCCTCGGCCATGACGATCGACAGGGGGCCTTTCGCCATCTGGGAGGCCTTGGAATCAAGCAGGGCGGCAAGCGTTGGATAGCGCATCTGGGTCAGGGTCCGGGGGCGGACGGCAGACTCGGCTATCCTTGGCAGGGATGCAAGGGTGGTCGGTTGCGGGGCAGGGCGGTTTCGGGGTAGAAGCCGCAGGTTCCCGGAGACCCGCCCATGACCGACGTGAAGAAGCTTTTCGTCAAGACCTACGGCTGCCAGATGAACGTCTATGACAGCGAGCGCATGGCGGAAGCCCTGGCTGCGCAGGGCTATGTCACGACCGATGTGGTGGAGGAGGCAGACTTGGTCCTGCTGAACACCTGCCACATCCGCGAAAAGGCGTCCGAGAAGCTGTATTCCGACCTTGGCCGCCTGCGCGCGCTGAAGGCAGACAAACCGGAGATGAAGATCGGCGTCGCCGGCTGTGTCGCCCAGGCAGAGGGCGAAGAGATCCTGCGCCGTGCCCCCATGGTCGATCTGGTCGTCGGTCCGCAGGCATATCACCGCCTGCCTGCCATGGTCGAGGCCCGGGGCCGGGTGGTGGACACCGAATTTCCGGTCGAGGACAAGTTCGCCCATCTGCCCGAACGCCGTGCGCTGCGTGGCCCAACGGCCTTCCTGACCGTGCAGGAAGGCTGCGACAAGTTCTGCGCCTTCTGCGTCGTCCCCTACACCCGCGGGGCCGAGGTCAGCCGGCCGGTCGCGCGCCTTCTGGACGAGGCGCGCAAGCTGGTCGCACAGGGCGTGCGCGAGATCACGTTGCTGGGCCAGAACGTCAACGCCTATCACGGCGAGGGGCCGGGGGGGGCGTGGGGTCTTGGCCGACTGCTGCGCGAGATGGCCCGGATCGAGGGTCTGGATCGGCTACGCTACACCACCAGCCACCCGAACGACATGCACGACGACCTGATCGCGGCTCATGGCGACCTGCCGCAGCTGATGCCCTATCTGCATCTGCCGGTGCAGTCAGGCAGCGACCGGATCCTGAAGGCGATGAACCGCAAGCACACGGCCGAAGCCTATCTGCGGCTGGTCGAACGCATCCGCGCCGCGCGGCCGGACATCCTGCTGAGTTCCGACTTCATCGTGGGTTTCCCCGGTGAAACGGACGCCGACTTCCGGGCCACGCTGGATCTGATCCGGGCAGTGGGCTTTGGCGCGGCCTTCAGCTTCAAGTATTCCGCCCGGCCAGGCACTCCTGCTGCGGAAAAGACCCCGGTCCCGGCCGAGGTGGCGGATGCGCGCCTGCAGGAGCTGCAGGCGCTGATTACCGCACAACAGCGTACCGTTCAGCAGGCGATGGTGGGACGCGAGGTCGCGGTGCTGTATGAAAAGCCCGGCCGCAAGCCCGGGCAGATGGTGGGAAAGTCCGATCATCTGCATGCGGTGCATGTCAGCGACCCCGAGGGCCGGATCGGCGACATGGTGCGGGCGCGGGTTTCGGTTTCGGCGCCCAACTCCTTGGCGGCGGATCTGATTTCCCGGATCGCTTGAAGAAATCCGACTGGTGCGCGCGTGGAACAGGTCGCAAGGTCTTTTCCATGGGCGCAACAGATTCCGGTTCTCAAGCGGACGGATCCTGCCGTAAGAGAATCGCTGTCGGCTGCCATGCGCGCATCGGATAGACGACCCGAAGGGGTCAGTAACGAGGAGTGGGGGAAGTTATGGATCGGAGTGGCAGGCTTTGCCGGGCGCTTCCGGTGATGCTGGCGGGCATGTGCCTGCTGGCGGCGCCGATGGCGACCGCGCAGGAGGGGGCGGTCTCGGGCCGGATCGAATGGGGTCTGTGGGTTGACCCGGACGGCTGCCAGCACTGGTGGGCCGATGGCGGAACCGAAGGCTACATGGTGCCCCGGCGCGATCCCAAGACGGGCAAGCCCGTCTGCCTGAAGCAGGTCAGCTGCCTGACCGAAAGCGTCGATACCTATTTCGCCACCGCCAGTTCCACGCTGACCGCCGCCGGCCGGCAGAAGCTGGAGACCTTCTTCCGCCAGACCCCGGCCTTTTCCTACACGATCGCGGGCCACACCGACAGCCGCGGCTCCGACGCCTACAACCAGGGCCTGTCCGAGGCCCGCGCCGCGGCGGTGGCGGCGGTGGCGCAGTCGGTCGGTGCGGTGGTGGACAGCGTGACGGGCTATGGCGAGACGCGCCCGGCGGCCTCGAACGCGACGGCCAAGGGCATGGCGAAGAACCGCCGTGTCGAAGTCTTCTGCAAGAAGGGCTGATGATCATGACGCTTGCAGGAAAACGGGACTTCGCACGGACCGCCCCCCTGGCGCGGGCGGGACTGATGCTGGCGCTGGGCACTTTGCTGTCCGGCTGCGGCGGGCTGTTCGAGGGGATCCAGGGCACGAGACCCTATTCGGGACCGGACTCGGTGATCGCCACCGCGCAGGATTACGGCCGTGACGATTCGAAGCTGGTCGATGGCGAAGCCGCGATCGCCTATGATCCCGACGGCTGCCAGGTCTGGATCATCGACGACGGGCTCGAGGGCTATTCCTCGCCCCGCTTCGACCCGAAGACCGGGCTGCCGGTCTGCGACGGCAAGTATCCGCCGGGCACGGTGATCGGCGTCTACGAGACGCGCGACGCCGGCATCCGCGACCGGGTCCCGGGCACGGCCGCGAGCCATTCCAGGCCCTGAGACGACCGGGTTCTGGCCCTTCCACGGCAGGCCCCGCCCCTGGCGGGGCCTTCTCCTTGGGCTTTCATGCGCCGACTGTCATCAATTCGGCATGATTTCCTACAACACTTTGTGTCGGCATCGGGTTTCGCTTGCCAGATGCCGTGTCCGGCTGCACACTTTCCCTGTGGCCCTGCAACAAGGAGACCCCTTTGGGCATCAGCGCGCTGACCCCCCCGTCCGCCGAGGATATCGTCGAGACCGTCCTCGAATTTCCCGACAACCGCTTGCTGATCGATCTCTGCGGCGAATTCGACCGCAACCTCGCGCAGATCGAACACCAGATGGGGGTGCACATCCTGCGACGCGGCAACCGCCTGGCGGTGATCGGCGAAAAGGGCGCCAGAGAGCAGGCCGCAGCAGTGCTTCGGTCGCTTTATGCCCGCCTCGAAGCGGGGCGCGGGGTGGCCGCAGGGGATATCGACGGCGCAATGCGGATGGGCCGCCCTGTGGGCGAGGCGCTGACCGGCGCGGAGCAGGGCGAGCTGTTCACCACCGGCATGGAGCTGCGGACACGCAAGAAGCCGATCGAACCCCGGACCGAGGCGCAGAAGGCCTATGTGGCCAACCTCTTCCAGAACGAGCTGGGCTTCGGCATCGGCCCGGCGGGAACCGGCAAGACCTATCTGGCGGTGGCGGTGGGCGTGACGATGTTCATCTCGGGCGCTGTGGAGAAGATCATCCTGTCCCGCCCCGCGGTCGAGGCGGGCGAACGGCTCGGCTTCCTGCCCGGCGACATGAAGGAGAAGGTCGATCCCTACATGCAGCCGCTTTATGACGCGCTGAACGACTTCCTGCCGGCCAAGCAGGTGGAAAAGCTGATGCAGGAAAAGCGGATCGAGATCGCGCCCCTGGCCTTCATGCGCGGCCGGACGCTCTCGAACGCCTTCGTCGTGCTGGATGAGGCGCAGAACGCCACCGGCATGCAGATGAAGATGTTCCTGACCCGCCTGGGCGAAGGCAGCCGGATGGTCATCACCGGCGATCGCACCCAGATCGACCTGCCGCGCGGTATGCCTTCGGGCCTGGCCGAGGCAGAACGCATCCTGAAGGGGGTGAAGGGCGTCAGCTTCAACTACTTCACCGCGAAGGACGTGGTTCGCCACCCGCTGGTCGCCAGGATCATCGAGGCCTACGAAACCGACGAAAGCGCCGGGTGAGTGGTGGTTTCACGGCGGTGCGCCGGCGCTCAGAACCCCTCTCTCGTCGTCGCGCCTCGGTGCTCCTCCTCGGTGGCAAAGGGGCGCTGCCCCTCGCGCTCCCCGGGATGTTTTCCCAGAGAGGAAGCCCCCCTTCCTCTCTGCACAAATATCCCACGGGGGTGCGGGGGTGTGAAACCCCCGCCACACGAGCCGCTGGGCCGGAACAGCCAGAGGCGAGATGAAAGGATTGCGCCCCTTCGCGCGCGCGATTTCATTTGCAGCGATCCAGATGCCGCGCTAGGGGGCAGGGATGGATCTGGTCGAGACACTGATCGAGGACGCGCGCTGGAACGGGCTTGGCCTTGCCGAGCTGGCGGAACGTGCAGCGGGGGCGGTTCTGGCCGATCTCGGACTGCCGGCCGAAGGGTTCCAGATCAGCCTGTTGGGATGCGACGATGCGCGGATCGCAGTCCTGAACGCCGATTTCCGCGGCAAGCCGCAGCCGACCAATGTGCTCAGCTGGCCATCCGACGAACGCGCGGCCGAGGTTGTCGGCGAGGCGCCGGATCTGCCGTACCCCGGACCGGCCGATGACCCCGAAAGCCTGGGTGACATTGCGATTGCCTGGGAAACCTGTGCGCGTGAGGCCGAGGAGCAGGGCAAGCCCATGGTTGATCATGTGACGCATCTGATCGTGCATGGTGTGCTGCATCTACTGGGCTACGATCACGTCGAGCCTGAAGATGCCGATCTGATGGAGGCGCTTGAGGTGCGGATACTTGCCAGCCTCGGGGTTCCTGACCCATATTATGTGGGCGACCAGGGATTGGCGCTTTCTGGACAAAGGACCGATGGGCAGTAGCACCGACGGGTCTGGTGCAGCGCAGGGTGCGCAGAGCGAGACCGACGAACCCGCCTCCGACCGCAGCCAGCGGGGCTTTTTCGGCAGGCTGCTTTCCGCATTCAGCCCCGCTTCCGAAACACCTGCCGATGACGGTGCATCCGGCACCGCACCTGCACCGCAGGGCCTGCATGTCCTGCGGCGGATGCGGGTGGACGACGTGGCCGTGCCCAAGGCCGAGATCGTGGCGGTCCCGCTGGACATCGGCAAGGAAGAACTGGTTGAGGTCTTTCGCGAGCACGGCTTTTCCCGCGTGCCCGTCTACAAGGGCACGCTCGACCATCCGCAGGGGCTGGTGCTCTTGAAGGATTTCGCCTTGCAGCATGGCTTTGGCGCCTCGGGCCGGTTCAGTCTGAAGCGGCTGCTGCGTCCGATCCTTTACGCCCCGCCCTCGATGCCGACGGGTGTGCTGCTGCAGAAGATGCAGAAGGAGCGTGTGCACATGGCGCTGGTCATCGACGAATACGGTGGAGTCGATGGGCTGGTAACGATCGAGGATCTGATCGAGACCGTTATAGGCGAGATCGAGGACGAACACGACGAAGAGGAAGGCGCCTTGTGGAAAGAGGAAAAGCCCGGCGTGTTTCTTGCCCAGTCCACCGCCCCGCTGGAGGAGATCGAGGCCGCCATCGGCCTGCCTTTGCGCACCGGCGAGGAGGATGAGGAGATCGATACCCTGGGTGGGCTGGTGTATGTGCGCATCGGCAGGGTGCCCGCGCGCGGCGAGGTGGTCGAACACGAATCGGGCGTGCAGTTCGAGGTGGTCGATGCCGATCCCCGACGGATCAAGCGGCTGCGCCTTCGGCTACCCCAGGCCAAGCAGGCGGGCGCTGCCTGAATGATCGTCCTCTCGACCTGGTCCCACGGGCGCCGGCTGGTGCTGGCCTTTGTGCTGGGCGCGTTAGGCGCGCTGGGGCAGGCACCATGGGGCCTTTGGCCGCTGACCGTGGCGACACTGGCCGGGGTGATCTGGTTGATTGCACAGGAAAGGCGGGTCTGGGCGGCGTTCCGGCTGGGGCTTGCTGCAGGCACCGGTCAGTTCGCGCTGGCGCTGTCCTGGATCGTGGAACCCTTCCTGATCGACGTGGCCACCCACGGCTGGATGGCGCCCTTCGCGGTGCTGTTCCTGTCGGTGGGGCTGGGCCTGTTCTGGGGCGCCTCGGCGGCGCTTGCAGTCATGACCCGTGTACCGGCCGTGGGCTTCGTCGCTGCCTTCGCCACGCTTGAATGGCATCGCGGCGTGATCCTGACCGGCTTTCCATGGGCGATGCTGGGCCACAGCTTCATCGGCACGCCGGCCGATCAGGTGGCTGCGTTACTCGGCCCTTCGGGCCTCAGCCTGATGATGCTGCTGGCAGCCGCGCTTCCGGTAGCGTGGCGCTGGCGCGGGGCTGCCGGGTCGGGAGTGATCCTGGCGGCTGCCTTCGGCTTCGGGCTCTGGCGGCTGGGCCAGCCCCTGCCCGAGCCGCGCGAGGGGGTGGTGCGCCTGGTCCAGCCGAATGCCGAACAATCGCTGAAGTGGGATCAGGCTCTGGCCGACATGCACCTCGACCGGCTTCTGGACCTGACGGCGCAGGGCGGTGCTGCCGACCTGACGCTCTGGCCGGAAACGGCAGTGCCGTTCATGCTGGAATATGCGCCGGTGGTGGCCGAGATGGTCACTGCGGCCTCGGGTGGTCGCCCGGTCGTTGTCGGCATCCAGCGCGAGGGCGAGGGGCGGTTCTACAACAGCCTGCGTGTGCTGCAGGACGAAGGGGCAGAGATCGCGCGTTACGACAAGGCGCATCTGGTGCCCTTCGGCGAATACATGCCGCTGGGTGATCTGGCCTATGACTGGTTCGGGCTGACAGCCTTTGCCGCGCAGGTGGGCAATTACTATTCCGCGGGGCCGGGTCCACGGGTGCTGGATCTTGGCCGCTTTGGCAAGGTGCTGCCGCTGATCTGCTACGAGGCGATCTTCCCACGCTTCGTCGCCACCGCGCCAGAGCGGGCCGACTGGATGCTGCAGGCCACGAACGATGCCTGGTTCGGCATCCGGACCGGCCCGTTCCAGCATTTTGACCAGGCCCGGCTGCGTGCGGTGGAACAGGGGTTGCCGCTGCTGCGGGTGGCCAATACCGGGGTGACGGCGGTGGTGGACGCTCGGGGACGCGTCGTCGAGGCCCTGCCCTTCGGCACCCTTGGCAAGCTGGATGCACGCATCCCGGGTGCCTTGCCGCCCACGCCCTACGCCCGTTGGGGGGATCTGCCCTTCTTCCTGTTGCTGGTGGGCCTCGTCCCGCTGGCCTTTCCGCGCCCATTGACGCCCATTCGGCTGCCGTCTAGTCAGATGCAACTTGAACCGCCACAACGGCTTCCTGGCGTGGCGGGGATTCATCCAACGGAGCACTTCCCCATGAGCCGCCTTGATTACGTCTTCACTTCCGAGTCCGTCTCGGAGGGTCACCCCGACAAGGTCTGCGATCGCATCTCGGATGCGGTTCTTGACGCCTTTCTCAGGGAAGAGCCGAACGCCCGCGTCGCCTGCGAGACCTTCGCCACGACGAACCGGGTGGTCGTAGGCGGCGAGGTGGGGCTGTCGTCGAAAGAGGCGACCCATGCCATGATGGGCCG
This sequence comes from Tabrizicola caldifontis, assembly GCF_004762095.1. GTDB lineage: Bacteria > Pseudomonadota > Alphaproteobacteria > Rhodobacterales > Rhodobacteraceae > Tabrizicola > Tabrizicola caldifontis. The sequence continues at coordinate 17,111 of NZ_SIJH01000005.1, forward strand.
CATCGACGGCATCGTGCGCGAATGCGTGCGCGACATCGGCTATGAACAGAAGAAATTCCACTGGGAAAAGATCAAGGTTCACAACTACATACATGAGCAGTCCGCCCACATCGCGCAGGGGGTGGACCGCGATGGCGCGGGCGACCAGGGCATCATGTTCGGCTACGCCACGCTTGAGACGCCCGAGTTCATGCCGGCGCCGATCCAGTATGCCCACGCGATCCTGCGCCGGCTGGCCGAGGCCCGCAAATCGGGCGCGGAACCTACGCTGGGGCCCGATGCCAAAAGCCAGCTGACGCTGCGCTACGCTGGCGGCAAGCCGGTCGAGGTGACCTCGATCGTGCTGTCCACCCAGCATGTGTCGAAGCGCCAGACCTCGAAGGTGATCCGCAGGATCGTCGAGCCCTACATCCGCGAGGTTCTGCCCGAGGGCTGGATCACGAAGAAGACCGAATGGCACGTGAACCCCACGGGAACCTTCGTGATCGGCGGGCCGGACGGGGATGCGGGGCTGACGGGCCGCAAGATCATCGTCGATACCTATGGCGGGGCGGCCCCGCATGGCGGCGGCGCGTTCAGCGGCAAGGATCCGACCAAGGTGGACCGCTCGGCCGCCTATGCCGCGCGCTATCTGGCGAAGAACGTGGTGGCGGCGGGCCTGGCCGAACGTTGCACCCTGCAGCTCAGCTATGCCATCGGCGTGGCCAAACCCCTGTCGATCTACGTCGATACCCATGGCACCGGCGTGGTGCCCGAGGCGGTGATCGAGGCAGCGGTGGCAAAGGTCATGGATCTGACCCCGCGCGGAATCCGCACGCATCTGGATCTAAACAAGCCCATCTACCAGCGCACGGCAGCCTACGGCCATTTTGGCCGCGCGCCCGATGCCGACGGCGGGTTCAGCTGGGAAAGGACCGATCTGGTCGAGGCGCTGAAGAAGGCGGTATAGCCGAGAGCCGATCAGTCGTCGCCGCCACGCGCTTGTTCCGGGTGGCCATGACGGGAAGATGACGTCGAACAAGGCGGCTCTGCCTTGACCCTTGGCGTCGGCTCTGCTTGAAGGCCCCGGATCACTTTCGGGGCCTTTCCGATGACCGACGCGGGCGAATACCGCAATTTCTATGGCCGCACCCGTGGCAAGACGCTGCGGGCGCAGCAAAAGGCCGATCTGGAAACCGGCCTTGCCGCGTGGTCGCTGAAAGGTGTGACGCGGCAGGAAAATCCCGGTCGCGCCAAGCTTGACCTGGCCTTCACCGGCGGTCGGCCGTTGTGGCTTGAGGTGGGTTTTGGCGGCGGCGAGCATCTGGTACACATGGCCGCCCGCAACCCCGGCGTCTTCCTGATTGGCTGCGAGCCATTCGTGAACGGCATCGCCATGCTTCTGGGCAAGCTGCGCGACGGCAGGCTGGACAATGTTGCGATCCATCCCGGCGACGTGCGCGATCTGTTCGACGTGCTGCCGGACGGCTGCCTGTCAAAGGTGTTTCTGAACTACCCTGACCCCTGGCCCAAGGCGCGCCACCACCGCCGGCGCTTCGTCACGCCGGGCTACCTCTTGCCTCTGGCCCGCGCCTGCGCCCCGGGCGCCGAGTTCCGGGTTGCAACCGACATCCCCGACTATGTCCGCCAGACGCTGGAGGAGGTGCCGCCTGCCGGGTTCGATCTTGTGGCAGAGGCCGGGCCCGGCGGGGCCTGGGACGACTGGATTTCCACCCGCTATGAGCAGAAGGCGCTTCGCGAGGGGCGCGCGCCGCACTATCTGACTTTCCGCCGCCACGGGTGAACCGGCTCAGGCCCGGCCCGAGGCGCCCAGGTTGCGCAGGATTGCCCGGGCGGCCTCGACCAGGGGGGCTTCGGTGTCCCGCAGGATCTCGATCCGGTCAAAGCGGGAAGGGTCGCGGTCCAGCGCGGCGCGCAGCGCATGGCCAAAAACCTGGCGCAGCTCGGTGCCGATGTTGAACTTGGCAATGCGCGAGCTGGCCGCAAGCGTCTGGCGCTGGTCCCACGGCACCCCGGAGCCGCCATGGATCACCAGCGGCACATCGGTAACCGCCTCGATCGCCCTGATCCGCGCAAGGTCCAGCCCCGGCCCCGCCTGCCGTTGCAGATGCACGTTCCCGACCGAGATCGCCATGGCATCCACCCCGGTTGCGCTGGCAAAGCGGGCGGCTTCGGCCGGGTCGGTTCCGTCCGAGGCCGCGCCTTCGGCATAGCCGACAAAGCCGATCTCGCCCTCGCACGACGCCCCGGCCGCATGGGCCATGCGCACGACCTCGGCGGTCAGGCGCATGTTCTGGTCCAGCGGCAGGCGCGAGCCGTCGAACATGACCGAGGTGAACCCGGCCAGAAGGCCCGCGCGGCACTCGTCAAGGCTTCCGCCATGGTCCAGATGTGCCACAACCGGGACCGAGACGCTCTCGGCCAGTGCCCGGAACATCGCGCCCCAGACCGCGACCGGCATGTGGGCCCTGGCTCCGGGGCCGGCCTGAAGGATCACCGGCGCGCGTTCGGCCTCTGCCGCCAGGGCATAGGCCCGCGCATCCTCCCAACCCAGGCAGACGAAGCCCGGCACGGCATGGCCCTTCGCCAGGGCCGGACCCAGCACATCGGCCAGTGTTGCGCGGGTCATTTGAACTTGGCCACCATGTCCATGATCCCCGGGATCGTCTGCAGCTGTGCGGCGTGTGTCGGCTGGAAGAACTGCTTCAGGCTGCGCTGCGAAAGGCCGCCGAGGATGGTGAAATAATACATCTCGTATCCCGGCAGCACGCAGCAGGGATGATAGCCCCGGTCGATCTTGACCGTCGAGCCATCGACGATATGGTACGCGTCGCCCGGTTCGTTATCCACCCGCTGCAGCATCTGGAGCCCCGAGCCGTAGTCCGGCCGGAAGCGGAAGTTGTAGCATTCGTCGTGCCGGGTCTCGATCAGCCTGCCGTCCGCATCGCGGCGGTCGGTGTCGTGCTTGTGGCTGGGAAAGCCGGACCAGCCGCCCGCGCCGACGGTGAACAGCTCGCTGACCAGAAGCCGCCCCACCCGGTCGTGGTATTTCGTGCCGAGGATGTGCTTGATCTTGCGGTGCGTCTTGGTGTCGTCCGACCCGTATTGCACCACGTCCAGATCGGCTGCGCGTACGGCGAAAGGTTGCAACGTTTCGAAAAACTGCGCCCCGGCGATGAAGGTTTCGGTATCGGTCAGCGCGGTCACCCGCGCGCCGGTGTCGGTCGGGACATAGACCCCCTCCGGCTCGCCATCCCAGACGTCGGCGCCCCGGTTGCCGATGCCGGCGAAGGTCTGGCCCGCCGTTTCGACCGTCACCGTTCCGGTCGCCGGGACAACGCAGGTTTCGTAGCCCGCGACGCGATAGTCGAAGGTTTCGCCGGTACGCAGCCGGATGCGGTTGAAATAGACCAGCGGCACCTGCGGGTCGTTCACATCGACGATGGGGTGGTTGGCGTTGTCGAAGGGGGCGATGTGCATGGCGGTCCTTTCACAAGGTCGGGCCGGGATGGGTGGCAAGAAAGGCGTCAAGCTCGGTCCGGGTCGGCATGGCGGGGGCGCAACCGACGCGGGCCACCACCATAGCTGCGGCGGCCGAGCCGCGCAGGACGGCCTCGCCGACCGGGCGCCCTTCTGCCAGGGCTGCAACGAAGGCGCCAAGGAAACTGTCCCCGGCGCCGGTGGGCTTCAGCGCCTGTGTCGGAAAGATGCCGGTGGCGAACTCGCCGTCGCGGGTGACGGTGACCGCGCCCTTCTCGCCGCGCTTGTAGACGACGATCTGCGCGCCGCTTGCGATCAGGCTGCGGGCCTTGTCGAGGCCCTTTTCGGCGTCTCCTGCCATGAAGCCGAATTCCACGTCATTGCCGACGATCACGTCGCACAAGGCGCCGGCGCGGGAATAGACCTCGGCCGCCATGGCGGCAGAGGGCCAGGAATAGGGCCGGTAGTCCACATCGAAGATCAGTGGCAGCCCTGCCGCGCGGGCAAGTTCAAAGGCACGGAAGGCTGCCGCCCGCGAGGGCTCGGCCGCCAGCACGGTGCCGGTGGTGATCAGGGCCGCGTATCGGGCGTAATCGGGACGCTCGATATCAGAAACAGTCATGGCGAAGTCGGCGGCATTGTTGCGGTAGATGACCGACTGGCAGTCCTCTAGCCGTGTCTCTACCACCGCGAGCGAATTTCGCGCCTCGCCCGCAACACTGCGGACATGGGTACGGTCGATCCCGTAGGCATCCAGCTGGTGCAGGCAGAACCGCCCCACCGCATCGTCCGAGACGCAGGTCACCAGCGATGCCCGGCACCCCTGCCGCACCAGGGCCGCCGCGATGTTGGCCGAAGACCCGCCAAGGGCGGCGGTGAAGCGGGTTGCCTCTTCCGTGCGGGTGCCGGGCGGGTCGGCGTAGAGGTCCATCCCCGCCCGGCCGATCACCAGGAAATTCCGGCCCGAAAGACGCGCAAGGTCTGCCATCAGATGCCCCGGCGCTGTCCTGCGCGCCCGGCCTCGACCTCGGCGTGTTTCGCACGCACGCCCGCATTTTCGGACACCTGGGCCGTGCCGATCTCCCACCAGGCATGGCCTTGTGTGGTCCAGCCTTCGTAGGGATCGACCTGCATCACGATGACATGGGTGCGCTCTGATGCCTTGGCGCGCTGGAAGGCCTCGGCCAGTTCCGCGGGGTTGGTCACGGTCTCGGCCACCGCGCCCATGGCGCGGGCGTGGGCCTCGAAATCCACCGCGAAAGGTTGCGAGACCGTAGGACAATCTCTGATCAGGTTGTTGAAGCTTTCCTGCCCCGTGTTGTTCTGCAGCTTGTTGATGACTGCGAATCCGCCGTTGTCCAGCACCAGAACGATCAGCTTCTTCCCGGTCAGGACCGAGGAATACAGGTCGGAATTCATGAGAAGATAGCTGCCATCGCCGACGAACACGATGGTGTCGCGGTCGGATTCCTGTTCGCTTTGTGCAATTCTGGCACCCCAGCCGCCGGCAATTTCATATCCCATGCAGGAAAATCCGAATTCCACATCCACCGTGCCGATCCCCAGCGTGCGCCAGTTCGCAGTCACCTCGGCCGGAAGCCCCCCGGCGGCCGTCACGATCCGGTCGCGGGGGTGGCAAAGCGCGTTCACCACGCCGATCGCCTGGGCATAGGAGTTCGGGCGGTTTCCGGGGCGGACGTTCTCGGCCACATAGGCATCCCAGGCATGGCGCTCATCCTGCGCCTTCTTCACCCAGCCGGGTGGCGCCCGGTAGCCTGACAGCGCCTGACCCAGCGCGAGGAGCCCCAGCCTTGCGTCCCCCACCACGGGCTGCGACAGGTGCTTTGCCGCGTCATGTCGCCCGGCGTTCAGGCCGATCAGGCGCGCATCCTTTGCAAAAACGGTCCAGGACCCCGTGGTGAAATCCTGCAACCGCGTGCCCACGGCCAGCACCACATCCGCCGCCCCAGCGATTGCATTGGCACTGTCCGATCCGGTGACGCCGATGGGGCCAATGTTCAGCGGATGGTCCGCCAGAAGATTCGCCCGCCCCGCGATGGTTTCCACCACCGGAATTGCGTGTGCCTCGGCGAAGGTTGTCAGTTCTGCCACTGCGCCGGAATACTGCACCCCGCCGCCTGCGACGATCACCGGCCTCTGCGCCCCGCGCAGCAGCGCCGCTGCATCCGCCACCTCGGCAGTGTCCGGCGACTGGCGGCGGATCCGATGCAGCCGCCTTGCAAAGAACGACACCGGATAATCGTAGGCCCACCCCTGGACATCCTGCGGCAGGCCCAGGAAGGCCGGGCCGCAATCAGCGGGGTCCAGCATCGTGGCAAGTGCTGCCGGCAGCGATTGCAGCACCTGCGCTGGATGGGTGATTCGGTCCCAGTAACGGCTTACCGCCCTGAAGGCGTCATTCACGCCAAGGGTCGGATTGCCGAAGTGTTCAAGCTGCTGCAACACCGGGTCGGGCAGGCGGGTCAGAAAGGTATCGCCGCACAGCATCAGCAGCGGCAACCGGTTGGCATGGGCCAGCGCGGCCGCTGTCAGCAGGTTCGCCGTTCCCGGACCCGCGCTTGCCGTGCAGAACATGAAGCGGCGGCGCAGGTGGTATTTGGCATAGGCCGCGGCGGCGAAGCCCATGCTCTGTTCGTTCTGGCCCCGGTAAAGGGGCAGCTCCTTGTGGACCGGATAAAGCGCCTCGCCAAGGCAGGGCACGTTGCCGTGGCCGAAGATGCCGAAGCCGCCGCCGCAGATGCGGAGCTCCTGCCCGTCTATCTCGATGAACTGGTTCATCAGCCAGCGGACGATGGCCTGGGCTACCGTCAGCCTGATCGTGTCACCCATAACTTGCCCTCCCGCAGCCGATCCGGCACCAATCCCGATGACGGGACTTGCGCGCCGTGCAACGGAACGATACAGCTTTTGCAACCGGTTGCAATACTGGTCTTGGGGGGGGGGGAACGATGGCGGAAATCGGAATCGGGCTGGTCGGCGGGGGTTACATGGGCAAGGCCCATGCCGTGGCGCTGTCGGCGGTGGGTGCGGTCTTCGACACCGCGCTGCGCCCACGGCTGGAGGTGATCGCGGCGACCAGCCTGGCCTCGGCAGAACGCTACGCAAAGGCCTATGGCTTCGCTCGCGCTGCCCGTGACTGGCAGGATCTGGTTGCCGATCCGAAAGTGCAGGCGGTGGTCATCGCCTCGCCTCAGTCCACGCACCGCGCGATTGCCGAGGCCGCCTTCGCCGCCGGCAAGCCGGTGTTCTGCGAAAAGCCTCTGGGCGCCTCGCTTGAAGATGCTCGGGCCATGGTCGCAGCGGCCGAGGCCAGCGGTCTGCCGAACATGATCGGCTTCAACTACGTCCGCACGCCTGCGACACAGTTCGTGCGCCGGCTGCTGGCCGAGGGCGCCATCGGTGACATCACCTGGTTCCGTGGCGAGCATACCGAGGATTTCCTGGCCGATCCCTCGCTTCCTGCCAACTGGCGCACGCGGGATCGGGCGAATGGTTGCATGGGCGACCTTGCCCCCCATCCGATCAACTGCATGCTGGCGCTCATGGGCCCCGTCGCCGAATTGTCGGCGCGGATCGAGACGGTGCACGCCACCCGTCCTGGCCCGGACGGACCCGAGGCCGTGACGAACGACGACCATGCCCAGATGATGCTGCGCTTTGCCAGCGGAGCTATGGGCCATCTTTACATCAGCCGCACGGCGACGGGGCGGAAGATGGGTTATGCCTATGAAATTCACGGCACGAAGGGCGCGATCCGCTTCGACCAGGAGGATCAGAACTCTGTCCATCTCTATCGCGCCGAAGGGCCCGAGGCCACGCGCGGCTTCACCCGCATCCTGACCGGCCCCGCACATCCCGACTTCCTCGCCTTCTGCCAGGGGCCCGGCCACGGCACAGGCTACCAGGACCAGATCATCATCGAGGCCCGCGATTTCCTGACCGCGATCCACACCGGTCAGCCCGTCTGGCCCACCTTCCGCGACGGGCTTGCCGTGTCCCAGATCGTCGAAACCGCCTTCCAGTCGTCGGACAGCGGGCGCTGGCTCGCCGTTCCCCCCACATGAGGATCCCATGACCATCCGTATCGGCAATGCGCCCTGCTCCTGGGGCGTGGAATTCGCGGACGACCCGCGCAACCCGCCTTGGCGGCAGGTTCTTTCTGACTGCGCGCAGGCCGGCTACAAGGGGATTGAGCTTGGCCCCATCGGCTACATGCCCGAAGATCCGGCGGTCCTGGCCGAGGCGCTGGCGGAACACGACCTTACCCTGATTGGCGGCGTGGTCTTCCGACCTTTCCACGACCCGGCCCGGTGGGACGAGGTAATGGACGCTGCCATCCGCACCTGCAAGGCGCTGACCGCGCATGGTGCGCAGCATCTGGTGCTGATCGACTCCATTTCCCCCCGCCGCGCTCCGACTGCCGGCCGTCCCGATGCGGCCGAACAGATGGGCCCCGCCGAATGGGCCGCCTTCCGCGACCGCATCGCCACCGTGGCGAAGATGGGGGCCGAGGATTATGGCCTGACCGTCGGGATCCACGCCCATGCCGCCGGTTTCATCGACTTCGAGCCGGAGCTGGAGCAGCTGCTGGAAGAGGTGGACGAGAAGATCCTGAAGATCTGCTTCGACACCGGCCATCATTCCTACGCCGGCTTCGACCCGGTGGCCTTCATGCGCCGCCATATCGGGCGGATTTCCTACATGCATTTCAAGGACATCGACCCGAAGGTGAAGGCCGATGTGATCGCGAAAGGCACCGGGTTCTACGACGCCTGCGGCCAAGGCATCTTCTGCAACCTCGGGCAGGGGGACGTGGACTTTCCCGCCATTCGCCAGATCCTGTTGGACGCGGGCTTCCAGGGATGGTGCACGGTCGAACAGGACTGCGACCCGACGCTGGACGTAAGCCCCATCGACGACGCGCGGAAGAACCGTGAATATCTGCAATCCATCGGCTTCTGAGGGGGCGACCATGGGCAAACTGAACTGGGGCATGATCGGCGGTGGCGAAGGCAGCCAGATCGGTCCGGCGCATCGGCTGGGTGCGCAGGCCGACGGGCATTTCGCCTTTGTTGCCGGCGCTCTCGACCACCGGCCCGAGGCGGGGCGCGACTATGCCCAGCGCCTTGGCATCGCCCCCGACCGCGCCTATGGCGACTGGCGAGAGATGCTGGAAGGCGAACGGAACCGCCCGGACCGCTGCGATCTGGTGACGGTAGCCACCCCGAACGCCACCCATTTCGAGATCACCAAGGCCTTTCTCGAGGCAGGGTTCCACGTCCTTTGCGAAAAGCCGATGACGATGACGGTTGAGGAAGGCGAGGAAATCGTCCGCGTCGCGGAACGGACGGGCCGCATCTGCGCGGTGAACTACTGCTATTCCGCCTATCCCATGGTCCGCCAGGCCCGCGCCATGGTGCGCAATGGCGACATTGGCAAGGTCAGGCTGGTGGTCACTAATTTCAGCCACGGCCACCACGGCGACGCCACCGATGCCGAGAACCCCCGCGTCCGCTGGCGGTATGACCCGGCGATGGCCGGCGTTTCCGGCCAGTTCGCCGACTGCGGCATCCATGCGCTGCACATGGCCAGCTTCATCTGCGACGACGAAGTGGAAAAGCTTTCCGCCGATTTCGCCTCGACCATCCCGTCCCGCATGCTGGAGGATGACGCGATGGTGAACTTCCGCATGTCGCGCGGCACGGTCGGGCGGCTCTGGACTTCGTCGGTCGCGATCGGGCGGCAGCACGGCTTCGACATCCAGATCTTCGGCGAAACCGGGGGCCTGCGCTGGGCCTCGGAACAGCCGAACCAGCTTTACTACACGCCGGTCGGCGGGCGGACGCAGATCATCGAAAAGGGCGAGGCCGGACTTTACGAGGATGCCAGACGCCTGTCCCGCGTGGCCATCGCCCACCCCGAGGGCTTTCCGCTGGCGGTGGCGAATATCTACTGCGACCTTGCCGACGCAATCCGTGGCGCAGCGCGTGACGGCCTGCCGACCGCACCGGCCGGGGTTCGTTCGATGGCTGCCGTGCATGCGGCGGTGGCATCGGCAAGGGCGGGCGGAGCCTGGACGGATGCCAGGCCGCCGATGTTCCGCAAGGCCGGTTGAACGCTTGTAGGTCCGGGCCCCGGCTGAAAGCGGACCGCTCCTCGTTCGACTCCGTCTCCTCGTCGCGGCACCTGCGCGAGGAGTGACGAAGTCATCGACGAGGCACCGGTTGCGGCTGCGATGACGTTTGTGCCAGCGAGCGCAGGGTCTGGCGTTCGATCAGTTCGCAGGGAAACAGCGTCACCTCTGCCGGGTGCTCGGGGTCGGCGATGGCGGCCGCAACCGCCTTGATCGCGGCGGCAATGATCCGGTCGATCGGCTGGCGGATCGTGGTCAGCCCGATGATCTGCCACCGCGCCATTTCCATGTCGTTCAGCCCGATCAACCCGATGTCGCCGGGCACTGACAGGCCTGCCTCCCGGATGGCGCTGAGTGCGCCGATGGCCAGCAGGTCATCGCCGCAGAAATAGGCTTCGGCGGGGCCGCCTTCCAGAAGGCGCTGCATTTCGGCCCGGCCAGCGTCGAAGGTGTAGTCCGAGGCATAGCTGGTGCTGACAGCAATCCCGGGCTGGCCGCGGAGGGCGGCCAGGAAACCGGTTGCCCGGTCCTGGGTCGAACTTGCCGCTTCCGGCCCGCCCAGAAAGCCGATCTTGCGATACCCCCTTGCGATCAGCGTCTCGGCGGCCATTCTTCCGCAGGCGATGTTGTCGATCCCGACAACTGGCACCTCGGGCGCCTCCGAAGGGCGGCCGAAAGCATGGACCACCGGAATACCCGCCTGCCGGAACGCCGCGGCAAAATCGGTCGGCAGGGTGGATGATGCGACGATCACGCCATCCACCGAATACTGGCGCAACATGCGCACCGATCCTGCCGGATCTGTCGCGGCGCTGAGGTTCACCACCAGCGGTCTCAGCCCCTGATCCTGAAGGCCGCGGGTGAACTGATCGAACACCTCAAGGATCGCGGGGTTGTGGAAATTGGTGACGACGAGGCCGATCAGCTTGGTCCGCCCGGTGGTCAGCGCCGAGGCCAGTGCGTTCGGCGCATAGCCCAGAGCCTCGGCCGCCGCCTCGATCCTGGCCCTTGTCCGGGGCGAGACCGACGCGCCGGGCGTGAAGGCGCGCGACACGGCCGATCGCGACACGCCCGCGCGTTCCGCCACATCCTTCAGCGTAACTGCCATGCGCCGTCCCGGTTCTGTTCCGTCCTGAGGGGCGCAGTCTACACGCAGCGGCCCCGGGGGCAATGCCGCAGCCACTTGTTCCGTGCTGCACGCAGGGGCATTCTGACCCCGCAGCACCGGGGGAAGCGCCATGACCAGAAGAACCTGCATCGTCACCGGGGCCGGGCGCGGCATCGGCGCGGCCGTTGCGCGCGAGATGCACGCCCGTGGCTATGCCGTGGTGCTGATGTCGCCGTCCGAGAACTGCCTGAAGCTGGCGGCAGAACTGGGCGGGGTTGCCAGGTGCGGGGTGGCGCAGAGCGAAGCCGATCTTGCCGCCATCGTCGATCTGGCGCTGCACACATACGGGCGGATTGACGCTGTACTGAACCATACCGGCCATCCGCCCAAGGGCGATCTGCTGGAAATCGCCGACGAGGGTTGGGATCTGGCCCATGAGATGATCCTGAAATCGGTCCTGCGCATGGCGCGCCTTGTCACGCCGGTGATGGAACGGCAGGGCGGCGGGTCCATCGTCAACGTAACGACCTACGCCGCCTTCGAGCCTTCGCTCTGGTTCCCGGCCTCCTGCACCTACCGGGCGGCGGTTTCTTCCTTCACCAAGCTTTACGCCGACCGCTACGGGCCGCAGAACATCCGCATGAACTGCCTGGCGCCAGGTTTCACAGACAGCCTGGATGTCGGCAAGTATGCCCACCTTGCCGCGCTGAAGCGGATCGCCACCGTGCAGGAACAGGCCAAGGCCGCGGCCTTCCTGCTGACTGACGATTCGAGCTATGTTACCGGCCAGACCCTGCGGGTCGATGGCGGACTGACCCGCCACGTCTGAGCCGGCGCCTCAGAAATCGGTCGGTGCCCCGCCTTCCTGCTTGCGCCGCGCCACGAACTGGCGCAGCTCTTCCTGATGGTCGCCATTCATGGGCGGTGGCTGGAACTCGGCCAGGATCTGCTTGTACAGGCGGTGCGCCCGTTCGACCGTCCAGACCGAACCGTCCGCCTGCCACGCTTCGTAGTTGCGCCAGTCGCTGACGAAGGGCGCATAGAAGGCGTGCTGATAGCGGTCCTGCGTGTGCTGGACGCCGAAGTAATGCCCGCCTGGTCCGACCTCGCGGATCGCGTCGAAGGCAAGGTCCGCCTCGGTCGTGGCCCAGGTCGCCTCTTCGAAATAGCGCTGGATCATCTGCAGCACTTCGCAGTCCATCACGAACTTCTCGGGGCTGGCGATCAGCCCTCCTTCCAGCCAGCCGGCCGCGTGATAGACCATGTTGGTGCGGCTTTGCACCGCAGCCCACAGGCTGTTCGAGGTTTCCCACATCGCTTGCCCGTCCGGCACGTTCGCCGCGCAGACGCCGGACGATCGCAACGGAACGCCGTAGAACCGCACCAGCTGGCCGGTCATCTGCGTTGCCCGCATGTATTCGGGCGTGCCGAATGCGGGGGCGCCCGACTTCATGTCCACGTTCGAGGTGAAGGTGCCGATCGCCACCGGACAGCCCGGCGCGATGTATTCCAGCAGCGCGATCGCCGCCAGCGCCTCGGCAATCGAAAGGGCCACCGCCCCGGCCATGGTCACCGGTGCCATTGCGCCGGCCAGCGTGAAGGGCGTTACCACCACGGGCTGCCCGCGCCGCGCCAGCCGCATTGCGCCATCCAGCATCGGATAGTCGTGCTTCAGCGGGCTGACCGAGTTGATGTTGGTATACATCCGTGGCCTGGCGCGGAACTCGTCGTCCGTCAGCCCACCGGCGATGCGGACCATTTCCATCACGTCCTCGACCCTCTCGGCGCCCAGCGAATAGGCATGCACGACCTTGTCGGTCAGCGTCAGCTTTTCATACAGGCAATCCAGGTGACGGACCGAGGCATGGATGTCCACCGGCTCTACGGGATAGCCGCCGGCGATGTGGATGCAGTTGAAATACTGCGTCAGCTTCATGAATTCCTTGAACGTCTCGAAATCGCCAGAGCGTTTGCCGCGTTCCATGTCCCAGGCGTTGGGTGGGGAAGAGACGTTGACGAAGACCATGTGGTTGCCGCCCATCACGATCTCGCGGTCCGGGTTGCGCGGGGTGATGGTAAAGCTTTCGGGCGCTCGGCCGACCATCTCCATCACGAAGGCTTCGTCCATGCGGACGTTGGTGCCATTCACGATGCAGCCGGCGCGGCGCAGATGGTCCACTGCATCGGGGTTCAGGAACTCGATCCCGATTTCGGACAGGATGCGCATCGCGGTCTTGTGAATGCGCTGGACACCCTCGGCATCAAGCGGCTCGATGGGCCGGTCCGGGTTTACCGGGATGCGCCAGGGCATCTGGTCGATTACCGCCGTTCCCGCGCGGGTCTGCATCCCCGCACGTCCTCCGGCGCGTTTCCTGCGGGTCGGCTCCTGGTTCATCGCCCTTCTCCCTTGTCTTGCGGCGAGGATGGCGGAAGCCGCAGCGGCATGGGAACCATGCGTGCGACACAAAAGCGTCGTTTTCGGACAATGGGCGAGGGTTCAGGCGGCCTGTGCGTCCAGCCAGCCGGGCAGTGCGCCGATATCGGGCAGGATCACGTCGGCCAGATCGGCCAGCTCGGGGGCTTTTGCGATACCGGTCAGCACCGCAACGGTGCGCATCCCCGCCGCCCGGCCCGCCTGAAGGTCGTGGCGGCTGTCGCCCACCATCGCCACCCGCGCCGGCTGCAGACCGAGGCCGTGGGCGAAGGCGAGGCACATCCCCGGGCCGGGCTTGGCGCCATGGCCGGAATCGTAGCCCGAGATGAAGTCGAAGCATTCGGTGATTCCGTGGGCAGCCAGGTGCTGGCGCGCGGGGGCCTCGGAATCGTTGGTGGCCAGACCCAGCCGAAGGCCACGCGACCGCAGCCCGGACAGCAGCGGACGCAGGGGCACCGCTTCCGACATGGGGGCTGCGCCGGCGGTGGTGTCGATCCGCTCGGTCAGCTCGGCGACCGATATCCCGCCCAGCTCCGGGGCCAGGGCCGCGGCGATGTCCGCGGCGGTGGCGGCAATCACCGGACTGTCGGGGGCAAAGGTCAGCGTGGCGGCGTCAAAGCCGATGGCTTGGCCCAGGCTCCGGGCATGGTCGGCATCTCGCGCCAGGTCGGCCAGAAAGCCGGCGGCCCAGCGGCCCCAGCTGACGCGAAAGTCGAACAGCGTCCCGTCCTTGTCGAAAAGCAGTCCGTCGATCATGGGCACCCTACAGTTCAGGTCCAGTGCGGCACCGCGCCGCCCGGCAGCGCGGCCCGGGCCGCCTGCGGTTCCGTATATGGGAGCGAATGCGCGTCACAGAAAGCCATCACCCGCCGATCGTCCATCAGCAGGAAATCGAGAATCGCCAGATGAAAGTCCGCATCTGCGGCGCGCGCGCGCAGATCGTCCGGGCCGGCTCCGGTTGCCGTCAGGAATTCGCGGATCAGCACCTCGTCGGAGGCCAGCCAGGCAAGTGCCCGGATAGCGAGCAGTTGCGCAGAGTCCTGTCGGTTATTCACGCGGTGTCCTGCGTTTTCGTTTTGCCTGGGCCGGTATTCCGGCCGCCACAGGGGCTTTGGAAAGGATTTCTTAACCACCTCGGTAACACACTGTTCACTGTCTGGGGAAGGAGTCGTGGCAGCGGATGATGAGCGGGCGGGTTCTCATAGTCGATGACGTGGCGACCAATCGCATCCTGTACAAGGCGCGGTTGGCTGCGGCATTCTATGAGCCGATCCTGGCTGCCGATGGCGCAGCTTGCCTGACCGCTGCCGTCGAACAGCGGCCGGATCTCATCCTGCTTGATCTGGTCCTGCCCGACATCCCTGGCCATGAGGTTCTGCGCCGTCTGCGCGCCGATCCGCGCACCGCCGCGATTCCTGTCATCGTGCTTACCGCCACCCAGGACGCGGGGGAACGTCTGGCCGCATTTTCTGCCGGGGCGGACGATGTGATCGTGAAGCCTGCTGCCGATCAGGTCTTGCTTGCGAGGGTGCGCAACCTGCTGCGCGCAAGGGCTGACAACGATTTCCCGGCCGGCGGGACGCCGATCCCCGGTCTTGCCGAACCGGCGGCAAAGTTCGAGCCTGCGGCCAGCGTTGCGCTGGTCTCGTCCCGGATCGACGAGGCGCGGCGCCTGCAACGGGAGCTGTCAGGCGTCCTTCGCGGCCGCCTGCGGGTGCTGTCGCGGCCACAGGCCCTGGCCGAGGCGGCACAGTTTCCCGCGGGTGCCAGCGTGCCGGATGTGTTCATCGTGCGCGATGACGGAAGCGACGAGGCGGGTGCGCTGCGCTTCCTGTCCGAACTGAAAAGCCACCAGGCCACGCGGCATTCCGCTGTCTGTGTCCTTGGCCCGGTCGGCGAGGGGGACGATGCGGCGATGGCCTTCGATCTGGGCGCCGATGATGTGGTGGGCCCGAACGTCACGCCTGCAGAACTGGCCTTGCGCACCAGCAGCCTGGTGCGGCGCAAGCGTCAGGGCGACCGGCAACGTGCCCGCATGCAGGACAGCCTGCGCCTTGCGCTCGTCGATCCGCTGACCGGGCTTTACAACCGCCGCCACGCCATGCCGCAGCTTGAGGCCATCGCCGCCGCCGCTGCCGACACCGGCAGCCCCTTTGCGGTGATGGTGATCGACCTTGACCGCTTCAAGCTGGTCAATGACCAGCATGGCCATGCCGCAGGCGACCAGGTTCTGGTCGAGGTCGCGCGTCGGCTGACGGCCAATCTGCGATCCACCGATCTGCTGGCCCGCATCGGCGGGGAGGAGTTCCTGGTCGCTCTGCCCGACTGCTCGATGGCCGAGGCCCGGCGTGTGGCCGAACGTCTGTGCGAGGCGGTCGAGGAACTGCCTGTCCGGCTGGCCTCGCGGCAGCGCCTTTCGGTCACGGTTTCGATCGGTGTGGCGGCGGCGAACCCGCGGCTGCATCAGCCCATCGCTGCCGAGAAGGTGGTGGAACAGGCCGACCTGGCCTTGCTTGATTCCAAGGGGGCAGGGCGCAACCAGGTCACCTATCGCCTGTCAGCCGCCTGACATCTCAGTTCCCGGACCGTCGGCGCAGGCCCTTTTCCAGCCGGTCGGCAAAGGCACGACGCTGGGCATCCGACATTTCCAGAAGCCGCCGCGCGATCAGCTCGCGGCCAAGGGCCAGCCGGTCGGCCATACGCACCTCGATGGCCGCCAGCGCGGCCTGCATGGCGTCGGCATCGAACGGGCTGGTGCGAAGGGCCACAAGCAGTGTGGCGAATTCCTCTTGCGTCGCCGCCCTTGCCTCGCGGAAGCCGGGGGCACGGTCCTGCAACGCCTTGCGAAGGGCGCGGCGGTCCTGCGCATCCAGCGCTTCGCTGAACGGCCCGAAGGACAGATCGCGCGGCATCCGGTCGCGAGGTGGGCCTTCCCTGACCCAGGCCCCAAGCGCCAGGCCCGCAACCGTCAGGTTTAGCGCCACCGAAATCGCCAGCGCAATCTTGATCCAGCGTGATGCGCCAATGCCTTCTGCCGGCTTTGCCATGACTCAGCCCTCCGTCATCAGGAAGTCGGTCGAAGGGAACAGGTCCACCGTCTCGGCTGAGGCGACCCCGCCGGTCAGGTAGTCGACTGTCGCGGGGTCGAGGTAGCCGACCACAAGGCCCACGATCAGGAAGGAACACACCCCGGCCAGGACCGGACCGCCGCCGAAGGCCTGAGCGAGGCGCGCAAGCCAGCCCACCCGCGGCGCGTCTTGCATCATGACCGGTGCCAGTACCTGTTCGCCGAGCGCATCGGCCAGAACCCGGTCCATCAGTCCTGGCGAGGGCTTGGGCCGCGTTCGGGCGGCCATGTCCAGCAGATCATCCAGATCCCTATCCCGCATCGCGGTCATCCTCATATCCCAGCGCCGATTTCTGCCCTGCAAGTGCATTGGACAAGGCCCTCTTGCCCCGCGCAGTCAGGCTTTCCACAGCCTCGACCCCGATCTCCATCACGGCGGCGATCTCGGGGTTCGAAAGCCCCTCGATATGCCGCAGCACCACGGCCTGACGCTGCCGGTCGGGCAGTCCGGCCAGTGCCGCCTCAAGCGCGGCCAGTCGGCGGGCATCCTGAAGCCGTCCGTCGGGGCTTGGCGCCCCGTCCACGGGCTCTGGCGCGGCGTCAAGCCCCACCTGCCCCTTCCGCCGCACCGACCGCTGCCGGTCGATGCACAGGTTCGTGGCGACCCGATAGGCCCAGGTCGTCACCTTCGTCTCGCCTTGCCGCCAGTCGCGCGCCACGCGCCACAGCCGCAGCATGGTTTCCTGCACCACATCCTCGGCCTCGGCCCGGTCGCCACCCAGCATCCGCACGGCATAGGCCAGGATGCGGGGGGTGATGCGCTGGGTCAAAGCCAGTGCCGCGTGACGGTCTCCATTCGCATAGAGCACCATCAGTGCCTCGTCCGAGGTGTCGCTGTCCGCATCATAGGCCATTGTCATGCTGCAAGGGGTCTAGCCTGTCCGGTGGCCGGGACAAAGCCCGATCAGTTCCAGTCGTGGCCCATCATGCCCTGCTTGCGCTTCTTGCCCATCCGTTGGCCGGCGGCCTCGAGTTCCTCTTTCGAGATCAGCCCGTCACCATCGCTATCGAGACGCGAAAAGGCCATTTCGGCTGGGCCCTTGCCCATTTCCTCCAGCGAAAGTCTGCCGTCGCCGGTGACGTCGCGCCGTTGCAGCATCCGGTCGGCACGCTGGCCCATGCGTTCGGTCATCATGGCCATCTGGTGCGCCGCGATCTCGTCGCGGTCCAGAACCCCGTCGCCGTTCGCATCGGCCGCGGTGAACATCGCCTCGCGGTGGGCGGCCAGTTCTGTCGGCGAAATCTTGCCGTCGCCGTCCGTGTCGATCCCGTCGAACATCTGCAGAAGCATCGCGCCAGGGCCGGGGCCGCGGCCTGGCCCCATGTCGGCCAGCGCGGCCGTGGCGACGGCTGACCCGATCAGGGCAAGCGCAACAAGGGTGGTCTTGGTTCGTGCAGGCATGGTCATCTCCATTTCCAGGCCGCTTTCCAGGGCCCTTCTGCGCATTCTCACGTCCGGCTTCCGCCATTCCGTCGCAAATCTTTGCGACATCGGGACACAGGGGCCGACTGCCCCCTTTTCCCTGCCCTGCCCGCGGCGCTAATGTCCCGGCCCTGTCCGGCGGGGCGAGTCCCGCCTTTGCGAAAGTCCGTCCGATGTGCCCTGTCGATACTGCCGTCCCTGTCTTTCCTGCGTTGGAGGATGATCGCCCCGTCCGCACTGCCCTGTTGCGTGGCTGGCGGCGGCGTTGTCCGAAATGCGGGGCGGGGCCCATGCTGCGCGGCTATCTGACCGTGCGCGATACCTGCCCGGTCTGTGGCGAGGCCCTGCACCACCACCGCGCCGACGACGGGCCTGCCTATCTGACGATTCTGATCGTCGGCCACCTGATGGCGCCCCTCCTGATGGTGGTCTTCACCACCTGGCGGCCCGAGCCTCTGACGCTGGCCGCGATCTTCACCGTGGGCACCGTCGCGCTGTCGCTGTATCTTCTGCCGCGGCTGAAGGGGGCGATGGTGGCGTTGCAATGGGCCAAGCGGATGCACGGTTTCGGTTCCAGCCCCGATGTCTGAACCGATCCGCCCCGCGGCTACCGTGATTCTGACGCTCAGGGGTCATGAGGGTCCGCAGGTCCTGATGGGCCAGCGTGGGGCCGGGGCGGTGTTCATGCCGTCGAAATTCGTCTTTCCCGGTGGCGGGATCGACCCGGAGGATCACACTGCGCCGCAGCGCGGCTGGCTGGCAGTGGACTGCGCCCGCCGCCTTGCGCTGCTGACGCCCGAGGACGCCCCCGCCCCGGATGTTACCGTCGCCGCCGCCCTGCGCGAACTGCGCGAGGAAACCGGATTGCGCCTTTCCGGCCCGCGCCAGGGCGGCCTGCGTTTCGTGTTCCGCGCGATCACACCGCCCGGCCGTCCGCGCCGCTTTGATGCGCGTTTCCTCTTGGCCGATGCCGATGACCTGGACGGCGACCCCGAGGATTTCGCTGCCGCCTCGGGCGAACTTTCGCATCTTGGTTGGTTGCCTCTGGCGCAGGCCCGCGCACTGGACCTGCCCTTCGTGACCGAGGTGGTGCTGGCAGAGGTTGCCGCCCTATTGGCCGGAGGCGATCAGCCCGGTGTGCCGTTCTTCGACAACTCTGGCCCCACGCCGCAGTTCCGGCGTCTCGTCTGACGTCACGGCGCCGCCCTTGTCCACCGGCCAGATCGGGTGCGGCACCGGATCCTTGGCGCGGAACAAATACTGGCGGAAGATCTCGGCATAGTTCCGGTAGCGGTAGCCTTCGTTTCGCCGCAGGTAATGTTCGCGGTTGGCGAAATACATCCCTGGCAGGCGATACCACGGCACGTTCGGGTGCATGTGGTGGACAACATGGAAATTGTTATTCAGGAACAGAAGCGAAAGCGGGCCACGGCTTTCGATTATGACGGTCCGCGCCCGGGCCGCCTCGTGCGCGCGGTGTTCCAGGTAGGTGCGGATCTTCAGCAGGCTCCAGCCCAGATAGGCCGCGACCAGCCACGCCCAAACCGGCATCGGCACCCAGGCCAGCCACAGAAGCACCAGTGCCACACCTGGCACATGCAGCGCCCAGGCCAGCCAGACCCGCCGGTCGCCGCGGCGCATTGCCGCCAGATCGCCCGTGACCAGCGCCCAGGTGGAAATCGCCGGGCCGACCAGCATGCGCCCGGCCAGCGTGTTGTTGAAACGCAGCAGAGCTCGCACCGGCATCGGCAGCCGCGCCCACACCGCCGGATCGAGGTAGTTCGATTCAGGGTCGTCATAGGGGTCGGTCAGCGCTGGGTCGAAGTGGTGCTGTAGATGCGTGTCCTTGAACCGCAGGTAAGGCACGAAGAACGTCAACCCCGGAAAGACCAGCGCCTCGGACAGTGTCTGGTTGCGGAACGGGTGGCCGTGCAGCACCTCGTGCGTCAGCGAGGAAAACTGCCCGATGGCCAGTGCGGCAGCCAGGATGGCAAGGGTGGGTGACAGCTGCCACAGCACGGTGCTGGCCAGCGCCCAAAGCGCATAGGTGGCGGCAAAGACGATCAGGGTGGGCCATTCGACGGCCCGGGTCGCAGTCTGCAAGATGATCCCCGGAAATATGACTCTGGCGTCAAGGGTAGCAAAGCCCCCGATGGAGCGGAATTCGGGATATTGTCTACCAAAGGCGACGCGTGATGCTATAAACAAACGCATGATGGATAAAATAGACAAGCGCGATCGTGCCCCCGTCTTTCGCGCCCGTTTGGCCGAGGCGATGGCCGCGCGCGGCATCACCCAGGCTGCACTTGCCCGCGCAACCGGGGTGGACCGGTCCACCATCTCGGCCCTGTTGCAGCCGGGCACGCGCCTGCCGAACGCCCAGCTTGCCGCGGACTGCGCGCGCGCACTGGGAATCAGTGCCGACTGGCTGCTGGGCCTGTCAGGCCGGCCCGAGCCCATCGCCGACCTGCTGGCCGCATCGCTGACCCTGACCGAGGCGCCGCGTGCGTTGATCGACGAACGCATCTTCGCCTGGCATCAGGAAGCGGCGGGCTACAAGATCCGCCATGTGCCCGCCACGCTGCCCGACATGCTGAAGATCCGCGGCGTGGTGGAATGGGAATACGAGCCGCAGCTGGGGCGCACCGCCGAACAGGCGATCGGCGCCTTCGAGGATCGCCTTGCCTGGATGCGTGGCGCTGGGTCAGATTACGAAATCGCGCTGCCCGTTCATGAACTTAGGGCATTTGCCACGGGCACCGGCTATTACGAGGGGCTGTCTGCTGACCTGCGCCTCGCACAGCTGCGACATCTGCAGACGCTTTGCGCACAGCTTTATCCGTCGCTTCGCCTGTGCCTGTTCGATGCGCGCAAGCTGTTTTCCGCCCCCGTCACCATCTTCGGCCCGCTTCTGGCGGTGATCTACCTTGGTGGGCATTATCTTGCGTTCCGCGACACGGCTCGGGTCGAGACGATCACCCAGCATTTCGACCTTCTGGTGCGCGAGGCAGATGTCGGTGCGCGCGACATGCCCGCGCATCTTGATGCGCTTTGCGCGCGGGTGGGCGAGAGTCGCTGATCCAGCCCTGACGGCCTGTCCTGGCCGACCTCGGACAGGATCGGCCGATAGATGGGCAAGTACGCCCGAATGCGTCAGAACGGGCGCAAGCCGCCAGGCACATAGCCGTTGAACTCGAATATCTCGCGCGCGGCGCTCAGCCGGTCGGGCGAAATCGTGCCCCGGTCCAGCACGAAACCGAACCGGCCCGACGGCGTGCCGATCGCCAAAGTCCGGTAGCCCGAGTCGACCCACAGCACCCACCAGACCTCCTGCCCCTCGACAGCCAGCCGCCCGGGCCCTACCGGGCGGGCCAAGGCAGCGACCGGCTGAGTCTTGCCGTCCAGACACAATGTTCCGCGCAGCGCGTAGCCCCCTGCTGCGGGTATCACCTCCAGCTCGCCTGAGGCACATCCGCCCGGCCGGACGGCATATCCCGCCACCTGCTGCCACCTTCCGGCAATCCGATCGGGCGCAAAGGCGGCGGCTGACCAGATCGGCACATCGGCCTGACGGAAACCCGCAACCCGCTGCGGTGAGGTTACGCAGGCAGCCAGCATCAGGGCCGCCAGCAGGGCAGGGATCACTCGATGCATTCTGTCGCCCGCATCCCGTTGTCCAGCAGCACCTCGTGGCAGCCGATCAGCGGCTTGAACGGTGCGCATGTGCCCGACCTGGCCAGGCAGGCGCCCTCGCACTGGCTGCTTCGGCTGCATTGCCTGCCCGCATCCCCCGTCGAGAAGACGCAGGTTCGCAACTGGCCGGTTATGCCGATGGGCACCCAGCGCCCCTTGCGCCTTTCGCAGGCCAACTGGGCCTCTGACTTCTGGATTTCTGGCACTTCGGCCACTGGTTCGGGCAGGGTCATATCCGCCGCGGTGGGCGGGGGGGCGGATGCAGGGGTGTCTGCCGGGGCGGCCGACGCTGCCGGTTGCGGGCTGGACGCGGGACCGGGTCCGGTCACAGCGGCACTGGCCTGTGTCTGCACCGCGGAACCTGCGGTCTGGCTGTCATCCAGTGCGGTGACCTCGATCGCGCCGCCGGTCACCGCGTTCGGTGTCACATCGGCCGACTGCCCGCCCCCGCCCGGCGGCGACAGCTGGCACCCCTGCACCACAAGCGACAGGCCAAGGGCCAGCATCAGGCGGAAAAGCACAGGTCGGGTCGGACGGGGCATCGCGCTCCTTCGGGTCGCGTCCGAGATGTGCCCCGATCCGGCCCGTGCCGCAAGCCCCGTCAGTAGGGCGCCGGGAAGGCACGGTGGGTTTCCGCGATTTCCTCCAGCACCTCTGACGAAAGTGTGATCCCTGCGGCGCCGATATTGGTGCGCAACTGATCCAGCGTCGTAGCTCCGATGATCGGGATGGTGGTGAAGGGCCGTGTCCGGCAGAAGGCAATCGCCATCTGGCAGGGATCCAGCCCGTGGCGCCCTGCGATCCCCAGATAGGCCGCCACGGCGGGAAAGACCTGCGGCGTGACCCGTCCGCCAAGATCAGGGTTCACGCTGCGGCGCGAGCCTTCGGGGATCACGTCTCCGGCGTACTTGCCCGACAACAGGCCCGTTGCCAGGGGCGAGAAGGCCAGAAGCGGCATGTCCTCGACGATGGAGAGCTCGGCCCAGTCGGTGTCGAACTGCCGGCACAGCAGCGAATATTCGTTCTGCACCGTCGCCATGCGCGGCAGGCCAAGGCTGTCGGCCAGGTGCAGCCAGCGCGCCGCCCCCCAGACGCTTTCGTTCGACAGGCCGATCGCCCGGATCTTGCCTTCCGCCACCAGAGCCTGCGCCGTGGTCAGGATATCAGTCATGTTCGCCGTTTCGGCGGCCTTGTCTATGCCGGTCGGGGCATAGCGCCACATCTGGCGGAAGTGATAGCTGCCCCGGTTCGGCCAGTGCAGCTGGTAAAGGTCGATGTAGTCGGTCCGCAGGCGTTTGAGGCTGGCCTCGCAGGCGGCCCGCAGTGTTGCGCCGGTGATCGGCTGGCCGGGGCGGATGATCTGGCCCTTGCCCGCGATCTTGGTTGCGATCACCAGCCGGTCGCGCCCGCCGCGCGCGGCAAGCCAGCTACCGATGATTTCTTCCGTGCGGCCCACCGTTTCGGCCCGCACCGGGTTTACCGGATACATCTCGGCCGTGTCCCAGAAGGTCACGCCGTGATCCAGCGCCAGATCGGCCTGGGCGTGGCCCTCGGCTTCCGTGTTCTGCGTGCCCCAGGTCATCGTGCCGAGACACAGTTCGGAAACCGTCAGGCCGGTCTTGCCAAGGGTCAGGGTCTTCATCTTGCCTCCATTCTACTCGCCCAAGCTAGGCCGGATATGTCACGGGGCAAAGGCCCGGACTTGAGAACATAATGCGAACGTACTACCCTTTCCGCATGAGTCTGCCGATCCACCATCTGGTTGCACCGCGCCCGCAGGACCTGCAACCGCTGGCGGGCGACCTGGCGCTGCGCCGGGGGCGGGTGCATGAATTCTGCGGGCCGTCCCGGGTGCGGCTGGCGGCGGGGGTGATGGCGCGCAGCGACGGGCCGGTGGTCTGGATCCGCCCGGCCTGGGGGACCGAACGGCTGAACGCGGCTGGTTTGCAGCCCCTGGCCAACCCTGCGCGGCTGATTCTGGTCGAAGCCCCGCGGGACGAGGGCCTGTTATGGGCCATGGAGGAGGCATTGCGTTCGGGCGCCGCGCCCCTGGTCGTGGCCGAACTGGCAGCGCCGCCGGGCCTGACGCCGATCCGCCGGCTGCACCTTGCCGCTGCCGCAGGGGGCGAGGCGGCGGGCCGCGACGGTGCGCATGCGCCCCTGGGGCTGATCCTGCTGCCGGGCGAGGGTGGGGCGCCGGGGGTGGAAAGCCGCTGGCACCTGGCCCCGGCGCCCAGCCCCGCGCTGTTGTGGTCGGACGAGGCGCGCTGGACCCTGACGCGCCTGCGCGCCCGTCTTGCGCCCCCCGCCGCCTGGCGGCTGGCCAGACGCGACGGGGACGAGGTGTTGGAGACGCTGTCCTCTGCCAGCTGATGCCCGTTGCTCAGCGCACGCGGCGGATACCTTCGGGGACAATCTGCTGCACGATGCCGGCAAGCATCAGGTAAAGCGAGGTCAGAACCAGAAGCCATTGCGCAACCGGACCTTCCTCGAAGTTCCACCATGCGGCCCAGGCGGCAAGGGCGATCCATGCGATGCAGACCGTCAGCGAGATTTCATACCAGCGGCTCGTCCTGACCGGATGGATGAACTTGAGGTTGGTGAACATGGCCGCGGTCAGGAAGATCACCACCAGAAGGATCACCGTCTGGCTGGGCTGGGTGGCGAAAAGCACAAGCACCACCATGTTCCAGCAGGCCGGAAATCCAGCAAAGCTCTTGTCCTTGGTCTTCATCCGGGTGTCGGCGAAATAGACGACGCTGCCGTAGCAGATCACGATGATCGCAAGCCAGCCCGTCCAGCCGGGTAGCAGGCCGGACTGGAAAAGCGCGAAGGCTGGAATGAAAACGTAGGTCAGGTAATCCACGATCAGATCCATCAGGACGCCGTCATACGTCGGCCAGTTGGTCTTCACATGGTAGCGTCGCGCCAGCGGGCCATCGATCCCGTCGACGATCAGCGCGACGACCAGCCAGAGGAACATCATGCTCCAGTCCTCACGCACGGCAGCCAGCATGGCAAACATTGCCAGCACGGCGCCTGTGGCAGTAAGCAGATGCACAGATAGGGCTTTGAGACGCGGGCTCATCATCACGTCTTGATGGCCGATATCGCGCCATGGCGCAACAGGATCGGGCGCCCTGTCAGGCGCGGGGATGGACTTTTTCATAGACCGCCATCAGCCGGGCGGCATCCACCGCGGTATAGGCCTGAGTGGTGGACAGCGAGGCATGGCCCAGAAGTTCCTGGATCGCGCGCAGGTCGCCTCCGGCAGACAGAAGGTGGGTCGCGAAGCTGTGGCGCAGGGCATGGGGCGTGGCTGTGGCAGGCAGGCCCAGGCGCAGGCGGGCACGTTCCATAGCGGCCTGGATCAGCCGGGGATTGACCGGGCCGCCGCGGGCGCCGCGGAACAGCGCCTCGCCCGGCGCCAGATCGAAGGGACACAGCCGCACATAGGCCGAAACCGCGGCTGCGGCGACCGGGACTACCGGCACGATCCGGGTCTTGCCGCCCTTGCCGGTGATGCGCAGGGTTGGCGGCAGCGGATGGTCCGCCCCGGTCAGCGAAAGGGCTTCGGAAATACGTAGTCCCAGGCCGTAAAGCAAGGTCGCTACGGCGGTGTCGCGGGCGGCGACCCAATCCTCGCGCGCGTCGCTGCCGATCTCGGTCAGCATCAGGGCGGCGCCGTCTTCCGTCAGCGGCCGAGGCAGTTTCCGGCGGAATTTCGGGCCTCGGGCGGACAGGACCGTGGTTGCGTCGGCCCCGGTCCTGTCGGCGGCCCAGGCGGTAAATCCCTTTACGGCGGACAGGGCCCGGGCCAGCGAGCGGGGCGAAAGGCCGCGCCCGCGCTCTTCGGCCATCCAGGCGCGCAGGTCGGACTGCGTGGTGGCCGCAACCCCTGCCAGCCCTTCGGCGCCGCCCCGGTGCCGCGCCAGAAAGGAAAGATAGCGTGACACGTCGTGCCGGTAGGCCTCGACCGTGTTGGCGGATGCCCCCTGCAACGCTTGCAGCTGGCTCAGCCACTCGTCCAGCGCGGCGGCAAGCGCCGGGGCAAGGAAGGGGGTCAGCCCAACCACCGCCGCATCATGCGTTCGAAGACACCGACAAAGAAGGCAAGCAGATCGGTGCCATGCTGCGCCTTGAACTGATGCGGATCCTGAGAGCCGAAGACCAGCATTCCGGGCAGCCGTCCAGCCCCGAAGTCCAGCCGCATCAGCGCCTCCGAACGGATGTCGGCGGCATCCGGCCCGTAGACGGTTGCTGCTAGGCCGGTGGCAGGGCGGAGCAGAATGGGGCGGGACGCGACCTTGCGGCCGTTGGTCATGTAGTTGTGTACGAAGCCCCGCGGGGCGACATGGACGATCTGGCCCAGCCGGCGGAGCGCAGGGTCGGCATCGCCGTTGTCCTGAACGGTTTCAAGCACCAGGCGGATCACATCCACCCGCAGGATCTGGGCCACCTCGTCCCCCAGCGTGGCCATGAAGCCTTCGAAACTGGCAGGTTCGAGAAGGCAAAGGATCGCGCGGTGCACCTGGTTCGTGCCGGCCAGGTTCTCATAGGCGGCGGCAATCACGGACCGGTGCGTGTCCTCCAGGTCTTCCAGCCTGTCTTCCAGGCGTCGCATAGCGATGCCGCGCAGATCGACAATGTTTTCCCCCATGGCGCGGTCGTTGGCTGCCACCAGGGCATTCATCACGTCGCGGTCGGCAAGAACGCGGTCGGGTTGGGCAAGGATCCGCTCGCGAAGGTCGGGCTCTATCATGTCACTCGCCGGTTTTTCCATGCGCTTTCATGGACTATAGGCCGAAGCTCCGGTGCGAAGCGATGGGTTTGTGCCCCCCGCTGCCCCGGCTGTGGGTTCGCTGCAACATGGCCCGCGCATACCCTGCCGAACAGCAGGCACAAATGCAGGGGGGCCGCAGCCCGCGCCACGCACCTTCCGCGACGGGTTTTGCGGTGGATCCTCTCCGCCCAGGTGGGGCATGCCAGGCGCATGGGGCTGGTGGCGGTGCAGCGCAGCCTGCACCGCACCCTTCGGCCGGTTCGCGGGCCCGCTTGTGCGCTTACAGGATCTTCTGGCCCGTCTTAGCCCAGTCCTTCATGAACTGGTCGAGGCCCTTGTCCGTCAGCACATGGCTTGCCATTGCCTTGATGACGGAAGGGGGCGCGGTGACGACATCGGCGCCGATAAGGGCGCAGTCCTTGACGTGGTTCGGCGTCCGTACCGACGCCGCCAGAACCTGGGTCTTGAAGTCGTAGTTGTCGTAGATCGTGCGGATGTCGCCGATCAGGTCCAGCCCGTCGAGGTTGATGTCGTCCAGCCGCCCGATGAAGGGCGAAATGAAGGTCGCCCCCGCCTTGGCGGCCAGCAGCGCCTGATTCGCGCTGAAGCAGAGTGTGACGTTCACCATGAAGCCTTCCGAGGACAGCACCTTGCAGGCCTTCAGCCCGTCCCACGTCAGCGGCACCTTCACCGCGATGTTCGGGGCGATGGCGGCGAGTTTCCGGCCCTCGGCGATCATCTCGTCGGCCTTCATCGCCACGACCTCGGCCGAGACGGGGCCGGTGACAAAGGAGCAGATCTCTTTCGTGACTTCGAGGATGTCGCGGCCCGATTTCAGGATCAGCGAGGGGTTGGTGGTCACGCCATCCACCATGCCGAGATCGTGCAGCTCGCGGATCGCGTCTACGTCGGCGGTGTCGATGAAGAATTTCATGGGGTTCTCCGTGAGGCGGTTGCGGCAGGTGCCGCGCGGGGGTTGAATGCTCTCGGGGGGCGGTTTACCCGAAACCTCGGGAAAGCGAAAGGTTGCAGCTTGGGCGAACGGGTCTATCGGGCGGGCGACCTGGTGGGGGTGCTGATCACCGAAGCCCTGGGCGGGGCGTTGGGGGGGCGCACGCTGGACTATCGCGCGCCCGAGGGCGGCTGCGGCGACGGGGATTTCGTCGAGGTGCCGCTGGGGCCCCGCCGGGTCATGGGCGTGGTCTGGGGGCCGGGGGAAGGCGGCTTCGACCCCGCCAAGATCCGCCCGGTGACCCGAGTTCTGGACGCCCGGCCGATGCGGGCGGAACTGCGCGCCTTCCTTTCCCGTGCGGCCGACTACACGCTGACCCCCTTGCCGGCCATGCTGCGGCTTGCCACTCGCGCCCCTGGCCTGGGCGATCCGCCGTCCACGCGGCGGGTCTATCGGCTGGCCGGGCCGGTCCCGAACCAGCTGACCGAGGCGCGCCACCGGGTGATCGAGGCCCTGCGCGACTATGGCGGCGCGCCGGTCACGCTGGGAGAGCTGGCCGTCGCCGCGGGTTGCGGGGCAAGCGTCATCAAGGGGCTGGTGAAGCTGGGCGTGGTGGCCGAGGAGGACGCCCCCCGCGACACGCCCTATCCTCGCTTGCGCGCCGATGTGGGGATGCGGCTTCAGGGCGATCAGGTGGCGGCGGGGGATGCCTTGGTCGCCGATGTCGCGCGCGGGGACTATGCGGCGACGCTTCTGAAGGGCGTCACCGGGTCGGGCAAGACCGAGGTCTATCTGGAGGCGGTGGCCGAATGTCTGCGCCGGGGGCGGCAGGCGCTTGTCCTTCTGCCGGAAATCGCGCTGACCGCCGAGTTCCTGACCCGCGTCAAGGCCCGCTTCGGCGCGCGGCCGGCCGAGTGGCATTCCGGCGTCACCATGACCGAGCGTCGCCGGCTCTGGCGAATGGCAGCCGAGGGCGAGGCGGGGCTGGTCGTCGGTGCCCGGTCCGCCCTGTTCCTGCCGTTCCGGGACCTGGGGTTGATCGTGGTCGATGAGGAACACGACACCTCCTACAAGCAGGAGGATGGCGTCCTTTACAACGCCC
Organism: Tabrizicola caldifontis; assembly: GCF_004762095.1. Classification (GTDB taxonomy): domain Bacteria; phylum Pseudomonadota; class Alphaproteobacteria; order Rhodobacterales; family Rhodobacteraceae; genus Tabrizicola; species Tabrizicola caldifontis. The sequence continues at coordinate 45,367 of NZ_SIJH01000005.1, forward strand.
GCGACATGGCCGTCCTGCGGGCGGCGATCTGCGGCTGCCCGGTGGTGCTGGCCAGCGCCACGCCGTCCCTGGAGACCTGGGCCAACGTCGAGGCGGGGAAGTATCGGCGGCTGGACCTTGGCAGCCGGTTCGGCGCGGCGGAGATGCCCGAGATTCGGGCGATCGACATGCGGACCGAGAAGCTGCCGGCGGACCGCTGGATTTCCGAGACCCTGGCCGGGAAGGTCGGCGCGGTTGTGGCGCGGGGGGAACAGGCGCTTCTGTTCCTGAACCGTCGCGGGTTCGCGCCCGTGACGCTGTGCCGGGCCTGCGGGCATCAGGTGGGCTGCGACCAGTGCGATGCCCGGATGGTCGAACACCGGTTCCAGAAGCGGCTGGTCTGCCACCAGTGCGGCGCGACGAAGCCGGTGCCGGTGGCCTGTCCTGCCTGCGGGGTGGAGGGCCGGATGGCCGCCGTGGGGCCGGGCGTGGAGCGGCTGGCCGAGGAGGTGGCGGCGCGGTTCCCGGACGCGCGGGTAGCGGTGCTTTCGTCGGACCTGTTCGGGTCGGCGCGGGCGCTGAAGGAGAAGATCGCCGAGATTTCGGGGGGCGGGGCGGATATCATCATCGGCACGCAGATCGTGGCCAAGGGGCACAACTTTCCGCTCCTGACGCTGGTCGGCGTGATCGACGCGGATTTGGGTTTGCAGGGGTCCGACCTGCGCGCGGCAGAGCGGACCTTCCAGCTGATGCGGCAGGTCGCGGGCCGGGCGGGGCGGACGGCGGACCGGAAGGGCGAGGCCTGGCTACAGACGCATCAGCCCGACCATCCGGTGATCCGCGCGATCCTCGGGGGCGACGAGGAAGCCTTCTGGCGGGCCGAGGCGGCCGAGCGCCGCGCCTCGGGCGTGCCGCCCTATGGCCGGATGGCGGGGATCATCCTGTCCTCGACCGACCTCGCGCAGGTGTTCGATTTCGGGGCGGAGCTCGCACGGCGGGCCGAGCCGCTGCGCCGGATCGGGGCCGAGGTCTGGGGGCCTGCTCCGGCCCCTATCGCCCGCGTGCGGGGGCGGCACCGGGTGCGGCTTCTGGTGAAGGCCGGGAAGGGGGCCCCGTTGCAGGCGGCGCTGGCGGAGTGGCTGGCGCAGGTCAGGGTGCCGAGGGATCTGCGGCTGGCGGTGGACATCGATCCGCAGAGTTTCTTGTGAGGGGTCGGATTCCGGGGCGATCCAGCAGCCCCGCCGGGTCACGGAACGGTGCAGAATTCCACGCCGAAGCCTTTGAAGGCTCCGGTCCGATTACCGCGAAGAAATCGGTGGAGCTGCGGTCCGCGGATTGTGCCCGGCACAACCTTGCCCTTTGCCTCGGCCCCCGGTTTGGCTAAGTCAGGCCCATGGCCCGCCTCATGCCCAGCTCGGAAACCGGCCACCTGCCTGCCTGGCGGCGGCCGGAGGCGCTGCTCTACCTCATGGCGGCCGCGATGCCGCTGAGTTTCGCTACCTGGTCGGCACTGCTGAACAACTTTGTCGTCGAGGTGGCATCCTTCTCGGGCAAGGAGATTGGCTGGCTGCATACGGTGCGAGAAATCCCGGGGTTTCTGGCCATCGGGGTGATCCTGGTTCTGCTGGTCATGCGCGAACAGGTGCTGGCACTTCTGGCGCTTGGTCTGCTGGGGGCGGCGACGGCGGTGACGGCCTGGTTCCCAAGCTTTACAGGCCTGCTGGTCTGCACACTGATGTCCTCGATCGGGTTTCACTATTTCGAGACGGTCAACCAGTCGTTGCAACTGCAATGGATCGACAAGGCCCGGGCTCCGATCGTGCTGGGACGGATCGTCGCGGTGGGTGCCGGGGCCTCGCTGGCGGCCTACGGCGCTATTGTCGTGCTGTGGGACCGTCTGGGGCTGGACTACAACACGGTCTATCTTGCCTCGGGCGGGCTGACGCTGGCCATCGTGCTGTTCGCGGCGCTGGCCTATCCGCAGTTCCAGTCGCCCCATCCGCAGCACCGGCACATGGTGCTGCGCCGGCGCTATTGGCTGTATTACGCGCTGCAGTTCATGGCCGGGGCCCGGCGGCAGATCTTTGTGGTCTTTGCCGGCTTCATGATGGTGGAACGCTTCGGGATGAAGGTCAGCGAGATGACCGCGCTGCTGTTGGCCAACTACCTGATCAACATGCTGGTCGCCCCGTCCATGGGCCGCGCGCTGGGCAAGTTTGGCGAGCGCAATGTCATGGGCTTCGAATACATCGGCCTCACGCTGGTGTTCCTGGCCTACGGGGGCCTCTACTGGTTCGGCTGGGGAATCGTGATTGCCGGGGGGCTTTACATCCTGGATCAGCTGTTCTTCGCGCTGTCCTTCTCTCTCAAGACCTATTTCCAGAAGATCGCCGATCCGAAGGATATCGCGCCCACCGCTGCGGTGGCCTTCACGATCAACCACATAGGGGCGGTCTTCCTGCCGGCGGCGCTGGGCTATCTCTGGGCGACCTCGCCCGACCATGTGTTCCTGCTGGGCGCAGGGATGGCGCTGGTGGCCTTCGGGTTGATCTGCCTGATTCCGCGCCATCCCTCACCGGGATACGAGACGATCCTGTCGCGCGGCCTGCCGCTGCCGGCCGAGTAGGCTGGCACGGGCCGCAGGGTGCCCTATATTCACGCAAACGGAGGTCAGCCATGTTCTTCACCCGCAAGCCCGTGGAAATGGTCACGCCCGACAAGGCCCTGCCCGGACGGACCGACCCGATCCCGACGGCCGAGGTGCATTTCCTCTCCGGCATCCCGCTGAAGTCTCCGGTGCCTGGGGGCATGGAACAGGCCATGTTCGGCATGGGCTGCTTCTGGGGGGGAGAACGCAAGTTCTGGCAGACGCCGGGCGTGTGGCTGACCATGGTCGGCTATGCCGGCGGCTACACCCCGAACCCCACCTACAAGGAGACGTGTACCCAGCTGACCGGCCATAACGAGGTGGTGCGGCTGATCTACGATCCGAAGGTTATCACCTACGAGGGCCTGTTGAAGGTCTTCTGGGAGGGCCACGACCCGACCCAGGGCATGCGGCAGGGCAATGACGTGGGCTCGACCTACCGGTCGGGCATCTATTGCTACAGCGACGCGCAGATGGCAGCCGCCAAGGCCTCGAAGGAGATCTATGGCAAGGCGCTGAAGGCGGCGGGAATGGGGCCGATCACCACCGAAATCCTGCCCGCGCCGACCTTCTATTATGCCGAGGACTATCACCAGCAGTATCTGGCGAAGAACCCCGGCGGCTATTGCGGGGTCGGCGGCACCGGCGTGGCCTGCCCGATCGGTACCGGCGTTTCGGCCTGAAGGGGCCGCCCCGCGGCGCTGATCGCTTGTCAGCCCGGCACGGTCGGCGTAAGGGCGGGGAAAAGGAGTGCCGCCGATGCCCACCTATTCCGCCCTGACCACCCTGCCTGGTGAAGAGGCCGCCCAAGCCTTGGCCGAGGCCATGGAGCGGATGGAGCCCGAACCCACCGGCGTGGGCGTTTTCGAAATCGAGGACGGCTCCGGACTGTGGGAGGTTGGCGCCTATTTCCTGGAACCGCCGGATCAGGTGATGCTCGAGGTGCTGGCCACCGCTTTCGGGGCCAAGCCATTCGCCCTGTCGGAACTGCCCGAAGTGGACTGGGTGGCCCATGTGCGCCGCGAACTGTCACCCGTCGAGGCCGGACGCTTCTTCGTGTTCGGCAGCCATGACGCAGACAAGGTGCCCCACGGGAGGGTGCCCTTGCAGATCGAAGCAACGGTCGCCTTTGGCACGGGGCACCACGGCACGACTCTGGGCTGCCTGCTGGCGCTCGATCGGTTGCTGGCCGAGGGATGGCGGCCCGCGAAGGTCGCCGACATCGGCTGCGGCACGGCGGTTCTGGCGATGGCGGCTGCGGCGACGTTGCCGGAGGCTGCTGTCCTTGCCAGCGACATCGACCGGGTGGCGGTAGACGTGGCAGAGGCGAATGTCGCCATCAATGCGCTGGAAGGCCGGGTGGAATGCCTGGAGGCCGCGGGACTGGACCATCCCCGGCTGAAGGCCGAAGCGCCATATGACCTGATCTTCGCCAATATCCTAAAGGGCCCGCTGATCGAACTTGCGCCGGCAATTGCCGCCAATCTGGCGCATGCGGGCAGGGCGATTCTCTCTGGCCTGCTGGTCGTGCAGGCCGAATCGGTCATCGAGGCTTACAGCGAGGCCGGACTTCGTCTCGAATCCCGCAACGATATCGGGGAATGGTCCACTCTTGTGCTACAGAGGTTGTGAGATCGCGGACAATGCCCGGCGTGCAGCCCGGTAAGGCCGCCAATCCGGCAACTCGCCGTAATTTCGCCATAAAAATCTACCAACCTTGCCCAATGCAGAGCTGTCACTCTGGGGTATGATCATGTGGGTAGATCCCAATCTTAACGAATTCTACAGCCGCGTCGCCAGGATCGAGAAGGCGCATGCCAAGGGCTACGGTTTCGAAGCCAGGGGGACACTGGGCCGCAAGGCCTCGTCGCGCCGCGGATCGTGGAGCCTTCGGTTCCTGCGCCCGCTGGTGATGGCGCTTCTGGTCGGGGTCGGCCTGAAGGGCATCATCCATTATTACATCGGTGCCCAGACCTATGAAAGCCGGGTCAGCGCGCTTGCTGCGGGCAACGGTTTTGATCCGGTCGGCGCCTGGTTGATGCACGCCGATCCAGTGACCGTCGCGATTTCCACACAGCTGCAGACCCTGCTGCCGCGCTGATCCGACGGGGATCCAGGCAGGGATCGCGTGATGCAAAATGAAAAGGCCGCATCGACGATGCGGCCTCTTGCGTATCCTGACCCATCAGCCGTGGGCCCCCAGCTTCCAGCCCTCAGCGACCGATGAACTCGATGTCGCCGCGGCAAAGACCGATATCGTCCAGTTCACGATCGGAAAGCCTGTTCAGCGCCTTGCGCGTCACGCGGGCGTCGTTCCAGGCCCGCAAGGCGGCGGCGACGTTCGACAGGGCGTTGATCGCACGGTAAGAGGTGATGGCGCCAAAGGGCGCCGGGCGGGTCGTCTCGACAGCGGCCATGGCATTCATCCTTGTTTACAAACTGCTCACTTTGGAGGCTTCGCCCTCCACGACTTGCCAGATAGTCGTGCTGCATGTGCAAAACAAGCAACAGCGCAGCATGGCCGCGTTGCAGTTGCTGCATGACTAGGCGCCAAATTTATTCTTTTTTAGCAGCGCGTTATCCGTTCGGCTGGTCTTGGTGTCGCATTTCGGGGCCGGGAAGTCGGATTCTGCAAGCGCAAAATCGCAATCCGACCGGCGAAGAGGATACGGAAAGCCGTTGGCGGATGTTCCCTTTTCGTGCTAGCCCTTGTGGCGAGGCAAGGGACAGGACCAAGATGCGGGTCATCGGCATCGATCCGGGGCTTAGAAACCTGGGGTGGGGTGTGATCGACGTGGCAGGCTCGCGGCTGATCCACGTCGCCAACGGGATCTGCCATTCCGACGGCGGTGATGGCGAACTGGCGGTGCGGCTGCTGTCGCTGCATGCCCAGCTGACCGAGGTGCTGCGGCTCTGGCAGCCCGAGGCGGCGGCAGTGGAACATACCTTCGTCAACAAGGACGCGGTGGCGACGCTGAAGCTGGGCCAGGCGCGGGGGATCGCCCTACTGGCACCGGCTCAGTTCGGGCTGAGCGTCGGGGAATATGCGCCAAATGCAGTGAAGAAGACGGTGGTGGGCGTAGGGCATGCGGCGAAGGTGCAGGTCGATCATATGGTGCGGCTGCATCTGCCGGGCGTGAAGGTCGCGGGGCCGGATGCGGCCGATGCGCTGGCGGTGGCGATCTGCCATGCGCATCATCTGCAGTCGTCGGGCCGCCTGGCTGCCGCGCTGAGGGCTGCCGAATGATCGGGCGGATCTCGGGCCGGCTGGACTGGCGGGGGCCGGACCATGTGCTGATCGACGTGCGCGGGGTGGGCTATATCGTCCATGTCAGCGACCGCACGCTGGCCGCCCTTCCGGGGGTGGGTGAGGCGGTCAGCCTTTATACCGATCTGCTGGTGCGCGAGGATCTGTTGCAGCTCTTCGGCTTTCCGACGCTTCTGGAAAAGGAATGGCATCGGCTGTTGATGACGGTGCAGGGGGTGGGGGCGAAGGCCTCGATGGCCATTTTGGGCACGCTGGGCGCGGAAGGCGTTGGCCGTGCAATCACGCTGGGCGACGCGCGGGCGGTTCAGGCGGCGCCGGGGGTCGGACCGAAGCTTGCCCAGCGGATCATCCTGGAACTGAAGGCCAAGGCGCCGGGCATCATGGCCTCGGGCGCGGGGCTGTCGGTTGACGCCGGTGCCGCAGAGGTCGTGCTTGTGGAAAGCGCGCCCGCACCGAAGACGCCCGCACGGACGGATGAGGCGGCCTCGCGCCGCGCGACGGCCTCGGCCGATGCACTGTCGGCGCTGGTGAACCTGGGCTACGGGCAGGGCGACGCGGCGCAGGCGGTGGCGACGGTCGCGGGCGACCTGCCCGACGGTGACGCGGCGGCCTTGATCCGGGCCGCGCTGAAACTTCTGGCGCCGAAATGACCCCTGACCCCACGCTGCGACCCGACCGGCTACCCGAGGATACCGACAAGGCGCTGCGGCCGCAGATGCTGGACGACTTCATCGGCCAGGCCGAGGCGCGGGCGAACCTGAGAGTCTTCATCGAAAGCGCCCGGATGCGCGGCGAGGCGATGGACCACACGCTGTTTCACGGGCCCCCGGGCCTCGGCAAGACGACGCTGGCGCAGATCATGGCGCGGGAACTGGGGGTGGGGTTCCGCATGACCTCGGGGCCGGTACTGGCGAAACCGGGGGATCTGGCGGCGATCCTGACCAATCTGGAGCCGCGCGATGTGCTGTTCATCGACGAAATCCATCGGCTGTCCCCGGTGGTGGAGGAGGTGCTTTATCCCGCGCTGGAGGATTTCGCGCTGGATCTGGTGATCGGCGAGGGCCCGGCGGCCCGGACGGTGCGGATCGACCTGCAACCCTTCACGCTGGTCGGCGCGACGACGCGGCTGGGCCTGCTGACCACGCCGCTCCGCGACCGGTTCGGCATCCCGACGCGGCTGGAATTCTATTCCGAGGTCGAGCTTTACGAGATCGTCGCCCGGGGTGCCCGGCTGATGGGCCTGACGGCGGACCCGGAGGGTTGCCGCGAGATCGCCCGCCGCGCGCGGGGAACGCCGCGGATCGCCGGGCGGCTTCTGCGCCGTGTGGCGGATTTCGCGCTGGTCGAGGCCGGCGGGCGGATCACGCGGGAACTGGCCGACCGGGCGCTGACCCGGCTTCAGGTGGACAATCTGGGGCTGGATGGCGCAGACCGGCGCTATCTGACATTGCTGGCCGAGAATTACGGCGGCGGGCCGGTGGGGGTGGAGACGATCGCGGCGGCGCTGAGCGAACCGAGGGATGCGATCGAGGAGGTGATCGAGCCTTACCTCTTGCAGCAGGGCCTCATCCTGCGCACCCCGCGCGGGCGGTTGCTGGGGGCGAAGGCCTGGCGGCACCTGGGATTGCAGCCGCCCAAGGCGGCTGGCCAAGCGGATCTGTTCGAAGGAAAATAAGCAGAGCGCGTCCCGCGCAAGCCCTTCATCTCGTCGGAGGGCGATGCCGCCCTTCTCCTTTGGGCATGGGGCGTTTTACCCCCATGCCCCCGGAGTATATGGAAAGGAGCAAGGACTTGTGTCGCAACTCTGCCGGATGCTACCGCAGCCGGGAATACGAAGGAGGCGGGGCATGGAGCCGGCAGAGGTAGAGGCATTGTTCACCCGCAGCGACGGGGCCTATCTGTTCGCGCGCTGGGGGCGGCCGGTGGTGCCCGTGGTGTTCGGCGTCGATGATGCGAGTCTGTCGGTCTTCAAGGGGGCCTTCGAGGCGGTAGTGGCGCTGGCAGGGCACAAGATGGCCGAGACCGACCCGGAACTGGGGGTGAACCTGATGGTCTTTGCCTTCCGCGACTGGGCGGAGCTGCCGGAGGTGCGCGACCTTGGCCGGCTGGTACCGGAACTGCCGGCGCTGGTGGCGCGGCTGCAGGCGGCGGGGGCGAACCAGTATCGCATCTTCCGCTTTGACGCGGGCGGCGCGATCAGGGCGGCCTTCGTCTTTCTGCGGATGGACGATGCCTTGTCGGAGATGCCGGCTGAGACCCTGGCGCTGGCCCAGGCGGTGCAGACGATCGTGCTTTGGTCGGATCGGGCTTTCGATGGCAGTTCCCCGCTGGCACGGGTAGGGGAAAGGGTGATCCTGCGGCCCGAGATCGGCGCGGTGATCCGGGCGGGATATGATCCGGTGTTGCCCGCCGTGGCGCGGGACGCGAGCCATGCGCTGCGGCTGGCGGCGCGGTGCCGGCTGGGCTAGGCTGGCCCCGAGGCCGTTCGGAGAGCCCATGACCCCGCACCAGTTCCGCACCCGCGTCTATTATGAAGACACCGACCTCGCGGGCATCGTCTATTATGCGAACTACCTGAAGTTCATCGAGCGTGCCCGGACGGAATGGGTGGCGTCGCTGGGCGTAGACCAGATGGCGCTGAAGGCGCGCGACGGGATCGTCTTTGCCGTGCGGCGGGTTGAGGCAGATTTCCTGCGTCCCGCCCGCTTCGGCGACGATCTTCTTGTCGAGACCACGTTGACCGCGCTGGGCGGGGCCAGGATCGGGCTGGAACAGCTGATCACGCGCGCAGGCGAGCGGCTGTTCGTGGCGCAGGTCACCCTGGTCTGCCTGACAGAGGACGGCCATGCCGCGCGGCTGCCAGCTGAGGTGCGGGCAAGGCTGGCGGGGCCGGTGCACTGAACCGGACACGGTGGGGCGTCGTTGATGGCGCCACCCCTCGCCGCCGAGGCGCCTGTGCCGCGCGAGCAGGAAACCCGGCCAGCAGCATCCGCCCTCACCGGGCGGCGAATCCTTGCTGCCCACACCATTGTGTTGGCAAAGCCCTTCCAATCTTGATACAAACTCGGCTAACGGCGCTGGGAAACGGCCCGATCAACAAGAGCAGGCGTATGGACACCAACACCCTTGCGATGGCGCAGGAGATCGATTTCTCCATGGTCGCCCTCTTTGCCCGTGCCACCTTCACGGTGAAGCTGGTCATGATCGCCTTGCTGATCATGTCCTTCTGGTCCTGGGCGATCATCATCCAGAAGCACATCCAGTTCCGCCGCGCGCGGGGTGAGGCGACGATTTTCGATCGGGCCTTCTGGTCGGGCGAGCCGCTGGACGAGCTGTTCGAGAGGATCGGGCCAGACCCGCAGGGCCAGTCGGAAAAGATCTTCGCCGCCGGAATGCTGGAATGGCGCCGCAGCCACAAGCAGGACGGCGGGCTGATCGCAGGTGCGCAGGCGCGGATCGACCGGGCGATGAACGTGGCCATCGCGCGGGAAAGCGAAGAGCTGAACCGTGGTCTCAGCTTCCTGGCCACCACGGGGTCCACCGCACCCTTCATCGGCCTGTTCGGGACGGTCTGGGGGATCAAGCACAGTTTCGAGCAGATCGCCATCAGCCAGAACACCAACCTGGCCGTGGTGGCCCCGGGTATCGCCGAGGCGCTTCTGGCCACGGGCATCGGCCTGGTGGCCGCGATTCCGGCGGTGGTTTTCTACAACAAGCTGAATGCCGACAGCGAGCGGATCGTGGGCGGCTACGAAAGCTTTGCCGACGAATTCGCGACGATCCTGTCGCGCCAGCTGGATTCCTGAGCCGTGGGCGCCGGGGTCATCAAATCGGCCGGTGGTGGTGGCCGGCGCGTCAGGCGTCGCGGCCGGTCGGCCGCGATGAGCGAGATCAACGTCACGCCCTTTGTGGATGTGATGTTGGTTCTACTGATCATCTTCATGGTGGCAGCACCGATGCTGACGGTAGGCGTGCCTGTGGAACTGCCGAAGACGGCTGCAGGTGCCTTGCCGACGGAACAGGAGGAACCGCTGACCGTCTCCATCACGGCGGACGGGCGCATAGCGATCCAGACGACCGAGGTGGCCGATGTCGAGATGATCCCGAAACTGCGGGCGATCGCGGCCGAGCGGACCTCGAAGAAGGTGTTCCTGCGGGCTGACGGGTCGATTCCCTACGAACGGGTGGCGCAGGTGATGGGGGCGCTGAACGCGGGCGGCTTCAACGAGATCGGTCTGGTGACCGACGCGCAGGGGCCAAGCTTTGGCGGCGGGGCCGCGTCTGATGCTGCGGGCGACGCGGGATCGGGCGGCTAGGGCGCGGGATGCAGACGGGAACGATCTATTCGGGGATCGGACATGCAGGGGTGATCCTCTGGGTCCTGGTCGGGGATTGGCTGTTCGCGCCGAAACCCGCCGAAGAGATCATTGCGACGCAGGTCTCGATCCTGACCAGCGCCGAATTTGCGGCCCTTCAGGCAGCGGCGACGCCAGATCCCGTGGAAGAGCCGGCCCCGGTGCGACCGCAGGCACGGCCCGATCCGCAGCCGGCGCCAGAGCCCGAACCCGCACCCCCGCCTGCCCCGGAGCCTGCCCCGCAGCCGGCGCCCGAACCCGTGCCAGAGCCGGAACCAGAGCCTGCCCCCAGCGATGCCGTGCAGGCTGAAGTGGAGCAGCCGCTGCCCTCGCCCTCGACCGAGATCCAGCCCGCGCCGCGTGCGGCCGAGATCGTGGCGCCAAGCCCGGTCGAGGTGCAGCCGGAGGTGCCGACTTCGGACACGCCGACGCCCGCCGTCAGCGACCAGCCGGCCGAGGCCGAGGTCGTGCAGGAAACCCCTGCCGAGGAAACCGCGCCCGAGGTAACCGGCGACGTTCTGCTGACCGAGGCGAATCGCGACCAGACGGCGGCGACGGGTATGACCACCTCGATCCGGCCTCGCGCCAAGCCCGAGCGTCTTGCGCCCCCGCAGCCCGAGCCGGAGGTGGCGGCCGCCGCGCCACCGCGCGAGACGCCGCAGGAACAGCCGGTCGACAACCAGGCAACCGAGGATGCGATCGCGGCGCTCCTGGCCGAGGCGGCCTCGGAACCGGCGCCGACGCCGGCGCCCACCGGCGGGCAGAACCGTCCCCAGGGGCCACCGCTGACCGGGGGCGAGATGGGCGACATCTCCAGCGCCATCGCGCGGCGCTGGAACCTTGGCGCTGCGTCGACCGAGGTCCTGCGCAGCATGGTGGTGATCCGGGTGACCTTCGGGCCGGACGGTCGCCCCACAGATTTCCAGCTCATCGAGTCGAATGGTCCGAACCAGGCGGCGATCGACAACCTGTTCCAGATCGCGCGGCGGGCGGTGAACCGGACCCACAGCGAAGGCGGCATACCGCTGCCGCCGGACAAGTACGACACCTGGCGCGTGCTGGATCTGGTCTTCGATGCCAACGGGATGCGGTTCAGATGATCGTCAGAAGCACTGAAATGTCGCCCAGACGTCCCACTTCTCCCGCATGATCGCGGGCAACGACACGAGAAACGGAGCATGAGGCCGATGACAGCACCCATGAGAACTGCCTTCCGAACCCTGTTTGCGCTGGTCCTTGGCGTGACGGTCCTTGCGGCCCCGGTCGCGGACCCGGCCATGGCGCAGAACGCACCGCCGCGCATCGTGATCGGTCCCGGCGTGATCGAGCCGATGCCGATCGCGGTGCCCACCTTCATCGACGAGGGCGGCGCAGGGCAGTATGCGCGCGACATCACGCGAGTGGTGATTTCCGACCTGACCGGGACGGGCTTCTTCCGCAACATCGGCGAAGAGGCCTACATCAGCCGGATCACCAGTTTCGACGGCGGGATCGCCTTCGAGGACTGGAAGGCCATCAATGCCCAGGTTCTGGTGACGGGCGCGGTTTCGGTCGCGGGCGACCGGATCACGGTGAAGTTCCGGGCCTATGACGTGTTCAACGGCACCACGCTGGAGGGTGCGGCGTTGCAATTTGCGGGCACGACCCAGGGCTGGCGGCGCATGGCGCACAAGGTTGCCGATGTCGTCTATTCCAAGATCACAGGCGAGGGCGGCTATTTCGACAGCCGGGTGGTGTTCGTCAGCGAGTCGGGGCCGAAGAACCAGCGGCTCAAGCGGCTGGCAGTGATGGATTACGATGGCGCGAACGTCCAGTATCTGACGGACAGCAGCAGCATCGTGCTGGCCCCGCGTTTCTCGCCCACCGGTGACCGCATCCTTTACACCAGCTACGAGACCGGTTTCCCCCGGATCACCCTGATGGACGTTGCCACGCTGCGCCGCCAGACGCTGGAAGAACAGCCGGGCACGATGACCTTTGCCCCCCGCTTCAGCCCCGATGGGCGCACCATCGTCTTCAGTCTGGAACGCGGTGGCAATACCGACATATATGCACTGGACGTGGGCAGCGGCGCCTTGCGGCAGCTGACGAATGCCCCCTCGATCGAGACGGCGCCAAGCTTCAGCCCCGATGGCAGCCGCATCGTGTTCGAGTCCGACCGGACAGGCACGCCGCAGCTTTACATCATGCCGGCCAGCGGCGGCGAAGGCGTGCGGATTTCAGGCGGGCAGGGGCGCTATGGCACCCCGGTCTGGTCGCCGCGCGGCGACCTGATCGCCTTCACCAAGCAGCATCAGGGCCGCTTCCACATCGGCGTGATGCGCACCGACGGCAGCGAAGAGCGCCTGCTGACGGCCAGCTTCCTGGACGAGGGCCCGACCTGGGCGCCGAACGGGCGGGTGATCATGTTCACCCGTGAAACCAGCGGCGCAGGCGGGCAGGCCACGCTGTGGTCGGTGGACATCACCGGACGGAACCTGAAGCAAATCCCGACCGACGGCCCGGCCAGCGATCCGGCCTGGTCGCCGCTTTTGCCCTGAAACGTGCCGCGCCGCCGGATTCCCACGGCGGCGCAAACCTGATACTGTGGCCACAATCGAGCCAACAAGAAGGATGACCTCCATGACCCTTGCCGTGAAATCCCTGCTGCTTGTCGCCGCGCTGGCACTTGCCGCCTGCAAGAACCCCGACCGTTACGGTTCCGGCGGCCCCGGTGGCGCTGGCGGCCCGGGCGGCATGGGCGGGATCGACACCACGGGTCTGGGTGATCCGAACAACCCGTCCTCGATCGCCTATTTCAACCAGCGTGTCGGTGACCGCGTGCTGTTCGCGGTGGACCAGTCCACGCTGAGCCCCGAAGCGAGGCAGATCCTGACGGCGCAGGCACAGTGGCTGCTGACCAACACCGGCTATGCCGCGATCATCGAGGGCCATGCCGACGAACAGGGCACGCGTGAATACAACCTGGCGCTGGGCGCGCGGCGCGCGGCGGCGGTGCAGAACTTCCTGATCAGCCAGGGTGTGCCGGCCAGCCGCCTGCGCACGATCAGCTACGGCAAGGAGCGTCCGATTGCCGTGTGTTCGGACGAATCCTGCTATTCGCAGAACCGCCGCGCCGTCACGGTGCTGTCGGCCGGGGCGGGCATGTAAGCGATGCGCTTCGCTCTGGTCCTGTTCCTTTCGCTGCTGCCGGTCCTGGGCCATGCCCAGGACCGGACGCAGACGTTGGCCGACATCCGGGCGGAGCTGGCAATGCTCGCGGCCGAATTCAACGCGCTCAAGGCCGAGCTGGTGACCACCGGCGCGATGACCAGCGGGGCAGCGGGCGGTGATGCGCTGTCGCGGATGGACGCGATCGAGGCGACGCTAGCCCGGCTGACCGCACGGGCCGAAGAGGTGGAACTGCGCGTGAACCGGGTGGTGGCGGATGGCACCAACCGGATCGGTGACATCGAATACCGGCTGTGCGAGGTGACGCCGGGCTGCGATCCGGGCAACCTTGGCGCGACGCCGACCCTTGGGGGAGACACGGGCGCTGCGGTGGCGGCACCGGCCGTGGTGAACCCCGGGGTCAGCACGGGAACGGGTGGGGCAGAGCTTGCCGTCAGCGAACAGGCGGACTTCGACCGGGCCAAGGAGGTGCTCGGTCAAGGTGACTTTCGCGGTGCTGCAACGCTCTTTGAGACCTTTGCCCAATCCTATCCTGGCGGGCCGCTGACTCAGGAGGCGATGTTCCTGCGCGGCGAGGCGCTAAGCCGCCTGGGCGAGACTTCGGCTGCCGCGCGGGCCTACCTGGACGCATACACCGCGAACCCGACCGGAACCTTCGCCGCGGATTCGGTGCTGAAGCTGGGCGAGGCGCTGGGCGCGCTGGGCCAGGTCGACGCCGGATGCCAGACGCTTGCAGCGGTCGGGATCGAGTTTCCGGGCAGCATCCAGGCTTCGCAGGCCAGCGTGGCAATGCAGGGGCTGGGGTGCCGGTAAGGACGGAGCGGCTGATCGGGCTGATCCGCGAGCGGTTGCCCGAGGGCCAGACCATCGGCATTGCGCTGTCGGGCGGTGGGGATTCCACCGCCCTTCTGCATCTGGCGCTGCGGGCGGGGTTCAGGGTGCGCGCGGTGACAGTGGATCATGGCCTGCGCCCCGAAAGCGCCGCCGAGGCGGCAGCGGTGGGGCGTGATTGCACGGCGCTTGGCGTGGCCCATGAGGTGCGGGTCTGGACGCATGGTGAGATACAGGGCAATCTGATGGATGCGGCGCGGCGCGCACGTATGGCACTGATCGCCGACTGGGCGCGGGGCGCAGGGATTGCCCATGTCGCACTTGGCCATACCCGCGACGATCAGGCCGAGACCTTTCTGATGGGGCTTGCCCGGCAGGCGGGAATCGCCGGCCTGTCGGGAATGCGGCGCATCTGGGCCGAGCAGGGGGTCACCTTCCACCGTCCCCTTCTGGACGCAGGACGCGCAGAGCTGCGCGACTGGCTCTCAGCGCAAGGGATTGCCTGGATCGACGATCCGACCAACGAGAACAACCGGTTCCAGCGGGTCAGGGCACGGGCGGTGCTGGCGGCTCTGGCGCCGCTCGGGATCACGGCTGAGGGTCTGGCGGGGGTGGCGGGCCATCTGGCTCAGGTGCAGGCGGCGCTGGCGGTGCAGGTGCGCGCGGCAGCCGCACATCTGCGGGTCGAGGCCGGGGCCTTGCAGGTCGGGCTGGGGCTTTGGGAGGAGCCGGAGGAGGTGCAGCGCCAGGTGCTGGTGGCCGCCCTGCGATGGCTGAACGGAGCGGATTACGCGCCCCGCGCGGCCGATCTGGCACGTTTCGCTGGCGCCATGCGGGCAGGGCGCGCGGCGACACTGGCCGGGGTACGTTTCACGCGGGGCTGGCTGTGCCGCGAGGCACGGGTTCTGGGCAGGCCGGTTGCCGTGGGTGAGGTCTGGGACGGGCGTTGGCAGGTGACGGGCCCCGAGGGCGAGGTGCGCTCCCTGGGCGGCGAAGGGTTGCGGCAGGTGCCCGGCTGGCGGGCGACCGGTCTGCCGCGTGAGGTGCTGGCGGTGACGCCGGCCGTCTGGCGTGGCGACGTGCTGCATTCCGCACCGCTTGCGGGCTGGCCGAACGGCTGGTCGGCACGTCTTGACGCACCCGAGGGCCTTTTCGGACTCTGCGATTGAACACGGGCGGCAAAAGCTTATCTTGGGCACAAAGACGGTCCGCGCCCGTTCCGGGCCCCGCGGACAATTGAGGAGATGCCTTGTGGGCAATGCACGCAACATAGCGTTCTGGGTCGTTCTGC
This sequence comes from Tabrizicola caldifontis, assembly GCF_004762095.1. Classification (GTDB taxonomy): domain Bacteria; phylum Pseudomonadota; class Alphaproteobacteria; order Rhodobacterales; family Rhodobacteraceae; genus Tabrizicola; species Tabrizicola caldifontis. The sequence goes on from NZ_SIJH01000005.1 coordinate 60,909, forward strand.
TGATCCTGGTCATGGCGCTGTTCCAGCTGTTTTCCGGCAACACGGCCACGATGTCGTCACGGTCGCTCAGCTATTCGGAATTCATCAACCGCGTGGAGGACGGGCAGGTTTCAAGCGTCGTGCTGGACGGAGAGCGGGTGGTGGTCCGCGCGAAGGACGGCAACACCTATGTCACGATCCGTCCGCAGGGTGAGATCCTGACCGACACGCTGACCCGAGACCTGATCGCCAAGGGCGTGGAAGTCACCGCCGAACCGCAGGCGCAGTCGGGCTTCATGTCGCTTCTGTCGCTGTGGCTGCCCTTCATCGTGCTGATCGGCATATGGCTGTTCTTCATGAACCGGATGCAGGGCGGGGGACGCGGCGGCGCGATGGGCTTTGGCAAGTCGCGCGCGAAGCTTTTGACGGAAAAGCAGGGTCGCGTCACCTTCGACGACGTGGCCGGCATCGACGAGGCCAAGGAGGAGCTTGAGGAGATCGTCGAATTCCTGCGCAACCCGCAGAAGTTCAGCCGCCTGGGCGGCAAGATCCCGAAGGGCGCGCTGCTGGTCGGCCCTCCGGGCACCGGCAAGACGCTTCTGGCCCGTGCTATCGCGGGCGAGGCGGGCGTGCCGTTCTTCACCATCTCTGGCTCGGACTTCGTGGAGATGTTCGTAGGCGTCGGCGCCAGCCGTGTGCGCGACATGTTCGAGCAGGCCAAGAAGAACGCCCCCTGCATCGTCTTCATTGACGAGATCGACGCCGTGGGCCGCGCGAGGGGCGTGGGCATCGGGGGCGGCAACGACGAACGCGAGCAGACGCTGAACCAGCTTCTGGTGGAAATGGACGGGTTCGAGGCGAATGAGGGTGTCATCATCGTCGCAGCCACCAACCGCAAGGACGTGCTGGACCCCGCGCTTCTGCGCCCTGGCAGGTTCGACCGGCAGATCCATGTGCCGAACCCCGATATCAAGGGACGCGAGAAGATCCTGTCGGTCCATGCCCGCAAGGTGCCGCTGGGTCCGGATGTGGACCTGCGGACGATCGCGCGCGGCTCGCCCGGCTTTTCGGGGGCCGACCTGATGAACCTGGTGAACGAGGCCGCGCTCATGGCCGCGCGGGTCGGCCGCCGTTTCGTCACGATGGATGATTTCGAGCGCGCCAAGGACAAGGTGATGATGGGCGCAGAGCGCCGGTCGATGGTGCTGACCGACGACCAGAAGGAAAAGACCGCCTATCACGAGGCCGGCCATGCCATCGTCGGTCTGACGCTGCCTAAGTGTGATCCCGTCTACAAGGCGACGATCATCCCGCGCGGCGGCGCCTTGGGGATGGTGGTCAGCCTGCCCGAGATGGACCGGCTTCAGATGCACAAGGACGAGGCGAAGCAGCGCATCGCCATGACCATGGCGGGCAAGGCGGCCGAGATCATCAAGTATGGCGAAGAGGGCGTGTCCTCTGGGCCCGTGGGCGACATCCAGCAGGCCTCGAGCCTGGCGCGCGCCATGGTCATGCGTTGGGGCATGTCCGACAAGATCGGCAATGTCGATTACTCGGAGGCGCACGAGGGCTATCAGGGCAACACGGCAGGCTTCTCGGTCAGCGCGCAGACCAAGCAGCTGATCGAGGCCGAGGTGAAGGCCCTGATCGACGAGGGCTACGAGACCGCGCGGCGCATCCTGCTGGAGCGCCACGAGGATTTCGAGCGTCTGGCCAAGGGTTTGCTGGAGTATGAGACGCTTACCGGCGACGAGATCCGCAAGGTGATTGCCGGAGAGCCCCTGGGTGGCGACGACGATGCCGACAAGCCGGCGCCGAGCGGTGGCGGCGGGGCCTCGGTTGCGGCGATTCCCAAGACGCGCGGCCGCGGCGCGAAGCCCGGTCCCGAGCCCGAGCCAGCGCCCTTGTGACGGAATGTGACAACGTAAGGCCCCGCTTCGGCGGGGCCTTTTGCATGGGCGGGACAGCCGTTACCCTGTGCCACCCGCAGACGGAGGCAAGGGCGTGATCGCGGCACACAGGACAGCAGAAGACCGGCTGGTGCGAATGGACCTGACGCGCGAGCATCTGCGCGATGCCATCTGGATCGACCTGAGAGCGCCGACCGTAGCGGAAGAGGATGCGGTCGAAGCGGCCCTTGGCATCGACATTCCCACGCGCGAGGACATGCAGGAGATCGAGGTCTCGTCCCGGATCTACCGCGAGGACGGGGCGCTGTTCCTGACGGCGCAGGTGGTGGCCACCGATGCCGCCCGGGCAATCGAGATTGGCCCGGTCACCTTCGTTGTGCTGCCCGACAGGCTGGTCAGCGTGCATTACCATCATCCGGGGTCTTTCGACTCTTTCGCTGACTGGGCCTCGCGGCACGACACGCCGCTGAAATGCGGGGTCGATGCGTTGCTGGGATTGCTGGAGGCGGTGGTGGACCGGCTGGCCGACATCCTGGAGGCCGAGGCACGGCGGCTTGATGGTCTGTCGCGGCAACTGTTCGCGCCCGACCGGGGTGCCGCGAACGGCGAGGACCTGTCTGACCTGCTGCGCAGGATCGGTCTGGCCGAGGACGTGAACGCCAAGGCAAGTGAAAGCCTGGGTACTCTTGTGCGGCTGGTGGGCTATCTGACGGTGGACAAGGAAGCGCATTCACCGTTGCGCATGGGGCAGGCGACGCGCACCCGGGCCAAGACCCTGTTGCAGGACATCCGCAGCCTGCACGAAGTGGTTGGCGCGCAGGCCGAGAAGGTCCGCTTCCTGCTGGATGCGACGCTGGGGGTGATCAGCATCCGTCAGTCGGACGTGATAAAGATCTTTTCGGTCGTTGCCTTCGTATTCCTGCCGCCGACGCTGATTGCCAGCATCTACGGGATGAACTTCGAGCACATGCCGGAACTGTCCTGGACCTGGGGCTATCCGATGGCGCTGGGGTTGATGGTTCTTTCGGCACTGGTGCCCTGGCTGATCTTTCGCTGGAAGAAATGGCTGTAGAAGAGGAGAGGCGATGCCTGCCCTGATCCCGACCGACCATGTGGCCCGTGTCGTCTGGCTGGGTTATCAGCCTGTGCCGGTGGAAAAGCTAGTGATCACCGCACAGCCGCTGATGGAAATGCCGCTGAGTTTCTCGGGCTTTGCGGGCGAGGTGCATTCCGGTCTGACGCGGCCGTCGTGCAGCCGGGTCGTGAAGCAGCATCCGAAGGGCACCGAGATCAGGAATGTCCGGCAGCTTTGCGTGGTCAGTGCCGAGGAAATGGCCGAGGTCGCCCGCGACATGGGGCTGTGCGCGATGGATTACGCCTGGGTCGGCGCCTCTCTGGTGGTCGAGGGCATCCCGGATTTCACCCATGTCCCGCCGTCGAGCCGGTTGCAGGGGCCGGACGGGGTGACGCTGGTCGTGGACATGGAGAACCTGCCTTGTCAGGAGCCGGCGGTGACCATCGACAGGGCATTGCCCGGGCAGGGCAAGGCGTTCAAGGCAGCCGCCGCGGGCAAGCGGGGCGTGACGGCCTGGGTCGAGCGCGAAGGGATCCTGCGGCTGGGCGACGAGCTGCGGTTGCACGTTCCGGCCCAAAGGCCCTGGCGCGGGTGATCCGGCTGGCCCTGGGCGGGCGCAGCCCCCAGACACCCGGCGGGATGTTTGCGCACAGAAGATGGGCAGATACAGCCGAATTTTCCGGCTTTGGTGCCGTGGTTTCTTATGGGAAACAGGTCAGGGCGAATTTCGCGGTTTTCAGGTCGGAAACCGGCCTAGGCATCGCCGTTTCGCCCGGTATCACGTCGCAAACGGAACAACCTGCCCCGTGGGAGACGCGACATGGCCTTCAAGACCGACATCGAAATTGCGCGCGAAGCGAAGAAGAAGCCGATCATGGAGATCGGGGCAAAGCTTGGCATCCCGGCCGAGCATCTGTTGCCCTACGGCCATGACAAGGCCAAGGTCAGCCAGGAGTTCATCAAGAGCCTGGCCGGCAAGCCCGACGGCAAGCTGATCCTCGTCACCGCGATCAACCCGACGCCGGCGGGTGAGGGCAAGACCACGACCACGGTGGGCCTGGGCGACGGGCTGAACCGGATCGGCAAGAAGGCGGTGATCTGCATCCGCGAGGCGTCCCTGGGCCCGAACTTCGGGATGAAGGGCGGCGCGGCGGGCGGCGGCATGGCCCAGGTCGTGCCGATGGAGGAAATGAACCTTCACTTCACGGGTGACTTCCATGCGATCACCTCGGCCCACAACCTGCTGGCGGCCATGATCGACAACCACATCTACTGGGGCAACGAACTTGGCATCGACGAGCGCCGCGTGGTCTGGCGCCGGGTGATGGACATGAACGACCGCGCGCTGCGCGACATCGTGGTCAGCCTCGGCGGGGTATCGAACGGCTTCCCGCGTCAGACCGGGTTCGACATCACGGTCGCCTCGGAAGTCATGGCTATCCTGTGCCTCGCCAACGACCTGGAAGATCTGCAGAAGCGTCTGGGCGACATCGTGGTGGCCTATACCCGCGACAAGAAGCCGATCTACTGCCGCGACCTCAAGGCCGACGGCGCGATGACGGTGCTTCTGAAGGACGCGATGCAGCCGAACTTGGTGCAGACGCTGGAAAACAACCCCGCCTTCGTCCACGGCGGCCCCTTCGCCAACATCGCGCATGGCTGCAACAGCGTCATCGCCACGAAGACGGCGCTGAAGCTGGGCGAGTACGTCGTGACCGAGGCGGGCTTCGGCGCCGACCTCGGGGCCGAGAAGTTCTTTGACATCAAGTGCCGCAAGGCCGGACTGAAACCCGCCGCTGCGGTGATCGTGGCCACGGTCCGCGCGATGAAGATGAACGGCGGCGTGGCCAAGGCCGATCTCGGCGCCGAGAATGTCGAGGCAGTGAAGAAGGGCTGTCCGAACCTCGGCCGCCACATCGCCAACGTCAAGAGCTTCGGCGTGCCGGTCGTCGTGGCGATCAACCACTTCTACAGCGACACGGATGCCGAAATCGCGGCGGTGAAGGCCTATGTCGCCGAACAGGGCGCCGAGGCGGTTCTGTGCAAGCACTGGGCGCAGGGCTCTGCCGGGATCGAGGATCTGGCGCGCGCCGTGGTCAAGCTTGCCGAAAGCGGCGCCTCGACCTTCGCGCCGCTTTATCCCGACGAGATGGGCCTGTTCCAGAAGATCGAGACCATCGCCAAGCGCATCTACCACGCCGACGAGGTGCTGGCCGACAAGTCGATCCGCGACCAGCTGAAGGCCTGGGAGGCCGCGGGCTATGGTCACCTGCCGATCTGCATGGCCAAGACGCAATACAGCTTCTCGACCGACCCCAACCTGCGCGGCGCGCCGACAGGCCATTCGGTCCCAGTGCGCGAGGTGCGACTGTCGGCCGGCGCGGGCTTCATCGTGGTGATCTGCGGCGAGATCATGACCATGCCGGGCCTGCCCAAGGTGCCGAGCGCCGAGGTGATCCGCCTGAACGAACAGGGCCAGGTCGAGGGCCTGTTCTAAGCGGTCGCATTGCCTATGGCGGGGCATCCCCTTATCTCGGGGGTGCCTCGCCCAGGGAGACGACGATGCGAAAGCCCGCAGACTGCACGACAATGGCCCATATCCGGGCTGAGATCGACCGGCTGGACGAGGATATCGTCCGGCTCTTTGCAGAGCGGGCGGCCTATATCGACCGCGCGGCCGAGATCAAGGCAGAGGCCGACCTGCCTGCCCGGATCGAGGCCCGCGTCGAGGAAGTGGTACGGAACGTCCGCCGCCATGCTGCCACCTACGGGCTGCCGCCCGATCTGGTGGAAAAGCTTTGGCGACGGCTGATCGACTGGTCGATCGCGCGCGAGGAAAGCAAGCTTGGACCGGACAGTCTGAGGAAGGGATGAGCGCGGGATGCCTGCCACGCTGATTGACGGCAAGGCCATTGCGGCCCGAATGCGTGAGGAAACGCGGGCTGAGGCCGCACGGCTGACGGCACTGGGCTGGACGCCGCGGCTGGTGTCGATTTCGGTCGGCGATGTGGCAGCGGCAGAGCTTTACGTCCGCAACCAGCAGAAGTCGGCCGAAGCCTCGGGCGTTGGATTCGAGGCGCGGAACTATCCCGAGACGATCAGCCTGGAGCAATTGCAGGGCGTGCTGGCAGGTCTGAACGCGGATCCGAGGGTGAACGGGATCATCATCCAGCGGCCGCTGCCTTCGCACATCCCGGTGAAGGCGTTGCAGAAGGCCGTACATCCCCTGAAGGATGTCGAGGGTATGCATCCCGCCTCGATCGGCAATATCGTGTACAACGATCTGGTGCTGGGCCCTTGCACCGCAGTCGCCGCGGTCGAGATCCTGAAGACCCTGCCGCTGAGGATGGAAGGGCTGGATGTCTGCGTGATCGGGCATTCCGAAATCGTGGGCAAGCCCATCGCCTTCCTGATGATGGGGCTGGGGGCTACGGTCACGGTCTGCCACCACATGACGCGCCAGGTCGCGGTGCACAGCCGGGCGGCGGATGCCGTCTTTGTGGCGGTAGGCAAGCCCGGCCTGGTGCGCGGCGAGATGCTGAAACCCGGCGCGGCGCTGATCGACATAGGCATCAACCGTGTTGACGGCCGCACTGTGGGAGATGCGGATTTTGCCAGTTGCGCCGAGGTAGCGGGATGGATCACGCCGGTCCCCGGCGGGGTGGGGCCGGTGACCGTGGCGATCCTGATGAAGAACGCGGTGCTGGCGACGCAGCTGCAGATGGAACATTACCGCACTGCCTTTGCGGCGGCGGTCTAGGGGGAGGGATGGCGATGACGGCCAGGGTGATAGACGGCAAGGCCTTTGCGGCACGGGTGCGGGCGCAGGTCGCGGAACATGTGGCACGGCTGAAGGAGGAGAACGGGATCCAGCCAGGTCTTGCCGTGGTGCTGGTGGGCGAGGATCCGGCCTCGAAGGTCTATGTCAGGAACAAGCATGCCTCGACGATCGAGGTCGGGATGGCAAGCTTCGAGCATCGCCTGCCGGCCGAGACATCGGAAGCCGACCTTCTGGCACTGATCGACCGGTTGAACGCGGACCCGAAGGTGCACGGAATTCTGGTGCAACTGCCGCTGCCGGGGCATCTGAACTCGGAATTGGTCATCAACCGGATCAATCCGGCGAAGGATGTGGACGGGTTCCACATTTCCAATGTCGGGCTGCTGGGAACCGGGCAGAAGGCGATGGTGCCCTGCACACCACTGGGATGCCTGATGATGCTGCGGGATCACCACGGCAAGCTTGCCGGGCTCGAGGCGGTTGTGGTGGGCCGGTCGAACATCGTCGGGAAGCCGATGGCGCAGCTTCTTCTGGGTGACAGCTGCACAGTGACGATCGCGCACAGCCGGACGAAGAACCTGGCCGAGGTCTGCCGCCGCGCCGACATCCTGGTTGCGGCGGTAGGCCGGCCAGAGATGATCACCGGCGACATGGTGAAGCCGGGGGCTACGGTGATCGATGTCGGCATCAACCGGATCGAGCGCGATGGGAAGGGTGTCCTGGTGGGCGACGTGCATTACACGAGCGCAGCAGAGGTTGCGGGGGCGATCACCCCGGTGCCGGGTGGTGTCGGGCCCATGACCATTGCCTGCCTTCTGGCCAACACGCTGACTGCCAGCTGCCGGGCGCATGGACTGGCCGAGCCCGAAGGGCTGACCGCTTAGGCTGGGCAGCACGCCACCTACCTGGGCATCGGAATGGCAAGGACGCGCGGGCCCGTCAGGACTGCCAGTGCATCCTGCGCCATCAGGGTGGCCAGCGCCGGATCATCGCAGCGCAGGCCTCCGGTGTAGGTGCCGTAGGCGGGCAGGATAAGCCGGCTCGAGTCGACCAGAAAACAGGGGCGCCACTGGCCGGCAAGCTGGGCTTTCGGGTGGTAGTGTCCCGATATCTCTGCCCGGTCTGCCGGGTCGGCAATGTGGCGGAAGGTGAAGGGCCGCAGACCGAGTTCGGACCGGTGAGAGCCGCCGAGTTCGATCGGGCCGGGGTCGTGGTTGCCGGTGATCCAGATCCAGGTGCGCCCGGCGATCAACCGGGCAAGCCAGAGACGGTATGTGTCATCAAGGCCATTGGCGGCGGCAAGGTCATCGAAGCTGTCGCCAAGGCAGATGACTGTGCTGGCCCCCGTGGCGTCGATATCTCGGTCGAGCTTTTCCAGAGTCGCGTGCGTTTCATACGGCGGCAACAGCGCTCCGCTGCGGCGTGCAAAGCGTTCGGATCTGCCGAGATGCAGGTCAGAAACGGCAAGCAATCCACTTGCGGGCCAGAACATGGCCCCTGATGGCATCAGGTGCAGGGTTTCGCCCCAAAAGCTGCAAGGGACCATCGGTCGTGACACGCCTGTTTCACGGGCGAACGCCCGGGATCAGGATCATCCTATGACAATGACCGCGCGGAGCCGCCAGCGCAATCTGAACGGTGGAAGCGAACAACCCCGGACCAGATTTGGGCTCGGAATGCGCCCGAAATCAGCCCCTGTAGCAGGTGGCCTTCTTGCCAGAACCGGCCGGCGAGCAGACCCAGCTTGCTCCCCTGGCAAGGCCCCGCGCCTTGATGATCGCCGCGCGGGTGCGGGCGATGGCTTCGGCATTCGAAATCGGCCTTGCTGCGTTGGCGAACCAGTCGAACTGGACGGACGGACGCGAGGAACGGTCCTCTGACGCAAGAACCGGCATGCCGGACAATGCCGCTATTGCCGCCACCGCGACCAGCCCGAAGCGCTTTCTAGCCATCGCACGATCCCCCTGATGGGTGCGGCGCGAACGCCGCACGTCAACAAGGGATTCATGCCGGTCTTTCTGGCCCAAATCGGTCGGGAAATGGGCGATTTCAGGAATTGTCCGGCAGGGTGCGCTTGTCCACGCGCCAGTCGGGCAGTCCGAAGCCATCACGCCAGGGGTAGACTTCGGGCTGGTTGAAATAGACCGAGCCAATCAGCAGAGGCATGTTAGGCCGGGTCTGGCGAACCTGGTTTTCCCAAAGGTTTACATAGGCTTCGCGGCCGGAATAGCCCACCTCGGCCACAAGGATCGGCTTGCCGAAGCCCTTGAGCCGATCATAGCGTTCGGTCAGCCAGTCCTCGAACGTCTTCGCTCCTCCCAGGACTTTCTCCTCCCAGGGTTCCAGTCCGAAGATCGACATGCCCACAATGTCGACATAATCGTCACCGGGATAGTATTCGGTCGCATTTTCCAGCCCCAGTGGCGACCAGACAACGTTGATGTTCGGCGCCTCGTCCCGGCAGATGTCGATCATGCGGCGGTAGGCAGCAATATAGTCCTCGGGGCGCCAGCCGGCCCAGATGAAATGGCCTTCGTCATAGTCCATTTCATGCCCCCAGCGGACAGAGATTGGGCTTTGCAGCGTGCCGATCACCGAACAGATGCTACGCATGTTGGCATCGTAGTATCCCGCCCGGATCCCGTCTCGCAGGAACCTGGCCGTGTTGCGTTCGCTGCGGGTCCACGTCCATGGCTCGATGGTAATCAGAAGGGCGCGGTTGCGGGCCAGGGCATACTGGTCGACATCCAGAAGCGAGGACAGGTTCACGTCCTCCCAGGGCAGGAAGACATGTTCGATCGTCACCTGCGTGTCGGCCTGGAATTGCCCATCGGGATCGTAGACGCCGAAGGGCAGGTCGCCGGGTGGTGCTGCCTCGCCTGGCAAGGCGAGGGGCAGGCAGAGACTCAGGGCCAGTGCAACTTTTCTTGTGCCATTCATCGCAGTCTCTCCTCAGTGGAGGCCCGACGGGGGTCGAACCAATTCAAAAGTGAAACGATAGTCGGCCAGTCCGGCCTGCCCCGATCCTGCACCGGCCACCCGGGTCTGCATCTGCACCAGCTTGATGCGTTCCAGGCCCTGGGTGATGCCATAGGCACCTTCGGCCGCGCGTGAAGAATAGGCGGCGAAAGTCAGGCCGACAAGCAGGACGGTCATCGCCATCTGCAGCCCCGCATCCGTGCGGGTGCCGAAGAAGGTCCAGCCGTTTTCCGAAAGGTGATGCCAGATCGTCACCAGAACGACCGAGACATAGAGCGTTCCCGAAAGCAGCGTCAGCAGGTAGAAGCCCTTCGCCTCGGTCAGGCGCGGGCCGAAAAGGACCGGCAGGATGCAGCCCATCGCAAGTGCCGCATAGACGAGAAGCACCCCGGTGGGCAGCCGGCGGCGCGATGCTTCGCCCTTGGGGGTGATGCGGAAATCGACGAAGCGGCCGGTCACCGTGTCGCGGATCGCCATGATACATCCCCACAGCACCCAGGGCCACTGCAGGGCGAGGAAGAGGATGCGCTCCCAGCTGATCACCGACGCATCGACCGGGCGGAAATGGCCCATGCCGTGCAAGCTCCATGCGATGGCCAGCATTACGAAGATCATCGGCAGCACATGCCCGAAATAATCGGGATAGGTGACCGCCGAATAGCGGATGTCGAAGATCACCGCCACGATGGGCAGCAGATACATGGCGCAGAAGGTCAGCGCGATCAGGGGATAGAGCAGCTGACAGAAAAGGAATTGCGCCCGCAGACGCGGGGGCAGGCTGGGCAGGTAGCGCGGCGTGTGCTGCAAGAGCAACGTGACCAGACTGCGCGACCACTGGAATTCCTGCGTCACCATGTCGGCGACGGTCGCAGGCCCGTCGCCGATCGCGATGGCGTCGATCGCATGGACGCCTTTCCAGCCGCCTGCGTTCAGGATCATCGTGGTCGAATGATCCTCGGCCAGTTCGGGGCCAAGGCCCCCGACTTCCCGCAGCGCCTTGGTGCGAACCGCGTAGTGCGATCCAATGCACATGGGGGCGAAGCCGTTGGAATAGCCCGCCTGAAGGATGCCATGGAATCCGCCTTCGGTGTGCAGTCGGGTGCGTGCCGCCCAGTTCAGCGGTGCATTGGACGAGCAGATCGACGGGGCCGAAACATAGCCGACCTCCGGGTCGGCGAAGGGGCGCAGCATCTCGCGCAGATAGCCGGGCTGAGGCACATGATCGGCGTCAAGCTGGCAGACCACGTCATAGTTCGCATAGCCCCAGTGATCATAGAAATAGGCGAGGTTGCCTTCCTTGCAGCGTGTGCGGCGTGGCCAGGTGGGGCGGTGATAATCCTTCACGCCATGCCTTGTCGAAACGCGCACCCCCCTTGCGGCGCACCAGGCCAGCGTGGTGCGCGAGGGGTTCTCGTCGGCCAGCCAGGTGTCGTGCGGGATGTCCTGGGCCAGCATCGCCTCAAGCGTGCGGCGCACCACCTCGAAGGGCTCGGAAGGGGTCTTGGTGACGATCATTGCCACCCGCAGACCCAGATGCGTCGGGTCCGGCGCGGCCGAACGGACGGCACGGTGGGCGAAGGCCAGGAAGAAGGCCTGCAGGAAGGTGATCCAGCCAATGAGCAGCGACACGATCCCGAATTTCAGCCAGCCGACCCAGCCGGCGCTGCCATCGACATGAGAGGGGTCAAGCCACCAGATCCAGAACCAAAGGGCAGCTGCAATCCACAGGCCAGTCAGCAGTTGCAGCCATCGGCGCTCGGGCACCGACAGAAGCGGGACAAGCCAGGGGTTGGTCGTCTCACGCGGCATGGCGCAGCCCGTAGACAAGGGCGGCATCGGTCAGAAGCGTTGTCAGATCCGACCGTTCCGCGACAAAGCCCAGCCGGTCGCGCGCGGCCGACGGGTCGGCGACCAGAGCAGGCGGGTCGCCAGGGCGGCGGGGCGCCCAGATCACCGGCATCTGCCGACCGGTCATCGCCTCGATCCCGGCGACGATCTGGCGGATCGACAGGCCCTGTCCGGTGCCAAGGTTAAGGTGCAGCGTCTCGCCCCCGTCCAGAAGGTGCCTCAGCGCCAGAACATGGGCGCGAGCGAGATCGCAGACGTGGATGTAGTCGCGGATGCAGGTGCCGTCTGGCGTGGGGTAGTCGGTGCCATAGACCTGAAGTGCCGGCCCCTGCCCGGTGGCCGCGCGCAGGGCCAGCGGCAGAAGGTGGGTTTCCGGTTCGTGCCGTTCAAACAGCTCGCCTTCGGGGTCGGCGCCAGCCGCGTTAAAGTAGCGCAGCGCGGCATAGCGCAGACCATGGGCGGCGGCGTGGTCGGCAAGCATCTGTTCGCAGATCAGTTTGGTGCGACCATACGGATTGATCGGCACCTGCGGCGTCGTCTCGGCGATAGGCAGCCGGTCGGGCACGCCATAGGTGGCGCAGCTTGAGGAAAAGACGATCCGGTCTAGCCCGGCCGCGTGACAGCCCGAGATCAGGCCGATCATGCCGCCCAGATTGTTGTCGTAATAGAGGCCGGGATTCATCATGCTTTCACCGACATAGGCCGATGCGGCGAAATGGATGACGGCTTCCACCCTGTATTGGCGCAGGACCACCTCGACCGCTCCTGCATCGCGCACGTCCCCTGCCACGAAGGGGCCGTAGCGGACAGCGTCGCGGTGACCGGTCGACAGGTTGTCGAAAGCTACCGGCAGGAACCCTGCCCGGGCCAGTGCCTTGCAGGTGTGCGAGCCGATGAAGCCCGCGCCCCCAGTGACCAGGATGGCGGGCCCTGCGGTCATGACACGAGAACCGGCTTGCCAGGCATGGGGGCGCCGATGCGCTGGGCGAACCAGGCGATCGTCTTGTCAAGGCCCCGGTCCAGCGGCACCGTGGGCGCCCAGCCCAGGACGTCGCGGGCGCGGGTGATGTCGGGCCTGCGCTGGCGCGGGTCGTCCTGCGGCAGGGGCTGGAAGGTGATGGGCGTGCGGCGGCCGGTCTTGGACTGGACCAGCTCGGCCAGTTGCAGCATGGTGAACTCTCCGGGATTGCCTAGGTTTACGGGCATTTTCTCGTCGCTTGCCATGAGCCGGATCAGCCCTTCCACCAGATCGTCCACGTAGCAGAAGCTGCGGGTTTGCGAGCCGTCGCCATATACCGTCAACGGCTGGCCCCGCAGGGACTGGACGATGAAGTTAGACACCACGCGCCCGTCCTCGGGATCCATCTGCGGGCCGTAGGTGTTGAAGATGCGCGCGATCCGCGTCTCGAGCCCGCGATGCGCGCCGTATTCCCAGAACAGCGTCTCGGCCGCACGTTTGCCTTCGTCATAGCAGGCCCTGGGTCCGACGGTATTGACGCAACCCCTGTAGCTTTCGGGCTGCGGCGAGATCTCGGGGTCGCCATAGATCTCGGACGTCGAGGCCAGAAGGATCCGCGCGCCCTTGCGCTCGGCCAGGGTCAGCAGGTTGAGCGATCCCTCGATCGAGGTGCGAAAGGTGTGGATCGGGTTCGCCTGATAGCGTGGCGGCGATGCCGGGCAGGCGAGGTTGTAGATTTCGTCCACCGGACCCGAGATGGCCAGCGGCGAAATGATGTCCTGACGGATGAAGCGGAAGCGGGGATGCTTGGCCAGAGACGCGATGTTGTCTGCCGATCCGGTCACGAGATTGTCGACACAGATCACTGACTGGCCGGAAGAAATGAGCCTTGCGCAGAGTGCCGATCCGACAAAGCCGGCACCGCCGGCGATCACAACTACCTTCTGCCCCGGCAAACCACGCTTTCCATGGCCTGGTGTATCCAAGAAGTCACGCATTGAACCCCCCCTTCAAATCGCCGCGAATGTAAATGACCATTCAAGACCATACGTCGATGACGGCTGTCCCGACGGACGGGCAGCTATGCAAATCCATGCCTTACCGCGTCATTTGCGCTATTGCTGGCGTTGCATTCACTGGCATCCTCGACTATCGAGGAATTCCCATTTTTGTCAATGTTAGGCCATAATTAGACATCATTTGGACACATTCGATCGACCGCAAGCGATATCTCGCATGAAGTCTGGCCTATCGAAAGGCTCTATGCAATCTTAAGTAGTTACGTGGCTTTTTCCTGCACCACAAACGATAGCAGCTTGCGAATCGCTGAGCGCGCGCTTCACGTCGAAGAACCTCTTTGCCGCAATCTTGCCATGAAGTCGGAGGCGCCAGGCGTGGTGTCGAGGGCGGCCCTAGGGGTCTGACCGGACTTGGGCAGGCGGATCGGTCAGGCTAGGCCCGCAGCCTTCATCAGGGCCTGCGCCTGGGCGCTGGCCAGGCGGTCGCGCCCCTCGCCATGAACGGGAATGCGCCCCGGCTCGAAGAACAGGGGGGCGGCCAGCGGTGTGACGCGGGAAAGACGGCGGAGGTCGATATTCTGGCCGATGCGGGCCAGAAGGGCCTCGATGCGGGAAAAGTCGATGAGGCCGCGCAGCGCCTCTTCCCGGGTGATCTGCAAAAGGAGGTGGTCGGGATCGTAGCGGCGCAGCGTGTCATAAAGAATATCGGAGGAGAAGGTCGCCTGACGCCCGGTCTTGCGCCGGCCCTGGTGGCTGCGTTCGATAAGCCCGGCGATGATGGCGGTCGCGCGGAAGGTGCGCTTCATCACGGCGTTGCCGGCAAGCCAGCTGTCCAGGCCGTCGCGCAGCGTGGCAAGATCGAACAGTGGTGCCGGGTCGGTGACCGGGTCAAGGCCCCAGATCAGCGTGGCATAGTCGGTCGCGACGAAGCCGAGCGGGGCAAGGCCCTGCCTCTCCATCTGTTTCGTGACAAGCAGTCCGAGCGTCTGCTGGGCGTTGCGACCGGCGAAGCCGTAGATCACCAGATGTTCGCGGCCGTCGTGCGGGAAGCTTTCGAGGAGGAGAGAGTGCGGATCGGGCAGGCGCGAGACCTCGCGCTGCTTGGCCAGCCACGATGCGGTGTGGGCGGGCAGATCGGGCCAGCTGTCCTGCTGGAAGATGCCCAGGATGCGTTCGGCGAGCAGGGTGGATGTTGCGAACTTGGTGCCGTTGAAGACTGCGACCCTTGGATCGCGGCCTGGTGTCTTAGATACCTCGACAGTCATCTCGCGCAGCCCCTCGTAGCGGACGATCTGGCCGCCGATCAGGAAGGTGTCGCCGGGGGTCAGGGTGGCGGCGAAGGATTCCTCGACCTCGCCCAAGGGAGTGCCATGATTGCGCAGGCGGACCTTCAGCGTCTCGATGTCGATGATCGTGCCAAGATTCTGGCGGATCACCGCGGCGGCGCGGGGATCGCGCAGCTGCCATTTCCCACCGCTTTGCTTCAGGCGCTGCCAGCGGTCATAGGCCCGCAGCGCATAGCCTCCGGTGGCGACGAAATCGAGACAAGCGTCGAATTCCGCCCTGGTCAAAAGGGCATAGGGGCCGGTGGAGATGACCTCGGCATAGAGGGAATCGGCGTCGAAGGGGCCGGCGCAGGCGGTTGCAAGGATGTGCTGGCAGAGGACGTCGCGGGGGCCGGGGCCGCGCGGTTCTCCGTCCAGGGTGCGGGCGCGGACTGCGTCAAGGGCGGCTTGGCATTCCACCACCTCGAAGCGGTTGGCGGGGACGAGAAGTGCCTTGGAGGGCGCATTGTAGCGGTGGTTGGCGCGGCCGATGCGCTGGACAAGGCGCTTGACGTTCTTCGGCGCGCCGACCTGGATAACCAGGTCCACGTCCCCCCAGTCGATGCCGAGGTCGAGCGAGCCGGTGCACACGACGGCGCGCAGTGCGCCAGCGGCCATGGCCTGTTCTACACGCTGGCGGCTTTCGCGGGAAAGCGAGCCGTGGTGAATGCCGATCGGAAGGTCATCCGTGTTGGAAAGCCAGAGGTCGTGGAAGAAAAGTTCTGCCTGGGCGCGGGTGTTGTGGAAGATCAGCGTGGTGCGGTGGCGCCGGATCTGGTCGAGGATCGCGGGTATGGCGTAACGGCCGCCGCCGCCCGACCACGGCGGGGGGGCTGCGGTTTCCAGCATCGAGATGTCGGGGTCGGGGCCGGGGTCAGCCTGCAGGATCGTGGTTTCGGGTGCAAGGAAGCGCGCCAGGGCAGCCGGATTCTCGACGGTGGCGGAAAGCCCTACGCGGCGAAGCTGCGGATTCAGCGACTTGAGACGGGCGAGTTGCAGGACGAGCTGGTCGCCGCGTTTCGATTCGGCAAGCGCATGAATTTCGTCAACGATCACCCGTTGCAGACCGGCGAAGATGCGGGGGGCGTCCTCGTAGGAAAGCAGAAGGGCCAGGCTTTCCGGCGTCGTCAGCAGGATATGCGGCGGATCGGCACGCTGGCGGCGGCGCTGGATGTAGCCGGTATCGCCGGTGCGGTCCTCGACCCGGATCCTGAGGCCCGCACCCTCGATCGGCGTGCGCAGGTTGCGGCGGATGTCGGCGGTCAGCGCCTTCAGGGGCGAAACATAAAGGGTGTGAATACCGGCCGGAGGATCGGCCCCCAGTTCGGCGAGGGTGGGCAGGAACCCCGCCAGCGTCTTGCCGCCGCCCGTAGGCGCAATGAGAAGGGTGGAAGGCTCGTGCGCCTGTTCCACCATCTGAAGCTGGTGGGAGTGAAGCGTCCAGCCCTGGGCGGCGAACCAGTCGGAGAGGGCGGGGGGCAGCGTCAGCATGGCGCAGAGATAGACTGCGATCGTGTGCAGGGAAACCCGGTTGCGACCTGCCCTGGCCCGCCGTCGGGCCGGGCGCTCCGGGCAGAGCGCCGCAGTGACCATCTTGCCTTTTCCCTTCGGCTCGGGTGAGGTCGCGCCATGCGTGCTACGACCGATCTGGGCCGCCCCGTTGAGGGGGCGCTGTGGATGCTGGCCACGGGTCTGGCCTTCGTGGGGGTAAACGGCATTGTCCGGCATCTGGGCACCGACATGCCGGCGGCGCAGTCGGCCTTCATTCGCTTTGTCTTCGGGCTGGCCTTCCTGGCGCCCGCGCTGATTGCGATGCGTGGGACACGGCTGCCCACCGGCATCTGGCCGCTGTTCCTGTGGCGCGGCGCGCTGCATGTCGCGGCAGTGGTCTTCTGGTTCTGGGCCATGGCGCGTGTGCCAGTGGCCGAAATGGCGGCGATCGGCTTCCTGAACCCGGTGATCGTGCTGGTCATCGCGGGGCTTCTTCTGGGCGAGGGGCTGGGAAGGGGGCGGATTGTTTCGGTGCTTGTGGCCCTTGCCGGAGCGCTGGTCGTTCTGCGGCCGGGGCTGCGCGAGGTTACACCAGGGCATCTGGCGCAAATGGCGGCAACGGTCTGCTTTGCGGTTAGCTACATTTTCGCCAAGCGGCTGAGCGCGATGGCCCCTGCCAGCGTGGTGGTGGCCGTGCTTTCGGTGACCGTGGCTATGGGGCTGGCGCCGATCGCCTGGTGGGTCTGGCAGCCGGTCAGCGCGGTGCAGGTGGCCTGGCTGGCGGGCGTCGCGGCGCTGGCCACGCTGGGACATTACACCATGACGCGGGCCTTCCGGGCAGCGCCGCTGGCGGTGACGCAGCCGGTGACCTTCCTGCAGATCCTTTGGGCGGCATTGCTGGGTGCCCTGGTTTTCGGCGAGGCGGTGGACGGGTTCGTGATCCTGGGCGGGGCGCTGATCGTGGGGGCGGTCAGCCTCAACACCTGGGCTGAGGCGCGGCGGGGCCGGATTCCGCCGCAGCCCGTGCCGTAAGAGGCACGCAGCCCCCCCGCCTTCCCCTCTCCTCTCCACGAGGGGGAGGTGAGGGGCGGGGCCGCCAGTGTTGCGCACGGGCAAGGTGCTGCGCGCGGGGTGGTGAGCAGTTGTAGAGAAACCTTTCCTAGGGTCGCGGGCCACGGCGATCCTGCGGAGGTTTCAATGCCCGACGATACGACGATCCTGTCGCTGCCCCTGATTCTTCCGGCCCAGGCGCAGAAGCATGTCACCCACAACGAGGCGCTTTTGGCGCTGGATCTGATCGTCCAGCTTGCCGTGATCGACCGGGTAAGGACGGTGCCGCCGCAGCTTCCTTCGGTGGGGGACCGGCATATCGTTGCGGCGGGGGCAAGTGGCGACTGGGCGGGGCAGGCGGGACGGATTGCGCTGTATTCGGAAACCGGCTGGCAATTTACCCAACCCCTGCCGGGTTGGCGGGCGCATGTGCTGGCTGAGGGGCAGACGGCTGTCTTTGACGGGCTGGTGTGGAAGGCACCCTCGGATGGGCCGCTGACAGTGACGCAGCTGGGGGTCGCCGCGACTGCGGATGCGGTGAACCGGCTGGCGGTATCCGCCCCGGCGACGCTGCTGAACCATGCCGGTTCCGGGCATCAGCTGAAGGTGAACAAGGCGGCAGAGGGCGACACGTGCAGTCTTCTGTTCCAGACAGCCTTTTCCGGCCGGGCCGAGATGGGGACCGCGGGAAGCGACGATTTCAGCGTGAAGGTCAGTCTGGACGGCTCCGCCTGGGCAACGGCGCTGACGGCGGATGCCGCTTCGGGCGAGGTGACGCTGCCGCAACCTCTCCACCTGGGTGGGCAGGCGGTCGATCCGGCCTCGCCCCCGGACGGAACGCTGTGGCTGAACACGTCCACGGGCGAGGTGAAGGTTCGCTCGGCCGGGGTGACGCTTCCGGTGGCTGTTGGTGGCGGGGGGATCGCCGATGGCGACAAGGGTGACATCACCGTGTCGGGCAGCGGCACGGTCTGGACAATAGATGCGGGTGCGGTCGGTCTGTCGAAGCTGGCCGGGATCCCGGCCGATAGCTTTCTGGGTCGCGCGAGCGCTGGCCAGGGTGAGCCAGAGGTGCTGACGCCCGTTCAGGCGCGCAGCATCCTGAACATAGCCGATGGCGCCACGGCCAATGCCAGCGACGCGGCCCTGCGCGACCGGGCCACGCATACCGGGACGCAGCCGGCCAGCAGCATCACCGGGCTGGCGGCCGTGGCGACCAGTGGCTCGGCCAGCGATCTTGCCACAGGCATATTGCCGGCGGGTCGGTTCAACGACACGGCGCACGGTAACCGCGCCGGAGGTTCGTTGCACGCGACGGCCACGACCGGCGCGGCAGGCTTCATGTCGGCGGCGGACAAGGCGAAGCTGGACGGTGTTGCGACCGGAGCAAACAACTATACCCACCCTAACCACAGCGGCGACGTGACCAGCGCAGGAGACGGGGTGACCACGATTACTGCCAATGCCGTGACCAACGCCAAGCTGGCCGAAATGGCCACAGGCACGATCAAGGGCCGTTTCTCGGCCGGGCCCGGCGATCCCGAGGATCTGACCGGCGCGCAGGCGACAGCCTTGCTGGATACTTTCACCAGCGGCACCAAGGGCCTGGTCCCTGCCTCGGGCGGGGGCACGACGAACTTCCTGCGCGCCGACGGAACCTGGACGGCGCCTCCGGGTGGTGCCGGTGGCAGCCCGGGCGGCAGTTCAGGGGCAGTGCAGTGGAACGACGGCGGGTCGTTTGCAGGCGCAGCCAATGTCAGGATCGAAGGAAGCGAACTGTCCCTGCCGGCGATTGCGCCTCCGATGGCACCGGCGCCAGGCGGGGTGAAGCTGTTCGGACGATCGATCGGCGGGCGCATCATGCCCGCCTTCGTTGGCGCGAGCGGGCTTGACACGACCATCAGCCCGCATTTCGGGCGAAACAAGATCGGGATATTCCTTCCGCCCGGAAACGGGGGTTCGCTTACCAACATGGGGATTGCGACGGCGGCGGCGGGAACGGCCACGGCCGCCAGCGTAGGCACGACAAACCTGCATAGCTACATGCGCCGTCACGAATGGCTGGTGACGACCGCTTCGACCACGGCAGTGGCGGGGGTGCGGGCGAATGCCTTGCAGTGGGGGCTTGGTGGCACGGCGGCTGGGCTGGGCGGCTTTCATCTGGTCTGGCGCTGGGGGCCGGCGACCGGTGTCGCGAACGGGGCGCACCGTGCCTTTGTCGGGATGCGGGGTTCTGTTTCCGCGCCTAGCGACGTCGATCCTTCGACCCTGACAAACATGTGCGGCATGGGTTACGATTCATCCGACGTGACCATCCAGTTCCTGCACAACGACGCCACAGGCACGACGACGAAGATCGACCTGGGCCCGGACTTTCCGAAACCAAGCCAGGACCGGACCGCCGTCTACGAGATTGTGTTGTTCGCGCCGCCGGGACCGACGCAGATCCTGCACTACGCGGTGACAGACCTGGTTTCGGGGGCCGAGGCAACCGGTGCTGTAACAACCGATCTTCCCCCAGTGACTCAGCTTCTCGCACCGTGGAGCTACATCAGCGTGGGTGGGGTGTCGTCGGTCATCGGCCAGGCAGTCATGAGCCTTTACATCGAGACGGATTATTGAGGAGGCAGACATGCTGCACGTCGTCTTTACCGAAGATGGCATTCCCGGCTGGATCGGAAGCCAGCCGCGCGAAGGGTCGGAACCGATGGACAGGGATCTGGCGTTTCTGGCCGAGCATCGCCGGGCACCCGATGGCACCTGGGTCAGGCGGAGCGCGCCTTCCATCGCCGAGCCCACGGCAGAAGAGGTGCTTGCCCGCGCGAAGGCTGCCGCAGAGGTGGCGGAAGCTGAGCGCGAAGCGGCACTGCGCGAGGCCCTCAGCGAAGAAGCGGACCCGTTGTTCTTCAAATGGCAGCGCGACGAATGCCGGCGCGAGGACTGGCTTGCCGCAGTGGCCGCTGTGAAGGCGCGTTTCCCGAAGCCTTGAGCGGCTGCCGGTGAACCGGGACATGGCAGGATCCCCGGGCCAGCCAGGAACCTGCCAGACCCGTTCCCGGATTTGACACGTCGGGTCGCCGTGCATAGACAGAATGCATGTCACCTGGAGAGAGAGCCGATGCGGATTGCAATGATCGGAACGGGTTACGTCGGTCTTGTGTCTGGCGCCTGCTTTTCCGACTTCGGTCATGAAGTGGTCTGCGTCGACAAGGATGCGGGCAAGATCGCGCGGCTGCATGCGGGAGAGGTGCCGATCTACGAACCCGGGCTAGATGCGCTGCTGGCCAAGAACGTCGCTGCGGGGCGGCTGTCATTCACGACCGATCTGGCGGCTGCAGTGGATGGGGCCGAGGCTGTCTTCATCGCGGTCGGCACGCCCACACGGCGCGGCGACGGCCATGCGGATCTCAGCTATGTGATGGCGGCGGCGGCGGAAATCGGCCGGGCTCTGACCGGTTATGCGGTGGTGGTGACCAAGTCCACCGTGCCGGTCGGCACCAACCGCAAGGTGGCCGAGGTGGTGCGCGAGGCCAACCCGAGAGCAGATTTCGACGTTGCCTCGAACCCGGAATTCCTGCGCGAGGGGGCCGCCATCGATGACTTCATGCGCCCCGACCGCGTGGTGATCGGTGTGGAGACAGAGAAGGCGCGCAAGGTCATGGCCGAACTTTACCGGCCGCTGTCGCTGCGGGATTTCCCGGTGGTCTATACCGACCTCGAAAGCGCCGAGATGATCAAGTATGCGGCCAATGCCTTCCTGGCCACCAAGATCACCTTCATCAACGAGATCGCCGCCCTGTGCGAGCGCGTGGGCGCCGATGTCAAGGCGGTTGCGCGCGGCATGGGAATGGACGGTCGCATCGGCGACAAGTTCCTGCACGCAGGGCCGGGCTACGGTGGCAGCTGTTTTCCGAAGGATACCAAGGCGTTGGCCCGCACGGGGCAGGACTTTGCCGTACCGTTGCAGATCGTCGAGACGGTGATCAAGGTCAATGACGAGGTGAAGCGGCGTATGATCGACAAGATCGTCGATCTTTGCGACGGAACCTTGCGCGACCGGACGATTGCCGTGCTTGGCGTGACCTTCAAGCCCAACACCGACGACATGCGCGATGCGCCGTCGCTGACCATCGTTCCGGCGCTGGTCGGGGCGGGGGCCAAGGTGCGCGTCTGCGACCCCCAAGGCCAGCACGAGGGAGAGGCGTTGCTGCCCGGTGTGAAGTGGGTCGACAATCCCTACCAGGCAGCAACCGGTGCCGATCTGGTGGTGCTGCTGACCGAATGGAACGAATTCCGCGGTCTCGATCTGGCAAGGCTTGCGCGCAAGATGACGATGCCGCGGATGGCGGATCTGCGCAATGTCTACGACCCGGCAGAAGTGCGCGCGGCAGGTTTTGCCGCCTATGTCGGCGTTGGCCGCTAGGTCAGGCCTTCACGCCGCCCCCGACGGCACCTGCAGCAGGCTGTCGCCTCTGGACTGGTAGTATTTGCGAAAAACCCTGTCGAATTGCCCGGATTGCGCCGGGATGGAACCATGCGCGTGAGCCATTGACCGGCAATCCCTTGTCCCGTGCGAACGGGTGTGCGCGGGGCCGGAGGCTGGGATGTATGCGTTTCAGGTGGCCGAGACTTTCACTGCAGCACCGCTGAATCTGGTCTCGGGGATCAGCGACATGGAACTGCTGGTGCGGGACGGCAGGGTTCTGCTGTGCTCTGCAACCCGCTCGGGCGGTGGGCTGATGGTGTTGGAGATCGGTCAGGCCATGACCCTGGTCGACCAGCGGCAGATCGCGCCTGGCAGTACCCTTCCGGCACCCGCCCGGCTGGAGCTGCTCATGGTCGGTGGAACCCCGCATCTTGTTGTCACCGGAACGAATTCGGGAGGAGTGCTGGCCCATGGCCTGACCGGCACAGGGGCGCTGGGCGCTCAATTGCAACTTCCGGGCAGCCTGGGCGGCGCGCTGTCCGCGCAGGCAGTGGTGCAGGTCGCAGGCAATACCTTCTTCTATGCCGCGCGCAGCGGCGAAAGCACGATCCACGCCTATTCCGTCGCGCCGGATGGCAGCATGACCCTGATCGGCAGCCGTGTGCTGGGGGGAACGCAGTCGGGCATCGACATTTCAGGCTTGACCGTGGTCACCGTGGGCGGGCAGATGCATCTGGTCAGCCTTTCGCTTCAGGCCGATGTCATCCGCACCTTTCCCCTGGGTGCAAACGGCGCCCTTGGACAAGCCAGGGTGCTGGGCGTGCCGCAGGGTCTGGGCATCGCCGATCCTGCGGCGGTCAGGGTGATCGAGATGGCCGGGGTCACCTATCTGGTCGTCGCCTCGACCGGAACTTCCTCGATCAGCGTCATCGAGATCGCACCCGGCGGCGAAATGCGGGTGGCCGATCATGTGATCGACACGCTGGACACCCGCTTTGCCGCCGTCCAGTCCATCGCGACCTTGACCGTCGATGGGCGCGTGTTCATTTTCGCCGGCGGCAGTGATGGTGGGATCACCGTGATGACCATGTTGCCCGATGGCCAGCTGGTCATGGTGGGCCAGCAGTTGCAGGTGCCCGGGCTTGCCTTGCAGAACATCACCGCGATGACGGCCCGGGTGGTGGACGGCAGGATCGACCTGTTCATCGCCGGCGAAGGGGCGGGCATCACCCGCCTGACACTTGATCCCGGCCTGCTCGCCCCGATCCAGTTGGCCGGGCCCGAGGCCGCCACGCTGACCGGTTCGGCAGCAGGTGACATGCTGCTCGGCGGCGACGGCGACGATCTGCTGTCCGGCGGTGCCGGGGCCGACATCCTGTCGGACGGAGGCGGATCCGATACGCTTTACGGCGGTGCCGGGGCCGACATTTTCGTTCTGGCGCGTGATGGCACACCGGACCTCATCGCCGATTTCCAGCCCGGAATGGACCGGATCGACCTGTCGGCCTGGGGGCGCATCCATTCGCTGGCCGCACTGACCATCACCCCGACCGCGACGGGCGCTCTGGTCATCCATGGCGACGAGGTGCTGGAAATCCGCTCGGCCAACGGTCAGCCGATCCCGCCAGGCCAGTTCCGGCTGACGGATTTCGTCGGCCTCTGGCACGCACCGTCCTCTGCTCCGCCCAAGGGAGTGATCACCGGCACCGTTCAAAGCGACCTGCTGTCCGGCACCGATGGCGACGACCGGTTCATCGTCACCCCGGGGGCCGACACGATCTACGGCGGCGCCGGACTGGACATGATCGATCTGTCGCAGGCGAGCGAAGGGCAGGTGGTCAACCTTCAGGCCCCCGGCCAGAACAGGGGCCTTGCCGCCGGGCAGATCTATCACGGCATCGAAGGCCTTATCGGCTCGCGCTACGGCGACACGTTGACGGGAAATGCAGCCGACAATCTGCTGGACGGGGCCGAGGGGGATGACCGGTTGTCCGGTGGGGCCGGGAACGACACGCTCCGGGGCGGGGCCGGGAACGACACGCTTTATGGCGGCCCTGGCGCGGACCTGCTGGACGGAGGCGCTGGACGTGATCGCATCAGCTACCGTGACTCCGGCAGCGGACTGGTCGCCGACATGGCAGCGCCCGAGGCCAACACGGGCGATGCCACGGGTGACCGCTATGTCGGGATGGAGGATCTTGAAGGCTCGCGCCACGGCGATACGCTGCGGGGCGATGCCCAGGCCAACGGGATCTGGGGGAATGACGGCAACGACCTGATTGTCGGGCGTGCGGGCAACGACACCCTTTTCGGCGGCAATGGTGACGACACGCTTATGGGTGGTGCGGGGGCCGACCGGCTGGATGGCGGCAGCGGTTTCGACACGGCAAGTTATGCCGACAGTGCAGCGGGCATGCGCTTTGATCTGAAGGACGCAGGCCAGGCCACCGGAAATGCGCAGGGTGATGTCTTCATTTCCATCGAGGCGTTCGAGTTCACCAACCTTGCTGACACGATCTTCGGCAGTGACGAGAGTGACTTCCTCCTTGGCCTTGACGGCGATGACCGAATCGAGGGCCGGTCCGGTTCGGACCATCTGATCGGGGGTGGCGGGAACGACGTGCTTTACGGCGGCGAGGGGGACGACGTTCTTTTCGGCGGGGCCGGGGCGGATCGGCTGGACGGTGGCGCGGGGTCCGACATCGCCTCGTGGGGGGATGCGGGTTCTGGTGTTCTGGTCGACATGGCGACGCCCTCGGCGAACACGGGCGAGGCGAAGGGCGACGTATTGGTGGGGATCGAGGGGCTTGAGGGTTCGTCCCATGCCGACACGCTGCGGGGCGATGGGGCGGCGAACCGGCTTTACGGCGGTGCGGGGGCCGACCTTCTGGACGGCCGTGCCGGCAACGACACGCTTTTCGGCGGCAACGGCGACGACACGCTGATCGGGGGGGCCGGGTCTGACGTGCTGGACGGCGGCGCGGGGTCGGACTGGGCAAGCTGGGCCGGCACGACCGCAGCCCTGCGGGTCGATCTGGAGGATGCGTCACGGAACACGGGGGCAGCTGCGGCGAAGGTGCTGATCTCGGTCGAGAACGTGATCGGGGGCACGGGGGCGGACACGCTTCTGGGCGACGGCGGCGCGAACGGGCTGATCGGGGGCGCGGGCAATGACCGGCTCGAGGGGCGGGGAGGCGATGACACGCTGTACGGCGGGGCGGGCAACGACTGGCTGGACGGCGGCGCCGGGGACGACCGGCTGGAGGGCGGGGATGGCGCCGACACGCTGTATGGCGGGGCGGGGTCGGACGTGCTGGACGGCGGCGCGGGCAACGATGTGCTTTACGGCGGGGCGGACGCGGACGGCCTGTATGGCGGGGCGGGCAACGATCTGCTTCACGCGGGCGATGGTGCCGACCGCCTTTTTGGCGGCGACGGCAACGACACGCTGTTGGCCGGGGCAGGCGCCCAATGGCTGGAGGGTGGGGCGGGCATCGACCTGGCCAGCTATGCCGGCGCGAATTCGGGTGCAGAGATCGACCTTGGCGATCCGAGGCGCAATGCGGGGGCGGCGGCGGGCCATGTGCTGGTCGGGATCGAGGCGGTGACCGGGACACGGTTCGCCGACCGGATCGCCGGGAACGCGGGGGCGAACACGCTGCGCGGCGAGGGCGGTTCGGACCATCTGATCGGGGGTGGCGGGAACGACGTGCTTTACGGCGGCGAGGGGGACGACGTTCTTTTCGGCGGGGCCGGGGCGGATCGGCTGGACGGTGGCGCGGGGTCCGACATCGCCTCGTGGGGGGATGCGGGTTCTGGTGTTCTGGTCGACATGGCGACGCCCTCGGCGAACACGGGCGAGGCGAAGGGCGACGTATTGGTGGGGATCGAGGGGCTTGAGGGTTCGTCCCATGCCGACACGCTGCGGGGCGATGGGGCGGCGAACCGGCTTTACGGCGGTGCGGGGGCCGACCTTCTGGACGGCCGTGCCGGCAACGACACGCTTTTCGGCGGCAACGGCGACGACACGCTGATCGGGGGGGATGGCCATGACCTGCTTTACGGCGATGGCGGTGGTGATCGGCTGTACGGAGGCAACGGGAACGATCTTCTGGACAGCGCTGCCGGCGCCGACAGCCTTTTCGGCGGGGTCGGGAATGATACGCTGGTCGGCGGTGACGGCGACGACGTTCTGAACGGCGACGCGGGCAATGACTGGCTTTTCGGCGGCAGTGGCAACGACACGCTGACCGGGGGTGCGGGAGTGGATCATTTCGTATTCTCCGGCGGCCAGGACGTGATCATGGATTTCACCGACGGGCAGGACAGGATCGTGCTGGATGCTGGCTTGTGGGATGGAGATCCCCCTGCGATCGACGCGATCATCGCCGGAGCAATGGTGACATCGAACGGCCTGGTCTTTGACTTGGGCCATGGGTCCGCTCTGGACATCCGGGGAGTTTTCGACGCATCACTCCTGACGGATGACATCCTGTTCCTGTAACCGCGAAGGCCGGGGCAATGACCGAAAAGGTGCTGGTTACGGGCGGTGCGGGCTATATCGGGGCCCATGCCTGCAAGGCGCTGGCGCGCGCCGGTTTCACGCCCGTTGCGTTCGACAATCTGTCCACCGGCTGGGCCGAGGCTGTAAGATGGGGGCCGCTGGTCTGCGGCGACGTGATGGAGCGTGCGGCGATCGACGCGGCGCTGGCCGAGCATCGCCCGGTCGCGGTAATGCATTTTGCAGCCCTTTCGCTTGTGGGCGAGTCGATGCAGGATCCGGCACGCTACTGGCGTGTGAATGTGGGCGGCGCGCTGAACCTGCTGGAGGCCTGTGCGGTCGCTGGCGTGCGCCACTTCGTCTTTTCATCGACCTGCGCGACCTATGGCGATCAGGACGGCGTGCTTCTGACCGAAGAGACGCCGCAAATGCCGATCAATGCCTATGGCGGGTCGAAGTTGGCGATCGAGGGGATGCTGCGCGATTTCGGTCGGGCCTTCGGGATCCGGCATGTGATCTTCCGCTATTTCAACGTGGCGGGCGCGGATCCCGAAGGCGAGATCGGCGAACAGCACCGGCCGGAGACCCACCTGATTCCGCTGATGCTTGAGGCGGTGGCGGGAAAGCGGCCGGCACTGACACTGCACGGCACGGACTATCCGACGCCCGATGGCACCTGCGTGCGCGACTATGTGCACGTGACCGACCTTGCCGAAGCGCATGTGCTGGGTCTGCGGTATCTTCTGGCCGGGCGGGGTGACGCTGTCTTCTGCCTTGGAACGGGGCGCGGCTTTTCCGTGCGCGAGGTGATCGAGGCCAGCCGTGCGGTCACCAACCGCGAAGTGCCGCTGCTGATCGGCGAGCGGCGGCCGGGGGATGCGGCGTCGCTGGTGTCGTCCTCGACCCGCGCGGTGGCCGAACTGGGATGGAATGCACGGCATTCGACACTGCACCAGATGATTGGCGACGCCTGGGCCTGGGCCCAAAAGCCGGGGTTTGCCGAGTAGGCGCGGAAAAACGCGGCGGTTCCCGATGCCCGGCTGTCAGAGATCCCAGTCCGGTCTCAGCGGGGCAGCCGTCCGGTCGGCGGCAAGCCCCAGCCATCCCCCCCGGATCGGCACCTTGCGTTCCGCGCCCCAGTCGCCGGTGACGGTCAGCAGGTCGCCGTCCAGCATCACCCCCGCCACCGACTGACCCGATGGCCAGCGGATCGCGCCCAGGATGTGCCGCACCTCGACCGTGCCCTGCGGGTCCAGCGTCACCAGCGCGGGCTGGCCGGCGGCGGTCAGCGGATCGGGATCTTCCCGCGACGACAGGCCAAGCACATGCAGGACAGCGCCTTCCTCTACCCCGAGGCAGCCGCGGTGCCGCCCATTCCACGGCGCATAATCCCGCCCGCCGTTCGAATGCCACAGCATGGTCAGGGGGAGGGCGCGGGGGTTCCGCAGCGACAGAACCAGATCACCTTCGGCCGGGCGAACCACGGCAGTCCAACCCAGGCGCGAGGCCGGGTCTTCCACCCCGGCCACGAAATCCTCATGCGCTTCGCCCCACGGGTATCGGTGCAGGTTCACCGTTCCGCCGTCTGCGGCGGGAAACTCGGCCGCATCTTCGGCCCGGCGCGGGTAGACCAGTTTCGAGCGGCCGCCGGTCGTCTCCAGCGGTTCGGCCAGCGTCTCCCACCAGCGCTTGCGCGAGAAGCTTAGCCTGGCACCGTTCGGGACCGCGATCATCGCATGGTTTGATACCGGAAGGCTGCCGTTCCCACCGATGAACAGGTGGCGCTGGTAAACGAAGGGGTGGTCGTCGCTGACCGACAGTTCCTTGACCACTGTCGCACCCAGGACGGCGCCCTCCAGCACCGCGCGCAGGGTGCCGGACCCAGCCGGCACCACAAGCCAGTCGCCATTGGCAGGCAGCCCGTGCAGCCCGTCCGGCCCCGGTCCCATCGGCGCGGCCAGGAAATCCCCCGCCAGCCACGACTGGTGCGGGGGCGCACCGGCTGGCACCTCCCAAGGCGCCCAGGGGGCATGATGCAGGGGTGCGATCGTTGTGCTTTCGTCCTCGACGGCGAGATGCCGCAGCACGCCGCCCCGGGCGACGAAACCCACCTGAATGCCTCTGGCCTGAAGCGCGTGGATCATGGGCAACCCTCCGTTGCCGGACAGGCTAGCGCGCCGACGGGCCAAAGGGAACTGGCATGTCAGTTTTCCCCGCGCTAGTCTGCCCGCAAAACGGCAGGAGGACAGGATGGGACGACTGGAGGGCAAGACAGTCTTCGTGACGGCGGCCGGGGCAGGCATCGGGAGAGCCTCGGCTCTGGCCATGGCACGGGAGGGGGCACGCGTCATCGCAACCGATGTGAACGATGCGGCACTGGCCGACCTCGGGTCTTGCGAGACGCGGGTGCTGAACGTGCGCGACCCCGTTGCCATCACCGCGACCTTTGCCGAGGTCGGCATCCCGGACGTTCTGTTCAACTGCGCGGGATTTGTGGCAAACGGCACGATCCTGGACTGCGATGAAGAGACCTGGGCCTTCAGCCTGGATCTGAACCTGACCTCCATGTTCCGCATGTGCAAGGCGGTCCTGCCGGGCATGCTGGAACGCGGCCATGGCAACATCATCAACATGGCTTCGGTCGTCGGTTCGATCATCGCGGCGCCGAACCGGGCGGTCTATGGCGTGACCAAGGCCGGGGTGATCGGGCTGACCAAGGCCATCGCAGCCGATTTCGTCGCCAGAGGCATCCGCTGCAACGCGATCTGCCCCGGAACGGTCGATACGCCCTCGCTGCGGGAACGAATGCGGGCCTCGGGCGATTATGAGGCAGCTCGGGCGGCCTTCCTTGCGCGCCAGCCGGCAGGGCGGCTGGCCACGGCCGAGGAAATCGCGGCGCTGGTCGTCTATCTGGCATCGGATGAATCGTCGTTCACGACAGGCGTCGCGCATGTGATCGACGGCGGCTGGTCGAACGTCTGACCAACGGGGTTGCCCCAGCCGCAGGCGCGCGGCTATAGGGGGGACAAGGCGCCCGTGTCCTTCCCCCTTCTGACGGTCGTCCCTGGGCTTTGCCAGCTGACGACCGAAGGGTGCGCGAAGGGGTGCGCCGATGTCCGACCTGCTGATCCGAAACGCCGATGCCGTAGTGACGATGAATGCCCGCCGCGAGGAGCTTGCCGGCGCAGATGTCTATTTGCGCGACGGGGTGATCCTTGCGGTGGGCCACGGGTTGGCCCGGGCCGAGGCCGAGGTGATCGAAGCGCGGGGCTGCGTGGTGACGCCGGGGCTGGTGAACACCCATCACCACCTTTACCAGACACTGACCCGCGCGGTTCCGGGCGGGCAGGATGCGCTCCTGTTCGGTTGGCTGAAGACGCTTTACCCGATCTGGGCGCGCTTCGGACCGGAAGAGATGTTCGTCTCGGCACAGGTCGGGCTGGCCGAACTGGCGCTGTCGGGCTGCACGCTGAGCTCGGACCATCTGTATCTCTATCCCAACGGCGCGCGGCTGGACGATACCATCGCGGCAGCTGGCGAGGTGGGGCTGCGCTTTCAACCGACGCGGGGGGCGATGTCGATCGGGGAAAGCGCAGGGGGCCTGCCGCCAGATGCGCTGGTCGAGGATGAGGCTGCGATCCTTGACGACATGATCCGCGTTGTCGACGCATTCCACGATCAGCGCGCGGGCGCCATGATCCGGGTCGGCCTTGCACCCTGTTCACCCTTCTCGGTCAGCCGTGAGCTGATGCGCGACGCGGCCTTGCTGGCGCGGGACAAGGGCGTGATGCTGCACACCCATCTGGCCGAGAACGACGAGGACATCGCCTATTCTCTGGACCGCTTCGGTTGCCGCCCCGGCCAGTATGCCGAGGATCTGGGCTGGACCGGGCCGGATGTCTGGCACGCGCATTGCGTCAAGCTGGTTGGTTCGGAAATTGAACTTTTCAGCCGCAGCCGCACGGGTGTTGCCCACTGTCCATGTTCGAATTGTCGACTAGGTTCCGGCATTGCCCCGGTCCGCGCCCTGCGGGATGCGGGGGTCGGGGTGGGGCTGGCTGTCGATGGATCGGCCTCGAACGACGCTGGCAACCTGATCGCCGAGGCGCGGATGGCGATGCTTCTGCAACGCGTCGCGCTGGGCGCCGATGCGATGAGCGCGCGCGAGGCGCTTGAAATTGCGACACTGGGCGGCGCGCGGGTGCTGGGGCGGGACGACCTGGGACGGATCGAGCCGGGCAAACGCGCGGACCTTGCCATCTGGGATGTTTCGGGGATGGAGACGGCCGGGGCATGGGATCCGGTGGCTGCCCTGGTGCTATGCGGGCCGACAAGGGTGCGCCACCTGATCGTCGAAGGGCGACAGGTGGTGCGCGACGGCCAGATCGTCACGCTGGATCTGCCGCGCCTCGTGGAA
This sequence comes from Tabrizicola caldifontis, assembly GCF_004762095.1. Classification (GTDB taxonomy): domain Bacteria; phylum Pseudomonadota; class Alphaproteobacteria; order Rhodobacterales; family Rhodobacteraceae; genus Tabrizicola; species Tabrizicola caldifontis. The sequence continues at coordinate 91,668 of NZ_SIJH01000005.1, forward strand.
CGTCAGCGCGCACTGGCGCGGCGGCTGGTCGCCTAGCATCGGGTTTCCCGGCCGTTTCCTTTCGTGGCGGCCAGAAGGACGCCCGCGCTCTGGCAGAGGCGGCCCATCCATCCGATCGTCCTGGGATTCGCCGCCAAGGATGCCAAGGGCCGCCTGGTCACCCGGATCCGGCACCTGCCGGCCGTTTCGCCGTGCTCAGCACCCTAAGCGTCCGAAGCTTCGCGCCCCTTGGCGAAGAGCCGATCATCCGTGGCTGCGAAACGGCTTTGCGGGACATGACGGAAGGCAGGCACGGCGTCTGGCGAAAGCTCAAGCCGGGCATCTTCCGGGCGCTGAACGCCCGCAGCCGGACCTGGGCGCCGCGTTGCACCGGGGCTTCTGTACGGGCATCGATTAGGATAGAACCGGCCTTGCAGGAGGCCGCCCATGCCGCACGACTATGCCGCTCAGCGGCGCGAAACGTTTCAGACCTTCCGCCAGTCGAAGGGGATCAGCCTGCCCAAGACGGCGGTCGTCGAATACGCCTTCTTCATCGAGGAGCTTGATGCCAGCTGGGCCGCGCTGGAACGCGCCCTTCGCCTGGCCGGGTTCCGCACAAGGCGGCTCAAGGACGGGGAAACCCTGATCGCCGCAATCGGCCCGATTCCGGTGACGCCCGAGGCGATCTGGGAATACGAGCGGATCGCAACCGAGATCGCGCTGAAGCACGACTTCTATCCCGACGGTTGGGAACTGGCCGAATAGCCGCACTTGGCGATCAGCCAAGGGCCAGCCCCGCCGCAATGGCCCACATCGTCACGCCGACGCCGACCTCCAGCCCGACCCAGGCCGAGGGGCGGGCAAAGACAGGCGCCAGCAGCCTTGCGCCGAACCCAAGCGCGGCAAAGAAACTCAGGCTTGCGCAGGCGGCCGCCACCCCGAAAATCGCCTGGTTAGGGGCATGTTGGGCCGAGATGGAGCCGATCAGCACCACCGTATCCAGATAGACATGCGGATTGGCCCAGGTCAGCAGCAGGCTGGTGGCCAGCACACTGGCCAGCGGCGCGGCGCCCGCATCGCTGGGCTGCAGCGCCTGGCCACCCTTCGCGGCCGCGCGGAATCGCAGGGCGCCGTAGCTCAGCAAGAACGCCACGCCCAGCCAGCGCATCGCCTCGCTGAACCAGGGCAACCGTGCCGATAGCGTGCCGAACCCTGCCACCCCGGCTGCAATCAGCAGGGCATCCGAAATCGCGCAGACTGCAACCACCGGCGCCACATGTTCCCGGCGCAGACCCTGCCGCAGCACGAAGGCATTCTGCGCCCCGATCGCCAGGATCAGGCTCAGAGCCAACAGATAGCCGTTCAGCGCTGCTTCAAGCATGTGACAGCGTCTCCAGCGCCGCCATTGCGTCGGTGCGCTGCTCCCACGGGACGAACAGATGGTCGTGATGCACCCCGGCGATCACGTTGCAGCTGATGCCGACCCTGGCCAGGGCATTCGCAAAAGCCGCCGTCAGCCCCACGGCCGCAAGGTCGCTGACGACAGTCAGGCTGATCCGTGCCCAGGGGGCCGACCCAAGCCCTGCCGCCTGCATTGCCGCTAGGGGCGCAACGACCGTCAAACCTTCGTCTTCTGCCACTGTGGCAAAGGGCTGGAAGGGCAGTGCGGTGGCCGCCACCGCAAAGCCATATGGATCTGGGTGCAGCACCGGCTGCATGCTTCGCAAAAGCACCGCAAGATCGCGTCCGGCCATGGTTCCCTTCCGTTTTCCTTGACCTACGGCGGGATGATGCAACAATCTAGTTAATATTCCTGAGTCAAGATTAGCCAGGCTAATGATAGACCCCGCCCAGCTTGCTGCCTTGGCCGCAGTCCACCGCCGGGGCTCATTCGAGCTTGCGGCGGCTGACCTGCATATTACCCCCTCGGCCGTTTCGCAGCGGATCAAGGCACTGGAGGAACGGGCAGGTACTCTGCTGATCCGCCGCGGCCAGCCCTGCACCGCAACGCCGCCTGGCCTGCGACTGATCCGCCACCATGACGAGATCGCCCTTCTGGAGACGACGCTTGCGCAAGATCTGCCCGGCCTTGCCGCAGGCCCCGCCACTCTGCGCATTGCGGTGAACGCCGACAGTCTGGCAACCTGGGTGATCCCGGCGCTGGCCGCGACCGAGGGGCTTTTGTTCGATCTGGTGATCGACGATCAGGATGTCAGCCAGGATTGGCTGCGGCGCGGCTAGGTGGTCGCAGCCATTACCGCCCATGCGGGGCCATTGCAGGGCTGCGACACGGTCCCGCTGGGCTGCCTGCGCTACCGCGCCACCGCCACGCCCGCGTTTGCTGCACGCTGGTTTGCCGAGGGCGTCACGGTGCAGACCCTGTCGCGCGCGCCCGGCCTGACCTTCTCTGACAAGGACCGCCTGCAGGAACGCTGGGTCTCGCTGGTGACCGGGGCCCGCCACCCGGCCTTTCCCAGCCATCGCATCGCCTCGTCCCAGGCCTTTGTCGAGGCCTGCCTTGCCGGACTCGCCTGGGGCATGAACCCGGAGGTGCTTGTAGCCCCGCATCTTGCCGCGGGTGCACTGGTGGAACTGGTGCCCGGCACGCCGCTTGACGTGGCGCTGCACTGGCAGTTCACCCGCCTTGCCGCCCCGGCGCTGCGCCCGGTGACCCAGGCGATCCGTGCCGCCGCAGGGGAAAGCCTCGTGCAATAGGAAACGGGGGCGGCTTTCGCCACCCCCGTCATCCGACCCCGAAGGGACATAAGGCTTACGCCAAGGCCAGGTTCACAGCCGATTCCCGACCGTTGCGATCCCGCTCGATGTCATAGGTCACGGCCTGCCCATCGGGCAGCGAGCGAATGCCCGCACGCTCCAGCGCGGTGACGTGGACGAATACGTCCTTCGACCCATGCGCGGGGGCGATGAAGCCGAAACCCTTGGTGGCGTTGAACCATTTCACGGTGCCATTGGCCATCGTGATCTCTCCTGTCATGTTGCCACCCGCGAAATGCGGTGGCCCGGCCCAAGTGTCGTGTCGATCGAAGCTGAAGGCCGAAGCAGACAGAAAACGAAAGAAGGAAACCCTGCCTCATGCAGATGCGCCTTCCGGCCGCAGAATGCAAGGGGTGCGCGAAAAGATCGCTGGCCGATGGCGGCCCTATCGCTGGACGGTCAGAAGCCAGGCCACGAGATCGGCAATCGGCTGGCTGGTCATCAGGGGCTGTCCGGTATGGGTTTTCATCGTCACATCCTGGCCCTCGAAGAAGTCGCCATAGATCGGCATGTCGCTGCCATGTGACACCAGAGGGTCGCGCCCGTCGATCCGGGCGGCAACCCGTTCCAGCGGAAAGACGCCGCCATGGCGGGCGACCAGCGTGGTCAGGTCGGCTGGCTGGATCAGCAGGACAGGCGCCATGGGCCCGTTGCCGGTAGCCGCCGTTCCATGGCAGACCGCACAATGCTTCTGGAACAGCACCTTGCCATCGCCGGCGTTGCCGACCGTCACCTCGCCTTCGGCCCAGGCCGCTGTGGCCTGCCCCATCAGAAGCGCCATCACCATGCCCCGGATCATCGCATCCTCCGCGTTCAAGCTGGCAAAAGGCTGCTTCCCGGCCATGTTCCTGTCCTTGATGCAGGTCATGTCAAAAAGACAAGGGGCCCCGTCGCCGGAGGCCCCTGTCCGCAGAAGAGCCCGCGAAAGAGAAAGGATTCAGAGCTTCGCGGCCACGTCGTCGGGCACGTCGAAGTTGTGCGTGACGGTCTGCACGTCGTCGTCTTCTTCCAGCAGGTCGATCAGCTTCATCAGCTTCTGCGCGGTTTCCAGATCGACCTCGGTCCGGGTTTGCGGCCGCCAGATCAGCTTCGACTCGGTGGATTCCCCTAGCGTCTTTTCCAGCGCATCCGAAACGGCCGACAGGTTCTCGACCTGGCAGTAGATCCAGTGGCCATCCTCGTCGGTCACCACGTCATCCGCCCCGGCCTCGATCGCGGCCATCATCACGTCATCGGCCGACCCGGCCGACAGCGGATAGGAAATCTCGCCCAGCCGGTCGAAGCCATGGCTGACGCTGCCGGTCTGACCCAGGTTGCCGCCCGCCTTGGTGAAATAGCTGCGGACGTTCGAGGCCGTGCGGTTCAGGTTGTCGGTCATCGCCTCGACGATGATGGCAATCCCGCCGGCGCCATAGCCTTCGTAGCGGATCTCGGTATAGTCCGCCGCATCTCCGGCTTGCGACTTCTTGATCGCCCGATCGATCACATCCTTCGGCATCGAGGCCGCCCGCGCCGCCTTGACCGCCAGACGGAGGCGCGGGTTCTTGTCGGGGTCGGGGTCGCCCATCTTGGCAGCGACGGTGATTTCCTTCGCCAGCTTCGAGAACATCTTCGAGCGGATCGCATCCTGCTTGCCCTTGCGGTGCTGGATGTTCGCCCATTTCGAATGGCCTGCCATGGCCCTTACTCCGGTCCCATTTCGAGTGATGCGCCCCTCTACACCCGCCAGGCCGATCAGGGCAACCCCAGGCACCCCGAAACGCCCCGTGATGGCTGCGTCTTGCGTCGTCGCATCCCTGCGAACGGAAGGCGCAGACGCACGACGAGCGCCCCCTAGTCCCTCGGCGGCGGCGAGACGAAGACATGATCCCGCCCCATGGCATCGGTGATGACCACCTCTGCCATCGGCGGCACGGCGCCTTCGGCCCCCAGCGCCCCGGTCAGGCCTGTCCAGAGCTGGCGCAGCACATTCGGGTTCTCGACCACGCGGACACTGTAGCCGTAACCCGGCCCGCAGTCGTCCATCCGGCCCACGCCGCCGGCCTCGGCCCAGCGCGCCCGGCAGACCGTGCCATCCGACAAGGTCAGCGTCAGCGCCTCGGCTGACAGCCGTGCCGCCTGCGGCTGCGGTGTTCCGGGCGCGACGCAGGCCGCCATGAGGACCGGCAGCGCGAGGATCAGCTGTCTCATCGGAATCTCCTCAGAACGGGAAGAATACGGGTATCAACAGTGACATCGCCAGCATCATCACGATGTTCAGCGGCACGCCGATGCGCAGGAAGTCGCTGAAGCGATAGCCCCCCGGTCCATAGACCAGCGTGTTCGTCTGATAGCCGATCGGTGTCGCGAACGAGGCCGAGGCCCCGAACATCACCGCCACCACCAGGGGCCGCGGGTCAACCCCCAGTTCCACTGCCAGCCCGATGGCGATCGGCGTCAGGATTACCGCCACCGCATTGTTCGTCACGATCTCGGTCAGGAACGAGGTCAGAGCGTAGATCCCCAGAATGACCAGGATCGGCGGGATGCCGTGCAGGTGCGGCGCGGCCCAGTCCACGATCATCTTCACTGCACCCGACGCCTCTAGCCCCGCGCCAACGCCCAGCATTCCGAAGATCAGAGCCAGAAGCCGGCCTTCCACGGCGCCAAAGGCTTCGTCGGCATCGATACAGCGGGTAACCAGCACGATCCCGACCCCAACGAACGCCAGCCAGAGGATCGGCGCCACGTCCAGTGCCGCCAGCCCGATCACCGCAGCCATGACTGCGATCACGATCGGTGCCTTGGCCCGGCGAAAGGGCCTTTCCGACGGAGAGGAGATGTCCACCAGTTCCATGTCGGCCGCCAGCTTCTGGATGTCGCCAGGCGCACCTTCCAGCAGCAGCGTGTCGCCCACCTGCACCACCAGGTCGTCAAGCTGCCGGCCGATGTTCTGGTTCCGGCGATGCACCGCCAGCGGATAGACGCCATAGCGGCGGCGCAGGCGCATGGATCCCAGAGATCGGCCGACCATGTGGCATCCTGGGGTGATCAGCACCTCGACCGTCGCGGTCTGCACCGATGACAGCTTGTCCACCAGCCGCAGTTCCCTTGATTCCTGCAGGGCCAGCACCTCGCTCATTGGTGTGCGCAGCACCACGCGGTCACCCGCCTGCAAAACCACATCCGCCAGTTCGCGGCGCAGCGACAGGTCGCCCCGCAGCACATCGACCACCCGCATCCGGTCAGCCTTGAACAGGGCGACCTCGTTGATCCTCTGGCCGATGATCGGGCTGTCTTCGGGCACCGCGACCTCGGTGAAGAATTTCATCGGCGCCCGGTCGCCCAGCAGCGCCGCCATGCTGTCGCGGTCGGGCAGCAGGCGCCGGGTGAACAGCAGCAGATAGGCAACGCCCACCATCGAAGCGGCGATCCCCAGAGGCGTGATCGAGAAGATGCCGAACCCGTCCAGCCCCTGCGCCCGTGCCACGCCATCGACGACGATGTTGGTCGAGGTGCCGATCAGCGTGATCGTCCCGCCCAGGATCGCCAGGTAGCTCAGCGGAATCATCAGTTTGGAGGGCGACAGTTGCATGGCCTGCGCCAACCGCATGAAGACCGGGATCATCACGACCACGATTGGTGTGTTGTTCAGGAAGGCGCTCATTGCCAGCACGCCCAGTGCGATCGCCGCCAGCGCACGCACCGGTCGCCTTTCCACATGACGCAGCGCAAACTGTGTCGCCGTTTCCAGTGTGCCGGTGCGCACCAGCGCGCCCGCCAGGATGAACATCGCTGCGATCGTCCAGGGTGCGGCGTTCGACAGGGCGCGTGTCGCCTGATCCTGCGGCAGGATCCCCAGGACCAGCATCACCATTGCCCCGCCGATGGCGGTGACCTCGACCGGATAGGTCTCCAGCACGAAAAGAACGAGCATTCCGCCCAGGATCGCCAGCGCGACCCAGGGCATGATCTCGGGCGGCAGGACGACGCCGAACATCAGACGCCTCCGCGCTGCCGGGCGGGGGGATGCTGCACCGCCCGTTCGGCAGGATGAACAGTGCCCATCCCCGTTGCCCGCGGCCCTGACAGCATGGGCCGCCTGCGGAATGGGGCGCCTCTCTCCCCCCGCGTGGGGGAGGGAGGGGGTGGGGGGGGCACGGCCGCGGATCCGTTCATGGCACGGCCTCCTGCAACCGCCCGCCCACGCGCACCATCCGCACCCGTTTCGCCAGACCTGTCCGGTCGTCGGTTTCCACGAAGACCCCCGACAGGGTGGCCTCGCCCCCGGCCGGCTCGAAACGTGCCTTGGGCATTCCGGTGATGAACCGGCGCAGGGGCTCCAGCTTCTCCATCCCGATCACGCTGTCATAATCGCCGCACATGCCTGCATCGGTCTGGTAGGCGGTGCCCTTCGGCAGGATCATCGCATCCCCCGTCGGCACATGTGTATGCGTGCCCACCACGAGGCTGGCCATGCCGTCGCACCAGTGGCCTGTCGCCATCTTTTCCGACGTTGCCTCGGCATGAATGTCCACAACCGACGCCTGCACCACACTGCCCAGGGTATGCGCCTTCAGGACAGACTCCAGCGCGCTGAACGGATCGTCGAACGGCCGTTTCATGAACACCTGGCCCAGCGCCTGCGTCACCAGAACCTTGCGGCCCTGCGTCGCCGCGAACACCCGGTGACCCTTGCCTGGCGCAACCTTCGAGAAGTTCAGTGGACGGATGATCCGAGGTTCCTGTTCGATGAAGCTCAGCATGTCCTTCTGGTCGAAGGCGTGGTCGCCCAGGGTCACGCAATCGGCACCTGATGCCAGAAGTGCCCTGGCATGTTCGCCCGTGATCCCGGCACCTTGGCTGGCGTTCTCGCCATTGACCACGACGAAGTCCAGACCCCAGGCCTCGCGCAGGCCGGGAAGGCGCTCGATGATGGCCGTCCGCCCCGAACGGCCCATCACATCCCCAAGAAAGAGCAATCTCATGGTCACGGGCTTAGGCGGCGCTTCGGGCTCGGGCAAGGGGATTGGCAAGAATGCCGGCAGATTCTTCGGCACAGAACCCGTTCTGCCGCTCAACCAGCGGGCAGAAGCCGCCGCCCGCCCACCCACACTTCGGCCACAGCGCGGTCGTCGCCCATCATGATCGTCGGGAAAAGCTGCTGCCACAGGTCGCCTGCCCGGCGGGTGGCCTGTTCGATTGCGGGGGTAGAGGCAAGATCGATCACGACGAGATCCGCCTCCATCCCCGGGGCGATGTTGCCGATCCGGTTTTCGGCATGCAGGGCGCGCGCCGAGCCTTGCGTCGCCAGCCACCACAGCTGGGCGGGGTGCAGCGACTGGCCACGCAGTTGCGCGACCTCGTAGGCGGCGGCCATGGTGCGCAGCATCGAGAAGCTGGAGCCACCGCCGGTATCGGTTGCAAGCCCCACGCGAAGCGACTGCGCAAGCCCCATGTCGAACAGGCCCGAACCGATGAAGGTGTTCGAGGTCGGGCAGTGAACAAGGCTTGCGCCGGCCTCGATCAGCCGGGCGCGCTCGCGGTCGGTAAGGTGGATCGCATGGCCGTAGACCGCGCCTTCGCGCAGAAGGCCGTGCGCCTCGTAGGTCTCCAGATAATCGCGCGATTGCGGGAAAAGGGTCTTCACCCAGGCGATCTCGTCTGTCTGTTCGCTGAGGTGGGTCTGCATCAGGCATTCGGGATGTTCGCGCCACAGCGCGCCCAGCGCGGCCAGCTGTTCCGGCGTAGAGGTCGGCGAAAAGCGCGGCGTGATGACATAAGACAGCCGGTCCAGCCCATGCCATTTCCCCAGAAGCCGCTTCGAGTCGTCGTAGGCCGACTGCGCGGTGTCGCGCAGGCCTTCGGGGGCATTGCGGTCCATGCAGGTCTTGCCGGCAAAGGCCCGCATCCCGCGCGCCCGGGCGGCCGTGAAGAAGGCATCGACGCTTTCGGGATGGATGGTGCAGTAGCTGCACACCGTGGTCGTGCCGCGCGCCAGCACCAGGTCAAGGTAGCGCCCTGCGACATCGGCGGCATAGGCAGGGTCGGAAAAGCGCATCTCCTCGGGGAAGGTGTAGGTGTTCAGCCAGTCGATCAGCCGTTTGCCCCAGGAGGCGATGATTGCGGTCTGCGGGTAATGCACATGGGCGTCGATGAAGCCGGCGGAAATGAGCTTTGTCCCATGATCATGGACCCGAGCCTGCGGGAAACGCGCGCGCAGATCGGCGGCCTGCCCTACGGCGGTGATGCGGTCACCCTCGATCGCGACCGCGCCGCCGCTTATCGGCCGGGCCGCAGACAGTCCGTCGCGGAACGGGTCGCCATCAAAGCGAATGACCTGGCCGATCAGCAGATCCATGGATGTTATCCCCTTGTCACGCCGCAAGACTAAGGGCATTCCGGTCCGGGGTAAATTTGCCTGCTGCCCCTGTTTCGGTGAAACTGTTTTCTCCGGGCACGCGGCAATCGGATGGGGGGCGCATGGCGGAACATCTGGCCGAGACCGAGGAAGAGATGCTGAGCCAGGACCGGATCGACGCGGTTCTGGAGGCGGTCGAGGCCGGCAACCGCGAGGCGGTCGATGCGCTGCTGGAGCCGCTGCACGCCGCCGATATCGCCGACCTTCTGGAACAGATCGGTCCGGCCGACCGCCGGGCGCTTCTGGCGCTGTGGTCGCACGAGATCGACGGCGAGATCCTTTCGGAAATTTCCGAGGCGATCCGGGAAGAGGTTGTCGAGGCCCTGCCACGCGAAGTGCTGGTCGAGGCGGTCCGCGATCTGGAGACCGACGATGTCGTGGATATCCTGGAAGACCTGGACGAGCCGCAGCAGGAAGTGATCCTCGACGCGCTGGAGGATGCCGACCGCGTGGCGGTCGAACAGGCGATGTCCTACCCGGAATATTCCGCCGGCCGCCTGATGCAGCGCGAGGTGGTGGTGGCGCCCGAACACTGGACCGTGGGCGAGACCATCGACTATCTGCGCAAGGCCGAGAACCTGCCGGACCAGTTCTATCACGTGATCCTGGTCGATCCGCGGATGAAGCCGGTGGGATACGCCACGCTGGGGCGCATCCTGTCCTCGGGCCGCGAGGCGAAGCTGGCGGACATCACCGAGGACAGTTTCCGCACCGTCGAGGCCACCGACCCTGAATCGGATGTGGCCTATATCTTCAACCAGTATCACCTGATTTCCTGCCCGGTGGTGGATGCGGCCGGGCGGCTGGTGGGCGTGATCACCATCGACGACGCGATGAACGTGCTGGACGAAGAGCACGAGGAAGACATGCTGCGCCTGGCTGGCGTGGGCGACGAGGCTTCGGTCAGCGACGGGCCGGTCGAGACGGTGAAGCAACGCCTGCCCTGGCTGGTGGTGAACCTTGCCACTGCCTCGCTTTCGGCGGTGGTCATCAGCCAGTTCGAGGCAACGATTGCCGCGATCGTGGCGCTGGCCGCGCTGATGCCGATCGTCGCCTCGACCGGCGGGATCGCGGGGACGCAGTCGCTTGCGGTTGCCGTGCGTGCGCTGGCCACGCGCGACCTGACACAGGCCAATGCGGCGCGCGTCGTGCGGCGGGAGCTGCTGGCGGGCCTTCTGAACGGGCTGGGCCTTGCGCTCATACTGGGCGCGGCCGGATCCTTGATCTTCGGCGACTGGCATCTGGGGCTGGTGCTGGCCATGGCGATGATCGTGAACCAGATGGTCGCGGCACTGGGCGGAGTGCTGGTGCCGCTGACCTTGAACCGGATGGGGCTTGACCCTGCCCTGGCCAGCGGCACCTTCGTCACCACTCTTACCGACGTGATGGGGTTCTTTGCCTTCCTCGGGCTTGCAACGGTGATGCTGCTATGAACGATATCAAGACATTGGCGCGCCAGGCGGCCTTTGCCCGCCGGGCAGAGGCACACGCGGCGGGGCAGGGGCAGGCAGCCGAGATCCTGGCCGACTACCTGTCGCCCCATGCCGGAAAGGTGCTTTCAGGCTACATGCCGATGCGGACAGAGATCGACCCCCTGCCGGCGATGGCCGCGCATCAGGGCCCTGTGGGTGTGCCGGTGATCATCGGCAAGGGCCAGCCGCTGCGGTTCCGCGAATGGTCGCCCGGCGCGAAGATGGTCGAGGGCGCCTTCAAGGCCCTGATCCCGGAAGATGGTGCCTGGTTGGAGCCGCAGGTGCTGATCGTGCCGCTTCTGGCCTATGACGCACGGGGATACCGGCTGGGCTATGGCGGCGGCTTCTACGACCGGACGCTGGAAGGCCTGCGCGCCCGCCACCCGGTGCTGGCGGTGGGCTTCGCCTATTCGGCGCAAGAGGTACATGAGGTGCCGACCGAGCCGACCGACCAGCCTCTGGATGCGATCGTCACGGAACGGGGCGTGACCGAATTTTCCCGTCGATGACGTTGTCCCCCCTTGCTGTCGGGGAGGAGGACAACGTCGAACGACGCGCCGTCCGTCAGTGCGCGATTTCTTCCTGACGGACGAACATGTTGCTCCAGGCGCGGTCGATGAGTTCCGGTGTCATCTGGTAGGGGATGTTCTCGAACTCGCAGACCGCGATCATCTGGTCGATCAGGAAGACCGGCATGTAGTTGGCATAGTTGTTGTCGATGGTCGGGAACTTGACCTTCATCAGATGCATCAGCGCCCTTTCGTCCAGCGGCATCTTCTTCTTGCGTGCCACCATGGCGAAGATCTTGAGGAAGTTCTCCTGGCTAGGCCCGTCGATCTTGATCTTGAAGAAGATCCGGCGCAGGGCCGCGCCGTCGAAGATCTGGTTCGGGTGGAAGTTGGTGGAAAAGATCACCAGTGTGTCGAAGGGCACGGTGAACTTCTCGCCCGATTGCAGCGCCAGGATGTCGCGGCTTTCCTCCAGCGGCACGATCCAGCGGTTGACGATCTTCTGCGGCGGTTCCTGCTGGCGGCCAAGGTCGTCGATGATGAAGATGCCCCCGGTCGCCTTCAGTTGCAGCGGGGCCTGGTAGGTGCGGGCCGTGGGGTTGTAGTTCAGGTCCAGCATGTCCAGCGTCAGTTCGCCGCCGGTGATCACGCTGGGACGCTCGCAATAGACATAGCGGTTGTCGAAACGGTTCGAGGTGCGGCGCAGGCTGTTCGGGTCGTCCACCGCCATTTCGGCTGCGGAATGCACGATCGGGTCGTAGACGCTGATGATCTGGCCGGAATATTCGATGGCGCGCGGCACATAGACCTTGTCGCCAAGCGCGGCACGGATGCCGTGGCTGATCGAGGATTTCCCGTTGCCCGGCGGGCCATACAGCAGGATCGACCGGCCCGAGGTCACCGCCGGGCCGAGGTTGTCGATCAGATCGGGCGGCAGGATCAGGTGGCCCATGCCGGCCATCAGCTGTTCGCGGTTCAGCCGGATGTCGCGCACCGACTGGCGCCTGATCTGCGCCGTGTACTGGTCCAGCGGCACCGGCATGGCGCCATAGTATTCCGACTGCGACAGAGCATCCAGCGCGCGGGCCTTCCCGGCATCGGTCAGCTCGTAGCCCATTTCGCTGCCGGCCGTAGCATGCAGCGTGCCGGTCGCGGTGACCAGTTTCTGCGAACGGGCAATGTCCATCAGTTCCTGCACCAGCGGCACCGACAGGCAGACGATCTTGGACAGGGCGGAAACCTGATCCTGGTTCGTGCGGAACATCGACTTCAGCAGGATGTCCCGCATCATCACGACAGAAAGGCCCGTATCGGCCAGCGAACGGGGCGAGGGCGGCGGTTGGACGCCCGACACCGGGGCTTCAGCGTTCATTCGACAAGCTCCGTGGACAATCGACGCAGTCTGCTTCGATTTGAGTCGTAGACGTAACTTGTGTCAGACTTGGGGCCAGATGGCGGCAACAAGGTAGACGACGACCATCCCGGAAAGGGCCAGACCGAAGGGGAAGAACCGGCGCTGAACCCAGCTTTCCCAGTCCGGTGTCATGCGCCGCACCGCCGGGATACCGCGCATGATCCGGTGAACGATCAGCGCGCCGATCATGCACGAGGCGATCAGGACGAACAGCCAATCGATCGGCGTGCCCACGAATATGCCCGACATTGCGGCGGCATATTTGGCGTCACCGGCCCCGAAGGTTCCGGTCGTGTACAGCAGGTAAAGCGCCACCAGGGTGATCGCCATGATCCCGAAGCCCCAGAACCACGCGCTCCAGGTCGGCACGGCCAGCCAGCCCAGAAGCGGCCAAACCGCAGCCATGGCCAGCACTGCCTTGTTCGGAATCTTCATCCGCTTCATGTCGCTGACCGAGGCCCAGATCGCGATGGGCAGCACGGGAACCAGCAGGATAAGTGCGCCAGTCGGGGTGATCATCAGGTGCGCACGTTCGAATCAAGGGCGGCAAGGCTGCGCGCGGCGGCTTCGAAATATTGCGGATGGGTGTCGATGGCCTGTTGCAGCAGCCCCTTGCCCACGGTGATGTCGCCCTGCTTGATCGCGGCAAGCGCCATGGAATACAGCAGTTCCGCCCGCTCGGTCTGCGTCATCTGCACCACCGGCAGGTCGTACTTGCGCTGTGCGGCCCGTGCAAGGACCAGGTTGTTCTTGGCGATGAACAGCGATGGGTCATAGGTCAGCGCCTGGATGAACAGCTTTTCGGCGCCGGCGGAATCACCCCGCGTGAGTTTCGAGAAGCCCCAGTTGTTCATCACACCAGCCGGCTTCGTGGTCAGCCCGGCGGCGATTTCATAGAAGCTGTCGGCCTTCTTCCAGTTCTTGTCCGCGTCCGCGACCATGGCTTCCAGACGATAGCGGTCGAAGGTTTCATGCGTCGGGGGGATGGAGTTCAGCTCGGCCTTCGCTTCGGCCCATTGGTTCGACCGGATCAGGGCATCAGCCAGCATCACGCGGTCTTCGGCCGTCGCGTCCTTGTGGGCAACGACCTTGCGCCAGACGCTGACTGCCTCGGTGGGCTTCTGGGCCCGGATCAGCGATTTTGCCAGGCCGCGCAGCAGATCTACCCTGTCGGGGTTCTGCTGGGACGCACGCGTGAAATAGGCGACGGCCTCGTTCGGATCGCCGACCGTCAGCATCAGATCGTTCAGGTTGCTTTCATCGATGACGTTGACGTCCTTGAGGGCCCGCTGCACCTGGGCGTCGGAATTCTTCTGGCAGGCAGACAGGACAACGGCGCTGCCAAGAAACAGCACGACAAGTCCGGGGTGGCGCATGTTTCGCGTCCTTCTTGAAGACTGTTCTTTCGTCTTACTGCTCGGGGCTCCGTCCTAGAGCTGCGTGAGAAGCACGTATCTGCCCTTCTCCTGCCGGACGAGGCGGAACCCGCCTTTCTGTTCCTCCGCGCCATCATACACGCTTGCTTCGCTTCGGGCGATAGCAAGCTTCAGATTTTCACGGATCGAGTCCGTTTGGCCACTGTCCTGCGCGAAGGCGCGCTGGAAATAGACCCGCGCCTCGCCGTATTCGCCCCGCTCCATCAGGACGACCCCCAGGTTGTTCATCGCAGGAACGAAGGTGGGATCCTGTTCCAGCGCCCGGCGAAGAATCTGTTCGGCCTGTCCAAGCCGGCCAAGGGCCAGGTTGGCCGAACCGATGGCGGACAGCGTGTCGACGTTCATCCCGTGTTCGCCCACTGCCCGATAGTAGGCCTTCAGCGCCAGTTCGTATTCCCCGGCTTCCATCAGCCTGTGGCCGACAAGCAGGCCATCGACACTCTTGCCACGGGCATCGATGCCGAAGGGGGCGTTGCGTGTCACGCCCTGCGACTGAACGCAGGCGGCCAGCGCAAAAGGCAGCAGAACCGGAAGGATGACCCTGAGACGCACGCTGCCCCTTGCCTGTGGCGCGGATTGCTGCCCGCTTGTTCTTGTCAGCCTCCGCCCCGCATCTGCGCCATCATCGTCACGATACCGTGCACGGACGGCCCGATCAGGATGACAAGCAGAGGCGGAACCGTGAACAGCATACTGCCAAGGGTCAGCTTCGTCGGCAACATGTTTGCCTTCTCTTCGGCGCGCATGATCCGCTTGTCGCGCATGTCGGCCGAATAGACCCGCAGCGCTTCGGCCACCGAGGTTCCGAAGGTTGCCGACTGCACAAGGGTCGTCACGAACGAGGCCACGTCCGGCACACCCACGCGCTCGGCCATGTCCTTCAGCACGACCACCCGTTCCTTGCCAGCCTTCACCTCCTGCGCGACCATGTCGAATTCGTCCGCCAGTGCCGGATATCCGGCGCGCGATTCCTTGCCCACGCGGATGATCGACTGGTCCAGCGACTGGCCGGCCTCGACGCAGACCAGCATCAGATCAAGCGCGTCGGGAAAGCCCTCGATGATCTCGGTCTGGCGCTGCTGCAGCCGTCGATCGACCCAGTAGCGCGGCAGATAGTAGCCGATGGCGCAGGGCAGCAGCGTATACATCAGCATCTGGGTGCCCGACATCTCGCCGTTCGCGGATTTGATCAGTGCCACGATGATCCCGATGACCAGGAACGTGATCCCCAGCACGAACTGCATCGCGTGGAACATGCGCACCGCATTTTTCGACGTGTAGCCCGCGCGCAGCATCCGCAGCCTGGCAGCCGACAGCTCTTCCTTCGACTGCGGTTCCAGGAACTTGGCGAACTTGTCCAGCTTGTCGATCCGCTCGGTGCGCCGCAGGGCGCGCTTCTTGTCTGGCGCGCCTGTACCAGGCTGTTCCTGCTTCAGCTCGCGGAACCGGTCCCTCTGCTTTTTCATCACCGAGGGCAGCGCGATCAGCACCAGCAGCAAGCCCAGCCCGCCAATGGCCAGCAGCGGGCCAAGGGGGCCAAGGATTTCGACCAGCATCGCGTTGATATCGGAAAACGGGTTCATGGCCGCCTCACACTTTGATGTTGGTCATCATCTTCATGTAGATGATGTTGATGATCAGGAAGACGATCACGAACAGCGCCGCAGGAACGAAGGCAGGCGTTTCCTTCACGCCGTCGTAATAGTCGGGCTTGATCACGTTGATCATGATCAGCGCGACGATCGGAAAGCCCGACAGGAACATGCCCGACCATTTCGCCTCGGCCGTGATGGCCTTGACCCGGCGGAACAGCTTGAACCGCGCGCGGATGACCTTGGACAGGCCGTCCAGGATTTCGGCCAGGTTACCACCCGACTGCTGCTGGATCGACACGGCAACCGCGAGGAACCGCAGGTCCTGACTGTCCATCCGCTCGGCAAAGGCTTTAAGAGACTCCGTCACGTCGCGGCCATAGGCAGCCTCGTCCGCGATCACACCGAATTCAGAACCCAGGGGATCGGGGATTTCTTTGGCAACAATTCCGATGGCTGTGGAGAAAGGATGGCCCACGCGCAACGACCGCACCATGAGGTCGATCGAATCGGGAAGCTGTTCCTCCAGAAGCGCCATGCGCTTCTTGGCCTTGCTGTTCACCCAGTAATAGACGCCGCCGATGCCCATGGTGGCCCCCAGGATCACCCGGACGGAGAATTCTGCACCGGTCATCACCGTCAGCATGAAGAAGGCCAGCACCGACACAAGGCCCATGATTCCGATCAGGGCCTTGGGCGAAAAGGCGATGTTCGCGCGCTGGGCCTTCTTGGCAAATACGGAATACAGCGGGATGTTCTTGGAATTGAGGTGCTGGTTCATCTCCTTGCGAAGCTGTTCCAGCACCTGTTCGCGGTTCGCATTCTTTTCCAGCAATGACAGCCGGCGGCTGAGCCGGCTGTTCAGGCTGATCGACTTGCCGAAAACCGTCAGATAGATGCCCTCGACGATTACCACGACGGCGACGAAGATCAGGATGTAGATGAGAGGTGCTGCGCTGATCTGCATGTCGGGCCTCAGGCGATCGGTTCGTAGATCGAAGCGGGCAGGTCAAAGCCCCACTGGCGGAAACGGTCCGAATAGGCTGACCGCAGGCCGGTCGCGTTGAACCGGCCGATGATCTTGCCCGAAGGCTCTACCCCCAGGCGCTCGAACCGGAAGATTTCCTGCATCGAGATCACTTCGCCCTCCATACCGGTAATTTCCGTGACCGAGGTCATCCGGCGTGTTCCGTCCTGCAGCCGGCTGGCCTGAACGATCAGGTTGACGGCGGATGCGATCTGACTGCGCATCGCCTTCAAGGGCATCTCGATCCCGGCCAGGGCCACCATGTTTTCAAGGCGGCTGATCGCATCCCGCGGATTGTTGGCGTGAATCGTGGTCATCGACCCGTCGTGGCCGGTGTTCATGGCCTGCAGCATGTCGATGACCTCTTCGCCCCGGGTTTCCCCGACGATGATGCGGTCGGGGCGCATCCGCAGCGCGTTCCTAAGGCAGTCGCGCTGCGTGACGGCGCCCTTGCCTTCGACGTTCGGCGGGCGGCTTTCCATCCGGCCGACATGGATCTGCTGCAACTGGAGTTCGGCGGTGTCCTCGATCGTCAGCACGCGTTCGTGGTTGTCGATGAACGAGGACAGCGCGTTCAGCGTCGTCGTCTTGCCCGAACCCGTCCCGCCCGACACGATGATGTTCAAACGGCAGGATACGGCGGCCTGAAGGTAGGCGGCCATTTCCTCGGTGAAGGCGCCGAAGCGGACCAGGTCCTCGATCTTCAGCTTGTCCTTCTTGAATTTCCGGATCGAGACGAGCGAGCCATCCACGGCAATCGGCGGGATCATGCAGTTGAAGCGGCTGCCATCGGCCAGCCGGGCGTCGCAGTAGGGATTCGATTCATCGACGCGGCGGCCCACGGCGGACACGATCTTGTCGATGATCCGCAACAGGTGGCGTTCGTCGCGGAAGGTGACATCCGACAATTCCAGCCGACCCGCGCGTTCCACGAAGATGCGCTTGGGCCCGTTCACCAGGATGTCGCTGATCGTCTCGTCCTTCAGCAGCGGCTCCAGCGGGCCAAGGCCCATCACCTCGTCGTAGAGTTCCTGGTTCAGGGCAAGCCTGTCTTCCTTGTTCAGGGCGACGGACATCTCGTCCAGCGCTTCCGAGGCAAGGGCGGCAATCTCGCTTTTCAGCTGCTGTTCACTTGCCGTTTCCAGTGCTGAAAGGTTCAGGTCTTCCAGAAGGCGCTTGTGGATCGCAACCTTCAGTTCCGTCAGGCGTTCCTTGCGCTTCTTCTCGCGGTCGGCGGCAAGGGCCTCGGCTGCGGCCTTCTGCGACAGCGGAGCGGCCGGTGCGGCGCGGGTTGCAAGGCCGGGCTTCTCGACCGAGGCCGTGGCCGGCACCGCAGACGGCGTACCGGGGCGGGCGGGAGGCGTGGACTTGGAAAAGCGGCTAAACACGGATCATTCCCCCTGGATCAGGCCTTGGCGGCTTCGACGGATTTGTTCAGGTCGTGCAGGGACTTGGCCAGCTTTTGCAGTTCCTTGCGCAGCGGGTTCTTCGCGGCGCTTTCGGCGATCGGCAGACCATGATCGTTGGCCTGTGTCACCTGTTCCCCCCCATCGGGCAGCTGCACCTCGATCGAGATGTCCAGGCTTTCGGCCATGCGTTTCACACGGGCCTTGGCGGAAAGGTCGGTGAATTTCGGCGCGCGGTTCAGCACATAGCGCACCTTTTCGTGCGGCAGTGCCTCGGCCTTCAGGGCGCGGATGAAGCGAAGGATGTTCTGTGCCGATCGCAGATCCAGTTCCAGCAGCGCGAAGTAGAGATGCGCGCGCTGCAGCACCGCCTCGGTCCAGCCGACCACGGTTGATGGCATGTCCACGATCACGAAATCGAAGTTCGCCTGCGCCATGTCCAGCAGACGTCCGATGTCTTCGGCAGTCACCATCTCCAATGGCAGCATGTCGGAAGGGGCCGTAAAGACATGCAGCTTGTCGTTGAAGGTCAGCATCGACTTCAGCAGGCTGTCGCTGTCCACCGCGCCCATGTCGCTGAGTACCTCAAGCACGGCCTCCTTGCGCGGCAGGTCAAGGTAGGTCGCAATCGAACCGTATTGCAGATCAAGGTCGATGACGCAGACGCGGGTTCCTTCGCTGTCCGGGACATTGCACAGCTCCCACGCAAGGTTCGCCGCGAAGGTCGAGGCGCCCACCCCGCCTGCCATGCCATGCACCGGCAGGATCACCCCGTCGCGGTCGCCCTTGGGCCGCGCCGTGCCGGTGAAGGCCCCCGTGACCGGATCGAAGCCTTCTGGGATGACCAGAGCCGGCTTGCGCAGCCGTTCGATCGCGTCGTGCAGCGCACCTTCCGGCAAGGGGTAGGGCACGAAATCATCAGCCCCGAGTTTGAGCATCTGGTGCAGAACAGAGGGGCTGACCTGGTTGGCAATGAGCAGAACCTTGATCTTCTTGGCCTTGGCGGCCTTGATCACGTCGTTCATCTTCGACAGTTCGCTTTCGTCCTCGCTGTCCACGGCGATGGCGACGAACTGCATGCCGGTGCTGTCGGGCTGTTTCAGGAAGACCAGCGCATCTTCGAAGTTCAGGTCACCCCAGGCTTCGCCAAGTTCCTGCTCCATGTCGTCGATCAGCAGATCGAATCGTTGGACGTCGCGGGAAATCGTGCAGGCAAGGATCGGTGCAGGATCGATTTGAACAGTCGGTTTGCTCGTCATCTTGCGTTCTGTCCTTTCAGCGCGGGGGGCACTAAGTCACTGGTTTGCCTTGGCTTCATCGTGCAACTGCCCTTGGCATCATTCATCCTGGTACGTGGGATTCCCGACCGTCCCCATCAGCCGGACGTTGGTCAGGAATGGTGGCGATATTTGGGCCAAAACTGCCTGTTTCTGGGATTTCGCCACGTTCTGGAAACGAAAGGGCCGGGCGTTTGCCCGGCCTTCCGAATCATTCAGCTGATCCTGGAAACGACCCCGCTATTCGGTCAGCGTGGTTTCCGTGCCAGCATTCTTGGCGGCGCCGCTCTGGACGTAGTCGCGCCAGATGATCTCGGCGTATTTGCCGTTCAGCACCAGCGGGTGGTTGCTCACGAAGCCCGAGACCTCGGTCACGGTGCGCCGGTTGCGGACCTCGGGTGCATTGGTCTGCACGATCGGCCGGGTCTTGCCATAGCTGACCACAGCCTCGAGCCGCGACCGCGAAATGCCCTGGGCAGTGAGGTAGGCCACGGCCGCCTGTGCCCGGCGCAGGCCGAGACGCTGGTTGTATGCCGCAGAGCCCACAAGGTCGGTGTGGCCGTAGACACGGAAGCGCACTTCCGGGAACTGCTTGATGAAGTTGGCCTGCCTGCGCAGGATCTCCTTCGCTTCGGGTGTAAGCTCGGCGCTGTTGAACTCGAAGTTGATGGTGTCCGGAACCTCGGCCGAGAAGCGTTCGGCCAAGGCCACGGTATAGCTCATTTGACCGGTCTGGATCAGCGTGTTGTTCATCGTGGCATTGCCGAACTGGCCCTTGTCCACCTCGGAGCCCAATTCACGGTCCCAGCTCGTGGAGTAGGTGCCGCAGGCCGTCAGCGAGACGAGGGCCGAGGCCGCAATCAGCTTGAGAAGCGTGGCGGTCATCGTCTTACTCCATCACATAGCCGTAGGAGGTGCTGAAATCCTGACGGGCGACTTCCCCCGCCGCGCCGCCCTTGGGCGAACCCGCGACGTTGCCGAACAGGAACAGGTCGCGTTCCGTCGGGATGCGCACCCGGTCGGTCGGCAGGGCCAGCGCGGCACCCGAGACCGGGGTCACGAGGTGCGGCGTCACGATGACCACCAGCTCGGTCTGGTCGCGCCGGTAATCGGAACTGCGGAACAGCGCGCCCAGGATCGGCAGGTCACCGATCCATGGCAACTGTGAGGCGGTGTTGCGGAAGTCATCCTGCAACAGGCCCGCGATGGCAAAGCTGTCGCCGTCGCGCATGTCCACCGTGGTCGAGGTTTCGCGGCGCTTGAACGCAGGGATGATCCGGTTCTGGTCGTCCACGATCCCCGCGGTCGGATCGACCGAGGACACCGCGGCGTTGATCGTCAGGTTGATGATGTTGCCATCGACGACCACCGGGATGAAGTTCAGTTCCACACCGAAGGGTTTGTATTCGATGGTGATCCCGCCCCCTTCGGATTCGCCCGGAACGGGGAACTCGCCCCCGGCAAGGAACTTCGCCTCCTGGCCCGAAAGGGCGGTCAGGTTCGGTTCGGCCAGGGTACGGACCATGCCCTTGGATTCAAGCGCTTCAAGGAACACTTCCAGTTCCAGCCCGCCGATCGACCCGCCAAAGGCGACCGCACCGCTGACCCCGCCGCGGGTCGTCAGCGTCCCGCCCAGATTGTTGCCGTTGATCAGGTAGGAGCCGGTTTCACCGCGCAGCGAACCGCTGTCCCGCACCGCAAGCGAGGAAGACAGGTTCTTCGACACGCTGCGGTTCACTTCGGCGAAGCGCACCTTCAGCATCACCTGCTGCGTCCCGCCCACAACCATCAGGTTCGACACCCGGTCGGGTGCATAGCGATTCGCCAGGTCGAGTGCGCGATCCATCTTCGCTGTCGAAGAGACCATGCCCGACAGCACGATGCCGTCGTTGGCGGTGCGCACCTCGATCTGTTCGCCCGGCACAATCTGCTGGAGACGCTCCTTGAATTCGGCGACATCCGGCGTCACCTGCACATCGACGTTCGAGATCAGCTGCCCTTCCGGCGACAGCAGCGTAAGTGTCGTGCGACCCGGGGCCTTGCCCAGAACATAGATGGATCGGTCGGACAGCGTCGAGATGTCGGCGATGCCCGGGTTGGCGATCGACAGTTCCGCGAACGGAACGTCGCTTTCGACCACAACGGCCCGGTTCATCGGGACGTTGAGCGCACCGGAGGCCTGGCCCTGCATCACGCGCAGGACTTCGGCGGAAACCGGCGTCAGCGACGTCGATGCGAGAGCCGCACCGAGGTAGCCTGCAACAAGAAATCGTTTGATATTCATGTGATCTGCCCTTTCGACCACGCCTCGTCCGGGTCTTCAATGCCCCTACGCCAGCCACAATGAGGGGCGAATGTTTTTTTTGCAATAATCAGTTGCTTGTAAGGTTTTCTTTATGTGGACAACATGCAACATGCCGCAAGTTGTAGAGAAACGAATGGGGCGCGGCCCCATATCATGTGGCCGCGCCCCGAATGCCAGTCCCCGGTGTCAGTCGCGGCAGGGGATCACCGTCTCGACGACTTCGCCGCCCTTGTTCGACTTGATCGTGCAGACTTTTTCGGCTTCGACCTCTTCGACCTTCTTCTCCTCGATGCCCAGCAGCTTCCTGCTGTCGACCTCGACAAGCTCGGTCACCGTCTCGCTCGGGTCGCCCACCAGCGACATCGACAGACGGCCGCTCGACTGGGCCTGTGCCAGGCGTGCCACTTGATCCGGCGTGGCAGCCACGGTCACGGTCCTGGCGTCGCCTGTTGTGACCTGACCCTGGTTGAAGGCATTGTCCACCGCGATGATCTTGATCGAACTTTCGATCAGGCGGGTGACCTCGCCGTCAGAGCCGCGGATGGATCCGGTCCAGTAGATATCCACATAGTCGTCGGGCTGGACAAAGCCCGACACGCCCGAGGCGACCCCCACCTTGATCGCAAAGGCGCGCATCCCCGGTTCCAGCTTGGCGGTCAGTCCCGCCAGTTCACCCGGCTCGGTGACCCGGCTGGCCAGCACCGGCTCGAAGGCCTCGGTGGCGCGCATGACGTAGCGCGGGCCCTTGGCGTTTTCGGGGAACAGTTCGGCCTGGTCGCGGAAGATGGCCTTGGGCAGGTTGCGTTCCGGCCAGTAGATCAGCTGCACATCCTCGGGCTTCAGCGGGTCGCCGTAGTTCAGGGCCTTGTTGAACACATAGACCTCGACCAGCTTGCCGGCCTTCGCGTTGAATTCGCGCTCCTTCTGCAGCAAGGCTTCGGTCTGCGCGATGTAGTCCTGGATCATGTAGACAGCGGCACCCGCCAGCCCCATGCCGACCACCAGTACCAACAGGAAGACTGCTCTCATTTCCTTGTCCCTACGCTAGGTCGCCGAATTACCCGGATCGCCCGGGGCCTTGATGACAGAAGGGGCCGCCAGCACGCAAGCTGCCGGATGCCCCCGATTGCCGTCGCGCATCAGCGGATGTTACGGCTGAAGATAGTCGCCATAGGCCAACACCGTATCCCTGATGTAGCCCGCCATGTCGCCGATCGCGCTTTTGATTGGTGGCATCACAAGCATCGCCATAGCAACGACACCGGCCGTCAGAACGACCCAGTCAACCGTCACGGCGCCGGATTCGTCTTGCGCAAATTGCTTCCAGTCGGCCATCCCCATCTCCATCTGCGCGGCTGCAACACCTGCTTGCCAAGCCGATTGTTCAGGCTGATTGCGGCGAAACTGCAGCCGATATCAGACAATTCGTGGTTCCGGATGCCTCATCCGTGTGGACGGTCACACTGGCCTGTCCGGAAAATTGAACCGGCCGCGCACACCAGGGAACGCGGCCGGAGCACCACAAGCCCGTCAGGCTATCAGCAGGTGGAGGCGGTAGAATTCATGCAGGAACCGGCAGCTTGCAATTCGCTCCCGATGCCCTCGGCCAGCGACGACACGGCCGGACGGACGAAGTTGAAGACCACCAGGCCCAGGCCGACGACAGCGGCGGTCAGAACCACCCAGTCAACGGTCACGGCGCCGGTTTCGTCTTTGAGGAAGGCAGAAAACTTGGTCATGGACATATCCCTTTCTAAGGTTCGCAGGTCTCGGTCAACCGTAGCGGACCAACCTTTCCCGGAGGCGGCGCCGTTCGGTATGGCCTCATATGGCCCCCGAATCGTGGCATCAGTTTGGACAATGAGGGATCAATCCAAGGGATTCTTGGGGCAACCTTAAAAAATTTCCAAACCATTGAAAATGAATGAAAGAAACCTTAACGCTATTTCTGCGGTGCTACCCTGGGGCGTGGTTTTCGGGTCAAATCTGGCGAAAATGCCATGATTCATGCAGAAAATGGCTGGCAGCACAGGCCTTAAGCTGCGATTCTTCGGGCCGGACGACACAGCGAACAGGCACCCGCAGATGCGGACCATCACCCGACCGATCGCAGTGATTCTGTGTGCCGCAAGCCCCTGGGCGGCTTCTGCCGACGATTTCAGCTTCAAACGGATCAAGGTCGGTGACAGCCAGCCCGGCAAGCGCATCACCGTTCAGATCGACCCGGAAGAACAGGCCCGCTATCTGGCTGCCCTGCCGAAGGTCGATCCGCGCCCCATTCGTGACCGGTCACAGGACAGGCCCGCCGCCGCGCCTGCCGCACCATCGGGGCCGGCGCCGAAGTCATCCTATGCGTGGTTCTGGGAAAAGGTTCCGGCCGGCATCAACGAGGTGCGCGGCCGCTATGACCTGGCGCTTGCCGCGCTGACGCAGGGCCCGGGCGGCGAAACCGTGCGCGCGCCACGGATGCAGCACCTGCAGGACATCGCCGACAGGTATGGCAAGGATATCCTGCTGGCCACGGTCGGCACCGATGTCTCGCCGGCGCTGGTGCTGGCTGTGATCGGCATCGAAAGCGCCGGGCGGCCGGATGCGGTCAGCCATGCAGGGGCTGTCGGCCTGATGCAGCTGATCCCGGCCACAGCCAGGCGGTTCGGCGTGACCGATTCGACGGACCCCGTCCAGAACATCAAGGGCGGGGTGGCCTATCTGAGCTGGTTGCTGAAAGAGTTCGACAACGATCCGCTGATGGTTCTGGCCGCCTACAATGCGGGTGAGGGGGCGGTCCGGGCGAACCAGGGCGTGCCGCCCTATGCCGAGACGCGCGACTATGTGCCCAAGGTGCTGGCCGCCTGGCAGGTGGCCCAGGGTCTGTGCCTGACGCCACCGCAGCTGGTGACTGACCCCTGCGTGTTCCGGGTTATCTCGACGCGCGGCGAGGACGCGCGCGGGGCAGGGTGACACTGCCATGAACGCCGCCGCACCCGCAGTCGCGTGCGTCGGCCGGACGTGCACCCGCAGGACGGCAGACCCGCACAAGCAAGCATCGGGCAAGGCCTGCGGTCGGCCAACTTCTGCGCTGCCCAGGTGACGTAGCCTGTCGGCCCCGTCACGCCACCTGCCATTCGGCGCGGGCAGATCACGGGGCGCGACGTGCGATAGCCCCGTGGCCTGATGCTCAGTCAACGATCGTGGCTTCGGTCGCGGCGCGCAGTTCTGCCTCGGTGACGCCGGGGGCCAGTTCCACGATGTGCAGGCCCTTGTGGCCAACGTCGAGCACGCCCAGGTTGGTGATGATCCGATCCACCACCCCTTTGCCGGTCAGCGGCAGTGTGCATTCCCGCAGAACCTTCGATTCGCCGTGCTTCGAGGTGTGGTCCATTACTACCACAACCCGTCCCACGCCTGCGACCAGGTCCATCGCGCCGCCCATGCCCTTGACCAGCTTGCCAGGGATCATCCAGTTCGCCAGGTCGCCCTGTTCGCTGACCTCCATGCCGCCCAGGATGGCCATGGCGATCTTGCCGCCGCGGATCATGGCAAAGCTTGTCGCCGAATCGAAATAGGCGGTCTGCGGCAGTTCGGTGATCGTCTGTTTGCCCGCGTTGATCAGGTCGGGGTCTTCCTCGCCCTCATAGGGGAACGGGCCCATGCCCAGCATCCCGTTTTCCGATTGCAGGGTGACGTTCACGCCTTCGGGGATGTAGTTCGCCACCAGCGTCGGGATCCCGATGCCCAGGTTCACATACATCCCGTCGCGCAGCTCCTGCGCCGCGCGGGCCGCCATGCCGTTGCGGTCCCAGCCCTTTGCCTCGGTCATCACACTGCCTCCCGCTTGCGCACAGTGCGCTGTTCGATCCGCTTCTCGTGCGGCCCCTGGATGATCCGGTGCACATAGATGCCGGGCAGATGCACGTGGTCCGGATCAATGCTTCCCAGGGGTACGATCTCTTCCACTTCGGCCACGCAGATCCTGCCGCAGGTGGCCGCCGGCACGTTGAAGTTCCGCGCGGTCTTGCGGAAGACCAGGTTGCCCGAGGGGTCTGCCTTCCACGCCTTCACGATCGACAGGTCGGCGACGATCCCCCGCTCGAGGATATAGGTCTTGCCGTCGAACTCCTTGTGCTCCTTGCCCTCGGCGATCACCGTGCCTACGCCGGTCGGCGTGTAGAAGGCCGGAATTCCCGCACCACCCGCCCGCATCCGTTCGGCCAGCGTGCCCTGCGGGTTGAACTCCAGCTCCAGCTCGCCCGACAGATACTGGCGCATGAATTCCGCATTCTCGCCGACATAGGACGAGATCATCTTCTTAACCTGCCGCGTTTCCAGCAGCATCCCCAGGCCGAATCCGTCCACGCCGGCGTTGTTCGATGCAACCGTCAACCCCTTTACGCCGCTGTCACGGATCGCGGCGATCAGCAGTTCAGGGATGCCGCAGAGGCCGAAGCCGCCCGAGGCAATCAGCATGCCGTCGTGCAGCACGCCCTTCAGCGCCTCTGCGGCACTTGGGTAAACCTTGTTCATCTTGCTCTCCCCTCCGGCGGGCGACCCGCCGGTCGCTGCCGATCCTGAAAGATTGCGCCCCGCGTCACCATCCGTAAGAATACGTAGTCCCCTACGTAGGCCCGTCCATGGACCCAGAACGCCTTGCCTTCCGCCACGCCCCTGACGCGACCCTTATCCTGGCCGACCGGGTGATCCTGCGGGCCTCGCTGCGGGTCGAGCCGGTGTTCGGCTGGCGCCCGGCCGAGCTGGAGGGCCAGTCGATCCGCATCCTCTACCCGGGCCAGACTGATTACGAGGTGATCGGCGATCGTGCCCGCCGCGCCATGCGCGAGACCGAAGTCTATCGTGACGAGCGCTTCATGCGCCGGAAGGACGGGCAGGTCGTCTGGATGGAGGGCCGCGGCACCGCGCTTGATCGCGACGATCCGCAGCGCCTGGCGATCTGGACCTACCGGCCGCTGGAAGCCGAGGGTCCGGCCGGCGCCCTGACGCCCACCGAACGGCGCATCGCGCGTTATCTGGTCAACGGCTTCACCTCGAAGGAAATCGCCCAGGCGCTGGGCTCTTCGCCCCGCACCGTCGAGGTTCATCGCGCCAACATGATCCGCAAGATGCAGGTCAGGAACAGCTTCGAACTTGTCAGCCGCCTGCTGGCCGCCCCCGGCGCGGTCGAGGGCTGAAGGCCCGGCTTCGCCCTTTCCAGGATTTCCCCGCCCCGGGGCCGCCCGATCCGGTTGCACGCGCCGATCAAGACACCGCTTTGCGCTGAACCCGCCCCCTGGACCGGTGCGGTCAGGCGCACAGCCAGCGGTTCAGGAAGGCCGTGGCATTGTGCTGGATGTAATCGATCTGCACCTTGTCGTCCCCGTCGCCCTTCACGAACTGACCCTCGCCATACCATTCCATCTGCAGGGCCAGGTTCTCGTCGGCGGCCGCCAGCGCCGCCTGGCGCAGGTCCGGGGCAAAGCGTCCTGGCCAGCGGTCGCAAAGCAGGACGAACTGCGTCAGCGCCTCGGCGCGGCAGGCGATGGGGGTGGACTGGCGCCGCTTGCGACAGGTGACATCGTCAAGGATTGCACCGATCAGATCGGTCAGATAGCCGATGAGCCGCTCTTCGCCGATCAGGCCACGCTCGGCTGCCTCGCAGGCGGCATAGGCCATCCAGTGGCTCTGCTCGGCCACGCCGTAGCGTCTTGAGATCAAGGCCTCGGCCGCGGCAACCGCGCCGGCGTCGGCCGTGCCGGTCGTGAACAGTCCGAACAGCAATTCGCCCGTGTAATACCCGCTGCGGAAGGGTAGCACGGTGCCATCCTCGAACTGCCGTTTGTGCAAGAAGTCCGTCCCTTCGCGTTGCGCGTTCCCGTAGGCGGCCAGCGCGGCGATCGTGTCGTCCGGCGCATCTGGCGTCGCGCCGGTCAGCCCTGCGCGCCGCGCTTCGGCCAGCATGACCAGGGCCAGTCCGACGCCCCCGGTCTTCACGGCCCCTTTCGTCACCAGTGCCAGCGTCTGGCCTGGCAGCCAGGACGGTCGGTCGAACCTGCCTGCGGCATGGCGCACCGCCCGGACCAGCGCCTGCCGGTCGCCCTCGGTCAGGTGCAGCCCCAGGTCGTTGATCGCCCGCAGCATGAACCACAGCGTCCCGCAATGCCGCAGCATGTTGTAGCCGTCGAGCGGCCGGTCGGGCGCACCGAACGGATGGGCATAGACGAACCTGCCGTTCGGCTGGATCAGGCGAAGAAGATGCGCAAGGCTCGCCTCCACGATCCGGCGCAGGTCGTCTTGCGGCAGGGATTCGGATCGGGCCATGGGGCATACCTCCCGGGGCCGACCGTAACCTTCCGGGAGCCCCTGTCAAATCCGGGGCTTTCCGGGGCCGACGAAATCGTTATGGTGCGTGCGTTCTGCTGCCCGTGTGGTGGAACGGTAGACACAGGGGACTTAAAATCCCTCGGCTGCAAGGCCATGCCGGTTCAAATCCGGCCGCGGGCACCAGAGCCACCAGCATGCCGTGGGCTGCCGGCGCGCGTCAAGCCGGTTCGGCCATCCGCGCGGCCCACATGCGTTGGAACGCCGGGCGCACCTGGCAGGCCTTGAGCCAGGACTCGACCGCTGGGAATTCGCCGATCAGCGCCGGATGTGCCTGGGCGTAACGCAGGCATTCGGCAAGGTTCAGGTCGGCCACGGTAAACCGGCCGCCAACCAGATGGCCATGAGCCTTCAGGTGGGTCTCAAGCCGTTGCAACGGCCGACGCAGCCTTTCGGCGGCGATGGCGATGGCGGCCTGCCCCTCGGGGGTTCCATCGCCGCCGGCGTTGGTGACCAGCATGATCTCCAGCGCCGGGGCCTCGATCGCCGTGACTGCCAGCAGCGTCCACTGGTCGATCAGCGCCGCCTCGGCCGCGTCTTGCGGGCCAAGGGCGCCCCCCCGCGTGCGGGCGATGTGATTGGTGATGGCAAGGCTTTCGGTCAGCACGAGGCCATCCTCGACGAAAGCCGGGATCTGACCCAGCGGGTTGACCCTCAGGAACTCGGGCGAGGCCGTATTCAGCGGCGCATCCGGCGCGCTGGCCTGAGGCAGGCGGTAGGCCTGGATCACCGGAACATGGATGAAAGGCAGATCCAGTTCGTACAGCAACCAGATCGGCCGCGAGGCCCGGCTGCGGAAGACGCCGTAAAGGGTGATCATCAAGGACTCCTGTTGTGACGGGGCAAGCCTATGCCGTCGTGCCGCCCCGAAAAAGGGGCCTGCGATCATCCGGTGTCTTGATGAATTCATGCAAAGGCCTAAGGACTCGGATATGACCGAGTCCAGGCCATCGACGAACGTAGCCATCCTTGCCGATCGCGACCACCGGGCCGAGATCGTCGAGCGGCTTTACGATGTCGCGATGGACCCGATCCGGTTGGAGGAACTGCTCGAGGTCTGGGAAGACCGTGCCGCGCCCCTGCGTGACAGTGCGATCCCGCTGGAGGATCCGGAGATCGAGGCGCATCTTCAGCGTGCGACTGTGTTTCTTGACCGCTACGAGGCCGTTCAGGAAGCTGCCGGCAAGCCTTCGGTCCTGGCCGACATTCCGCGATCTGCGGCCTTCATCAGCGATGGCGGCGCCACGATCCACGCCTGCAATCGCCCCGCCGAGGTGGCCTTCGGCATCTCCGAGGGTGGAGCCTTCGCGGCCCTGCCCTTCGACGAGGAGGACAGGGAACTGCTGAAGGGTGTGATTCGCCGGGTTGCGGCCCGCAAGGCGGAAAAGGTTGTCACGCTGCGCATCCGTTCGACCGTGACCGGCAGTCCGGTGATCCTTCGTGTCAGCCCGGTCGAGGCCGGTGCGGCGCGACCCCTTGCGCTGGTCGTCTCGACGGAACTCGTCTGGCCCGAGGGTTTCGAAACCACGGTGCAGGAGGCCTTCGGTCTGACTACGGCCGAGGTCGAGATCGTGCGCGGCGTGACGCTGGGCCTGCCCCTGCGCGACATCGCCGAAGCGCGGGGCAGGTCTCTGGAAACGGTGCGCACGCAGGTCCGTTCGGTCCTCGCCAAGACCGAAACGCACAGCCAGTCCGAACTGGTACGGGTGGTGCTGGGGTTGATGGATGTGGCGCTGATCCCGACCGGGGGCGAATCGTTCGGCGGCCCCCGTGGCATGCTGGAACAAAGGCCCTTCAGGGAAATCCGGGGGCCGGACGGGCGGCGGCTGACCTGGATCGAATTCGGCGACCCGCGCGGTCGGCCTGTTCTCTACATGCATCTCGACTTCGGACTGACCCGCTGGCCTGCGCCAGCCGAACGGGCGGCTGCGGCGCGGGGGCTGCGGGTGATCGTGCCGGTCCGTCAGGGCTATGGCCGGACCGAACCCTTGCCCAAGGGCGCCGATCACCTGGAAGGCGTCACGCGCGACTATGCCGCGATCCTGGATCATCTGCAGGTGACGGGCGCGGTGGCGATCCCGCTGGGCGCCGACCTGCGCTTTGCCCTGAACCTGTCGCTGAAACGGCCCGACCTCGTGCGCGGGATCGTGGGTGCGGCATGCCAGCTGCCGATCCGTTCGGCCAGCCAGTACGAAAGGATGGACAAGTGGCAGCGCTTCATCCTGGCCAACGCCCGCCATGCCCCGAAGGTGTTGCCCTTTCTGGTGCAGGCGGGGTTTTCGCTGGCCCGGCGTCTTGGGAAAGAGGCCTTCTTCCGCCAGGTCAACGGCGGCAGCCAGGCTGATACGGAGACTTTCTCGCGCCCCGATGTGCGGGTGGCCGTACTAGAGGGATCGGACGTGTGCATGACCCGCACCTGGTCGGCCCATGCCGCCTTCACCGCCGAATGCCTCGGGTCGGAACGCGACTGGTCGGCGCTGGTCCGCATGGCAAGGGTTCCGGTCCTGCTGTTGCAGGGCGACCAGGATCCGCAGTCGCCCGTCCAGACCATCCGCGAACTGGCCGCCGAATATCCGCATCTCGACATCCGCTTCCTGCCAGGAACCGGACAACTGTTGTTCTTTGCCGAATGGCCCCAGGTTCTTGATGCGGTTGAGGCCATGTTCTGCACCCGGCAAGACTGAAGGTCGCCGCGGACTTACCGCAGTTGGGGTATGTGGCCAGATCCCGGCTCTGGTATCGAAAAAGTGTCCGCAGCGAATTGGCGGCAAGGCTTTTCAGACATGCATTTTCATGATCCGGGGCGGCGGGAACTGGACCCTCGCCGCCCCGTTCCTTTTTGGCGCCGCCCCGTTCCTTTTTAGGCGGTGAAGATTTGGCCGATTGATCCGCATCAAGGCAAAGATCACGGTTTTGTGTCAATATCTCAAAAAAAGGTGAGACATGAACCGGAGGTATCAGCCGCATGGATGACAGCCAAAGCATTGAAGCGATGACATCGGCGCCCATGGTCGAACCGAACGCGAAGCCGGTCGATGAAAAGCCGGGTCCGAAGAAATTTCCCGTGGCCGCCACGCCCTTGCACCAGGCGTTCGAAAGCGGTCGCTATCCGTACGCGCGCCTCATGGGCCGTGCGCCATACGAGGCTGAAAAGGCCCGGCTGCAGGCGGAACTTCTGAAGGTGCAGATCTGGGCGCAGGAGACCGGGCAGAAGTTCGTGATCCTGATGGAGGGGCGCGACGCGGCCGGGAAGGGTGGTACGATCAAGCGGTTCATGGAACATCTGAACCCGCGCTATGCCCGTGTCTGTGCGCTGACCAAGCCTTCGGATGTGGAAAAGGGGCAATGGTTCTTTCAGCGCTATATCGCGCATCTGCCCACCGCCGGCGAAATGGTGTTCTACGACCGCAGCTGGTACAATCGCGCCGGCGTGGAGCGGGTTATGGGG
Source organism: Tabrizicola caldifontis (assembly GCF_004762095.1). Taxonomy (GTDB): domain Bacteria; phylum Pseudomonadota; class Alphaproteobacteria; order Rhodobacterales; family Rhodobacteraceae; genus Tabrizicola; species Tabrizicola caldifontis. Next base: position 123,080 of record NZ_SIJH01000005.1, read on the forward strand.
TTCTGCACGCCGACCGAATACCTGGAATTCATGCGTCAGGCGCCCGAGTTCGAGCGAATGCTGGTCCGCTCTGGCATCCGGCTTTACAAGTACTGGTTCAGTGTCACCCGCGAGGAACAGCGCGCCCGCTTCAAGGCGCGGGAAACCGACCCGTTGAAGATGTGGAAGCTTTCGCCCATTGACAAAGCATCGCTCGACCGGTTGGATGATTATACTGAAGCCAAGGAGGCGATGTTCTTCTACACCGATACCGCCGATGCGCCCTGGGTCATCGTAAAGTCGAACGACAAGAAACGTGCACGGCTGAACTGCATGAAGCATTTCCTGTCCACGATCGACTATCCGAACAAGGACCACGCGGTGGTGGGCCAGCCCGACCCGCTGATCGTGGGACGGGCGGCGCAGGTGATCGGCACAGGGCCGGGCATCTATGATGCGGCCACCCACCCGGCGATGCAGCGCGGCTAGGGGCTGTCGGCACGCCTGGCATGCCGCGCGCATGCCTCTCAGACCCCGTTCCCCGACCGTCAGCCCCAGAGACGCGTCGTGGCGCGGATTGCCCGCGGGGGAAGATTCTTCTCTCGCGGGCTTTTCCCGGCCAGTCCAGCGCCAGTCGGCAACCGGCGCTGGGCCCCTCGTATGCCAGCGGGGGGCCGCAAGGGCAATCGCGGCAGGCTGCAAGACGGGGTGCCGATTCGCCCCAACGGTCAACGCGCTGTCCCGACGACGCACAGAGAGGCAAGGAGAACTGGCGGAATAGGGCAAAAGGTGCGGTATCTTCGGCCCTTCCTGCCGATCCGGCGTATGTGGAACGCAGGACAAGGCCTAAAAGACGCCCACCACCTCGTACATAACCGGCTCGAACCCTTTGCAAAGCTCGTTGATCTTCCGGTTCCGTTCGCGCATCTCGTCCGTCCGCAGCATGGCCTGATAATCCGCACGGCTTCGCCATTGCGAATAGTTGCAGATCCGTGTCCGGGCGTCGTTCATGTGCAGCCCGGCGGCGATGAAGCCCGGCTGACGGCTGATGCAGTCGCGATAGGCCGCCTCCAGCGCCTCGACCAGGTCGAAGGCGGTCGCGGGGGTGGTCTCGAAGGTGGTGATGACGGTTTGTCCTTGGAAATCCTTGACAATATGGGGCATGTCGTCCTCCCTCTCTAGGGTCAGGATGCCACGGACCAAGGGCAAAGGCATGAAGATTCTCGATCCCGAAGACCCGTTCTTTGCCCGGCCCTGGGTGCGTTGGGCCACTGTGATCCTGCCGACCGGCTGGGGGATTGTGGAGTTTGTGTGGATGCAGGCCCCCTTCTGGGGCGTGCTGTTCCTTGCCGCCGGGGCCTATGCCTTCTGGGCACTGATCCTGTCGCGCAAGGCCGACTGATCAGTCCATCCAATCGGCTGGCGGCAGGCCCAGCGCCTCGGGGTCGGACAGGTAGATCGTACCAAGTATCAGGAAAAACAAGACAATCGCTGCAAAGGCGATCTTCCAGATCGACCAGGGACGCTCGCCTTGCACCTCGCCGGTCTGGCCGTTGACCAGAAAGCGGTAGCTTTTCCCGTTGTACTTGTAGGCCGCCATCCAGACCGGCAGCAGGATGTGCTTGAAGGTCTCGTTCGACCAGCGCGTCTCGATGCCATGGATGCGCTGTTCATCCCCGCCGATGTCGCGGCGCACGTCCTCGCGGATCACCTGCGCCATCCGATCGCGGGCCTGGGCATGACCCTCGGGCAGATCGACGGTGTAGCCTTCGGCCTGGAATCCGGCAAGAAATTCGGGGCTGTATGGCACCAGCGCCCCAAGATCCCAGGGCGTCAGCTCGTTGCCCAGCCGGGCGGGCAGGCTGCGCGAGGCCATGACCAGCACATCGTCGAAATCGCGCGCCACGCGGCCCGATGCCGGATACCAGCGCGTATGGCGCACCTGTTCCTGCCGCGTCTCCATCTTGCCGTTCACGCGCACCTGCACGGTCCGCGTCTCGTAGTAGTATTCTCCGCGTTCGCCCGTGTAGCGGCTGGCCGTCACGGCATCGAAGGTCCAGAAGGGGACATAGACCCCGTTCATCGCGCGGCCCTTGCGGGCATATTCCAGAAGCGTGTTCGGCGCGAACCACAGGCTGCCCATCCAGGCGATCAGCGCCTTGCGTGCCTGTGCTTCGGTCAGTGCAAAGGGCACCAGTGCCTGCGGCTTGATGTGGCGCTGGGTGCCGGTGTCCAGCACCACGGGGGTGGCACAGAAGGGGCATTGCGTGGCGTGTGTCGCGCCCGTTATCTCGATCACCGCGCCGCAGGAAGGGCAGGTGGTCGTCCGCGCTTCGGCCAGATCCGAGGCGGGCAGGGCACCCCTTAATCCTGTCGCCAGATCAAGTTCTTGCAGGGCCCTTGCCCGACTGCTGGCCGGTTTTGCGGGGATGTCCTGCTCATGCCCGCAATGCGCGCAGGTCAGATGCGTCTGCCCCGGGGTATACCGCAGTTGTGCGCCGCACTGAGAACAGGGCCAGCGGTATTCGTCCTGTGGCATCGGGCTGTCAGGGCTGCGGGGGCGGTGGCGGAACGCTGTCCAGAAGCCGGGCAAGGTCGGTCTCGGCGGCCATCTTCCAGCCGTCCTGACCGGGGGTCCAGACCATGGTTGCCCGGGTCAGCCTGCCTTCGGACACGAGGCGCGAAAGATCGCCTTCGCCGAAGGGGCCTTGCGTTGCGCCGTTCTCGGCCAGATGCCAGACCTTCGCGGCAGGCGGCGGCGGAGGAGGAGCAGCAGCAGCTGCTGCTGCGCCGGGCTTGGCCCCCCATGGCCCCATGTTTTGCGCCATGCCCATGCCCATGCCGGCGCCCATTCCGGCGCCCATCGCCGCACCCATCGCGCTGCCCGTCTGGCCCATGGCCTCGGCCGCGCTGAACTGCATGTATCTTTGCAGATCGCCCACCACGCCCATGGAACTGCGCTTGTCCAGGGCCTTTTCAACCTCTTCCGGCAGGCTGATGTTTTCGATGTAGAATTCCGGTATCGACAGGCCATATTCAGCCACCTTCGGCGTGATCGCATTGGCAATGATCTTGCCCAGGTCGGAAAGGTTCGCGGCCATGTCCAGGACGGGGATCCCCGACCTCGCCAAGGCCTCGGACGCGGCCTGAACGATCTGGTTTCGGATCTGGTTCGAAACCTCGTCGGTCGTGAACTCGCCATCGGTGCCCACGATTTCCACCATGAACCTGCCGGGATCGCTGACCCGCATCGAATAGGTGCCGAAGGCGCGCAACCTGACTGGGCCGAATTCCGGATCGCGCAGCATGATGGGGTTCTTGGTGCCCCATTTCAGGTCGTTGAAGCGCGTGGTGTTTACGAAATAGACCTCGGACTTGAACGGCGACTGGAAGCCGTGGTCCCAGTGCTGAAGCGTGGTCATGATCGGCATGTTGTTGGTCTCAAGGATGTAGAGACCGGGGCCGAACACATCGGCCAGCTGGCCTTCGTGAATGAACACCGCCGCCTGGCCTTCACGGACGGTCAGCTTGGCCCCCATCTTGATCGCCTGACCACGCCGGTCGAACCGCCAGACCATCGTATCGCGGGTGTCGTCGAGCCAGGAAATGACGTCGATGAACTCGCCCTTAAGGAATTCGAAGACCATGGCGCCCTCCGTTCTAAGGTCAACTGTCGCCACCCATCAGGCGACGCGCTAGGGAAAAGACTATGGGCCGTGCCTCGTCGGCAGTCATGCCGGGGCGCAGCTCGGGTGAGTATAGCATCTGAAGCAGCAGTTCGTCGTGATCGGTGAGGAAGGCGAATTCCTCGTCGTCGTTGAAGATCGAGGGCCGCGCGCGGGGGCTGTCGTTTGGCAGGCCCAGCCCCTGTGCCAGTTCCTCGTGCACGCAGGACAGGCGCAACAGGTCGGGGTGTTCGGACCGGATCACCGCGACCGCGCGCGAATAGGCGCCCGAATTGCCTTCGGAAAGGGCGTAGACCAGGCAGTAGGTGCTGCGCGGCATGTTCAGGATGCCGTTCAGGTCGGCTTGCGACAGGGTTGGCAGGACGGCGCGGACCTTCGGACCAAGTGCCTCGCGTTCGTCCTCGGACACGATGTGGATGACGAAGTTCGCGTTGGCATCGTCCATCGTGATGTTGTGCCCCGTGACCTCTGCGAGACGGGCAACAAAGCTGCCGATGCGCGACCGGTCGGTGGCCTGCCGGTCTGCCGGGACGCTGGCCCCGAACCGCAGGCCGACGCGGACCGGCACTTCCCAGCGGCGCAGACGGCCTTCGGTCTCTTCCCGCACGAAACCGCGATCGGTGCGGCGGTATTCGTCGAACAGCGCGATGCGCATGAAGTTTTCGGCCAGCATCCGGTCGGTGAAGGGAATGTTGCTGCCGCCGTCGGTGCGCAGAAGCCCCTGGGAAAGCAGCATCGCCTGAACGCGCGCATAATAGGCAGTCGCAGCCGCGCTTTTGGGTGTGGGCTCGGGCACTGCCGGTGCCGGCGGTTGCGGCGCCGGTGGGGGCGCGGGCTCCGGCTCGGTTGCGACGCAGGCGGCAAGTGTCAGGGCGGCGGTAACGGCCACCAGCATCGTCCAGGTCGGGGTCTTGCGCATGTTCGGGGGGCAGTCCTCAGGCGGGGGTTGCAGGGGCGGACTGGCGGGCCCTTGCGGCCGCCAGGGCATCGCGCAGTTCCGCCTCCATCTTCGTCAGTTCCGCTTCGGCGGCGGCCCGGCGGGCCTTGCCCTCGTCGGCGATGGCGAGGCTTTCGTTGATCGTGGCGATAAGGGTCGCGTTGGCCTGTTTCACTGTCTCGATGTCGAAGACGCCGCGTTCCATTTCCTCGCGCACGGCGCGGTTCGCCTGTTGCAGGTTCTCGGCGTTCGACTTCAGCAGTTCGTTCGTCAGGTCGTTGGCGTCGCGCACCGCCTGCGCGGCCTCTTTCGACCGCTGGATCGTCACCGCCTGCGCAAGCTGGGTTTCCCAAAGCGGTACGGTGTTGACGAGCGTCGAGTTGATCTTGGTGACAAGGCTCTTGTCGTTTTCCTGCACAAGGCGGATCGATGGCAGCGACTGCATCGTTACCTGCCGGGTCAGCCGCAGGTCGTGCACCCGGCGTTCAAGGTCGTCGCGGGCCGACCGCAGGTCGCGCAACTCCTGCGCCTTCATCACCTGATCGGCCTCGGGTGCGGCGGCGACCTCGGCCTCCTTCGCCGGGATCAGGGTGCCGTCCACCTCGGCCAGCTTGGCCTCGCCCGCCGCGATGTAGAGGGCAAGTTCGTTGTAGAAATCCAGCGTCCTGGCGTATAGGACATCCAGACTTTTGATGTCCTTCAGCAACTTGTGCTCGTGGGCCAGCAGTTCCTCGGTGATCCTGTCGATCTGGCCCTGCACCTGCTCATACTTCGCGACGAATTCCGCGAAGGGGGCGGCGCGGCCCAGAAGGCGTTCCCACCAGCTGGCCTCACGCCGCAGGTCAAGCTCGTCGGTGGCAAAGCCGCGGATCGTGGTGACGATCTTGCGCAGGGAATCGCCTGCGGGGCCGACATCCTTGTTCTTTACGTCCTGCAACATGGCCTGGCTGATCACCTGCAATTCCGCCTGCGCGGAGGAGCCGAAGGCGATGATCGACTGGGTATTCGTCAGGTCCACCTCGGCCATACGCTTGCGGATCGCCTCGGCCTGGTCGGTGGGGGCGGCCTCCAGGGGCACGACCTCGGCCATGGGTTCGGGCAGGATCACGGCGGTGACCTTTTCGACCTCGGTCAGAAGGGCCTGGGCATCGGACTGGACGGTGGTGGACATCGGCAATCTCCCAAAGGTCAATGGTCGAGTTTCAGGCGGTCGCGCAGCACGGCAATCTCCACATCCAGGTCGGTGCGGTTGTTCGACAGGAAGGCCGTGGTCTTCTGCGCAAAGGTGGTTTCAAGATCGTTCAGCAAGGCTTCGTAGTCGGCCCGCGCCCCGGCATCGCGGGTCTGGGCATAATGGTCTGCGAACTTCACCGTCGCGTCGCGCGCGCCCATCAGATAGACGGACATGTACTTGCGCGCTGCGGTCAGGTCGCCCGGATCCGCCTCGATCGTGCGGAACAGGCCGCGCGCGGCCGCTGCGAACTGGTCCACCCGTTTTTCCAGCGCCCGGTCGCCGGCGCGCAGGATCGCGTCCTTCATTGCGGCAATATGCTTTTCGCCTTCTTCCACCGCCCTTGCCACACGGCCGGTCTGGAAGGCATCGATCCCCTCCATCCCCTTGTCGGTCATCGGGTCCAGTCCGAAGGCGCCCATATGCAGAAGCATGCCTGCCAGCGCATAGAACACCGGGTAGATCAGCCCCTGATCCGCGATCAGCCCACCCACGGCAAGCGCCGCGCCCGTCATCGCTGCGGCAAGCAGCTTGCGCGGCACGGCCGGGCGGCGGGCGATCCTGCGCGCGTGGTAGGCGGCTTCCGCCTTCAGGCCCTCGCGGGAAAGCCAGGCGGAAAGCACGATCAGACCGCCGGCCAGCAGGCCCAGCAGCATCTCGCGCGGGCCGTCGCCGAAGGCGGGAAACAGGAACAGGAACGCAGTCAGAAACAGGACACTGGCGCGCCAGCCACCCTGTGGTCTGGCTGCGCTTGTGCCGTGTGCCGTTGCCGGTGGTCGGCTGCCCTGGGGCGAATACTTGCCGCCATAGCGTTCCGCCATCACGTGCCCCCCGACCAGGCGACATAGGCCGCCAGCATTACGAGGAGCAGCAGCGAAAGGTTCCGCAGTCCGCTTCCCGACATGGGCCACCTCCCGCACACACAACCCCGCAGGCAAGCTTAACCGATGCCCCGCAACCTTGCCAGTCGGCAACATGCGGAATCGGCACCAATCTTGCCCTGTTCGGGTGGACGGCGGACCTAGCCCTTCTTCGGCCCCCCGGTTCGCGGGCCGGGTTTCGGGGGGATCGGGCGCGGCTTCGCAGCGCGTTCCGAGGGCGGTCGATCGTTCGTCTTGCGACCGGGCGGACGGGTTGCCTGCTGCCAGGTTTCCGACAGCTGCTTCAGACCCGCGCCGGGCTTGAGCGGGGTGCGCCCGGACCGTGTCTGCGCCTCGGCGGCGGTCTTAGGCGGGGTCCGCGTCCTAGTCTTGCCGGACGAGCCTTCTGCTGGCTTGGCGGCGGGCCTGGTGGTGCGGGTGGCAGGCCGCGGGGTTTCCGGCGTCTCGGCGAGGCCCAGCTGGTCGCGCAGCACGCGGGGCTTCACCTCCTCGACCTCGCCGGGTTGCAGCTCGCCCAGGCGAAATGGGCCATAGGAAATCCGGATCAGTCGGTTCACTGTCAGCCCGATATGGGCCATGGCGCGGCGGATCTCGCGGTTCTTGCCCTCGCGCAGGCCGACCGTCAGCCAGGCATTCGCACCCTGATGGCGGTCGAGCCTGACCTCCATCGGCTGGAACCTTTCGCCATCGATGGTGACCCCCTTGCGCAGCGGTTCCAGGTCAGGGTCGGTCGGGTTGCCCTTCACGCGCACCCGGTATTTCCGCAGCCAGCCGGTCGAGGGGAGTTCGAGGCGCCGCTTCAGCTCGCCATCGTTGGTCAGCAGCAGCAGGCCCTCGGAGTTGATGTCGAGCCGGCCGATCGACATGACGCGGGGCATGTCCTCGGGCAGGTGGTCGAAGACGGTGTCGCGGCCCTTCTCGTCGGCGGCCGAGGTCACCAGCCCCTCGGGCTTGTAGTAAAGCCAAAGTCGCGGCGGTTCGGGCTGGCCGACGGGCTCGCCCCGGACGGTGATCCTGTCCTTCGCGGTGACGTTCAGGGCGGGGGAGGTGATGACCTTGCCGTTGACCCTGACCTCGCCCAGTTCGATCAGCCGCTCGGCCTCGCGGCGCGAGGCGATGCCGGCGCGGGACAGGACCTTGGCGATGCGCTCGCCTTCCGGTTTCGGGTCAGGGGATTGCTTGTCTTTCGGCGCCATCGCGGTGATCCTTGGCGCGGGGTGGCCAACCCCGGGGGTTTTCCACCCCCGGACCCCCGAGGATATTTGTGAACGGAAGAAGAGGCAATCCGCGATGACCTTCCGGTCGTTCATGGATCTGGCGCTGGAGGAAGCGCGGGCCGCGGCCGGTCGGGGCGAGGTGCCGGTCGGGGCGGTGATCGTTCGGGGCGATCAGGTCGTGGCGCGGGCAGGCAACCGCACGCGCGAGCTTGCCGATCCCACCGCACATGCCGAGATGCTGGCGATACGCGAGGCCTGCCGGCTTGCCGGATCGGAGCGGCTGATCGGGTGCGAGCTCTACGTCACGCTGGAGCCCTGCCCGATGTGTGCCGCCGCGATCAGCATGGCGCGGATCGACCGTCTGTATTACGGGGCCGCCGACCCCAAGTCGGGCGGCGTGGCGGTGGGGGCGCGCGTGTTCACCCATCCCCAGTGCCATCATGTGCCGGAAGTCTACGACGGCATCGGCGGGGCCGAGGCCGAGGTGCTGCTGAAAGGGTTCTTCGCCGCGAAACGCTAGAGGCTTCCGACCCGTCGCGGCGAAGTTTCGGATCCGATCTCAGATGCGGATCGGGTCCAGCACCTTGTGTTCGATCACCTCGACGCCCGGCGGCAGGCCGGCGCGCAGGGCGGACGCATCCTGCGCCAGTATCGGGAAGGTCTTGTAATGGCAGGGGATCACCCAGCGGAAGTTGAAGTATTTGCGCGCGGCCCAGGCGGCGCGGTCCATGTCCATCGTGTAATGCCCACCGCAGGACAGGATGCCGATGTCGGGCTGGTGGTATTCCGCCATCCAGGCCATGTCGGCCATGATGTCGGTATCGCCCGAGACATATATCGTGTGCCCCTCGCCCGCGATCATGAAGCCCGCGGCCGAGCCTGCGGGCAGCAGACCCTTGCCGGCGAAATCGACGCTGGCAGAATGGACGGCATTGACCATCGTCACCTTCGCGCCGCCAAGGTCGAGTGTGCCGCCCTTGCCGAAGCCCACCGTTTCGGCAAGCCCGTTCGCGTTCATCCATTGGGAAACTTCATGGATGCAATGGATCTTGACCCCCAGCTTGCGCGCCAGTCTTGCGGCATCCGAGGCATGATCGCCATGGGCATGGGTCAGAAGGATATGGGTTGTACCGCGGACGGCCTCGTTCTCGCGCCCGGCGGGAAAGACGGGGTTCCCGGTAAGCCACGGGTCGATCAGGAGGATGGCGTTCTCGATCTCGATGCGGAAGCCGGAATGGCCAAGCCATGTGATCTGCATGGGTTTCTCCTTCTGGTCTTTCGGGAAGGCCCTACCATCCAGGACCCGAAGCCGGATGACAACCATGTTTGACCCGATCGACGCCTATTGCGAACGGACCAGCCCCGCCTACTGGGCCGAGCCGGTGAATGCCGTGACCAACCTGGCCTTCCTGATTGCGGCGGTCGTCATGTGGCGCCGGACCGCCGGAATGCCGACGGGCCGTGTGCTGAGCGTGGTGCTGGCGGTGATCGGGGTGGGCTCATATCTTTTTCACACCCATGCCAACGGGCTGACGGCGCTGACGGATGTATTGCCGATCCTGGCCTTCATCCTGATTTACCTTTTCGCCGCAACCCGTGATCTGCTGAGCTGGCGCGGCTGGTGGCCCTGGGCTGCGGTGCTGGGCTTCTTTCCCTATGCAGTGGCCGCCGGGTCGGCGCTGGGCGCGGTCCTGCCGCTGACATCATCCGCCGCCTATGCGCCGATTCCGCCCCTGATCCTGGCCTATGCCTGGATTGTGGGGCGCAGTCACCCGCGCACGGCATGGGGCATGGCGCTGGGCGCGGTGATACTGATCGTCAGCCTGACCTTCCGCACGCTGGACGAGCCCCTGTGCGATGCCGGGCCTCTGGGGACACATTTCCTGTGGCACATCCTGAACGCGCTGATGCTGGGCTGGATGATCGAGGTCTGGCGCCGCCACATCCTTGCGCAGGCCCGACTTGCGAAGGCAAGGGCGCGGGGCTAAACGGGGCCAAACCGCAAGGGGGGCCCCATGGCCATTGACATCGACACCGCGCGCAAGGTGGCAAAGCTGGCGCGCATCCGGGTTGAGGAGGCGGACCTGCCGAAGCTGGCGGGGCAGCTTTCCGGCATCCTGGGCTTCATGGAGCAGCTGAACGAGGTGGACGTGACCGGGGTCGAGCCCATGGTCAGCGTAACGCCGATGCGGCTGAAGCGGCGACCGGACGTGGTGACGGACGGCAACATCCAGGCGCAGATCCTGGCCAATGCGCCGGACGCGCGCGAGGGGTTCTTTGCCGTGCCGAAGGTGGTGGAATGAGCGCGAACAGCTGGACTATCGCGGCGGCGCGGGATGCGCTGCGCAAGGGCGAGATCAGTGCGGTTGATCTGACCATGGCCTGCCTGACGGCGATCGATGCGGGCGACGCGCTGAACGCCTTCGTGCACAAGACCCCCGAGATCGCGCTGGAGCAGGCGCGGGCGGCGGATGCGCGGCTCAGGGCGGGCGATGCGCCCTCGATGTGCGGGGTGCCGCTGGGGATCAAGGATCTGTTCTGCACGAAGGGCGTCCTCAGCCAGGCGGCGTCGAACATCCTGCGGGGGTTCAAGCCCGAATACGAATCGACCGTGACCGCGAAACTGTTCGAGGCGGGCGCGGTGATGCTGGGCAAGCTGAACATGGACGAATTCGCCATGGGGTCCAGCAACGAGACCAGCTGCTATGGCAATGCGGTGAACCCTTGGAAGGTCGATGACCGGCTTCTGACGCCTGGGGGATCGTCTGGCGGCTCGGCCGCAGCGGTGGCGGCGGACCTGTGCCTGGGCGCCACGGGGACGGACACGGGCGGGTCGATCCGGCAGCCGGCGGCCTTCACCGGGATCGTCGGGATCAAGCCGACCTATGGCCGGGTCAGCCGCTGGGGGATCGTGGCCTTTGCCTCGTCGCTGGATCAGGCCGGGCCGATGACGAAATCGGTGCGCGATGCGGCGATCATGTTGCAGGCCATGGCCGGGCACGACCCGAAGGATTCGACCAGCGCCGACCTTCCGGTGCCCGACTTCGAGGCGGCCCTGACCGGGGACATCCGGGGCAAGGTCATCGGCATTCCCAAGGAATACCGGATGGACGGGATGCCGGCGGAGATCGAGGCGCTCTGGCAGCGCGGCATCGAGATGATGCGGGACGCTGGCGCCAAGGTGCGCGACATCAGCCTGCCGCATACGAAATACGCCCTGCCCGCCTATTACGTGATCGCCCCGGCCGAGGCTTCGTCGAACCTCGCCCGCTATGACGGGGTGCGCTATGGTCATCGGGCAAAGCTGGCCGCAGGTGACGGAATCGTCGAGATGTACGAGAAGACCCGGGCCGAGGGCTTCGGGCCGGAAGTGCAGCGCCGGGTGATGGTGGGCACCTATGTGCTGTCGGCGGGGTTCTACGACGCCTATTACAACCGCGCGCGCAAGGTGCGGGCGCTGATCAAGCGCGATTTCGAGACGGTCTTTGCCGCGGGCGTCGATGCGATCCTGACCCCGGCCACGCCAAGCGCGGCCTTCGGCCTGGGCGAGATGGCGGACGCCGATCCGGTCAAGATGTATCTGAACGACGTCTTCACCGTGACGGTGAACCTGGCCGGTCTACCGGGGATCTCGGTTCCCGTGGGGCTGGACGGGCAGGGGCTGCCGCTGGGGCTGCAGCTGATCGGGCGGCCCTGGGACGAGGCGGGTCTGCTGAATTACGCACATGTGTTGGAAACGCGGGCCGGCTTTGTGGCCAAGCCGGAAAAATGGTGGTAATGGGCGCCGAAACCACCCTGTCGAGGCAGTAAATGAGCCGTCTTCATCCTGCTCCCGTCGCTGGCGCAAGCGCCCTTGCGTTGCTCCTGGCTGCCTGCACCCCGGCGACAACCGATACTTCGGGCTCCGGTGTCGGATTCCAGGATTACAACAGCTACATCCGCGGGGCCGCTCCGGCCGCGACTGCGCCGGCACCGGCCGCAGTCACGCCGCCGATGGGCGGGTTTGATCCCACTGCCGCTGCTGCGGCAATCGACCGGGCCGAAGGGCGCGCACCTGTCGCGGCCACTCCGGCCCCGTTGCCGCCGTTGCCTGACAGTTCCAGCCGCCCGCGCGGCGGGGCGCCGGCGGGCATTCGAGAGGAATCCGGTGAGGTCGCGGCCATCGTCGGCAATACCGGGATTTCGGACGAACAGGATTTCAACGCGGTTGCCGCGCGCGAGACGATCGAAAGCGATGCCGAACGCATTGCGCGTAACCGTGCGGAATATGTCGTCGTACAGCCGAAGGATCTGCCGCAGCGGCCGGGCGATACCGGACCGAACATCGTGGAATTCGCGCTGGCCACCACCCATGCGCCGGGCGTTCAGATGTATCGTCGCAGCGGCATGGGCCTGCGCGACACGAATGCCGCCTGCGCGAAATACGCCTCGCCTGATCAGGCGCAACAGGATTTCCTTGCGCGCGGCGGGCCGGAACGCGACCGGCTGAACCTCGACCCCGATGGAGACGGTTTCGCCTGCTCGTGGGATCCGCGTCCCTTCCGCAACGCACTGCGGTGAGCCTGACCCACCCATCGCCCAACTTCGGCGAGCGGCGGGGCGGAGCGCGGGTGGAGCTTGTGGTGCTGCACTACACCGCGATGCCGACCTGCGTCGAGGCCCTGGAGCGGCTTTGCGACCCGGTGTCCGAGGTGTCGGCACACTACCTGATCGACCGCGACGGCACCGTGCTGCATCTGGTCGACGAAGGGGCACGCGCCTGGCATGCCGGCGCAGGTGCCTGGGGCGGGGCTGGGGACGTGAACTCGCGTTCGATCGGGATCGAACTGGTCAATTCCGGATCGGAACCCTTTGCCGAGCCGCAGATGACTGCACTCGAACATCTGCTTTCGGACATTCTGCGACGTCATGGCCTGCCGCCTCGGGCAGTCATCGGCCACAGCGACATGGCGCCCGAGCGAAAGGGTGACCCCGGTCCCCGCTTTGACTGGCGGCGGCTGGCGCGACAGGGGCTGTCGGTGTGGCCCGAACCCTGCCCGCCGGGCGGCACACCACCCCCTCCCTCCCCGACAAGGGTGGAGGAACAGGCTTTGCAGGAAATGGCGTGCTTCGTGGCCGATCTCGGGGCCTTCGGCTACCCGGATGCCGCGCCGGACGCCCTGCTTGCCGCCTTTCGCCTGCGGTTCCGGCCCTGGGCGCAAGGCCCGCTGGATGCGACTGACCTTGCGCTGGCCGCAGGGCTGCGCCGCCTCGCGGTTGACGAACGGCAGGATGACGCATAACTCGGGCCTTGCGCGGAGGGCCGGATGACCGCGGGCGGCAATGCCCGAGGAAAGTCCGGACTCCCGTTGGCAAGGGTGCCGGGTAACGCCCGGCGGGGGCAACCCCAGGGAAAGCGCCACAGAGAACAGACTTCCGCGCATGCGCGGTAAAGGTGAAACGGTGGGGCAAGAGCCCACCGCGGGACGGGCAACCGGACCGGCACGGCAAGCCCCACCCGGAGCAATGCCAAATAGGGGCCTCGCGCGGGTCCGGTCCGAAGCCGCAAGGCAGGGGATACCGCCGCAGGGAAGCCAACGCCCGAGAGGCCCGGGTTGGCAGCTTGACCGCCGTGGCGACACGGCAGGCAGAGGAATGGTCATCCCGGGGCGCCAGCCCCGGACAGAATCCGGCTTACAGGCTCTCCGCGCGCATCTTACGGCCTTCCTCGGCAGAACCGTCACAAATATGTGCGATTGACATGCATCAATGCGGTCGAATGTTCGTTCGCGTCGGCTGGCGGCACCGGTGGACATTCCCGCCGTGCTTCTTTCAGGAGGAAGACATGTTGAGGACTGTAGCGATCATCACGGCGCTTGGACTGGCCGTATCGTCTCCGGCATTGGCGCAGGGGCAACCCGGATGGGGCTGGTGGGGCGCACCCGGCTGGGGTGCCGGGCCAGGCGCCGGCATGGGGCCTGGCTACGGGATGGGACCTGGAGCTGGGGCGGGGCCGGGCTATGGGATGGGTCCGGGCTACGGGATGGGACCTGGAGCCGGGGCGGGGCCAGGCTACGGTATGGGCCCGGGCTCCGGGATGGGGCCGGGCATGATGCTGGGCGCCATCGATGCTGACCAGAACGGCATGATCACGGCCGAGGAAGCCGCGGCCCATGCCGAATCAATGTTCGCCACGATGGACGTGAACGGTGACGGGGTACTGGTCGCCGACGAGATGGGCGCGGGCCGTATGGGCATGATGAACCCCTGGGGTACGCCGCAGCTGATGCAGGAGCGCCGGGCCGCACGCTTTGCCGCAAAGGATGCCAATGGCGACGGACAGGTAACGATGGGCGAATTCCTTGCCGCCGAGAAGGCGCAGTATGAGGCCGCCGATACCGATGGCGACGGCAAGGTGACACCTTGGGAACTGCGCGCCGCCATGTGGCAATAAGCGCGCCAATAGCGGTTGACTCTGCCACGGCCTTGGCTAAAAGGCGGGCTTCAAGGATTTCACCGGGGGATACGGATTCCCCGATGCAGGAGTAGCGACCATGGCGAAGCCCGCCACCATCAAGATCCGCCTGAACTCGACCGCGGGCACCGGCCACTTCTACGTGACCAAGAAGAACGCCCGCACCATGACCGAGAAGATGGTCATCAAGAAGTATGACCCCGTGAAGCGGGAGCATGTCGAATACAAGGAAGGCAAGATCAAGTAAGATCGCGCCGATCTTCAGTTCAGGGGCCGTGCCTTCCGGGTGCGGCCCTTTGCATTTTCGGTGCCGCCAGGGCCGTGCCGGCGCGGCGTCTGACCTATGTCATTGACCAGAGCTCCGTTGTCGCCCCTTCTGGCCTTGGAAAGAGAGAGAGGCGCAATGGAACGCAATCACCGGGAAGAGCATTACGTCGCGCGCGTGGGCTGGCTGCGTGCCGCCGTGCTGGGGGCAAATGACGGGATCGTCTCGACCGCTTCGCTGATCGTGGGGGTCGCGGCGGCCTCGGGCCGGGCCGAGGTGTTGGTCGCGGGGGCTGCCGGCCTTGCTGCCGGGGCGCTGTCGATGGCGGCGGGGGAATATGTTTCAGTTTCCTCGCAGTCCGATACCGAAGCCGCCGACATTGCACGCGAACAGGCCGAGATTGCCGCCGACCCCGAAGAGGAACTGCGCGCGCTGGCGGGCATCTACGAGGCACGCGGGGTTCCACGCGAACTGGCCCGCCAGGTGGCCGAGGCCCTGCATGCCAAGGATCCTCTCGCCGCCCATGTCCGGGACGAGCTGGGCATCTTCGAACATACCGAGGCGCGTCCCCTGGTGGCTGCAGGGGCCTCGGCGGCGACCTTTGCGGTGGGGGCGGCGCTGCCTCTGGCCACCGCCGCACTGGCGCCCGAAGCGCAGATCGCGCTCTGGGTTAGCGGTTTGTCGTTAGTCTTCCTTGCTGTTCTTGGGGCGGTCGGGGCCCGTGCGGGGGGCGCAAATGTTCCGCGTGCGGTGGTGCGGGTCACCTTCTGGGGGGCGGTCGCCATGGCCGTGACCTGGGCCGTGGGGCATTTCTTCGGCGCTGTCGTCTGAACCAAGGGGTCGGCGGGCGCGGTCCGATCATGGATTTCCCCTTTTCTTTTCGGCACGCCGCCCCATGTCGTGGGCATGACCCCGACAATCTCGCTCCGTCGTGCCTCGCCGGCTGATCTTGCCGCAGTGGATGCATTGCTGGCCCGCAGCTACCCGCGCCTTCTCGCGGCAGACTATCCGCCCTCGATCCTGGTGCTGGCAGTGCCGCGGATCGCCCGGGCGCGGCCCGAGCTGCTGGCCTCCGGCACCTATTTCCTGGCCGAGGATGTCCGTGGCCGCGTGCTTGCAGCGGGCGGCTGGACACGGGGAAATCTTGCGGGTGCCGAAGGCAGTGGCGACAGCGGCAATGTTCGTCACGTGGCCACGGACCCGGACATGACACGCCGGGGGATTGGTCGGGCGTTGATGGCGCAGGTAATGCGTGATGCGTGCGGCGCAGGGGTGGAGTGGCTGGACTGCCTGTCCACCCGGACAGCGGTGCCCTTCTACCTGGCGCTCGGTTTCAGGCCCCTGCATCCGGTGGACGTGCCGCTGGCACCGGGCATCATCTTCCCGGCTGTAAGGATGCTGGCCGATCTGCGGCAGGCCAATAGCTGAGGTCCGCAAAAGGAAAGGGCCGGTCCGAAGACCGGCCCACGATCGGCTTATCCGTTCGCCCTATTCCCGGTTGCCCAGGAACTGCAGCAGGAACATGAACAGGTTGATGAAGTCCAGATACAGGTTCAGCGCGCCCATGATCGCAGCCTTGCCCAGCCATTCCTGATCCATCGCCATCGCATGCTGGATGTAGGTGTTCTTGATGTTCTGGGTGTCATAAGCGGTCAGGCCGGCAAAGATCAGCACACCGATGACCGAGATCGCGAAGGCCAGAGCCGACGAGGCGAGAAAGATGTTCACGATCATCGCGACCAGAAGGCCGATCAGACCCATCATCAGGAAGGTGCCGAAGCCAGACAGGTCGCGCTTGGTGACATAGCCATAAAGCGACAGGCCCGCGAAGGCGATGGCGGTGATCAGGAAGGTCTGGGCGATCGAGACGCCGGTAAAGACCTTGAAGATCCAGGCAAGCGACAGACCCATCACGGCAGCGAAGCTGTAGAAGAACAGCTGTGCCGCAGCCGCCGAAAGGCGGTTGATCAGTGCGCCGAAGGCAAACACCATGACCAGCGGGGCAAACATGATCACCCAGCCCAGGATGTTCGGGCGCAGTGTGATCGGGTCGCGGAAGATCGACAGCAGGGCATCCGACGTGCCGACGGACCATGCCACGCCGGCAGTCACCAGCATCGCCACGGACATCAGCCCGTAGACCTTGTTCATGTGGGCGCGAAGCCCCTCGTCGATCTGCGCGCGGGCACCGACGCCTACGCTGCGGATCGTTTCAAACTGAGCCATTTCAGCCTCCGATGTTGTCCCTAAGGGCAACGCCGGGGGGTCCGGCGTACCACGTGCGTCGAATATCGGTATCGCCAACATGCATTTCAAGCTTTTCCGGTCCGAAAGCTGCTGAAAACTGTCAACCTTTCACAGCTTCCAGTGCAGTGGCACGTCCCAGGCTCGGCGGCGCGCCTCGGCCTCGGCCTGGTCCCGCGTCAGGCCGATGTCGCGCAGAAGGTGATCGTCCAGGCGGGACAGTGCCTGCCGCGAACGGGCCAGGGTCAGAACTTGAGCCAGCCACTGCAGAAACGGGCGGCGTGAATGTGCGGAAAGGGCGGGACGTATCAGGGCGGCAAGGCGCATGGCGGAACCTTTCATGTTAGCCTGTGATGGTGGGCGTCTGCCCCATCAGCGTTCTTGAACAATGCCCGAAGCTGATGCATGATGGAAACGAATGATCGTGAAGCCATTCATCAGGGTTTGTGATATGCCGCGGAATCTCGACCTTGCCGCCCTCCGGTCCTTCGTCACCGTCGCCGATGTGGGCGGGGTGACGCGGGCGGCGGGCTATCTGAACCTTACGCAATCTGCCGTCTCGATGCAGATCAAGCGGCTGGAAGAGTCGTTGGGGATGCAGTTGTTCCTGCGGGCGGCGCGCAAGCTGGCCCTGTCGCCCGAAGGTGAACAGCTGCTGTCCTACGGGCGCCGGATTCTGGCGTTGAACGACGAGGCGCTGTCGCGGTTCAACGCCACGGCCTGCTGCGGCACGATCCGGCTGGGGGTGCCGCATGACGTGGTCTATCCGGCGATCCCCGGTATCCTCAAGCGGATGGCGCAGACCTATCCGCGGGTGCAGGTGAACCTGGTCTCGTCCTTCACCTTGGCGATGAAGCAGGAATTCGCTCGCGGCGGCTTCGACGTCATCGTCACCACCGAGGACACGCCGGACCCCGGGGCCGAGGTCCTGGGGGCCCGGCCACTGGTCTGGATCGGCGCGCCCGAGGGCACGGCCTGGCAACGCCGCCCGTTGCGGCTGGGGTTCAAGGATGGCTGCATGTTCCGTCCCGTTGCACAGACGGCGCTGGATGCGGCTGGAATCCCGTGGGAACTGGCCACCGGCGGCGAAAGCGAACAGGCGGTCGAGGCGACTGTGGCGGCAGACCTGGCGATTTCGGCACGCATGGCCGGGAACATTCCCGAGGGAACCGCCGTCATCGACGCCGAAAACCAGCTGCCGCCCTTGGGTCAGATGAAGCTGGCGCTATACCGCTCGCCTGCGGCCACGGGTGAAGCGGTGGACATGCTGATGGCCGAACTGCGCTGCGCCTACTGCTGTTGAACGCGGATCACCACCTTGCCCGTTGCGCGGCGGGTGCGCAGCAGCTCCAACCCCTCGGGCAGCGCCTCGAAGGGCAGAACCTGGCTGACATGCGGGCGCAGCGTCCCCTCGGCCCGCCAGCGCAAGAGTTCGGCCATGCTATCGGCCACGACCTGTGGCGCGTGATCCTGGTAGCCGCCATACCAGAAGCCGATCACGGCCAGATTTCTGACCAGCAGCAGGTTGGCGGGCACCTGCGGCACCTCGCCCGAGGCAAAACCGATCGCCAGCAGCCGACCGTCTGGCCTGCAGGCACGCAGCGCGGCATCGAAGGCAGGGCCGCCTACCGTGTCATAGACCACATCGACCCCGCCTTCCCCACGCAGCCCGTCTTTCAGGCCCTCTGCCTCGCTGTCGATCAGCACATCGGCACCCGCCGCCGCCGCTACCGCCAGCCGTTCTGCCCCACGGGCCGAGGCGATCACCCGGGCACCCAGCCGCTTGCCGATCTCGACCGCCGTCAGGCCCACGCCGCCCGCAGCCCCGGTAACGAACAACGTCTCGCCGGGCCGTAGCCCCGCCTTCCGGGTCAGAGCCAAGTGTGACGTGCCGTAGGCGATGGGAAACCCGGCCGCCTCTTCATCGCCCACGCAATCGGGCAGTGGGATCAGGCGGTCGGCCGACGCGCAGATGCAGTCGGCCAGCGCGCCACCGGTACAGGTGCCCATCACGCGCGTGCCGGGTGCGGGGCCTTCCGCGCCGGGCCCAAGGGCCGTGACGATGCCGGAAAATTCCATGCCCGGAACGAAGGGCAGGGCAGGGCGCACCTGATAACGTCCCTGCGCCATCAGAAGATCGGCAAAGTTCAGGCCCGCGGCCATCACGCGCACGAGGGCCTGGCCTTTCCCTGGAACCAGAGGTTGTATCTCCGCAAGCGCAGGGGCTTCGCCGAGGGCCGCAACTTGCCAGGCGCGCATGATCTTCTCCGCAAGAATCTGTCGCAACTGGCTCGACTGGCTACATTGTTTTTTGACTGAAGCACAGTCTTCGGGATTCGGGATGACTGTATCCTTGCAAAATGCGACGATAATGGTGGCGATTTGCGATTTGCAATGCAAAACGATATTCACGCTATGGGCGAGTGACAGATTGCCGCGGCTCGCCATGAGTGTTGCACCAAACAACCGTGCCGTGTCTTATACATGCGTATAACTGCCACTATCCAAATGGACAGGTTTTTGCCGCCGATCAACTTTTTCTGCACGCAAGGCTGAAACGGGCAAGATTGGCACGGAATTTGCTTGATGAGAGGCAGGGGAACGGACACCGTATCTGGAGTGAAGAATGAAGCATCCCGTAGACGCCCACGTCGGCAAGCGCATCCGTCATCGCCGCTGGATGGTGGGCATGACCCAGCAGCAACTGGCCGACAAGGTTGGAATCAAGTTCCAGCAAATTCAGAAATACGAAACCGGCATGAACCGGGTCAGTGCATCTCGGCTCTGGGATATCGCTGATGCGCTGGGGGTGTCGATCTCGTTCTTCTTCGAGGGCCTGGCCGAGGGTCAGGTGCCCGCTGCCGCGCAAAGCGACATGATGGCCGACAAGGAGGCGCTGGAACTGGTGCGCTCCTACTACGCGATCCCGGAGGCGCAGCGCCGCCGCCTGTTCGATCTGGCGCGCGTCCTGTCCGACGCGGCCTGAGTCACGCTTGACCTTGCCCCGGCGGTCGATTAGCGCCCGCCGGGCAGGCGCCTTGCCTGCATGGGCAGGAGGGTGCGATGAACATCTCGCAGACACTGGCAGACGAGCTGGTCGCCACCGCGCATGAACTGGCCGATGTGGCGCGCCAGGCGACGCTGTCGCATTTTCGCAGCCGTGACCTTGCCGCCGACACCAAGGAAACCGAACGGTTCGATCCGGTCACTGCGGCCGACCGCCTGTCCGAGGAACGGATGCGCGCGGTCCTTGCCCGCCGGCGCCCGCAGGACGGCATCCTGGGCGAGGAATTTGGTCCGGTTGCCGGAAGCTCGGGTCTGACCTGGGTGCTGGACCCGATCGACGGGACGCGCGGCTACCTTTCGGGAACGCCGACCTGGGGCGTCCTGATCTCGGTCCGCGACGAGACCGGGCCGATCTACGGCATCATCGACCAGCCCTACATCCGCGAACGCTTCGAGGGTGGGCTTGGCCGGGCCCGTGTCGTGGGACCGCTGGGAGAGGCGCCCCTTGCCACCCGCGCGCCCCGGCCGCTGTCGCAGGCGATCCTGTTCTCTACCTTCCCTGAGGTCGGCACCCCGGCCGAGGAAGCCGCCTTCCGCCGCGTGGCGCCCAAGGCGAGGCTGGTGCGATATGGCACCGATTGCTACGCCTATGCGCTGGTCGCGGCGGGCCAGATCGACCTGGTGATCGAGGCGGGTTTGCAGGCCTATGACGTGCAGGCACCGATCGCAGTGATCACGGCGGCGGGCGGCGTGGTGACCGACTGGCAAGGCCGACCGGCGCATGAGGGCGGTCAGATCCTTGCCGCCGCCAATCCCGCGATCCATGCCGAGGCGCTGGCGCTGCTGAACGGCTGATCTCCCCCGTGGACCCCTGTCACCGCTTGCGCTATCAGGCGCGCGGAACACGAGGGAGTCTGTGATGTCCGGCCATGGCGATGCGCAACCGATGAAATCCCGCAGGTCCGGGCCATTGCGGGGTGTGGCCGAAGTGCCGGGTGACAAGTCGATCAGCCACCGCAGCCTGATCTTCGGCGCGATGGCCGTGGGCGAAACCCGGATCACGGGTCTGCTGGAAGGCCAGGACGTTCTGGATACCGCCAAGGCTATGCGCGCCTTCGGTGCCACGGTGACGCGGCGCGGGCAGGGCGAATGGACGGTAAACGGCGTCGGCGTTGGCGGCTTCCGCGAGCCCGATGACGTGATCGACTGCGGCAATTCGGGAACCTGCGTCCGTCTCATCATGGGCACGATGGCGACGACGCCGATCACCGCGACCTTCACTGGCGATGCCAGCTTGCGCAAGCGGCCGATGGGGAGGGTGACAGACCCGCTCAGCCTCTTCGGCGCCCGTGCCTACGGGCGGCAGGGCGGGCGGCTGCCGATGACAATCGTCGGCGCAGCCAACCCGGTGCCGGTGCGCTATGCCCTGCCTGTGGCCTCTGCCCAGGTCAAGTCGGCGGTGCTGCTGGCCGGCCTGAACGCGCCGGGCGAAACCGTGGTGATCGAGAAGGAGCCGACCCGCGACCATTCCGAACGGATGCTGGTCGGCTTCGGCGCCGACCTGCAGGTGGAAAAGACCGAAGAGGGCCATGTCATCACCCTGAAGGGCCAGCCGGAGCTGCGCCCGCAAGCCGTGGCCGTGCCGCGCGACCCTTCCAGCGCGGCCTTCCCGGTCTGCGCCGCGCTGATCGTCGAGGGCTCGGACATCCTGGTGCCCGGCGTTTCCCAGAACCTGACACGCAACGGGCTTTACCTGACCCTGGTCGAGATGGGGGCCGACATCGAGTTCCGAAACCCCCGCGAAGAGGGCGGCGAGCCTGTGGCCGACCTGCGCGTGCGCTTCTCGGGCGACATGAAGGGGATCGATGTGCCCCCTGAACGCGCGCCCAGCATGATCGACGAATACCCGATCCTGTCGGTCGTGGCAGCCTTCTCGACCGGCAGGACGGTGATGCGCGGGGTCAAGGAACTGCGGGTCAAGGAAAGTGACCGGATCGACGCGATGGCCCGGGGCCTCGAAGCCTGCGGTGTGCGCGTGGAAGAGGATGAGGATACCCTGATCGTCCACGGGATGGGCGCGGGCGGCGTGCCCGGCGGGGCTACGGTAAAGACCCATATCGATCACCGGATCGCGATGAGCTTCCTGGTCTGCGGCCTGGCGGCAAAGGCTCCGGTTGCGGTGGATGACGGCTCGCCGATCCAGACATCTTTCCCGATCTTCGAAAGCCTGATGCGCGGTCTTGGCGCCGAGATCGAGCGGGGCTGACGCCTGGTAGTCCATCGGCGGGGCCGCGCGGCGGCTCAGCGCCTGGGCTGCCCAGCCCAGCAGGATCGCCTCGCGGAATTCATCCTGCTTGCGCAGCCAGGCCGCTGCACCCGGTAGGCTGCGGCTTCACGCTCGGCCTCGCAGGCCACATCGGCCTGCCGGCCGGCGCCATGCTGGCCGAGTTGGACCAGTTCGGGTTGCAGACCGCTGCGCCCCGGTGCACCGTCGGTATCAAGGTCGGACGCCAGCAGAGTCACGGCCCTCTCCTGCGTGCAGGCACCAACCTGCGACCGGGAATTGCGGGGCAGGTCAGGGGGATGGCGTATCACGTCTCCTGTAACGCTAAGGCCGGCAGGCCCGCCAATCCGTCGCAGGGCCGGCCGTGGCCGTTGTCGGGGCGGCCAGAGCAAGACACGGCACAGGCGACGAAGTGCGAACATCCATTCGGGAATGATGACTGTCACGGAATGCTTTCAAGGCGAAGAACCGGGTATCTGCACAAGAATTCGCCTGCCGCCCCCCTAAGGCGCGCTGCAAAAGGCCCTTTTCGGCTAGCTTTTTTCCCAATACTCCCGCCAGAGGCATCCGGCACCGAACAGAAGCGCAAGGATGGGGAGAATGATCTTCACGGTGGCAATCGACGGTCCTGCCGCGGCGGGGAAGGGCACCATCAGCCGCGCGGTCGCGAAACGCTTCGGGTTTCGGCATCTGGATACCGGGTTGCTTTATCGTGCGGTGGGCGCGATGGGCGGCGATCCGGTCAAGGCGGCCCGCAACCTGCGGCCCGAAGATCTGGCCCGCGACGACCTGCGAACGCTTGAGGCGGGGCAGGCCGCCAGCCGGGTCGCTGCCATCCCCGAGGTGCGCGCTGCACTGGTCGATTTCCAGCGACGCTTTGCGCGGTCCGAAGGCGGCGCGGTGCTTGACGGGCGCGACATCGGCACGGTGATCTGTCCCGAGGCCGAGGTGAAACTCTATGTCACCGCCAGCCCGGAGGTCCGTGCCCACCGCCGCTGGCTGGAGGTGGGTGGCGACGAGGCCCGTGTGCTGGCCGAGGTCCGCGAACGCGACGCGCGCGACATGGGGCGTGCCGATGCGCCGCTGAAACCTGCCCCCGATGCTGTTCTGATCGATACAAGCGATCTCAGCATCGACGAAGCCGTGGCGAAGGCCTGCGCCCTGGTGGCGGAAAGGCTCGGCCGGGTGTGACCGTCTTGCGGCGGGCGCCAGAAATCCGCCGGGCGATCATCGCAAGTGGCCAAGCCGGCAGGGCAAGCATGGCCACCGAGCCCAGGCCAGGAGGCAGAAGACTGGCGCTGCCGCCGGTCAGCAGGGTCTGAGCCGTCAGAACTGCCGGAAGCGGAAGGAACAGAAGCCCGGTGTCGCGCAGGGGGCGGCGTGCCCTGAACCGTCCCAGCCCGCCCGCCGCCAGGATCGACTGACCACAGGCCGTCCAGAATGCGTGCACATCCCACAACTTCCGCGGACGGGATCCATCCGGCCCAGGGCCACAAGGCAAGGCCAAGTGTAAGCGCAAGACCTGAACTGCGCATGTCGTCAGCATGACGGTCAAAAGCGGCGGAAATGCGGTTGGTTCAGGCCTGCAAAGCCGGACAAGGCAGCCGTTATGCGACGGATACCCGCCTTGCTTGCAGGGCAAGCCGGGTTCGGGCAGTCTGATGCGGTATCAGGACATGCAGGGCAGGAGTGTCGCGGTTTGGCGCTGGAAGGGTTCAAGGCAGTCATCGCGGGCGCTCTGCATGACCGGGCCACGGCCGCCGGTGTGGCTGTCCTTGCCATGTTTCTGTTCCTGACCGCCTGGATCCTTGGTGTCCTGGCGGCCGTGCTTTACCTTTCGACGCATCTTGGCACGATCGGGGCGCTTCTGGCGCTGGCAGCGGGTTTGGTCGTGCTCGGAGTTCTCGTCCTCTGGATAACTGCGGCGCGCAACCGCCGTTCGGCCGAATTGCGCGCGACTACCCGAGCGCTCTGGGCGGCGACGGCGGTCAACGCGGCCAGCGCGATCCTGCGGGGCGAGCCGCATCCGCCACAGGTCGAAACGGCCCATGCGACCGGGGGAACCGGCCACCGTTCGGCCTTCCTGATTGCAGGGGGGCTTGCGCTGATCCTGTTGGCGCTGCTGGTGCCCGGGCACGGCGGCAAGGGGACGGGCGCGCCCGGCGCCGGCCCGGATGATGCTGCATGACACCGAAGATTGCCGGCAGTGCGCAGGCTTTCCCTTGCCCCGGCGGCGCTTTGCCACTATAGCCCGCCCATCCTGAAAAGGACTCGACCGTCCCCGGCTGGCCGGGCGGTCACGTTTTTGTATTCAGGGCCAAGACCGGCGGAGCCAACCGCCTGGCCAGTGAAACACACGAAAAGGAAACTGATCTACATGTGCGCTAAAGCATCCATGGACGAATTCGAAGCCCTTTTGAAGGAAAGCTTCGAGATCGACACCCCCGAAGAGGGCACTGTCGTCAAGGGCAAGGTCATCGCCATCGAGGCGGGCCAGGCCATCATCGATGTCGGCTACAAGATGGAAGGCCGCATCGACCTGAAGGAATTCGCAAACCCCGGCGAGGCCCCGAACGTCAACGTGGGCGACACCGTCGAGGTCTATCTGGAGCGGGTCGAGAACGCCCGCGGCGAAGCCCAGATCAGCCGTGAAAAGGCCCGCCGCGAAGAGGCGTGGGACCGTCTGGAGAAGGCCTATGCCGCCGAACAGCGCGTCGAGGGCGCGATCTTCGGCCGCGTCAAGGGTGGCTTCACCGTCGATCTGGGTGGTGCAGTGGCCTTCCTGCCCGGCAGCCAGGTGGACGTGCGCCCCGTGCGCGATGCCGGCCCGCTGATGGGCATGAAGCAGCCGTTCCAGATCCTGAAGATGGACCGCCGCCGCGGCAACATCGTCGTGTCGCGTCGCGCGATCCTGGAAGAATCCCGCGCAGAACAGCGCGCCGAAGTCATCGGCAACCTGACCGAAGGCCAGGTCGTGGATGGCGTGGTCAAGAACATCACCGAATACGGTGCCTTCGTTGATCTGGGCGGCGTGGACGGCCTGCTGCACGTCACCGACATGGCGTGGCGCCGTGTCAACCATCCGTCGGAGATCCTGTCGATCGGCGAGACCGTGAAAGTTCAGGTCATCAAGATCAACAAGGAAACCCACCGCATCAGCCTGGGGATGAAGCAGCTTCAGTCCGACCCGTGGGATTCGGTCGAGAAGATCTATCCCATCGGATCGGTCCACCGGGGCCGCGTGACCAACATCACCGACTACGGCGCCTTTGTGGAACTGGAAGCCGGCGTCGAAGGTCTGGTCCACGTCTCGGAAATGTCCTGGACCAAGAAGAACGTGCATCCGGGCAAGATCGTCTCGACCTCGCAAGAGGTTGACGTGATGGTTCTGGAAATCGACAGCGCCAAGCGCCGCGTCAGCCTGGGCCTGAAGCAGACCCAGCGCAACCCGTGGGAAGTCTTTGCCGAAAACCACCCGATCGGCTCGACCATCGAGGGCGAGGTCAAGAACATCACCGAATTCGGCCTGTTCATCGGGCTGGAGAACGACATCGACGGGATGGTGCACCTGTCCGACCTCAGCTGGGACCAGCGCGGCGAGGAAGCGATCCAGAACTACCGCAAGGGCGACGTGGTCAAGGCGGTCGTCACCGAGGTGGACGTCGAGAAGGAGCGCATCTCGCTTTCGATCAAGGCGCTGGGCGACGACACCTTCTCGGAGGCCGTTGACGGCGTGAAGCGCGGCGCGGTGATCACCGTGACCGTGACCGCGATCGAGGATGGCGGGATCGAGGTGGAATATAACGGCGCCAAGTCGTTCATCCGCCGTTCGGACCTGGCCCGCGACCGCGCCGACCAGCGGCCCGAGCGCTTCCAGGTGGGCGACAAGGTGGATGTCCGCGTGACCAACATCGACCCCAAGACCCGCAAGCTGGGCCTGTCGATCAAGGCGCGCGAGATCGCCGAAGAGAAGGAAGCCGTCGAACAGTATGGCTCGTCCGATTCGGGCGCATCGCTTGGCGACATCCTGGGTGCCGCGCTGAAGGACCGCGGCTGAGCCTGCGCCAGACCTGCGATTGAACCGGAAGGCCCCGCTACACGCGGGGCCTTTTGCATTCGTGGTCCAAGTCCCGGATTTCATTTGTCAGCGGCCGAATCCTGCCGCTATAGTCCGCCAAAGGACAACATCGTGGCGGTGTCCCTGCCAGGGCACGAACCACAGGGGGGACATACGGATGATCCGTTCCGAACTGATCCAGAAGATCGCGGATGAAAACCCGCATCTGACCCAGCGCCATGTCGAGCGGATCGTGAATACGGTCTTCGAAGAGATCATCGAGGCGCTTTCCCGTGGCGACCGGGTCGAACTGCGCGGGTTCGGGGCCTTCTCGGTAAAGTCGCGGGATGCGCGCGTCGGCCGCAACCCCCGCACCGGCGAGGCGGTGCAGGTCGAGAACAAGAAGGTGCCGTTCTTCAAGACAGGCAAGCTTCTGCGCGATCGGCTGAACGGGAAGTAGTCGCCGTTCGCCTTGCGCGCGGACCGGTTCGGTCCGATACTTGGTCGGAACCTTGGGGTATCGACCAGATGATCCGCTATATTCGCCTTGCCTTCCTTGGCCTGCTTGGCCTGTGCCTTCTGACCCTGGCGCTGGCAAATCGCGCGCCGATCGAGGTGCGGCTGCTGCCTGACGATCTGGCCGCGCTGACCGGCCTGACCTGGAGCATGAACCTGCCCCTGTTCCTGGTGATCTTTGCCAGCATCATCGCAGGTGTCCTGATCGGTTTCGTCTGGGAATGGTTCCGCGAACACGGGCATCGGGCGACGGCGGCGCAGAAGGCGCGCGAGGTGGCCCGGCTGGAACGGGAACTGGCGGTGCTGCGGGATTCCCGTTCGGTTCCGCCACAGGATGACGTTCTGGCGCTTCTGGACCGGCGTTGATGCAACGGGTCCGCGTCAAGATCTGCGGGTTGCGCAGCGTGGCCGATGTCGCGGCCGTCGCGGCGGCAGGGGCGGCCTATGCCGGCTTCGTGTTCTTTCCCAAAAGCCCCCGGCACCTGACTCTGGAGGTTGCGCGCAGCCTTGCGCTTTCGGCGCCCGAAGGCCTGTGCAAGGTCGCGCTGACCGTCGATGCCGACGATCCGACACTGGACATGATCGTGGAGGCCGTGCCGCTGGACATGCTGCAGCTTCATGGCCACGAGACGCCGGAGCGGGTGGCTGCGGTCAAGGCACGTTACGGCCTGCCGGTAATGAAGGCGATTGGCGTCGCTGATGAGGGCGATCTGGCCTGTCTGATGGAGATGAGCCTTGCCGCCGACCAGCTGTTGATCGACGCGAAGCCACCGAGAGCGGCAGACCTGCCGGGTGGAAATGGCCTTGCCTTCGACTGGCGGCTTCTGGTCGGGCGCAAGTGGCTGAAACCCTGGATGCTTGCCGGCGGCTTGACGCCCGAGAATGTGGCGCAGGCCATCCGGTTGACGGGGGCGCGGCAGGTCGATGTCAGTTCGGGTGTCGAAAGCGTGCCGGGGGTGAAGGATCCGGCAAAGATCGCAGCCTTCGTCCAGGCCGCACAGGGCGTCAAGGACGACGTCCCGATCCTGCGCTAGCGATTTCTTCAAGGAAAGCGCATCGGAGTCTTCTCAGGCTTCGGGACGGAGTTTTTGAAAACTCCGGCTTTCCCAGCCGCGGCATTGGCGCTACATCCGACGGGGAACAACGGGGGATGCGTCATGGCCGAGGACGGGTTGAACAGCTTCATGACAGGACCGGACGAGGCGGGCCGCTTCGGCCTGTTCGGCGGGCGCTTTGTCAGCGAGACGCTGATGCCGCTGATCCTGGAGCTGGAAGAGCGCTACAATCACGCCAAGACCGACCCGACCTTCTGGGCCGAGATGGACGACCTGTGGAAGCATTATGTCGGCCGGCCCTCGCCCCTCTATTTCGCGCCCCGGCTGACCGAGCATCTGGGCGGCGCCAAGGTCTACATGAAGCGCGACGAGCTGAACCATACCGGCGCGCACAAGATCAACAACGTGCTGGGCCAGATCATCCTTGCCCGCCGCATGGGCAAGACCCGGATCATCGCCGAGACCGGCGCGGGCCAGCACGGGGTGGCCACCGCCACGGTCTGCGCCAAGTTCGGGCTGAAATGCGTGGTCTACATGGGCGCGCATGACGTCGAACGCCAGGCGCCAAACGTCTTCCGGATGAAGCTGCTGGGTGCCGAGGTTGTGCCGGTCACCTCGGGGCGCGGCACGCTGAAGGACGCGATGAACGACGCGCTGCGCGACTGGGTGACGAACGTGCGCGACACCTTCTACTGCATCGGCACGGTGGCGGGCCCGCATCCCTATCCTGCCATGGTGCGCGACTTTCAGTCGATCATCGGCAAGGAAGTGCGCTGGCAGCTTGCCGAACAGGAAGGCGAGGGACGCCTGCCCGACGTGCTGGTCGCCGCCATTGGCGGCGGGTCAAACGCGATGGGGCTGTTCTACCCTTTCCTCGACGATCCTTCGGTGCGGATCGTGGGCGTCGAGGCCGGCGGCAAGGGCGTGGACGACCGGATGCAGCATTGCGCCTCGCTCACCGGCGGGCGGCCGGGCGTGCTGCACGGCAACCGCACCTATCTGTTGCAGGATGCCGACGGGCAGATCCTTGAAGGTTTCTCGATCTCGGCGGGTCTCGACTATCCGGGCATCGGGCCGGAACATGCCTGGCTGCATGACGTGGGCCGGGCGGAGTATGTCAGCATCACCGATGCCGAGGCGCTGGAAGCCTTCCAGCTCTGCTGCCGGCTGGAGGGAATCATCCCCGCGCTGGAGCCATCGCACGCCCTTGCCCAGGTGATGAAGCTGGCGCCGACGCTGCCCAAGGACCAGATCATCGTGATGAATATGTGTGGTCGCGGCGACAAGGACATCTTCACCGTGGCCAAGCATCTTGGCGTGGAGATGAAGGTCTGATCGCGCCCGCGCATCGTATGCGGCCATAAACTGGGGTTTATGGCCGCAAACCATATGTCTATTTGCCCGCGCGTAAACCCGGAGACGATTTTCCTTCCCCCCGTTTCAGCGATTGTCCTGCCATGCGGCAAGGCGTGGTGCTGCCGCAGGTCCGATGGTCGCCATTCTGGCGTCGGATCGGCTGATGGAAACGGGAAAGGATGCGCAGGATGAAACTGAAGACCAGATTGACGCTGTTCACGGCAGCGGTTGCACTATCGGCCAACATGGCGCTGGCCGCCATCGACCCCCATGCGCTTGCTGATGCCTACCTTGCCAATGGCTACGACTATGTCGAAGTGAAGCAGGGGCCGACCCAGACCAAGGTCGAGGCCATCAAGGGCAATACGAAGATCGAAGTCATCTATGACAACGCGACGGGCGATATCCTGAAGAACGAACAGGAACTGGCCAAGGCTGATGAGCTCGGTCGCACTGGAAAGCAGGTGAAGACCGTTCACGACGACTTTGGTGACGACGACGACGACGATGATGATGACGACGATGATGACGACGACGATGATGATGACGGCGACGACGATGATGACGACGACGACGACGATGATGACGACGACGATGATGACGACAATTGACGCACTCGTCTGAACCAGGCTGCGGCCCCGGCCTTGCCGGGGCCCTCATCATGTCACATATTCGCGCGGAACGCGGGAGACGCGGATGAAACGCCGGGACATCCTTGCTTGCGGACTTGCAGCGCTGGCGCTGGCCGGTCCCGCTCAGGCGGAAAGTCTTGTCGAAAGTGTTGTCCGGCAGCTGCGCAAGCAGGGCTTTCGGTCCATTGTGCAGGAGCGCACCCTGCTTGGCCGGGTCAGGATCACGGCAAAGCGCCGCGATGGCACGCGCGAGATCATCATCAATCCGCGTACCGGCGAGATCCTGCGCGATCTTTGGATTCCGCTGAAGGGCGGAAATCCGCAGATCGGGATCATCGACGACGATTCCGACAGACCGGACGGGCTTCGGGACGACGACGATGATGACGACGATGATGATGATGACGACGACGATGAATGACCGGCCATGCGGCCAACCCGGGATCTTCGGGTAGGGCCTTGCGACGCGCGGCACCGATCATTGCGATCTTTCTGGTCCAGGCGGTATGCGCCTTCTTTTTCGTTTCCGACATCCTGTCCTCGGTCCTGGGCTGGCGGACCACGCCGGTCAGCTGGGAGATGCGTGAACTGATCGAGATCGGCGCCTCGGTCGGGCTTGTGCTGGGGGTCGTGCTGGGCGGCCTGATGCTTCGACAAGCCCTCCGCGACCGGAGCAGGGCGGAAGAGCAGCTTCGCCGTGCCTCGGCGGCCTTCATGGACCTGCTGGAGGAACGCTTTGCGGAGTGGGGTCTGACGCCTTCCGAACGCGACGTGGCACTGTTTGCGATCAAGGGGCTGTCCACGGCCGAAATCGCAGCGCTAAGGTCCACCAGCGAGGGCACGGTGAAGGCGCAAACCAATGCGATCTACCGCAAGGCCGGGGTGACCGGGCGGCCGCAGCTTCTCAGCATCTTCATCGACGACCTGATGCGCGACGACAACGGGATCCGTCCGGTCTCGGTGCCCGGAAACGTGGCCTAAAGCGCGTTTTCCTGCAGGATCTCCAGCGGCACGATGGCAAGGGTAGCCTGATGTGTCGCCTCAAGCCGCACCTTCGGGGCCGCGCCCTCCTGATGCGCCTGAAGAAAGCGGCTGGCGCAAAGGCACCACTGATCGCCCGGCTTCAGCCCCTTGAACCCGTATTCCGGGCGTGGGGTGGAAAGGTCGTTGCCCAGATATTTCGACAGCGCCAGGAATTCGGCCGTCATCAGCGCACAGACCGTATGCAGGCCACGGTCCATCGGCCCGGTGTTGCAGCAGCCATCGCGGAAGAAGCCGGTTACGGGATCGGTCGAACAGGGCTGGAGCGGCCCCCCAAGCACGTTGAGCGAAGGCAGTTTCATGGCGATTCCCCTGATTGCCGAAAGGGTAGCACCACGGGGAAAACTGTCCATGCGCCTTTCCGGCTATGCCACGTCCCGGCGGGGTACCCGGGCGGACCCCAAGGCCTGTCTCTTGCCGCAGCAGGCCGGGCTGGACCGTGGCGGGGCCTT
Source organism: Tabrizicola caldifontis (assembly GCF_004762095.1). Lineage (GTDB taxonomy): Bacteria > Pseudomonadota > Alphaproteobacteria > Rhodobacterales > Rhodobacteraceae > Tabrizicola > Tabrizicola caldifontis. The sequence continues at coordinate 154,373 of NZ_SIJH01000005.1, forward strand.
TGTCTATAAGGCCGCGCATGCAGAGAGGCTTGGTCGTGTCAGCGCGAATTACCGGCCCGGCGGGCTGAGCATCCAGCCGCCGGGTTTGTCGTTCAGCCGCTGGTCCGTTGCGGACCGTCCTGCCCTGATCCGAGGTTCGATCCCCCCATGTGCGCCGATACCGTTCTGCCCGACTACCGCGAAACCGTCTTCCTGCCCCAGACCGACTTTCCGATGCGGGCCGGGCTTCCCCAGCGCGAGCCCGACTGGCTGGCCCGGTGGGAGCGGATCGGGGTCTATGACCGGCTGCGGGAACGGGCCGCGGGGCGGGCGCCGTTCGTCCTGCACGATGGCCCGCCTTACGCCAACGGCCACCTTCACATCGGGCACGCGCTGAACAAGGTGCTGAAGGACATGGTGGTGCGCAGCCAGCAGATGATGGGCCGCGACGCGCGCTATGTGCCGGGCTGGGACTGCCACGGCCTGCCGATCGAATGGAAGATAGAGGAGCAATACCGGGCGAAGGGGCTGAACAAGGACGACGTGGACACCGTCGCCTTCCGCCAGGAATGCCGCCGCTTTGCCGAGGGCTGGATCGACATCCAGCGCGAGGAGTTCAAGCGGCTGGGCGTCACCGGCAAGTGGGACAAGCCCTATCTGACCATGGACTACCATGCCGAGGCGGTGATCGCCGACGAGTTCATGAAGTTCCTGATGAACGGCACGCTCTACCAGGGGTCGAAGCCGGTGATGTGGTCGCCGGTGGAAAAGACCGCGCTGGCCGAGGCGGAGGTAGAGTATCACGACCATACCTCGCATCAGGTCTGGGTGCGGTTCCCGGTGACGGCGGCGCATACGCTGAATGGGCTGGATGGCTGCGTGCAGGCCGATTTCTTGCAGGCCTCGGTGGTGATCTGGACCACGACGCCCTGGACCATCCCGCAGAACCGCGCCGTCGCCTTCAACCCCGAGATCGCCTATGGCCTGTATCAGGTGACCGAGGTGGCCGAGGGCTCCGCGGCCCGTGTGGGCGAGACGGTTCTGCTGGCCGACAAGCTGGCCGAAGGGGTGCTGGCCGGGGCGAAGGTCACGGGCCATGCGCGGCTGCGCGGGGTGGCGGCGGCGGAACTGCAGGCGCTGGTCCTTGCCCACCCCTTCCGCGGCGTCGAGGGCGGCAAGGGCGAGTGGGACTATGACGTGCCCATGCTGCCGGGCGAGCATGTGACCGACGACGCGGGCACGGGCTTTGTCCATACCGCGCCCAGCCATGGCGACGACGACTATCAGCTGGGCGTGAAGTTCGGCCTGCCGATGACCTACAACGTCGAGGCAAACGGGTCCTATCGCGCCGACCTGCCGCTGTTCGGCGGGCAGCACATCATCACCCCGGACGGCAAGGAAGGACCGGCGAACGTCAGCGTCATCAAGCAGCTGGCCTACACGGGCGCGCTGTTTGCCAAGGGCAAGTTCAAGCACCAGTATCCGCACAGCTGGCGGTCCAAGGCCCCGGTGATCTACCGCAACACGCCGCAGTGGTTCGTCGCCATCGACAAGGTGCTGGACGACGGCATGTCCACCTATGGCGACACGATCCGCAAGCGGGCGCTGAACTCGATCAATCAGTTGGTGGAATGGACCCCCGCCACGGGGCGCAACCGGCTGCATTCGATGATCGAGGCCCGGCCCGACTGGGTGCTGAGCCGCCAGCGCGCCTGGGGCGTGCCGCTGACCTGTTTCGTGAAGAAGGGGGCGCGGCCGGATGCGCCGGACTTCCTGCTGAAGAATGCCGAAGTGAACGCCCGTATCCGCGCCGCCTTCGAGGCGGAGGGCGCCGATGTGTGGTATGTGCAAGGTTTCAAGGAAAAGGTGCTGTCCGGCATCGTCGATCCGTCGGATTATGAACAGGTCTATGACGTGCTGGACGTCTGGTTCGACTCCGGCTCCACCCATGCCTTCGTCCTGCGCGACCGCGAGGACGGCAGCCCGGACGGGATCGCCGACCTTTACCTCGAAGGCACCGACCAGCATCGTGGCTGGTTCCATTCCTCAATGCTGCAGGCCTGCGGCACCAAGGGCCGCGCCCCCTATCGCGGGGTTCTGACCCATGGCTTCACGCTCGACGAGAAGGGCATGAAGATGTCCAAGTCGCTGGGCAACACCGTCGCCCCGCAGGAGGTGATCCAGGACTACGGCGCCGACATCCTGCGGCTTTGGGTGGCCCAGTCCGACTACACCGTGGACCTGCGCATCGGGAAGGAGATCCTGAAGGGCGTGGCCGACAGCTACCGGCGGCTGCGCAACACCATGCGCTACATGCTGGGCGCGCTGTCGGGCTTCACCGAGGCCGAGCGCGTCGAGCCCGCCGAGATGCCGGAACTGGAGCGCTGGGTGCTGCATCGCCTCGCCGAACTCGATGCCGAGGTGCGCAAGGGCTATGCCGCCTACGACTTCCAGGGCGTGTTCCAGAAGCTGTTCACCTTCTGCACCACGGACCTGTCGTCGATCTACTTCGACATCCGCAAGGACGCGCTCTACTGCGACGCGCCCGGCTCGTTGCGCCGCCGCGCCTGCCGGACGGTGATGGATCACCTCTTCCACCGCCTGACCACCTGGCTCGCGCCGATCCTGGTCTTCACCATGGAGGAGGTCTGGCTGGAACGCTTCCCCGGCGAGGACAGCTCGGTCCACCTGGTCGATTTCCCCGAGACCCCGGCAAGCTGGCGCGATCCGGCGCTGGCCGAGAAATGGGACACGATCCGCGACGCGCGGCGCGTGGTGACCGGGGCGCTCGAAGTGCAGCGGACCGCGAAGGTGATCGGCGCCAGCCTCGAGGCCGCGCCCGAGGTCTTCGTCTCGCCCGCCATGGCCGCAATCCTCGGCAGCGTCGATTTCGCCGAGATCTGCATCACCTCGGACCTGACCCTGCGCACGGGCGAGCCGCCGGAAGGCGCCTTCCGGCTGGCCGATATGCCGGGGGTGGCGGTCCAGTTCCACCCCGCGACCGGGCAGAAATGCGAACGCTGCTGGAAGGTGCTGCCGGATGTGGGCACGCACAGGCACCCCGGCACCTGCCAGCGCTGCAACGACGCGCTGGGCTGAGCCCGTGGGCAGGATTGCCCACCCTACGCGGATCACCGTCCCGACGCCTTTCGGGCCGGTCACTCTGGTCGAGGGCGGCGGGCGCCTCGTGGGCGTCGACTGGCGCGACGACCCCGGCGAGCCCACGCCGCTTCTGCAAGAGGCGGCGCGGCAGGTGTGCGCCTATTTCGACCGGCGCCTCACGCGGTTCGATCTGGCCCTCGACTGGGGCGAGGGGCTGAACGGCGACGTGCGCCGGGCGATGGCCGGGATACCGATGGGCGAGACCCGGACCTACGGCCAGATCGCCAAGGCGCTGGGCGCCCCGGCGCAGGCCGTAGGCCAGGCCTGCGGCGCGAACCCGCTGCCGATCCTCATCCCCTGTCACCGGGTCACCGGCACCGACTGGTTCGGCGGCTTCTCCGCCCCGGGCGGGGTCGAGACCAAGGCCGCATTGCTGCGCCATGAGGGGGCGCTGCTCCTGTGACCGAGCGCATCCGCGCCGTGATCCTCGATCTGGCCCTGGCCCGGGGGCGGGACCGGTCGCTTTGCCCTTCCGAAGTGGCAAGGGCGCTGGCGGTGGACTGGCGGCCCCTGATGCCAGAGGTGCGGGCCGTGGCCGCCACCATGCCCGAGATCATGGCGATCCAGGGCGGGGCCGAGGTCGATCCGGTTGCGGCGAAGGGGCCGATCCGGCTGCGGCTGCGGTGACTTCGACCGGTGCCCCCCACCCCCATCCCCTTCCCGCAAGGGGGAGGGGAGATGCCCTTGCCGGTCGCGTGGTCTACAGAAACCCTGTGTCTGGACTTATCGCCCGGCTTGCCGCGCCGCACGCAAAGGCCTAGCCAGTCGGTAACGGTTTCATGACAGGTGCGCTTTGACCCTAGGCGTCTTTCTGGCCGTCCTTGGCGCAGCTTTCCTGCATGCGCTGTGGAACGCGCTGATCAAGCTCGGCACCTCGAAGGTCGGGGGGATGGTGATCCTGTCGATCGTCGAAGTTCCCATTGGCCTTGCGGTGGTGCTGTTTACCCCTGCAATCGACCCGGCGGCGATCCCCTGGGTGATCGCGGCGGGCTGCACGCATTTCGCCTACAAGTTCTTCCTGACCTATGCCTATGACCGGGGCGATCTTTCCCGGGTTTATCCGATCGCCCGCGGCGCCGCGCCGATGGTGGTGGCGCTGATCGGCGCGCTGTTTCTGGCCGATGCCGTCACAGCGCGGGAATACCTTGCCATTGCCGTGCTGGCGGCGGGTATCCTGCTGATGGCGCGGGGGGTCTTCACCAGCGGCGAGGACCGCAAGCTTCTGCCCTTCGCGCTTGGCTCGGCGCTGGCTACTGCGACCTATACGCTGATCGACGGGATGGGGGCGCGGGTCTCGGGGTCGGCCGCGGCCTATGTCGCATGGGTCTTCGTCGCGGACGGAACCTTCTTTACCCTTGGCATGCTCGCCTTGCGTGGCTGGGACGTGATCCCGCGGAACTGGCAGGCCTGGCGCATGGGGGCGGTTGCCTCGGCCGCAAGCTATGGGGCCTATGCGGTGTCGATCTGGGCGATGACCCTGGCCCCGATTGCCGTGGTGGCGGCCCTGCGCGAGACCTCGATCCTCTTTGCCGTGCTGATCGGCTGGCTGGCCTTCGGTGAAAGGATGAACGGCGAGAAGGCGCTGGCTGCGGTCGTGATTGTTGCCGGCGTGATGCTGATGCGCCTTTAGCCGGGATGGCGCGGGGACACGTGGTCCCTGGCCCTGCACCCGCTGGCCCTTTCCCCCGGCTTGGGATAATCAGGCGCCGGACTCAAGGAAGGCGCAGACATGGCACGGATCCTCATCACCTCGGCCATTCCCTACATCAACGGGATCAAGCATCTGGGCAACCTGGTAGGCAGCCAGCTGCCCGCGGACCTCTTCGCGCGCTTCAACCGCGCCATGGGGCACGAGGTCATGTTCATCTGCGCCACCGACGAACACGGCACGCCGGCCGAACTGGCTGCCGCCAAGGCGGGCAAGCCGGTCGAGCAATACTGCGCCGAGATGCACGAGGTGCAGAAGAAGCTGGCCGAAGGCTTCCGTCTCTCCTTCGATCATTTCGGCCGGTCGTCCAGCCAGCGCAACCACCGGCTCACCCAGCATTTCGCGGGCAAGCTGGCCGAGAACGGCTTCATCGAGGAAGTGGTGGAGAAGCAGATATTTTCCATCGACGACAACCGCTTCCTGCCCGACCGCTACATCACCGGCACCTGTCCGAACTGCGGCTATCAGGCCGCGCGCGGCGACCAGTGCGAGAACTGCACCAAGCAGCTCGACCCGACCGACCTGATCAACCCGCGCTCGTCGATCTCCGGCTCGACGAACCTCGAGGTGCGCGAGACCAAGCACCTCTACCTGAAACAGCGCGCGCTGAAGGACAAGCTGGAAGCCTGGATCGATTCGAAGACCGACTGGCCGATCCTGACCACCTCGATCGCGAAGAAATGGCTGAACGACGGAGACGGGTTGCAGGACCGCGGCATCACCCGCGATCTCTACTGGGGCATCCCGGTGAAGAAGGGCGACCAGCCCTGGCCGGGGATGGAAGGCAAGGTCTTCTACGTCTGGTTCGACGCCCCTATCGAATACATTGCCGCGACCGCCGAATGGGCCGATGCGCACGGGCTTGGGGACGCGGCCTGGGAACGCTGGTGGCGCACCGACAAGGGCGCCCACGACGTGACCTATTACCAGTTCATGGGCAAGGACAACGTGCCCTTCCACACCCTCAGTTTCCCCGCCACGATCCTGGGGTCGGGCGAGCCGTGGAAGCTTGTCGATTACCTCAAATCCTTCAACTATCTGAACTATGACGGCGGCCAGTTCTCGACCAGCCAGGGCCGCGGCGTGTTCATGGACCAAGCGTTGTCCATCCTGCCTTCCGACTACTGGCGCTGGTGGCTGCTGTCGCACGCCCCCGAAAGCGCGGACAGCGAATTCACCTGGGAAAACTTCCAGGCCTCGGTCAACAAGGATCTGGCCGATGTTCTGGGCAACCTTGTGTCCCGTGTAACCAAGTTCGCGGTGGCGAAGTTCGGTAATGAAATCCCTGCTGCGGGCGACTTTGGCCCGCTGGAAACTGCACTGATCGCCGATCTTGGCGCGCGGATCGCGGACTATACCCGACACATGGAACAGATGGAGGTCCGCAAGGCTGCGGCCGAGTTGCGCGCGATCTGGGTGATCGGTAACGAATATCTGCAATCGGCCGCGCCCTGGTCGGTGGTCAAGACCGATCCCGAGAAGGCCCAGGCCATCGTGCGCCTGAGCCTCAACCTGATTCGCGTCTATGCCATCCTGTCGGCCCCGTTCATTCCCGACGCTGCCGACGCGATGATGCGGGCCATGGGTTCAGATGACTGGACCTGGCCTGCCGATGTCTCGACCGCGATCCGTGCCTTGCCGCCCAGCCACGGCTTCACGGTGCCGGACAACCTGTTCCGCAAGATCACCGACGAAGAGCGTGCCGACTGGCAGGTCCGTTTCTCGGGCGTCCGCTCCTGATGGCTGGGGCGGTGCAATCCCGCCCCGTGCCGCATCAGACATGCATGACCGCGAATTTCAGGTGATCGGTGCCAGGCGCTGAGGCAGGCTTGCCCTGCGGCAACCGGGGCACCCATTCCTTGCCTTGGCCCTCTGCATTTTATCTGGCGACCGCCACGAAAAGAACTCTTGCTGCTCTTGCTCTTGCTCTTGCTCTTGCTCTGCCACCCCTCGGCGCGGCCCCCGCCATCACCCAGGACACACCCGGAAAGAACCCGGTCGAACGGCCGCGGCGAAAAGCACCCTGACCATCGCTACCGCCCTGCTCAGCTATGGCCCTGCGAACCGGGATCCGCTTGCGCTGCTTTCCGCCGTGCAGATGATGGTGAAGGCTGCCGAAGGCACCACAATCGAATCCGGCGGCAAGCAGATGGACCTTGGTGCCGTGCTGGCCGAGGCCATGGCCATGGCGCCCGATGACCCGCTGATCGTCGCCCGGGCCGACGCCCTGCGCGGCGAAGCGGAAGCCCGCTCCCGGGGGCCTGCTATTGGGAATACTGGTGCGGCTGGTACGGCTACTGCGACTTCTGGTACGTCTGTTAGTGATCCCGTATCCGAAGCACCGCATGCGACCGGCCGGGAAACTGGCCGGTCTTTCGATGCCGCATGGCAACAACTTCCCTTCGCGCGCGCAGAAATTCGTGCAGATTAGATGGATTTCCGCCTAAGGCGGGTCTGAGTGGGACGAAGTTCCGCTCAGGGGCAGAACTTGGGGCGACGTGCCGCGCGTTCTGATGGTAAGGTCGTGACCGTGGGACCCGAGTCGCTGCCAACAATAAGGAGCCCGACATGACAGATGTTCTGCCATCCCGACGCAAGTCGTTCAGAAACTACGCTGCCATTGCCCTTTTTCTTGCCGTCTATGCCGGTGTGCTGATCGTCGTCTTCGCGCCGAAAGAGATGATCGCCGTGCAATCCGGTGCAAGCATCACCGGATCGGACTGATCCATCACCTTCCTGCGGCCGTGCAAGTTCGGCTGCTCGTCACTCTGTTCCAGTAGCACGGTGCGGCGTAGGGCATGTGACATCGCCTTGAAGTGCAGCAGCATAAAGCCGCCGTGCCGGCGAAATGAAAAGGGGCGGCCCGAAGGCCGCCCCGTTCCGTCTCAGGCCCGAAGGTCGAAGCGGTCGGCTTCCATCACCTTGGTCCAGGCTGCCACGAAGTCGTTCACGAATTTCTCCTTCGCGTCGTCCTGAGCATAGACCTCGGCATACGCGCGCAGGATCGAGTTCGATCCGAACACCAGATCCGCCCGAGTCGCCGTCCATTTCACGGCGCCGGTCTTGCGGTCCTGGACTTCGTAGAGGTTCGTCCCCTTCGGCACCCACTTGTAGGCCATGTCGGTCAGGTTGACGAAGAAGTCGTTCGTCAGCGCGCCCGGACGGTCGGTGAAGACGCCATGCGCGGTGCCGCCGTGGTTGGTGCCCATGGCACGCATGCCACCGACCAGCACGGTCATTTCGACCGCGGTCAGACCCATCAGCTGCGCCCGGTCGAGCATCAGCTCTTCGGCAGTGACCACATAGTCCTTCTTCATCCAGTTGCGGAAGCCGTCGGCCAGCGGCTCGAGCACCGCGAAGCTTTCGGCATCGGTCTGCTCTGCGCTCGCATCACCGCGGCCGGGATGGAAGGGTACGGTTACGTCGAAGCCCGCGGCCTTCGCCGCCATCTCGACGCCGACATTGCCCGCCAGCACGATCACGTCTGCGACCGAGGCGCCGGCCTCATGCGCGATGGGTTCCAGCACCGACAGCACGCGCGCCAGCCGCGCGGGTTCGTTGCCTTCCCAGTCCTTCTGTGGGGCCAGACGGATGCGGGCGCCGTTCGCGCCGCCGCGGTTGTCGGACCCGCGGAAGGTGCGCGCCGAGTCCCAAGCGGTGGCGACCATGTCCTGCACCGACAGACCCGATGCCACGATCTTCGCCTTGACGGACGCCACGCCCCAGCCGGTCGGGCCCTGCGGCACCGGATCCTGCCAGATCAGATCTTCGGCCGGCACCCAAGGCCCGAGATAGCGGACCTTCGGCCCCATGTCGCGGTGGGTCAGCTTGAACCAGGCGCGGGCGAAGGCGTCCGAGAAGGCCGCGTGATCCTTGGCGAAACGCTCACTGATCTCGCGGTAGATGGGGTCCATCTTCATCGCCATGTCGGCGTCAGTCATGATCGGCATGCGGCGGATCGAGGGATCTTCCACATCGACCGGCATGTCCTCTTCCTTGATGTTGACCGGTTGCCACTGCCAGGCCCCGGCGGGGGACTTCTTCAGCTCCCAGTCATAGTTCAGCAGCAGGTGGAAATAGCCGTTGTCCCACTTGGTCGGGTGCGTGGTCCAGGCGCCTTCGATGCCGCTGGTCACGGTGTCGCGGCCGACGCCGCGGGTCTTGTGGTTCATCCAGCCCAGACCCTGTTCGGAGATGTCGGCGCCTTCGGGCTCGGGCCCGAGGTCCGCTGCACTGCCGTTGCCATGCGCCTTGCCGATCGTGTGGCCGCCGGCGGTCAGCGCCACGGTCTCTTCGTCGTTCATCGCCATGCGGGCGAAGGTCACGCGCACGTCCTGCGCCGTCTTGAGCGGGTCGGGCTTGCCGTCAACGCCTTCGGGGTTGACGTAGATCAGCCCCATGACCACCGCCGCCAGCGGATTTTCCAGTGAGGTCCGATCCTCCTTCGTGGGGTAGCGTTCGTCCTTCAGCCATTCCTTTTCCGACCCCCACCAGGTGTCCTTTTCGGGGTGCCAGATGTCTTCGCGCCCGAAGCCGAAGCCGAAGGTCTTGAGCCCTGCCCATTCGTAGGCCACGGTGCCGGCCAGCACCATCAGGTCAGCCCAGCTGATCCGGTTGCCGTATTTCTTCTTGATCGGCCAAAGCAGGCGGCGGGCCTTGTCGAGGTTGGCGTTGTCGGGCCAGCTGTTCAGGGGGGCGAAGCGGTGGTTGCCGGTGCCGGCCCCGCCACGGCCATCAGCCATGCGGTAGGTGCCCGCCGCGTGCCAGGACATGCGGATGAACAGGCCCGCGTAGGTGCCCCAGTCGGCCGGCCACCAGTCCTGGCTGTCGGTCATCAGCGCCATCAGGTCGCGCTTCAGCCCGTCGAAGTCCAGCTTCTTCACTTCCTCGCGGTAGTTGAAGCCCTTGAGCGGCTGCACCTTGGTGTCGTGCTGATGCAGGATGTCGAGGTTCAGGGATTTCGGCCACCATTCCATGACCGAGTTTCCGGTTTCGGTGATCGCGCCATGCACGACCGGGCATTTCCCCGACCGTCCGATATCGTTGCCGTCCATCTTGCTCTCCTCGTATGGCTCGTGGCTGCCTTGCAGACATGTGGGAAGCGCCCTTCGGAACCGGAAGGGCGACCAATTGTCCGCAAAGGCCATGTCAAACCGGTAACACGAGCCATTGATAAAAGGAATTTTCATTTTCCAATCGCTGCCATAATTTATTCTGATGTCACAGCTGACACTGAAACACCTGCGCTATTTCGAGGCGCTGGCTCGCCATCGCCACTTCGGCCGGGCGGCGGAGGCTTCGGCCATCTCGCAACCCGCGCTGTCCTTGCAGGTAAAGGAGCTTGAGGACATCCTTGGCGCCCCCTTGGTCGAACGCGGGCCTCGGCAGATTCGCCTGACGCCGCTGGGCGAGGATTTCGCCCAGCGTGCTCGCGATGTTCTGCGCAGCGTCGATGAACTGGCTGCGCTGGCCCGCGCCTCGTCCGGGCCTCTGTCGGGGCGTCTGCGGCTGGGCGTGATCCCCACCATCGCGCCCTATTTCCTGCCGCACCTCATCCGGCAGCTCGCCGACCGCTTTCCTGACCTGTCCGTCCACCCGCGCGAGGCGGTGACCTCGCGGCTGGTGCGCGACCTGACCGAGGGGCGGATCGACCTGGCGCTTGTGGCCCTGCCGGTTTCCGAGCCATCGCTGGCCGAACATCCGCTGTTCGACGAGGAATTCCTGCTGGTCCGCCCCGCCGCGCAGGCGGGTCAGCCGGTCCCGACGCTGGACCAGCTGGGCCGGATGCAGCTGCTGCTGCTGGAGGAAGGCCACTGCTTCCGCGACCAGGCGATCAGCGTCTGCAAGCTGCCGCGCCTGCCCGCGGGCGAGATCATCGAGGGCTCGTCACTGTCCACCCTTGTGCAGATGGTCGCGGCCGGAATCGGCGTGACCCTGATCCCGGAAATGGCCGCCGCCCTGGAAACCCGATCCGCCGCCGTGGTCATCGACCGTCTGCCGAAGCCGCGTCCGGGTCGGACCATCGGCCTGGTCTGGCGCAAGTCGAACCCGCTGGCCGACCGTCTGGCAGAGCTTGCCGTCGTGCTGCATCCCCCGGACGTGATGCCGCAGGCCGCTTCGGCGGCTTGACTGCGCCGTCGCTTTGCCCCATGCCCTGCGCATGGTCGCGAAAGTCTTCCATGTCCTTCACCGGCTTCTGCTGCTGGTTGCCGTCACGGTCTCGCTGACCGCGACCGGCTTTGCGCACAAGATGCCCGATGCGCAGGATCAGGCGCTTGTTTTCGCGCTGGCCAATGGCGTGACGCCGGATGACCTCTGTGGAGGTGCACCAGTCGGCAGTTCGCGCGATGCCCATTGTCTGGCCTGCCAGATCACGGGATCTGCCGACCTGCCGCCTGCAACCACGGCACTGATCGACCTTGAGCTTGCTCTTGTCGCCTGCGTTGCCGCTCCGCGCGAAGCGCGGATCACGGCCCGGATCCTCGACCCCGCGCACAGCCCGCAGGGCCCGCCCTCCGCCTGACCGCTGCCACCCGGCGGTGCCGAGCGGCTTTCTGAAGCCTCCGCCTGCCTTTTCCCTTTCCCGTGGCCCGCATGGCGGGAGGCGTCCCGCAAGATCGGCGGGCCCCCGACTGGCCCTTTCCGGCCCCGCGCCGGAAGGGGCCCCTTTCCAGATCAACCAACCCGAGGAACCGACACATGCCCCGACTTCTTGCTCTTGCCGCCGCGCTTCTGCTGGCTGCCCCGACCCTTGCCCCCTCGGCCTTCGCCCATGAGGTGACGGCCGGCGACATCCAGATCATCCACCCCCACATTCCCCAGCCGCCCGCCAGCGCCAAGGCTGCGGGGGGCTTCATGGCCATCGTGAACACCGGCACCGAACCCGACCGCCTGATCGGCGCCGAAAGCGACATCGCGATGAAGGTTGAGACGCATGAAAGCAAGGTCGATGAAAACGGCGTTGGCACCATGACCCCCGTCGAATTCATCGAGATTCCCCCGGGCGGGACCGTCAATCTGCAACATGGTGGCTACCACATCATGTTCATGGGCCTGAAGGCCAAGCTGACCGAAGGCGAAATGCACAAGGGTATCCTGATCTTCGAACGGGCCGGTCGGGTTGAGATCGAGTTCCAGATCGACCCGCCCACGGGGCAGCAAGGGGCGGCGCCGATGGACCATTCCTCCATGGGCCACGGAACGGGCGGCTGAGCCGAGGTTTCTGCTGGCATGGCCGTGCGGACGGGGCCAGACTGCGCCAAAGGCCGTCCAGCCCCGCCTGACACGGATTAGGTGCCCATGCCTGCAGACAGACCCATGCGGCCCGGCGAAGTTGCTCTGCCCTTCGATCCGGGCAGCGCGACCGACGCCGGGCTTTGCTTTATCGGCCATCTGCGCACTCCGTGGACGCGCGGACGCTGCCCGAAGAACCTGCGCGAGGCGCGTGCGCTGGGCGGAGATTGTCAGGCCCGGATCAATGCGCCCTTCCGCCCCGGCCTTCAGGGCCTTTCACCGGGCCAGGCGGTAATTCTTCTTTACTGGACGGGCGCGGCGCGGCGCGATCTGATCGTGCAGCACCCGGCGCACCGCGACCGGCCGACCGGCACCTTCGCGCTACGGTCGCCCGCCCGTCCGAACCCGATTGCCCTGGCTGTAGTGCGGCTGCTCGACCTTGATGCCGAAAACGGCACGCTGATCTTCGATGCGCTGGATGCCTATGACGGCACGCCACTGCTCGACCTGAAACCCTGGCTTCGCTCGGTCGATGTTCCACCGGAAACCGGCGCCGATTGAAGCGGCTGGAAGGCTCGGCTACACCCGCGGACAAGCACGGTGCAGGAAGGGGGGGGCCGGGATGCCGGGTGATGCAGCGCAACCCAAACATGGGCACTACGATGTCGTCATCGTCGGCGGGGCGATCATGGGTTCGTCTGCCGCCTGGTGGCTGACACGCCTGGGCTTTGGGGGGCGCATTCTTGTTGTCGAACGTGATCCGACCTATCAGAAGGCCGCCACTGCGCTGAGCTTCTCCTGCATCCGCCAGCAGTTCTCGACCGAGCTGAACATCCGCATCTCGCAGTTCGGGGCGGAATTCGTGCAGTCGCTGCGCCAGCAGATGGGCGGCGATGAGCGCGTGCCTGAGTTGAAGATCCAGAACTTTGGCTATCTCTACCTGGCGGACACCCCCGAATTCGCTGCCACGTTGCGCGCCAATCAGGCGGTGCAGGCCGCAGCCGGGGCAGGCACGCGGCTGCTGACCCCCGACCAGATCGCGGCCGAATTCCCCTTCTGCCGGGTGGACGACCTAATCCTTGGCAGCCTGAACACGCGGGACGAGGGCTATTTCGACGGCTACACCGTCTTCGACTGGTTCCGCCGCAAGGCGCGCGAAGCCGGGGTGGAATATCTGGCCGACGAGGTCACGGGTCTTGACGTGGGGCAGGGCCGGGTCACGGGGGTCCGTCTTGCCTCTGGCGGCCGCATCGGCTGCGGCCTGATCGTGAACGCCGCTGGCACGCGCGGGGGGCGCGTGGCGGCGATGGCCGGCATCCGCCTGCCCATCGAACCGCGCAAGCGCTACAACTGGGTGATCCAGGCGGAAACCCCGCTGGACCGACCGCTGCCCCTGACCATCGACCCTACCGGCGCCTTCGTGCGCGAGGTCGGCGGCGGCACCTACATGGCCGGCGGCCACGCCGACCACGACCCAGAGGCCGACCCGGACGATTTCACGATGGACCCCGACCTCTGGCTGGAAAAGATCTGGCCCGCCATCGCCACGCGCATCCCTGCATTCGAGGCGGTGAAAGTGATCAGCGAATGGGCCGGACAGTACGATTTCAACACGCTTGACCAGAATGCGGTGACCGGTCCGCACCCTGAAATCACGAACTTCCTGTTCCTGAACGGCTTTTCAGGCCATGGGCTGCAACAGGCCCCGGCCATGGGGCGCGGCACGGCGGAATGGATCATTCATGGCGCCTACCGCAGCCTGGACCTGTCACCCTTCCACTACGACCGGGTCGCCGAGGGCCGCGGCGTCGTCGAAGCAGCGGTGATCTGAGGGGTGGGTTCTGTGCAATTGGCCCGGACCGACGAAGCGGCATCCTTTGGCTCTGTCTGCTTGTCGGCGCGGCCAAGGCGAGGGGCAGAACTTCCGGCTTGGCGTGGCGCCCCTCGGTGAGGGCGGGTTCAGGGCAGGGAATTCCGCGGGCATTGTTCTTCCGCAATCCGGGAGCCTTGCGGATCTTCCGGTTGGACAGAAGCCCCGCGCGTTGGCCCACCTGGCGCGACAGCCGAACGTTGAGGAAGAAGCGCGCCAGCAGTTCCATATTCGGTTGCTGCACTGCATTCTCGTTGTTGGCCGCCTTGAAGACCTGAAGGCCCGACCCGTCCTTCTTCAGGCAAAGGTCCACGATCTGGCCCAGATGGCGGGCGCCGGTTCGACGGATGATCCCTGGGCCACAGGCGCGGCGGTTTCAGCCCCCACATCTTGCGCCTGTCCCCCCATGGGTGATCTAATGCCTGACGCCTTAGCAGGATAACCTAGATGCCGAACGACCTCCTCTCCCAGGCCGCCGCGACCTATGACGCCTCCTCGATCGAGGTGCTGGAAGGGCTGGAACCGGTCCGCAAGCGACCCGGCATGTATATCGGCGGCACCGACGAACGGGCGCTTCATCATATGGTCGCCGAAATTCTCGACAACGCGATGGACGAGGCCGTGGCCGGCCATGCGACCCGCATCGAGGTCGAACTGCATGACGACGGCTCGGTCACCGTGCGCGACAACGGCCGCGGTATCCCCGTGGACCCCCACCCCAAATTCCCCGACAAGTCCGCACTCGAGGTCATCCTCTGCACGCTGCACGCCGGGGGCAAGTTCTCGAACAAGGCCTATTCCACCAGCGGAGGCCTGAACGGCGTCGGCTCCTCGGTGGTCAACGCGCTCTCGGACCGCATGGTCGTTCAGGTCGCCCGCAACAAGGAACTTTACGAACAAAGCTTCTCGCGCGGAATCCCCCAAGGTCCGGTGCGGAAGCTTGGCCCCACCCCGAACCGCCGCGGCACCTGGGTCACCTTCCACCCAGACCCGGAAATCTTCGGCCACCAGACGCTGAAACCCGCCCGCCTCTACAAGATGACGCGGTCCAAGGCCTATCTCTTTTCGGGCGTGGAAATCCGCTGGAAATCGGCCATACCTGACGGCGACACGCCGATGGAGGCCACTTTCCACTTTCCCGGCGGCCTGGCCGACTTCCTGAACGACTCGCTCCGCAAGGTCACCACCTACTCCGAACGCCCCTTTGCCGGCCGCGTCAGCTTCGAGGAGAAATACGGCGTCCCCGGTTCGGTCGAATGGGCGATCAACTGGACGCCGGCGCAGGACGGCTGGCTGCACAGCTACTGCAACACCGTCCCCACGCCGGAAGGCGGCACGCACGAGACCGGCTTCTGGGCCGCAATCCTGAAGGGCATCCGCGCCTATGGCGAGCGGGTGAAGAACCGCAAGGCCGACCAGATCACCCGCGAGGACCTGCTGACCGGTGGCTGCGCGCTTCTGTCCATCTTCATCCGCGAACCCAGCTTCGTCGGCCAGACCAAGGACCGGCTGTCCACCGAGGAAGCCGCGAAATGGGTCGAAAACGCCGTCCGCGACCATTTCGACACCTGGCTTGCCGCCGACCCGAAATCGGCCGGCGCGATCCTCGACTTCCTCGTCCTGCGCGCCGAGGAACGCCTGCGGCGGCGCGAGGAAAAGGAAACCGCCCGCAAGACCGCGACCAAGAAGCTGCGGCTCCCCGGCAAACTCACCGACTGCTCTGCCAAGTCGCGCGAGGGGACCGAGCTGTTCATCGTCGAAGGCGACAGCGCGGGCGGTTCCGCCAAGGGCGCGCGCGACCGCAATTTCCAGGCGCTCCTGCCCCTGCGCGGCAAGGTGCTGAACGTCCTCGGCGCCGCCTCCGCCAAGCTGACCGAGAACGCCGAGATCCGCGACATCTGCGAGGCGCTGGGGACCGGCATGGGGTCGAAGTTCCGCCTCGACGACCTGCGCTATGAGAAGATCATCATCATGACCGACGCCGACGTGGACGGCGCGCATATCGCCTCGCTGCTGATGACCTTCTTCTTCACCCAGATGCGCCCCCTGATCGACAAGGGCCATCTCTACCTCGCCTGCCCGCCGCTCTACCGGCTGACGCAGGGGGCGCGGCGGGTCTATGTCGCCGACGATGCCGAGAAGGAGGCCTGGCTTGCGAAGGGACTGGGCGGCAAGGGCAAGATCGACGTGCAGCGCTTCAAGGGTCTGGGCGAGATGGACGCGAAGGATCTGAAGGAGACCACGATGAACCCCGCGACCCGCAAGCTGATCCGGGTGTCGATCGACGAGGACGAGCCGGGAGATACGAATGATCTGGTGGAGCGGCTGATGGGCAAGAAGCCCGAGCTGCGGTTCCAGTACATCCAGGAGAACGCGAGGTTCGTGGAGGAGCTGGATGTGTGATCCGACTTGCGCGGATTATGTGACAGCTCTTCTTTCTTCGCCCTTGCGGACCCGCCCCCGCACATCGATGTCGTCGCGCGGTGGTCGCATCATCCGGGCCATTTCAGCCGGCACATGCGCATGTGACTGGCAGGGGCCGCATTTTTCGGCTTGAAAAGGCCACGCCATGTAACCGGGATCCTGTCATGCTTCGCAGCCTTGTCGTCTTTCTGCTTCTGACCACCGCCGCCGCTGCCGATACCGCCGATGGCGAGGCGCTGAAGGCGATGACCTGGGACGAAATCGTCGAACAGGCGCGCGGTGGCACGGTCAACTGGTTCATGTGGGGGGGCGCCGACAACATCAATGCCTATGTCAGCGATTACGTCGCAGCTGTGCTGAAGCGCGACCATGACATCACGCTGAACCGCGTGCCGATCACCGATGCGGCCGAGGTCGTGAACCTTGTCCTGACCGAAAAGGAGGCTGGGATCACGGATTCCGGCAGCGTCGATCTGATCTGGATCAACGGCGAGAACTTCCGGTCGATGAAACAGGCGGACCTGGCCTTCTGCGGTTACACCGATCTTCTGCCGAACAACGCGTTGGTGAACTGGGACAACCCGGCCATAGCCAACGATTTCGGCGTGCCGGTCGATGGTTGCGAAGTGCCGTGGAACACCGTCCAGTTCGCCTTCGCCCACGACAGCGCGACGCTGCCCGACCCGCCGCAGGACATGGCCGCGCTGATCGACTGGATCAAGGCCAACCCTGGCCGATTCACCTATCCCGCGCCGCCGGACTTCACCGGCTCTGTCTTCGTGCGGCATGTGTTCTATCATGCCGCGGGCGGGCCCGACGCGCTGCTGGGGCCCTTCGACCAGGCGACTTTCGATGTGGTGGCGGCAAGAACCTGGGCCATCCTGAACGAGATCGAACCCTTCCTCTGGCGCGGGGGCGCGACCTATCCGACCACAATCACCCAGCTGAACGAACTGTTCGCCAACGGCGAGGTGGCCTTTACCTTCAATTACGATCCCGCACAGTTCGGCATTGCGGTGCAGGCAGGCATCTACCCCGATACGGTGCGATCGTTCGGTCTGACCGATGGCACCATAGGCAATACCAACTACACGCTGATCCCGTTCAATTCGCCCAACAAGGCGGCCGCGATGGTCGTGCAGAATGTGCTGCTGTCGGGCGAGGCTCAGCTCGAGAAAGCCAGGACCGAGGTCTGGGGCGCCGCCCCCGCCATCGAGATCACCCGCACCACGCCCGAGGTTCAGGCTGGCTTTGCCGCGATCAAGGGCCACCCGTCGGTAGTCCCTTCCGAGGAGCTGGCCCGTGCTGCCTTGCCCGAACTTCAGGCCGATTGGCTGGTAGCCATCGAGGAAGGCTGGAAGGCAAACGTCGGGAACTGACTG
The DNA here is from genome assembly GCF_004762095.1 of Tabrizicola caldifontis. GTDB lineage: Bacteria > Pseudomonadota > Alphaproteobacteria > Rhodobacterales > Rhodobacteraceae > Tabrizicola > Tabrizicola caldifontis. Next base: position 172,131 of record NZ_SIJH01000005.1, read on the forward strand.
CTTTTCATGCCGTATTCGCCCCGTCGCAAGGCCTGCGCGAGGTGCATGGATGGCGGGCCCCGCTTGTCCGTCTGTCCCGCTTCGCGCAAGCTGGAGTGACTTAACTCAAGCCACCGCAGCGAAAGCCCCCGTGTGACCGACCGTAGCCGACTTGCCCTGATGCTGGCGCCCGCGCTTCTGGTGCTCGGCGGGCTTTTCCTGACCGGGCTGGGCCTTTCGCTGCTGCGTTCATTCCGCTACATACCCGCCCTTGGCCTGACGGATCCCGATCTTGGCGCCTATGCTGCCGTCCTGACCGCACCCGGTTTTCTGACCTCGCTGGGCCTTTCGCTGTGGATCGCAACCGCTTCCACGCTGATTGCGTCCACCCTTGCGCTTGGTGCTGCGCTTCTGCTGCGTCAGACCTTCACTGGTCGGGCGATCATCTCGTTCCTCTTCCAGATCAACCTTACCATCCCGCATGTCGTCGGCGCCGTCGGCATCCTTTATCTTGTGTCCCAATCCGGCAGCTTTGCCCGCCTTGCCCACGCCGGCGGCCTGATCGGCGCACCGTCAGAATTTCCGCCGCTCACCCATGATCCTTTCGCCATCGGCATCATCCTGACCTACGTCTGGAAAGAGGTTCCCTTCATCGGCCTCATCCTGCTGGCCAGTCTGCAGTCGATCAGGCCCGAGCATGAAGCCGCCGCTCGCAGCCTTGGCGCAAACCGCTGGCAGGTGTTTCGCCATGTCCTGCTGCCGCTGCTCATGCCCGCGCTTGCCGCTGCCTCGGCTCTTGTCTTTGCCTTTGCCTTCGGGGCCTATGAGATACCTCTGATTCTGGGGGCCCACGCGCCCGAGGCGCTGCCGGTCGCCGCATGGCGCAGCTTCACCGCAATCGATCTGGCCACCAGGCCCCAGGCCCATGCCATGGCCATTGTCATCGCCCTGATCGGTGCCGTCCTGCTGGCGCTTTACGCGCGTGTGGCGTTGCGGAAAGGGGGGCGCGATGCGGTCTAATCACTGGCAGATCATCGGCGCAGCCCTGCTGGCGCTGGCCCTGATCCTGCCGATGGTGCCGCTGGCGATCTGGTCCCTTGCGCATGGCTGGCGTTTCCCCGACCTGCTGCCGCGCGCCTGGTCGCTGAAGGCATGGGACTACGCCCTTTCCGCCCCCTCGGGCGTTCTGCAAAGCCTTTGGATCACCATCTGGATCGCACTGGCGACCACCGCCCTTGCCGCCCTTGTCGGGGTGCCTGCGGGCCGGGCGCTGGGGCTGCACGATTTCCGCGGCAAGCGGCTGGTCCTGCTGCTGATGATCGCCCCGGCCTTGATACCGGCCATCGCCATCGCGCCGGGGCTGCATGGCGTGTTCCTGCGCCTTGGCCTGACCGGCGGCACGGGTGGGGTGATCCTTGCCCACCTCATCCCCACGCTGCCCTACATGGTGCTGATCATGGCCGCCGTCTTTGCCCGATTCGACACCGTACACGAGGATCAGGCCCGCTCTCTGGGTGCGGCGCCTTGGCAGGTCTGGCGTCATGTCACCCTGCCGGCCATCGCGCCTGGTCTGTTGACCGCCTGCCTTTTCGCCTTCCTCGTTTCATGGTCGCAGTATCTGCTGACCCTCGCGGTCGGCAGTGGGCGGGTTCAGACGTTGCCGCTCCTGCTCTACAGCTTTGCCGCTGCCGGCCGCAACGACGTGACCGGGGCCATCGCGCTGATCTACATCCTGCCCGGCGTCCTGGTCGTCGCACTGACCGCGCGGCAGGTGACGGGCCGGCATCCTGCACTGATGGCCGGCCCGTGACCCTTGAGCTTCATTTGCTGACGAAGACCTATCCCGGCGCGGTGCGCCCGACGGTCCGGGATCTGTCGCTGACCGTTCCACGGGGCGGGGTGACGGCGCTTCTTGGCCCTTCGGGCGCGGGAAAGACCACCGTGATGCGCATGGTCGCGGGCCTTCTGGCCCCTGACACGGGTGACATCCGGCTGGACGACCGGTCGCTGCTGCCCCTGCCACCCGAACGGCGCGGGGTGGTCATGGTGTTCCAGAATGCGCCGCTCTTCCCGCATCTCACTCTGGCAGAAAACGTCGGCTTCGGCCTCAGGATGCGCGGCCTGCCCTCGGCCGAGATCCACGACCGCGTCGGCGCGATGTTGGAGCGCGTGCAGCTTTCCGGCCTCGGATCGCGCCGTCCGCACCAGCTGTCGGGGGGCCAGCAGCAGCGCGGTGCGCTCGCCCGCGCCCTTGTGCTGAAGCCGAGGCTGCTTCTTCTTGATGAACCGCTTTCGAACCTTGACGCCGCGCTGCGCGAAGAGATGCGCGGCCTGATCCGCGCGCTGCAGCGCGAGACCGGGATTACCACCCTGGTCGTCACCCATGACCAGAGCGAGGCCATTGTTCTGGCCGACCGCGTGGCACTGCTGCTGGACGGGCGCCTTGCGCAGGAAGCCGAGCCGGACGAGATCTTCGCGCGCCCGGCCTCGGTTGCCGTGGCGCGCTTTATCGGCGGGGTGAACTTTCTGCCGGGTCGTTGTGTGCAAGGTGCCTTCGAATGTGCGCTCGGTCGCCTGCCGCTACCGTCGGACGCCTCCGAAGGGCCAGGCACACTGACGATCCGCCCCGAGGCGCTGCGCCTTGGCCCTGGCCCGGATGCACGTGTCGGACAGGTGCTGGAACGAACGTTTCTGGGCAGCCAGACCCGGCTGACGATCGTGCTTGCCGGGCAGAGGCTGGAGGCGCTGGTCGCGCCCGACACGGCACGCCACTTTGCGCCGGGGGATCCGATCCAAGTGTCACTTCCTGTCGATGCGCTGTGGGTAATACCCGACGCAGCCGGCTGACGCCAGGTATCAGTTGCCTTGCGGGGCAAGCAGAACCGCCCGGCCACGGCCGGCACGCTTTGCCGCATAAAGCGCGCGGTCGGCTTCGGCCAGAATGCGGGCTGGCTCGCAGGGCGTCAGATCGACCGAGCGGGCGATGCCCACGCTGGCCGAGATCCGCACCTCGCTGCCCTGGGCGTCGATCGGGTCCGACACGCGTGCAATGATCCGTTCCGCAATCGTGCGCAGAACCCGTTCCTCGGTCCGGTTCACGATGATCACAACGAATTCGTCACCGCCGATCCGCACCGCGCAATCATCAGCCCGGATCTGGTCAGCAAGGATGCGGGAAACAGTTGCCAGAACGTGATCACCGGCGGCGTGACCAAGGCTATCGTTCACCTTCTTGAAATAGTCGAGGTCGATGTGCAGCAGGCCGAAACCAGCCTTGGCGGCGCACAGTCGTTCCAGAAGCAGATCGGCCGCGCGCCGGTTCCGCAGCCCGGTCAGCGGATCGGTCAGCGCCTCTTCCTCGGCCGCCATGCGTGCCCCTTCCAGCCGCAGGTTAAGGGCCCGAAGTTCGCGTGTGACGGCGGCATTCGCCTCGGCAAGGTAAAGCAGTTCCATGGCCAGGTCGGTTGCGGCAAAGTCGGCGTCCGAAAGCGAGAACTTGCGCACCGCGGCAATCAGATCGATCCCGAACGACAGGTTCAGCAGGATCAGCCTGCCCTCGTCAAGCCGCATGCCGACCCCGCGCAGGCCGATCTTCGACCGGTTTCGCGGCATCAGGCGAAAGCGCTGTCCGGCGCGGTCCAGCACCTCGGCCACCGTCATCGCACCACCCGGAGAGCGAACTTCGAATAGATCTTCGAACCTTGCGCCCGGGGGCGGGATGCCATCCAGCACGCGGGCCAGCGTCGGCCCCACGCTGAGAATCGTTCCCTGGCCATCCAGCAACAGATACATCGGCATGAAGCGCGACAGGCCATCGACAGGCAAAGGGCAGACGGGTCCGGGCATGGCCTTTTCCCTCCTAGTGGTCCGGTCGGGCAAGATCGAAGCGGCGGGCCGCGGAATGCGCACAGTCCAGGATTTTCACCTGGATGGTCCCGAGCGGCCCGGGTTCGATCAGGCAGAGCACACCGTAATCGTCCGCCATCGCGGTCAGGATCCCGACAAGGACGCTGGTCATGCCGCCCGGTTCGGATCGGCAGCGGATCTCGAAGCGGTCGGGGCCAAGTTCGCGCAATTCGACCTCGGGCATCTCGAGATCGGGCAAGGCTAGACGGGCGCGGCCTGGCATTTCCTCCAGAGAATGCAGGAAATCCACAAAGCCCATGCCGCCAAACCGAAGCAGGCGGCGAACCCCATCATTATCCGGGTTGGTGACCAGATAGGTTCCCATGTCTTCCCATATCGTTTCGACGGGGCGCCCCAGGACTTCGGCGGCATGTCGCGCGACACGGTCTGCCGTGCCGGAAGCATAGCGCAGCATCGGTTCGAAAGTCTCGCCCGGAAGGGCGGCCCGGCGGCAGACTGCCTGCCAGACGGATGTGCCGAACGTATCAATGATGTAACCCTGCAGCGACCGCAGCATCAGCGCATCCATGACCGAACCCTCCGCGTTTTCCTGCGCAGGGTAGGCGGCAATGGTTAAGAATGCCCCTCAGGTCATGGCATGATCAGCAGCCCGGCTTCGCCGGTGCCAAGCTGGTTGATCGGGGCTGCGGTCAGCGGAGGCGGGGCCATGCGCCAGGCCTCCAGCAGGTCGGCAATTTCTTCGCTGGGGATGTAGCCGCCATCGCTGCGCAGGACCGAACGGCTGACCAGCAGCCCATCATCGCCCAGGTAAAGGCCCTGAAGTTCAAGATAGTCGCTGCCGCGTTCCAGGATCAGTATCGCCTCTTCGCCGGGCCGGTTCGGCAGCAGGTCGGCCACGGCCATCAGGCAGCCCGGTCGGCCGCTTGACTGGCCGCGTTCACACTGGGCCTTCCAGTCGCGCAGCTGGTAGTCCTGCGCCGCGGCCAGAAGGATGTCGCGCGTGCCGGTTGCCGTCTCGGGCTGGACAGGCATCAGCCCTGACAGGACCGTGGCCAGCGACGCACGGTTCGCTTCGCCTGTCTCGGCCCTGCCGGCGAGGCGGTCGGCCAGCGCCTCCTGCCCCGGAGCCTGCGCGCGCTCGGCAAGAGCGGCCAGAACCTCGGCACCCGGGCGTCCCCAGGAGCGAAGGGCCTCTATGTCGAGATCCTTGGCCGCAGTGCGGCCACTGTCATAGCGGGCCAGCTGATTGCGTGCCGAAATGGCCTCGGCATTTAGAAGCGGCGTCAGCCACAATGCCGCAAGCCCGATCACCACCAGCGCCATGCGGATGTTGGTCTGACGGATGCGTTCCATCCAGCCGGGCCCGCGCAGCACCGCCACGGCATAGGCCAGCCCATAGGCCAGCCCCAGCCCGGCGACAAGCGCGACGAACAGCCGGTCCGGCGTCAGGCCATACTGTTCGACGCGCAGCCAGACCGCCCAGGCCGCCAGCGCCGAGAGGAACGGCAGCAGCGTCGCAGTCGCCTGCGTGGCACGGAGCAGCAGCTGGCTTTGCGTGGCCTCGGCATCGGTCTGGTCGATGGCGACAGAGACCAGCGAAATCCCTGCCCCGACCAGGGCCAGAAGCAGCAGCGCCGGCGACAGTCCGCCGACAAGGCCGGACAGACCCCGAAACGGCAGCGCAAGCAGAAAGACCAGAATGACCGCCAGCACCACTGGCAGCAGCAGACGGAACAGCCGCAGGACCAGATAGGGCGACAGCAGCTCTGCCATCTGGTAGACGACCGCCATGCCAAGGCCCAGGACGGCGCCGGTGATCACCATGGGCACCACCGAATGGCGCAGAAGGTCGGCAATCGCGCGGATTCCGACAATCTGCAGAACCTGATCCGACAGATAGATCACCAGCCAGACCAGACCGGTAAACGTAAGGGCCGCGGCAAAGCGCACGACGACGGACCAGGCTTCAAGGAAAAGGCACGGGTAATCGCGCCAGCCGTTGCGCGCAGCGCCGATCATGAAGGGAACGGGCAGGGTGGCCACTGTCACCACTGCAAGGATCGAGATCGGCGATCCCGGAAGCCCGGTGTCGAACCGAAGACCGCCAAGCCAGACCAGGGCCGCGGTAACCAGCGCATGGCCAAGCGCACGTGGCAAGGCGCGCCACAGGCCGATCGGCCCGGCCATCGCAAGGGTCGCGGCCAGAAAGGTTGCCAGCAGGGCCAGCAGGATCAGTGCCGGGCGGTCGCCAAGTGCGCCACGCTCGGCCGCGTCCACGACGGCCCAGACCGCGGCCCCTCCGGCGGCGCCGAAAGCTGCCTGCCACCAGCGCTCCATCAGTTGCGCGGTCATTTCTGCCCTCCCGGCTTTCCGGCGTTGTTCGTGCCGCCGTTCGCCCGCCATAGTCAGGATTTCATGAGCCTTGCCAAGTCCCCAGGGATGATATCGGGCGTTCCGGCATGACCACGACAATATTGCCAGGCTTGTGGAACCCCTCGGCCAGGGCATGGGCCCGCACCAGGTCGGTGAAGGGCAGGACCGGTCCGACGATCGGTCGGTAACCGCCAGCCTGGTGCAGCGACAGCAGGCGGCGCATGGCAGGCAGGTCTTCGCGGCTGGTCCCGGTGATCACTTGCCGCCCGTCGCGCCGCGGGCGCAGCGCGGCCCCCAGCATCCCGGACAGGTCGGCAGTAACCAGCACCAGCCGGCCTTCGGGGGCCAGAAGGGGCCCGGCGCCGGCCCATCCAAGGGCGCCCATTACGTCGAGGATCACGTCGAAGGGGCCCTCGGGTGGCGGGCCGCGGTAGTCGGTGACACTATCGGCGCCCAGCTCGCGGGCCAGTGCGTGGTTGCCGGGCGAGGCGGTGGCAGCAACGCTGGCACCCAGGTGCCGGCCGATCTGGACGGCAGCGCCGCCCACCGCGCCGGTCGCGCCGCAGACCAGAAGGCGCTCGCCGGGTGCCAGCCGGGCGCGGTCGATCAGGAATTCGGCCGCAGTCAGCCCGCCGAAGAAGAAGGCTGCGCCCTCTTCGGCGCCGAGGCTTTCGGGCAGGGGCAGCAGGCAGCCGCCTGACGGGATCTTCAGGAACTCGCGATGCGCACCGCCCTTGAAACCGGTCAGTCCGAAGACCTGCTGGCCGACCGCCCAATCCCCTGCCTCGCGGCCAAGCGCCGCCACCTCGCCCGAGAATGCCCAGCCGGGCGCGACGCGCGGCCGGCGCAGGCCGATCACCATGCGCAGCAGAAGACCAAGCCCGCGCGGAACCTTGCCCGATCGCAGCCGCGCGTCCCCTGCCGTGACCGGCGCGGCGCGGACCCGCACCAGCACTTCGCCGGGCCCGGGAACAGGGACGGGCGCTTCGATGAATGCGATGGTTTCGGGCGGTCCGTAGGCCGTGTAGCAGGCAACTTGCATGTCGTGTCCGAATCTTGGGGCCGGAAGCGGGTCTTGCGGCATGCCCAGCAGCTGTGCCTGCGCGCATAGGTACGGACAAAGCCTTCAGTCGTCGCGATAGCTGAAGACCTGATCCAGCGGCACGTCGAAAACGCGGGCGATGCGGAAGGCAAGTTCTAGCGTCGGGGAATACTTGCCGTTCTCGATCGCAAGGATGGTCTGCCGGGTCACGCCCACGCGGTCGGCAAGATCCTTCTGCGTCATCTCGCCGGCATCAAAGCGCAGGCGGCGTATGCGGTTCTCGACGTGTCCGGCTGGGCGGGCCATGTCAGACCCCACGACGGTAGAGCACCAGCTTGGCCGCGTCCCGGAATGTTTCGGAGAAGATGCACAGCGCAAGGACCATGTTCATGGCCTTGAAGGCGCTGTCACCGATGGCAAGGCCGATGATGATGCCGAGCAGGCCGAAGGACAGAAGATACCACGCCCACGTCAGCGCACGACGGTCGATGTCACGGTCGCGCTCGTCGCGGCGGTGGTCGGCTTTCTCGCCGGTTAGAAGGCCGTGCAGGATGGTGGACAGGATGGTCACCGCGATGGCAATGCCGATCGACCAGCCGATCAGGATCAGGACCGATCGCGCCCACAGCATCAGCCCGTCCGGCCCGTCGAAGACACCCGCCGCCTGCTGACGGGCGAGCTGCGACAGGAACAGGCCGATCACGATCAGGCTGGTGATCAACCCGGAAAGCGCTTCGCGTTCACCGTAGGACATGTTCAGTCTCCTGCACTTGCGCCTGGGTATGGCAGGGCAGACTTCGGGTCAAAGATTCTTTACCTGATGTAAGGGAAACATGACCTTCCTTTTCCGATTGCCCCCCTGTGCGGCGAATGCCGGGCTGATGGGGCCCGCCCCAGGTGCGACCGTCACTTCGCCAGTTCGGCCAGCATCTGGCCAAGCGCCTTGCGGCGGGCCTTCAGGTCGTTGCCCGGGCCTTGTGCACGGCCGCCGATTTCCTGCATCTTCAGCTGAAGCGCCTCGATCCTCTCGGGCTGCGTCAAGACAATTTCCATCATCCGGCCCACAAGCTCTTGGGTCTTGTTCTGCACGATTTGCTCGATGCAGGGTTCCTCGCTGGTTCAGCCGGCCAGCAGGGTTGCGGGGGGCAGGCCAAGGATGGCCGATGTCAGACGCATATGTCCGTCGTGACTGTGATTGGGGTCGGGCCGTCCGACCCGGGCGGGTTTATCCAAGTCCTTGACCGGGAAGGACCATGCCCGCCTTCCGATACCCTCGGCCCCGGGCTGACGCAGCTGTGCCTTGACCTTTCGGCCCCCGTCCCGCAGGTTGCGCGCCGCAATGAAGGCCCGAAAAGGGGCAAGGGCAGATGGCAAACCGGACGGCACCCTTCTCGGGCTTCGAATTCATGATCGCCTGGCGTTATCTGCGGGCGCGCCGTGCCGAGGGCGGGGTCAGCGTGATGACCTGGATCAGCCTGATCGGCATCACCCTGGCGGTCTTTGCCCTGATCCTGACGCTGGCGGTGCGCGCGGGCTTTCGGGCCGAGTTTGTCGATACGATCCTCGGGGCCAATGCCCATGTGACAGTCTATTCGGCGGGCGAGATCGGCGAGAACGGCCGGTTCGTGCGCGGCTTCACCGAACCCGAGGCCATGGCCGCCGCGATCCGGCAGGTGCCGGGCGTCACCCGCGCCGCGCCGCTGATCCGTGGCAAGCTGATGGTTTCCGACGGCGAAGATACCACCGGGGCCGAGGTTTATGGCATCTCGCCCGAGGATTTCGCCGCCATTCCCCGGATCGGGGCAGGGTCGCAGGCATTGGGCGATCTGGCGCGCTTTCCCGAAGGCATTGCGCTGGGCTCCGGTATCGCGCGGGAACTGGGGGTGACGGTCGGTGACCGGGTGCGGCTGATTTCTCCCACGGGGGTGAGGACGGCGATGGGCACCACGCCGCGGGTCAACGCCTATGAGGTGGTCTACATCTTCACCGCCGGACGCTACGACATCGACACGACGCGCATCTACATGCCCTTCATCGAGGCGCAGAGCTTCTTCAACAAGGAAGGCATGGCCGACGAGATCGAGGTGATGGTGCAAAACCCCGATGCGATCGAAAGCTACAGTCTGCCGATCCTGAACGCGGCCGGGCCTTCGGCACTGTTGTGGACCTGGAAGGACAGTTCGGGCGCCTTCCTGCGCGCGCTGGACATCGAGGACAACGTGATGTTCGTCATCCTGTCCGTACTGGTGCTGATCGCCACGATGAACATCGTCAGCGGGCTGATCATGCTGGTCAAGAACAAGGGCCGCGACATCGGCATCCTGCGCACCGTGGGGCTGACGGAAGGCTCGGTCCTGCGGGTATTCTTCATCTGCGGGGCCTTTACCGGGGTGATCGGCACGCTGGCAGGCGTGATCCTGGGCTGCGTGACGGCGCTGAACATCGACCAGATCATGTCCTTCCTGAACTGGCTGAACGGGGCGGAAGTCTGGGATCCCTCGATCCGCGGCATCTATTCTCTGCCGGCCAGGCTGCAGCTGAACGATGTGCTTTCCGCCGTGGCGCTGTCGCTGGGCCTGTCCTTTGTCGTCACGCTGTTGCCCGCCCGTCGTGCGGCGCGCATGAACCCGGTCGAGGCGCTGCGGTATGAGTGAGGTGATGCTGGACCTGCGCGGAATCGAAAAGGGCTACAACCGCGGCAAGCCGTCCGAGGTTATCGTGCTGCGCGGCGCCGACCTGACGGTGGCGAAAGGCGAGGTCGTGGCGCTGGTGGCGCCTTCGGGTGCGGGAAAATCGACGCTTCTGCACATCGCAGGGCTTCTGGATGTGCCGGATACGGGCACGGTCCGTCTGGACGGGCGCGAGATGGGGGGGCTTTCGGACCGGGCCCGCACCGAGGCGCGGCGGGCCGAAGTGGGCTTCATCTACCAGTTCCACCACCTTCTGCCAGAGTTCAGTGCGCTGGAAAACGTGATGATCCCGCAGCTTGCGAACGGCGTGCCCAAGGCAGCGGCAGCAGCGCGGGCCCGCGATCTTCTGGGCAGGGTCGGCGTCGGCGCAAGGGCCGATCACCGGCCGGCGGCCCTGTCGGGGGGCGAGCAGCAGCGCGTGGCCTTCTGCCGGGCGCTGGCCAATGCGCCGAAGCTGTTGCTTGCCGACGAACCCACAGGCAATCTGGACCCGGCAACTTCGGATCAGGTCTTCGCGGTGCTGATGGATCTGGTGCGGGCAACGGGCCTTTCGGCCCTGATCGCGACGCACAACCTCGAACTTGCCGCGAGGATGGACCGGGTCGTTCGGTTGGCGGGCGGCAGGATTGAATGACGGGAGGAATGGTCATGCGGTCGCATTGGATGGTGGTGCCGATGATGTTGGCGCTGGCGGCTTGCGTCGAACGCAAGATCCCGTCCGGGGCCGAGGACTACGCGACCTTCTGTGCCGCCTGTCATGGGCCGGGCGGCAGGGGTGACGGTCCTGCGGCCGAGGGGCTGGCGAAGCGTCCGGCAGATCTGACGCGCCTTGCCGCCGCAAATGGCGGAGCATTCCCCGGCACCCGGGTCATGGCAAAGATCTGGGGCTATACCGGGGTTGCACCGGGCAAGGCCAGCGGCTCGCCCATGCCGGAGTTCGGTCCGCTTCTGCAGGGCGATCTGGTTCCCTATGATGGCGGTGACGGCATACAGACGCCCACACCCGTGCGTCTGGTCCAGATCGCGGAATATGTGAAGATGCTTCAGGAATAGGCGGCCGAAGACACGTCCGTTCCGACGGCGGCAGGGCCGGCCAGGCTGGTGCATGAGGTGCTGGTCGGCGGTAGGCTTTCCGCCAGGCCTTTTCTGCTTGCCGATTCATGCCTGGGGGAAGCCCGGGTGCCCAGGCCAATGCCAAGTCGGCGGCCGCGAAATGCAGGCCTGCGGCCAAGCCCACGAAACCATGCCGGATGGCTGTCTGAAAGCGCAGCCTCTCCAGCAGGTATAAGGGTACGCTGCCACATAGGTCAGCCTGCCTCCAGCCAGCAACCACAGCGAGACCGACGGCAGCGCCGCCGACACCGGGCCGATCGCGATCACGCCGACCCAGCCCAGCATCAGATAGATCAGAATCGACAGCCGGTCGTATCTCCGGTCAGTGCCACCTTCACGGTGATAGCCAGTGACGCGCCGACCCGGACCACAATGCCCAGACCCCAGGCCCACGCACCGCTATCCAGATTCGGGATAAAAGCAGTATAAGTGCCCGCGATCATCACGTAGATCATCGAATGGTCGAAGCGGCGCAGCAGCCACTTCAGGGCACCGGGCGGCGTCGTGTTGTAGGCCAGAGAAACGCCCCACATCAGGAAGAACCGCGCCGCATGGACCGCCAGCGCCGCAAAGGTGCCGATCCCGGCATTCTGCATCGCATGGCCCAGAAGCAGCGGAGAGGCGATCAGCCCGGCCAGCAGCGCAAACGCATGCACGATTCCGTCGGCCAGAACCTCGTTCAGCGATGACGGACGCTTCCACAGGCGGGAATGGGTCATGGTCCTGGGCGCGCGGGAAAGCTTGCACCAGCCATGATATCCCTGTGCCCGGGGTCAGGCGCGTTCGCCGATTGTGACGCCACGTCGCCCAGGGCCCTGCTGCCCGCCTTGCCCCCCGCGCCCCAAGCCGCTAGGAAACCGGCAACCGACATCCTGCGAGGCCCAAATGCGTCTGTCCCGCTACTTCCTGCCCGTCCTGAAGGAAAACCCCGCCGAGGCGCAGATCGTCAGCCACCGCTACATGCTGCGCGCGGGCATGATCAAGCAGCAGGCGGCCGGCATCTATTCCTGGCTGCCGCTGGGCTATCGCGCCCTGCGCAGGATCGAGGAGATCGTTCATCAGGAACAGATCCGCGCCGGGCACATCCCGCTGCTGATGCCCACGCTGCAACCGGCCGACCTGTGGCGCGAGTCCGGGCGCTATGACGACTATGGGCAGGAAATGCTGCGCATCCGCGACCGGCAGGACCGCGAGATGCTTTACGGCCCCACGAACGAGGAGATGATCACCGACATCTTCCGGTCCCACGTCACCAGCTACAAGGATCTGCCGCTGACGCTTTACCATATCCAGTGGAAGTTCCGCGACGAGATGCGGCCGCGCTTCGGTGTCATGCGCGGGCGCGAGTTCCTGATGAAGGACGGCTACAACTTCGACGTGGACAAGGAAGCGGCCCTGCACGCCTACAACCGCCACATGGTCAGCTACCTGCGCACCTACGAACGCATGGGGCTGACCGCGATCCCGATGCGTGCGGCATCGGGGCCGATCGGCGGGGACAACACGCATGAATTCCTGGTGCTTGCCCAGACCGGCGAAAGCGAGGTGTTCTACGACGACCGCGTGACCGCGCTTAAGCTTGGCAATCGCGACATCGACTATGACGACCGCGAACAGGTCGCGAAGGTCTGCGCAGAGTTCACGACCCTTTACGCCCGCACCGATGAAACGCACGACGAGGCGGCCTTTGCCCAGGTTCCCGAAGCGCACCGCAAGGTCGGACGGGGCATCGAGGTCGGGCAGATCTTCTACTTCTCGACCAAGTATTCCGAACCGATGGGGGCCTATGTCACCAACGCCGCCGGCGAACGGGTTCCGGTGCACATGGGGTCGCACGGGATCGGCGTCAGCCGCCTTCTGGGCGCGATCATCGAGGCCAGCCATGACGACAGGGGTATCATCTGGCCCGAGGGCGTGACCCCCTTCCCGGTGGGGATCGTCAATCTGAAACAGGGCGACACGGTCGCCGATGCCGCCTGCGCGGGACTGGAAAAGGCGCTGCTCGCGCGGGGGCTCGAGCCGCTTTATGACGACCGCGACGAACGTGCCGGGGCGAAATTCGCCACAATGGATCTGATTGGCCTTCCCTGGCGGATCACCGTGGGGCCGCGTGGGCTGGAGAAGGGGGTTGTCGAACTGACGTCCCGCCGCACCGGCGAAAGCGAGGAGATGAGCCCCGAGGCTGCAGTTGACCGCATCGCGCAGATCTTTGCCGACCACGCCTGACAGGCAAATGGGCCGCCCCGCCGCTGCATCCGGCCTGCGGCGGCCTTCTCCAGTTTCGATCACTGGCCCTCTGACGGCGGACCGAATCGTTCCAGCATCCGCGCCTTGATCTGGTCGCGCGCCTGGCGGTAGGCGGCAAGCTTTGCCTCGCGCGTCTCTCCCAGACCGGTGGGGTCAAGGATCGGCCAGTATTCGATTTCAAGATGGTGATACCGCGTCAGTTCCAGCGCCATGCGCTGGCTGGCCGGGCTGAGGGCAACGATCAGGTCGAACTGCGACAGGTCATCGCCCCATTCCTGCATTTCCTCGAAACTGCGGGATCTGTGGCGGCTGAGTTCGATTCCCAGCTCTTGGCATACCGCGATGGAAAAGCCGTCGATCTCCATGTCATTCTTGACGCCGGCCGACTGAACATAAGCGCGCTGGCCGTACAGCTTCTTCATCAGTCCTTCCGCCATGGGCGAACGGACGGCGTTGTGGTCACAGCAGAACAGCACCGATTGCGGGAAGTCGCCCAAGATCAGCCCCAGTGCAGCACACATATCAAGGTGAACAGCCGTCGCGCTGTGTCGGTATCGACCTCGGCCTTGCCCTGAAGGCGCTCCTGCAGAATCGCGGCGCCCTCGTTGTGGATGCCGCGCCGCGCCATGTCGATCGCCTCGATCTGGCTGGGTGGCAGGCGCTTTACCGCGTCGAAGTAGGACTCGCAGATCTGGAAATAGTCCTTCACCACCTGCCGGAAGGGGCCGAGCGACAGGTGGAACTCGGCTGCCTTCAGCCCCTCTTCGGTCGCGATGTCAAAGACAAGACGCCCGTCGCGGATGGCAAGGTGCAGCCGGAAGGGCCCTTCCGGCGTTTCGCGGTCGGGACGTGGCGGAAGCGCGAAGCTGTTTTCCTCCAGCAGGTCGAAGATCGCCACGCGGCGTTCCTGTTCGATTTCCGGCGTGGGCCGGGCAAGGCCCCGTTCGTCGATCTCGATCTGGCAAAGGCGGTTCATCGGCAGCATCCCCGTGGTTCTGCCCGTGATGCCCGACCTGTGGCCCGGGGGTCAAGCGACGACCGTGGGCAGGGAGGGCGCCGGCTTGACCGGTTCGCAGCGATGAACGATCACCGGTCATATGCGACCCCGAATGCGGGGGACCATTGTCCAGCACCGAAGGGATCGGCCGATGCGCAGGATTGTCGCCGCGCTACTTCTTGTCATCCGGGCCGAACAGGCCCCGGCCCAGGTCGATGTCACCAGCCACCAGACCATCTTTCCTGGCCCCTACGATGCGGAAGTCGTCCAGGTTATCGACGGCGATACGCTTGAGGTCATCGTTGCTCTCTGGCCCGGGCTTCGCGCGGAATACCGCGTCCGTGTGCGGGGCATCGATGCGCCGGAACTTTACCGGCCGGCCTGCCGCGAGGAGGCCGAACTTGCCGAGGTCGCCCGCCAGCAGGCCGAGCGCCTCTACCCGCCGGGGACCGCGGTGCAGCTGCGCGATGTCAGCTATGACGCCTTCGCCGGGCGCGTGGTAGCCGACATTCGCCGCTGGAGAACCGACCGCTGGCTGCCACTGGGGAAAGAGCTGATGGATCGCGGGCTTGCCGTCGAATGGGATCCCCGTCAATCGGCCTTCGTCTGGTGCCCGACCGGCACCGAACCCGTCAGCGAATGACTATCCGTTCAACCTGTCCAGCCGTGCCCGCACACTTAGGCCGTGCGCCTGAAGGCCCTCGCTGATCGCCAGCCGTTCTGCGGCAGGGCCGATGGCTTTCAGCGCCTCGGGCGTCATTCTGGCCAGCGTCGTGCGCTTCATGAAATCCAGCACCGAGAGACCGCTGGAAAACCGCGCCGATCGCGCCGTGGGCAACACATGGTTCGGGCCACCGACATAATCGCCGATGGCCTCGGGCGTGTAGGCCCCCAGAAAGATCGCGCCGGCATGCGTGATCTTGTGGGCAAGGGCGTCGGGATCGGCGACGCACAATTCCAGGTGCTCGGGCGCGACGCGGTTCGACAGCGCGGCTGCTTCATCCAGGTCTCGCGCCACGATCACCGCGCCGTGGCTGGCCCAGCTTGCCCCGGCGGTCGCCCGCCGATCCAGTGTTTCCAGCCGCTTCGCTACCGCCTGCGCGACGGCCTGGCCGAAACCGGCATCGATGGTTATCAGGATCGACTGAGCGCTTTCATCGTGTTCGGCCTGGCTCAGCAGGTCCAGCGCGATCCAGTCAGGGTCGTTGTCCCCGTCGGCGATCACCAGGATCTCGGACGGCCCGGCGATCATGTCGATGCCCACGCGGCCGAAGACCCGGCGCTTGGCCGCGGCCACATAGGCATTGCCCGGTCCGGTGATCTTGTCGACCGGGGCAATGGTTTCCGTGCCGTATGCCAGGGCCGCAATCGCCTGCGCCCCGCCGATCCGATAGATGGCGTCAACTCCGGCAATATCGGCTGCCAGAAGCACCAGCGGGTTCACCACGCCCGCCGGGGTCGGGCAGGCTACGACCAGCCGCTCAACCCCTGCAAGCTTGGCAGGGATTGCATTCATCAGGACGCTGGAGGGGTAAGAGGCCAGCCCGCCCGGAACATAGAGCCCCGCTGCGGAAACTGGCGTCCAGCGCCAGCCAAGCGTCGCGCCTGCGGCATCCGTCCAGCTTGCATCCGCAGGCCTCTGCCTGTCGTGGTAGGCGCGGATGCGATCCGCCGCCAGTTCCAGCGCCGCCCGGTCCTCGGGGCTGACCTTTGCCACTTCCGCCATGATTTCGTCCCGCGAAAAGGCCAGCGTGTCCGGCGTCAGGTTCAGCCGGTCGAACCGCGCGGTCAGTTCGATCACCGCAGCATCGCCGCGGGCGCGTACATCAGCGATGATCGTGGCCACTGACTGATCCACATCCTCGGCCTCTTCCCGCTTCTGGCCCAGCAGGGCGGCAAAGGCGGCCTCGAAGCCCGGATCGGCGGTGTTCAGGAAGACGGGCATGGGCAGCACCTTTCGCAATTCGCGCCCCAGATAGCGCGTGGGGCCCGTCCCCTCAAGTCGAAGCGCGAAAAGCGGTCCAGCCCGCAGGTAACACCGACGAGAAGACGCAGCTGCACGAGGAGGCCCCCCGGCCTAGTTCCGTCTGCGGCGGATCAGGGGCACATTCGACCGGGCGGCACGAAACTGCGTTTCGGGGTGCGGCGGGTGACCGTGGGTCTTTTCCCAGTAGGTCGCCCCACCGCGCCGCAGCCAGACCGGCAGGGTCAACACCAGCCCTGCCACGAATCCTCCTGCATGGGCCCAATAGGCCACGCCGCCCATGTCGCCGGGCGTGTTCAGGCCACCGAAGATCTGGATCGCAAACCAGACGCCCAGCACGATCCAGGCCGGAATGGCAATTATGCGGAAGAAGATCACGATGATGAACAGGACATCGACCTTCGCCCTTGGATACAGCAGAAGGTATCCCCCCATCACCCCCGCGATCGCCCCCGAAGCCCCCACCATCGGAATGCGTGAACCAGGATCGGCCAAGGTCTGCAACCCCGCCGCCGCCAGCCCTGCGGCCAGGTAGAAGGCAAGGAAGCCGGGATGGCCCATGTCTTCCTCAAGGTTGTCGCCGTAGATCCATAGAAACAGCATGTTGCCCAGAAGGTGCATCCAGCTGCCATGCAGGAACATCGACGTCAGGAAGGTCTCATACCCCTGTCCCGCCATGACGCGCGCGGGCACAAGACCCCACTGCACGAAGAACCTGTCCAGCCCGTAATCTGTGCTGTTTGGGAAATAACCTAGGAAAATCAATATGTTGACGGCGATCAGCGCGATCGTCACATAGGGCGTTCTGCCCGAAGGGTTGTGGTCGCGGATCGGGAACATGGGTGCAAGACTCACCCATAGGTCCGGTTGCGTCAAGCCTTGCGGGGGCACCCGCAGGCCCAGCGCGGCTTTCGCAGGCATGCCACCGGTGAAGGCCGCACCGTTGGAGGTTCCGGGCCGGAACGCAACCGCGCCCTGCCCGCCGGGCCGCCTTGCATCGTCCCGCCTTCAGCCTGCCTGGCGCATCGCTTCCGTGCGGCCACTCAGCCTTCTCCTGCGGCAGCCAGCAGTTGTGCATTGCCGCCTGATGCCGTGGTGTCGATGCACAGATGCCGCTCGATCGCGACATGGCCTCGATCCGGCATTGCGATCAGCGGCAGGATAGGGCCGGGCCGGGCGGCCAGGGCCTGTGCATAGGCCCGGCCCCGCGCGGCCTCTCCCCACCAAAGCGCACCGGCAAAACCGTGCAGTCCAGCCAGCGCCTCGGGGGCCAGGCCTGGCGCATCGACCGCATGGCCGCCAAGCTTGCGGACCATTTCTGCCTGGGCCAGGGCCGCTGCGCGGCCAGGCCCCAGACAGATCAGCGGGGCGCGGGGCGTCAGGCTGAGGCGGTTCGATTCGCCCGTGGGTCCGGGCAGGTCGATGACCTCTGGCGCCACCACGGGCAAAGGGGCGGCAAGCGCGCGGGTGACCTCGGCGGCTGTCGTGGAGGAGCCGTCGTCAGTGGCCAAGGGGGCGGGCGCCACGGTGAAGCGCGTCAGGTAATGCGGACCGCCCGCCTTTGGCCCGGTGCCGGAAAGTCCTTCGCCACCGAAGGGTTGGCTGCCCACGACAGCGCCGATCTGGTTGCGGTTCACATAGGCGTTGCCGGCGTGCAGCCTGTCCACGATCCGCTGCACGCGGTCATCGATCCGGGAATGCAGGCCGAAGGTCAGCCCGTAACCCGTGGCGTTGATCCGGTCGATCACTGCATCGATCTCGGTTGCCTTGAAGGTGGCGACATGCAGCACCGGTCCGAAGATTTCGCGCGGCATGTCCTGGATTCCGTTTACCGAAAGCACGGTGGGGGCGACAAAGGTGCCGTGCAGGGGCGGAACAAGTTCCTTCAGCACCCGGCCTTCGGCGCGGGCCGCATCGACGTAGGCGCGGATCGACCCCTGAGCTTCGCTGTCGATCACTGGCCCGATGTCGGTGTCAAGCCGCCAGGGATCGCCCAGCGCCAGATCGTCCATCGCGCCGAACAGCATTTCGGAAACGGTTTCGGCCACGTCCTCCTGGACATAAAGGCAGCGCAGGGCCGAGCAGCGCTGGCCGGCCGACTGGAAGCTGGAGGCCAGAATGTCACGCACGGCCTGTTCCGGCAATGCCGTCGAATCCACCAGCATCGCATTAAGCCCCCCGGTTTCCGCAATCAGCGGCGCGGTGGGGTCCAAATGTTCGGCCATGGCGCGGCGGATGGCCTGCGCCGTTTCGGTCGAGCCGGTAAAGGCCACGCCGTTCACCCGTGCATCGCGCGTCAGGGCCGCTCCCACGGCACCATCACCGGGCAGAAGTTGCAGCGCGGTCGCGGGGACGCCGGCCGCCAGCAGATGATCTACGGCCAGGGCGGCGATCAGCGGGGTCTGTTCGGCGGGCTTGGCCAGCACCGCATTGCCTGCGGCCAGCGCCGCTGCGATCTGACCGCAGAAGATGGCCAGCGGAAAGTTCCAGGGGCTGATGCAGGCGAAGACACCCCGCGCAGGGTGGACCAGCGTTGCTGCACCTTCTGCGTAGTAACGCAGGAAATCCACGGCCTCACGCAGTTCGGCGACGGCATCGGGAAGGGTCTTTCCAGCCTCGCGCGCCAGAAGGGCAAAGATGCGTCCGAAATCGGCCTCAAGCCTGTCGGCTGCGCGTTTCAGCACCGTGGCGCGTTCCGGCGCAGCGGCGGACCAGGGTTCTGCAAGGCGCAGGGCTGTATCCACATCGGGCTGCCCGGCAACGGTGACATGGCCGACAACCTCACCCGTCGCAGGGTTCAGCACCGGCAATTGCTGCCCGCCTGCGACGCGGCCCGCCAGTCGCGGAGCAGCTTCGAACTGAACCGCGACAAAGGGCGTGCGAGCGGCCTCGATGGCAGCAAGATCGGCCGCATCAGTCAGATCCCAGCCGCGCGAGTTGAGACGGGGCGCGAAAAGCTGGGGCCCCGTCTTCAGCGCCGGATTCGGAATCGCCAGCATTTCAGCCGCTGTCAGCGGGCAGGCGGCTACCTGTTCCGGGGGCACGTCCTCATCGACGATCTGGTTGACGAAGCTGGAATTCGCCCCGTTCTCCAGCAGACGGCGAACAAGATAGGCCAGCAGGTCACGGTGCGCGCCAACCGGGGCATAGATCCGGCAGCGCGTGCCCTGATCGGTCAGCACGATGTCGTGCAGCCGTTCCCCCATGCCGTGCAGACGCTGGAATTCATAGTCAAGCGGTGTCACCCCCATCTCACGCGCCATGTGCAGGATGGCGGCGACGGTATGGGCGTTGTGCGTGGCGAACTGCGGATAGATCCGGTCGGTCAGGCCCAGAAGCTTGCGCGCATTGGCGATGTAGCTGACATCGGTCGCCTGCTTGCGCGTGAAGACGGGGAAGGAAGCCAGCCCCAGCACCTGCGCCCGCTTCACCTCGGCATCCCAGTAGGCGCCTTTCACAAGGCGAATCATGATCTTTCGGTCCAGCCTGGTGGCCAGCCCGTTCAGCCAGTCGATCACCGCGCCCGCGCGGCGGCCATAGGCCTGCACCACAACCCCGAACCCGTCCCAGCCCTTCAGCGCAGGGTCGGACAGTGTGGCCTCGATCACCTTCAGCGACAGGGCCAGCCGGTCGGCTTCTTCCGCGTCGATGTTGAAGCCCAGGCCCGCCGCCTTTGCCAGTGTCGCCAGCGCACGGACGCGGGGGACAAGCTCCTCCATCACCCGCTCGCGCTTGGCGACCTCATAGCGCGGATGCAGCGCGGACAGCTTGACCGAGATGCCCGGGTTGGTGCGGATGTCGTTGCCTTTGGCGGCGCGGGCGATCGCGGTGATCGCGCGGGAATAGGCCAGATGATAGCGGCGGGCATCGGCCTCGGTCCGCGCGGCTTCGCCCAGCATGTCGTAGCTATAAGTATAGCCTTTCGCTTCAAGCTCTTCCGCCCGATCCATCGCCTTGTCGATGGTCTCGCCCAGAACGAAGTTGCGCCCCATCTCCTTCATGGCCCGGCCGACGGCAGTACGGATCACCGGCTCGCCCAGCCGGCGCACTGCGCCGCGAAGGACGCCGGCGATCCCGCCCTCGCGGTCGTCCAGCACCTTGCCGGTCAGCATGAGCGCCCAGGTCGAGGCGTTCACCAGGCTGGAGGCGGATTTCCCGAGGTGCCGGCCCCAGTCCGAGGGGGCGATCTTGTCCTCGATCAGCGCATCCATCGTCTCGGCGTCCGGCACGCGCAACAGCGCCTCGGCCAGACACATCAGCGCGATGCCCTCGTCGGTCGAAAGGCCGTACTCGGCAAGGAAGACTTCCATCAACCCTGGGCGCGCACTTGCGCGGATGCGCCGGACAAGTTCGGCCCCTTCAGCCGCGATGGCGGCACGGGCCGGGGCATCCAGCGCCGCTTCCGCCAGAAGGCGGCGGACCAGCGCGGCTTCGTCAGCCAGGGTTTCGCTTTCGATGATCGACCAGGCGGAATCGGCAGTCATGGGGCACCTCGCGTTTCGACCAGAATATATCGAAACAGGCAGGCTGAATTCCCGAAGCTTTTCTGATATGCAGGAGAAACGTCAAGAATTCGGGGGTTTTCCCATGCTGGCTGACCGCGTCGATCTGGACCGCTTCGATCTGGCCATCCTGCGCGTCCTGCAAACCGAAGGCCGGATTCCGGCGGTCGAGCTGGCGCGGCGGATCGGGCTGTCGAAATCGCCGACCCAGGCGCGGATGAAACGGCTGGAGGAAATCGGCGTGATAACCGGCTATCGGGCGATCCTGGACCCGATCCGCATGGGGCTGTCGCATGTCGCCTTTGTCGAGGTACGGCTCTCCGACACGCGCGAATCGGCGCTGATGGCCTTCAACCGCGCGGTGCTGTCGGTGCCCGAGGTCGAGCAGTGTCACATGATGGCGTCGAGCTTCGACTATCTGCTGAAGGTGCGGACCGCAGACATCCAGTCCTATCGCCGCGTGCTGGGCGAGGTGATCAGCGCGCTGCCGTTTGTCGCTTCGACCTCGACCTATGTGGCGATGGAGGCGGTGAAGGAGGTTTTCTGAACGTCCGGGCACAGGGGATGCGAGGCTCATTCGACTTGGGGCGGGCTGGGGGCCGGCCTTGCGGCGAAGCCTTGGCAGGATTCCCGTGCCGTGCGCGAGGACGCCGCCATCCCTAGCCCCTTCCCACGAGGGGGGGGCAAGCGCGGATGCCAGCGGTGAGTGCGCGGGGCTGCGCCTGCCGGGCTGGCCGCAACGCCGGCGTGCCGGTGCCTGGCGATCGAGGGCGGCCCAGACGCACTTCTCGAGGCCGGAGCCGGAGAGGGCGCTGGCGCGCCGCAACAGGCGATGGCAGGGTGGTCCCGCGTTCTGCCCGACCCATGGCAGCAAGAAGGGATGGGACGCCAATGGCGAAACCCGGAACGATCTATCCGACAGGTGGCAGCCCGTAGGGGAGTCGAACCCCTCTTCCCAGGTTGAAAACCTGGTGTCCTAACCGATAGACGAACGGGCCACTGGCGGACGTCCTACCGGGCGGCGGGGCGCGGCGCAAGGGGCAATCAGCGGTCGATCCGCGCGCCCATGATCGCGATGGCCTGCTGATAGACCTTGGCAGCGTTCCACTGCTTGATCACTTCGAAGTTTGGCTCGCCTTCCTGATAGCCCCGGCCCGGCTGCCATCCCTTCTGACGCAGGAAATTCGCCGTCGAGGCCATGGCATCGGCGAGATTGTAGAAATCCACCACCCCGTCACCGTTGCCGTCCACGCCATATTTCAGGGCATTGCCGGGCAGGAACTGGGTATGGCCCAGTTCGCCGTGTTTCGCGCCAACCGTCTTCATGCTGATCGAGCCCTGATCAACCAGCTTCAGCGCGCCGATCAGATGCGGCCGGAAGAAATCGGACCGGCGGCAGTCGTAGGTCAGGGTGGCGATGGCCGAAACAACGTTGGTGTCGCCCATGAAGCCGCCGAACCCCGTTTCCATGCCATGGATCGCGATCAGCACCCCTGCGGGCACGCCATATCGGGCCTCCAGGGCAGCGTAGAACTCCGGGTTCTTGGCCTTGCGGTTTCGGCCCTGCGAAATGATCGTCTCGGCGCCGCGAACCTGCATGAATTTTTCTAGCGAATACCTGAAGCTTTTCTGGTTGCGGTCGGCGGCGATGGTGGCCTTGGAGTAGGAGGAGGCCATCAGCGCCTCGATCCCGCGCTTGCCTACCCCTTCAGCCTTGGCGACCGCTGCCATTTCGGCTTTCCACGCATCATACTGCCCGCCGGTGTCGCTGCAACTGGTGGTGGCCCCGGCAGAGAGAGGAAGGGCGGCCAACAGGGCGGCGGCGGAAAGGCGGAACAGACTGGACACGTCAGGCACCTGTGCAGGGGACTTTGTCACAGTCTATTGGGAAGGCGACAACAATCAAGAACTTGGCCTCACCCTGGCAGGCCGTCAGTCTGACATGTTGGTGAAGTGGCAGCCCGTAGGGGAGTCGAACCCCTCTTCCCAGGTTGAAAACCTGGTGTCCTAACCGATAGACGAACGGGCCGCGCTGTCGGTGGGCGGTGTCTAGAATCTGCGCCCGGCTTCTGCAAGAGGAAAAATGCGCCCTAAGCTTCGGCTGCGTCGTCCAGGCGCAGCTGCACCCGGGTGCGGCCGTTCCAGTGGTTCAGTTCCAGCCTGCCGGCAAGGTGAAAACGGCGGTGGCCGGGGTCGATCAGCGCAGGGCCAAGCGGCCCGTCGAAGGCACCAAAGGCGATGGCGTCAAGCGCCGGGCCGCTGCCGTCGTTGATTGCCAGCTTCAGGTGGCTGTCGCCGATCCGCCGCGCGCTGACGGCGGCATCGGCGAAGGCAAAGCGCGGGGCGGGGGCCGCAGCGCCGAAGGGGCCGGCGTTCTCTACCTCTTCCACCAGGGCGATGGTCGCGGCGGTTGTGGTCAGCAGACTGTCGATGCGCAGCTCGCGTGCGCCCTCTGCACCGGCGCCCTGCCGTGCCAAGAGTTCTGCCAACCGGTCCATCGCGGGGCCAAGCTGCGCCCGCGTCAAGGTCAGACCGGCTGCCATCCGGTGACCGCCGCCCTTCACGATCAGCCCCTCGGCCGCGATGCGCTGGATCGCTGCGCCAAGGTCGATGCCGGGGATCGACCGGGCCGAGCCCTTGCCTTCTTCGCCGTCGAAGCCGATCACCACGGCAGGGCGGTTGGCAGCTTCCTTCAGCCGGGCCGCCACGATCCCGACAACGCCCGGATGCCATCCTTCGGCCGCGGCCCAGACCAGGGGGCCATCCATGCCCCGGGCCTCGGCCTGGGCCAGGGCTTCGGCGCGCACGGCTTCGGTGATTTCGCGGCGGTCGGTGTTCAGCTGATCCAGCCGGGCGGCAAGGGCGGCCGCTTCCATCTGGTTGTCCGTGGCAAGCAGCCGCGCGCCCAGGTCGGCTTGCCCGATCCGCCCGCCTGCGTTGACCCGCGGCCCCAGAAGGAAGCCCAGCGAATGGGCCGTGGGCGGCTGGTCCATTCGGGCGACATCGGCCAGCGCGCGCAGACCGGGACGTTCGCGCCGCGCCATGACCTTCAGGCCCTGGCGGACAAAGGCCCGGTTGACACCGACAAGGGGGGCAACGTCCGCGACGGTCGCAAGGGCCACGAGGTCGAGCTGCGCCATGAGGTCGGGCCCGGTCTGCCCTTCTGCCTTCAGACGGCGGTTGGCCTCGACCAGCAGCAGGAACACGACCCCGGCGGCACAGAGATGGGAAAGAGTGCCGTCTTCGTCCTGGCGATTGGGGTTCACGATCGCCAGGGCAGGCGGCAGGCTTTCCAGCGCCAGGTGATGGTCGAGGATGACCACATCCGCCCCGCGCGCCGCAGCGACGGGTTCGTGGCTGAGCGTGCCGCAGTCCACGCACAGAATCAGGTCATGCGCGGCGGCAAGCTGGGCCATGGCGGGAACATTGGGCCCGTAGCCCTCGTCGATGCGGTCGGGGATGTAGAGCGTGGCGCCAAGGCCGAAGGCCCTGAGCCAGGTGAGCAGAAGTGCGGCCGAGGCGCCGCCATCGACATCATAATCGGCGAAGATCGCGATCCGCTCGCGTCGCCTGACCGCCCGCAGCAGGCGATCGGTCGCAACGCCCATGTCCCGCAGCGTCATCGGATCGGGCAGAAGATCCCGCAGCATCGGCGACAGGAAGCCCTGGGCCTGTTCGGCGCCGATGCCCCGTGTGGCCAGAACGCGGCAGAGTGGCAGGGGCAGGCGCGTCGACTGGGCCATGCCCTCGGCCAGCCGGTCGGCCTCGGGCGTGGGGCCGGTCCAGCGCCGACCGGTCAGCGAGGCAGAAACATCAAGAAACGGGCGCATGTGCCAAGGGGTGCAGCAAAGGGCCGGCACTGGCAAGGGGCTGCCGGCGCGCAGGGGTGTGGCCAGACCCGATGATGTGGAACCGTATCCCGGTACATACAGCAGATCCACCTGCGGATCCCGCGTTCCGGCGTCCGACCATTCCGGCAGGTCGTGTGACGCGGGGCCGCGCCTTGGGGCCAAGCGAGCCTATCGTATCCAGAGCCCTTCGCGCTTTAGGGTGTTGCGGATCACCTGCTCGCGACGGGGCAGGCGGTCGCGATCGAACATGGCCCTGACCTTGCGGCCCTTGTTCCGATAGACCATCGCCTTCATTGCCTCCCAGTGGCGCAGGGTCTGACGGATCGTCTTGTCATGCGCCACGGCCTCCAGCACGGCAACGGCATGGTCGCTTTCACGGGCATAAAGCAGCGGCAGCGTTCGGTAGTGGCAGGTGGCGCTGCCGTCCAGCGCCGCAAGCTCCGGCCCCGGCCGCCCGCCGCCAAGGGAATGGATCACCAGGGGCAGGGCGATCTGGTCGAGCCAAGGGAAGATCTCCTGGCAGACCAGTTCAGCGGGCGGTGCATCGCGGATCTCTGTCGCCCAGGCAAGGAAGCGGCTGCCGAACCGCGCCGGGCTTTCATGAAAGAACCAGCCCGCGTTGAAGTAAAGGAAACGCTGCCAGTACTCCGCTGGCTGGTTCGGGTCGAGCGACGATGCGAAATCCAGGCCGAAGCGGTCATAGAGCGACTTCCACGTCTGCGTGAGGGTCGGGCCGTAAAGTTCGACTTGCGGCCAGGTATTCTCGCGCCTCATCGAGGCCGAAGGACGGGTGAAGTCGAAGGGAATGGTGGACAGCGGCCCGGTTACCAGCGTGTCGGTATCCAGAAACAGGAAAGGCCCCTCGGGCAGGGCCAGCAGGGCCTCGATCTTGTTGCCGTTGGGATAGTCGGCGCCGAAGACCCGCGCCTTGAAAGGCAGGATCTCGGCGCCAAGATCCGCCAGCAGCGCCCGCGTGCGCGGCGTCATGCGCGGATCGCCGGGCCACTTTCCGCCGGGCTGCGGCTCGGCGATGCAAAGCTTGCCCGTGAACCCCGGGTCGGAATGCCGCAGAGAAGCTGCCAGCAGGATTGCCTCGAATTCCAGGCGGCCGGACTGGCCGACGGCAAGGATGTTGAAGCTCATGCCGGCGGGGTAAAGCGCAGGGACAGGCAGGACATGCCGCCATCAAGCTTCGCGCATTCGGAATTGCCGATTTCGCGCACGTCGAACCCTGCTGCGGCGATGGTATCGCGGGTGCGTGGGAAACCCGCCGGCATCAGCACCAGGCCGTTGAAACGAATGGTGTTGGCCGCGGCTTCTTCGCCCTCGGCCACGTCGATCACCCGGTAGCCGGCGAAACAGCCCGAAGCCGACAGACGCCTGGTCGAAAGCACCGTGTCCACGTCCAGAAGCGAGCAGTCGGTCTTGAAGTGCAAAACCCCGGGGGGAGTGTGGACCTCGCGCACGGTATGGCCCCAGGGGGTGACCAGGGCGGTCAGTTCGGCGATCCCGGCGCCATTGGTCCGGGCCGAACGGCCGACGAGGATTTCGCGTTCGGTCACCAGGATGTCGCCGCCCTCGATGAAGCTGCCCGCCCCGCTGATCTCGACCACCTGCCCATAAAGCGCACGCAGATGCGGCACCATTTCCGCCGCTTCGCCCAGCCGCGAAGGCGCGCCCGGCCGCATCACCACGGCGCCTTGCGGAAGGCAAAGTGCAGTATCCTCCACGAAGACGCTGTCGGGAAAGTTCTCAAGCGGCGGCAGTTCGATGACGGTCGCGCCCGTCTCGCGCAGGGTGGCGATGTAGGTGTCATGATGTGCCTGCATCAATGCCAGGTCGGGGTTGCCGGTATCAACAGCCCGCAGGCCCCGGACGATGCTGGCAGCGGGGCGGCGGGTGATGGCGTGGGTGAAGTGAATGGAAAAGGACATGGGCCTGCCTGTGCTGTTCGGCAGTCTTGTTCGCACTGCCCGTGGCTCGGTGCAAGCCGTTGCGCCGCGGCATCCTGTCTGAGTGTCTGACTGGCAGATGGTGGGCGACCCTGCCCCCGTCACCATGTTTTACCCCGTCATTAACTGTCATGTTTGAGAAAAAACTCAATAAATACGGGGACAAATAGTCATGCCCTGTTGTGTTTCGTAGCAATCAGTCATATCCTTTTTGTTGGGTATGATGTGGTGCAATGAATGCCGAAGATGGTTCCCGAACTCTCCCCCATCGAGGTGAAGCGGCTGGCTCATCCGGGGCGGGGGCGCAACGCGGTGTTCGCGGTCGGCGGTGTGTCCGGGCTTCTCTTGCAGATTGCCCCGTCCGGGGCGAAGTCGTGGATACTCCGGGCCACGGTCGGGCAGAAGCGTCGCGACATAGGGCTTGGAGGTTATCCAGACGTGACCCTTGCGCAGGCCCGTGAGAGGGCACGAGAGGCCAAGGAGAAGATCTGGCGCGGTATCGACCCAGTCGAGGAAAGGAAGGCCGCAAAGGCCGCTCTGGCGGCTTCCCAGCGGCGTGGGATGGTCTTTGCAGCCGCCTTCGGAAGATACGCGGATGCGAAGCT
Source organism: Tabrizicola caldifontis (assembly GCF_004762095.1). GTDB lineage: Bacteria > Pseudomonadota > Alphaproteobacteria > Rhodobacterales > Rhodobacteraceae > Tabrizicola > Tabrizicola caldifontis. The sequence continues at coordinate 199,333 of NZ_SIJH01000005.1, forward strand.
GTCGGAACTGGGCAGCGACGCGGACCGTATCCGGTGGAAGTCCAGCCTTGAGCGATACGCACTGCCCCACATCGGCGACATGCTGGTGGGCGACCTGACGGTGCAAGACATGCTGCGGGTCTTGTAGCCGATCTGGGCCACCAAGACCGAGACGGCTTCCCGAGTCCGTGCCCGAATCGAAGCTGTCCTGACCTGGGCCACCGTGGCGGGCCACAGGACTGGTGACAACCCGGCACGGTGGCGCAGCAACCTGGACGCGCTTTTGCCAAAGCCAAGCCGGGTCGCAGAGAAGGCAAATCACGCCGCCGTGGCCCTTGCAGATGCGCCGGCCTGGTATGCCGCCCTTTTGCGCCGCGATGGCACCGCAGCCCGCGCCTTGGCCTTCCTGACCATCTGCGCAAGTCGCTCGGGCGAAGTCCGGGGGGCGACGTGGGACGAATTCGATTTGACGGCGAGAATCTGGACCATTTCAGCGCAGCGTATGAAGGCCGAGAGGGAACATCGAGTCCCTTTGCCCGAAGCTGCGGTCGCGATCTTGGAAGCCATGCCCAGGCTGAACGACTCGCCCTATGTGTTCGCGGCGGCACGAGGCGGGCCGCTTTCTGACATGACATTATCTGCGGTGATGCGCCGGATGCAGGCGGATGCAGAGGCACAGGCCGAGGCCGAAGGGCTTCCGGTGGAGCGGGCGGGGTGGCGCGACCCACGATCCGGCAAGCCTGCCGTGCCGCATGGGCTGCGGTCAACCTTCCGGGATTGGGCGGCAGAGAAAACGGATTATCCCCGCGACCTCGCCGAAATGGCGCTGGCCCATAACGTGGGAAGTGAAGTTGAGCGCGCATACCGGCGTGGCGACATGATGGAGAAGCGCCGCCAGATGATGACGGATTGGGCGCGCTTTCTGGGGGCCGAGTGATGACGGATGATTGGCCCGACCCCTGGATGGATCGTCTCAAAGGCGCAATTCGCGACGCGCTTTCCGATTCTTCCCCGACCGAAATCGACGTTGACTGGGCGGCACGTTCCATCGACCGCGCGCGCAACTTTGGCTTGCTTGAGGAGAAGCCAAATTCCTTACCTGCGGGCCAGAACGCGAGCGAAGCCGAACTGCGTCAATTTCACGACGCTTGCGCTCGGGTTGCCGAGATTGCGGAGGGGCTGCATCGCCCCGCCGTCGCCGCCCTATTCGATGAAGGACTGAACGTCCGCGATATCGTGCAGAAAATGGGGGAGGCGCAGGAGATAGCGAGGGCTGCTTTCGGAGCGGTGCAGGGGGAGGTTGCGCGCGGAAGGCCGCCCAAGGTGGTGGCGCGGGACGTCACTTGCAGCGCCGGGTGGGCATATGAACGACTGACCGGAAAGCGGCCCACCTTTTCGACCGACCCCCTGACCAGCGAGGTGACGGGCGCTTGGCCGTCATTCCTCGCGGCTGTGTTTGAGGCGCTTTACATCGAGGCTTCCGTGACTGCCCAGGTCCAGCGGTTTAGGGTCAGGACTCGTTCTCCATTCATAGCCAGAACATGACGGTTGCGGCGAGTGCGACGGCTGAGAGGAAGACCTTTGGGCAGCGGTCATAGCGGGTGGCAACCCTGCGCCAGTCTTTCAGCCGA
>NZ_SIJH01000050.1 GCF_004762095.1 Tabrizicola caldifontis
CAATGGGCGATCAGCTTCGCGCAACCGAAACGCTGCGCAGATCGCCCATTGCTCCGTCGGCGAAACAGCGCCAAGTTCAACAAAGGACTCTGGTGTCAGCCGGATGAGCATCGGGGGTCACAGCAGCCGCTCTTGTCAACGTCTGGTCAACCCTTGAATGCGGTCTGGAACACGTCGCAGTCCGTCGAATAAGAGCGAAAGCGGGCGGGTCTCCGCCAAAGTTTTCGTTAAGTCAAAGGCTTACCAAATAAGTCATTGAGATGTATTGGGTTTGGAAAGCCGCTGCGGGCGGCTCATAACCTGAAGGCCGCAGGTTCAAATCCTGCCCCCGCAACCAAAATCCTATAATGACCTCAAGACGTTAACGGCCGCCCTCAGGGGCGGCTTTTTGCGTTCCCCCACGCAGGTCAACAATAGGTCAACAAACAGACGGAAACGGCGTGCAAGATCAGGGAGATAGTAGGCCCGCAGGATCAGGAACGCGCGAAACCTGCAGAAGAGCGCGCTTAGCAGACTGCCCGGCCCCAAAGCCCGCAAAAGCTGCCATCGATCGCCATCAAACACGCACCGCGGCACAACCAGAACCGTCATGCATCCTTGACTCTGCTCGCCTTAGGCGGTGTCCTTCCGGAAAGGCAGTAGGTGCAAAGATGTCTCTATTCGATTTCAACAAACTTAGCCGTCCAGCGACGCAGTCGAAACCAACAAAACCGATCGACGTCTTCCGTAGCGCTTCGTCTTTAGACGCAACACCAAACGACCTATGGCGAGGCCAATCTCATGCGCTCGAGCAATGGGATGAGCATCGCAGCAAGAGTGATGTTCTTGTTTCCCTTCACACGGGTGCCGGGAAGTCGCTTGTAGGCATCATCATAGCACAGAGCCTGATGAACGAGGGCGTTCCGAATGTAGTCTACGCGTGCGCAACAAACGATCTGGTATGACGTTGCCCCCTCCGCCTAATCCAGTTTGAGGTAGACTCTGGCCCAACCGAGAGGACCAGAGATGAAGCGCAGCAGGTTCACCGAAGACCAGATCATCGGCATTCTGAAAGAGCACGAGGCAGG
>NZ_SIJH01000051.1 GCF_004762095.1 Tabrizicola caldifontis
TGACGTTGCCCCCTCCGCCTAATCCAGTTTGAGGTAGACTCTGGCCCAACCGAGAGGACCAGAGATGAAGCGCAGCAGGTTCACCGAAGACCAGATCATCGGCATTCTGAAAGAGCACGAGGCAGGGGTTTCCGTCGCCAATCTTTGCCGCAAGCACGGCGTCAGCGATGCGACCGTCTATAAATGGAAGGCCAAGTATGGCGGCATGGACGTCAGCGAAGCGAAGCGGCTGAAGGGCCTTGAGGACGAGAACGCCCGTCTCAAGCGTCTGCTGGCAGATGCGATGCTGGATAATGCCGCGCTGAAGGATCTCTTGGGAAAAAAGTGGTGACGCCCGCTGCGAAGCGACAAGCGGTCGCCCATCTGGTCGCAAGTCACGAGATGAGCGAACGGCGGGCGTGCCGGGTTATCGGCTGTTGCCGGATGACTATCCGCTATGAGGTCGTCCGCCAAGATGACCCTGTGCTGCGCGAGCGGCTGAAAGACTTGGCCAAGGCTCGACGCCGGTTCGGTTATCGTCGGCTGCATGTGTTCCTGCGGCGCGAGGGCCATCAGGTCAATCATAAGCGCCTGTTCCGCATCTACCGCGAAGAACGGTTGCATGTGCGCCGTCGCGGTGGGCGCAAGCGGGCCATGGGCACACGGGCTCCGATGGTGCTGCCACTGATGCCAAACCAGCGTTGGTCACTTGATTTTGTATCGGATCAGCTGACGGATGGCCGTCGGTTCCGCATCATGACGGTGGTCGATGACTGCACACGGGAGTGCCTGGCCCTGATCGCCGACACCTCACTGTCGGGCGCGCGGGTCGCGCGTGAACTGGCGACGCTGTTCGACGCCCGCGGCAAGCCCCAGACGATCGTCAGTGATAATGGGACCGAGTTCACCTCGAACGCGATCCTGAAGTTCGTGGATGATCGCAAGTTTGACTGGCATT
>NZ_SIJH01000052.1 GCF_004762095.1 Tabrizicola caldifontis
GCTCCTTACCCGATGCGGCCGGTGATGTAGGCTTCGGTCCTTGGGTCTTTCGGGTTGGTGAAGATCTGTGCTGTATCGCCGTATTCCACCAGGTTTCCGAGGTGGAAGAAGGCGGTCTTCTGGCTGACGCGCGCGGCCTGCTGCATCGAGTGGGTGACGATCACCACGGAGAACTGGCTGCGCAGCTCGTCGATCAGCTCTTCGACCTGGGCCGTGGCGATGGGGTCCAGCGCCGAGCAGGGTTCGTCCATCAACAGCACCTCGGGGCTGGTGGCGACTGCCCGGGCGATGCAGAGCCTTTGCTGCTGGCCGCCCGACAGGCCGGTGCCGGGGGCATCCAGACGATCCTTCACCTCGTTCCACAGGGCGGCCCTGCGCAGCGCGTCTTCCACGATGGCATCAAGCTCGGCCTTGTTGCGGGTCATGCCGTGGATCTTCGGCCCGTAGGCCACGTTGTCGTAGATCGATTTCGGAAAGGGGTTCGGCTTCTGGAACACCATGCCGACCTTGGCGCGCAGCTGCACGGGGTCGATGCGCGGGTCATAGATGTCCTGGCCGTCCAGCGTGATCCGCCCCTCGACCCGGGCCGAGGCCACGGTGTCGTTCATCCGGTTCAGACAGCGCAGGAAGGTGGACTTGCCGCAGCCAGACGGCCCGATGAAGGCCGTCACCGCCCGGTCCAGGATGTCAACATCAACATCCTTCAGCGCGTGGTTCGTGCCGTAATACACCTGAACCCCACGCGCAGACATCTTGGCCGTGACAGTGCCCGCATCAAGGCCCGTGCG
>NZ_SIJH01000053.1 GCF_004762095.1 Tabrizicola caldifontis
CCTAGGCCGCATCGGCGATGACCTGTCCCACGCCATCGAGCCCGTCGACCAAGGCGGCGGCCTGTGGGCTGTCGCCGTGCTGGCCAGCCGTCGGGATCAGCCGCACAGGCAGCCCGAGGGCATCGACGGCGGCGTGGCTCTTGGTCGTCAGGGTGAGGTGGGCAAGCGATCCTTCCAGTGGAAGGATCGCCCACCGAACGCGCGAACACCCGATCCCGTGAGCCTGAGGCCCCCCCTTCCGCCCGTCGCATCCGCGTGGGCTTTGCAGATCGTGCTGTCGATGAGGACGTACTCGAAGTCGGGGTCCGCGCTCAACTCATTGAAAAGGCGTTCCCAAACCCCTGCCATCGCCCAGCGTCGGAAGCGGGCGTGCGCACCGGTCCATTTGCCGAACTCGGGCGGCAGATCGCGCCAAGGGGCCGCCGTCCGCGCCAGCCAAAGCACCGCATCCACAAACAGCCGATTGTCCGCGCCACTCCGCCCGGGCAGCCCGTCGCGCCCAGGAAGATGCCCCTCGATCCGCGCCCACTGCGCGTAGGTCAAGGTCCGCCGGCTCAAGATCGCCTCCGTCTTCGATCTTGAAGCAGAACTCACGACAAACGGGAATCCCCAAATGCA
>NZ_SIJH01000006.1 GCF_004762095.1 Tabrizicola caldifontis
TCTTGGGAAAGAAGGGCTTCAGCCGCGCCATCTGCGCGTCGGTCAGCCAGAAAAGGTTGCTCATGCTCCAGTCTCCTTTCGGAGATTGAATCAGGCCAAGTCTACAAAATCAATGGGTCCTGACCCTAGCACTGCCAATACGATGGACGGTGGCCACCAAGTGTTGTAGTCATGACGGAACCCTGACGCGCGCGAACGAAAGCCCCGATGAACCAGCTATCCATGTTTGACCAAGTCAATTTCGCGCCGACATCGGGCGCGTTCATCGACGATTTGATGGCGTTCGATGACTTTGGGCAGACGACCGCAACTGAGACCGTCGAAGGCATTCCGTATCTGATCAACGAGTTTTGGACGGCTGGGCAACGACAGGCGCATTCCATTCACGAGGTCTCTTACCGTGCTTGCTTCAAGGCGCAGTTGCCGGAGTTCTTCATCAGCCGCCTAACGAGACCTGGGGACGTCGTATTCGACCCGTTCATGGGGCGGGGCACGACCCCCGTGCAGGCCGCGCTGATGCAGCGGCAGGCGTTCGGAAACGACATCAATCCGCTATCCGTCCTTCTGACCCGCCCGCGATTGCGCCCGATCACGTTGCAGGCCGTGTCGTCCGCACTCAAGTCAGTGGACTGGTCGCGTGGTGAGATCGAGCGCGAGGACCTTCTCGCCTTCTACCATCCCGCCACGCTCAAGAAACTGGAGGCTCTGCGCGCGTGGCTCGCCGAACGCGCACCACTCGGTTCCGACGATGTTGACCCTGTGGCAGACTGGATTCGGATGGTCGCGATCAATCGTCTTTCGGGGCACTCGCCGGGCTTCTTCTCGGGCCGTTCGATGCCGCCCAACCAAGCCGTCTCCGTGAAGGCCCAACTGAAGATCAACGAGAAACTGGGCGTGTCGCCGCCCGAGCGTGACGTGGCCGCCGTCATCGTCAAGAAGTCGAAAACACTGCTGAAGGACGGCTGCGCTGAAAGTCAGGTGCGCGCAAGCCTTCACACAGGCGCTGCTTGGGACCTGCCGGGCATCGCTGATGCTTCGGTCGATCTCACCGTTACGTCACCGCCGTTTTTGGACATCGTGCATTATGCGTCGGACAACTGGTTGCGCTGCTGGTTCGCTGGCATCGACCCTAATTCCGTCGCCATCGACATGCACCGGACGGAAGAGGCTTGGACCGCGATGGTGCATCGAGTCTTGGCCGAGCAAGCACGCATTCTTCGCCCCGGCGGCTATGTTGCGTTCGAAGTTGGCGAGGTGCGCAATGGCAAGGTGCTGCTTGAGCGGCTCGTATGGAAGGCCGCTGAGGGCCTGCCCTTCGCGCGGCTGGGCGTCATGATCAACGACCAAGCGTTCACCAAGACGGCCAACTGTTGGGGCGTGGACAATGGGTCCAAGGGCACCAACACCAATCGGATCGTGCTGCTTCAACGGCATTGACCAAGGCGTCCACGCCTGAGAAACCTTTGGGATTGATCCCAAAGGGAGAATCTTGTGGAGAAGCGGTTTCAACTGCGGTGGGACGAGGAAGAACTCGCCCGAGCATTCAAGGTCACGACGAAGGACGTTCGTGAGTATCTGACCGATGGTCGGCGCGTCTCGTTCATCATCGAACGCAGATTGATGTGGGAAAACCCGGGCTGGAAGCTCGCACCGTCAGAGGGTGCTGGCTACGACCTGCTCGACCCCGACGGCGGCATGTGGGAGGTGCGCTCGATCACGCGGCAGGGCGTGTATTTCAACCCGAGCAATCAGGTCGGGTCTGGGCGCGTGTTCAACGAGGACGGTTTCCAGGCGAAGCTGTCCGGGATCAAGGGTTTCATCTTGTCCGACATCGTGGGCTTCCCAGTCGTCGACGTCTTCGTTGTGCCGGTCGACAACGTGTTGCGTTGGCATCGTGGTCGAGCACTCGGCACCAATGCCAAGGTCTCGCGGGACAAGTTCCTTGGCATCCTAGCGCGCGACATTCGATTCTAAGCGCAGCAGAGCGCGGAGCGCCGCGTTCACTGTCATCTTGCGCGTGCAGGGTGCGCGCGGCGTCAGGCTGTCAGAGACGACGCGGAGACGCGCTGTGCTGCGCCTGCGGTGCGACCGGCAAGCGCCACACGTTCAGTTTGCGGCCCGACCGCTTCGTGGGCTCGACCTCGAACAGGTCGAAACCCTTCTTTTCGTACCACGCGTTGGACGGGAGGTCAGCGGGGCACTTGGCTTGGATGAACGTCGCCTCGTGCTCGCGCCCGTATTCGAGCAGGCGTTCGAGCAGTTGCGTGCCGACGCCCGGTTTCGCCGAAACGATGGTGTAGATCGTGATCTGGTTGTCGCGGCGCAGGCGGAATTCGCAAAGGCCACCGTCGACGATGAACAGCCACCCCTTGTCGGCGGCTTCACGCATGGCCAGAAGCATCGGCCTTCTCCCAGTATTGCAGCGCACCCTTCGCGCCGGTGTTCGCATATCCGCGCGACGCCAGCACAGCGATTTCGGGCGCGGTCTCGTGCAGACTGATCCTGACGCGCCGCCCGCCCGCGATGCGTTCAAGACGCGCCATCAGGTTCAGGGTGGCGGCGTCGTTGAGCGAAAAGAACGCGGTGCTGCTGACGTGATCACCATTGTCGGTGAAAGTGAAAAAGGCATCGTCGATGAACTCGACGCGGCCCTTTTGCATGGCGGAATGGAGAACTTCAAACATCGGGTGCTACCAAGTCAGAGGCCGGTCAGCCGAATCTTGCGTGCTACGTGTTCGCGTTTGGCTTCCCACTTCTCGCGGCGCTCCCGCCGCCGGTCGGCCCTGTCTTTGAGCTTCTCGATATATGCGTCTTCTATGTGCTGGTAGCGCGCGCAAAGGCGTTTGAACGCTTCGGGATCGTCGAGCCTCATCTCGCGAAGATGCTCCCAGTACTGCTCCACATGCGCGGCGCTGACGGGGCGGTGGCCGAAGAACAGGCGACCGTTTTCGTCGACACGGTCGATAGCCTTGCCGTCCTCTGACCCGAAGAAGATCATGAGCGGATCACGTGGCGGAATCCAATGATCGTTGTCCCCGAACAGGTGTGTCTGCGTGTGCTTGAATTGGGCGCGGTACTCGTCAAAGGCCTTCTCACGCGCCTTTCGCTTCTCTTCGGTTTCCTGACGTTCGGACTCCTCGCGCGCTTCAGCACGCGCACGACGCTGTTCGGGAGTCAGCAGGCTCGGGTTCTTTTTCCTTCGCGGAACAAAATACTCGTCGTCCATGTAACCTCCTGATTCTGCCTCGTGTTCGAGCGTGGCAAGCGATCAGGGCGTGAATTGGGCGCATGCGTGCGAAACAGCAGCGCGTTTAAACGCTTGTTGCAAAAGCGTTGCAAAAACGGCCCCTAAGGCCGCTCACAACTCATTGTAACTGCTTGATTTTGTTGGCTCCGGCGGTAGGGATCGAACCTACGACCAATTGATTAACAGTCGAGATAAGAGGGCTATCAGGGCCTAACAATGCATAACGGTCAACTCGACAAAAAGGCAAGAAATGCTTGCGGTTACGCGGCAAATCTCTAACACTGCGCAACATCGGGTAACGAGCCAAATCGGCGAAAATGTTACCCCGAAACCGCTCGGGGTAACGCCCGCTCCGCAGTCAAGAGGTCACGAAGGGCATGGCGAAAGCACTCACCGCTACGGCAATTGAGGCGGCCAAGCCGGGCGCGAACCGGCGCGAGATCAGCGACGGCGGGCAGGATGGACTCTTCCTGATCGTGCAACCTTCAGGCGCGAAGTCGTGGGCTCTTCGCTATAGGGCCGAGGGGAAGCCCGTGAAGCTCACGCTCGGCCTATGGCCCGCAATGTCGCTCGCCAAGGCGAGGGGCTCGGCGGCCGCGGCGCTCGAGGCCGTGAAGGCTGGCGACGATCCGGCGGAGAAGAAGAGGGCCGCCAAGGCCGCGAAACTCGACACCGATCTCTCTGCACGTGACAAAGTGAAGACGCTGATTGGGCAATACGACAAGCTCCGGCTCAAGCACCTTAAGAGCCGTGCGACGGTGCGCCGGGAACTCGATCGGTTCGTCGTGGCTGCATGGGGCGAGCGAGATATCCATTCGATCGCGAAGCGCGACGTGATCGACCTTCTCGACGGGATCGCCGAAAGCGGACGGGCTGTCAGCGCGAACCGCGTGCGCGCTTACCTGAACACGTTCCTCAACTGGTGCGTCGAGCGCGATATCCTCGCAATGAGCCCAGCGACCGGGGTGAAGCGCGTCGCCAAAGAGACGAGCCGCGAGCGCGTGCTCTCCGACGACGAAATCCTTTGGCTTTGGCAAGCGTGCGACGATCTCGATCTTTGGGGGCCGTTCACGAGGACTCTGTTGCTCACCGGGCAGAGGCTTGGCGAGGTGGCGGGAATGCGCGAGGCCGAGATTGCCGGGGCAACGTGGCACCTCGACGCCAAGCGCACCAAGAACGGCCGGGCGCACGACGTGCCGCTCTCCGAAGCCGTGCTCGAGGTGCTGGCGGGCACGACGAAGATCAAGGGCGCGGGCTATCTCTTCACGACAACGGGCGCCTCGGCACTTTCCAACTTCCACCGGGGGCGCGAGGCCGTCGCCTCGAAGATGGCCGAGATCGCCGAGAAGGAACGCGGCGAGCCCGTGGCGATCCCGCATTGGACCTTCCACGACCTTCGCCGCACGGCCGCAACAGGCATGGCCCGGCTCGGCATTCCCGTTCGCGTCACCGAGGCCGTGCTCAATCACGTGTCGGGAACGGGGGGCGGGATCGTCGCGGTTTATCAGCGCCACGACTACGCCGACGAGAAGCGAGCCGCGCTCGACTCATGGGCGCGGTTTGTCGTCTCGATCGTCGAAGGGAAGGCTGACAACGTGGTTCCGATTCGGGCCTAAGTGCTCGATCGGCGCGGAATCGTTTTTCGTGCATGTTGCTGTGAAGCACCGATCCTTGTGACGAGGTGTGACGAGAAGTGACGAGAGCGCACGTTCGGAAATGGACGTGTGAGCGCCGGGTTTCAAAGGCTATCACGAGGCATCTGAACTCTGCATGATCCTTCTCACGCCGGGCAACCCGGCCAAGAGCAAGAGGATCAACCAGAATGACCCGACCGGAATACATGCCCGCCGCCCGCGCTCGCACCGAGATTCTCGGAGTGTCCGAAATGACGATGTGGCGTTGGCGGCAAGACCCGTCGCTCGGCTTTCCGCCCGGCGTGAAGATCAGGGGGCGCCTCTACTATGCCCCGAGCGAGCTTCGCGACTGGATGGAGCGCAACCGCGTCGCCGCCTAAGCGAGACCGCCGCGCGGCTGGCGACCACGCGGCGGCATATCGAGCGAAAGCCCGGCGAACGATCCGGGCAGGCACACCCTACCATGAATGCGCACAAGCGCCAATAAGAACGAGCGAAAAAGCCAATGAATAACAATGCTGTGTCGTCGCTTCCTGCGGCGAACCGAACCCCGCGCGAAAAGGCGCTCGCCTACGCCGCCGCCGGTTTTCCCGTGCACCCCGTGCGCGGGAAGATTCCGCTCACGAAGTGGAAGGACGCCGCCTCGACCGACCCGGTGACGATCAACGCATGGTATGACCGCTGGCCCGAGGCGGGCGTCGCGCTCGTCACTGGCGAGCGTTCCGGGCTCTTCGTGGTCGATCTCGATATCGACAAAGCGACGGGCGAGGCGACCGGCGAAGCGGCGGCCGATCGGCTCGGGCTCACCGAATGCTTCGAGGGCGCACCGATGGCGCGCACCGGCTCGGGCGGGCGTCATGTCTTCTTCCGCGCAGAAGAGGGCCTCGACAACTCGGCGGGCAAGCTCGGCGAGGGGATCGACACCCGCGGCACCGGCGGCTTCGTCGTCGCGGCGGGCTCGCCGGGCTATGAGTGGCTCGGGCCGTCGATCCTCGACCTCGACCCGCCGCCGGTGCCCGCCAAGCTCCGCGCGGCGATCCGGGCCGGAAAGAGCCCGGCGGAAGCGGCACCGCCCGCGGCCGATCAGAACGTCGTCGAGCTTCCCTTTGCCGTCATGGCCCGCCAACTTGCGGCCCTGCGCACCTCCGAGCCCGGCGGCAACGCATGGGCCGAGCAAGCCATAGCCGCCGAGGTCGGGCGCGTTGCCGTCGCCGCCGCGGGCGCCAGAAATCATACCCTCAACCGAGCCGCCTTCGCGCTCGGGCAGATCGTGGCAGGCGGGGGCCTCGAGCGCGATCGCGTCGTCGAAGCACTCTCTCGCGCCGCCCGGGCGATCGGCCTTGACGAGCACGAGATCGGGCAGACGATCGCCTCGGGCCTCGCAGCCGGTGCCGCCGAGCCTCGTGCCGCACCCGAGAGGCCGCAAGAGCGAGTCCAGGCATTGCCTCAAGGGCCTCTTTTTACGCCCGCCTCGGCTTTGGCTGGTAAGCCGATCGCACCGCGCTCTTGGCTCGTGCGCGACCTCGTGCCCGACGGAACCGTGACCCTTCTCGGCGGGGACGGTGGCACCGGCAAGTCGCTCTTGGCGCTGCAACTCGCGGTGGGCACTGCGACGGGAAGGGCATGGCTACACCGACCGATCGAGAAGCCGGGGCGCGCGCTCTTCCTGACTGCCGAAGACGACCTCGACGAAGTGCACCGCCGCCTCGCCGATATATGCACCGCCGAGGGCCTCGGGCTATCCGATCTCGGCGGCCTGCTGATCCGGTCTCTCGCGGGCGAAGACGCCTTGCTTGCCGTCTTGGATCGCGGAACGGGGGCACTCGCCCGCACGCCGCTCTATGACGCCCTCGCTCACGCGATCGGCGAGATCAGGCCGACGGCCGTCTTCCTCGACACGCTGGCCGACCTGCATTCAGGCGAAGAGAATAACCGAGCCCATGCTCGCCAATTCATCGGGCTCTTGCGTGCTCTGGCGATCCGACACGAGTGCGCCGTCGTGCTTCTCGCTCACCCCTCTCTGTCTGGCATGGCGAGCGGCTCGGGGCTCTCGGGATCGACGGCATGGAATGGATCGGTGCGCTCGCGGCTCTACCTCGATCGCGTAAAGGAAGAGGGCTATGAGCCCGATCCCGACGCTCGCAAGCTCACCACGAAGAAGGCGAACTACGGGCCGACCGGCGATGAGATCGCGATCCGCTGGCAAGCCGGGGTCTTCGTTGCGGAAACGGCGCCGACGGGCCTTGATCGCATGGCGGCGAGCGCCAAAGCCGAGCGCGTCTTCCTCTCGCTTCTCCGCCAGTTCACGGCCGAGGGCCGTTCGGTGAACCACGCGGGCGGGCGCTACTACGCGCCGAAGGTGTTCGCCGAGCACCCGCAATCCGAGGGCGTGACAAAGCGGGCGTTCGGTGCTGCAATGAGCACGCTTCTCGCCGGTGGGAAGATCAGCGTCGAGAAATACGGGCCGCCCTCGAAGGGTGCGACCCGCATTGCCGAGGTGAAATGATGCTCGCGCCTTCCTACCATACCCCCTTCATCCCCCCTGCCGAAGTTGGTGCCGAAGTGGGTGCTGAACCCCCTTCATCCCCCCTTCATCCCCCCTGTTTTCGCACACCCCTTATACCCCAAGGGTTTGGCACCCCGCTCGGGCGGGTTGCACCCTACCGCGAGGGCCACGGTGAGGCACCGTGTGGTGACATTCTTACGTCTCGACGGCCGATTGCCTCGGCGATCTCATGGGTGGCGGGATGAACGAAAAGGAACCCGACATGACACGCACCGACAAGCTGCACGCCGCCGATCGCCTTCGCGAGATCGCCGCCGACTTCGAGAAACAAGCGGCCGAACTCGAGGCCGAGGCGCTCGAGGGGTGCGAGGTAGAGGTCGAGCGAACGCACCTCGACGACTGAGAGAACGCGAGGGGCTCGGCGAGCCGGGCCTCTCGACGCAAAGAGAACAAGAGCTTCGGAAAGGAGCCCCATATGCGAACGACCTCACTCTTCACCGGGCACTCGGTGCCACGCCTAGCGAGCTTCGGCGGATCGCCCGAGCGCAACCTTTGGCTCGCAGTCGTCGCGCTTGCGATCCAGAACGACGAGCCCGATCAACTCGTGCGATGGCTGCGCTCGGCTGATGGACACGAGGTATGCGCCCTTGCGGGCCTCTCGCCCGAGTGGGTCGAGCACTGCTTCGGGCAGGGCGAAGGCTTCGTGCGACACGGGCTCGCCGCCTGAGCGAGAAAATCTCTCGGGGCTAAAGGGGGCCGACCGCGTGGGATAGTCGAATTTCTCCGTGGTCGAAATGTAATGTTGTAACATAGAGGGACCCGCCATGCCGGGACGGCCGCGAAAACCGACGCATCTGCACAAGCTCGAGGGCACGCGCACCCGCACTAACCGGCGCCACGAACCCGAACCTACCGGGCCGCTCGGCGATCCGCCGTCGTGCCTTCCTGCCGCCGCGGCTGCCGCTTGGCGCGAGATCGCCGAGGCCCTCTCGCCCGGGGTGGCGGGGAACTCCGATCGGATCGCCGTCGAGATCGTGGCGCGGCTCTTGGCCCGCCTGCGCTCGGCCGACGGCATCACGGCCGCCGAGCTATCGTGCCTTCACCGGGGGCTCGCCTCGCTCGGCATGACGCCGACGGCGCGCTCAAAGGTGGCGCCGCCGGTGCGCGAGCCGAAGCCCGCGGTGCCCGATCCTTGGGATGCTCTCACCCGGCATGGATTGGGAAGGGCTTAAGTGGGCCACTCTCGGCGCTCTAAGCGCGCTCTCTTTACGTAGGCAGCGCGATTGATGAGGCTCAGAATCAACGCGATCGCCGCCGACGAAAAGTGATCGAATGGTCGGACTCTCTTGTCATGCGGCTTGATCGAATGGTGAAGATTAGCACTGAGATCGGCGATCCTTTGGCTCGCAAAGTCGGCCTTGTGATCATGTGCGAGATCGTTCCTGATCTTCCTCAAGGTCTCGCAATCGTCGCGCTCTTTGTCAGAGATCAGGCCGAGGCAATGCGCCATCACAATGCGCGAAGAGAACGTGCCGATCGGAGCGTTAAAGCCTTCAAGCAGTTTGTCGCGGGCAGAGTCCGCGATCAAGAAAGCGTCGATGATCTCCCGAAGCTGGTCGTCGAGAAAGGCACATGACACCAAGACCGCGCCGCGCGGGCTTTCTTGATTGTGCGTCTCGAGCAAGGGCAGGAAGTCTTTCAGGTGCGGGTGGGTTTTCAAAAACTCGGCGTGACGATCTTCCATCGGTGCAAATCCCTTGATGCGAATGGGCTTGTGAGCACGGGGCGAGACCGTGGCCGCGAGCACGCGAATACTTCATGCTCATTTCAACACGAAAGAGAACCCGAGACGCAATCGGGCAAGGAGTCGGACATGCTGACAATTCGCAAACTTAAAGACCTGATCGCCGAACCGTTCGGGCTCTCGGCCGATCCCGCCTATCGCGCCGGGCTCGACATTGGGTTTGATACCGGCGTGCTCGATGGCTCGGGCAAGCGCCAGCGATACAACCTCTCGGGCCGCGTTCTCGCCGAGCACGTGCTCGTCATGGCGGGGGTAGGTGCAGGGATCGCCACCGACGCCATGAGCTTCCTGATCTCGCTCCGCGCCTCTGGCGTGGTGCCGATGCTGGCGAACCTGATCGAGCTTGCCGAGGCAGGCGATCGCTCGCACCTCGATGAAGCGCTCTTCACGATCGACGGCGAAGGCCGGGCTCTCGTTGCCTTCGTTGCTCGCGCCGATCGCTCGAACGTCGAGATCGAGTCCAAGACCTTCGGCGGCAGCCCGCGCGGCCGTGCATTCGTGTTCGACGGCTTCACGCTCGCCGAGGCTCTCGCCTGAACTCTTCCCCGGCCGTGTCGCGCGGCCTGTCGTGCTCACCGCTGATGGCTTCGGGGCAATGGCACGACAAACCCGAATACCTCGGAATGTGCCTCTGAGGGAGGGACGCGACGACCTAACCCGCGCCTCGGCGCTCAACCAGAAGCCCGCCAAAAAGGGCCACAGAAGGAACGAAGACCCATGAAAACCGTTCGCGAACTCCGCGCCGCCCTCAAGGCAAAGACCGACGAGGCGCGCGCCCACATCAACGACGCCGAGAAGTTCGCCGCCGTTGACGCCGAAATCCGCGCCATTGGCGAGCAGATCGAGCGGGCCGAGCGCCTTGCCGAGATCGAGCGCAACGCCGAGGGCCGCTCGCTGACCGAGCCCGGGACCGAAGGCGCCGTCGAGTGGCGCTCGATCGCCCGCGGCGAGTCCAGGGCGATGACTGTTGCGGCCGACGGTGGCGCGATCGTGCCCGAGCAACTGGCGAGCCAGATTCAGAACCGGGTGCGGGATATCAGCCCGATCCGCCTGATCGCGAACGTCGTCAACGTCTCGAGCGCCGACTTCACGATCCCGGTGAACGTGCGCGGCTCGGCGTCTCGCTGGTCCGGTGAGAGCGGCGATCGGAATCCCGAGACTGCGACCCCGACGATCCGCCCGGTCAAGCCGACCTTCGGCGAGGTGAACGCTTTCCCCGTGGTGTCGAACCATCTGCTCGACGACTCCGCTTATGACGTGGGCGGCTTCATCGTGAACAATGCGGCGAGCGACTTCTCGGAAGCCGAGGGTGCGGCCTTCGTAAACGGCAACGGCACCGACAAGCCGACGGGCTTCCTCGCCGTCACCCCCGAGGCCGCCGCCGACGCGACCCGCACTGCCGGTGCTCTGCAATTCGTCGAGACCGCCGCGGCCGGTGTGATCGTGGCCGACGATCTTATCAACCTGATCTACAAGCTTCGCGCGGGCTACCGGGCGAACGGTGTGTTCGTCATGAACTCGACCACGGCCGCCGTGATCCACAAGCTCAAGGACGCCGAGGGCCGCTTCATGTGGGCTGACTCCTTGGCGGCTGGCCAACCCGCGCGGCTTCTCGGCTATCCGGTGGCAATCGCCGAAGACATGCCCTCGATCGCCTCGGGCGCGTTCCCGATCGCGTTCGGCGACTTCAAGGCGGGCTACACGATCGCGGATCGCACCGGCGTTCGCCTGATCCGTGACGAGGTGACGCGCAAGGGCTTCACCGGCTTCTATCTGTCGAAGCGAGTGGGCGGGATCGTCACCGACGACGCGGCGATCAAGCTTCTCAAGATCAAGGCGTAAGAACATGGGGCACGCCGACATTGAGCGGCGTGCCCTCGAACTCCGCGCCGTTGAAGGCGGCCGGATCGAGGGTTACGCCGCCGTCTTCAACTCGCCGAGCCATGATCTCGGCGGCTTCGTCGAGACGATCGCACCCGGTGCCTTTGCCGCCTCGCTCACGCGGGGCGACGACGTTCTTGCGCTTTTCCACCACGACACCCGCGCCGTGCTCGGCCGCTCGAAGTCGGGAACGCTGCGGCTCAAGGAAGATGGCAAGGGCCTCTTCTTCTCGCTCGACGTGGCAAACACCACGGCCGGGCGCGACGTGCTGGAAAGCGTCGGCCGTGGCGATATCACCGGCGCGAGTTTCGGCTTCCGCGCGATCCGCGATCGCTGGTCGCACAAGGGGACACCGGCGAAGCGTGAGCTTCTCGAGGTCGAGCTTCTCGACGTGACGGTGACTCCTTCCCCCGCATACCCCGCGACCGTCGTCTCTCGGCGCTCGCTCGACGCAATCAATGAGGCCGAACGCCGTGCGCGCTACCTCGACCATTTCGGAGGCTATCATGGGCTTCGCTGATCTCTTCCGTCGTCGCCCTGCCGAGACCCGCTCGAATGAGACGCTCGCCGCCCTTGGCGCGCATTGGCTCGGGACACCCGGCACGAGGTTTCCCGCCGAGCAACTCGCCGTAACGGCCGCTTGCGTCGCGGTGATCTCCGGCCAGTTGGCGGGCTTGCCGGTGCGCGTCTACCACTTCGAAGGGAACACCCGCCACGAGACGCCCTCGCACCCTCTGGCGCGGCTTGTGCGGCGCGGGCCGAACCCGTGGCAGTCGTGGCCCGACTTCGTTGAATGGATGGCTGCGAGCGCGCTTCTGCACGGCAACGCTCTCGCCGAGATCGTCGCCGATCGTTCGGGCCGCGTCGTCGAGCTTCGGCCGATCCGGTGGGGGCTCGTGCGCGTCGAACTCGTGACCCCGGGCCGCGTGATCTACCACGTGACCGGCGACGATCTCTCGGCTCCGATGGGCACGACGCGGCGCCTTCTCGCTTCCGAGGTGCTGCACCTCAAGGCCCGCACCGACGACGGCGTGATCGGCGTCGCACCCCTTCGCCGCGCTATGGCGGCCGCTGCCCATGCCGTCGAGACCGATGCGCATAGCAAGTCGATGTGGCGGAACTCCGATCGCCCGTCGGGGGTGCTCATGCACGAGAAGAACCTCTCGGCGGGCGCTGCTGAGCGCCTCAAGGAGTCCTTCGTCTCTCGCTATGGCGGGGAGAACCGGGGCGCACCCGCGGTGCTCGAGGAAGGGCTCAAGTTCGAGGCGTTCCCGACGATCTCGCCGGAAGACGCGGAAATCCTCGCTGCACGTCGGTTCTCGACCGAAGAGATCGCCCGGGCGTTCGGCGTGCCTGCGCCTCTGGTGGGTATCCTCGATCATGCCAGCTTCACGAACTCCGAGACGCTGTTGCGGCACTTCGCACAATCCACGCTCGCGCATTGGGCGCGGAAGCTCGAGACCGAGCTTTCCCGTTCGATCCTCACCGAGCAAGAGCGTGAGACCTACGAGATCGACGTTGATCTCTCGGGCCTTCTCCGCGGCGATCATGCGGCGCGGTGGGCGGCGCACAAGATCGCGATCGACGCGGGCGTGCTGACGATCAACGAGGTGCGCGAGGTCGAGGGGTGGAGTCCTCTCGCCAAGGTTGCATCGCCGGAAGGTGAGGGGGCGGTATGAGCGCCTATGCCAAGATCGCCGAGACCCTCTCGATCGACGAGGTGCTCGTGCGCGCCGTTGCGGCGGAGCTTCGTCGGCTAGGGCTTGCGAGCACTCACCGGCGCCGGTGCTCGCCCGAGACCGTGAAGCGAATCCGTGAGCTTGCGGCCGTCGGGCTCAATGCTCGGCAGATTGGGGAGATCGTCGGCTATTCGCGGGCCTGTTGCGACTCGATCATGCGGTGCGCGACGCACAAGCGAGTGAAGTAGGCACCTCGAAGCAGGAAAAAGCGAAAGGCCCGTCGGTAGCTCGGCGGGCCTTCTTTCATTGGAAAATCCGTTACCCCAAACGTTACCCCGGGGCAGATTGCGGCCGTGGACCTCGAGAGGTTCTGCCGCAAATCTCTGATATTTCAGGGATTTTTGGCTCCGGCGGTAGGGATCGAACCTACGACCAATTGATTAACAGTCAACTGCTCTACCGCTGAGCTACGCCGGAACACGGTGGCGCGTATAGCAAGACCTCTCGGGGGCGGCAAGGGGCAAATCGGTGGAATTTTTGCTCTGTCACAGGCGACGGAACAGGGCCCCGGGTCCGGGGACGGGATCGGCAGCGACCAGGTTTCTGGATAGAAGATCAAGAAGATGTGCCAGCACGTTGCGCCGGGCCGCCGGCCACAGGTCTTGCGGCGTGTCGTGGTAGATCAGGGCCGTCAGGGCATCGGGCGTGGCGGCCCCGCGTTCGAGTGCAGCCAGAACCTGCGCCTCACGCGCAAGGCGGTGGGCGATGAGCGTATCCAGCCGCGCCGCCGGCTCTTCTACCGGATCGCCATGTCCGGGCAGGAAGCGCCGCCAGCTGCCGTCCTGCAAGCGCCGCAGCGAAGCCATGTAGGCGCCCATGTCGCCTTCGGGCGGCGAGACGATGCTGGTCGCCCAGCCCATGACGTGGTCTCCGGTGAACAGAAGATCGTCCATGGCAAGGCAGATGTGTCCGCCAAGATGGCCGGGGGTATGCAGGGCGTGAAGTTCCCAGTCGGCACCGGAAAGTCTGTCGCCCTCGCCCAGCTGCCGGTCGGGTGTGAAGGCGGTATCCAGACCCTCGCCCGAAGTGGCGACCAGACCGGCAATTGCCTGCATCCGGGGGCTCATTCCATCCCGCGCACTTCCGAAGGCCAGAACCTCGGCCCCTGTGGCGGCAGCAAGCCTCGGGGCCAGGGCGGAATGGTCGCGGTGGGCATGGGTCACGACGATCGCCACGATCCGGCGCCCACGGCTGGCCGCGAGAATCGCCTGAAGATGCGTGTCGAGATCCGGGCCGGGGTCGATGACGGCAAGATCCTGCGCACCAAGCAGGTAGGTGTTGGTGCCCGTGCCGGTCAGCGGCGAGGGATTGGGCGCGCGCAGCCGGCGCAGACCGGGGCCGAGGTGTTCCGTCATGGCCTTCCCAAGCCCGGCCGGGCCGCATAGTCTGGCAGGTGATGGCTGTGCTGCAACGTATCTTTCCCAGAGGCCTGTACTGGCGCGCGGCGCTGATCCTGATCGTGCCCATCGTGACGATTCAACTGGTCGTGTCCACTGCCTTCATCCAGCGCCATTACGAAGGCGTGACGCGGCAGATGACGAACGGCGTGGCGATCGACCTAGGCTTTCTATTGTCCGAGATCGAGGCGGCCGGTTCGCCCCAGGCGGCGATGGCCGAAGTCGGCCCGCTGGCCCGCAATCTGGAGATCACCCTGACGATTCCGGCTGGGGAAGATGCGCCGATGAAAGACCGTTTCCTGTTCCTGGACCTGTCCGGGCGGGTAATCGTCGATACCCTGCGCGAACGGCTTCCGGGGCTGGTGGCAGCCGATGTCTCCGACGAGAATCGGGTGGTTAACCTGAAATTCGACACCGCCGTGGGCCCTGTTCAGGCGCAGCTGACGCGGAGGCGCATGTCGGCCACCAATCCGCATCAGCTGCTGGTGCTGATGATCTTCACCTCGCTGCTGATGACGGGGGTGGCCTTTCTGTTCCTGCGCAATCAGTTGAAGCCGATCACCCGGCTTGCCGAGGCGGCCGAGGATTTCGGCAAGGGACGCATCGTTTCCTACCGACCGCGCGGGGCACTGGAGGTGCGGGCCGCGGGCCGGGCCTTTCTGGACATGCGCGCGCGGATCGAGCGCCAGATCGAACAACGCACCCTGATGCTGTCGGGGGTGAGCCACGACCTGCGCACGCCGCTGACCAGGCTGCGGCTTGGCCTTGCCATGTTGCCGGACGACCCGGAGGTAGAGGCGCTGCGGGAAGACGTGCGGCAGATGGAGCGGATGGTGGAAGAGTTCCTGGCCTTCGTTCGCGGGGATGCGATGGAGGGCGCGGTGCCAACGGACGCCGTCGCACTGGTGCGCGGGATCGTCGAACGGGCTGGGCCCAAGGTGGTGCTGGCAGGGATCGAAGGCCGGGCCGAGCCCGTGTCGATGCGGCCGCAGGCCGTCGCGCGCGCGGTGGAAAACCTGGTCTCGAACGCCTGCCGGTTCGGCAACCGGGTCGAGCTTCGCCTTGCGTTCGACGACCGCAGCCTACGGATCTTAGTCGAGGATGACGGGCCCGGCATTCCCGAAGCGCAGCGGGAAGAGGCGCTGCGCCCATTCACCCGACTGGACGCCTCGCGCGATCCCAATCGGGGCGGGGGCGTCGGGCTGGGGCTGTCGATCGCCTCTGACATAGCGCTGAGCCACGGAGGTGCTTTGCGCCTTGGGCACAGTGCGCGGCTGGGGGGGCTGCGCGCGGATCTGATGCTGGCGCGTTGAGGGCTACTTCGAGGCGCCGAAGTTGATCACCCAGTGCAGCTTGTTGTCCGGCGCTTCGCTGAGGGCGATGCCGATGCCGACATCCTTTACGCGCGGGAACAGGATATTCTGGCGGTGCTTCGGGGAATTCATCCACCAGTCCACCGCACGGGCACCGGTGCCGAAGCCGCGCCCGGTATTTTCTGCCGCTGCGCGAAAGTTGTAGCCCGCCCGCTTCAGCCGTGTCTTCAGTGTGCCGCCGTCCGACGAATCGTGACTGATCGAGCGGCGAAGGGCATTGTCGCAGGCATGGGCCTGAGCCGCCTTTTCAAGCTTGGGCGCGATCTTGAAGGGTGTCAGGCCATGTGCCTTGCGTTGCGCGTTCAGGTTGGCCAGCACCTCCTGCTGAAGCGCCTTGGCGTTTGGCGGCATGATGCAGGCGTGCACGGGCAGGCCGAGGCCGATCAGAAGGGCTGCGGCGGTTGCTGCAAGGGTATGGCGCGTGATCATGTCTTTCCCCGCAGGATGATGCACTATCTGACTGGCACGGCAGTGCGGCCAGAATCTGGCGTAATCAGGAAGCAAGTGTGAAACCCGTGCGGGTTCCAGACAATGTCCGGGCTTGCGGCTGCGCGGCAAGTCGCCCGGACCGGCGCATTCGTGACTTTTCAATTCGGCGCTTCTGCGAGAAGGATGCCCGATCGGGAGGCGGGCGAGATGCTGGACGGTCTAATGCGAGGCGTGATCGATGCGCCGCTGAACAGGGGCGGGCGCTGGCTGGCGGCCCGGGGGGCTTCGGCCAATGTGGTGACTCTGGTCGGGCTTGGTCTGGGCCTGTTCGCGGCGGGGCTGCTGGCGATAGGGCTGTCGGGGCTGGTGGTCGCCGCACCGCTTCTGGCCAGCCGGCTGGCCGACGGGCTGGACGGGGCCGTGGCGCGGGCGCGGGGCAAGTCGGATTTCGGCGGCTACCTCGACATCTGCTGCGATTTTGTCTTCTATGGCGCGATCCCACTGGCTTTCGTTCTGCGCGATCCGGACGCGAACGGTGCGGCCGGTGCCTTCCTGCTTGCAACGTTCTACATCAACGGTGCGACCTTTCTGGGCTTCGCAATCCTGGCCGCAAGGCAGGGGATGGAGACGGCAAGCCGGGGGGAGAAGTCGCTGTATTTCACAGCCGGTCTTCTGGAAGGAACGGAGACGATCCTGTTCTTCCTGCTGATCGTGTTCTATCCTGCACTTTTAGTGCCGGCGGCCTGGGTCTTCGGTTTCCTGTGCCTGGTGACTGCTGCGGCGAGGGTTCTTCTGGCGGCGCGGACCTTCCGTTGACGGCGGGAAAGCCGATCTCTCCATCGTGAGGGGCTGCCTCCCCCTGTGGCCCGGCCGGGTGGCAAGGAGTGAGACAATCAGCGACAAGCCTTGACCTTCAGCCCATCACCGCGTCGCGGAAGCGGAAGAAGCCGTGGGTGGCGTGGGGCCAGGCTGCATGGTCATGCGGACGCAGGGCGCGGACCAGGGCGATTCCCTGGGCGTCGGCAAAGCGGGAAAGTTCGATCAGCCGGGCGGCGATTGGGCCCACGGGCGCGTAGGGGGTGACGATCTGGCGAACGCCTTCACGCGCGGCATGGGCCACAAGTGCGGCGGTCTCGCCGCCCCGGAAGATCGGCGCCTCGGGTGCGCCAAGGCGGGCAAGCGCATCGGCTATTGCGCCTTCGGTAAAACGATGGACCGGTGCGGCAACCGCCAGCGGCGAGCGCCCCGAGACATCGCTCAGCGCCGCCACTGCGCTGGGGCGCAGGCCTGCGTGCAGCAGGAACTCCGGGCAAAGGTCTTCTTCGGTGACAAGAAGCAGGGTGGGCAGGTCCGGGTCAACCCAGTCACCTGCGGGTGGGGGCAGGGGGGCGGGGTGGGAAGGCGCGGCAGGGGGCGGGGCGCTGGTGGCGAGCCCCTTGGGCCGGAAGCGGCCGCGCGTGTTCTGTGCAATATTATCCGCGGTGGCGAGGTAGGTCTTGCCGGTCGTATGCAGCCCTGCGATCCACCGCCACGACAGCGTGTTCGACGCCGGGTCGCCGTCGATGAGGTGCCGAAGGAAGAAGTCGGCCCCAAGTTCCCACGGCAGACGCAAGGTGAATATCCAGATCGAAGCGAACCACATCCGGGCGTGATTGTGCAGGTAGCCGGTATCCACCAGTTCCCGTGCCCAGTCATCGAAACCGTCGATCTCTGTTTCGCCCCGCATGGCGGCCTCTGCCCGCGCGGCAAGACCTGGTTCCACGGCCAGCCGGTTCAGCGCAGCGGTCAGGCCCTGGCGATAGGCGGCCCAGACGCCGGGGCGCAGTTCCAGCCAGCCCTTCCAGTAGGTTCGCCACCAGACCTCGGCCAGGAACCGGTCGGCAGCAGAGCCGTGCCGGCCACGGGCGGCAGCAATGACCTCGGCTTCGGTGACGAGACGGTGGCGCAGCCAGGGCGAAAGGCACGACACGTGCAGGTGGCCGGGCAGGTCGAGGTTGCGGAAATGCGCATAATCACGGCCCGCGCGGGGCAGGAAGGCGTGCAGGCGCTCTAGCCCCGCAGTGCGGGTCGGGATCGGGCTGGTCATGCGTCAAGGTTAGGAAAGGGTTGCCCGCTTTCAAGGCAGGGCGGCAGGTCGCCGCACCTCTCGATGCCTTTTCCCGGAGCTGCCCTTGCAGCCCCCCGCGCACCCCACTAAGACTCTGCTAAGAGTTCCGGCGATATTTCTTGCGATAAGACACAGGCAGGCACCGAATGCGCGATCCCGTTGATCACTACATGAACACGCTCGTCCCCATGGTCGTCGAACAGACGAGCCGCGGCGAACGCGCCTACGACATCTATAGCCGCCTCTTGAAGGAGCGGATCATCTTTCTGGCCGGCCCGGTGCATGACGGGATGTCCAGCCTGATCTGCGCGCAGCTGCTGTTTCTGGAGTCGGAAAACCCGACCAAGGAAATCAGCATGTACATCAACAGCCCCGGCGGCGTGGTGACGGCTGGCCTGTCGATCTACGATACGATGCAATACATCCGCCCGAAGATTTCGACCCTGGTGATCGGACAGGCGGCCTCGATGGGCTCGCTTTTGCTTACGGCGGGTGAGAAGGGCATGCGCTACAGCTTGCCGAACAGCCGGATCATGGTGCACCAGCCCAGCGGCGGCTATCAGGGCCAGGCCACCGACATCTGGATCCATGCGCAGGAGACGCTGAAGCTGAAGCGCCGCCTGAACGAGATCTACGTCAAGCACACCGGCCAGACCTACGAGACGGTCGAAGGTGCGCTGGAGCGCGACAATTTCATGTCGGCCGAGGATGCGAAGGCTTGGGGTCTGATCGACGAGATCCTGGAAAGCCGGGGCAAGGCGGACGATACGTCGAAGTGATGACACACCCCTCCCGCAAGGGCTACCGGCGGGGGGTTTTTCGGATTGTGGAGACCAGGGGCTTGTCCTAGACTTGCGCTTGGGGGACCGGGGCCGGGCAGCGGCCGAGTGACAAGGGACAGTGTCCAGAGGGCAATGGATGGCGAACAACTCCGGCAGCGACAGCAAGAACACGCTTTACTGTTCCTTCTGCGGCAAGAGCCAGCATGAGGTGCGCAAGCTGATCGCGGGGCCCACGGTCTTCATCTGCGACGAATGTGTCGAACTGTGCATGGACATCATCCGCGAGGAAACGAAGACCACCGGTCTGAAATCCTCGGACGGTGTGCCCACCCCGCGCGAGATCTGCAAGGTGCTGGACGACTATGTGATCGGCCAGGTGCATGCCAAGCGGGTGCTTTCGGTGGCCGTACACAACCACTACAAACGGCTGAACCATTCCTCGAAGAACGATATCGAACTGTCGAAGTCGAACATCTTGCTGATCGGCCCCACTGGCTGCGGCAAGACGCTTCTGGCGCAGACGCTGGCGCGCATCCTGGACGTGCCCTTCACCATGGCCGACGCCACCACGCTGACCGAGGCCGGCTATGTCGGCGAGGACGTGGAGAACATCATCCTGAAGCTGTTGCAGGCCAGCGAATACAATGTCGAACGCGCCCAGCGCGGCATCGTCTACATAGACGAGGTCGACAAGATCACGCGGAAGTCGGACAATCCCTCGATCACCCGCGACGTGAGCGGTGAGGGCGTGCAGCAGGCGCTTCTGAAGATCATGGAAGGCACGGTGGCCTCCGTGCCGCCACAGGGGGGCCGCAAGCATCCTCAGCAGGAATTCCTGCAAGTGGACACGACGAACATCCTGTTCATCTGCGGCGGCGCCTTCGCAGGGCTGGAAAAGATCATTGCCCAGCGCAACAAGGGGTCGGGCATCGGCTTTGGCGCCGACGTGAAAAGCCCCGATGAACGTTCCGTGGGCGAACTGTTCAAGGAACTTGAGCCCGAGGATCTGCTGAAGTTCGGCCTCATTCCCGAATTCGTCGGCCGTCTGCCGGTGATTGCCACGCTGACTGACCTGGACGAGGCGGCGCTGGTCACCATCCTCACCGAGCCGAAGAACGCGCTGGTCAAGCAATACCAGCGTCTGTTCGAGATCGAGGGCGTCAAGCTGACCTTCACCCCTGATGCCCTTACCGCCATCGCCAAGCGCGCGATCAAGCGCAAGACCGGCGCGCGCGGACTGCGGTCGATCATGGAAGACATTCTTCTGGACACCATGTTCGAACTGCCGGGCATGGATGGTGTCGAGGAGGTCGTCGTGAACGATGAGGCGGTGAACTCGGGTGCTAAGCCGATGCTGGTTTATACCGAGACCAAAAAGAAAGAGCCCGCCAAGGCTTGATCCGCTTATCATCTCGCCCCGACAGCGTTCCTTGCCAGCCAAGAGGACGGCGCGAATGGACTGTCGGCAAGGGAAGAGCGGACAAGGACGCCAGCTGTGCCCATTCCCCTAGACCTTGGCAGACCTTTGGGCCATATCAGGGCCAAGCGAAGCGGAGACCCGACATGAATTTCCTGAAACGTCTGCTGACCTGGTGGAACAGCCAGACCATCGGCACCCAGATCTTCACTGCGCGCAAGGGGGTGAAGGTCGGCCAGGACGAGGCCGGGAACACTTTCTATCAGACCCGCGACGGCAAGCGGCGCTGGGTTATCTACAACGGCGAGATGGAAGCCTCTCGCATATCGCCCGAATGGCACGGCTGGCTGCACCACACCTGGGACGAACCGCCAACCAAGGCCCCGCTGAAGCACAAGCCTTGGGAAAAGCCCCATCAGGAGAACCTTACCGGCACCGAAGCGGCTTATGTGCCGCCTGGCTCGATCCGGCGTGCCAAACCCGTCGCCCGGCGCGACTATGAGGCCTGGCAGCCCGAGTGATGGCCTACGAGCGTGCCGAAATCCTGACCGGGGCCGCCGTTCTAGCCGTGGCGATCGGTTTTGTGGTCTATGCTGCGCAAGGCGCAGGACTGGTGCGGGAACCCGACAGCTATCCGCTGACGGCGAGTTTCCGGTCTGTCGAGGGGGTGCGCATCGGGTCTGACGTGAGACTTGCGGGCGTCAAGGTCGGGACCATCACCGATCTGCGGCTGAATCCCGAGACCTTCTTTGCAGATGCGACGATCACGATCCGCAAGGACATCCTCCTGCCGGTTGACAGCACCATCCTGATTTCGTCCGAGGGGTTGCTGGGCGGCAATTTTGTCGAGCTTCTGCCCGGCGGTGCGCTGGAAACCCTGGAACCCGGTGACGAGATCGAGGACACGCAGGGCGCGGTCAGCGTGATCTCGCTGCTGCTGAAATTCGTGGGCGGAGGGGCCGAGGCTGGCGGAGCCGCTACCCCCGATGAAAGCACGGATCCTGCGGCGCCATGATTGCCCGGCTTGCCTTGATTGCCGGCCTGCTTTCGACGCTGCCAGCCGCAGCGCAGGACTTTGCGTCAGCGCCTGGCGCCTCGCTGCGTTTTCTGGACAAGCTGACCAGCGAGACCGGCGATGTGACGCTGGGCGTCGGACAGGCGGCCAGGTTCGGGCGGCTGATCGTGCAGCTGGACGACTGCCGCTATCCGGTGAGCAACCCCTCGTCCGAGGCCGAGGCCCATCTGACCATGATCGACGAGGCAACTCAGGCACAACTGTTCAGCGGCTGGATGCTGGCATCTTCGCCCGCGCTGTCGGCTTTGGATCATCCGCGTTATGACGTCTGGGTGCTGTCCTGCGTCCTGCCCGAGGCCAGCCCTTCGGGCGAATAGTCCGGCAAGTCGAATGTCGCTTCGCCCTGCAGCGCCTCGGCCAGCAGACGGTGATAGGTGGCGCGGGGAATTTCCACCGCGCCCAGGCTGGCCAGATGCGAGGTCAGGAACTGGGTGTCGAACAGGCG
This sequence comes from Tabrizicola caldifontis, assembly GCF_004762095.1. Classification (GTDB taxonomy): domain Bacteria; phylum Pseudomonadota; class Alphaproteobacteria; order Rhodobacterales; family Rhodobacteraceae; genus Tabrizicola; species Tabrizicola caldifontis. The sequence continues at coordinate 21,837 of NZ_SIJH01000006.1, forward strand.
GAAACCGCCGGCCCGCAGCCGCGCAACCAGATGCGCCAACGCCACCTTCGAGGCATCGGTTACACGGCTGAACATGCTTTCGCCGAAGAAGGCAGCGCCCAGCGTGACGCCATAGACCCCACCCACCAGACATTCGTTCTGCCAGACCTCAAGGCTATGGGCGTGGCCCAGATCATGCAGCGTCTGATACAGGCGCTGGATCCGATGGCTGATCCAGGTGTCGCCCGGGCGGTCGGCGCAGGCCTCCACGACCTGTGCGAAGGCCCGGTTGGTCGTGACACGGAAATCTGCACGGCGCAGCCGGCGCGCCAGCGAACGCGAGACGTGGAAACCGTCCAGCGGAAGGATGCCGCGCCGGCGCGGATCGACCCAGTGGATAGTCTCGTCGCCGCGTGTCTGGGCCATGGGAAAGATTCCCATCGCATAGGCGCGCAGCAGGATCTCGGGGGTGATCTCCTCTACCGGATCGGACATCGCAAGATCCTTTGAAGGATTTTGCAAAAGTCTTGAAAACTTTTGCGGTGGGGCGCCCGCAAGGGCACCCCGATCGAGTGTCAGCCGAACTGCTCGGCCAGCCATTTCTCCAGCCAATGGATGTTGTATTCCCCGTTCTGGATGTCGGGCTCGGCCAGCAGCATGTGGAACAGTGGCACAGAACTGTCCACACCGTCGATGATCAGCTCTGACAGGGCGCGTTTCAGGCGGGCCAGCGCCTCGGGCCGGTCGCGGCCATGGACGATCAGCTTGCCGATCAGGCTGTCGTAATAGGGCGGGATCGTATAGCCGGAATACAGCGCCGAATCCATCCGTACCCCGAAGCCGCCGGGGGCATGGAACATACGCACCTTTCCGGGGCAGGGCGAGAAGTTCGGTATCTTCTCGGCGTTGATCCGCACCTCGATGGCGTGGCCGTTGATCTCCAGCTCGTCCTGGGTGAAGGACATCGGCAACCCGGCCGCGACGCGGATCTGTTCGCGCACAAGGTCAACGCCGAAGATGTATTCGGTGACCGGGTGTTCCACTTGAAGGCGGGTGTTCATCTCGATGAAGTAGAACCTGCCGTCCTCGTAGAGGAATTCGATGGTTCCGGCGCCGATGTAGTTGATCTTTGCGACCGCATTGGCACAGATCGTGCCGATCTCTGCCCGCATCTTCGGGGTGATGGCGGGGCCGGGGGCTTCCTCGAACACCTTCTGATGGCGCCGCTGCAACGAGCAGTCGCGCTCTGCCAGGTGGACCGCCCGGCCCTTGCCGTCACCGAACACCTGAATCTCGATGTGCCGCGGTTTCTGAAGGTATTTCTCGATATAGACCTCGTCGTTGCCGAAGGCGGCCTTGGCTTCGCTGCGGGCGGTTCGGAAGGCGATTTCCAGTTCTTCGGCGTTCCTGGCCACCTTCATGCCGCGCCCGCCACCGCCGGCAGTGGCCTTGATGATGACCGGATAGCCGATGCCTTCCGCGACGCGGCGTGCCGTGTCGAAGTCGGGCACGCCGCCGTCGGAACCCGGAACAACCGGAATGCCAAGCGCCTTTGCAGTTTCCTTTGCCGTGATCTTGTCGCCCATGATGCGGATGTGTTCCGCGCTGGGTCCGATGAAGGTGATGCCGTGATCCTCCAGTGCCTGTGCAAAGCTGGCGTTTTCGGACAGGAAGCCATAGCCCGGATGCACGGCCTGGGCGCCGGTGATTTCGCAGGCAGAGATGATTGCCGCCTTGTTCAGATAGCTTTCCGAACTGGGTGCCGGCCCGATGCAGACGGATTCGTCGGCCATGCGCACATGCATCGCGTCAGCGTCGGCAGTCGAATGCACGGCGACCGACTTGATCCCCATTTCGCGGCAGGCGCGGATGACGCGAAGCGCGATCTCGCCGCGGTTGGCGATCAGGATTTTCTCGAACATGGGCGCCTCACTCGATGATGAGGAGGGGGGCGCCGTATTCGACCGGGTGGCCATCCTCGACCAGGATGCGCTTTACCGTGCCCGCGCGCGGGGCGGGGATGTGGTTCATCGTCTTCATCGCCTCGATGATCAGGACGGTCTGGCCTTCGCTGACCTGCGAGCCCACGGTCACGAAGGGTGCGGCCCCCGGTTCGGGGGCAAGATAGACGGTGCCGACCATGGGCGAGGTCACCGCACCGGGGTGCTGGGCCGGGTCTTCGGGCGCGGCCGGGGCTGAGACAGCGGCCGGCGCTGTCGCAGCCGAGGCGACCTGGTGGACCACGGGGGCAGGGGCCGCAGCGGCAACCGTCACCACATTGGCCTGTTTGACGACGCGCACCTCGAGGCTGTCATCCTCGCCATATTCGCGCTTCACCGACAGTTCGGTCAGGTCGTTCTTGTTCAGAAGCTCGGCCAGTGCCGAGATGAAGGCCACATCCGTGTCGGTCGTCTGCTTGCTCATGCCGTCCTCTGTTGGCTTTGCGCCATTGGCTTCAAGGCAGGGTGCGCCCCCGCCGCCGCGTGTGGGGCGCTTATACGCGAGCGGCCGGGGGCTGAAAAGCCGCGAATCCGTGCCTGATCCCCGGGCAGTTGGCGCTAACGATGCAAAATCCTGTGCTGCTTGAAAATTTACCGTTTGATAAAAAATTCGACCTGTGCCAGCCTTCCATCAAAAGATGAGCCAGGGAGGCCCACAGCCGATGTCGAACAGTCCGTTTACCCCCGGAATCGTGGCCGGCCGCTTGCCGGACGCCGCCTATGCCCGGAACTTCGCCGATCACGAGCCGCCGCTGGATGCGCACGAGGCCCGCGTCGCCGCCGACCGCTGCTATTTCTGTCACGATGCGCCCTGCATCACCGCATGCCCCACGGCGATCGACATTCCGTTGTTCATCCGCCAGATCGCGACCGGCACGCCCGAAGCCGCGGCCACGACGATCTGGAGCCAGAATATCCTTGGCGGCATGTGCGCGCGCGTCTGCCCCACGGAAACCCTGTGCGAAGAGGCCTGCGTGCGCGAGGCGGCCGAGGGCAAGCCGGTAGAGATCGGACGCCTGCAACGGTATGCCACGGATGTGGCCATGGCCAAGGGGCTGCATCCTTTCACCCGGGCGCCGCGGACCGGAAAGCGCGTCGCCGTCGTAGGGGCGGGACCGGCGGGTCTGGCCTGCGCCCACCGCCTTGCGATGCACGGGCATGACGTCGTGGTGGTCGAGCGCCGCCCGAAGGCAGGCGGCCTGAACGAATACGGCATTGCCAGCTACAAGACTACGGGCGGCTTTGCGCAGAAAGAGGTCGAATGGCTGTTGTCTATCGGCGGGATCGAGATCCGCTGCGGAGTCGAGCTTGGCCGAGACGTGACGCTGGCGCAGCTTGAGGCAGAATATGATGCGGTCTTCCTCGGCATCGGTCTTGCGGGCGTGAACGCACTGCGCACTCCTGGCGAGGACAAGGCGGGCGTGCGCGACGCGGTCGATTTCATTGCCGAGCTGCGCCAGACCGCGGATCTGTCCACGCTGCCCATCGGGCGCGACGTGGTGGTGATCGGGGGCGGCATGACCGCAGTGGATGCCGCGGTGCAGTCGAAACTGCTGGGGGCGGAAAACGTCACCATCGTCTATCGCCGCGGGCAGGAGAAGATGTCTGCCTCGGCCTACGAACAGGAACATGCCACCAGCGCAGGCGTCCGCATCATCTGCAACGCGATGCCGGTGGCCATCCACGGCAACGGCGCGGTGCGCGAGGTGGAATTCGCCTACACCCGGGAAACCCCCGAGGGGCTGAAGCCCACCGGCGAGACCTTCCGGTTGAAGGCCGACCAGGTGTTCAAGGCCATCGGCCAGACGCTGGCAGGGGCACCCGAGGGGCTGGCTGTCGAGGGCGGCAAGCTGAAGGGACATCAGGGCAAGGTCTGGGCGGGCGGGGATTGTGCCGCCGGGGGCGAGGATCTGACGGTGACGGCCGTGGCCGAGGGCCGCGACGCCGCCGAGGCGATCCATGCCGCGCTGACGGCCGGCTGATGCGGGGCGATTTTCCTTGCCAGCCCAAGGCTTTCGCGCCATCAGGGGCGAAGCATGGACGGCTGGACCGACACCTTCATCGCCTTCGTCGAGCGCAACCGCGACTGGTTGCCGCTGATCATGATGACCTTTGCCGCGGCCGAGACCACGGCCTTCCTGTCGATCCTGGTGCCATCGACCGTCGTGTTGGTCGGCATCGGCGGGCTGGTGGCGACCGGGGCGGTGCCGTTCTGGTCGCTCTGGATCGGCACGACGATCGGGGCACTGATAGGCTCGACCTTCAGCTACTGGCTGGGGCGACGCTATGGCGGCGTGGTGCTGGCGCTGAAGCCGCTGAGCGACCACCCCGAGATGGTGGAAAAGGCGCAGGCGAGTTTTGCGAAATATGGCCCCGCAACCATCTTCATCGGGCATTTCGCCACGGTTTTCCGGCCCGTTGTCTTCCTGCTGGCCGGGATGAGCCGCATGACCCTGCCGCGGTTCATGTTCTGGAACACGCTGGGCTGCATCGCCTGGGCGTTCCTGATTCCGAAACTCGGCCAGTTCGGCGGCGACATCATCGGCTGGCTCTGGTCGCTGCTCTGAATGGGTGCGGGGGAAAGCTCCGCGCCAAGCAATCGCTCTCTGCTTTCGCCAAGGAGGTCTGCCATGGCTAACCTGTCTTCCGAATTCATCGGCATCAAGTCGCCGAACCCGTTCTGGCTGGCCTCGGCGCCACCGACGGACAAGAAGTACAATGTCGAGCGCGCCTTCGAGGCCGGCTGGGGCGGCGTCGTGTGGAAGACGCTCGGCTCCGAGGGGCCGCCGGTCGTGAACGTAAACGGGCCGCGCTATGGCGCGATCTGGGGGGCAGACCGGCGGCTTCTCGGCTTGAACAACATCGAGCTGATCACCGACCGCCCGCTGGAGGTGAACCTGCGCGAGATCAAGGAGGTCAAGCGCAAGTGGAAGGACCGCGCCTTGGTCATCAGCCTGATGGTGCCCTGCGACGAGGACAGCTGGAAAGACATCCTGGCCCGGATCGAGGATACCGAGGCCGACGGGGTAGAACTGAACTTCGGCTGCCCGCATGGCATGGCCGAACGCGGCATGGGCAGCGCCGTAGGTCAGGTGCCGGAATACATCGAAATGGTCACCCGCTGGGTCAAGAAGCATAGCCGAATGCCCTGCATCGTGAAGCTGACGCCGAACATCACCGACATCCGCCGCCCGGCCGAAGCGGCCAAGCGTGGCGGCGCAGATGCGGTTTCCCTGATCAACACGATCAACTCGATCACTTCGGTCAACCTGGACAGCTTCAGCCCCGAGCCATCGATCGACGGCAAGGGCACGCATGGCGGCTATTGCGGACCGGCGGTCAAGCCCATCGCGTTGAACATGGTGGCCGAGATCGCCCGCAACCCGGAGACCCATGGCCTCCCGATCAGCGGCATCGGTGGTGTGACCACCTGGCGCGACGCGGCCGAGTTCATGGCGCTCGGCGCGGGTAACGTGCAGGTCTGCACGGCGGCGATGACCTACGGCTTCAAGATCGTGCAGGAGATGATCAGCGGCCTTTCGCAATATCTGGACGACAAGCAGATCGCCTTGTCGGATCTGGTCGGCCGCGCTGTGCCGAATGTGACCGACTGGCAGTATCTGAACCTGAACTATGTCACCAAGGCGCGGATCGACCAGGATGTCTGCATCAAGTGCGGCCGTTGCTATGCCGCCTGCGAGGATACCAGCCACCAGGCGATCCTGATGAAGCCTGGCCGGGTGTTCGAGGTGAATGATGCGGAATGCGTGGCCTGCAATCTCTGCGTCAACGTCTGCCCGGTGGACAACTGCATCACCATGGTCGAGCTGCCGAAGGGCGCGGTCGATCCCAGGACGGGCGTCAAGGTCGGGGATTATGCCAACTGGACGACGCACCCGAACAACCCCAGCGTGAAGGCTGCGGAATAGGGCTGCTCTGCCCCCTCGTGCGGCTTGCGTGCGGGGGGGCTGGCATGCTAGGCCCATGCCATGACGACGTTGCGCAACATCCGCATCTGCTGCATTACCCGCTGACTTCGGTCGCGCGGGCGCTTCGTCATTCCCCATGGAAAGAAGCCGAACCCGCGCGGCGAAGGCTCGCGTGTCGAAGGGACTGACATGGTGAAGATCCGCCTGACGAACTCCAGGACCCGGAAGAAGGAGGACTTCTTTCCGATCGACCCGGCCAATGTGCGGATGTATGTCTGCGGCCCCACGGTCTATGACCGGGCGCACCTGGGCAATGCGCGCCCCGTGGTCGTGTTCGACACTCTGTTCCGTCTGCTACGGCATGTCTATGGCGCGGATCATGTGACCTACGTTCGCAACTTCACCGACGTTGACGACAAGATCAACGCCGAGGCGCTGCGGCGGCAGCAGGCCGGCGCGAAGGGCACCCTGGAAGAGCTGATCCGCGAGCGCACCGAGGAGACCATCGCCTGGTATCATGCCGACATGGACGCCCTCGGCGCGCTGCGCCCGACGCATGAGCCGCGGGCGACGGAATACATCGGCCAGATGATCGCGATGACCGAGGAGCTGATCCGGTCCGGCCATGCCTATGCGGCAGAGGGCCATGTCCTGTTCCGCGTCCGCAGCTACCGGGATTATGGCAAGCTTTCGGGGCGCAGCGTGGACGACATGATCGCGGGCGCCCGGGTCGAGGTCGCCCCGTTCAAGGAAGACCCGATGGATTTCGTGCTGTGGAAACCGTCCTCGGCCGCCGAGCCCGGCTGGGACAGCCCCTGGGGCCGCGGCCGGCCCGGCTGGCACATCGAATGCAGCGCCATGGCGCATGAGCTTCTGGGCGAATCCTTCGACATCCACGGTGGCGGGCTGGATCTGCAATTCCCCCACCACGAGAACGAGATCGCCCAGTCCGCCTGCGCCCATCCGCACGGCGACTTCGCGCATTACTGGCTGCACAACGAGATGTTGCAGGTCGAGGGGAAGAAGATGTCCAAGAGCTTGGGCAACTTCTTCACCGTGCGCGACCTCTTGGACCAGGGCATTCCGGGCGAAGTGATCCGCTTCGTCTTCCTGATGACGCATTACCGCAGCCCGATGGACTGGACGGCGGACAAGGCGCGCGCGGCCGAGGCGACCCTGCGCAAGTGGCGCGCGGCGTCGGCGTCGGTTGCCGCATCGTCGCCCCTGCCGGCTGTGGTCGAGGCGCTGGCCGACGATCTGAACACCGCCGGCGCGCTGGCTGCGCTGCATGCCGCAGCGGGCGAGGGGGATTGGGCGGGGCTGAAGGCCTCGGCGCAGCTGATGGGTCTTCTGACCGAGCATCTGGGCGCTTGGGCCACAGCGCCGCGGGTTGACCTGTCGGGTCAGGCGGAACGGCTGGCCGCGCTTCGGGCCGAGGCAATGGTCTCGAAGGATTTTTCCGCCGTCGATGCCCTGAAGGCCGCGCTGGTCGCGGCGGGGGTCGAGGTGCGCATGTCGAAGGCGGGGGTCGAGCTGGTGCCCGGACCCGGCTTCGATGCGGCAAGGCTGGAGGCGATCAAGTGACCGTAGAGAAAGAAAAATTTTCGTCCGAAAATTTTTCGGCCCGGCGTAAGCGCCTCTGGCTTTACGACACCACGCTGCGCGACGGGCAGCAGACGCAGGGCGTGCAGTTCTCCACCGCCGAAAAACAGCAGATCGCGCGCGCGCTGGATGCGCTGGGGGTGGACTACATCGAAGGCGGCTGGCCGGGCGCGAACCCCACGGACAGCGATTTCTTCGCCGCACCGCCCGAGACTCGCGCCACGCTCACCGCGTTCGGCATGACCCGCCGCGTGGGCCGGTCGGCCGAGAACGACGATGTGCTGGCCGCCGTCCTGAACGCGGGCACCCCGGCGGTCTGTCTCGTCGGCAAGACGCATGACTTTCACGTCACCACCGCGCTTGGCGTGACGCTGGAGGAAAACCTCGAGGCCATCGCCTCCTCGATCCGGCATCTGGTCGCCAGGGGCCGCGAGGCCCTGTTCGACGCCGAGCATTTCTTCGACGGCTACCGCGCCAACCCGGCCTATGCGCTGGCCTGCCTGACGGCGGCGCGGGATGCGGGCGCGCGCTGGATCGTGCTTTGCGATACCAATGGCGGCACGCTGCCGGCCGAGGTGGGCCGGGTGACGGCCGAGGTCATCGCCGCCGGCATCCCCGGCGACCGGCTGGGCATCCATTGCCACGACGACACCGGCAATGCGGTGGCGAACTCGCTGGCCGCGATCGAGGCCGGGGCGCGGCAGGTGCAGGGCACGCTGAACGGGCTGGGCGAACGCTGCGGCAATGCGAACCTGACAACGCTGATCCCGACGCTCTTGCTGAAGGAACCCTATGCCAGCCGGTTTGAGACCGGGGTCAGCCGCGCGGCGTTGGCGGGGTTGCTCAAGACCTCCCGGATGCTGGACGACATCCTGAACCGCGTGCCGCTGCGCAGCGCACCTTACGTCGGCGCCTCGGCCTTCGCGCACAAGGCGGGGCTGCACGCCAGCGCGATCCTGAAGGATCCCTCGACCTACGAACATATCGACCCGGCGCTTGTTGGCAACGAGCGCGTGATTCCGATGTCGAACCAGGCGGGCCTGTCGAACCTGCGGGCGCGGCTCGCCTCGGCCGGGATCGAGGTCGATCCGAAGGATCCGCGCCTGGGCCGGATCATCGAGGTGGTGAAGGCGCGCGAGGATCAGGGCTATGCCTATGACGGCGCGCAGGCGTCGTTCGAGCTGGTCGCCCGGCGCGAACTGGGCCTGTGTCCCGACTTCTTCGAGGTGAAGCGCTACCGGGTGACGGTGGAGCGGCGGAAGAACAAGTACGACCGGATGATCTCGCTTTCAGAGGCGGTGGTGGTGGTCAAGATCGGCGACCGCAAGATGATGTCGGTCAGCGACAGCATGGACGAGACCGGCAGCGACCGCGGCCCGGTCAACGCGCTGGCCAAGGCGCTGGCCAAGGATCTTGGCCCCTATCAGGCCTGCATCGACGACATGAAGCTGGTGGACTTCAAGGTCCGCATCACCAATGGCGGGACCGAGGCGGTGACGCGCGTCATCATCGACAGCGAGGACGGGCAGGGCCACCGCTGGTCCACCGTGGGGGTCAGCGCCAACATCATCGACGCCAGTTTCGAGGCGCTGCTGGACGCGATCCAGTGGAAACTGATCCGTGACTTCGGCCAGCCGCAAGGGGCGGCGGCATGAGCCTCGACGCCTGCGCCGGGCTGGTGCAGCGGGGCGATCCGGACCGTTTCCTCGCGGTGATGGCCGCCCCCGTCGCGGTGCGCGCGCAGCTCTTGCCGCTTTATGCCTTCAACCTCGAAGTCGCCCGCGCCCCCTGGGTGACGCAGGAGCCGCTGATCGCCGAGATGCGCCTGCAATGGTGGCGCGACGTGGTGGAAAACGCGGCCTCGGGGGCTGCCCGCGCGCATGAGGTCGCGGGTCCGCTGCACGCGCTGATCCGGGATTTCGGCCTGCCAGTCGAGGTCATGGACCGCCTGATCGCTGCCCGCCGATGGGACATCCACCGCGAGCCGCATGACGGGATCGCCGGGCTGACGACCTACCTGGACGACACCGGGGCGGGGCTGATGTGGCTGGCCGCCAGGGCGCTGGGGGCGCCGGAGGGGGCGGAACATGCGGTGCGCGCCTATGGCTGGGCCACGGCGGCGGCTTTCTACCTGCGCGCCGTGCCCGAGCTTGTCGCGCGCGGCCGGCAGCCGTTGCCCGAGGGCGTCGGCGCCGCTGACCTGGCGCGGCTGGGGCTGGAAAGGCTGACGGTTGCGCGCCAGGCGCGCCGGTCGGTGCCCAAGGGGGTCGCCCCGGCGCTTCTGGCGGGCTGGCAGACAGAAGCACTGCTGCGTCAGGCGCTGGCCGGGGAAAGAGCATCGCTGGGACTTTCGGACTTCCGGCGCCGGTGGCTGCTTCTGCGGCAGGGTGTCACCGGGCGCTGGTAAGGGCTGCTCCTCGTTCGGTTGCGTCGCCTCGTCGCGGGACCGAGCGATGAGCGCATGCAATGCGGCCAAGAGCGGCCGTTCAGGCGCGCGTTTCCTGCGGCCGCAGCCAGAGCCAGATCAGCGCGCCGCCCGCCAGCACCAGGAAGGGCAGCATGGCCAGATTGACCATCTGCCAGCCCGCCTGGGTCGAGCCGCCGGCGCAATTCATCAGCCCGCCCGACGAAAAGCTCGCCAAGGTCACACCTCCGAACACGACAAGGTCGTTCAGGCCTTGCAGCCGGCCGCGTTCTTCCGGCCGCTGCGCGTTGGTCAGCATCGTGGTCGCCCCGATGAAGCCGAAGTTCCAGCCGATTCCCAGCAGGACCAGAGCGATGAAGAAGTTCTCGAGCTGCACCCCGGCCATCGCCACCGCCCCGGCCGCGGCCAGGATGGTCAGCCCAAGCGCGATGATCCGCTCGGTCCCGAAGCGGGCGATCAGATGGCCGGTGAAGAAGCTGGGCGCATACATGGCCAGCACATGGGCGGTTACCACATCCGCCGCATCCCCCGTATCGAAGCCGCAGCCGACCACTGCCAGGGGCGAGGACGTCATCACCAGGTTCATCAGCGCGTAAGAGACGGTGGCACAGATCATCGCCACGGCAATCACCGGGGTGCGGATAAGTTCTGCCCGCGAGCGGCCAGACGGCGCCCCAAGTTCAGGCGGCTTCGGCTTCGGAATGTCCAGCGCGGCAAAGATAAACATGCCGAAAAGATTAAGCCCGATGACCGCGAGATATGAGCCCAGGAACGGCACCACCGCATAGTCCGCGGTCACCTTTACCAGCTGCGGCCCGACGATGGCCGACAGCAGCCCCCCTGCCATGACCCAGCTGATCGCCTTTGGACGGAAAGTGTCGGACGCTGTGTCGGCGGCGGCGAAGCGGTAGAAGCCCTGCGCCGACATGTAGATACCGGTGAACAGCGCACCCAGGCAGAAAAGAAGGAAGCTGCCGCTCGACAATCCCCAGGCGCCGATGGCTGCCCCCAGCGCCCCGCCAAGCGCACCAGCCACGAACCCCGCGCGGCGCCCGTGGCGCTGCATGAAGGCAGAGATCGGCGTCGCGGTCAGCATTGAGCCGATGACCGTCATCGAGATCGGCAGCGTAGCCCAGCAGGCATTCGGCGCCAGCGTGGAACCGGCCAGCCCGGCGATGGTGAAGATCATGGGCATCTGGGCCCCCAGGATCGCCTGGGCGGCGACAAGGACGATCACATTGCGGCGGCCGGTGGAGTCGCTGGTCATGGGGGCAAGGCGTAGACCTGTGCCGGCCAAGGGGCAAGGGGCAGGGTTGCGACCGGGCGCCGCGGATGGCAGGAAGGGGCATGGTGGGCCGGATCATCACGTCTCTGGACTGCGTGGCCGAAGGGGCGGAGTGGCTCGCCGCGCGCGAGCCGGCCTTTGCCCGCGCGCTGCCCGTGGTCGGGCCGCTGCCCCTGCGCCGCGAGCCCGACGGCTTCGCGGCCCTGCTGCGTGCGATCGTCGGCCAGCAGGTCTCGGTCGCCAGCGCCCGGGCGATCTGGGCGCGGCTGGAAGGCGCGGGGCTGACCGGGGCCGAGGCGATGGCGCGGGCCTCGGACGCGGACCTGCGCGCCGCGGGTCTGTCGCGGCAGAAGGCGCGCTATGGCAGGGCGCTGGCGCAGGCGGGCATAGATTTCAACGCCTTGCGCGACATTCCCGATGCAGAGGTCGTCCGCACTCTGGTCGCAGTGCCGGGGATCGGGGTCTGGACAGCCGAGATCTATGCCATGTTCGCGCTGGGGCGGGCCGATGTCTTCGCCCCCGGCGACCTGGCGCTGCAAGAGGCGGCGCGGATGCTGTTCGACCTGCCCGCGCGGCCCACCGACAAGGCGCTGCGGGCCATGGCCGAGGCCTGGTCGCCCTGGCGCTCGGTTGCGGCGCGGGTGCTTTGGGCCTACTACCGCGTGGCACGGGAACGGGAAGGGGTGATCTGATGCGGGAATTGCGGTTCGGGCGGAAGGGCGCGGGGCAGGGGCAGGCGCGGTCGCTGGTCGTGTTCCTGCATGGCTATGGCGCGGATGGCGCCGACCTTCTGGGCCTGGCCGATGTCCTGGCGCCGCACCTGCCGGAAACGGCCTTCGTTGCCCCGGACGCACCTGAACGCTGCGCGGGGGGCGGTTTCGGCTATCAATGGTTCCCGATTCCCTGGCTCGACGGGTCTTCCGAAGCTGCCGCCGCAGCGGGATTGGCGGCCGCGGTCAAGGATCTGAACGGCTTTCTTGATGCGCGCCTTGCCGAAGAGGGGCTGATGCCCGACCGCATGGCGCTGGTCGGCTTCAGCCAGGGTGCGATGATGAGCCTGGAGGTCGCCCCCCGCCGCCCCGAGGCCGTGGCCGGGGTGGTCGCGATCTCGGGCCGGTTGCTCAGGCCCGATGCCCTGGCTGCGGAAGCGCTGGTGAAGCCGCCGGTTTTGCTGATCCACGGCGATCAGGACCCTGTGGTGCCGTTTTCCGACATGGCCAGGGCAGGAGACGCGCTGGTCGCGGCCGGTTTTCCGACATATGGTCACGTCATGCAAGGCACCGGCCACGGCATCGCACCCGATGGGCTGGGCGTGACGCTGCAGTTCCTGAAGGAGCGGCTGGCCTAGCCGGATCTGCGCCGGAACAGTTGCCCCCCGACACTGGTGCCGGTCAGTTACCGAGTATCCCCGGCAGCCGCAGCCCGTGCTCCTTGGCGCACTGGATCGCGGCCTCGTAGCCCGCATCCGCATGCCGCCACACGCCCGAGGCCGGGTCGTTCCACAAGACACGCTCCAGCCGCCGCGCGGCCTCGGGCGTGCCGTCGGCCACGATCACCACGCCCGCGTGCTGGCTGAACCCCATGCCGACCCCGCCGCCGTGGTGGATCGAAACCCAGGTCGCTCCGCTCGCGGTGTTGACCAGTGCGTTCAAAAGCGGCCAGTCGGAAACCGCATCCGAGCCGTCCTTCATGCCTTCCGTCTCGCGGTTGGGCGAGGCGACCGAGCCACTGTCCAGATGGTCCCGCCCGATCACGATGGGCGCCTTCAGCTCTCCGCTGGCGACCATCTCGTTGAACATCAGCCCCGCCCGGTGCCGGTCGCCCAGCCCGATCCAGCAGATCCGCGCTGGCAGGCCCTGGAAGGCGATGCGTTCCCCGGCCATGTCGAGCCAGCGGTGCAGATGCGCGTTGTCGGGGAAAAGCCGCTTCATCGCCGCATCGGTCTTGCGGATGTCCTCGGGGTCGCCCGACAGCGCGCACCAGCGGAAGGGGCCGATCCCCTTGCAGAACAGCGGGCGGATGTAGGCCGGGACGAAACCGGGGAAGGCGAAAGCGTTCTCGAAACCCTCCTCCTTCGCCACCTGGCGGATGTTGTTGCCGTAGTCGAGCGTGGGAATCCCCTCGTTCCAGAAGCCCACCATCGCCTCGACATGGGCGCGCATCGAATGCCGCGCGGCCTTCTCCACCGCCGCCGGGTCGGTCTCCTGCTTCGCGCGCCATTCGGCGACGCTCCAGCCCGCCGGGCAATAGCCGTGCAGCGGATCATGGGCCGAGGTCTGGTCGGTCACGATGTCCGGGCGCGGCCCGCCCGCGCGCATCCGGGCGAGAAGTTCGGGAAAGACTTCTGCCGCGTTGCCCAGAAGGCCCACCGACTTCGCCTCGCCCTTCGCCGTCCAGTCGGCGATCATGGCCAGGGCTTCGTCAAGGGTATGAGCTTTCGCGTCCAGATAACGCGTGCGGATGCGGAAATCGATCCGCGTCTCGTCGATCTCCACCGCCAGGCAGCAGGCGCCCGCCATCACGGCGGCCAGGGGCTGCGCGCCGCCCATGCCGCCGAGGCCGCCGGTCAGGATCCAGCGGCCCGTGAGGTTACCGCCGTAATGCTGCCGCCCGGCCTCGGCGAAGGTCTCGTAGGTGCCCTGCACGATGCCTTGCGTGCCGATGTAGATCCAGGACCCGGCGGTCATCTGGCCGTACATCATCAGGCCCTTGCGGTCGAGCTCGTTGAAATGCGCCCAAGTGGCCCAGTGCGGAACGAGGTTCGAGTTGGCGATCAGCACGCGCGGGGCGTCGCTGTGGGTGCGGACGATGGCCACGGGCTTGCCGGATTGGACGACCAGTGTCTCGTCCGACTCCAAGTCCTTCAGGCTGGCGACGATCCGGTCAAAGTCGTCCCAGGTCCGTGCGGCGCGGCCGATTCCGCCATAGACCACCAGTTCATGCGGGTTTTCGGCCACGTCGGGATGAAGGTTGTTCATCAGCATCCGCATCGCGGCCTCGGTCTGCCAGGATTTGCAGGTCCGCTCTGGGCCGGTCGGCGGGTAGATGTCGCGGAGGTTGTGGCGGGGGTTCGTCATGGTCGGGCTCCTGGTCTGGTGGAGGCCCCGGGGGCGCTTCGCCCCCCGGACCCCCCGAGGATATTTGGGAACGGAAGAAGTCAGGCGAGGGCGGGAAGGGGGACGCCCGTGGCGCGGCCAAGCGCGCCCTCGGCCACCAATGCGGCAGCCTTGGCAAGATCAGGGGCGAGGTAGCGGTCGTCTTCCAGGGCACGCACCTCGGCCCGCAGCACGTGCAGCGCGGCCTGCAGCGGGGCGGAGGTGCGCAGCGGCGCGCGGAACTCCACCCCTTGCGCGGCGCAGAGCGCCTCGACGCCGAGGATGACGTGCAGATTCGTGGCCATCCGGCCCAAGCGGCGCGCGCCGTGGGCGGCCATCGAGACGTGATCCTCCTGGTTGGCGCTGGTCGGCGTCGAATCGATCACCGTGGGATGGGCGAGGTGCTTGTTCTCGCTCATCAGCGCGGCGGTGGTGACCTCGGCGATCATCAGGCCGGAGTTCAGGCCGGGCTTCGGAGTCAGGAAGGCGGGCAGGTCGAAGGACAGCGTCGGGTCCACCATCAACGCCACGCGGCGTTGCGCGATGGCGCCGATCTCGGCGATGGCCATGGCGATCATGTCGGCGGCGAATCCCACGGGTTCGGCGTGGAAATTGCCGCCCGAGACGATCTGGCCATCCGACAGGACCAGCGGGTTGTCGGTGGCGGCATTGGCCTCGATCTCAAGCGTCCGCGCCGCCATGCGCAACACGTCCATCGCCGCGCCCGTCACCTGCGGCTGGCAGCGGATGCAGTAGGGGTCCTGGACGCGGGTATCGCCCTCGCGGTGGCTTTCGCGGATCTCGCTGCCGGCAAGCAGCGCGCGCATTGTCGCCGCCGCCTCGATCTGGCCGGGATGGCCGCGAAGGGTGTGGATTTCGGGTTCCAGCGGCGCGGTCGATCCCATGATCGCATCGGTGGACATGGCCGAGATCACCAGCGCCTCGCGCGTGGCAGACCAGGCCTGGAACAGGCCGGCCAGCGCATAGGCGGTGGAAAACTGCGTGCCGTTGATGAGGGCAAGCCCTTCCTTCGCGCCCAGCGTGATCGGCGATAGTCCTTTCTGCGCAAGGGCTTCGGCGCCGGGCTTCACCTGGCCGTCCACCATCGCCTCGCCATGGCCGATCAGCACTGCGGTCATATGCGCCAGAGGCGCGAGGTCGCCGGAGGCGCCGACCGAGCCCTGGTCGGGGATGACCGGGGTCACTCCCCGGGCCAGCATGTCCTCGATCAGCGCCACAACCTCGGGCCGCACGCCCGAGGCGCCGCGGCCGAGCGAGAGGAGCTTCAGCACCATCATCAGCCGTGCCACGTCCTCGGCCATGGGCACGCCCACGCCGCAGCAATGGCTGAGGATCAGGTTTTTCTGAAGCGTGGCAGTATCTTCCGGCGCGATCTTTATACTGGCGAGCTTGCCGAATCCTGTATTTACACCATAGACCGCGGCCCGCCCGGTCGCTGCGGCCGCGATGTGGCTTGCGGCGCGCGCGATCCCCGGACGCGCGCTGTCGTGCAGGCGGGCGGGCAGGCGCTGCCTGTAGATACGCTCGATCTGGGCAAGGCTGACCTGGCCGGGGATCAGGATTTCAGGCGTCAAGACGGCCTCCGTATATGCGTTGATGCAGCGCGGTGGCGCCGATGCGGTAGCTGAGTTCCGCCGGATGGTCGGCCTCCCATATCGCCAGGTCGGCGCGCAGGCCCGGCGCGATGCGGCCCCGGTCGCCCAGCCCCAGCGCGCGGGCGGCATGGGCCGTGGTGCCGAGAAGCGCCTCTTCCGGCGTCAGGCGGAACAGGGTGCAGGCCATGTTCATCGCCAAGGTCAGCGAGGCCATGGGCGAGGAACCAGGGTTCAGGTCGGTCGCCACCGCCATCGGGACACCCGCCGCGCGCAGGGCGGCGATGGGCGGCAGCTGGCCTTCCCGCAGCGTGTAGAACGCGCCCGGCAGGATCACCGCAACCGTGCCCGCCGCCGCCATTGCCGCAATGCCCTTGGGCGAGAGATATTCCAGATGATCCGCAGAAAGCGCCCCGTGCCGGGCGGCGAAGGCGGCGCCGCCCTGGTCGGAAAGCTGCTCGGCATGGATCTTCACGGGAAGGCCCAGGGCGCGGGCCTCGACGAAGAGGGGCGCAAGCTCGTCCACCGAAAAGGCGATGGTCTCGCAGAAGGCATCGACCGCATCGACGACCCCCTCGGCCCGGGCCAGGCGAAGCGAGGGAATGGCGACCTCGGCGATGTAACTGCCCGGGTTGCCCCAGTATTCCGGCGCAACCGCATGGGCGGCAAGATGGCTGGTCCTTACAGTGATTGGCCGGTTGTCGGCGATGCGTCGCGCAACACGAAGCATCTTCAGCTCGTCTTCGACCGTGAGGCCATAGCCGGACTTCACCTCGATCGTCGTGGCGCCGCTGGCGATCAGCTGGTCGATCCGGTGCAGGGCTGCAGCAAGCAGATCGTCCTCGGACGCCGCGCGGGTGGCGGTCACGGTGGAAAGGATCCCGCCTCCGGCGCGGGCGATCTCTTCGTAGCTTGCGCCCTTCAATCGCAGCTCGAATTCGACCGCGCGGTGTCCGGCAAAGACGGTGTGGGTGTGGCAATCGATCAGTCCCGGTGTGACCAGGCGTCCGGCACAGTCGTGCTCGGGCAGGGCGCGGAAGGTCGCGGGCAGGCTGGTCATTGGCCCGGCCCAGGCGATCCGGTCGCCGTCCATTGCCACGGCGGCATCGGGGATCAGGCCATAGCCGTTGATCATCGTTGCAAGGGTGGCATGGGTCAGAAGCATCGGCGTCTTGCCTTATGACTGGTATAATGGTTAATATGTCTAGACATAATGCAAGTCAAGTGAGTCACCATGATCCTTCACGCCACCTCTGCCCTGTTGCCCGACGGTTGGGCGCGGGATGTCCGCATCCGCGTGGAGGGGGGGCGCATTGCCGAGGTGACGGCCGGGGTGCCGGGGCAGGGGCACGGTGTCCTGCTGCCCGCTCCGGTGAACCTGCATTCGCACACCTTCCAGCGTGCCATGGCCGGGCTGACCGAAGGCCGTACCGCCGGGCAGGACAGTTTCTGGACCTGGCGCGCGCTGATGTATCGCTTTCTTGACCGGCTTTCCCCCGAGGACATGCAGGCCATCGCCGCGCAGGCTATGGTCGAGATGGCCGAGGCCGGGTTTTCGGCGGTCTGCGAATTCCACTACCTGCACCATCCGGTCGGGGGCGGCACCCATGCCGACCCGGCCGAGATGTCCGCCCGCATCGCCGAGGCGGCGCGGGAAACCGGGCTTGGCCTGACGCATCTGCCGGTCATCTACGAACAGGGCGGGGTGGACGGGCGGGCCCTCACGGGCGGGCAGCTGCGCTTCGGCTCCTCGCCCGAGGTCTTTGCGGCGCTGCTGGAAGGGGCGGGGCGGGCGCTCTCCGACTTGCCTGACGTGGTGCTGGGCGTCGCGCCCCATTCGCTGCGCGCGGTCCGCCGCGAGACGCTGGCCCGCGTGGCCGGGATGACGCAGGGCCCCATCCACATGCACATCGCCGAACAGGTGGCCGAGGTCGAGGAGGTCCGCACCGCCTGGGGCGCGCGCCCGGTGGAATGGGCCTGCGCGAACCTGCCCCTCGATGCCCGGTGGTGCATGATCCATGCCACCCAGATGACGCCCGCCGAGACCGCCGCGCTGGCCCGCACCGGGGCGGTCACGGGGCTGTGCCCGATCACCGAGGCGAACCTGGGCGACGGCATCTTCGACGGCCCGGGCTGGCTTGCGGCGTGCGGGATCTTCGGGGTGGGCACCGACAGCAACGTCCGCATCTCGCTGGCCGAGGAGTTGCGGCTTCTGGAATATTCCCAGAGGCTTGGCCACAGGGCGCGGGCGGTGATGGCCGATGAGCGTTCCACCGGGCGGCTTCTCTGGGACCAGGCCGCGCGGGGCGGCGCGCAGGCGGCGGGGCGCGGGCGCGGCGTGATCGCGGTGGGCGAATGGGCCGATCTGGTGGCGTTGGACACCGGCGATCTGCGGCTCGAGGGGCTGGAAGGCGACCGGCTCCTGGATGCCGTGATCTTCGCCGGGCGCGACGGGCTGGTCACGGACCTCTGGTCCGCCGGACGACATGTCGTGCGGGGCGGGCACCACATCGCCCGCGAGGCCGTGGCCCAGCGTTTCCGCGCCACCATGCGCCGCCTGAGGGACGCGCTGTGACGCTGGGCTGGGAGGAGATCCGGGCCGAGGTGCTGCGCCGCATACGCGCGCGCGAATGGCCGCCTGGCGCCCTGATTCCGGGAGAGGAGGCGCTGGCCGAGGAGTTCGGTGTCGCCCGTGCCACGGTGAACCGCGCAATGCGCGATCTGGCCGAGGCGGGGGTGATAGAGCGCAAGAAGCGGGCCGGGACACGGGTTGCGGAATTGCCGGTGCGGCGCGCCCGCCTGGAAATTCCGGTGATCCGGCTGGATGTGCTGGGCCGGGGGCTGACCTATGATTTCAAGCTGCTTGCCGACCGCGTGGAACGCGCACCCATCCCTGTTACCGCCCGGCTCGGCCTGCCCGAAGGCACGGCAATGCGGTATCTCGAGACGCTGCACCTTGCCGGGGGACGCCCCTTCGTGCTTGAGACGCGATGGCTGAACCCGGCCATTCTGCCTGCGCCCCCGCCCGATTTTGCCGCAGTCAGCGCGAACGAATGGCTGGTCACGCACGTCAGCCTGGTTTCTGGCGACATTGCCTTCACTGCGGAACCGGCAACCCCACGCGAGGCCGAGGTGATGGGCATGGCGCCCGGCACGCCGCTGTTGGTGGCCGAACGGACCACGCACGGCACCACGGGACCGGTGACGCTGGTGCGGCTGGCCCACGCGCCGGGGCATCGGGTGCAGATGACCTTCTGACCCGCCGTTCATGACTTCCCTGCGGTCGGTCTTTGCCGGTGCCTTGGGCGAGGGCCCGCAACTGCGCACCGAGCCGGTTCAGCGGAAATGCCGGGCGACCAGCTGGGTCAGCCGGCGATGCAGGGGCAGGGTGCGATGGCGGATGTGAATCGCGGCAAAGACCGGCTGGCGCAGGTCGGGCGCGTCCTTGACGGCCATGAACCGGCCGCCCGCTATCAGATCCGACGCCGTCTTGGCCAGCACATAGCCCGATCCGCCCATCGCCGTCAGCAGCGAGACGACCGACCCCGACTGCCCGACCGAGACAGGCGCCCCCGCCAGGTCCGGCGTGGTCTGGCGGTGCATCTCCTCGAAGGCGGGCGAGAAGTGGGCAAAGACGAAGCGGTCGGACCTGACCTCGGCCAGCCGCGGGGTTTCGGTCGAGATCATGCGGTAGGTCACCTCGCCCACGCTGTCGAAATGCAGGTCGGGATGCGGCTTGGGTGAGAACATCACCGCAAAGTCGAGAATGCCGGTCAGCAGGTCGGCGCACATCTGGTTGGAGTAGTCGGGCTCGATGTAGAAGGCAGTCTCGGGGAAGGCCGCGCGGAACTCGGCCACCCAGTCGCCCAGATAGACCGCCGCCAGGTCGTTCTGGATGCCCAGCCGCAACAGATGCTGCGCGCCCTGCGGGATCTTGATCCGCCGCTGCGCCTCGTTCCATTCATGGCGCAGGGCGCGGGCATGCGGCTCAAAGCGCTTGCCCTCGGGCGTGAGGTCCGTGCCCGCGCGCGACCGGTCGAAAAGCCGCGAGCCCACCGCCTGTTCCAGCGCCGCGACCCGGGCCGAGACGGTGGATTGCGTGATCCGCAGCCGTTCCGCCGTGCGGTGGAAACTGCGGGTTTCGGCAAGGTCGAGGAAGGTGTCGAGAAGGTCGATCTGCATCGGTTTTGCCCTGTGCCTGCCCCCTGGGGGCGCTTCGCCCCCCGAGCCCCCAGAGAGTCTTGGAAAGCAGCAAGAGGTCTTGATCGATTTTCCCGATCAATAGCCCGGTTCCGACCGAATTGAAAGCGGGCGAGTTGCGGCGGATAGTGGCGCCGCAAAGGGGAGGCGGCGATGGCGGAATTTGCATCTGCACGGGTGGCGATCATCGGGGGCGGGGCGGTCGGGGCCTCGGCACTGTATCACCTGGCCAAGGCGGGCTGGACGGACTGCATCCTGTTGGAGAAGAACGAGCTGACCGCCGGATCGACCTGGCATGCGGCGGGCAACGTGCCGACCTTTTCGGCCAGCTGGTCGATCATGAACATGCAGCGTTATTCGGCGGGCCTTTACCGGGGCCTCGGCGAGGCGGTGAACTATCCGATGAACTACCATGTGACCGGGTCGGTGCGCCTGGGCCACTCGAAGGAACGGCTGCAGGAGTTCCGCCGCGTCGTCGGCATGGGCCGCTATCAGGGGATGGATCTTGACATCCTGTCGCCAGAGGAGATCCGGTCGAAATATCCCTTCGTCGAGACGCACGATCTGACCGGGGCGCTGTATGACCCCTATGACGGCGACATCGACCCCGCGCAGCTGACCCAGGCCCTCGCGGCGGGGGCCCGGCAAATGGGCGCGCGGGTGGAACGGTTCTGCCCAGTGACGGCGGCGAAGTGGACCGGCAGCGCCTGGATCCTGTCCACCCCCAAGGGCGAGGTCCGCGCGGAATACGTGGTGAACGCGGGGGGCTACTATGCGGCCCAGGTGGGGGCGATGTTCGGCCGCCGCGTGCCGATGATGGTGATGAGCCACCAGTATCTGCTGTTCGATACTATCCCGGAACTGGAGGCCTGGACGAAGGAAGTGGGCCACAAGCTGCCTCTCCTGCGCGACGTGGACTCCTCCTACTACCTTCGGCAGGAGAAGATGGGCTTCAACCTCGGCCCCTACGAGAACCCCTGCCGCGCGCATTGGGCCACGCCCGACGACCCGATGCCCGAGGACTTTTCTTTCCAGCTTTTCCCCGACGATCTGGAGCGGCTGGAATGGCACATCAACGATGCCATGGCGCGGGTGCCGCTGTTGCAGAAGGCGGCGCTGCAGAAGGTCATCAACGGCCCGATCCCCTATACGCCGGACGGCAACCCGCTGATCGGGCCCATGCCGGGCGTGCCGAACGCCTTCGAGGCCTGCGTCTTCACATTCGGCATCTGCCAGGCGGGCGGAGCGGGCAAGGTGCTGGCGGAATGGGTGACCGAAGGCGGCACCGAATGGGACATGTGGTCCTGCGACCCGCGCCGCTTCACCGGCTGGGAGGATCACGACTACTGCGTGCAGAAGGGCATGGAGGTCTATGGCCACGAATATGCCATGCATTTCCCGATGGCCCGCTGGCCCGCCGCGCCCGACCGCAAGCTTTCGCCGGTTCATGACCGGCTCAAGGCGCTCGGCGCCCAGTTCGCGCCCTACAACGGCTGGGAGCGCGCCGAATGGTTCGCGGCTCCCGGCGACGACACGAGCTGGGAGGCGACCCAGACCTGGGGCCGCGCAGGCCCGTGGGAGCCGCGCATCCGCGCTGAATGCGAGGCGGTGCGTGACGGGGTCGGCGTGCTCGACCTGCCGGGCTTCACCAGGCTCAGGCTTGTTGGCCCCGGCGCGCGGGCGCATCTGGCGCGGCTGACGGCATCCAGACTGCCCCAGCCGGGGAGGATCGGGCTGATCTACTTCGCCGATGACCGCGGGCGCATCGTGACCGAGATGACCTGCATTCCGGCCAGCGACGAGGATGTGGGGCTGATTACTGCCGCAGTGGCGCAGTCCCACGATGCCGACCTTCTGCGCAAGGGCCTGCCCGAGGGTGTGGAGTTGCAGGACTGGTCGGACCGCGTGCATTGCTTCATCGTCACCGGCCCGAAGTCGCGCGACCTGCTGGCCTCAATCAGCGAGGGCGATCTGACACTGCCCTGGTTGTCGGTGCAGGAGGCGAAGGTTGCAGGAAAGGACGTGGCGCTGGTGCGCGTCTCCTTCGCTGGGGAACTTGGCTGGGAGATCCACTGCGACCGCGCTGATGCCCCCGCGATCTTTGATGCGCTGCTGGCTGGCGGTGCGAAACCCTTCGGGATGAAGGCACTGAACAGCCTTCGCATCGAAAAGGGCTATCGCGCCTGGAAGGGCGATCTTTCGACCGACTATTCCCTGCTGGAAGGCGGGCTTGACCGGTTCATCGACTGGAACCACGACTTCCCCGGCAAGGCGGCCCTGCTGGCCGAGAAGCAGCGGGGGGTCAGGAAGCGCTTTGTCAGCCTGAAGGTCGAGGCCGGCGAATGCGACGCGCCCTACATGTCCACCCTCTGGCATCAGGGGCAGGTTGTTGGCGAGACGACCTCGGGCGCCTGGGGCTATCGGGTTGGACATTCGATGGCGCTTGGAATGCTCCGGGCAGATCTGGCAGTGCCGGGGACCGAGGTCGAGGTCGAGATCTTCGGCGACAGGGTGAAGGCGACCGTTCTGCCCGACGGCACGGCCTGGGACGCCAAGAACGAGCGTATCCGGGCATGAACGGGGTTCCGGCCACGATGTCGGCTGTGCAGCTCGTTGGTCACGGCGGGCCGGAAATGCTTGTGTGGCGCGATGACCTGCCCGTGCCCCGGCCAGGCCCTGGCGAGGTGCTGGTCAGGGTTCTGGCGGCCGGTGTCAACATGACCGACATCAACACCCGGCTTGGCTGGTACGGCAGTGGGGATCGCAAGTCGGGCTGGGCGGGCGAACTGGTCTTTCCACGCATCCAGGGTTCAGACCTCTGCGGGCGGATCGTGGCGCTTGGGCCAGGTGTCGGGGGGCTTTCGCTGGGCGCCCGCGTCATCTGCCCGACGAACCAGCACGAGCCGACCCGCGAAAACCCGATCAACTTTGCGTCCATCGGATCAGAATTCGACGGGGCCTTTGCCGACTATTGCCTGGTGAAGGCGCGCCATCTGCATGATGTCTCGGCCTCACCCCTGACAGACATCGAGATCGGCGCCATGCCCTGCGCCTATGGCACGGCGGAAAACCTTCTGTCCCGTGCCGAAGTTGCCCGGGGCGAACGCGTGCTGGTCACTGGCGCTTCGGGCGGGGTGGGGCTGGCTGCGGTGCAACTGGCGCTGCTGCGCGGGGCCGAAGTCACGGCGCAGTGCAGTCCGGCGAAATCGGCCCCGCTGCGTGCGCTTGGGGCGGCCATCCTGCCGCGCGAGGCAACGCCGCCGGCGCGGGCTTTCGATGTTGTGGTCGATGTCGTCGGCGGCGACGGTTTCCAGGCGCGCCTTGATGCTCTGCGACCCGGGGGCCGTTATGCCACTTCTGGCGCGGTCGGCGGACCCCTGGTCAGCGGGGATCTGCGCAGCGTCTATCTGAACGACCTCACGCTTTTCGGCGCCACCCACCAGCCGCGCGAGGTCTTCGCGCGTCTTGTTTCCATCATCAACTCTGGCGGGGTCCGGCCGGTCGTCTCGAAGACCTACCCCTTGCGCGACATCGCCCAGGCGCAGGCCGATCTGGCGACGGGGCGCTATCCCGGCAAACTTGTCCTTGTTCCCTCGGAGGCACTTCCATGAGCGTCCCCTCGAAAGCGCGCGCCGTTGTCATCGGTGGTGGCGTTTCCGGCTGTTCGGTGGCCTATCATCTGGCCAAGGCGGGCTGGACCGATGTGGTTCTGCTGGAAAGACGCAAGCTGACCAGCGGCACGACCTGGCACGCGGCGGGGCTGATCGGGCAGTTGCGCGGCAGCGCCAACATGACCCGACTGGCGAAATATTCTGCCGATCTCTACCGCGGGCTCGAGGCCGAGACCGGGGTCGCCACGGGAATGCGGCAGGTGGGGTCCATTTCGGTGGCGCTGACGGCCGAACGGCATGAGGAACTGCTGCGGCAGGCAACGGTGGCGCGAATCTTCGATGTCGAGGTGCACGAAATTTCGCCATCAGAGGTGAAGTCGCGCTATCCGCATCTGAACATCGAGGGCGTTGTCGGGGCCGTCGCCCTGCCGCTGGACGGCCAGTGCGACCCGGCCAACATCGCCATGGCCCTGGCCAAGGGCGCCCGGATGCGGGGGGCCCAGATTTTCGAGATGACGCGGGTTTCGCGCGTGACCACCGCCAATGGCCGCGTCACCGGGGTGGATTACGAAACGGCCGAGGGACCGGGCCATATCGAGACCGACATCGTCGTGAACTGTGGCGGGATGTGGGGGCGCGACCTTGCGGCGCAGAACGGTGTCACCCTGCCGTTGCATGCCTGCGAACACTTCTACCTGGTCACCGAACCGATCGAGGGCCTGGGCGAGCTGCCCGTTCTCAGGGTGCCCGACGAATGCGCCTACTACAAGCAGGATGCCGGCAAGATGATGCTGGGCGCCTTCGAGCCCAAGGCCAAGCCCTGGGGGATGGACGGCATCCGGCCCGATTTCGAGTTCGACACCCTGCCCGAGGACTGGGAGCATTTCATGCCCATCCTGGAAATGGCGACGCACCGGATGCCGCTGTTCCAGACCGCAGGAATCCACACCTTCTTCAACGGCCCCGAAAGTTTCACCCCCGACGACCGCTACTACCTGGGCGAGGCACCGGAACTGAAGGGATACTGGATCGCCGCCGGATACAATTCCATCGGGATCGTCAGTTCGGGCGGGGCCGGTCAGGCGCTGGCGCACTGGATCACCGAAGGCGAGCCGCCCTTCGACCTGTGGGAAGTTGACATCCGCCGCGCCCAGCCCTTCCAGAAGAACCGCCGCTATCTGAAGGAAAGGGTCAGCGAAACCCTTGGGCTGCTTTACGCCGACCATTTCCCCTACCGGCAGATGGCCACTGCTCGCGGTGTCCGGCGCAGCCCGATTCACGAACATCTGAAGGCGCGCGGTGCGGTCTTCGGCGAGGTCGCCGGCTGGGAACGTGCCAACTGGTTCGCCAACCCGGGGCAGGAGCGGGAATACCGCTATTCCTGGAAGCGACAGAACTGGTTCGACAACCAGCGCGCCGAACATATGGCCGTGCGCACCGGTGCGGGCCTGTTCGACATGACCAGCTTCGGCAAGATCCGCGTGGAAGGGCGCGATGCCTGCCGCTTCCTGAACCGCATCTGTTCGGCGCAGGTGGATGTGCCCGAAGGCCGCATCGTCTATACCATGTTCCTCAATGATCGCGCGGGGATAGAGGCTGATCTTACCGTGACCCGCCTTTCCGAGACCGCCTTCCTTGCCGTTGTTCCGGGCGCCACACTGCAACGCAACCTCGCCTGGATGCGCGCCCGTGTGGGCGAGGATTTCGCCGTGATTACCGATGTCACGGCAGCCGAATCCGTCCTGTGCCTGATGGGGCCGAAGGCGCGGGAGGTTCTGTCCAGAGTTTCTCCGAACGACTTCGGTAATGCCGCGCATCCGTTTGGTATGGCAAAGGAAATCGAGATCGGCATGGGCCTCGCCCGCGCCCACCGCGTCACATATGTCGGAGAGCTGGGGTGGGAGCTGTACATACCGACCGACCAGACCGCCCATGTCTTCGAGACCCTGATGGAGGCCGCGCCCGAGCTGAAGCTGTGCGGCCTTCACACGCTCGACTCCTGCCGGATCGAGAAGGCCTACCGCCACTGGGGTCACGACATCACCGACGAGGATCATGTCCTGGAAGCCGGCCTCGGCTTCACCGTCAGTCGGAAGAAGCCCGCCTTCATCGGGCGCGAGGCGGTCCTGCGCAAGGAACAGCAGGGCCTTGACCGGCGCATGGTCCAGTTCCGGCTGAAGGATCCCGAAGCCCTGCTGTTCCATAACGAGGCCATAGTCCGCGACGGCAGGATCGTCGGACCCGTGACCAGCGGCAACTATGGCCACTTCCTCGGCGGGGCCATCGGCATGGGCTATGTGCCCGCCAAGGGCCAGACCGACGACGACATCCTGTCGTCGCGCTATGAAATCGAGGTGGCAGGCCGGCGGCACGAGGCCATCGCCTCGCTTGTCCCGATGCACGATCCGAACTCTGAAAGGATAAAGGCATGACCGAGCTCTCCGACCTTCCGGGCGAGACCTGCGAACCGGCCCGCGCCCGCCGCGCCGGGGGCCGACAGGCCCGCGTGGCGCTGCGGTCCGCGCCGCTGGCCGAGGACATCCGTCCCGTACGTGCCGGCCTTCCCGGGGGGCAATACAAGCCCCTGACCGATGCGGGCGTTCAGCAGATTCACGCTGCGGCACTGGATGCGCTGGAACAGATCGGCCTCAGTCAGGCCCCCGCCTCGGGCGTGAAGATCCTGACCGAAGCCGGCGCGATACTGGGCGAGGATGGCCGTATCCGCTTTCCCCGCGCCCTCGTCGAGGACATGCTGGCCATTGCGGCACGCGACATAACGCTTTACGCCCGAGACCCGAGGCACGACCTTCACCTTTCCGGCAGCAACGTGCATTACGGCACGGCAGGTGCGGCGGTGCATGTCGTCGATCCGGTGACGCTGGAGTATCGGGACAGCACCGCGCAGGATCTTTATGATGCGGCGCGGCTGGTGGACAACCTGGACAACATCAACTTCTACCAGCGCACCATGGTCTGCCGCGATGTGGCGGATAACCGAGAGATGGATCTGAATACGCTTTACGCCTGCCTGGCCGGCACCGTGAAGCATGTGGGCACCAGTTTTTCCGACCCCTCGCATGTCGCCGATTGTTTCGAGATGATCTACATGGTCGCGGGCGGCGAGGAGAAGTGGCTTGAACGCCCCTTTGTCAGCAATTCCAACTGCTTCGTCGTGCCGCCGATGAAATTCGCCGAGGAATCCTGCGTCACGATGGAAGATTGTGTCCGGCGGGGTATGCCGATGCTGCTACTGTCGGCCGGGCAGGCCGGAGCCACCGCACCTGCGCCGATCGCGCTGGCCATCGTGCAGGCGGTGGCCGAATGCCTGGCGGGCGTGGTCTATGTGAACGCCATCAAGCCCGGTGCGCCGGCAATCTTCGGAACCTGGCCATTTGTTTCCGATCTGAGAACGGGCGCCATGTCGGGCGGGTCGGCCGAGCAGGCGCTGCTGACGGCAGGATGCGCGCAGATGCACCGGTTCTATGGCCTTCCGGGCGGAGCAGCCAGCGGGATCAGCGACTCGAAGCTGCCCGACATGCAGGCCGGATGGGAGCAGGGCATCACCAACGCGCTGGCGGGCCTTGCGGGGTTGAACATGTGCTATGAGGCGGTTGGGATGCATGCCTCGTTGCTGGGGTTCTGTCTGGAAAGCCTGATCCTGGGCGATGACCTGCTGGGCCAGGCGATGCGGCTGGTGCGGGGAATCGACGTGACCCCTGACACCACAAGCATCGACGCGATGAAAGAGGTCTGTCTGGGCGGGCCCGGGCATTACCTCGGGTCGGACCAGACGCTGAGGCTGATGCAGACCGAGTACATCTATCCGCAAACGGCCAACAGAATGTCGCCCAAGGAATGGACAGAGGCAGGCAAACCGCTTCTGCTTGACACCGCCATTGCGCGGAAGAACCATATCTTGTCGAAAGCCGGTTGCCGCGTTGACCCAGAGATCGACCGCGCGATCCGCGCCCGCTTCAACATCTACTTCAAGTGAGGTCTGAATGATCCCCGCCAACATGCTGAAATTCTATATAAATGGCCAGTGGGTGGACCCCATTTCGAAGGCCCGGATGGGCGTCGAAAACCCGGCGACCGAGGAAATCGTCTGCGAAGTCGCCATGGGCAACCGCGAAGATGCCGACCGCGCCATCGCCGCGGCCCGCGCCGCCTTTGACGGCTGGACCTACACCCCTGTGAAAGAGCGCATCGCCCTGTTGAAGCGCATCCTCGAGATCTACAACGAACGATACGAGGATTTCGCCCAGGTCATGTCCACCGAGATGGGCGCCCCGATCACATGGGCGCGCAATGCCCAGGCTTGGGCCGGGCAGGTGCATATCGAAAGCACGATCAAGGCGGCCGAGGAATTCGCATGGGAATACAACCGCGGCACGACGCGGATCATCCATGAAGGCATCGGTGTCTGTTCGCTGATCACGCCGTGGAACTGGCCGATGAACCAGATTGCCTGCAAGGTGGCCCCGGCCCTGGTTGCCGGCTGCACCATGGTGCTGAAACCTTCGGAAATCGCGCCGCTTTCGGGCACGCTCTTTGCGCAGGTCTGCCATGATGCAGGCGTACCGCCGGGGGTGTTCAACCTGGTTCATGGCGCGGGGCCCGAGGTCGGTGCGCGGATGTCTGAACATCCCGAAGTGGACATGGTCAGCTTCACTGGCTCGACCCGCGCCGGAACCGCGATTGCCGCGGCGGCCGCGCCTACCGTCAAGCGCGTGGCCCAGGAACTGGGCGGCAAGTCGCCCAACATCATCCTGCCCACGGCCGATCTGGCCGAGGCCATCTCTGCCGGCGTCACTGCGGTGATGTCGAACACCGGTCAGTCCTGCGACGCACCGACCCGGATGCTGGTGCCGCGTGACCGCCAGGCAGAGGCGCTGAAGATCGCGAAGGAGGCTGCGGACAAGATCAAGGTCGGCGATCCGCGCGACGAGGCTACCGAGATGGGCCCGCTGGTGTCGAAGCTGCAGTTCGAAAAGGTCCAGCGCCTGATCCAGGCCGGGATCGACGAGGGCGCCACGCTGGTCACGGGCGGCCTCGGCCGGCCGGCCGACCTGAACCGCGGCTGGTTCGTGCGGCCCACGGTCTTTGGCGATGTGGTCAATTCGATGACCATCTCGAAGGAAGAGATCTTCGGCCCGGTGCTGGCGATCCAACCCTATGACAGCATCGAGGACGCCATCGCCCAGGCCAATGACACGGTCTATGGCCTTGCCGCCTACATCGCTGGCCCGGTTGAGGAAGCAAGGCCCGTGGCGCGGAAGTTGCGCGCCGGAACGGTAAACCTGAACTATCCCGACTGGGACACCTTCGCCCCCTTCGGCGGCTACAAGCAGTCCGGCAACGGACGCGAATATGCCGACTGGGGCATCCACGACTTCTGTGAGGTCAAGGGCATCGTCGGCTACGGCGAGGCCTGAGACCGGCCATTACGGGGCGGGCCGGTCCCGCCCCCATCCGATCGGGGACATCATGCATTACGGATATATCGGCCTTGGCAATCTCGGGGCCGCATGCGCCGGCTGTCTGGTGAAGGCAGGATTCAAGGTCACGGTCTTCGACCTGAATCCCGCCCTTGCCGCACCGCTTGTCGCCGCAGGCGCGACGCTGGCCGACAGCGCTCAGGATCTGGCGGCGGCGGTTGATCATGTCATCACCTGCCTGCCATCCCCGGCCGTTTCGGAAAAGGTGCTGCGCAACATCCTGCCGCACATGAAGTCCGGGGCAAGCTGGGTGGAGATGTCCACCCTTGGCCGAGACGAGGTCTTGCGCCTTGCCGCCATCGCTGCCGAAGCGGGGGTGCGCATGATGGAACTGCCGGTGACTGGCGGGGTTCATCTGGCACATCAGGGCAAGATCACCATGCTGGCCGGTGGCGACCGCGACCTGTTCGACCTGCATCACGGCGCGATGCAGGCGATGGGCGACAAGATCTTCCACATGGGCCCCTTGGGCAGCGCGTCGATCATCAAGGTCATCACCAACATGCTGGCCTTCATCCACCTGAAGGCCACCTCCGAGGCGCTGATGCTGGCAAGGCGAGGGGGGCTTGACCTCGCTCAGGCCTGGCATGCGATCAAGGCCTCGTCCGGCAATTCCTTTGTACACGAGACCGAAGGCGCGCTGATCCTGAACGGCAGCTACGACATCGCCTTCAATATCGACCTGGCACTGAAGGATCTGGGCTTTGCGCTGGAGTTCGGCAAGGAATTCGGTGTTCCGCTCGACCTCGCCAGCATGACAAATCAGACCTACATCGCCGCCCGGGCGGCCTATGGCGGCGATGCGCAGTCGCCGATGATTGCGAAACTGCTGGAGGATCTGCTGCACACCGATCTGCGCGCCCCAGGCTTCCCGGCCCGGCTGGAGTGACGGCATTGACCGACGACACCGCCGCCCGCTTTGCGCGGCTTCTGCATCATCGCAAGCCGGCGCTGGGGCAGGGCGACCCGATCGTGCCGCCAATCGTCGCCTCGGCCACCTTCCATCTGCCCACCGTGCAGTCTGGCGGGCAGTTCTACGGCCGCAATGGCAACCCCAGCTGGGATGCAGTCGAGGCGCAGCTTGCGATACTGGAAGGGGCCGAGGTTGCGGGATTCCCTTCCGGCATGGCGGCCATCGCGGCTGCACTGTTCGCCACGCTCAAGGTCGGGGACCGCCTGGTGATTCCCGCTGACGGGTACTATGTCACGCGCATCCTGTCCGACGGCTTCCTGGTGCCGCTGGGAATCGAGGTCGTGCAGATCGCCACCCGCGATTATGCCACGACCGATTTCTCTGGCGCTGCGGTGGTCTATCTTGAGACGCCATCGAACCCGGGGCTGGATGTGGTGGACATTGCCGAGGTGGCGGCCCGGGCAAAGGCCGCAGGCGCCAGGGTGATCGCCGACAATACCACGATGACGGCGCTGTTGCAGCGCCCGCTGGATCTGGGCTGTGATCTGGTGGTCGCCGCCGATACCAAGGCCCCGGCGGGGCATTCAGATGTGCTTTTCGGCCATGTGGCGGGGCGTGATTTCGCGCTCATGGCTCGGGTGCGCGACTGGCGGCGCATGGCGGGTGCGATTCCGGGGCCGTTCGAGGCCTTTCTGGTTCACCGTGGGATCGAGACGCTGGAGCTGCGGCTGGAACGGATGTGCGCCTCGGCCGCGGTGATCGCCGGGCGGCTGGCGGCGCATCCGGCCGTGCAGGGGCTGCGCTATCCCGGCTTGCCTGGCGATGCGTCGCATTGGGCCGTGGGCGGGCAGATGGCCAATGGCGGCTTTCTGATCGGCTTCGAGCTGGCCGATGCCGGGCTGGCGGAGCGTTTCCTTGCGGCCTGTCCGTTGCTGGCTCAGTCAACCAGCTTCGGCGCCACGCATTCGGCAGCGGAACGCCGGGCGCGCTGGGGCGATGCAGTGGCAGAGGGTTTCATCCGCCTTTCGGTCGGGATCGAACCGGTCGAGGCACTGTGGTCGGCGATCGATGCTGCCCTAGGGGCCGCTCTTCGGCCCTGAGGGGCCTACTCGCGGGCGATGACGCCCGTCAGGGCGGAAGAGCCCCGGTCTCAGAGCAGGTCGAGCAGACGCGCGGCTTCTGCCTGGACGTCGGCGAGCCTTGCGCGGTCTTCACCCGGGAAGAAGCGGGCACGGGTGGCGGTGGGCAGGGGCGCCGGTGTCTGGATCATGACCCTGGGCCCGTGTTTCGCCGTCTCGGCCTGCCAGCTGCGTGCAAGGGCAATCTGGGCAGCTTTCGTCGCGCCATAGGCGCCGAAGAAGGGTTTTCCTGCCTGGGGATCGTCAAGGAACAGGGCCGTGCCCCGATGGGCGCGCAGCAGCGGTTCAACCATAGGGATCAGCATCCCCGTGGCACGGGTGTTGGTTGCGATGGACTTGTCCCAGTCCTTCGGGTCGATGTGACCCGCCGGGGCAAGAGGCGCGGCATGAATCGCGGCATGGACCCACAGGCCAAGCCCGCCCCACCGGTCATGGATCGACCGGCACAGATGGCGCATCGCATCGTCGGTTGTCACATCCATCGGCGCAAGGGTCAGCCCGCCCGCGCCCGGCAGGCCCGCGCGCTTCACCCTGTCGTCCAGATCCTCCAGGCCGCCCACAGTGCGGGCAACCGCCACCACATGCCAGCCACGCAGGGCCAGCTGTTCGGCCATTGCAGACCCGAGGCCGCGCGAGGCGCCGGTGACGAGGGCGATCTTCTGGGTCATGTCCGGTCCTGTGGCTGATGTCGGTCCGGGGGTTTCACACCCCCGGACCCCCGTGGGATATTTGCGCAGAGAGGAAAGGGCAAGGGGCGCCGGGGTTCGGACACGGCGGACTTTTCATTCGCTTGCGCACGCCCTGGATGCGATTCATGTCTCAGGCGCTGCGGCTGCGATGTGTTGGCAGCACAGGGAAGGCACGGTGATGGAGAACGGAAGGGAAGGCCCGCTCACTCTGCCGCTTTCATCTGGAAGCCCTCCTCGATCTTGTCCGAGGGGATGATCGGGTAATCGCCCGAGAAGCAGGCATCGCAGAACTTCGGGGCTTTCGGATCGCGGCCGGCAGTTTCGCCAGCAGCGCGGTAAAGCCCGTCGAGCGAGATGAACTTTAGCGAGTTGACACCGATCCAGTCGCGCATCTCGTCTTCGCTCATCGTGGCGGCCAGGAGTTTGGACCGTTCGGGCGTGTCCACGCCGTAGAAGCAGGGCCAGGCAGTGGGGGGTGAGGCGATGCGGAAATGGACCTCGGCGGCGCCGGCCTCAAGGATCATGTCCTTGATCTTGCGGCTGGTCGTGCCGCGCACCACGCTGTCATCGACCAGGATCACCCGCTTGCCCTTGATGAGCGCGCGGTTGACGTTCAGCTTCAGCCGCACGCCCATGTTGCGGATGTGATCCGTGGGTTCGATGAAGGTGCGGCCCATGTACTGGTTGCGGATGATTCCCATGCCGAAGGGAATGCCGCTTTCATGGGCAAAGCCGATCGCGGCCGGCGTGCCCGAATCCGGCACCGGGCACACCAGATCGGCATCAACCGGCGCCTCGCGCGCAAGTTCCACCCCGATCTGCCGGCGGGTTTCATAGACCGAACGGCCGCCGATGATGCTGTCGGGGCGGCTGAAATAGACGTTCTCGAAGATGCAGAAGCGCGGAGAGGCAGGGGCGAAGGGGCGGGTGGAATGGACAGTGTCGTTTTCGATCACCACCATTTCGCCCGGTTCGATCTCGCGCACGAATTCTGCGCCGATGATGTCGAGCCCGCAGGTTTCGGACGAAAGCGCCCAGCCGCTATCGCCGATCCGGCCCAGCACCAGGGGGCGCACGCCAAGCGGGTCGCGCACGCCGATCAACTTGGTGCGCGTCATGGCGACCACGCTGAACGCGCCCTCTACCCGGCGCAGCGCATCCTTGATCCGTTCGGCAAGCGTCTTCTGAATCGACCGCGCCATCAGGTGGATGATGCATTCACTGTCCGAGGAGGACTGGAAGATCGACCCGCGCTCGATCAGTTCACGGCGCAGGGCTGCCGCGTTGGTCAGGTTGCCGTTGTGTGCGATGGCGCAACCGCCCATCGAGAATTCGCCGAAGAACGGCTGCACGTCGCGGATGGCTGTCGCGCCTTTCGAGCCCGCGGTGGAATAGCGCACATGGCCGATGGCCAGCGACCCCGGCAAGGTGTCCATGACGTCGGCCTTTGTGAAGTTGTCGCGGACATAGCCGAAGCGGCGGGCCGAGTTGAAGCCATGGTCGGGGTGGTAGCTGACGATCCCCCCGGCTTCCTGCCCCCGATGTTGCAGGGCATGCAGGCCGAGGGCGACGAAGTTAGACGCATCGGCAACGCCGATCACGCCGAATATCCCGCACTCCTCCTTCAGCTTGTCGTCATCAAAGGGATGCGAGCGGAAGGGGGCCATTCGTCCGACTCCTGTCTAGGCGCGGTTGCCGGTCATTTACGGCAGCCGCGCCCCGGTGTCACGCCCTGAAACGCTATCAGGGATACGCCTCGTCAGTTCCCGGTCGCCGGGGGCGCAGGTTGTGCCGGGGCCGCTTCTGGGGTGACCGGGGCCACCCCGGGGGCGCAGATGTTGGTCAGTTCGTTGTAGCGGTCAACGATCCAGCCCGGCGCGTCCGAGGGGATGCTCTCGTCGATCTTGCTCTGGAAGTTGGCGAAGACCAGCGCCGTGCGCGATTCGTCGATCATCGGGATCGGGTTGGTCGAGAGTACCCGGTCATAGACGATGAATGCGATGGCGATCAGCAGCACACCCCGCGCAGCACCGAACAGGAAGCCAAGCGCCTGGTCGATGCCGCCCAGCGCCGACCGCTGCACCGCACCGGAAAATAGCGGCGTGAACAGTGCGGCAACGATCAGGCCGATGACGAAGACGCCGGAAAAGGCTGCGACGACCGAAAGCTCGCAGCTGTCGGACAGGAACTCTCCCACAACGGGAAGCTCCTTGACCAGCGGCTGGACCGTGGGGGCGAAGTAGTAGGCGGCGATGGCGGCACCGATCCAGCCCAGGATCGCCATCAGTTCCCGCACCAGCCCGCGCGAGAAGGCGAGGATCGACGAGATGATGATGATGAGCGCTGCACCACCATCAACCGCGGTCAAGTTTTCCATACTTCAGTCCCCATTCCCGGTTTCTTGCGAAGGCTTATCCTGCCCCGAACATTTCACCCACGAAGGCCGTCAGGTCCGGCATCCGCCTAATTGTCATGGTTTCGCCCTCGGCTATCCTGGACTGCGAGGGCAAGGTCGCCTGTGAGAAACCAAGTTTCGAGGCTTCTTTCAACCTGTTTTCCGTCTGCCCGACCGGCCGCAGCGCCCCCGAAAGGCTGATTTCGCCGAAAAGCACCATGTCGGGCGGGATCGCCACATCCTCGCGCGCCGACAGAAGCGCGCCGGCCACCGCGAGATCGGCGGCAGGTTCAGAGACCCGCAGCCCCCCCGCGACGTTCAGAAACACGTCGAGCCCGGCGAAGGGAATGCCGCAGCGGGCCTCGAGCACGGCAAGAATGGTCGAGACGCGGCCGCTGTCCAGCCCCACCACGGTGCGGCGCGGGCTTGCAAGGGTGGATGGGGCGACCAGGGCCTGGATCTCGGTCAGCACAGGGCGGGTGCCCTCGATACCTGCAAAGACGGCCGACCCGGGCGCCGGCTGGTCGCGGTTGCCCAGGAACAGAGCCGATGGGTTCGGCACCTCGGCAAGGCCCGTGCCTGTCATCTCGAAGACCCCGATCTCGTCTGCCGGTCCGAAGCGGTTCTTCACCGCGCGCAGGATGCGGAACTGGTGGCCCCGCTCGCCCTCGAAATACAGGACGGTATCGACCATGTGTTCGACGACGCGGGGTCCGGCGATCTGGCCCTCTTTGGTGACATGGCCGACCAGCACCACAGCGACGCCCCGTCTCTTGGCGAAGGTCACCAGTTCGTGCGCAGCGGCGCGGACCTGGGATACGCTGCCCGGCGCGGCCTCGACGCTGTCCAGCCACATTGTCTGGATCGAATCGATCACTGCAAGCGCCGGGCGTTCGGTGTCCAGCGTGGTCAGGATGTCGCGCAGGGCGGTTTCCGCCCCAAGCTGGACCGCAGCATCGCCCAGGCCAAGCCGCTGGGCGCGCATCCGAACCTGGGCGGCGGCCTCCTCGCCGGAAATGTAGAGGCACTTCAACCCCTGTCGGGCAAAGCTGGCAGTCGCCTGCAACAGCAGGGTCGATTTCCCGATCCCCGGATCGCC
Organism: Tabrizicola caldifontis; assembly: GCF_004762095.1. GTDB lineage: Bacteria > Pseudomonadota > Alphaproteobacteria > Rhodobacterales > Rhodobacteraceae > Tabrizicola > Tabrizicola caldifontis. Next base: position 57,309 of record NZ_SIJH01000006.1, read on the forward strand.
GCCCACCAGAATGGCCGAGGCAGGCACCAGTCCGCCGCCTAGCACACGGTCCAGTTCGCCGATTCCCGATGCGGCGCGGGGCGGGGGGGCCTCGTCAGTGGCAAGGTCGGACAGGGGAATGGCCCGCCCCCTGGCCCCCAGGGCCTTGGGCCCGGTGGACAGCGGCGCCTCTTCGGCAATCGTGTTCCATCCGCCGCAGGCGTCGCATTTACCGGCCCACTTGCGATAGGCGGCGCCGCAGGCAGTGCAGGTGTATGTGGCAGTCTGTTTCATCATGGGGGACAGTGCCTGCAATCCTTGGCAGCATCAAGGCAGGCGCCAAGACCTCTTGCCGATCCCTCGGGAAAGGATCAGCTTGCTCGCAAAGGAGACCTGACATGCCGCCCAAGAACCGCTTTGCCGAACTTCTGCCGGAAATCACCGCCTGGCGCCGCGATTTCCACGAACACCCCGAGCTTCAGTTCGACGTGCATCGGACGGCGGCAAAGGTGGCCGGTCTGTGCCGCAGTTTCGGCTGTGACGAGGTGGTGGAAGGTATCGGCCGCACCGGTGTCGTGGCGGTGATCAGGGGCAGGTCCGACACCCGGGGACGGGTGATCGGCCTGCGCGCGGACATGGACGCGCTGCCCATCACCGAACAGACCGGTGTGCCCTATGCCTCCAAGACCCCGGGCAGGATGCATGCCTGCGGCCATGACGGACATACGGCCATGCTTCTGGGCGCGGCCAGGTATCTGGCCGAAACGCGGAATTTCGACGGCACCGTGGTCTGCATCTTCCAGCCCGCCGAAGAGGGCGGCGGCGGCGGCCGCGAAATGGTGCAGGATGGTCTCATAACGCGATGGAACATCCAGGAGGTTTACGGGATGCACAACATGCCCGGCATCCCGGTGGGCCATTTCGCGATCCGCCCCGGCCCGATGATGGCGGCAGCTGACCAGTTCGAGATCACGGTGACGGGCAAGGGTGGCCATGCCGCCAAGCCGCACGATTGCATCGACACGACGGTGGTCGCGGCCCATGTCATCGTGGCAATACAGACCATTGCCAGCCGGAATGTCGATCCGATGAAGCAGGTGGTCGTATCAGTCTGCACGGTTGAAACCGACAGCCCGGCGCACAACGTCATTCCGCAGACGGTCAAGATGAAGGGCACCGTCCGCACGCTGGACCCCAAGGTGCAGGATTTCGTCGAAACCCGGCTGGCGCAGGTGGTCGAGGGTACGGCCCTTGCACTTGGCGCCCGGGCCGAGATCAACTACCAGCGCGGCTATCCGGTGACAATCAACACCCCCGAGAACACCGAGTTCGCGGCGAAGGTCGCGGCCGAGGTCTCGGGCCATGTCGATACCGACACCGCGCCCCTTATGGGGGCCGAGGACTTCAGCTTCATGCTGAACGAACGGCCCGGGGCCTATATCTTCCTGGGCAACGGGGACACCGCGATGGTGCATCATCCGGCCTACAATTTCGACGACGCCGCCATTCCCTTCGGGGCCAGCTGGTATGCCGGCATGGCGGAAAGCCGAATGCCCGTGACCTGACCGGTCGAAAGGCCCGAATGCCGGGGCGGTCGTTGGCGTCGGCTCGCTGCTGCTGGTTCTCCCTCAGGCCCAAGGCAGTCGCCCGGGGTTGCGGGACAGGCGCATCTGACGAATACTCGCGGCATGGTTGACGGGCAGGGGCAGCATGGGACGCACGAAAAGGCCTGACCTGGCGGCGGCGCGTCCGGTGCGGACCGAGCTTCTGGTCATCGACCTGATGAACCGCCTGCTCGATCCCGGGCGCGACGGGATCGACCTTGCCCTGGACGAGGTGCTTGGGCGGATCGGAATGGCTTTCGGTCTGGACCGGGTGTTCCTGTTCCGCAACCGCCCTGACGGGACGCATTACAACAGCCATGAATGGGTCGCGCCTGGGGTGACGCCGCTGAAACCCCGGATGCAGGCGCTGTCGCCCACCGTGCGGGCAAGCTGGCACGCCGCTTTCGTTGCCGGAAGGCAGGTGCGCATTGCCAACCGCAATGATCTGCCCCCCGACATGCCGGAACGCCGTTTCCTGGAAGAGATCGGGGTCTGGTCCACGCTGATGCTGCCGCTGATGGACGGCGAACGTCTGATCGGCGTTATCGGCTACGACAGTCAGGTTCCCGACCGCATCTGGACCGAGGATGAGGTCGGACTGCTTTCCAGCGTGGGGCATGCGGTCTCGGCGGTGCTGGTGCGCCACGAGGCGGCAGCGGCAGAAGCGGCCATGCGGCAACATCTTGAGGCAACCTTGCAGGCGCTGCCCGATCTCGTGATCGAGATCTGTCCACAAGGTACGATCCTTGCCTGCCACAGCGACAAGCTGCCGTGGCTTTCCGGGCTGGTCCGCGCCGGCATCGGCCGTCCGCTGGCCGAGGTTCTGCCCGAGGCGCTGGCGCGTGTCCTGGGGCAGATCGTTGCCGACCCGCCGGCACCCCATACCCGCGTCACCCGTCGCGTGGGGCTTGCCTCGCTGGTCGCGCCGCACTGGTACGAAGTCTCGGTCGCGCAACTGCCGCAGGACAGGTCCGGCGCGCGCGTCGGCCTGGTCGCGGCAATCCGCGATCTGGCGGCAGCTGAAACCCCGAGCGCGATGGCTGCCTATCGCGAAGGCCAGTTCACCGCCTTCTTCGAGATGTGCCCGCATCCGATCCTTCTGAACGACTATGACACGGGCGAGCTTCTGGATGCCAACCGTGCCTTCCAGAAGGTCTTCGGCCTTGACCCCAAGGCAACGTCGGGCCTGCATCTGCGCAACCTTCTGCCAGCCGATGCGATGGCGGTGATCGGGCCGGCGATCGACGCGCTGCGCGAACAGCGCGTCTACGGCCCGCTGGAGGCGCGGCTGCGCCGGGTGGACGGCAGCTGTTTTCCGGCCGTGCTGCGCGGCTTCATGAGCATCGACCCGAACGGCCGCCGCCTTGTCTGGGCGCTGATCGAGGATGTGACCGAGATCCGCGCCAAGGAGGCGGCCCTGCTGGCCGAACAGAAGGCATTGGAGGAAACCCGCTCCCGCTTCCTGTCGGCCATCGAGGCACTGGACGATGGCTTTGCCATCTTCGATGCCGAGGACCGCCTGGTGCTGTGGAACAGCGCCTACACGCGCGTCTTTTCGCGGATCGCCGACCGGATCCGGCCTGGCGCGCTGTATGACGACCTGCTGCGCGCCGCGATAGATCACGGCGTGTTCGGCCCGCCGGGCGAACGCGATGACGCAGCCCTGCAGCGGCGTCTGAACCGCGGTCTGACCGAACCCTGGGATGGCGAGGACGAACTGGCCGACGGCCGGCTGATCCTGGTGCGCGAACGCTCTACCCCCGGCCGGGAAACGGTGGGGGGTTACGAGGACATCACCGCACGCCGTCTGGCGGACCGGCGGTTGCAACAGGTCGTGGACGGCGGTGAACTTGCCGTCTGGGATTGGGACATCGACCAGGGCCTTTCCACGATCAACGACCGCTGGCGGACAATGCTCGGCCATGACGGGCGATCTGCCACGATCGCCGATCTGTTCCGCCTTCTGCACCATCAGGACAGGTTCAGTGTTCTGGAAGAGCGGCGCCGGCTGTTCGAAGGCGGGGCGGACGATTTCGACTTTCTTTGCCGGATGCAGCATGCACAGGGACACTGGGTCTGGCTGCTGTCGCGCGGTCGTGTGCTGGCGCGCCGGTCCGATGGAACGCCGCGGCGCATCTCGGGGGTGACGCTGGATGTATCCGCCCGGATCGAGGCAGAACAGCGCCTGTCGCGGCTGATTGACGGGGCACAGGTCGGCACCTGGGAACACGACATGCGCACCGGCGTGACCCTGGTCAGCGAACGCTGGGCGGAAATCCTGGGGTATCGCGCGGCAGAACTGAACCCGATGCCGCTGTCGGTCTGGCTGGACCTGCTGCATCCTGATGACAAGCGCGATCTTCTGGAGCACGAGGCGCGGGCCTTCGCCGCCGGCCAGTGGCAGATCGAGCACGAGATACGCCTGCGCCATCGCGACGGGCACTGGGTCTGGATCCTGTCCCGGACGCAGGCCATCGAATGGGACGCGGCGGGCCGGCCGATCCGCACCAGCGGCGTCAATCTTGACATCTCGGCTGCCAAGGCCCTGGAGGCGGCGCTGGCGCGCGAACGCGACACGCTGGCGCGGATCATGGAAACGTCGGTCTCGGGCATCGTTGCGATCGATGGCGCCGGGCGCATCGTCTTTGCCAATGCCGCGGCCGAAGCCGTGCTTGGCCGGCCGATCGCCGCCGGAGATGACCTGCCGCGGATGCTGATTGAAGCGGCCGATCCTGGCGCAGCCGGCCAGGCGAACCTGCCCCTGATGCGCGCCATGTCGGGCGAGGGCGTCGGGCGGGACATGCGGCATGCGATCCGCTGGCCCGACGGCAGCCGCCGGGTGATCCTGGTCAACGCGGCCCGCCTGACAGCTCCTGACACCAGGCTATCGGTTGTCTGCGCCCTGACGGACATCACCGATGCCGTAGAAAACGAAGAGCGGCTGCGCGCAGCGATGATCGCGGCCGAGGCCGCGAACCGGGCAAAGTCTGACTTCCTGGCCGCGATGAGCCATGAGATGCGCACGCCGCTGAACGGCGTTCTCGGGATGGCGCGGGTCCTGGAAGGGCAGGAACAGGATCCGGACCGGCGCGAGATGCTGGGGATCATCCGTGAATCGGGCGATCATCTGCTGGCCGTGATCAACGACATCCTGGACCTTGCCAAGATCGAGGCGGGGCGTCTGGTACTGGACAGCCGCCCGCTGGATCTTTGCAGCCTGGTCGATCGTGTCCTGGGCGTTCATCGCGTTCAGGCCGGGGAAAAGGGGCTTGCACTGCGTCTGGTTTGCCGGGGTGAGAAGCGCGACCAGATCCGTCTGGGCGACGAGAAGCGGCTGGCGCAGATCCTGCACAACCTGGTCGGCAATGCCGTCAAGTTCACCGACCGCGGCGAGGTTTCGCTTTCGATCGACGCAACGGACGCCGAGCGGCTGGTGATGGAGGTCGCCGATACCGGACCGGGCATGACAGAGGACGATCTGGAACAGGTCTTCGAGGAATTCACCCAGGGCCAGGGCGGCCTGGCCCGGCAACACGGCGGCACCGGGCTGGGCCTGACGATCGTGCGGCGCCTTGCGCAGCTGATGGGGGGCGAGGTGGTGCTGTCCAGCGCGCCCGGCCAGGGCCTTTCGGCGCGGGTTGAAGTTGGGCTGCCCCGGCACGAAGGCCCGTTCGAAGCGGGCGATGCGGCCCGGCTGCCCGACCTTGCCGGCCTTCGGGTGCTGGCGGCCGAGGACAATGCAACCAACCGCATCATCCTGCACGGCGTGTTGCGCGCCTTGGGCATCGAGGCCGAGATCCTGCCGGATGGCGCGTCCGCGATCCGGCGCTGGCAGCAGGCGCCCTTCGACGCCGTGCTTCTGGATATTGCCATGCCGGGCTGCGACGGGCTGGCAACGCTTTCTGCCATGCAGGCAGCGGCGCAGGCTACGGGGTGTGCGCCTCCGGTCGCGCTGGCCGTGACGGCGAACGCCATGACGCACCAGGTTCAGGACTACCGCGCGAAGGGTTTTGCCGGTGTCGTGGCCAAGCCCTTGCAACCCGAAGACCTTGCCCGCGCGCTGATCGCCGCGCTGCCGTCGCTGCGAACCACCTGAAAGCGCCGCGGGCTGTCCCGTCGGGGCAAGGCGGGGCCAGCCCTCCGCCCCCGGTCGGATTGCGAAATCGGCTTTGACAGGACGATCGACCACGGCGAAACATTGGCCTGTTGCTTCGGAGATGTCGCAATGCCTTGCCTGCAATTTTCCCTTGCCTGCGACGGGACGGCCCCGCTTCCGGTGATGGACGCATGACCGACCCGATCGCGCGCGCCCTTTCCCTGCCGATCTGGACCGGCACGCCCCGCGCCGAACCCCTTGGCGGCGGAATCACGAATCTGAATGTTCTCGTCACCGATGCCAGAGGCCGCGCCGTGGTGCGCATCGGCGACGACATTCCCGTGCACCAGATCATGCGCTTCAACGAACTGGCCGCCAGCCGTGCGGCGCATGCTGCCGGGGTCTCGCCCGCCGTCCTGCACCATGAGCCCGGCGCGCTGGTGATCGACTTTGTCGCCAGCCGCACGATGAGCGCCGAGGATCTGCGCGACCAGGAGATGCTAGAACAGGCGCTTGCCTTGGTCATGCATGCGCACCGCGACATTCCGCGCCACCTGCGCGGCCCGGCGCTGACCTTCTGGGTCTTCCATGTCCTGCGCGACTATGCCGCCACGCTGAAGGAGGGCCGCTCTCCTCATCGCCCGGCGCTTGCCGGCCTGCTGGACGAGGCGGCCGAGCTGGAACGGGCCGTCGGGCGGATCGAGCTGGTCTTCGGCCACAATGATCTTCTGCCCGCGAACTTCCTGCACGACGGCACCCGAATGTGGCTGATCGACTGGGACTATGCCGGCTGGGGGTCGCCCCTGTTCGACCTTGGGGGGCTTGCGGCGAATGCGGGCCTCGACATGACGCAGGAAGAATGGCTTCTAGCCGCCTACTATGGCACCTCGCCCGATGCCGACCTGTGGCGCCGCTACCGCGCGATGAAGGCGGCGGCGGCGCTGCGTGAGGCAATGTGGTCGATGGTGCAGGAAATCCATTCCGACCTCGACTTCGATTATGCCGCCTATACGGCCGGCTACCTTGACACCTACCGTGCGGCGCTGGCCGCCTTCAGGATTCTGCCATGACCGATTTTCCTTCCACCGCCCGCGCCGTCGTCATCGGCGGCGGCATCGTCGGCTGTTCCGTCGCCTATCACCTGGGCAAGCTGGGTTGGACCGACACCGTGCTTCTGGAACGGAAGAAGCTGACTTCCGGCACCACCTTCCATGCCGCCGGACTGGTCGGGCAGTTGCGCACTTCGGCCAACATCACCCAGCTTCTGGGCCATTCCGTTGCCCTTTACCGCACGCTCGAGGCCGAGACCGGGTTGCAGACCGGCTGGAAGATGAACGGCGGCCTGCGCCTGGCCTGTAATGCCGACCGCTGGACCGAGGTGAAACGCCAGGCCACGACGGCTCATTCCTTCGGGCTGGAGATGCACCTTCTGACGCCGAAAGAGGCGCAGGATCTGTGGCCGCTGATGACGATCGACGATGTGGTTGGCGCGGCCTACCTGCCGACCGACGGCCAGGCGAACCCTTCGGACATCACCCAGTCACTGGCCAAGGGTGCCCGCATGGCCGGGGTGCGCATCTTCGAGGACACCCCTGTCACCCGGATTCTTGTCGAAGATGGCCGGATCAAGGGGGTTGAGACACCCTTCGGCACCATCGCATGCGAAAAGGTCGTCTGCTGCGCCGGACAGTGGACCCGCGATCTGGCCGCGACCGTGGGGGTCAACGTGCCGCTGGTCAGTGTCGAACATCAGTACATGATCACCGAGCGGATCGAGGGCGTCACCCCGACCCTGCCCACGCTGCGCGACCCCGACCGGCGCACCTACTGGAAGGAAGAGGTCGGGGGCCTTGTCTGGGGGGGCTATGAGCCGAACCCTAAGCCCTGGGCGGTAAAGGGCATTCCGGAAGGCTTTCATTTCGAAACACTGACGCCGGATTTCGATCATTACGCACAATTCATGGACGATGCCATCGCTCGGGTTCCGGCGCTGGCCCATGCAGGGGTCAAGCAGCTGCTGAACGGGCCGGAAAGCTTTACCCCCGACGGCAACTTCATCCTGGGCGAGGCCCCGGAACTGCGCAACTTCTATGTCGGCGCAGGATTCAATGCCTTCGGCATCGCCTCGGGTGGCGGGGCGGGCATGGCGCTGGCGGAATGGGTGGCAAAGGGTGAACCGCCCTTCGACCTGTGGCCTGTCGACATTCGCCGCTTCGGCCCTCCGCACCGGGTGACTGACTATGTCCGAACCCGCACGCTGGAAGCCTATGCCAAGCACTACACCATCGCCTGGCCCGCCGAGGAAATGCGCTCGGCCCGGCCGCTACGCCGCTCTCCGCTTTACGCCCATCTGAAGGCGGCCGGTGCCTGCTTTGGCGAGAAGCTGGGCTGGGAACGTCCGAACTGGTTCGCTGGCCCGGGCGAAGAGGCCGTGGACCGCTATTCGATGGCCCGACCTGGCTGGCATGAGGCCGTTGGCCGCGAACACCGCGCGGCGCGAGAGCATGCGGTGCTGATCGACCAGACCAGCTTCGCCAAGTTCCGCCTGACCGGCCGCGATGCGGCCGGGGCGCTGAACCGGATCGCGGCGGGCAATGTCGACCGGGCGGAAGGCAGCCTGACCTACACCCAGATGCTGAACGCGAAAGGCGGGATCGAATGCGACCTGACCATCGCCCGGCTGGGGCCGCGCGAGTTCTACATCGTTACCGGAACCGGCTTTGCCACGCATGATTTCGATTGGATTTCCAGGAATTTGCAGGGCGAGGTTCACCTTTCCGACATCACGTCGTCGATGGCTGTCCTGTCGCTGATGGGGCCGACGTCGCGCGAGATCCTGTCGCGCCATTCGCCGGATGACCTGTCGAACGCCGCCTTCCCCTTCGGCACGGCCCGCTGGATTTCTGTCGCCGGCTGCGCGGTTCTGGCGCTGCGTGTGACCTACGTCGGCGAGCTTGGCTGGGAGCTGCACATGCCGGTTGAGGTGGCGGTGACCGTGTATGAGGCCCTGATGTCAGGCGAGGGCGCACCGGTGCTGGCCGGCTACCGCGCGATCGAGACGCTGCGGCTGGAAAAGGGCTATCGCGCGTGGGGGGCGGATATCGGGCCGGACCACACCCCGGTCGAGGCAGGCCTTGCCTGGGCGGTGAAGATGAAGTCGGGCATCGATTTCATCGGCCGCCAGGCCGTGGCGGCGCAACTGGCCGAAGGGGTGAAGAAGCGTCTGGCCACCTTCACTGCCGATCCGTCGGTCGTGCTGCTTGGCCGCGAGACGATCTATCGCAATGGCCAGCGCGTGGGCTGGCTGTCGTCTGGCGGCTATGGCCACACGGTCGGGAAAAGCATCGGCATGGGCTATGTCCGCCACCCGGACGGGGTAACGGAAGATTTTGTCCTGTCGGGCAGTTACGAGCTGGAAGTCGCATCGGAACGGGTGCCAGCCCAGGTGACGTTGGCGCCACTTTACGATCCGCTGAACCACAGGGTGAAGGGGTGAGCCCGCCCCGGCCATGATCCGGGGCCTCGCCTCACACCAGAGGTTCAGGATCAGGTCCGGGGGGTGAAGGCGGCGCTATCCGTCGAACCGGGTCGCCCCACGCCGTCTTACATCGACTGGCTGGGTCAGTACCACCGCCTGATGCGCGCGCTGGTCGCAGTTCGCGCGCGGGCAGATGCGGCAGTTGATGCCGATCGGCACCATCCTTGCGCTGGGAAGCGAGAAACCCTCGGCATAGCCGATCTCTGCAGCGTGGTCGATCGTGCAGCCCATGGCAACGGCCAGCCGGTTATCCTGCGCGTGGCGAATCCAGGTCGGCCGGTCAACGGTGCGGGAAAATACGAAATACTGGGATTTGTCCGGCATCTCGACGAATTGCGGAACGATCTTGCCGGGTGTTCTGAAGCTGGTATGCACATCGAGCCGGGGGCAGGCACCGCCATATTCGGCCAGGTGGAAGTCGGTCGCGTTGAAGCGCTTGGTCACGTTGCCGCCCTTGTCGATACGCAGGAAGAAGAACGGGACACCCTGCGCACCTTCGCGTTGCAGCGTGGTGGCGCGGTGGCAGGCCTGCTCGAAGCTGACGCCGAAGCGGGTGGCGATGTGGTCGAGGTCATATTTCGTCGCCCGCGCCTCGGCCAGAAAGGCGGCGTAGGGCATCAGCACCGCGGCAGCGAAATAGTTCGCCAGTTCCACCCGCAACCGCGCTACCCCGCGCGGGTCGCTAATGCCCGAACGGTCCACGATGCCGTCCAGCAGCGCGCGCTGTTCCAGAAGCCCGCACATGTGGACCAGCTGGAAAGTGCGGTTGGTGTGGTCCATCGCCTCGGACAACAGGATCTCGCGGCGCGCCTCGTCATATTGGCGCAGCGTGTCGGGCAGTTCCTCTACCCGCGCGAGCCGCACCGCGATGCCCAGCCGGTCGCGCAGGCGCGCCTTTAGCGCGGTATAGACCTCGTCCCGTTCGACCGGGGTTTCCCAGAAGCGTTCGGCTGCCTCTTCCAGTTCGCGAAAGTAGTTGCGATGGCGGCGGAAGACCGTGTGGACTGCGGCCTCGGGTGTTGGGGCAATCGTGGCGGTTTCACCCTCGTTCAGGGCCAGAAGCTGGTCATTCGCCGCCTGGAAGGCCCGATGCAGCCGAAGGAAGGCGCTGGCAAGGTCGGGAGAATGCACCAGAGCAGCACGAAGTTGCGGCAGATCGGGGCGGATGTCGAAGATTGGATCCTGCAAGGCCGCACGCAGGTCGGCCAGCTGGCTGGCCCCGTCTTCCTCCACGATCTCGCGCCAGTCGACGCCGTAGGCTTCGAAAAGCCGCAGAAGAACCTGGACTGAAACGGATCTTTCGTTGTTTTCCAGAAGGTTGACGTAAGAGGCGCTGATTCCCAGCTTGCGTGCCATGGTGCCTTGCGTCTCGCCCCGCTCCAACCGAAGGCGCCGCAGATGCGGGCCGATGAAGGTTTTCTGCATACTGTCGCACACAAATCGGGATCTGTCAGATTTACAATATTACTGAAAATACCTTCTGTAAATCTTCGCATTCACAGCTAGACCCGCTTTGCCTTTGCACATCTTCCGGGCGATGGCAGGGGTGGTGCAAACGGAGGAGACCCATGCGCACCGGCATCAATCACCTTTTCATTCCCGGCCCGACCAATGTTCCCGAACCTGTCCGCCGCGCGATGAACGTGGCGATGGAGGACCAGCGCGGACCTGAATTCGGCGCCTTCGTTCTGGGAATCCTTGCCGACCTGAAGCGCGTCTTCCGGACGGGGACTGCGCGGGTGATGCTTTTTCCCGGCTCGGGCACGGGGGCATGGGAGGCGGCGATCACCAATACCCTGAACCCCGGCGACCGGGTGCTGATGGCGCGGCACGGCCAGTTCTCGACCCTCTGGGCGGAAATGGCCACGCGGCTGGGCCTTGATGTCGAGGTGATCGATGTCGCGTGGGGGGCCGGCGCGCCGGTGTCAGAGTTCGCCCGCCGCCTGGCCGCCGACCGAAAGGGCGCGATCAAGGCGGTCTTCGTGACCCACAACGAAACCGCAACCGGCGTGACCAGTGACGTGGCTGCCGTGCGCAAGGCGCTGGATGATTGCTTTCATGATGCGCTGCTGTTCGTGGATGGCGTCTCCTCGGTGGGCTCCATCGACTTCCGCATGGATGACTGGGGTGTGGACCTGGCCGTGACCGGCAGTCAGAAGGGCCTGATGTGCCCGGCCGGTCTGGGTATCCTTGCGGTCAGTCAGAAGGCGCTCAAGGCGTCAGAGAGCGCGACCCTTCGCCGTGCCTATTTCGAATTCCGTGACTTTGCCATGACGGCGGAAACCGGCTATTTTCCCTACACCCCGCCAACGCAGATCCTGCACGGGTTGCGTGTCGCACTGGACCGCATCCATGCCGAAGGGCTGGACAATGTCATCGCCCGTCATGCCCGCCTGGCCGAGGGCGTGCGACGCGGCGTGGCGGCGTGGGGCCTGCAGACCTGTGCCGAGCATCCTTCGCTTGCGTCTAATACGGTGACGGCGATCAGGGTGCCCGAAGGGGTGGACGCGCGCGAGGTGATCCGCATCGGCCATGCCCGTTACAACACATCGTTCGGGTCGGGCCTTGCGCGGCTTGCCGGCAAGGTGTTCCGCATCGGGCATCTGGGTGACCTCAACGAAGGCATGTGCCTCACGGCGCTTGCGGTGGCCGAAATGGCGCTGGTCGAGGCCGGCGCGGATGTCAAGCTGGGGTCGGGCGTTGCTGCAGCGCAGGCCTGGTATGCGCAATCTGCGCCTGCTCAGGCCCTGATGGCGGCGGAATAAAACAGGAAAGTCAATACGATGAGCCACACTCTTCACCCGCTGCGCCGGCAGCGGCTTCAGCGGTCTGAACTTGCCGTTCCGGCCTCGAACCCCTCGATGATCGACAAGGCGGCCGAAGGACCTGCGGATTACGTCTTTCTGGACCTCGAGGATGCGGTCGCCCCGCCCGAGAAGGAGCAGGCGCGCCGGAACTGCATTCAGGCGCTGAACGACATCGACTGGGCGGCGAAAGGCAAGACCGTCAGCGTGCGGATCAACGGTCTTGATACCCACTACATGTATCGCGACGTGGTCGATGTGATGGAGCAGGCAGGAGACCGGGTGCATACCCTGCTGGTGCCCAAGGTGGGCGTGCGCGACGATCTTTACATGGTCGAGGCGATGGTCAATCAGATCGAGCAGGCCAGGGGCTACCGCACCCGCGTGGGCCTAGAGGCGTTGATCGAGACGGCCCTTGGCATGGCGAATGTCGAGACAATCGCCCAGTTTGGCGGCCGGCTGGAGGCGCTGCATTTCGGCGTGGCGGACTATGCCGCCAGCATGCGGGCACGTACGGTAAACATCGGCGGTCTGAATCCGATGTATCCGGGCGACCAGTGGCACGCCGCGATCAGCCGCATGGTCATTGCCTGCCGCGCCTATGGTCTGCGCGCCATCGACGGCCCCTTCGGTGATTTTTCCGACCCCGAGGGCTACAGGGACGCTGCGCGCCGCGCGGCCGCCCTGGGCTGCGAGGGGAAATGGGCGATCCACCCCAGTCAGGTCGCCCTTGCGAACGAGGTGTTCAGTCCGACGGATGCCGAGGTCACGAAGGCCCGCCGCATCATCGAGGAACTGAAACTGGCCGAGGCGCAGGGGAAGGGAGCCGCAAGCCTCGACGGCAAGATGATCGACGCCGCCAGCGAGAAGATGGCGCGCAACGTGCTGGTGATCGCCGAGGCGATCGCGGCGCAGTAGGTCGCTCATCCCTTCCTTGCGGGCGGTCTCGCCGAGGTCAGCGCGGAGCGCCCGCAAGGCAGCGACAAGCGGCAGCATGGAGGAGGAACCACGATGGACATCCACGAATACCAGGCCAAGGAAATCCTTGCCCGTTTTGGTGTGCCGGTACCGCGCGGTGGGCTGGCCTACAGCCCCGAACAGGCAGGTTATCGGGCGCGGGAACTGGGCGGCAGCGCCTGGGTGGTGAAGGCGCAGATCCACTCCGGCGGTCGGGGGGCGGCCGGAGGCGTGAAGCTGTGCCGCGACGAACATGAGGTCGCCAGTTTCGCCGCAAGCCTGTTCGGCAAGCAGCTTGTCACCAAGCAGACCGACGCGAACGGCAAGGGCGTCTATCGCCTGTGGATCGAGGCGGCCAGCGACATTGCCCGCGAGATGTATCTGGGCTTCGTCCTCGACCGGAAATCCGAGCGGATCATGATCGTCGCCTCGGCGCACGGGGGGATGGAGATCGAGGATCTGGCCGAATCCGACCCGGAATCGTTGCGACGCATGACCATTGACCCCGCCGTTGGCCTGACCGAGTTCCAGGCGCGCGAACTGGCCTTCCAGCTGGGCCTGAAAGGCGGCCAGATCGCCCAGATGGTGACGATCCTGAAGGCCTGCTACCGCGCCTACCGCGACCTTGACGCGGTTATGGTGGAAATAAACCCGCTGGTTATCACCGGGTCGGGCGACCTGGTGGCACTGGATGCGAAGATGTCTTTTGATACCCACGCCTTGTTCAGGCAACCTCAGGTGGCCGAACTGCGCGACCGCAGCCAGGAAGACCCGCGGGAAAGCACCGCAGGCGACCATGGTCTGGCCTATGTAGGGCTGGAGGGCGACATCGGCTGCATCATCAACGGTGCAGGGTTGGCGATGGCCACGATGGACATGATCAAGCTGGCCGGGGGGGAACCCGCCAATTTCCTGGACATCGGCGGTGGCGCCAGCCCCGAGCGCGTGGTCAAGGCCTTCCAGACCGTTCTGGCCGACCGGAACGTGTCGGTCGTGCTGGTCAATATCTTCGCGGGCATCAACCGGTGTGACTGGGTGGCCGAGGGCGTGGTCACCGCCTACCGCCAGCTTGGTCTGTCGTTGCCCGTCATCGTGCGCCTTGCGGGCACCAATGTCGAGGAAGGCCGCCGGATCATCGACCAGTCCGGCCTGCCGCTGATTTCCGCAGACACTCTGGCCGAAGCCGCCGCCGCGGCCGTCGCCGCCCGCCCCCGCAAAGCCGCCTGACGGAGGAACCCATGGCCATTCTCATCACCGAAAAGACCCGCGTCATCGTGCAGGGCATCACCGGGCGGATCGGCAGCTTCCACGCGGCCGACATGATCCGCCATGGAACCAATGTCGTGGGCGGCGTCACGCCCGGACGGGGCGGGGAAACTCACCTCGACCGGCCGCTGTTCAACACCGTGCGCGAGGCGGTCGAGGCGACAGGAGCGGAAGCCAGCCTTGTCTTTGTCCCGCCCCCATTCGCCGCCGATGCGATCATGGAGGCGGCCGATGCCGGAATCCGCACGGCAGTGTGCGTCACTGACGGCATCCCCAGCCAGGACATGATGCGGGTGAAGCGATTCCTGAAGCGCTATCCCGAGGCCCGCAAGATGCGGTTGATCGGCCCCAACTGTGCCGGGATCATCAGTCCCGGCAAGGGCTTCATGGGGATCATGCCGCCACACATCTATATGCCGGGTCGGGTTGGAATCGTCGGCCGGTCGGGGACGCTGGGCTATGAGGCCGCGTCCCAGATGAAGGCCCTGGGGATCGGCGTTTCGACTTCAGTCGGCATCGGTGGCGACCCGATCAACGGTTCCAGCTTCAAGGACATCCTGCAACTCTTTGAAGATGATCACGAAACCGATGCAGTGATGATGATCGGCGAAATCGGCGGCCCACAGGAGGCCGAAGCTGCTGCCTATGCGCGCGACCACATGTCCAAACCGGTTGTGGCCTATATTGCCGGGCTTTCGGCACCCAAGGGCCGCAAGATGGGCCATGCGGGCGCCATCATCAGCGCCTTCGGTGAATCGGCGCAGGAAAAGGTGGAAATCCTGACAGCGGCCGGCATCACCGTGGCCCCGAACCCCAGCGCCATGGGTGAGACCATGGCCCGTGTCCTCAGCATGAAGAAGGCGGCCTGAGGCGACGGCTCTTCGGGATGCTTGCTTCTAGGATACCGCGCGCGCAAGGGCGCAGAACTGTTCCAGACCGATCTCCTCGGCCCGTGCGGTCGGGGGGATGCCCAGGCTTTCGAGCACGGTCTCGATATCCGGCCGCAATGCCTTTAGCGAAGCGCGCAGCATCTTGCGGCGCTGGTTGAAGGCCATGGCCGTCACGCGCTGCAGCACCGCGAAATCGCAGGGAAAGCGCGGCGCGGGCAGGGCGGTCAGCTGCACGACGGCCGAATGAACCTTGGGCGTGGGGGTGAAGGCTTCGGGCGGCAGGGTCATCACGATCCGTGCCTCGCAGCGCCATTGGGCCAGCAGCGCCAGCCGTCCGTAATGTTCTGTCCGTGGCCTGGCCACGATCCGTTCGGCCACCTCCTTCTGGAACATGAGCGTCAAAGATGACCAGATCGGCGGCCAGACTGGGGGCGACAGCCACCGGATCAGAAGCTCGGTGCCAACGTTGTAAGGCAGGTTGGCAACGATCTTGACCGGAGGCTTCAGGTGCTGGGTGAGGTCGAGTTCCAGCGCGTCGCCGTGCAGAACCGTAAGCCGCCCCGGATAGGCCGCCGCGATCTCGGCCAGGGCGGGCAGGGCACGGGCGTCCTTTTCCACAGCCACCACATGCCGTGCCCCCTCGGCCAGAAGGCCGCGGGTCAAGCCACCGGGACCGGGGCCGACCTCCAGCACGTCGCAGGCCGTCAGATCGCCGGCCGAACGTGCGATCTTTGCCGTAAGGTTCAGATCCAGAAGAAAATTCTGGCCAAGTTGCTTCTTCGCCACCAGATCATGCGACCGGATCACCTCGCGCAGCGGGGGCAGACCGTCAATCGTGCCCACCACAGCCCCCTGCTGCTGCCCGCCGGGCATCAGCCATGTGGCGCGCCATGCGCAAGGCTGCGATCATGCTTGCCGGATCGGCAATGCCGCGACCGGCGATGTCGTAGGCCGTGCCGTGATCGGGCGAGGTTCGCACGAAGGGCAGGCCCAGCGTAACATTGACCCCCCCGGCGAAGTCGATGGTCTTGATCGGG
Source organism: Tabrizicola caldifontis (assembly GCF_004762095.1). Lineage (GTDB taxonomy): Bacteria > Pseudomonadota > Alphaproteobacteria > Rhodobacterales > Rhodobacteraceae > Tabrizicola > Tabrizicola caldifontis. The sequence continues at coordinate 73,480 of NZ_SIJH01000006.1, forward strand.
ATCAGCGCCTGGTCGTGATAGGCGCAGATCGCGGCGTCATAGCCTTTGCGCGCCGCCGGGTGAAACATGGTATCTGCTGGCAGTGGCCCGCGGATCGCCATCCCTTCGGACGAAAGCCGCGCGATCAGCGGGGCCATCCAGTCAAGTTCTTCGCGACCCATGGCGCCGCCTTCTCCGGCGTGAGGGTTCAGGCCCGCGACGGCAAGGCGCGGCGCGGCAATCCCGAAGTCGCGGATCAACCCGTCCCGCGTGATACGGATGGTCGTTTCCAGCAGGGCCGGCGTCAGCACTTTCGGCACCTCGGACAGCGCAATGTGAATGGTGGCGGGAACGACGCGAAGCTCGGGGCAGGCCAGCATCATCACCACATGGTCGGTTCCGGCCAGATGCGCCAGGAACTCGGTATGGCCGGGAAAGGCAAAACCTGCGCCGTCCTTCAGCGCCTTCTTGTGGATTGGCGCGGTGCAAAGCGCGGCCGCGGCACCGGACCGGACAAGTCCAACCGCGCGTTCGATGACTGCAACCACGCCGCCCGCGTTCGCGGGATCGGGGCGGCCCGGCAGGGCCGAGGCCGGGAAGTCATGGCGCAGAACGCAAAGCGGACCGTCCGTGACCCCCTCGCCCTCGGACACTTCGCGCCAGGCGGTTCCCTCCGGCAGATGCCGCGGGTCGCCCAGCCAGACGAAACGTTCACCGGCAGCCCAAGCCTTGGCGGCTATCTCCGGCCCGATCCCGGACGGATCGCCGCAGCTCAGGACAACGGGGGCCATCACGGCTCGCGGATGATCGCAGCCGCGCGGAGTTCTTCCAGATAGCCCGCGGCCATGCCCTCGAGCTTCTGGTTGATCACCCGTTCACGCACCTGATCGCGGGTCGGCGGTTCCTCGAGCGTCTGCTGGCGGCCGCAGAGCATCAGGAAGCGGCGATAACCCGAACGGGTCAGCGCAACCGAGCTTTCGCCGGGGTCCAGCCGCGCGAGTTCCAGAGCCACATCACCCGGGACTTCGGCCACTGGCTGGGTCGTGATCGTCAGACGGTCTTCGGGCAGTCCCTTTGCCTGGCCGTAAAGGTCATTGCAGGTGTCCACGGCCGCGCGGATGCGGGCGATTTCCGCGGCGTCGTCCGGCACCAGGAATTCCGCCCATTCCACCGTGACCGCGATCGGCTCGGCGCTTTCATCGCGCGCCACGTCGCGCAGCTGGAACAGGACGACCGCCCCCGGAACCTGCACGGGATCCGATACCTCGCCTGGGCCGAGCGCCAGCACCGCGGCGCCAATCGGGCCGGGCAGGTTGGCCAGAGGAATCCAGTCGAGGCGCCCGCCATTGCCAGCCGTGGAGGCCGCCGAATACTGGCGCGCGGCTGCGGCAAACGCCGCCTCGCCGCTGATCGTGTCGGACAGACGCTGCGCCAGCGCCATCTGCTCGCGGCCATCGCTGCCCTCGGGTACTGGGATCACCAGCTCCGACGCCAGGATCCGCAGGGCGCGCGGCCGGGCCGAGGCTTCCAGCGCGCGATCCACATCATTTTCGCTGATCGGCACCTGGCCAAGGAACCGGGCGCGCACCGCCTTGCGCCATAGAAGGCCCGCCGAAACGAAGTCGCGGAAGGTTTCGGCCGAGATCCCGACCTTTTCGAATTCGGCAATCAGGCCTTCGGCCGTCAGGTTGGCCCGCGAGGCGAATTCCTCCATGCCCCGGCGCACCTCGTCCTCGGTCAGGGTAAGGCCAAGGCGTTTGGCTTCGGTTTGTTGCAGGCGGTCATCCACCAGGGCTTTCAGCGCCTCTTCCTCGGGGTTTCCGGGCGCACGCAGCACCTGCAGGAACATGGCCCGTTGCTGCACCTCGTATTCGGTGATGACGCGGTCGTTGACATACAGCCGCGGGGCAAACAGATCCTGCGCCAGCACGGGCCCCGCGAGAAGCGCCCCGCACAGAATCGCCGCCACCCGCCGTTTCAGAAAGGAAAATGCCATTGCCTTTGCCGCTCTTCCCGCCATCCGTCTAATGCCTGCAGGTCTCTGCCCGCTCGTTTCTGTGCCGTCACCTGCGACAGGTTCGCGCCGGCCCGCCCTTGGCGCTGCCGCCGAAGCCCACCAGATCCAGCGACAGGCTGAAGTCCGTCGTCGGGTTCACACTAGTCGAGGATGTGAAGCGACGCGAGAGGGAAACGTCGAAGCGCAGGCACTCGTTCAGGAACTCCACTCCCAGGCCGGCGACCGTGCCTTGATCGGCAACAAAGTCGTAGCGACCTGACAGCTTGGCCGTCCAGTTCGGGTCCAGCTTCTGCCGTGCGTCAAAGGTGACTTCGCGCGTGGGTTCCAGCCGGTTTTCGATAGGATCCTCGACCGCGTAGATCAGTGAACCGGCAAGCGAAGTGCGCGCGCCGCTGTAGGTTACGCGCGCCTCGCCTTTGGTCAGGTCCAGGTCATCAGACAGAACGGCACGCGCGGTCAGGGCCACGGAATTCGACAGAGTGAAGTTCACCCCTGCTAGCCAGTCCGATCGCTGCCCGGCGAGGCCCGAAGCCGGACCGAACTGGCTCAGGTCCGCCTCGCGGTAGACACGCCCCACCATGACCCCCATCGACCAGCCATCGGGGTCGTGTCGCGTCCAGCTGACGCCCAGGTTGGCCCGCGGACCGCGTTCCACGGCATCCGATCCCGGAAAGCGATCCAGCGCGAACAGGCTGGCTTCGTCGAATTCTACCAGAACCGAGTCTTCGTTCGGCAGGGTTTCGGCATCGGACGAAGCCCAGATGAACTGCGCCACCGGCTCGATCACATGCGTCGCCCCGCCATCGCCGACCTTAACCCAGGGCCAGCGCAATTCGACCCCGACATTGCCATGGGTGCGTGTCGTCCGGCCTTCGTAGCTGGCATCCTGGGCGATGCTGTAGGCGTCGGCCGTCGCCTCGCCCAGGATCGTCGTCTCGATTCCCATGGGCAGCAGGAAGCTCTTGCGCCAATCGATCCGCGCCGAGATCCGGCCAAGGTCACGGCCGTCAGCGATGTTGTCGCTGTCTGGTCCGTCGATGGGGCTGGTCGAGCTGCGATAGTGGTTGTGCGTCTGCAGTCGAAGGCCGCCTTCGCCGCCGACCGCCCCCAGCGAGAAGCGGCGATGGAAGGTCAGGTCAGACACGATCGAGGGGATGGTAGTGTTGTCCTCGTCGTCGCGCAGTGTCTGGAAACTGATGATCCGGGCCGAGATGTGTTCGTTGCGCCGGGTGCGGCTGATTTCGAGGCGGCTGTCGAGCCGGTCCAGGTTGGCGATCCCGTAGTCCAGCAGATAGGCGGGGTCGGACACGGTCTGGCCCTTGATCGTCAGGCCGAAGTTCGCCGGCAGGCTGAAGGCGCCATCGACGAAAAGATACCCCCGCGGATCACCGGGGATCAGTCTGTCCTGAGTGACTGCCCCGTTCAGCTCGATCCGGCCGGTGGCAAAGGCCTGACGATAGCGCAGATTCAGCGTCGTGCTGTTGCGGAAGGTAAGGTAGGGTGCCACCGTCAGGTCGGCCGAGGGGCCGAGGGCGATGAAGTAGGGAATCTTCACCCCTGTGCCGAGATCCGACGTGGTGCGGACCGTGGGCATCAGGAAGCCCGTCGCCCGGTCGAGCGTGGGGTCGGGCATCCGCAGGCGCGGAATGTAGAAAACCGGAACGCCGGCCAGCCGGAATTGCGCGTGGTCGAAATAGATCTGGCGTTCCACCTCGTCATGCACCACGCGGCGTGCGCGGATTTCCCACAGCGGGGTCGGGTCGCCCTCGCATACCTTGCAGGACGACGCCGCGACGGTTTCCATCGCGTTGTAACGGCCGGCGACACGCATCATCCGGTTCGCGGCAAGCTGCAACTGCCTGTTCAGCACGAGGCGCGCGCTGGTCAGGATGCCTTCGGTCAGGTCGGCCTGCAACTCGGCCTGCGAGGCGAGGATCACCACATCGCCGGTCGCCTCGGTCAGGACGATCGGGCCGGTGATCTCCAGCCGGTCCGTGGCCTGGTCATAGACGATACGCTGTGCCTTCAGGCGGCGGCCCTTGAAGAACACCTCGACGTTGCCCTCGGCGATCAGCCGGGTGTCGCCGGTGATGGCCAGACTGTCCGAAACCAGGGTCGCCTGGTCCTGCGCGCGCGCCGGCAGCGCGAGGGTGAAGCAAAGAGCGAACAGGGCAAGAAGACGGACCGCCATCAGCCATCCTCCAGGTGCAGCAGCAGGCTCAGCGCCAGCATGACGGCGGCGGCAGGTGGGGTCCAGGCAGCAAGGGCGATCGGGATCTGGCCGGTGTCGCCAAGGGCCTGCGCGAAATTTCGCAGGAAATAGATGGCGAAACCCGAGAGCAGGGCATACAGCACCATGCGGCCAGTGCCGCCGAAGCGGACGTGCCGCATGGTGAAGCCAGCCGCCACCAGCACCATCGCCACCATAAGCAGCGGCTGGGCCAGTTCCATCTGGAACCACAGCCGGTAGGCCCGCGCCGAAAAGCCGGCGCGTTCCAGATCGTCGATATAGCGGGGCAGATCCCAGAAGCCGATGGCGCTGGGTGTTCCGAAGCTGTCTCGTATCCGTTCCGCAGTAAGGTCAGAGGGCAGGCGCAGCGGCCCCGGCTCGCTGATGGCGTTCAATTCGGGGTTCGCCGCCGTCAGATCCCACCGCTTGACGCCGCTGAGTTCCCAGGCCCCCGGTGTCAGCCTGGCCGAGTCGGCCTCGATCCGCGTCGTGGGCAAGCCACGGGCATCGAAGCCAAGGAAGGTGACACCGAACAGCTCTGTCCCGTCGGGATTTGCGCGCGCTGCCTGGATCACCGTCTGCCCGTCCTCTGCCCCCTGACGCAGCCACAGCCCCGTATCGGCGACCGACAGAACCGAGCCGTCGCCGCGCGACAGTTGCGCGCGCTTGGCGTCATAGGCCTTCGAGGTTGCCGCGACCAGCGGGTTGAACAGCGCAACTGTCAGCGCACCCAGCGCGACCGACACCAGCACCGGTGTCAGCAGGAACCGAAGCCCCGACCGCCCCGCCGCGCGCACGACAACCAGTTCCGATGACCGGGCAAGGCCCAGGAACATGGCGATCGCCCCCATGATCATGATCAGCGGCAGGATGCGATACAGCGTTTCGGGCACGTTCAGCAGCGAAAGCTGCGCAGCGCCCGCAAGCCCCAGTCCCGCATCGGAAAAGCGGCGCAGCTGTTCGATCATGTCAAGCAGCATCAGGATGCCGAAGAAGATCAGGAACACCCGGCCCACCGTGCCAAGAAAGCGCCGTGCGATGTACAGGCTGAGCGTCATGCCGCCGCCCCCCTCAGGCGGCGGGGCCGCTGGGAAAAGGCCAGAAGTCCCAGCGCCAGAACGATCCCGGTCAGCGGTGCCAGATAGACCATCGGCCAGGCATTGGCCGACTGGATCGCAACGCTGCCTGCCCATGTCCAGATCAGCTGGACAGCAATCAGCAGGCCGACCGCCAGCCCCATCTGACGCCACAGGCCGAACCGCGAGAAGCCGCCCTGCATCAGCGCGGAAAACCCCAGAAGCGCGGCCGCCACCGCCAGCAGCGGCGAGGCCAGGCGCGAATGGCCCTCTTCCAGCATCTCCGCCCGGGCGGCGCCGGCCGCGGCCATCACCTCGTCGCGCGGGAACAGCAGATCACCCGTCGGCAGCGCGTTCAGGGAAAGCGCCCCGCCGCCCGCCACATTGACCACGCCGGCAAGATCCAGCGTGAAGTCGGAAAACCGCGTGATCGCCATCCGATCATCGGCCCGGGCGAGCGTCTGTGTCGCCCCGTCCAGCATGACCAGCTTCGGCGCGACCTCGCCACGGACCAGAAAGGCCTTGCGCGCGGTGTGGATCACACGTTCGTCGGCGCGGCGTTCATCCGCAAGGAACAGGTCGATCAGCTCTCCGGTCTGGGTGATTTCGCGGATGTAAAGCGTGATTCCCTTCGCGGGATGCATGAACTGCCCTGCATTCAGGAAGCGCCCGGTGATGTTCTGGGAAATCTCGGCACTGCGCGCGCTGAGCGTGCGCTGACTGGCAGGCACCAGTAGGTTGGTCAGGACAAGCTGCATGACCATGACGCAAAGCCCGAAATACAGCACCGGCCGCGCCAGACGGAAGGCCGAGAAACCTGTGGCCTGCATCACCACAAGTTCGCTTTCCTGCGTCAGGCGGTTCACAGCGTAAAGCACGGCCGCAAAGGCCGCGACAGGCAGAACCAGCCGGATCGCGTTCGGAAGGGTCAGAAGCGAGAACTCGAGGAACACCAGGGCAGACTGGCCGTCGCCGATCAGCTGATCGAACAGTCCCACCGCCCGGTTCACCCAGTAGACCGCCACCAGCACGAGGGCGAAAAAGCCAAATAGCTGAAGCAGTTGCGACAGGATATATCTGTCGAATCTAGACACGCCCGACCAGGCCCCTACAACATCTTGAAGCGACCCTAACGGAAATCCGGCGCGGCGAAAACTGCTATCTGGCCATTCCCGGTGCCGGATTGTAGCCTCCCGGCAGAGGTCCGCCAAGGCGCGGACATCCCCGCAATGCGCATGAAGGTTTTCGATGGCCCAGCCGCTTCCGATCCAGTTCCTCGCCCCCGATCTTGACGCCCTTTCAGCGGTGACCGGCCGCATCGCCGTTCTGGCAGAGCCGGGCCAGCCGTTCAGCCCCGGCTTCCGCAGGCTGGACCGTCTGACCAGGGGCGCGCTGTCCAGGGCCGCGAGCTCCGAAGCCTTCGCCAAGCTGAAACCTGGCGAAGCGCTTGACCTGGCCTGGCCCGCCGGCCTTCAGGCCGAGGCGGTGCAGCTGATCCGTCTGCCGAAGAAGGCCGATGTCGCCCAGGCCCGCAAGGCCGGGGCCGCCGCGGGCAAGGCGCATGGGGCAGGGGGCACCCTGATCCTGGCCGAGGGGCATCCGCGGGCCGCCGACATCGCCTTCGGTCTGGCCCTGCGCGCCTATGACTTCGACAGCCACAAGACCGGCGAGAAGAAGGCGCCGGGGCCGGCGATCCTGGCCGTGACGAACCCCGAGGCCGTGGCCCGGGCGGCAGCACCCATGGCCGCTGTGGCCGAGGGCGTGTTCTTTACCCGTGATCTGGTGAACGAACCGGCGAACGTGCTGACCACCAACGATTTCGCCGCACGTCTGGCTGCGATGCAGGAGCTTGGCCTGCACGTCGAAATCCTGGAAGAGGACCAGCTGCGCAAGCTGGGAATGGGGGCGCTTCTCGGTGTGGGTCAGGGGTCGGAAAGCCCCTCGAAGGTGGTGGTCATGGAATGGCGCGGCGGCGGGAAGGACGAAGCCCCCTTCGCGCTGATCGGCAAGGGTGTCGTCTTCGACACCGGCGGCATCTCGATCAAGCCTGCGGCCGGCATGGAAGAGATGACCATGGACATGGGCGGTGCGGGCGTCGTCGCGGGGGTGATGCGGACGCTGGCCCTGCGCAAGGCGAAGGCGAATGTGGTTGGGCTGGTAGGGCTGGTCGAGAACATGCCCGACGGCCGCGCGCAGCGTCCGGGTGACGTGGTGAAGTCGATGAAGGGCGACACGATCGAGGTCATCAACACCGACGCCGAAGGGCGGCTCGTGCTGGCCGATGTGCTTTGGTACGCGCAGGAGCGATTCAAGCCCAGCGGCATGATCAACCTGGCCACGCTGACCGGCGCCATCATCATCGCGCTCGGGTATGAGAATGCTGGGGTGTTCTCGAACAACGACGATCTGTGCAACGCCTTCCTGGACGCAGCGAAGGCAGAGGGCGAGGGGGCCTGGCGCATGCCAATGGGCGAGGCCTACGACCAGAGGCTGAAATCGCGCATCGCCGACATGATGAACGTCGGTGGCCGCGAGGGCGGGGCGATCACGGCGGCGCAGTTCCTGGCGCGCTTCGTCAAGCCAGAGGTGCCATGGTGCCATCTGGACATCGCCGGTACCACCCTCGCCAAGGCCGACACCACGCTAGCGCCCAAGGGCGCGACAGGCTGGGGGGTCATGGCACTTGACCGGCTGATCCGCGAACGGTTCGAACGGAGCTAGCGCCGGGGTGCCGCTTGTTCCTTCCCTTCGGATGGTCATCTACGCAGCACGCGCCGCGATGATCGGCCGCAAGGACGCGATCCGCAGTCCCTGCCGTCAGGAACGCCGCTGATGGGTTTGGTCCTGTTCTATCATCTGACCCGATCGACCCCGCAGGACGCGCTGGCCCTGCTTCTGCCGAGGGCGTTGGCGCAGGGCTGGCGGGTGATGATCCGCGGTACCGATCCGCAGGCGCTGGAGCGTCTGGATGCTGCGCTATGGCTTGCGGGCGGCGAGGAAAACTTCCTGCCCCACGGGCTGGAGGGTGGGCCGCATGATGCCGACCAGCCCGTGCTCCTGGGGCAGGGGGCGCCGGTGAACGGGGCGCGCGTCATGGCCCTGGTGGACGGGGCCCAGGCAACCGATGCAGAGATCGCGGCCTCGGACCGGGTCTGGGTGTTGTTCGATGGCAGCGATGCTGATCGTCTGCAAGCCGCGCGGCGGCAATGGAAGGCCGTGACGGCGGCAGGCCATGCCGCGCAATACTGGTCCGAGGACTCCGGTCGCTGGGAGAAGAAGGCCGAAAGCCCCGCCGGTTGAGGCGGACCCTCAGGCCCGCAGGCCGGTTTCCTCCAGCAGGCCCAGCCGCTTGGCCTCGTAATAGTAGCCCTTCGAATACCACATCACCGCCCGGTCCTGGCTGCCACCGGACACCAGCCAGGCGCCGCGCAGATACTTGCCTGCATACATCAGGTTCGTTTCGGCGTTCAGCAGACCTTCAGGGGGACCGTTGTAGCCCATGGTCCGCGCGGTCTGCGGATGGATCTGCAAAAGCCCGTAATAGGGACCGTTCCGTGCTGCCGGATTATAGCCGCTTTCGCGCTGGATCACCCTGTGCAGCAGGCTTTCGGGAATATCGTGGACCGCCGCGTATTTCCGAACCAAAGCCATCATTTCGGGAGTGGCGCCGACCGCAAGATCGCTGCGGCCCACGGTCGAAACGCTGGGCGTTCCGCGACCACAGGCCGTTACCAGGGCGGCGGCGGAAAGAACCAGCAGGTTTCGACGGGAAAGGGGCATGGCATTCTCCGACGTTTTTCGCGGTTCTAGCGGTCCGACATCGGGCACGGCAAGCCCCGGCTGCCCGGTTCGGCGGAAAGCGGCGAAGCATCGCGGAAAATTCAACCCTGGGGGCCAGATTCTGCTTAGCCTTTGGCGAGTTTGGCTTAGTCTCTGCCCCAAGGGAGAAAGGGAATCGACCCATGAAGCTGAGTGACAGCCGGGAGATCCGGGCTGAGCCCGCCATTGTCTGGACGGCGATCCTGAACCCGGAAGTGCTGAAGGCGTGCATTCCCGGATGCCAGAGCATGACCGGATCGGTCGCCGAGGGTTATGAGGCGGTGGTCAAGCAGAAGGTCGGCCCGGTCAGCGCAACGTTTACTGGGCTTGTGCAGCTGTCCGACATCGTCGAGGGCCGATCCCTGCGCATCGTCGGCGAAGGCAAGGGCGGCGTCGCGGGCTTTGCCAAGGGCAGCGCGGATGTCCGGCTTGAGCCGGTCGAGGGTGGAACCCGTCTGTCCTACGATGTCGAAGCGAGCGTCGGGGGCAAGCTTGCCCAGCTGGGCAGCCGGATCATCGACGGGTTCGCGAAGAAGATGGCGGACGAGTTCTTCACCCGCTTCCAGGAGGCGGTCGAGGGCCCGGACGAAGAAGAGGCGGCCGCATCCGCCGCAGAAGACGCGCCGAAGAAGGGATGGTTCAAGCGTCTTGTCGGAGGCTGAAGGTCCGGGTGTGGGCAGATCCGGGTGCCGACGTCCGGCATCTTTGCCAGGGAAATCCAAGGGAGGAGAGGCATGACAAAAGTCAGCATGACCGTGAACGGCAAGGCCGTTTCCGGCGAGGTGGAGGGGCGCACTCTGCTGTCGTCCTTCCTGCGCGAGGGGCTGGGGCTGACCGGCACCCATGTGGGCTGCGATACCAGCCAGTGCGGCGCATGCGTGGTGCATGTCAACGGCAAGGCCATGAAAAGCTGCACCGTCTTTGCCCAGGACGTGGCAGGAGCCGAGATCTGCACCATCGAGGGGATGGCAAATCCCGATGGGTCGCTATCGGTGATCCAGCAGGCCTTCCAGGACCACCACGGGCTGCAATGCGGCTTCTGCACGCCGGGCATGGTGATGTCGGCGGCGGCCCTGCTGGCCGAGAATCCCAGGCCGACCGAGGCCGAGGTGCGGCATTATCTCGAAGGCAACCTCTGCCGGTGCACGGGCTATCACAACATCATCAAGGCGGTGCTGGCGGCCAGCGGCCAGGACGTGACGAAGATCGCAGCCGAATAGGGCGGGAACCGCCACAGCAACAGGGAGGACGACATGCCGAAAGACGGAGGCATCGGCGCCAGAACCAAGCGGCGCGAGGATGTGCGGTTCCTGACCGGAAAGGGCCGCTACACCGACGACATCAACATCCGGGGCCAGCTTCACGCCCATTTTATCCGCAGCCAGGTGGCGCACGGCAGGATCCGCAAGATCGACACGCGGGATGCCGAGGCGATGCCCGGCGTGGTCAAGGTATTCACCAGCGCCGATTTCGCGGGCGCGGGCGGTCTGCCCTGCGGCTGGCAGGTGACCAGCCGCGACGGCAAGCCGATGCTTGAACCGAAGCATCCGGTTCTGGCGGAAGGCAAGGTGCGCCATGTCGGCGACCCCATCGCCGTCGTGGTGGCCGAAACGCTGGATCAGGCGCGCGATGCGGCCGAGGCCGTCGTGATCGACATCGAGGAACTGCCTGCCGTCATCGACATGAAGGCCGCAGTTCAGGGCGGGCCTCTGGTGCATGACGAGATCGGATCGAACCTGTGCTACGACTGGGGTTTCGTCGAAGAGAACAAGGCCGCCGTGGACGAGGCCTTTGCCAGGGCTGCCCATGTCACCACGCTGGAACTGGTGAACAACCGGCTGATCGCCAACCCGATGGAACCCCGCGTCGCCGTGGGCGACTATGAGGACCATTCGGGGATGCACACGCTGTATACGACCAGCCAGAACCCGCATGTGATCCGGCTTCTGATGGGGGCATTCGTCCTGTCGATCCCCGAACACAAGCTGCGCGTCGTGGCGCCGGACGTGGGCGGGGGCTTCGGGTCGAAGATCTACCATTATGCCGAAGAGGCCTTTGTCACCAAAGCCGCGCAAGTGCTGAAGCGCCCGGTCAAATGGACAGCCAGCCGGTCCGAGGCCTTCATCTCGGACGCGCAGGGCCGTGACCACATCACCAGGATCGAACTGGCGCTGGACGCCGACCACAACTTCACCGCGCTGCGCTGCGAGACCTATGCCAACATGGGGGCCTATCTTTCGACGTTCGCCCCCTGCATCCCGACGTGGCTGCACGGCACGCTGCTTGCGGGCAACTACCGCACGCCGCTTATCTATACGAACGTGAAGGCCGTCTTCACCAACACCGTCCCGGTCGATGCATATCGGGGCGCCGGGCGGCCCGAGGCGACGTTCCAGCTGGAACGCGTGATCGACAAGGCCGCGCGCGAACTGGGCGTCAGCCCGGTGGAGCTGCGGCGGAAGAATTTCATTAAGCCCGACCAATTCCCCTACCAGACCCCGGTCGCGGTGGTCTACGACACGGGCAACTATCACGCGACTCTGGACAAGCTGCTGGAGCTTTCGGACTATAAGGGATTCGAGGCGCGCGCGGCGGAATCGAAGAAGCGCGGCAAACTGCGCGGCTTCGGTCTTGCGCATTACATCGAGGCCTGCGGCATTGCGCCATCGAACCTGGTGGGTCAGCTGGGGGCGCGGGCCGGGCTTTATGAATCCGCGACCGTGCGGGTCAATGCCACGGGATCGATCACCGTCTTCACCGGGTCGCATTCGCATGGCCAGGGCCACGAGACCACCTTTGCCCAGGTAATCTCCGAGATGATCGGGATCGATGCAAGCCAGGTGGAAATCGTCCACGGCGACACCTCCAACACGCCGATGGGCATGGGCACCTACGGCTCGCGCAGTCTTGCGGTGGGCGGCTCGGCCATGGTCAAGGCGACGAACAAGATCATCAACAAGGCCAAGAAGATCGCGGCCCACCTGATGGAGGCCAGCGAGGCCGACATCGAATTGAAGGACGGCAAGTTCACCGTCGCCGGCACCGACAAGGAGAAATCCTGGGTGGACATCACGCTTGCGGCCTATGTCCCGCACAACTACCCGCTCGAGGACATGGAGCCGGGGCTGGAAGAGACGGCCTTCTACGACCCGTCGAACTTCACCTATCCGGCCGGTGCCTATGGCTGCGAGGTCGAGGTGGACCCCGAGACCGGCAAGGTCGAGATCGTCGCCTTCACCGCGGCCGACGACTTCGGCAACGTGGTCAACCCGATGATCGTCGAAGGCCAGGTGCATGGCGGGCTTGCCCAGGGGATCGGGCAGGCGATGCTGGAAAACTGCGTCTATGACGAGAACGGCCAGCTTCTGTCGGGTTCGTTCATGGACTATGCCATGCCGCGTGCGGACGACCTGCCCTTCTACAGGGTCGATCATTCCTGCGCGACGCCCTGCACCCACAACCCGCTGGGGGTCAAGGGCTGTGGCGAGGCAGGGGCCATCGGCTCGCCGCCTGCTGTGGTGAACGCGGTGATAGACGCCCTGCACCGCGGGGGATTCACCCATGTGACCCATATCGACATGCCGGTCTCGCCCGCTCGGGTCTGGCAGGCCATCCACGGCTGAGGGGAGAATACCATGCACAACTTCGACTTCGTCAAACCCTCGACCATCGCAGAGGCCGTGGCGGCCCTGGGGCAGGAGGGCGCGCAGGGGCTGTCAGGCGGTCAGACATTGATCCCGACGATGAAGCAGCGCTTGGCAGCGCCCGGAGTACTGGTCAGCCTGACCGGCATCGCCGAGATGCAGGGCGTCTGCATGGGAGAGGGGGGCTTGCACATCGGTGCGGCCACGCCGCATGCCGTGGTGGCACGCGAGGCGCGCCCGCATTATCCGGCACTGGCGGCACTGGCGGGCGGCATCGGCGATCCCGCGGTGCGCAACCGGGGCACGATCGGCGGCAGTCTGGCCAACAACGACCCGGCCGCCTGCTACCCCTCGGCTGTGCTGGCCTCGGGCGCGACGGTGGTAACGAACACCCGGAAGATCGCGGCGGACGATTTCTTCGAGGGTCTTTTCACCACCGCCCTGCATGATGGCGAGATCATCACCAGCGTCGTCTTCCCGATCCCGGAAAGGGCGGCCTATGTGAAGTTCAACCAGCCCGCCAGCCGCTTTGCCCTGACCGGGGTCTTCGTCGCCAAGTTCAGGGATGGCGTTCGGGTGGCGGTCACAGGGGCCTCGCAGAACGGGGTCTTCCGCTGGGCAGATGCGGAAGCGGCGCTGTCGGCGGATTTTTCGCCGCAAGCGATTTCCGGGCTGAGCGTGGACGCGGAGGACATGATTGGCGACCTGCACGGCACGCCGGCCTACCGGGCGAACCTTGTCAAGGTGCTGACCGGTCGCGCGGTGGCGGCCGCCTGACCGCCGGTCATCCGACCCTTGCGGGACGTCTTCGCGCGGTCGCCCAGCGAAGATGCCCCGCAAGGGAGAGATGAGCGTCCTGTGCCGCAGCTGTCATTCTTCTGTCACCCGAATCCGGCAGGAAGCCTGTGGAAAACCTCTGCGACACTCTGGCGCTAGGGGGTTGCCACGGCGAAAGCGCCATATATAGTTCAAGGTCACGGGGTGGGCTCCCCCGCCCTGCAGGCCGGTTGTCAACGGGCAGGACGTGGAGTCTTTGACGGAATGGACGGCGATTTCAGAACCCAGTTCGTGCGCGACCCCGCCGCGCTGAAGCACTTTCCGGCGCTGGTGCTGAACGCCGACTACCGGCCGCTCAGTTATTACCCGCTCAGCCTTTGGCCCTGGCAAGAGGCGATCAAGGCTGCCGTGCTGGACCGGGTGCAGATCGTCGCCGAATACGACCAGGTGGTGCGAAGCCAGCGGCAGGAATTCAGGATACCTTCAGTCGTCGTGCTGAAGGATTACGTCAAACCCCAGAAGCGCGTGGCCTTCACGCGCTTCAATCTTTTTCTGCGGGATGAATTCTGTTGCCAGTATTGCGGGGCGAAGGGCGATCTGACCTTCGACCATGTGGTGCCAAGGTCGCGCGGGGGGATCACCAGTTGGGAGAACGTGGTGGCCGCCTGTTCGCCCTGCAACCTGCGCAAGGGATCAAGGACGCTTAAGCAGTCCGGCCTTACCCTTCGCCGTCCACCCCGCGCCCCTACGGCCGAGGAAATGCAGGCCCACGGCCGGCGCTTCCCGCCGAACCACCTGCATGACAGCTGGATCGACTACCTCTATTGGGATGCCGAACTGGAGGCATGATCTCGCCAGCTGTTGGACCGCGCGTCTCGGGGTGCTAGACATGGGCCCGGACAGGCTGTAGAAGGCGCCCGTTAGCGCTAACAGCCGTTCGAGGAGAAGCCCATGGTCTCGCGCGTCATTCCGGTGGATGTATTCGACTTGGTGATCTTCGGCGGCACCGGCGATCTGGCACGCCGCAAGATCCTTCCGGGCCTTTACCGTCGGTTCCTTGCTGCACAGATGCCGGCCGAAAGCCGCATCATCGGCGCGGCGCGGGCAGAGCTGACGGATCAGGAATATCGTGATCAGGTGCGCGCGGCCATTGCCGAATTCGTGCCGGCCGACCGGCAGGATCCTGCTGCCATCGAGGGATTCCTTGCGCGGCTGCACTATGTTGCCATCGACGCGACGGGCGCAAACGGATGGGCGCAGCTCAAGGCGCTGATGCGCGAGAACGTGGTGCGCGCTTTCTATTTCTCGGTCGCGCCCAGCCTGTTCGGCGACATCGCGCAGCGCCTGTCCGACCACGGCATTGCCGATGCCTGGAGCCGGGTCGTTGTCGAAAAGCCCTTCGGTCGCGATCTGGCTTCGGCAAGGGCGCTGAACGCCTGCCTGGCCAGGCACTTCAACGAGACGCAGATCTACCGGATCGACCATTATCTGGGCAAGGAAACCGTCCAGAACCTGATGGCGGTCCGCTTTGCCAACATCCTGTTCGAACCGCTGTGGAAGGCGGAATACATCGACCATGTGCAGATCACGGTCGCGGAAACGGTGGGCGTGGAAGGCCGCGGTGCCTATTACGACAAGTCGGGCGCGATGCGGGACATGGTGCAGAACCATCTGATGCAGCTGCTGTGCCTCATCGCGATGGAACCGCCCTATCACTTCGACCCCGACGCCGTGCGCGACGAGAAGCTGAAGGTGATCCGCGCACTGAAGCCAGTCCCGCCCGAGGACATCGTGCGCGGGCAATACGGGCCGGGAAATGGCGAGGCAGGCTATCTGGCCCATGCCGAGAACCCCAACAGCCGCACCGAAAGCTACATCGCGCTGAAGGTTCAGATCTCGAACTGGCGCTGGCAGGGCGTGCCCTTCTACCTGCGCACCGGCAAGCGTCTGCGGGCGCGTGCCAGCGAGATTGCGATCACCTTCAAGCCGCCGCCGCACGCGATCTTCGACGATGCAAGCGGCTGGCACGAGAACGTGCTTGTCATCCGGCTGCAACCGAACGAGGGCATGAACCTGATGGTGATGATCAAGGAGCCCGGCCCCGGCGGCATGCGCCTGATGCAGGTGCCGCTGGACATGTCCTTTGCCGAGGCTCTGGGCGCCGAGGCCGCAGATGTGCCAGATGCCTACGAACGGCTGATCATGGACGTGATCCGCGGCAACCAGACGCTGTTCATGCGCGGCGACGAGGTCGAGGCCGCCTGGGCCTGGACCGACCCGATCATCGAGGGCTGGGAAGCACGCGGCGACCGGCCGCAGATCTATGATCCCGGATCCTCGGGCCCGGAGGATGCATTGATGCTGATGCACCGCGACGGCCGCCGCTGGCGGGAGATCAGGTAATGCAACTGGAAACCTACCCCGATCGCGATCTGATGATGCTGCGGTTGGCCGATCTGATCGCTGGCCAGCTGGGCGACTTCCTGCGTCGCGAGGGGCGGGCCACATTCTGTGTTCCTGGGGGAACGACACCTGGTCCGATCTTCGACACGTTGTCGGGCGTGGATCTGGATTGGGCCAATGTTGCGGTGCTGCTGAACGACGAACGCTGGGTGCCGGAATCTTCCGATCGGTCGAACACCCGCCTTGTGCGGCAGCGGCTGATCCGCGGCCGGGCAGCACGGGCACGGCTGGTGCCGATGTATGCACCGGCCGAGACACCCGAGGATGTGCTGGATGCGCTGGCCGACGGCATCCGGCCGCATCTGCCGATCTCGGTCCTCCTGCTGGGCATGGGGGCGGACATGCACACCGCAAGCCTGTTTCCCGGCGCCGACCGGCTGGAGGAGGCGCTGGCCCCCGACGCGCCGATCCTGATGGCGTTGCGCGCCGAGGCGGCGGGCGAGCCGCGCGTCACCCTGACCGCGCCGGTGCTGCGCGAGGCGTTCAACATC
The DNA here is from genome assembly GCF_004762095.1 of Tabrizicola caldifontis. Taxonomy (GTDB): domain Bacteria; phylum Pseudomonadota; class Alphaproteobacteria; order Rhodobacterales; family Rhodobacteraceae; genus Tabrizicola; species Tabrizicola caldifontis. Next base: position 89,976 of record NZ_SIJH01000006.1, read on the forward strand.
CACATCCTGATCACCGGGACGGAGAAGCGCGAGGCTCTGGAGCGCGCGATGACCCTGAGCCCGCAGGAGGCGCCCGTCCGGGCCGTCCTCGACAACGCAACCGTGCATTGGGCGGAGTAGTCATGACGAAATGGGCTGACCTGCAGCGGCTTCACGACGTGAACAAGGGCCGCCATATCCTGGAATTGTTTGACGAAAGCCGGGCGGGCGATTTCTCGGTGACGGCCGACGGGATGCTGTTCGACTATTCCAAGACCAACATCGATGCCGCCACCCGCGCCGCCCTCGTCAGACTGGCCGAGGGCTCGGGCGTGGCGGAAAAGCGCGCGGCGATGTTTTCCGGGGAGAAGATCAACGATACCGAAGGCCGCGCGGTGCTGCATGTCGCGCTGCGGGCGGGCGAGGAGGCGGTGATCCGCGTCGATGGCCAGGACGTGCTGCCCGAGGTGCGCCGGATCCGTGCCGCCTGCGCGGCCTTCGCGCGCGACGTGCGCTCGGGCGCCTTCAAGGGACAGGGCGGGCCGATCACCGACGTGGTGAACATCGGGATCGGCGGGTCCGATCTCGGCCCCGCGATGGCGACGCTGGCGCTGGCGCCCTACCATGACGGGCCGCGCTGCCATTTTGTCTCGAACGTGGACGGCGCGCACATTCACGACGTTCTGCAAGGCCTTGATCCAACGACGACTCTGGTGATCGTGGCCTCGAAGACCTTTACCACGATCGAGACGATGACCAATGCCGACACGGCCAAACGCTGGATGGCGGCGAAGGTGGCCGATCCGGCGGCCCAGTTCGCCGCCGTTTCGACCGCGCGCGACAAGACCTCTGCCTACGGCATTGATCCGGCGCGGGTTTTCGGCTTCGAGGACTGGGTGGGCGGCCGCTATTCCATGTGGGGTCCGATCGGCCTGGCCCTGATGATCGCCATCGGGCCGGAGCGGTTCGAGGAGTTCCTCGCCGGCGGCCGGGCGATGGACCAGCACTTCCTGACAGCGCCCTTCGCGGCCAACATGCCGGTGATGCTGGCCTTGGTCGGCATCTGGCACAACCAGATCTGCGGCCATGCCACGCGGGCGGTTCTGCCTTACGATCAAAGACTTGCGCGGCTTCCCGCCTATCTTCAGCAGCTGGAGATGGAGAGCAACGGCAAGCGCGTCGCGATTGACGGGTCGGATCTGGAGACGCACTCCGGCCCCGTGGTCTGGGGCGAGCCAGGCACGAACGGGCAGCATGCCTTCTACCAGCTGATCCATCAGGGAACCCGCGTGGTGCCCTGCGAGTTCCTGGTGGCGCGGCGCGGGCATGAGCCGGACCTGGCGCATCAGCACCTGCTTCTGGTGTCGAACTGCCTGGCGCAGGCCGAGGCGCTGCTGCGCGGCCGCGGCCTTGAAGAGGCGCGCGCGATCATGGCGCGGAAGGGGCTGACCGGGGCGGAACTGGAACGGCAGGCGCGGCACCGGGTGTTTCCGGGCAATCGCCCCTCCACCGTGCTGGCCTATGACCGTCTGACGCCCTTCACCCTGGGCCAGATCATCGCGCTGTACGAACACCGCGTGTTCGTCGAGGGTGTGATCCTTGGGATCAATTCCTTCGACCAGTGGGGGGTGGAGCTGGGCAAGGAACTGGCGCTGGCGCTCCAGCCGGTGCTGGAGGGCAAGGCGGATACTGCGGGCAAGGACGGGTCAACCGCGGCGCTGGTCGCCTTCCTGCGCGGCTGAGGCTCAGAGTTCGGCAAGCACTGCGGAAGCCAGATCGTGCAGGCGGTTGCCTAGAACGGCAATCGGGTCTGGCGGATGTTGCCCGCGCAGCGTCGCCGACAGGTCCGCGGCGCGTTCGGCCATGATCCGGTTTTCACTGGCGGCAAGGATCTGTTCCAGCAGATCGGGACTACCTGGCTGCGCGTGGGCCAGAATACCCTGCGCAGCCGTCTAGCGCGCATTGTAGATCTGTTCCAGATGTTGCGGCACGGCGAATTGCGGCAGCCCCGCCAGCGCGGCAAGGCTGACGGTCCCATGGGGGGCGGCATGGATGATCAGACGTGATCGCGCGGCGATCTCGTCGGCGCTGGCGGGACGGTCCAGCAGAACCATCCCCGAAGCCTGCAATCGCGCCTTCACCTCGGTCGGGGCGCTGGGAACGAAGCCGCGGCGGGGAAGGGGCAGGCGTTCCAGTGCGTCAACAAGCGCCGGATCACAAAGTTCCGCGGTAGAGAAGTAGACGAAGACCTCGTCGCCGGAACCCGGGCTTTCCCTTGCCGCCGGAACAAGGGTAGCGATCCGGTCGGAAGGCGTGCGGCTGTCGCGGAACGGATCAAGAAACGGAAAGCTGCATGCCAGCGACAGGTCTGCATCCTGCAGCGCCGGCAGCGCGGGCAACGTGGGCATGCTGAACGCGGCGCCGGTTCGGTTGATGGCATCCCGGGTCTCTTCCTCGGGGAAGAAGGTGCGGGTAAAGTCGGCCAGATAGGACGGGTAGGCGGGCAGATGGGGCGGGGGCACGGTATAACCGACCCCCAGGTTGACGGTTCGGATCGCCCAGCCTTCCTCGCGCAGGCCTCGCGCGGCATAGAGAGCCAGAGGCGCGAGATCTGCGATGAGCAGGGAAATGTCTTCTTCCACGATCAGCTTTCGCCAGAAGGCCATTCCGCGGCGCAGCTTGCGCGGATCGCCCAGCCCCAGCCCCCCGAGGACATCGCCCCATGTCGCGCTTCCCACAGGGCCTAGCGGCGCACGAAGATGCAGGGGGCGTCTGAGCAGGGGTGCCTTCACCATTCGCGTGCAGAATGGCGCCAGTTCCGAGGCATAGACGTCGCGCCCCAGCGCAGCAATGACTGTGGCCTCTGCGCCAAGGGCCATGGCCGCCGCGCGAAGCGTGGTTACATGACCGCGCCCCCCGCCGGATTCATTGGCTAGCAGAACGCGCAGGCCACGCATCTGCGGGCAAGGTCAGAACCCGGTGCCGCCGTCATCATCATCGTCATCATCGTCATCATCGTCGTCTTCATAATCATCATCGTCGTCGCCGATGGCAGCCGGGGCCCCGCCACCACCGCCCGATCCGCAGCCATCGGGATACACGGCAGGTATTGTCGCATCGGCGCCGTAGCGTGCCTTCGCCCATGAAAGCGCCGCCTCGGGATTGAAGATGATGCTTCGGGTCAGCCCGTCCTCGCCCATGGCGTGGATCGTGCGTACCCCGTCATGTTCGACGACGAGGACAGGCCGATAGACCCCATCACTCAGCGCGTTGCAGCGTGTCAAGGTCAGCGCGGTAGCGCCCTGGCTGTTCGATACGACAAGTATTCCTACCGCGAACGAGCGGGTCAGCAGTTTCGGCGAAATCGACATGGGGAACCTCGAATTCCGATATGGGTCCAGATAGCGCTGGCCCTTTGGATTTCCCTGCTAGACCGGCATGGCAGGCGGCGCATACCCCAGTCAGGGTATCGGGCCGGAATTCCCCATGCAGACCGCTATTTCAGCGCGGCGGTAACGATGACTTCCACCTTGTAGTCAGGCGTGGCCAGCTTTGCCTCGCCGGTGGCGCGGGCGGGAGTGTGGCCCTGCGGAACCCAGGCGTCCCAGACGGCGTTCATCTCGGCAAAGGTGCTGATGTCGGCCAGCCAGATCTGCGCCGACAGGATGCGCGTCTTGTCCGTGCCGGCGGCGGCGAGGATGCGGTCCACCTCGGCAAGGCACTGCCGGGTCTGGTCGGCCACCGATGCGCCGGGCTGGCCGACCTGACCGGCAACCCAGAGGATGCCGTTGTAGGCAACCGCTTCTGACATGCGCGGGCCGGTGCCGTAGCGGGTGATGTCGGTGTTCATTGAAGTCTCCCGTATTGATCCACCCGTGGGTTACCCGGTTCGCGCGGCGAACGGAAGCTACTTCACGCGGCGGCAGTTCAACTGTTGGCCCGTGCGACCCGAAACCCAGGTTAACCCGGTCTCTGTCACTGCGACCAGGCCGATTGTCGAACCGTCACCAAGCCAAAGCGTGAAGTTGCGACCGTCTTGGGCGACCGCGCGTATCGGGTAGCTCTGCGAAGCGTTGTCATAGGTCGTGTCGGTGAAGCGGAAGACGGCCACGCCGCAGTCCCAACTGCCGGCAAAGGGGGAAGGGTCAGCCGAATGGGTCTGGGACACGCAGGCCGCAAGCCAGGGTGTGGCCAGAAGCAGGGTCAGGGCGACGCGCATCAGACTTTCCCTTCCGATAGGGTGCAATGCCAAGGGCAAGGGATCGCCCGTGGGTGGCCGTGGGTGACTGCCCGCAAACATGGAAGCCCGGCCCCGCAAAAGCAAGCCGCCGCCCGGTCGGGGCGGCGGTCCGAAGAACTGGAGCGGGTGAAGGGAATCGAACCCTCGTCGTAAGCTTGGGAAGCTTCTGCTCTACCATTGAGCTACACCCGCGTCGCCTTTCAGGTATGCCAAGCCGGTGCCAAGGTCAAGCGGCCCCTGAAGCCCGCCTGGGCATCACGATCATCGGCTCCTGCCAGCGCGAGGCCGGTTTCCGCAAGTCGGGCTGGCTGGCCGACCAATGACCGTTTCTGCAGTGTCGCGGCCGTGCTGCCTGACCCCCGGTGCGCTGGCCCGCTTGATCGCGCTTTCGTCAGCGGTCCTGGCCTTGAACATCGACCCTGCGCAAACCATGGGGTTGGCGGCCAAGGCCAGCGCGGCGGAAGGACCACGGGCGATAGTGCGCAACCTTATCCGATCACGCCACATGCCATTGCATGTCTCCGGGGCGGTTGACCTTTGCGCGACCGCAGTCAGGTGCTGTCGCCAAGCCTTGCGGTCAGGATGAGCGGACCTGTCGGCAGGCCCGTGGCAGACCCGCCCTCGGGTTCGATCGAAACCGCAAGGATCCAGCCGGGTGGCGGCACGGGATAGTCCACCTCAAGGGGCCTTGCATCAAGCAGGCCCAGCGAAACCGGCGCTGCATCCGGTGCGATGACCCAGAGTTCGTGCACCTGCCCCTCCATCGCCGGAACGCCTGCGGTCCGCGTCACGCGAAGCGTCGGGCCAAAACTCCGCACTTCGTAGGCAAGGCGGTGGTCGGGCGTTGCCAGCGTGGCCACCAGCACCGGGCGCGGCGGGGCGAGCGTGGCGATGCCAAGAAGGAAAAGGGCCAGCGCCACGGCCATCCCGGCCAGCCAGCGCAAGAGACCCTGTCCACGCCCAGCCTTCGCAGCGGCCACCGCAGGCAGCGGAAATAGCCGCGCTTCGATCCGGGGCAGGAGATCGGTGGACGGGCCGTGCCGGAAACCGTCGTTCAGCCCGGCCAGCCGCCGTTCCCAGGCGACGACCAGTGCGGCAAATGCGGGATCGGCCCGCATGCGCGCCTCGGTCGCACTTCTTTCAGACTGGTCGGCCACGCCAAGCACATGTTCTGCGGCCAGCACTTCGTCATGTTCGCGCGGGGAAAGCAGGCTACCGGTCATTGATCCAGACATTCCCGCAGCTTCAGCAGGTCGTGCCGCAGCCTGTTGCGCATGATGTTCAACGGCACACCATGCTGTGCCGCAAGGTCAAGGTAGGACAAGCCATCCAGATAGGCGTGACGCACCGCGGCTGCGCCGTCGGGTTCCAGAGTGGCAAGGCAGTCGCCGATGCGACACACCTCCTCCGGGGCAGGTATCGGGGCCTGCGTCCGGGCGGCCTCATCACCCGTTGCCACAGGCCCCGGGTCATTCAGCGTTTCTGCACGGGCGCGCAGGCGGTCGATGGCAAGGTTCCGGGCAATCGCCACCAGCCATGCCATGCCGGGTCCCTTGGCGGGGTCGTAGCTGCCTGCGCGCTGCCAGATCCGGATGTAGGCTTCCTGCAAGGCGTCTTCGGCCGCGGCGCGATCCTTCAGGATTCGCAGCATGACTCCCATCAGTTTCGCCACGCTGCCCCGATACAGGGCGCGGAATGCCGCGCGGTCCTGTGCGGCGCAACGCTTGATGAGATCGGCGGCTCGATCGTCGGACATGCACAGAACGTGACGGGAAACCCGTGCCGACGCAAGACGTTCGTCGCTGACAGGTCTGCCTCTGGCGCAAGCAGGATCGGGCTGGCTGGCCCCCGGAAAGAAGTCCTGTCAGCCCCGCCGCCGGCGTCGCCCGCCCTCGGACCCGTGACTTGAGGTGTTGAAGCTTACGTCGGGCAGATGAACGATGGCAGAGAGGTTCGGGAAGGGATCGACCGCGTGCGGGATCGCATTGGCATTCACGAAATGCTCCTGGAACCGCGGTTCGATGGCGGTCTCTACCTTGTGGATGTGCCGAACGGTCGTCTCGATCCGGTCACGTGCGGCCACGTTGCAAAGGGCGATGCGCGCCCCTGTCCCGGCGGCGTTGCCTGCACTGGTGACGTTCTGAAGGGGAACGTCAGGGATCATGCCCAGCACCATCGCATGTTTGGGGCTGATGTGGGCGCCGAAGGCACCGGCCAGCGTCACGCGGTCAACCGTATCGACGCCCATCTCGTCCATCAGCAGGCGCGCACCGGCATAAAGCGCGGATTTCGCCAGCTGGATGGCCCGAATGTCACCCTGGGTCACGCTGATGCGTGGTCCGCCCTCGGCGCTGCCGTCATGGATCAGGTAACTGTGCGTGCGCCCGGTGGCTTCGCAACGTGGCGTGCCGGTCTGTTCAGGTCCGCCGATCAGCCCGCCAGCATCCAGCAGGCCGGCCATGCGCATCTCGGCCACCGCCTCGATGATGCCCGAGCCACAGATGCCGGTGATTCCGGTCGCCCTGGTCGCCTCGGCAAAGCCCGGCTCGTCGGACCAGAGATCGCAGCCGATGACCTTGAACCGCGGTTCCTTGGTAACGGGGTCGATTTCCACCCGTTCGATCGCGCCTGGCGCTGCGCGCTGCCCGCTGGAAATCTGCGCGCCCTCGAACGCCGGCCCGGTAGGCGAGGAACAGGCCAGCACGCGGGACCGATTGCCCAGCAGGATTTCCGCATTGGTGCCCACGTCAACAATCAGGACCATGTCCTGCGATTGATCCGGTTCTTCGGACAAAGCCACCGCCGCGGCATCCGCGCCGACATGTCCCGCGATACAGGGCAGGACATAGACCCGGGCGCTGCGGTTGAGGGTCGTGAGATCCAGGTCGCGGGCATCAAGCGACAGGCTGCCGCTCGTGGCCAGCGCAAAGGGCGCCTGTCCCAGTTCCACCGGATCGATCCCCAGGAAAAGATGGTGCATCACAGGGTTGCAGACGATGACCATTTCGTAGATCGCCGCCGGATCGACCCCCGCCTCGCCGGCGATTGCATCGGCAAGCGTGTTGATCGCCTCGCGCACGGCCTTGGTCATCTCGACATCGCCGCCGGGGTTCATCATCGCGTAGCTGACCCTGGACATCAGGTCTTCGCCGAAGCGGATCTGAGGGTTCATCAGACCGGAGGAGGCCAGAACCCGACCGTCCGAAAGGTCGCACAGATGTGCGGCGATCGTGGTGGAACCAAGGTCCACCGCAAGGCCCAGAAGCGGCCCCTCGTGGAAGCCGGGGAAGATGTCGAGGATCCGCGTCGCGGCATCGTGGTTGCCCTTGTGCAGAACGACCGTCGCCTTCCATTCGCCCTTGCGCAGCACGGGTTGCAGCTGCCGCAGAACCGAAAGGTCAGCCTCGATCCGGTCAACCTGCCACTGCTCCTTCAGCGCGCGCGCGAGGCGTTCGAAATCGCCGGTGGGTTCGTGCATGTCGGGTTCGGCCACCTCGACATAGACGGCGCGGGTAGCGGGGTCCATGACCATGGCACGTTCGGTCGCGGACTTGCGGATGACCTGCTTGTGCACCTGACTTTCGGGGGGCACGTCGATGACGACATCGCCCAGTATCTTGGCCTGGCAGCCCAGACGACGCCCTTCCTTCAGGCCACGGATGCGCTTGTAGCGGTCTTCGACCGCGTTCCATTCGGACAGGGCGTCCTCGGCCACGGTGACCCCGTGCTTGGGAAACTCGCCATAGCCTGGCGTGATCTGGCATTTGGAGCAGATGCCGCGCCCGCCGCAGACGCTGTCCAGGTCCACCCCCAGCTGCCGCGCGGCAGTCAGCACCGGCGTTCCCAGGGGGAACCGGCCCCGCTTGCCCGATGGGGTGAAGATCACAAGTGCGTCGTCAGTCATGCTGGCTCTCGTGCAGGAAACTGTAGGCGATGTCGCCGAAACTGTCGGCGGCGAAGGTGTAGAACCATTTCAGCGAAGTCGTTGCCAGTGGCACGCCATGCACCGCGCCCCCTGGGATGTAAAGCGCCACTCCGGGGGCCAGGCGGTGGGGTCTGCCGTCGATCAGCACCTCGCCTTCGCCTTCCAGCCCGAAGTAGACCTCGGCCTGAGGATGCGAATGCAGCGCGAAGGTTTCGCCCGGTGCCATCAGCGCGATGCCGCAGACCAGATCGCGTGTGTCGGTGGCGGGCGCCGAAATCAACGTTCGGAATCGGATCGTGCCCCGCGCCGGGTCGTCCCAGCGTTCATCGGGCAGGGTGCTTGCGTCCACGCGGGCAGGCGTCGTCAAGGCGGTTTCTCCGGTTCGCCAGCAGTTCTAGACCGGACAAGCAGGCCAGCAATGCCGGAATGCGGCGGTTTTCGCCCTCAATCCGGCAGCTGGCCGGGCTTTTCCTGCGACAGGCCCCCGATCCTTGCAGCCCATGGCGGGAATTCCGCGCAAGATATGATGCGCCCCGCACCCTGATGCTGCCCGTGTCAGCCGGCCTTGCCACCATCCAGCCAGCGCAGGATGGCTTCCCTGTCCCCGTCCAGTCGCGGTGCGGGGGGCAGGGCAGACGGATCGTCCAGCGTCGACATCTTGATCGGGTTGCCGGTGGCAATGAACCTGGGCCCGCCCGGATGCGGGGTCACAGGCACCACCATGTTGCGCGCAAGGATCTGCGGGTCGCGCAGCACCTCGGCCATGTCCTGCACCCGCGCGGTCGGCAGGCCGGCACCGTCCAGCACCGAAAGCCAGTGGGCCACCGTCTGGCCCAGGGTCACCGCCTCGATCAGGCGTTTCAGCAGCGCGTGGTTTTCGCAGCGCGCGGCATTGGTGGCAAAGCGGGGATCGTCGGCCAGTTTCAGCCCCAGCACGTCGCACAGGCGGGCGAACATCGCATCGTTTCCTGCGGCGATCACAAAGAAGCCGTCCGATGCGCGGAAGGTCGCAAAAGGCGTTATCGTCGGATGGCGCGAGCCGGTCCGGCCCGGAGGCACCCCGGTTGCCGTGGTGATCGCCACCGAATGTTCCTGGATCGCCAGCTGCGAATCCAGCATCGCCACGTCGATCAGGGCGCCCTGCCCCGTCCTTTCGCGGTCATAAAGTGCAGCAAGGATACCCTGCGCCAGAAACATCCCCGCCACGATGTCGCCGATCGAGGCCCCGACCCGAACCGGCGGGCCGTTCGTTTCCCCCGTGATCGACATCACCCCGCCGCGGGCCTGCACCACCATGTCGTAGGCCGGCTTCATCGCATCCGGCCCCGTGCGGCCAAAGCCCGAGACGGCGGCATAGATCAGCCGGGGATGCAAGGCGCTCAGCGCCTCCCAGCCAAAGCCCAGCCGGTCCATCGTGCCGGGGCGGAAATTTTCCACCAGCACATCGGCCCGGGCCAGAAGGCGTTCGAAGATCGCCCTGTCCGCTTCGGTCTTCAGATCCAGCGCGATCGACTGCTTGCCCGCGTTCAGCGTGGCGAAATAGGCGCTTTCGCCCTGGACAAACGGCGGAAAGGCGCGGGTGTCGTCGCCGGTGCCGGGGCGTTCCACCTTGATGATCCTTGCACCCAGGTCTTGCAGGCTTTGCGTGCAGAACGGTCCGGCCAGCACATGGGTCAGGTCTAGGATGGTGATGCCGTCCAGGGGCGCCATTGGGGGTCTCCTTGTCTGCTTGTGCCAGTTGCACATGACAGGCGCGCGACGTCCAGACGTTGACGCGGGTCAAATCCCTCTCTACCTCGCCCCCATGGCACGCGCACCACTTCTGCAACTGAATTCCGTTTCGCTGACCTTCGGCGGCAATCCCCTGCTGGATCAGGTTTCGCTGACCGTCCAGCCCGGCGACCGGCTGGCGCTGGTCGGGCGGAACGGATCGGGCAAGTCGACACTGATGAAGCTCATGGCAGGGCTAATCGAACCCGACAGCGGCACCCGCACCGTGCCCCCCGGCGTGACCGTGGGCTACATGGAGCAGGATCCCGACCTTTCGCGCTTTGCCACCCTGGGTGATTTTGCGGCCTCGGCCCTGCCTGAGGGGCAGGACTACCGCCTGTCGGTCGTGGCCGAGGGGCTGAAGTTCAACCCCGCCGCCCCGGTTGCAACCGCCAGCGGCGGCGAACGCCGAAGGGCGGCGCTGGCCAAGCTTCTGGCCGAAGCGCCAGAGCTGATGCTGCTGGACGAACCCACGAACCATCTGGACATCCAGGCCATCGAATGGCTGGAGGCCGAGCTGCGCGACACCCGCGCGGCCTTCGTGCTGATCAGCCACGACCGCGCCTTCCTGCGGGCACTGACGCGGGCGACGCTGTGGCTGGACCGGGGCGTGCTGCGCCGGCGCGAGGCGGGGTTCGAGGGGTTCGAGGACTGGCGCGAAACCGTCTGGGCCGAAGAGGATGAGGCGCGCCACAAGCTCGACCGCAAGATCAAGGCCGAGGCGCGGTGGGCGGTGGAGGGCATCTCGGCCAGGCGCAAGCGCAATATGGGCCGGGTGCGGGCGCTGCAACAGTTGCGCGCAGATCGCGCGGCCCAGATCCGGCGTCAGGGCACGGCGGCGCTAGCCTTCGAGTCCGGCCCGACCTCGGGCAGACGGGTAATCGAGGCCGAGAACATCTCGAAGGCCTATGGCGACAAGGTGATTATCCGCAACTTCAGCCTGCGCGTCCTGCGCGGCGACCGGGTGGCCTTCGTCGGGCCGAACGGGGTAGGAAAGACCACGCTTCTCAAGCTGTTGACGGGCGAAATTCAACCTGACAGCGGCACGGTTACTCTGGGGACGAACCTGCAGATCGCCGTCTTCGACCAGACTCGCGCCCGGCTAGACCCCGAAGCGAGCCTGTGGGAGAACCTGACCGGCGATCCGCTGATGCGCGTCTCGGGCGCGGCGGATCAGGTGATGGTTCGGGGCCAGCCCCGGCATGTGGTGGGCTATCTGAAGGACTTCCTTTTCGACGACATCCAGGCCCGTGCCCCGGTGCGCAGCCTGTCAGGTGGCGAAAAGGCGCGGCTGCTTCTGGCCAAGCTGATGGCGCAGCCGTCGAACCTGCTGATCCTTGACGAACCGACAAATGATCTTGACGTCGAGACTCTGGACCTGTTGCAGGACATCCTGGGCGAATACGACGGCACGGTGCTTCTGGTCAGCCACGACCGCGATTTCATCGACCGCGTGGCTACCACGACCGTGGCGCTGGAGGGGCAGGGCAGGGCGACGGTCTATCCCGGCGGCTGGTCCGACTATGCGGCGCAACGTCCGGCTGCGGAAGCCCCGGCCCCGGAACGCGCCGCTGCCCGGGCCGCGCCTGCAACCAGGACAGAGATCCCGCGCACCAGCGGCCTGTCCTTCACGGAACGGAAGCGGCTGGAGGATCTGCCTGCGCTGATCGAGAAGCTGGAGGCAGAGATCGCCAGGCTTTCCACGCTTTTGGCGGACCCCGATCTGTTTACCCGCGACCCGGTGAAATTCCGCAAGGCGACCGACGCGATGACCGAACGGCAGGCGGCGCTTTCGGCAGCGGAAACGGAGTGGCTGGAACTTGCCGATCGGGCCTGAGGCGGGGTTTTCCGGCAGGAATTGGCCGGTTCTGCCCCACGCATCGGCGACCGGCTGCCCGGGCCAGTCACATCGGTTCAAGGGGGCGTGAGGACGCCTTGTGCTTCCCCCGTCCGCAGCCCAGCCTTGAGTGCGAGCGACCCGGTTCATGGACCGGGCTGCCGGAACAAGGAGACAAATCATGAGATCTATCGCAGCACTTCTTGCCACTGCCGCCCTTGCCAGCCCCGCGCTGGCCGGTGGGCCGACCGTGGTTCAGCCGGAACCGGTTGTGACTGCGGCCCCCGCGCCCGTGGTCGCGCCTTCGGCCGACTGGGGCGGGTTCTATGCCGGTGCCCAGTTGGGTTACGCCGACATCGGTTCGAACGGGGCGGGGCTTGACGGCAACGACTGGCTTGGCGGTATCCACGCCGGCTATCGCTGGGATTTCGGCCAGTATGTCGCCGGGGCGGAACTGGACTATGACACCGCGAGCATCGACCTTGGCTCGGTGCCCGGTGACGAGATCGACAGCATCGCCCGGCTGAAGTTCATGGGCGGGACCGAGGTGGGCAACAGCCTGATCTATGCCACCGCAGGTGCTGCCCGCGCGACGGCAACTGTCGGCGGAAACGATCTGTCGGACAATGGCTGGTTCATTGGCGCGGGGTTCGACACTGCCATCAACGACCGCTGGACGGTGGGCGGCGAGCTTCTGCAGCACCGCTTCAGCGACTTTGACGGTCAGGGCGTCGATTTCGATGCCACCACCCTGAAGGCCAAGGTCTCGCTGCGCTTCTGATGCCGGCGTGATCCGGCCCGGCCTTGCTTTCCATCCGGGGGGCGAGGCCGGCCATGCCGTCGCGTGTTTCGAATGGCGCAACCTGAAGTCAGGTGGCGCTGCAGTGTCAGGCCTATCCGACAATCTGTCTACCATCGGCCGCTTGCACCACCGCCGGACGACCGCCCCCCGCCAAATCCACCGCGGCTGCTTCCCGATGCGCTGCTGCCCCCTGTCAGGCTGCGCGACGATGATGCCCTGCGACCGGGGCGGATCGTGTAGGTCTGTCGTTCGTTGAAACCGCAGGACGAACAGGTCAAGTGCACGATTCCTGTCCCGTAGGAAGCTTTCCCGGCAGGTTCGATGACCTCGTTGATGCGTTGAAGCGTGGCGTTGCCGCAATTCGGACAGCGGCGCCGATTTCGCATACGCCAAAGCCCGAAGGCTGCAATGCCCCCGACGCCCCCAACCCCCAGAAGCCACGACAGGTCGCGGTCGGCCGCAGTCTCGCCGAAACCATCGGTCAGCGTGACTGGCTGCCCCTCGAGAAAGGGCGCAATCAGGCGGTCCCGCACGGAAAGGATTCCGCCTTCGATCCCGCCGGCAATGCGTCCTTCGCGAAACTCGGGCAGGACAGCAGTCGACAACACGCGTGCGGCGCGCCCGTCGTAGACGGCATCATAGCCTGTGCCCAGCGCTATCCGGGCCTCGCGCGATCCGGTCACGACCAGAAGCAGAATACCGTCGTTTCGGTCTGCCTCTCCGATGCCCCAGGCGTTGAACAGCGCCTTGGCATAGGCATCAAGCCGCATCCCCGCGCCGCCGTGGTCGGCAATGTCGCCCATCGTTGCCACAACCATCTGAACCCCGGTCTCGTCGCGCAGTTGCCGGAGAAGCCGCACGATGCGCCCTTCTTCGGCGTCATCCAGCACCCCGGCATAGTCCGACACCGTGTCGGACAGTGGTTGCGGCAGCGGCTCGGCCAGGGCGAAAGGACCGAGGGACAGGAAAGACAGGCCGAGAATCAGGCCGATGGCACGCTGGAACATGGGGCAAGCAGATCCTGGACGGTCGTTTGCACCAGCATGACATCTTCGCGCCTGCAGTCAAACGATCCGACCTGGACCCGGATCGCGAATCGCCCGTCGACTCGGGTCTGGGTCAGGTAGATCCGGCCGTCGTCGTTGATCCTCTGCAGAAGCGCCTCGGTTGCCGCATCGTCCTTCAGCGCGAAGGTAAACAGTGAAAGGCGTGGTTCGGTCACGATTTCGACCCCCGGCAGGGCGGCAATCCGGTCGTGCAGTTCGCGTGCCCAGACAACATGGTTGCGGATGCGTGTCCGCAGCCCCTCGAGGCCGTAGGCGCGCAGCACGAACCAGAGTTTCAGCGCCCGGAACCGGCGGCCCAGTGGCACGGTCCATTCGTTGAAGTTGACGATCTCTTCCCGTCCCGCGGTTTCCAGGTAGGTAGGCCGCAGGCCCAGCGTGCGCACCTGTGCGCCCGGATCCTTCAGGAACTGAACCGAACAGTCGAACTGCGCCCCGAGCCACTTGTGCGGGTTCAGAACGATGGAGTCAGCCCCCTCAACCCCCGCCCAGAGGCTGCGGAATTCGGGGCAGATCATCGCGCTTCCTGCCCAGGCGGCATCGACGTGGACCGGCACGCCTTCGGACCTTGCAACGGCAACGCAGTCGGCAATCCGGTCGAATGCGCCGACACTGGTGCCCCCGGCACACAGGATGACGCCCGCAGGCACCATTCCCGCCGTCCGATCGGCCACGATGGCCGCGCGCAAGGCCGCGCCGGTCATCGCGCGGGTTTCGTCCACCGGCACCTTGACCAGGTTCCGTTGCCCGATCCCGGCGATGCGGATCGCCTTGTCCACGCTGGAATGGGTCTCGGCGCTGGCGTAGAAGCGCAGGATCGGCGCCCCTGCCATGCCCTCGTCCAGTCCGTGCCAGTCCAGCGCCCTTTCGCGCATTGTCAGCACGGCCGATAACGTGGCGTTGGTCGCGGAATCATGGATCGTTCCGAAATAGCCCTCGGGCAGGCCTACAGCCTGACGCAGCCACTGGACCATGACCTGTTCCATCTCGGTCGCGGCCGGAGAGGTCTGCCAGATCAGGGCATTGCATGCCATGGCATTGACCAGCTGCTCGGCCAGCATGCTGGCAGGAGCGGCGTTCGCCGGAAAATAGGCGAAGAAGCGCGGGTGCTGCCAGTGGGTCATGCCGCCCGGCACGATCCGCTGGAAGTCGTCCCAGATCGTCTCCATCGGCTCGGCGCCTTCGGGCGGCGACGACGGCAACTGTGCCGCCACGGCCCCCGGCACAAGGGGCGCGCGCACCGGCCGGTCGCGCAGGGTCCCGTGATAGTCCGCGGCCCAGTCCGCCGCCCGCTTCGCCCATGATCGCAGGTCTTCGTGATCCATCTCTGTCTCCCGCTGTTGGGCGCAAATGGGCACGATTGGCGCGAAACGGCAAGCCGCCATCCCTTTTCTGCCAAGGTCTCAACTTGCTCTGGCCACGCTCGACCACTAGGAGTGGGGGGACAAGGCAGGGTCTGATCTGATTTCATGAGGTATCGATGTCCATTGCGCGCCGCGTTGTCCTGTTTGGCCTGTCCGGGTTGCTGCTGACTGCATGTGTGGGCGGCGGCACGTTCAAGACCGACTATGTTCCCGTTCCGGCCAGTGTTTCCGCCGGCTGGCGGCTGGCGGATGTGCGGGTTTCGGTGCCAAAGACCCTGACGGTCAGCGAGGCCAAGACCCTTCTGCCGAACGCCGACATTGTCTGGCGCGAGGATCCGCTTGGCGACCGCCATGCACAGGTGGCCGCGATCATGGACGCCGCCGTTACCCTTGGGGCGCAAGGTTTGCGGGGTTCGCGCCCGGTCGTGATCGAGGTGACAGTTCTGCGGTTCCACGCCCTGACGTTCGAGGCCGAACAGCGGGGAACCAACTGGGGCGTTCACAACATCAAGTTCACGGCCCGGGTTGTCGATGCCCGGACGGGGGAAGAGCTGCTGCCGGCGACCGAGATCCGGGCGGAGCTGCCCGCCCTGGCTGGCAATCAGATGCGCGAGGCCAGAAGAAAGGGCGTAACGCAAAAGTCGATGATCACCAACCACGTCGCCAGAACGGTCGCAGGCTGGCTGTCGATCGGCCCGGACAATCGCACCAGCTTTACCCGTCAGGGCAACTGACCTGTAGGGGCCCTGCGACGGGCGGGGCCGTGCCGCAGCGCCGCCCTGTGCCAGACGAGGGCGCTGCGCACCCCGAAACGCCGGGAAGACGGGCGGGCAAGGCTATCCCGGCTCGGTGGTCCTTGTTGATCCGGGCTGCCTTGGCCGTGCCGACACCCTGCCGCAGCATCACCGCCCATGCCTTCGCTGCAGACGCTTCAATTACCGGGAGTCCGGGGCACGGCCGGGGTCAGCAGCCGCTGGAACAGGGTTTCCAGGAAGATGCCGGCCTCGGCAAAGGGATCGTGGCCGGGGCCAAGCACGGCCCGGATCTGAACATCGAAATCGGCGTAATGCTGCGTAAGCGCCCAGATCGAGAAGATCAGATGCACCGGATCAACGCGGGCAATGCGGCCTTCGTCCATCCAGTGGGCAAGGATACGCGCCTTTTCGGCGACCAGTTCGCGCAGATCGCCCTCGATCACCTCACGCATTCTGGGGGCACCTTGCAGGATTTCCCCGGCAAAAAGGCGGCTTTCCCGCGGGTAGTCGCGGGCCAGGTCTAGCTTGCGGCGGACATAGGACATGACTTCGGCTAACGGATCTCCGGCCGGATCCATCGCCCGCAGCGGATCAAGCCAGGTGTCCAGAAGACCGGTCAGCAGCGCCTTGTGTACCGCCTCTTTCGACGGGAAGTAATAAAGCAGGTTCGGTTTGGACAGGCCCGCCACCTCGGCGATCTGGTCCAGAGTTGCACCCCGGTACCCGTGCTGGGAAAACACCTCCAGCGCGGCATCGAGGATGGCTTCGCGATTCTTCTGCTGGATGCGGGTACGGGGGCGGGTGGTGGCTGACATGCGGTCACGGAACTGATCACTGTGCCTCACTGGATAGCGTGCAGGCGCGTGCCGGGTCAAACCATTCGCCCGCTCCGTCCCTTCCGACCCGGCCTGACCGATGGCCTACTGCACCAGCTGCATCATCCCCCAGGGAATGATGGTTACCATGGCGACAATGACCAGGAGTGAACGCTTGATGCCAGTGAACATGTTGATCTCCCTTGATGTTTCTTGCCGACATAGGCGCGCGCTTCTTGGTTGCAAGGGGGATGCGGTCAGCCGTCGCAGGTTCAGGACAGATCGCCCGGCCATTCGCGACCGGATGTCTGGCGACCGTCACGGCACGATGGTTTCCGGTTCGCCCTATACGGCCATCAGGGCCCGAAGGCCGCGTACGACCAGCCTGTGATCCTCTTCCTGAGTAAGGCCAGAGACGGTGGCCACGGCGACGACGCCTGCCCCCCTGACCCGGATGGGCACCGCCCCGCCGCTGTCTGCGAAATCGGCCGGTGCCAGCCCGTGCCGGTCGAGCGTCTGGCCCCTGGCCCTGTTGCGCTGTGCGACCAGAAGCGTGGGCAGCTGGAAGGCCAGCGCCGTGTTCGACTTGCGCCGCGCCCAAAGATCGTTCAGCGGGGCAGAGCCCGGCAGCGCGGCGTGGAACAGCGTCCGGTCTGCGGTGCGGATGTCGATCACCACGCCCAGATCCTCGGCCAGGGCAAGGTCGATCAGGATTTCGCCCAGCCGAAGCGCCGAGGTTTCGTCGAACCGGGCAAGTTCCAGCCCGGCGTATTCGGCTTCAAGGTCGTCACTGTCCATCGCGCTCTCCTATATCGCGCCGATCCCGCGCAGGACCATGTCCTTCACGCTGGCCTTCGCCTCGGCCCATTGCCTGTCGGTAAGTGGCTTGCCGCCATTCAGCGTCTGGATCTGGTGGCTGAAGTCGGCGTAGTGCTGGGTCGTAGCCCAAAGCATGTACAGCAGATGCCGCGGGTTGACCGGCCGCATCTTGCCTTCGTCGATCCAGCGCTGGATCACCGCGATCCGTCCTTCGGTCCAGTCGCGCAGCGTGGTTTCCAGATAGTCCTGGATCACCGGAGCGCCGTGCATGACCTCTGACGCCCAGACCTTGGACCCGTGCGGATGGCGACGCGAGATATCCATCTTGGCATCGATGTAGGCACCGATTCCCTCGACCGGCCCCGGCGCATCATCGAAGCTTGACGCCGCATCCAGCCAGATTTCGAAGATCTGTTGCACCACGCGGCGATACAGATCCTCCTTGGTGGCGAAATAGTAGTGCAGGTTCGCCTTGGGCAACCCGGCCATGTCGGCGATCAGCTGCATGGTAGCACCACCGAAACCGGCCTCGGCAAAGACCTTCTCGGCTGCATCCAGGATCGCGCGTTCGTTCTCGCGCCGAATATCCGTGCGGCGGCCGGGCCTGATGCGTGAAATCTGGGCGTCGCCGCTCATCGCTCCCCGGATTTTTGTTGACCGTCTGGTCAGGTTGTGATGCGTTTCATCTTGACCATACGGTCAGGAAACGAGTCGCGGCAAGGGGCAGGATGGTCCCGGCGCGAACAGGGAGAGTAAGATGCCAGCAACCGGGGACAACCTGCGGATCAATTCCGTGCGGCTGTGGGACAGCCTGATGGAGATGGCGAAGATCGGCCCGGGCGTGGCGGGCGGCAACAACCGCCAGACCCTGACCGATGCCGATGGCGAGGGGCGGCACCTCTTTGCCTCCTGGTGCAAGGCGGCCGGCCTGACCATGGGCGTCGATACCATGGGCAACATGTTCGCCACCCGTGCGGGCACCGACCCCGAGGCGCTGCCGGTCTACATGGGAAGCCACCTCGACACCCAGCCCACGGGCGGCAAGTACGACGGGGTGCTCGGAGTCCTGGGTGCTCTGGAAGTCGTGCGCACGCTGAACGACATGGGGGTGAAGACCCGCCGCCCGATCGTGGTAACGAACTGGACGAACGAGGAAGGTACGCGCTTTGCCCCGGCGATGCTGGCCTCGGGCGTCTTTGCCGGCATGCATGACGAGGCCTGGGCCAAGGACCGCCGCGATGCGGAAGGCAAGCGGTTCGGCGACGAGCTGGCCCGCATCGGCTGGGAGGGCGACGAGAAGGTCGGTGCGCGCAAGATGCATGCGATGCTGGAACTTCACATCGAGCAGGGCCCGATTCTCGAGGCCGAGGGCAAGGACATCGGCGTCGTGACCCATGGTCAGGGTCTGTGGTGGCTACAGATCACCTTGACGGGAAAAGAGGCGCATACAGGATCGACGCCGATGCACATGCGGGTGAATGCCGGCCTCGGCATGGCGCGGATCACGGAACGGGTCCACCAGATCGCAATGAGCCACCAGCCGAACGCCGTGGGGGCCGTGGGCCAGTGCAACGTCTGGCCGAACTCGCGCAACGTGATTCCCGGCAAGGCGGTGTTCACGGTGGACATCCGCAGCCCCGAGCAGGCCAAGCTCGACGCGATGCGCGCCGAGGTGGAACGCGCGGCCCACGCGGTGGCACGCGAGCTGGGCCTTGGCTGCGAGATCGAGCCGGTGGGCCATTTCGACCCCGTCACCTTCGACCCCGGCTTGGTGAAGGTCGTCAGGCAAGCTGCTGAAAAGCTGGGATATTCCCACATGGACATTGTCAGCGGCGCCGGCCACGACGCATGTTGGATCAACCGCGTCGCGCCCACGGTGATGATCATGTGCCCCTGCGTGGACGGGCTTTCCCACAACGAGGCAGAGGAGATCAGCCCGGAATGGGCCGCGGCGGGGACGGACGTGCTGCTGCATGCCTGCCTTGAGGTGGCGGAGGTCGTCGCCTGACTGCGCAATCAGGGCGCGGGGCTAAGCAAACGATCGTAAAGATGAAAGCAGGGAGAGGTTCGATGGCTTCGACGGTGATCAAGGGCGGGACGGTCGTCACGGCGGACCTGACCTATGTGGCCGACGTGAAGATCGAGGGCGGCGTGATCGTCGAGATCGGGCAGGGCCTGAAGGGTGACAAGGTTCTGGATGCCAGCGGCTGCTACGTCATGCCCGGCGGCATCGACCCGCATACGCATCTGGAGATGCCCTTCATGGGCACCTACTCGGCGGATGACTTCGAAAGCGGCACCCGGGCGGCACTGAGTGGAGGGACCACGATGGTCGTCGATTTCATCCTGCCGGGGCAGGGTCAGGACCTGATGGATGCGGCAAAGGTCTGGTCGAACAAGTCCACCCGCGCGACCTGCGACTATTCCTACCACATGGCCGTCACCTGGTGGGGCGAGAAGGTCTGGCAGGGGATCGAGGACTCGGTCAAGGCCGGGATCACCAGTTTCAAGCATTTCATGGCCTACAAGGGCGCGCTCATGGTCAATGACGATGAGCTGTTCAACAGCTTCCGCCGCGTGGGCGACCTTGGCGGCCTTGCCATGGTCCATGCCGAGAACGGCGATGTGGTGGCGGAACTGACGGCGAAGCTTCTGAAGGAAGGCAACACCGGCCCCGAGGGCCACGCCTATTCCCGCCCGCCGCAGGTGGAGGGCGAGGCCACGAACCGCGCGATCATGATCGCTGACATGGCCGGCGTGCCGCTCTACGTCGTCCACGTCTCCTGCGAGGACGCGCATGAGGCGATCCGTCGGGGGCGGGCGGCGGGCAAGCGGGTCTGGGGCGAGCCCCTGATCCAGCACCTGACGCTGGACGAGTCAGAATACTTCCACCCCGACTGGGACCATGCCGCCCGCCGCGTCATGTCGCCCCCGTTCCGCAACAAGCAGCACCAGGACAGCCTCTGGGCCGGGCTGATGAGCGGCTCGCTCTCGGTCGTGGCCACGGACCATTGCAGCTTTACCACCGAACAGAAGCGGTTCGGCCGGGGCGATTTCTCGAAGATCCCGAACGGGACGGGGGGCCTGGAGGACCGGATGCCGATGCTCTGGACCCACGGGGTGAACACGGGGCGGCTGACACCGAATGAATTTGTCGCCGTAACCTCAACCAATATCGCGAAAATCCTCAACTGCTATCCAAAGAAGGGCGCGGTTCTGGTAGGCGCGGATGCCGACCTGGTCGTGTGGGATCCCGAGAAGGAAAAGACCATCTCGGCCGCCACACAGCAGTCGAAGATCGACTATAACGTGTTCGAGGGCCACAAGGTGAAGGGCTTGCCGCGCTATACCCTGACCCGCGGCCATGTGGCCATCCACGACGGCGAGGTGCGCACGCAGGAAGGCCACGGCAAGTTCGTCGCTCGTGAGGCGCGCCCGGCGGTTAACCGGGCACTGACCCAATGGAAGGATCTGACCGCGCCGCGGCCCGTCGAACGGACGGGTATCCCGGCAACGGGGGTGTGAGGGGTGTCAGGGCTCTCCCGGCTCGCTTTCCTCGTCATCCGCTGCGGGCGGGTGGAAGGCGATGACGGGGGCGTCGAAGTGGATGTCTTCCAGATCCTCGGGCTGCGGCGCAAAAGCGAGGGTCGTCTGCAAGGTGTCATAAAGCATGGCGGTCCTCCTTTCGTGCTTCAGATGGTAAGCCAATGGCAGGATCGCACGGGCCGACAACGGGAATGTGAAGGAATGTGGGTGTGAAGGACACGAAAAGTCTGGACCAGCCGGTGATCGAGGCGAAGGGGCTGAACCTTGTCTTTCAGACATCGGACGGGCCGGTGCAGGCGTTGAAGGACGTGAACCTGACGATCGGCAAGGGCGATTTCGTCAGCTTCATCGGGCCTTCGGGCTGCGGCAAGACCACCTTCCTGCGCTGCATCGCGGCGCTGGAGCATCCGACCTCGGGAACGCTGACAGTGAACGGCATGACCCCGGACGAGGCACGCCAGAAGCGCGCCTATGGCTATGTGTTCCAGGCGGCAGGGCTGTATCCGTGGCGGACGATCGCCGGGAACATCAGGTTGCCGCTGGAGATCATGGGGTTCCCGAAGGCCGAGCAGGAAGAACGAACCGAACGGGTGCTGGAGCTGGTGGAGCTGAAGGGTTTCGGCAAGAAGTTCCCGTGGCAGCTGTCGGGGGGCATGCAGCAGCGCGCCTCGATCGCGCGGGCGCTGGCCTTCGATGCCGACATCCTCTTGATGGACGAACCCTTCGGCGCACTGGACGAGATCGTTCGCGACCGGCTGAACGAGGAAGTGCTGAAGCTCTGGGCGCGCACCGGCAAGACCATCGGCTTCGTCACGCATTCGATCCCCGAGGCGGTCTATCTTTCGACCAAGATCGTAGTGATGTCGCCGCGTCCGGGCCGGATCACCGATGTGATCGACAGCCCGCTGCCGAAAGAGCGCCCGCTCGACATCCGCGACAGCCGCGAGTTCATCGAGATAGCCCACCGCGTGCGCGAGGGGCTGAGGGCGGGACATCAGGATGACTGAGACCCGCCGCGCCTGGCGCGGGCGCCGCGTGGCGCCCAGGACCCCGGCCGAGGCCTGGGGGGCCTTTGCGCGCGAGACGGGTTTTGCGCTGGTGATCGTGCTGGGCGTCGCGGTCGTGGCGCTCTTCGTCGCGCTGGACGAGGTGAGCCTGAACCCGCGCAACTGGTGGGACTACATCTGGATCAAGGCCATGGCGCTGGTCTTGGTGCCGCTGATCCTCGGCCATGAGATCTGGCTTCTGTCGAAGCGGCTGGCGGCCTTCCGGCGGGGCGAGGTTTTCGTCGACAGCGATGAAGTCTCGCCCGAGGCGGTTCCCCCACCCTCGACGCGCAAGAAGCGCGAGACGGCGGCGCAGAAGAAGCGGCGCCAGGCCTTTTGGCGCGAGATGATCATCATCACGGCGATCTGGCTGTTCTGCACCGTTGCGGTGGCCGTGCTGGTGGTGGACGACTGGCTGAAGGGGCGGCCGTTTGGCGAGGCCGGGCTGATGTTTGTCGGGCTTCTGGCGATGTATGCGGTGATCGTGGCGATCAACGTGAAGGAAAAGCGTGACAAGGACCGGGGTCTCTAGATGGGCGGGATCAGCTTTCTGTGGCTTTCGGCCGCGACGGCGGTGTTCGTGGCGGCAAATGGCGTCCTGAAGACCTATACCGTCAAGGGCGGCTGGCCGGTGCTGGTCGGCGCGCTGGCGTTGTTCTGTGTCGGCAACTGGCTGATGGTGCAGGTGATGCGGGCAAACGGGTTGGGGCTGGCGATTGCGCTATCGGCGATCTTCCAGCTGGTTGCCATCTCGCTGATGGCGATCGTGGTGTTTGGCGAGCGCCCCTCGCCGCTGCAACTGGCCGGCATGGCGCTGGGTGTGGTGGCAGTGGCGATGATCGCCTGGCCGCAGGGAGGCAGGGCATGAGCCGGGCGCTTCCCGTCCTGACCGTCCTCGCCGGGATCGTGGCGATCTGGTATGCCGCTGCGGTCTGGATGAACGCGAAATGGGTCTATGACCAGGCAGAGCGCGCCGGTCAGCAGGTGACCTGGGCAGAGGTGATCCCCCAGACGATGAACCAGACGCGCCCGCTTCTGCCACCGTCGCACCAGGTGGGGGCAGAGCTTTGGAAGGGCCTCTTTGGACAGGCCGTCACATCGAAGCGCAGCCTGGTCTATCACGGCTATGTCACCTTCAAGGGCACGATGACGGGGTTCGGCCTTGGGATCATCGTGGGCGTGCTTCTGGCCATGGCCATCGTGCGCTTCCGCGTAATGGACCAGAGCGTGATGCCCTGGGCGATCATCAGCCAGACCATTCCCATCGTTGCGCTGGCGCCGATGATCATCACCTTGTCCAGCCAGCTGGGCATTTCGGGGCGCGATGTGCCGAAGGCGATCATCGCGGCCTATCTGTCCTTCTTTCCGGTACTGGTCAGCATGGTGAAAGGGTTGCGGGCACCGGACCAGATGCAGCTTGATCTGCTGAAGACCTACAGCGCAAGCCAGACCGAAACCTTCCTGAAGCTTCGGTTGCCAGCCTCGATGCCGTATTTCTTCGCCTCGCTCAAGGTGGCGGTCGCCGCAAGCCTTGTCGGAACCATCGTGGGCGAGCTGCCGACCGGCGCGATCGAGGGCCTGGGCGCGCGGATGTTGATCGGATCGCAATTCGGCGAGCCGCTGATCATGTGGGCGGCACTGTTCGCGGCGGCGATCCTGGCAGGGCTGCTGATCGTGACCGTGGGGCTGGTGGAACGGCTGGCACGCAGGCGCATGGGGGTTCCGGCATGAGCGCACTCTGGATCGCTGTCGCCGTCTGGCTGGGCGCCTGGGCGTTGAATGTCTGGCTGGCGGGGCAACCGCTGTCGCGAAGGGGGTTCGGCCGCGCGCTGGTTCCGCTGATCTTCGGCGCGACAGTCCTGGTCTTGTGGGAGGGGTTGGTGCGGGGCCTGGGGGTCGCCCCGGTGATCCTTCCGGCGCCATCGGCCATCGCCGCGAAGATTTCGACCTCGATGCCGGTCCTGTGGCAGGATTTTGCGCAGACGATCCTCCGGGGGGCAATTCCGGGCTTCCTGATCGGCTGCGGTGCGGCGTTCCTTACCGCCATCGCCATCGACCGTTCACCATTTCTGCAGCGCGGGCTTTTGCCAATCGGAAACTTCGTGGCCGCGCTGCCCATCGTCGGCCTGGCGCCGATCCTGGTGATGTGGTTCGGGTTCGACTGGCAGTCGAAGGCGGCGGTCGTGGTGGTCATGGTGTTCTTCCCGATGCTGGTGAACATCGTTGCCGGTCTTCAGGCGAGCGAGCGGATGCAGCGCGACCTGATGGCCACCTGGGGGGCAAGCTACTGGCAGAGCCTCATCAAACTGCGCCTGCCGGCGGCGATGCCCTTCGTCTTCAATGGGCTTAAAATTGCATCGACTCTGGCCCTGATCGGGGCCATCGTTGCCGAATTCTTCGGCAGTCCGATCTACGGCATGGGGTTCCGCATCTCGACCGAGGTCGGGCGGCTTGGCCTTGACATGGTCTGGGCCGAGATTGCGGTGGCGGCCTTGGCGGGTTCGGCCTTCTATGGTCTGATCGCCCTGATCGAACGGTGGGTGACATTCTGGCATCCGTCGCAACGGCATTAACAAAGGCCCGGGATACGGGCTCAACACGGGAGAACGAAGATGAAGAGACTGATCACGGCGGCCTTCCTGGCAGCGGCAGCCTCTGGCGCCAGCGCCGAGGATGTGAAGCTGCAGCTGAAATGGGTGACCCAGGCCCAGTTCGCTGGCTATTATGTCGCCAAGGACAAGGGCTTCTATGAAGAGGAGGGCCTGAACGTCACCATCCTGCCGGGCGGCCCGGACATCGCGCCGACCCAGGTCATCGCCGGTGGCGGCGCCGATGTGGTGGTGGAATGGATGCCGGCGGCGCTCGCCGCGCGGGAAAAGGGCCTGCCGCTGGTGAACATCGCCCAGCCCTTCAAGTCCTCGGGCATGATGCTGACCTGCCTGAAGGAGACGGGGATCAAGGAGCCGAAGGATTTTGCCGACAAGACGCTGGGCGTCTGGTTCTTCGGCAACGAATACCCGTTCCTGTCCTGGATGAGCCAGCTCGGTTTCAAGACCGACGGCAGCCCTGGTGGCGTGACCGTGCTGAAGCAGGGTTTCAACGTGGACCCCTTGCTGCAGAAGCAGGCCGCCTGCATCTCGACCATGACCTACAACGAATACTGGCAGGTGATCGACGCCGGCATCAGCCCCGACGACCTGGTGACCTTCAAGTATGAGGATCAGGGCGTGGCGACGCTGGAGGACGGGCTTTATGTGCTTGAGGACCGGCTGGCCGACCCTGCCTTCCAGGAGACGATGGTCAAGTTCGTCCGTGCCAGCATGAAGGGCTGGAAATATGCCGAGGAGAACCCGGACGAAGCCGCGATGATCGTGCTGGAGAACGACCAGACCGGCGCCCAGACCGAGGCCCACCAGAAGCGGATGATGGGCGAGGTGGCCAAGCTGACCGCCGGCTCGAACGGCGCGCTTGACCCGGCCGACTACGAACGGACGGTGGCCACGCTGCTGGCCGGCGGGTCCGACCCGGTGATCTCGAAGGCGCCGGAAGGGGCCTGGACCCACATGATCACCGACAAGGCGCTGGCGAACTGATCGCTGGACGCTGCTGAAGCGGGCGGGCGCGGCCGTGGGTTGCGTCCGCCCTTTCTCATGACGTGCCGACCTTCCTGCGCGGACAGGGCCATTCGGCGGCACATGCCTGATGCACCGAGCTGTGGAATGGGTGCTGCTTGCCCCGGTGAAGGACTGATCCCGCACTGTCGCAGGCAGCCCGCGGGAAAGCTTCGCGGGGCTTGGCACTGATTGACTATGCATTGTAAATCGGGACTCATCCTGTAAATGCTTCCGGGAATTCGTTCCGATGCCGCTGTCCACCCTGACAGGAACACGTCTGCGCGAACGAAGGCTGGCCGCGGGCCTGCGGCAGGCTGACGTGGCAGAGGCGGCCGGAATTTCTGCCAGCTACCTGAACCTGATCGAACACAACCGGCGCAAGGTTTCGCCCGAGCTGATCGACCGGCTGGCCGGCATTCTGGGCCTGGACCGTGCCGCACTGGCCGGTGACGAGGATGCGGCACTGGTCGAGGATCTGCGGGCTGCCGCATCGCGTGCGACACCGACGCTTGCAGAACTCGACCGGGCCGAGGAGTTGGTCAGCCGCTTTCCCGGCTGGGCCGAGCTTCTGGTGGCGCTGGACCGGCGCGTGCAGATGCTGGAACGCGCGGTCGAAGCTCTGAACGACCGGATGAGCCATGACCCCCACCTGTCGCAGGCGCTGCACGAGGTGCTGTCGTCGCTGTCCTCGGTGCGGGCCACAGCAGCAATTCTTGCCGAGACGGAAGACCTTGATCCGCAATGGGCCTCGCGCTTCCACAGGAACCTGCACCATGACAGCGAACGGCTGGCAGCAGGTGCAGAAGCGCTTGTTGCCTATCTGGATGCAGGCAGCGGAATCGCCGAACAGGGCATCGCGTCTCCGCAGGAAGAGGTGGAGGACTGGCTTAACCGCCGAGGCTGGATCTTTACCGATGCAGAATTGGCCTCGGGGTGCAGGGATGATGTCGCCGCGCTGGCTTCTACTGCGGCACGCAGTCTGGCGCAAAGGCTTCTGGCCGAAGCCGCCGCCGATGCGCGCGCGCTGCCCGAGACCGCGTTCGCCGCAGCCCTTGCCGTCACCGGACCAGACCCCCTGTCGCTGGCCGACCGTTTCGGCGCTGATCCCTTGACGGTCATGCGGCGGCTGGCGCTTCGGTCCGATGTCGCGGCGGGACTGGTGATCTGCGACGGATCGGGCACGCTGACCTTTCGCAAGCCTGCTTCGGGGTTTCCGTTGCCGCGCTTCGGTGCGGCTTGCCCGCTGTGGCCGCTTTACACGGCACTCGGCCGACCGGGCCAGCCGGTCGAGGCGCTGGTTTCGATCGCCGGACAGGGCGGACGGACCTTCCGAACGGTTGCCTGGGGCCAAATGCAACATCCGCAAGGCCTGCGCGGACCCGAACTGAGGGCGGCGGCCATGTTGATTCTTCCGGCAGAGCCGGGGGCTGGTGCGGCTTTGCCTGTCGGGTCCAGCTGCCGCGTTTGTGCCAAGGCCGAATGCCCGGCACGGCGGGAACCCTCGATCCTGGGCCTTGCCCTCTGACGCATCCGGTTTTGACAGGCGGGCCGGTTCTGCGGATAGTGAATCAGAGGCGGCGCCAAGCCCGCCCGGGGGGGAACCGGTGACATTGCATGTGCTCCTCATCGAGGACGAGCCGAACATCGCCGAGGCGATGCGCTTCATCCTGTCGCGGGAAGGCTGGCGGGTCAGCCATCTTGCCCAGGGCACCGAGGTTCTGGAGCGGGTGCGCGCCGACCGTCCCGACCTGCTGATCCTCGACCTCATGCTGCCCGGCATGTCCGGGCTGGAAATCCTGGCCGCGCTGCGTGCTGATCCCGAAACCCGCGCACTGCCGGTGATGATGCTGACGGCGCGCGGCCGCGACCGGGAACTTGCCGAGCAGGCCGGGGCCGACCGCTTCATATCCAAGCCCTTCTCGAATGCCGAAATAGTGGCTGAAGTGCGCGCGCTTGTGGGGCGCTAGGGGTTGTGCGATGGCCCGGGTGAAACCGCCTCTGTTCCTTGCCCGGGCGCCCTACCGCCGCCGCCGCCTGCGGGATGCGGCGCGGCTTCTGCCGGTGGTGGGGCTGTTTCTTCTTCTGGTGCCGCTCTTGTGGACACCGAAGGCAGAGGTCAGCCTGAGTTCGGCTGATGTCATTTACTTCTTTGCTGTCTGGCTGATCCTGATCGGTCTTGCGGCCGCCTTTGCCCCGGGCCTGCGCGCCGATGAACAACAGCCCGAGGAGGAGGAGGACTGACATGCCCTTCAACCTTCTGGTGGCGGCCTGCCTGCTGTATGTCATCTTCCTGTTTACCGTAGCCTTCCTTGTCGAGCGCCGGGCGCTGATCGGGCGGCTGGGCTGGCTGCGCTCGCCACTGGTCTATACGCTTTCGCTGTCGATCTACTGCACCGCCTGGACCTTCTACGGTGCGGTCGGCTATGCGGCGCGGTCGGGGCTGGAGTTCCTGACGATCTATTTCGGCCCGACGCTGGTCTTTGTCGGCTGGTGGTGGCTCTTGCGAAAGCTGGTCAGGATCGGGCGGCAATACCGGGTCACGTCGATCGCGGACCTGATCTCCTCGCGCTTCGGAAAGTCGAACACGCTGGGGGTGATCGTCACCCTGATCGCGGTTGTTGCGGCCACGCCCTACATCGCGCTGCAACTGCAATCGGTGGTGCTGAGCTTCGGCGTCTTTGCCAGCGCCGCACCTGACGGACAGGCGCCCCTCGATGCCGGCAGCACGGCGATCTGGGTGGCTGTGGGGCTTGCCCTGTTCACCATCCTGTTCGGCACCCGAAATCTGGACGCGAAGGAACAGCACCACGGCATCGTCACGGCAATTGCCGTCGAGGCAGTGGTGAAGCTGGTTGCCCTTCTCGCGGTCGGGGCCTTTGTCGTCTGGGGAATCGCCGGGGGCGTTTCCGACATCATCGCCAGGATCGACGCGGCACATCTGAACGCGTGGCAGGTGCAGCCGGGGCGATGGACGGGGCTGATCTTCCTTTCGGCCGTCGCAGTCATCACCCTGCCACGGATGTTTCAGGTCATGGTCGTGGAAAACGATGACGAGGGGCACCTTGCCCGCGCCAGCTGGGCCTTTCCGCTGTATCTGATGCTGATGAGCCTGTTCATCGTGCCCATCGCCGTGGTGGGACTTGAGCGGATGCCGGCGGGATCCAACCCCGACATGTTCGTGCTGACCCTGCCGCTGGCAGAAGGGCAGGGCAGCCTGGCCATGCTGGCCTTCCTTGGCGGGTTCTCGTCGGCCACCTCGATGGTCATCGTCGAATCCATCGCGCTGGCCACGATGATTTCCAACCACATCGTGATTCCGCTTTGGCTGCGTTGGCATCCGACGGCCGGTGCGGGCGACGATCTGCGTGTCGTCGTGCTGCGCGCGCGACGCATCGCCATCGCGGCGGTTCTGGCGCTGGGGTATGGCTACTATCACGTCTCTGGCGGTTCGGCGGCGCTTGCGGCCATCGGCTTGATTGCCTTTCTGGGTGTGGCGCAGGTTCTGCCTGCGCTGATCGGGGGCCTGTTCTGGCGCGGGGCGACCCGTGTCGGGGCGATGTGCGGGCTGGTCACCGGCTTTGCGGTCTGGGCCTTTGCCTCGTTCCTCCCGTCCTTCGGGCCCGGGGCGGCGCTGTCGGAAGCCGTCTTCCAGCAGGGGCTTTTCGGACTGTCCTGGCTGCGCCCCCACGCGCTGTTCGGCACCGAGGCGATGGACCCCCTTACCCATGCGCTTTTTTGGTCGATGACGCTGAACACCGCGGCCTTCTGCCTCGGTTCGTTATTGACCTTCCCGGGACCGGTGGAACGCCTGCAAGGGGCGGCCTTCGTCAACGTCTTCGACGGCGGCGCCGGCCCGCAACGCTGGGCACGCGGTCAGGCAGAGCCAGAGGCGCTGCTGACCATGGCGCAGCGTATCCTGGGCGAGGAGGCGGCGTTGACCCTGTTTCAGTCGGCCGCCCGCGATCAGGGCAAGGAGGGTTTCCTGCCCGATCCTACACCGGCCTTCCTTGATACGCTCGAGGCACGCCTGTCAGGTTCGGTCGGTGCCGCGACGGCACACGCGATGATCAGCCAACTGGTCGGCCGCGCGATGGTGACGGTCGAGGATCTGATGGCGGTGGCCAGCGAATCCGCTCAGATCATGGAATACTCCGCCCAGCTCGAGGCCCGCGAGGCCGAGCTGACCCGCACCGCCGGGGCCCTGCGCGAAGCGAACGAGAAGCTTACCCAGCTTTCGATCCAGAAGGACGCCTTCCTCAGCCAGATCAGCCACGAACTGCGCACGCCGATGACGTCGATCCGGGCGTTCTCGGAAATCCTGACGGAAGGCGATCTTCCGCCGGACATGGTGGCAAAGTATGGCAAGATCATCCATGAC
The DNA here is from genome assembly GCF_004762095.1 of Tabrizicola caldifontis. Classification (GTDB taxonomy): domain Bacteria; phylum Pseudomonadota; class Alphaproteobacteria; order Rhodobacterales; family Rhodobacteraceae; genus Tabrizicola; species Tabrizicola caldifontis. Next base: position 119,930 of record NZ_SIJH01000006.1, read on the forward strand.
GAGGCGAAGCGGCTGACTCGGCTTCTGGACGATCTGCTGGATCTTTCGGTCCTGGAAAACGGCACGGTGCAGCTGAACCTGGAAATGGCGAACCTGCAGCAGATGATCGACACCGCGCTGACCGCAGCGCGCCAGACCCGGCCCGAGCGCAGCTTCGTGATCCACCGCGACCTACCCTCGGAACAGATCTATCTGAAGACCGATGCCGACAGGCTGACCCAGGTGTTCATCAACCTGATCTCGAATGCGCGCAAGTATTGCGATGCCGAAAACCCCGAATTGCGGATCGCGGTACGCCAGCGCGCGGGGCGTGTGATGATCGACTTCATCGACAATGGCAGCGGCATCCCGAAAGAGAGCCAGGCGCTGATCTTCGAAAAATTCGCGCGGCTTACCGATGCCAACCGGGCGGGCGGGGCAGGGTTGGGTCTGGCGATCTGTCGCGAGGTTATGACCAACCTTGGCGGCTCCATCGCCTATCTGCCGGGGCAGGGCGGCGCTGCCTTCCGGGTGACCGTGCCGCTGCGGCTGGAAAAGGCCGCAGCTTAACCTTTTGTCAAGGCCGGGCGACCTAGTCTGGCCGCGCTGCAACAGGGGGGCCGGAATGTCGCATGTCATCCGTCGCAAGATCGACCGCGCCCGCCCGTCCCAGGCAGATGGCGCGCCCGGTGTGGACCGGTGCTGGCGCCTTGCGCTGGCACGCGCCGCGCGCGAGGCGCTCGGCCTCGACCTGGGGGTGGATCGCCTTGCGATCACCCGTGCCGGACTGGCCGAGATTCTTGACAGTGCGCCGGATCGCGCCCTCGTGGCTTTGCTGGACGGGCCGCGCGGGGGGCTGGGGGCCCTGATGCTTTCGCCCGCAGTGACGGCCGCCTTCATCGAGCTTCAGGCGCTCGGCCGGCTTCAGTCGCAGCCTGCGCCGCCGCGTCGCCCGACGCGGATTGACGCGGCCATGGTGTCCGGCGTGATCGACAAGGCGCTTGCCTGCCTGGATGAGGCGCTGGCGGAAGAGGCCGATTTCGTCTGGGCCGGTGGCTTCCGCTATGCTTCGTGGCTGGAAGATGTGCGCCCGCTGGCCCTGATCCTGGAGGAAGAGGATTACCGCGTCCTTACTGCGGATGTTGCGCTTGGCGGCAACCGCACCGGTCAGGCAATCCTGATCTTGCCGGCCATCGGGCGGGGGGACCGGCCCGCCTGGTCATCGGCCGAGGTGGAAGAGACTGCCCCCCAGTTTACGGCTGCGCTTGCGGCGCAGTTGGAACTGGCCGATTGCCGGCTTGACGCCGTCATCGGGCGGGCAAGGCTGACGATCGGCAGGATCATGGCCCTGAAGCCGGGCGATGTGCTGGAAATGGCCTCGGCCACGGTTGACAGCATTTCGCTTGAAACCCTGGACGCTCGCGGTGTTGCCCGCGCACGGCTGGGCCAGAAGCGCGGGATGCGCGCGGTCAAGATCCTTTCGATTGGACCGCAGACAAGCAGGCCGGCACCATCGCCAGAGCAGTCTGTGCTGCCTGGCGCGGCGGACGCGGCAACCGAAGCGGAAGAGGAATGGCGCGCAGCCGGCTGATGCCTCAGCTGCCCGACCGGGCCAGCGCCTCGATCTGCGGGCGCAGATGTTCCAGCTGATAGCCGAAACGCGCAGGCAGCGCGATTAGTTCATCAACCGGCCGCTTTCCGGCCTGGCTCAGCGCCCAGACGATGGAGCTGCGGTTGCCGCTGGCACAATAGGCAAGGACCGGACCGCGGGACGCCGCAATTGCCGCACCCTGCGCCGCCACGTTGTCCATGGTCAGCATCCCCCCGATCACTGGATTGACGACGAAAACCAGACCAAGCGCCTCGGCCGCAGCACGCATCGCGTCGGCCTGCAGATGGGACGGAATCTCGCCATCGGGGCGGTTGTCGATCACCGTGACATAACCCGCAGCCTTGATGGCCGGCAGATCCGAAGGCTCGATCTGCGGGGAAACGGCGTAGTCTGGTGTGATCGCACGGATGTCCATGTCTTCCTCTGTACAGGGTGCCGCGTTACCGCGGCCAAGCCAAGGATAGCCGCAGGCTGCGCAAAGCGAAAGCGTCGGCGTTGACTTGTGTCAAGGCGCAGCCGGCGTTTTACTTTCATCAGGAAGCAGCAAGCACTGATTTGGATGGACGAAATGGCGAAGACACCGCTGGCGACCCGCAAGGCCATGCTGGAGGGGCGGCTGATCGAACTGGGCGAACGGCTGGAGGCGATCGAGGAGGAACTCGACTCGCATCACAACCCCGACTGGGAGGATCTGGCCACCGAGCGTGAGGTCGATGAGGTGCTCGAGGCCACCGGAAATGCCGGGCTTGCGGAAATTGCCCAGATCCGCGCCGCGCTGCGCCGGATTGCGGATGGCAGTTACGGCCTCTGCGTCCGGTGCGGCGAAGAAATCGGCGAGGCCCGTCTGGATGCGATACCCTGGACCCCGCTTTGCAGGAGATGTGCGACATGACCAAACCTGACCCGACCGAAGACCTGATCCGCAAGGAGGCCGAACTTCTTCAGGCGGGAATCGAGCTGCAAGGCCAGAATCTGGAACTGCTGCTGGCAGAGATGCAGGCCCTTGCCGCGCTGATGCCGGGGGCAAAGGTTCCCGGAACACAACTGCATCACCCAACCGAGGCAGAGACTGAGGAAGGTTTCGACAACATGCCCGTCTGATCGGGTGGTTGCCCTTGCCTGAAACCGCTGAATCCGCCTTACTTTGCCCCAGGGGCGGGGGAACATGCCAATGGGTGCAGCGGGCGTTACGGCAGAGAGGCAGGGGCAGGTCTTGGTCCTGCGCCTTGCCAGCGGCCCGTCCAATGAACTGGATGCGGAGGTGCGCGCGGCATTGATCGACGCCCTTTCCACCCTGGACTGTGACCGGGTGGTTCTGGCGGGTAGTGGCGCAACGTTTTCTAGCGCGATCTCCCTTGAACCGGATCGCGCGGTCCCCTCGCTGGCCGATCTGTGCGCCGCCGTCGAAACCGCCCCGGTGCCGGTCATCGCGGCGTTGCAGGGGCTGGTGATGGGGCCGGGGGCGGAACTGGCAGTTGCCGCGCACGCCCGGGTCGCTGCACCGGGAACCCGCATTGCCTTTCCCGAGGTCGCGCTTGGGCTTTGCCCCGAAGGCGGAACCAGCCTTCGCCTGCCCCGGCTGATCGGCGCCAGGGCGGCACTGGACTTGCTGCTGTCCGGCCGGGCAGTCAACGCCATGGCAGCGCAGGACATGGGTCTGGTCGATTCCCTGGCAGCAGACCCGGTTGCCGCGGCTGCGATGACACCCATTCGGCCGGTCTTGCCACCTCGCGCGGCGGGCGAAACCCTGACAGCCTGTGCCGAAGCGCGGCGGTTGCGATCTTCGGCGCAGGCTGCGGCCGAACGGATCATCGCCTGCGTCGAGGCTGCGGCCATGCTGCCGCCCGAAGCGCATCGCGCCTTCGAGGAAGTGGCGCGCGAGGATCTGGAACTGTCGCCCGAGACCCGGGCACTGCGATCCGCCGTCCTGGCTGAACGTCGGGCAGCGCGGCTGCCGCCCGCTGTTGCCCGGCTGCGGCCAGTTGCCGCCGATGCGATTGCACTGCATGGTTCGGCGCCCATGCTGGCCGGGCTGGCCCGCCGGGCGCTGGCCAGCGGAATGGCCGTTCACTGGCATCACCCGTCAGACGCGGCACGGCAGGCAAGCCTTGCGGCCCTTGACCATGCCGAAGCGGCCGAAGTGCGTGCCGGTCGGCTGACCCCCGGGGACCGGGATGCGCAGCGGGCACGGCTGACCGAGGGATCAGCCCAGGCGTCCGCCGCGCCGGTGCAGATTCATGCCGGACCCTCAACCCCGCGATCCTTGCGGTCGGACACGGGGCAGGCCCACCTTGTGCTGGGCGGTGCCGAGGGAGAGCTGGGGCTTGCACTGGCCCCATCGCTGCGGACCTGCGAGCTTGCTGTGCTGGCGGAAGAGGCGCCACGCGAGATCGGTCTTGCGGTGGCCACATTGCGCCGCATGGGGTTGTCGTCGATCCTGGTCGGGCAGCGCCCCATCCTGGGCCAAAGACTGATGGCTGCGGGCGAGACCGCGCTTGCCCAGCTGGCCCGGTTGGGCGTGTCTCAGCGTCTTCTGGCCGAAGCCCTGGGGGATTTCGGCGCCAGGGTGCCCATGGAACTGCCAGAGGCAAACGCCCCGATGCGGGCAATGCCGCCGCGCGAAATCGTCAACCGATGGCTGGCCGCCATCGCAAACGAGGGGTTCCGGCTTCTGGATCGTGGGGTTGCGCGGCGACCTTCGGATGTGGATTGCCTGCTGGTCGCGGGCTACAGTTTCCCGCGGTGGCAGGGCGGACCGATGCATCAGGCAGAAGAGCGGGGGCTCATGGTGCTGCGCCACGACCTGCGTCTGTGGTCGCAGGAACACCCGGTATGGGCACCCGCGTCCCTGATCGATCGGCTGATCCAGGACGGGTTGCGGATTTCGGATCTTGACGGCTGACCCACGTCAGCCAAGCAATATGCCCGTCACGACCATGGCCAGACCAAGGGCAGAAACCCCCATGGCTGCCATGTTGATCAACACCACCCGTTGCAGTTCCGCGCGCATCGCCGTGTCGTCAAGCCCGGCATGCCTGGCCCGCATGGCCCTGACCACGCAGTAGCCAATGCCCGCCAGCCCTGCCATCGTCAACGCTGCCCCTGCCCAGATCAATGCCTGCATGTATGCCGTTCCCAGTCGCCACCGGGGTCTGGCTACCCGGTTCGGCACTGCTTCGCAAGCTGCGCGCGGATGCCGCTTGAACCTGCGGGGCGGGGCAGGGTAGGAACCGCCTGACCCCCAAGCACAAAGGACATGCGATGGCCGATCCGACCGAGCAATACGCCGTGACCGCGGACGAACTGCGCCAGTTCATCGAGCGCTACGAACAGCTGGAGGCCGAGAAGAAGGACGTCACCGAACAGCAGAAAGAGCTGATGGCCGAAGCCAAGGGCCGCGGCTACGATACCAAGGTGATGCGCAAGGTCATCGCCCTGCGCAAGCGCAAGCCCGACGAGATCGCCGAGGAAGAGGCGGTTCTGGAAATGTACAAGGCCGCACTTGGCATGACCTAGGGCCGCGAAGCGCGTCCCGCGCTTCAGGCTTCGATCAATCTGACACCGGCCATGCCGGAAATATAGGCGACGTCGCGCAGATACAGATCGCTCAGCTGCGCGACGGTTTCATCGGTCCAGCCGGGCACGTCGATCTCGACCTCGACCCGCTCTGGCCTTGCAAATTTTTCCAGGAAGGCCGTGACCACCCGCCGCCGCTGCGAAACGGACTGCGGTGGGTGTTCCTTGCAATAGTTGCGCATCCTTGCGATGCCGATGTCGGTCATGATCTGCGCCAGCACCTCATCGGAATCGGCCAGCAATGTTCCTGCCGCATGCCCCGAGATCGCCTGCATGATTTCCGGTTCGATCAGTGGGGTTTCCTCGTCGCACCAGACCGTCAGGGGAACGCCCGGGTTGTTGCGCAGGATCTGGCGCACCGTGTCGGACCAGCGCAGGCTGAACGGATCAATCGCCGAAACCATCGCCCGAGGGCCGGACGCGCTGCCCTTTGCGTCGATTTTTGCCTGCAGCGCCGGCAGGAACGTGGCAGGATTGCGGATGGCAAGAAAGAACTCGGAACTGTGGTCGGGGAAAATCCGCGTGATGGCGCGCATGATCTCGCCACCCCTGGGGTAGAAGGTCTCGCCCACAGCCCAGGTGGGAAATCCCATGAAACTGTCCCATGACAGCACGATGCGTTCGCCTTCGGCATCATCAATGATCTGCTCGAGCATCATCGCCTGTGTCTCCGGTGTTGCCACCTGACCGCCAAGCTTGTCGGATATTTCGCGCACCTGCCGACGATAGCGGGTCGGAGAGGGCACCAGAATGCCCTGTTCGGCAAGCACCGCACGATTCTTCAGAAAGCAGCGGATAAGTCGATCCTCGTCGGTGCAGTGGGCACCAAGGTGATAGGCGATGCGCATGGGCCTTGCTTTCGGGTCGATCCCTGTATGGCTGGGGTGCAGCCTTTTTCCGCACTATATGGGATGGGCTTTTCTGGACAGTCAAACGCCTTTCCTGTAAGCGGGTCGCAATGACCGAGCATTTCAGTCAACTTGACCCACCGCGACCCCGGTTCCGCATGGATCTGTGGACACCCGGTGCCCTTCTGATCGCTGCGATCGTGCTTGCCCCGATCGGCTCGATCTTCTGGATCGCCCTTACCCCGACCGAGAACATCTGGCCGCATCTGATGGCCACGGTGCTGCCACGCTATCTGGGCACCACGCTTGTGCTGATGCTGGGGGTTGCCGCCCTGTCGGCGGCGATGGGTACCGGCGCGGCCTGGCTGGTCAGCCAATACCGCTTTCCAGGCCGCAACTGGCTGTCCTGGGCATTGCTGTTTCCCCTGGCCATCCCGGCCTATGTCGGGGCCTACGCCCTGGTCGATTTTCTTGATTACGCGGGCCCGCTGCAAACGGCCCTGCGGAATACCTTCGGATGGACATCGGCCCGGGACTACTGGTTCCCCCAGGCGCGTTCGTTGCCCGGTGCGATCCTTGTGCTGTCCTTTGCCCTTTATCCCTATGTCTATCTGCTGGCGCGCGCAGCCTGGCGCGAACAGTCTGGCGCCACCTACGAAGTGGCCCGTGCGCTGGGGTGCGGACCATGGGGCATGTTCCTGCGGGTCGGCCTGCCCCTGGCCCGCCCGGCGATCGCCGCAGGCGTTGCGCTTGCCCTGATGGAGACCGTAGCCGACTACGGCACCGTATATCATTTCGGGGTGCAGACGCTCACGACGGGGGTGTTCTCGACCTGGCTGAATGCCGGCAACGCAGGTGGTGCGGCGCAGATTTCCGGGGTCATCCTGCTGCTGATCCTGCTGCTTGTCGGGCTGGAGCGTGCCGGTCGCGGCGGCGCGCGCTTCCACCAGACCAGCCGGGCACTGCGCCCGGTGCAACGCCAGCAGATCCTGGGTGCCCGGCGCTGGCTGGCAACGGCGCTTTGCCTGCTGCCCTTTGCGGGCGGTTTCGTGCTGCCGGTGGCCGTGATGCTGGCCCATGCCATGCAGGCACCAGACGGCTGGCTGGCGCCAGGACTTGTGGAGGCGCTGCGGAATACTCTTGTTGTCGGGGGCCTTGCGGCGCTGGCGACGGTCGGCGCCGCGCTCTATCTTGTTTATGCGCTGCGGCTGGCCGGATCGGCCATGGTGCGCTGGCTGCTGCCCCTTACGCTGATCGGCTATGCCGCGCCGGGGGCGGTTCTGGCCTTGGGATTGCTGGTGCCACTCGCCGCTGTCGATCATCGCCTGGCTGATGCAGTCCTGTCCCTGACCGGCTGGGACCCCGGGTTGATGATCACCGGAACTGCCTTTGCCTTGGGGCTGGCCTACATGGTGCGCTTCTTCGGGATAGCTCAGGGGGCGGTGGATGCGGCTTTCGGCCGGGTCTCGCCCTCGCTGCCGATGGCGGCCCGGTCGCTGGGCAGGACGGCCGGCGGCACGCTGGGGGCGGTCTATCTGCCGCTGATGAAAAGTTCGGTTGTTACCTCGTTGCTGGTCGTTTTCGTCGATTGCGTCAAGGAACTTCCCGCAACTCTACTGCTGCGGCCCTTCAACTATAACACGCTGTCTACCCGGGTCTTCGAGCTTGCAAGCCTGGAACGTCTGTCCGAGGCGGCGCCGGCGGCGTTGCTGGTCATGGCGGTCGGGATGATTGCCGTGGTGATCGTTGCCAGGGGCGAGCGGGACTGATCGCCCCGCACCCCGCACGGGCCGCTGATCCTGCGCGCTTCACTCTCTCTCGCGACCACCCCTGCTGGCACACCGACCGGAAGCGCGGCACATTCAGAGCCGATTGCACTTGCGGCGCCAATGGCATATCTACGGCACGCGTAGCCCCTATAGCACAGCGGTAGTGCAGCGGTTTTGTAAACCGAAGGTCGGGAGTTCGAATCTCTCTGGGGGCACCAGTTTACACTCAGAACTGCGGGCGTGGCGCAGGACTCAGCTTCGCGCGACAACACCGAGCATGTCCAGCGCTTGTTCCAGATCGGCGCGCAGTTTTGCGTCGGACCGGTTGAAGGTGGCGCACAGGGCATCGAAACGTTTGCGGAGGGCCTTCTTTTCTTCGCCCTTGCAGTCGTTCCAGGGGCGGCCCTGCAAGCCCATCACCAGCACATAATAGCCAATGAAATGTGGCCGTGTGCCCGCAGCAAGCAGCCGGCGATAACCTTCATCGGGGCCAATGGCGCGAAGTTCCTCGGCGCTGGTGATGCCGGCACGCGCGAAGGCTGCCTCAGAAGCGGGGCCAAGGTTCGGGATCGTCGAGACAGGGCTGGTCATGCTGGGCGCGGCCGAAACGAACAGGGGGCCAGACTTGCGGCTGGCCCCCGGCTTGTCAACGGCGCGCCAGGTATCAGATCGACGCCCAGTCCCTGAAGACCGTCTGACCGGCCTGCTGGGTGGGGGTACCGGTCTGCTGACCCTGCTGCTGGGGGGTCTGACCCGAAGTGCCGCCTTGCTGGGGGCTTGCTGGGGAAGAGGCCATCTGACTGCTCCGTGCTCTGGCTCTGGTTGTCGCGTTCTGCATATATTGCGTCGCTTGCGAGCGTTGGCAAACCCGCTTCACGACGATCCTGCGGCGCTGTGGCAGGGTTGTGCGGGTTTCGCAACATCGACATGATCACATTTCCTTTCCCCCATGCCAGTTTGCGCGGCGATCACCCGGGTCAGGGCGAGAATCATGATGCTGCCGAAGGGCTGGGCAGGGTTGCATGTCTATCTGCGCTTGGCCCAGTCGTCCCGACTGGCCGAACGAATCCCGCTGTGGTGCGCCGCGGCATGGGCCGAGTCCGGGGTGTCCGTACCGGTTTCCCTTTTGGATCCATACCCTTGGCCCGACGCAATGAATCAAACCGGTTTGAAACGGCATTAATCAGAGCAGACATTTGAAACATAACAGTAGACAGGAGTTATGGTTGCGGTAACACAAAACCGGTTTGAATGGTCCTGTTCATGTTGGACACCCATCGCAGGGCCCGACTGACTGCTTGACCGCCGTCCTGCGGCGCTTAGGCTTTGCGAACGAACTGACATGCTGGACAGAACCGTGACCGATCTGAGCGTGACCCCGAACCTTCTGCAGGCCGATATCCTGCGCCATCTGATGTTCACGGTCGGCAAGGATGCTCCGCATGCCAGTGTGCATGACTGGCGCATCGCCTTGTCCCATGCGATCCGTGACCGCATCGTCGAGCCCTGGTTCGCATCGACACGCCGCACTTGGGCGGAAGACCACAAGCGTGTCTACTATCTTTCGATGGAATTCCTGATCGGCCGGATTCTGGAGGACGCGACGATCAACCTTGGTCTTTACGATGCCGCTCAGGATGCGATGGCAGCCTTTGGCGTCGATCTGCGCGCGGTGATCGACGACGAACCCGATGCGGCTTTGGGGAACGGGGGGCTTGGTCGCCTTGCGGCATGCTTCATGGAATCGATGGCGACGCTCGGCTGCCCCGCCTATGGCTACGGAATCCGCTACGAGCATGGGCTGTTTCACCAGCGGTTCGACCACGGGCGCCAGATCGAGACCCCGGAGAACTGGCTTGCCCAGGAACATCCCTGGGAATTCGCCCGGCCCGAAAGTGCCTATACCATCGGTTTCATGGGCCATGTGGCATCGCGCGACGGACGCGAGGTGTGGCACCCGGGCGAAACCGTGATCGCCGAGGCGCATGACACGCCGGTCATCGGCTGGCAGGGCAAGTGGGCCAATACGCTGCGGCTTTGGGGGGCCAAGGCGACAACGCAGTTCGATCTGGAACGCTTCAACCGCGGCGACTACACGGCTGCGGCCGAGCCCGAGACGCTGGCGCGCACGCTGAGCCGGGTTCTTTACCCGGACGATACGACCTACCAGGGCAAGGTGCTGCGGCTGAAGCAGGAATTCTTCCTGACCTCAGCCGCGCTGCAGGACATCCTGCGCCGGTTCCTGGCCAGCCATTCCGACCTGCGCGCGCTGCCGAGGCATGTTGCCATCCAGATGAACGACACCCATCCCGCAATTGCGGGGCCAGAGCTGATCCGTCTGCTGACGGATGATCACGGCCTTCCGTTTGACGAGGCGCTGACCATTTCGCGGGCCTGCCTGGGCTACACCAACCACACGCTTCTGCCCGAGGCTCTGGAACGCTGGGCGACCTATACGTTCGGGACCGTTCTGCCGCGGCACATGCAGATCGTGGAACGGATCGACAGCTGGCATCGCCGCGCCTATCCCAGCCGTCCGCATTATGTGGGTATCGTCAAGCACCAGGAAGTGCGGATGGGAGAGCTGGCCTTCATCATGTCGCACAAGGTGAACGGCGTTTCCGCGCTGCATACCGATCTGGTGAAGAAGACCCTCTTTCCTGAACTGCACGCGCTGCATCCCGGTCGGATCGTGAACCAGACCAACGGCGTCACTCCGCGCCGCTGGCTGCGGATGGCGAACCGGCCGCTTTCGGCCTTGATCACCAAAACGATCGGAACCGGGTGGGAGGCCAATCTCGACCGCCTCCGCGAACTTGAGCCGCATGTCGAAGACGCCGGTTTCCGGGCCGATTTCGCGGCCGCCAAGCGGGCGAACAAGGTCGAGCTTTCAAACTGGATCGGGCGCCAATTGGGGGTGCAGGTCTCGCCCGATGCGGTTTTCGACGTGCAGGTCAAGCGCATCCACGAATACAAGCGCCAGCTGCTGAACATCCTGGAAACCGTCGCCCATTGGCATCGAATACGCGCGAACCCGAGGGAGCCCTGGGTGCCGCGCGTCAAGATCTTCGGTGGCAAGGCCGCACCCGGCTATGCCGTCGCAAAGGAAATCATTCGCCTTATCAATGATGTGGCATTGATTGTTAACAATGATCCGGTCACAGGGGATTTGCTGAAGATCGTCTATCCGCCCAACTACAATGTCACGATGGCGGAACGGGTGATCCCGGCTGCCGACCTGTCGGAACAGATCTCGACCGCCGGCAAGGAAGCGTCGGGCACCGGGAACATGAAGTTCATGATGAACGGCGCGGTGACAATCGGCACGCTGGACGGCGCGAATGTCGAGATATTGCAAGAAGTTGGCGCAGAGAACTTCTTCCTGTTCGGCTTGACCGCGGAAGAAGTGGCCAGGCGGCGCGAGGATCCCGACCATGCCAGAAAGGCCATCGAGGCAAGCCAGCCGCTGATGGATGTGCTGCAGATGATCGCCGAGGGACGTTTCAGCCCCGACGAACCCGAACGTTATCATCAGCTGGTGCACAGGGTCTGGCACCACGACTATTTCCTCGTGGCATCGGATTTCGCGGCCTATCACGCGACGCAGGCGCAGGTGGATGCGGCCTATGCCGACCCGGCGCGCTGGTGGAAGATGGCGGCGCTGAACACGGCGCGAAGCGGGTTCTTCTCCTCTGACCGGACGATCCGCGGTTACATGGAAGAGATCTGGCAGACGACATCGGCGCTGTAACACGCTCCGGCGGCTTTCGGGGGAGGGAAGCATGGCTGAGACGACATTGGACCGGGGCGCAGCCGAGGCGATTGCCGGGGGCCGGCATGGCGACCCCTTCGCAGTGTTGGGGCCGCACAAGGTGGCGAAGGGCTGGGAGGTGCGCGCCTTCGTCCCGGGGGCAGAGCGCCTTTGGGTGCTGACGGGCAAGACGGCGGCAGAAGCATCGCCATATCCGGAACTTCCGGGTCTTTTCACGCACCGTATGGCGCGCAGGACAGACTACAGGTTTCGCGCCGAAGGCAACGGAACCCAATGGGAATTTGACGACCCCTACAGGTTCGGCCCGGTGTTGGGCCAGCTGGACGAATATCTGCTGGGCGAAGGTACGCATCGCCGGCTGTGGCAGGCCCTGGGGGCGCATGTGATGACGCATGAAGGGGTCGAGGGCGTGCATTTTGCCGTCTGGGCACCGAACGCAGAACGGGTCTCGGTCGTGGGCGATTTCAATGTCTGGGACGGGCGACGCAACCCGATGCGGCGGCGGGGCGCAACGGGGGTGTGGGAAATCTTCATGCCCGGCCTGGGCGAGGGCACGGCCTACAAGTATGAGATCAGGGGGCCGGGTGGGCAGATCGTGCCGCTGAAGGCCGATCCGGTCGGCTTCGGATCTGAACATCCGCCGGCAAATGCCTCGGTTGTCAGGACAATCCGCGGTGATTGGCATGATGGCGGCTGGATGGACGGGCGTGCTTCAAGGCAGACCATCGACGCGCCGATCAGCATCTACGAGGTCCATCTGGGATCCTGGAAGCGCGCGCCGGGCAACCGGATGCTGAGTTATCTGGAACTGGCCGAACAGCTGGTCGATTACGCCGCCGACATGGGCTTCACACATATCGAATGCCTACCGGTCAGCGAATATCCCTTTGATGGCTCATGGGGCTATCAGCCGGTAGGCCTGTTCGCCCCCACGATCCGCCACGGCACGCCATCCGAGTTCCGCGCCTTCGTCGATGCAGCGCACCGCAAGGGCCTGGGCGTGATCCTCGACTGGGTGCCGGGGCATTTCCCGACGGATGCCCATGGCCTAGGCCGCTTCGACGGCACGGCGCTTTACGAACACGCCGACCCGCGCGAGGGGTTCCATCAGGACTGGAACACCCTGATCTACAACTATGGCCGGACCGAGGTGAAGAACTACCTGGTCAGCAACGCCCTGTACTGGCTGGAGGAATACCACGTTGACGGGCTGCGGGTGGATGCGGTGGCCTCGATGCTTTACCGCGATTACAGCCGCAAACCTGGCGAATGGATCCCGAACCGGGATGGCGGGCGGGAGAACTACGAGGCGATCGACATGCTGCGGGCGATGAACATCACCGCCTACGGCGAATGTCCTGGCATCATGACCGTGGCTGAGGAATCGACGGCCTTTCCCGGCGTGTCGCGACCCGCAGACCTGGGCGGGCTGGGCTTCGGGTTCAAATGGAACATGGGCTGGATGAACGACACGCTGTCCTACATCCAGAAGGATCCGATCTACCGCAAGTACCATCACCACCAGATGACCTTCGGCATGGTCTATGCCTGGTCGGAGAACTACATCCTGCCGATTTCCCATGACGAGGTCGTGCACGGCAAGGGCAGCATGCTGGCCAAGATGCCGGGCAATGCCTGGGAGAAATTCGCAAATCTGCGGGCCTATTATGGTTTCATGTGGGCGCATCCCGGCAAGAAGCTGCTGTTCATGGGGCAGGAATTTGCGCAAGGCGCGGAATGGAACCACGCGCAAAGCCTTGACTGGCACCAGCTGGACCTGACCGAACACCATGGCGTCCAGCGTCTGATCCGCGACCTGAACCGGGTATATCGAGAGACCCCCGCCCTGCATGTGCATGATTGCCGCCCGGAGGGCTTTGACTGGATCCAGTCGAATGACGCCGAAGCGGGGGTCTTCGCCTGGGTCAGGAAAGGGCGCGACGGCGACCGGCCCGTAGTGGCGCTGATGAACATGACGCCGGTGGAGCGGCAGTATCGGCTGGGCCTGCCCTCGGCAGGCCGTTGGCGCGAGATCCTGAACACCGATGCCGAAGCCTACGGAGGAGGCAACCGCGGCAATCTGGGCGGTGTGGTCACGGAAGCCACGCCCTGGCACGGGCAGACCCAGTCGGCGCTTGTCACGCTGCCGCCCTTGTCGGCACTTTATCTGCAACAGGACTGAAGGGCGGGATACACCGCCAGGGGAGGGAAGAATGAAACCAAGACCGAACCAGCGGTTGTCCAGTCAGGCGATGGCCTTCGTTCTGGCGGGGGGCCGAGGCAGCCGGTTGAAGGAGCTGACCGACCGGCGGGCGAAACCGGCGGTCTATTTCGGCGGCAAGACACGGATCATCGACTTTGCCCTGTCGAACGCGCTGAACAGCGGCATTCGCAAGATGGCGATCGCCACGCAATACAAGGCGCACAGCTTGATCCGTCACGTCCAGCGCGGCTGGGGCTTCTTCCGGGCCGAACGGAACGAATACCTGGACATCCTGCCCGCCAGCCAGCGGATGGATGAAGTGAACTGGTATCGGGGCACGGCCGATGCGGTCGCGCAGAACATCGACATCATCGACAGCTACAGCGTGAAATACGTCATCGTCCTCGCCGGCGATCACATCTATAAAATGGATTACGAGGTCATGCTGCGCCAGCATGTCGAGGCGGGGGCCGATGTGACCATCGGGTGCCTTACCGTGCCACGCAAGGAGGCCACGGCCTTCGGTGTGATGCATGTCGATGCAACGATGCGGATCACCGATTTCCTGGAAAAGCCCAAGGATCCGCCAGCCATTCCGGGCGACCCCGATCACGCGCTGGCCAGCATGGGGATCTATGTCTTCGACTGGGCCTTCCTGCGCGACCTCTTGATCCGCGACATGGCGGACGACACTTCGACCCACGATTTCGGCTTCGACCTGATCCCGCAGATCGTGAAGCACGGCAAGGCCGTAGCGCACCGCTTTGCCGACAGCTGCGTGACCAGCGGTCTGGAAACCGAGCCTTACTGGCGCGACGTGGGCACGATCGACGCCTTCTGGCAGGCCAACATCGACCTGACCGATTTCGTGCCCAAGCTCGACCTTTACGATAACGCCTGGCCGATCTGGACCTATGCCGAGATCGTGCCGCCTGCGAAGTTCATTCATGACGAAGACGGCCGGCGCGGCATGGCGGTCAGTTCTCTGGTCTCTGGCGACTGCATCGTTTCGGGATCGGAGGTGCGGAATTCGCTGCTGTTCACCGGTGTGCGCACGCACAGCTGGTCTAGCCTGGAATATGTGGTGGCCCTGCCACAGGTGACGGTCAACCGGAAGGCGCAGTTGAAGAACTGCGTGATCGACCGCGGAGTGGAGATCCCCGAGGGCCTTGTGGTGGGCGAGGACCCGGAGGAAGATGCGAAGTGGTTCCGCCGGTCGGAGGGCGGCATCGTGCTGATCACGCAGGACATGATCGACGCCAGGGCGCGGGCACTGTCCTGACGGCGCGCGGGCGGAGGCCCCGGGGGTTTCACACCCCCGGACCCCCGTGGGATATTTGAGAACGGAAGAAAGAGGGCGCCATGACAGTGCGCGGGCGGGTGCTATCGGTGGCGTCGGAATGTGTTCCGCTGGTCAAGACCGGCGGGCTGGCCGATGTGGTTGGCGCGCTACCCGGGGCCCTGACCGCGACCGGCTGGGAGATGCGGGTGCTTCTGCCAGCATATCGCACGGTCCGGGCCCGGGCGGCCGACTGGCCGGTTCTGTTGGAGGAGCCGGACCTCTGGGGCGGGCCGGGGCGGGTGCTGTCAGGCGAGGTAGCGGGCGTGCCGCTGCTGCTGCTGGACGCACCGCACCTTTATGACCGTGACGGCGGGCCCTATACGGGGCCATCGGGCGATCATCCCGACAATGCGGTGCGCTTTGCGGCTCTGTCCTGGATCGGGGCTCGTATCGCGCGCGAGGGGCTGGGCGGCTGGAAGCCGGACATCCTGCATGCCCATGACTGGCAGGCTGGACTGGCCCCTGCCTACCTGGCCTATCACGGCGCCGGCGGGACAAGAACGGTCATGACCATCCACAACATCGCCTTTCAGGGCTGGGCACCCGCCCACATGCTGGGGGTTCTGCGCCTGCCTGGTCACGCCTGGCACCCCGAGGCGCTGGAATATTACGGGGGAATTTCCAGCCTGAAGGCAGGTCTGGTCACGGCCGACCGGATCACAACGGTTTCGCCCACCTATGCGGCGGAACTGATGCGGCCAGAATTCGGCATGGGGCTTGAAGGTGTGATCGCGGCACGGGCGTCGGTGGTCTCTGGGATCCTGAACGGGGTGGACACGCGCATCTGGGATCCCGCGCGGGAGGATCCGGGCTATGACCGCAAGTCCATCGCCGGCAAGGCCGCGCATCGCAAGGCCCTGTGCGAGGAGTTCGGGCTGGAGGTTCCCGGACCGCTGGCCATAGTGGTCAGCCGGCTGACCGACCAGAAGGGTATCGACCTTCTGCCGCTGGTGATCCCGGATTTCGTGCTGGGCGGCGGCGGACTGATCGTGCTCGGATCCGGCGATGCGGGGCTGGAGGGGGCGATGCGGCATCTGGCCGACCGGTTTCCAGGCCGGGTAGCCGTGCGGATCGGCTATGACGAGGGGTTGAGCCACAGGCTGTTTGCCGGGGCGGATGCCGTGCTGGTGCCCTCGCGGTTCGAGCCCTGCGGACTGACGCAGATGTATGGCCTGCGCTACGGCACACTGCCGCTGGTGAGCCTGGTGGGCGGGCTTGCCGATACGGTGATCGGCGCATCGCCCGCAACTCTGGCGGTCGGGGCGGCCACAGGGGTGACCTTTCATCCGGTCGATGCGCTTGCCTTCGGGCAAGCAATGGCAAGGCTGCTGGAGCTTTTCCGCCAGCCCAGGCTTTGGGCGAAGCTGCGTGCCAATGCGATGGCCCATCCCGTAGGCTGGGAAAACAGCGCCAAGGCCTATGCGCACCTTTACGAAGGGTTGGTGGCGTGACCTCGCAAGGCGTCTCGCCGCCCGCGCGGCTGGCCGGCCATGCGGTCGGGCCGGGCCGCCCCTGGCCAATGGGGGCCAGCCTGACCGGCGACGGGGTGAATTTCGCCGTGTTTTCGGCCAATGCCGAAAGGATCGAACTGTGCCTGTTCTCTTCCGACGGGCGGAAAGAGCTGTGCCGTCTGCCCATCATCGAACGGGACGGCGACATCTGGCACATCCATGTCGGAGGCCTGACCCCCGGGACCGTCTACGGATTTCGCGCCTATGGCCCCTATGCACCCGAACAGGGGCACCGCTTCAACCCGAACAAGTTGCTGCTCGACCCCTATGCCCGCGCTCTGGAGGGGCGTCTGAAATGGTCGGATGCGCTGATGGGCTACAAGATCGGCAGCCCGCGCGGGGATCTAAGCTTCGACACCCGGGACAGTGCCTTTGCCGTGCCCAAGGCAGTGGTGACCGACCCCAGTTTCAGCTGGGGCAACGACCAGCCGCCGTGCACCCCGCGCATCGACACGGTGATCTACGAAGCGCATGTCAAGTCGATGACCCAGCTGCACCCGGGGGTCGAGAAGGGCCTGCGCGGAAGCTATCTGGGCCTGTGCTGTGACCCGGTAATCGACCATCTTCTGAAGCTCGGCGTCACGGCAATCGAACTCTTGCCGGTTCAGGGCTTCATCGACGACCGCTTTCTGGTGGCCCGGGGCCTGCGCAACCACTGGGGCTACAACACCCTTGCCTTCTTCGCCCCCGAGCCCCGCTACATGTCGAAGGGCGCGCTGTGGGAATTCCAGACCATGGTGCGCCGCTTTCATTCCGCAGGGATCGAGGTGATCCTGGATGTGGTTTACAACCACACGTGCGAGGGCGACGAATGGGGGCCGACGCTTTCGTTCCGTGGCCTCGACAATGCCAGCTATTACAGGCTGGCGATGGGTGGGCGATATTACGTCAACGACACGGGAACGGGGAACACGCTGAACCTGACCCACCCGATGGTACTGCGGATGGTGATGGATTCGCTGCGCTACTGGGTCGAAGTCGGCCATGTCGATGGCTTCCGCTTCGATCTGGCCACCGTTCTTGGACGCGAGGCGCACGGTTTCGACCCGAATGGCGGGTTCTTCGATGCGATCCGGCAGGATCCGGTCCTGTCGCGCGTCAAGTTGATCGCCGAACCCTGGGACATCGGCCCCGGCGGCTATCAGCTGGGCGCCTATCCGCACCCGTTCCAGGAATGGAACGACAGGTTCCGCGATGGGGTACGGCGGTTCTGGAAGGGCGATGCGGGGATGACACGTGATCTTGCAGCGCGCATCCTGGGCAGCGCGGAACGCTTCGACCATTCGGGGCGCGCGGCCACGTCCTCGATCAACTATGTCACCAGCCACGACGGCTTTACGCTGGAAGATCTGGTCAGCTACACCGTCAAGCGAAACTTCGCCAATGGCGAGGACAACCGGGATGGCCAGAACGAGAACCACAGCGACAATCTGGGGGTCGAAGGGCCGACGCAAGACCCGGCCGTGCTTGCCGCCCGCGCGTTGCGCAAACGGAACCTGCTGGCCACGCTGATGCTGAGCCAGGGCGTCCCGATGATCCTTGCGGGCGATGAAATCGGGCATTCGCAGGGTGGAAACAACAACGCCTATGCGCAGGACAACGAAACGAGCTGGATCGACTGGTCGAAGGCCAACCGCGACCTTCAGGCCTTTGTCGAACGGTTGACTGCGCTGCGCCGGTCGTTGCCCGTCCTGCGGCAGCGCCGGTTCCTGCATGCCCGCCTGCGCGCTGCGGACGGCCTGCAGGATGTGATCTGGCGCCGGGCAGACGGCACGGTCCCCCAATCCGAGGAATGGCACGACCCGGCCTTCCGCTGCCTGTGCGTCGAGTTGCGGATGCAGGCCGAAGGCGGGGATCCCAGCCCGGATGCGATCTTTGCCGTCTTCAACACCGGGTCTTCCGCCGCGTTGCACCTGCCCGAAACCGCGCCGGGTTGGGAGCTTTTGCTGGACACCACGCGCCCCGACCTGGTGCCCACCGGCAAGGCATCCGACATGACCCATGTGCCGGCGCATTCGGTTCTTCTGTTCCGGTCGCTCGCCGGCACGTCCAAGGGAGGAAAGCCATGATCACCACTGTCGCAACGACCCCGATCCCGGGTCAGAAGCCCGGCACCAGCGGATTGCGCAAGAAGACGCCGGTCTTCATGGGGCGGCACTATCTGGAAAACTTCGTCCAGTCGATCTTTGATGTGGTGGGCTGCGCGGGCAAGACCTTTGTCCTGGGCGGCGACGGGCGCTATTTCAACGACCGCGCAGCGCAGGTGATCCTGCGGATGGCGGCGGCGAACGGGGCGGTACGGGTGATCGTGGGGCAGGGGGCGATCCTGTCGACGCCGGCGGCATCGCATCTGATCCGCCTGAACAGGACGGACGGCGGGATCATCATGTCGGCCAGCCACAACCCCGGCGGCCCGAATGAGGATTTCGGGGTCAAGTTCAACATGCCCAACGGCGGCCCCGCGCCCGAAGCCGTCACCGAGGCTATGTATCGCCGCACGACAGAAATCGCCGAATACCGCATTCTTGAGGCACAGGATGTCGATCTGTCGCAGGTCGGCCGGCAAACGCTGGGCGGAATGGTGGTGGATGTGGTCGATCCCGTGGCCGACTATGCGAACCTGATGGAAAGCCTGTTCGACTTTGCGGCTATCCGCGACCTGTTCGCCGGCGGGTTCCGCATGCGGATGGATTCGATGTGCGCCGTAACCGGGCCCTATGCCGTGGAGATACTGGAAAATCGGCTGGGCGCAGCGAAGGGGACTTGCGTGAATGCAACGCCCCTGCCTGATTTCGGCGGCCTGCATCCTGACCCTAACCCCACCTGGGCAAAGGCGCTGATGGACGAAATGTTCGGCCCCGAGGCGCCGGACTTCGGTGCTGCATCAGATGGCGACGGCGACCGCAACATGGTGGTGGGCAGGGGAATCTACGTCTCGCCATCTGACAGTCTGGCGGTGTTGGCGGCGAATGCGCATCTGGCCCCAGGTTATGCCGGGGGGCTGAAGGGCGTGGCCCGGTCGATGCCGACCAGCGCCGCGGTGGACCGGGTGGCCGACGCGCTGGGGATAGCCAGGTATGAAACGCCGACAGGCTGGAAGTTCTTCGGCAACCTGCTGGACGCCGGCCGTGCCACCATCTGCGGCGAAGAAAGCTTTGGCACCGGGTCGGACCACGTGCGCGAGAAGGACGGGCTATGGGCGATCCTATTGTGGCTGAACATCCTGGCGGTCCGGAGGCAGTCGGTGGCCGAAATCCTGCGCGAACATTGGGCAAGTTTCGGGCGCAACTACTATAGCCGCCACGATTTCGAAGCGATCGACACGGCTGCGGCCGAGGCGATGATGGCGGGCCTGCGGGCGTCGCTGGGCAGCCTTCCCGGCCAGGTCATCGAACATATGACGGTCAGCCGCGCGGATGATTTCGCCTACGCCGATCCCGTGGATGGGTCGGTAAGCGCGGGGCAGGGGGTGCGCGTGATGTTCGAGGATGGCAGCCGGATCGTATACCGGCTTTCCGGCACGGGAACAGAAGGGGCCACCCTGCGGGTTTATCTGGAACGCTATGCGCCGGGGCCTGATGGTCTTGACCATGACCCGCAAGAGGCACTCGCCCCGGTCATTCGCGCAGCCCATGCACTTGCAGGCATCGCACATCACACCGGCCGGATGGCCCCGGATGTGGTGACCTGACAAGATTTTAGTGGCTCGATGTCGCAAATGGACCAGACCCCAGTTCTCGATACGCCAAACCTGACACCCATGTCGAGTTTTCTGGAGGAGCGGCAATGGGCGAGGGCAGGGTGCGGTCGGGCCGGCAGGCACGGCAGGCGGAACGGGCGGCAAAGGGGGGCGGCATGGGCCGGCCCTACATCGTGCGAAACATACCGACCTATGACGTGCTCTCTGAAGAGAACCTGATCCGAATAGAACAGGCAGCCGACCGGGTTCTGGCCGAAACGGGGATCGAGTTCCGCGACGACCCCGCGGCGCTGGACCTGTGGCGCCGTGCCGGCGCAAAGGTCGATGGCGTGCTGGTCAAATTCGAACCCGGCATGCTGCGCGAGATCCTGAAGTCAGCTCCATCCGAGTTCACCCAGCATGCCCGCAATCCGTCCAATTCGGTTCGGATCGGGGGCAGGAACGTGGTGTTTTCCCCCGCCTATGGCAGCCCCTTCGTGATGGATCTGGACCGCGGCCGCCGCTTCGGGACGATCGAGGACTTCCGCAACTTCATCCGCCTGGCGCAATCTTCGCCGAACTTTCACCATTCCGGCGGGACGATCTGCGAACCGACGGATCTGCCCGTGAACAAACGGCATCTCGACATGGTGCTTGCCCATATCGAATTGTCGGATCGGCCCTACATGGGCTCTGTCACCGCTGAAAGCCGGGCCGAAGACAGCATCCAGATGAGCCGGATCGTCTTTGGCGAGGCGTTTGTGAACGAAAATTGCGTTATTCTGGGGAATGTGAACGTCAATTCGCCTTTGGTCTGGGATGGCACGATGACGCTGGCATTGCGCGCCTATGCCCGCGCCAATCAGGCGGCGGTGATCGTGCCGTTCATCCTGGGCGGGGCGATGGGGCCGGTGACGAATGCGGGCGGGATCGTGCAGGCCTTGGCCGAAACGATGGCCGGCTGCGCGCTGACGCAGCTGGAACGAAAGGGCGCACCGGTGATCTTCGGCAACTTCCTCAGCTCGATGTCGCTGCGATCGGGCAGCCCCACCTTCGGCACGCCAGAGCCAGCGATCGGTTCGCAAGTGATCGGGCAGCTGGCGCGTCGGCTGAACCTGCCGCTGCGGTGTTCGGGCAATTTCACCACGTCGAAGCTGCCTGACGCGCAGGCGATGATGGAAGGCACCATGTCCATGCTGGCAGCAATCCATTGCGGGGCAAACTTCATCCTGCATTCGGCCGGGTTCCTCGATGGCCTGTTGTCCATGTCTTACGAGAAATTCATGCTGGATGCAGACCTGTGTGGCGCGCTGCACGCCTATCTGGACGGGGTCAGGATCGACGAAGACCAGCTTGCCGTCGAGGCCTTCGCCGAGGTGGGGCCCGGCAACCACTTCTTCGGTTGCAGCCACACGATGAAGCACTATGAAACGGCCTTCTGGGACAGCGAGCTGTCGGATAACGAACCGTTCGAGAAATGGGAGGCTGCCGGCTCAACCGATGCCGCGACGCGTGCCAACCGGCTTTGGAAGAAGCGGCTGGCAGAATATCAGCCGCCGCCGCTTGACGACGGCATCCGCGAGGCGCTGCATGACTTCGTCGCGCGCAGAAAGGCCGAAATGCCAGACGCCTGGCACTAGGGCCGGAAAGGGGGCGGCCGAAAACCCGGGGCTGGACGTCATGGCCTGAGGATCAGCTTTCCGTCGGCAAATTCCATCCGGAACTGACCCAGGTAGTCCATGCCCAGAAGCGACTGTTCCAGCACGCCTTCGGTGACGAATGCACGGAAATCCTGGTGCCGGAACGGGCCCAGTTCGACGATCGGCAAGGTCACCCGCGCCGTCCGCACCACGCCGTTTGCGGTGTTGGCCTGGCCAAGGAACATCAGGCTGTCCGGCGCGATTCCCAGCCGCTCGGCATCCCGGTCCGACAGCACCATGCCCGAGGCGCCGGTATCGACCATGAACCTGATCGGCGTGCCATTTATCGTAAGCGTCAGGTAATAATGCCCGTCCGGCGCGCGCGGCACCACGACCGATCCGGTCTGCGTCACCTCTTGCATGGGCAGGATGTCGCGGCGGATGTCGGACCAAAGGCCGTATCCGGCCACGATCCCGACGAAGATCAACCCCCAAGCCATGGCCATGCGCAGCGCCTGACCCATGCGCTGGCGGAATTCGACCAGCACCCAGCCGCCAAGCGCCACCAGGATGATTGCCAGATAGCCCACGCGGGCCAGGGTTTCGCCGTCCATGCCTGTCTCCATTCCCGCCTGATATGGGGGTAGGGGGCGGCGAAGGAAAGGTCAGCCGATCAGTCCCGTGCCGCGCACGCCATCGATCACGAACTGCACCGAAAGGGCCGCCAGCAGCATGCCCAGAAGGCGGGTGATGACGATGGTGCCGGTGCGGCCCAGCATCCGCTCCAGAGGCGGAGAGGCGAGCAGGAAGGCGAAGGTCACCGCCATCATCACCAACATCAGCCCCAGCACCCAAAGCGTGCCGGTCCAGTCAGGCCCGGCCTGGCCGACCAGCAGGATCATGGTGGCGATCGCCCCGGGCCCCGCGATCAGGGGTGTTGCCAGTGGAAATACCGAGGGGTCGTGGTCAGGCTCGGCCTGCTGCCCTTCGCGCCGCTGGGTACGGCGCTCGAACAGCATGTCGAGCGCGGTGAGAAACAGCAGGATTCCGCCTGCGATGCGGAAGGCAGGCATCGAGATGCCGACGAAGGCAAGGATCGCCTCGCCAGCCAGGCCGAAGATGAGTAGAAGAAAGGCTGCGATCAGGCAGGCCCGCCGCGCCATGGCCCGCCGCTGGTCGGGCGCCATGCCGCGGGTCAGGGCGATGAACAGCGGCACAAGGCCCGGCGGGTCGATCACCACGAACAGCGTGGCGAAGGCGGTGATGAGAAAGGCGGTTTCCGGCATCTGTCCCCCGGGAGTTTCCCGCAGGCTAGGCGGCAACCCGCGCTTTGGGAAGCGGAACCTCAGACGATGCCCGGGCCGAGGGTCGCCGGATCCAGACCAGGGGTTGACCAGAAGTCGGCCGCGATGGGGGGCAGGGTGGCCAGCGCCCGCTCCTGATCCGCGCGCAGAACGGACTTGCGCAAGGCGTAGGCGGTCGCCGCGACGCAGATCGGCGGTGTCAGATTGTGGTGTGGGCGCAAGGCCATCGCCTCGGTCGTCCAGTCCGCGCGGATGCCGGGCAGGACGGGCGGCTCGATCTGCCAGTCGGCGACGAAAAGCGCACGCAGGACGCTGGGCAGGACCTGGGCGAGGTCGATGGCCTGCTGCGCGGTCAGCCGTCGCCGGAAGGCCGGCAAGACGCCCCGGACGGCGGTGTAGGCAAGGTTGTCGGTCTCGAGATCCATCGCCTAGCGCGCGTGGGCAAGAAAGGCCTGCCATTCGCGCGTTGCCTGGCGGTAGGTCCAGGGTATCGGCGTCTCAGACAACCGCCTCCAGCCGTTCCTGCGCGGCAAGCCACAGCGCCTCGGCCTTGTCGAGCGCCTGCATCACCTCGGCATATTTCGCGTTCCAGGTGGCCAGTTCGCCCTTGCGCGCGTCCTCGTAAAGCGCGGGGTCGGCAAGCTTGGCCGAAAGCTTGTCGCGCATCTCGCTCAGCTTTTCCAGCCGCTCCTCGCACTTGCGGACCTCTGCCTTCAGGGCAAGGATCTCATCACGACTGGTTTTCCTTGTTTTTTCCGTTGGTTTCGGCGCGGTTTTCACCTCGTCATCACCCGCCAGAAGCTGGCGGCGGTAGGCTTCCAGATCCTCGGTATAGGGCGTCACGGTCCCATCCTTGACCAGCCAGAGCCGGTCAGCCACGAGGCTGAGGAGATGCATGTCGTGGCTCACCAGGATCACCGCACCCGGATATTCGGTCAACGCCTCGACCAGTGCCTCGCGGCTTTCGATGTCGAGGTGGTTGGTGGGTTCGTCGAGGATCAGAAGATGCGGCGCGTCGATGGTGGCCAGAAGCAGCGACAGTCGCGCCTTCTGCCCGCCCGACAGACGACCCACTACCGTTTCCGCCTGGTCCGCCATCAACCCGAAGCCCGCCAGCCGCGCGCGCAGGCGGGCCTGCCCCTCGTCCGGGCGCAGGCGCACAACGTGCTGTAGGGGCGTCTCGTCGAGATGCAGCTCGTCAACTTGATGTTGGGCGAAATAGCCAATCCGCAGCTTTGACGAGCGGGCGATCCTGCCCTCGGACGGTTCAAGTTTACCCGCCAGAAGCTTGGAAAGTGTAGACTTTCCTTCGCCATTCCGCCCAAGGAGCGCGATACGGTCGTCCTGGTCGATGCGCAGGTTTAGCCGGCGCAGGACCGGGGGGCCACCATAGCCCACCGCTGCCCCGTCCAGATTGATGATCGGCGGCGCGAGCTCCTCGGGGGCAGGGAAGCTGAAGGCGACCTTCTTCGCCTCTTCCGGCGGCGTGACCGGGGTCAGCTTCTCCAGCATCTTGACGCGCGACTGCGCCTGTGCGGCCTTCGTGGCCTTGGCCTTGAAGCGATCGACGAAGCTTTGCAGATGGGCACGCCGCGCTTCGACCTTCTTCGCCTCGGCCTGCAACACGGCGCGGCGCTCGGCCATCTGGCGTGCGAATTGGTCGTAGCCGCCTTGCCAGTAGGTGAGCTTGCGGCTGTCAAGATGCAGGATGCCCTGCACAGCGCGGTTCAGAAGGCCACGGTCGTGGCTGATGATGAGGACGGTGTGGGGGTATTTCTGAAGATAGCTTTCCAGCCAGAGCGCGCCTTCGAGGTCGAGATAGTTGGTCGGCTCGTCCAGAAGCAGATAGTCGGGCCGGGCAAACAGCACGCCCGCCAGCGCCACCCGCATTCGCCACCCCCCCGAGAACGCGGAACAGGGCATGCGCTGTTTGTCAGCATCGAAGCCCAAGCCCCGGAGAATGCTGGAAGCCCGCGCTTCGGCCGACCAGGCGTCGATGTCAGAAAGCCGGGCCTGGATCTCGGCAATCCGGTGCGGATCGGTGGCGGTCTCGGCCTCGGCCATCAATGCCGCGCGTTCGGTATCGGCGGCCAGCACCGTATCCACCAGCGAGGTGTCCGAGGACGGCACTTCCTGCGCGACGCCGCCAATGCGGGCACGCTGGGGCAGGGTGATCGTGCCGCCTTCCAGCGCAAGCTCTCCCCGGATCAGCCGAAAGAGCGTGGTCTTGCCCGCGCCGTTGCGGCCGACAAGGCCCACCTTGTGGCCGGTCGGTATGCTCGCGGTCGCGCCCTCGAACAAGGGGCGGCCCTCGACGCTGTAGGTGATGTCCTCGATCTTCAGCATGCAGGCGAAGTGCCCTAAGCGCGCCCTGCAGTCAATGCTGCGGCACCTTTTCAAGCCGGGCAGGCCGTGGTAGCAGCCGCCCGTCCCATTCCGGCGTGCGCGCCGCAACCCCATGGAGAGCCCGATGGCCATTGAACGCACCCTGTCGATCATCAAGCCCGACGCGACCAAGCGCAACCTTACCGGCAAGATCATTGCCAAGTTCGAGGAAGCCGGCCTGCGCGTCATCGCATCTAAGCGCATCCACCTGACGCCCGCCCAGGCCGGCCAATTCTACGCCGAACACAAGGAGCGCCCGTTCTACGGCGAGCTTTGCGCCTTCATGGCGTCGGAGCCGGTCGTGGTGCAGGTGCTGGAGGGCGAGAACGCCATCCTGAAGAACCGCGAAGTCATGGGAGCGACCGATCCGGCCCAGGCCGCCGACGGCACGATCCGCAAGGAATTCGCGCTGTCGAAGGGTGAGAACTCGGTGCACGGCTCGGACAGCGAAGCGTCGGCCGCGCGCGAGATTGCGTTCTTCTTCTCGGGCCTCGAACTGGTCGGCTGATCGAAACGCAATATCGAAGCGGCCCGGTTGAAGTGACCGGGCCGTTTCTGTTTGGAGCAGGGAGTAAGCGCAAATCCGATTATCGCATAATCAGTATTATGTAATGTAAAGGGCTCTGGCAAGCCGGGGCTCCCCGGGATATGACGCGCCACACCCCCACAGGAGCCTGAGCCATGTTCGATCGTTCCATCAAGATCGCCCCCTCTATCCTGGCTGCGGATTTTGCCAACTTCGGCGCGGAATGTCGCGCGGTCGAGGCACAGGGTGCCGACTGGGTTCATGTCGATGTCATGGACGGCCATTTCGTGCCGAACCTGACGTTCGGACCGGCGATGTGTGCTGCACTTCGGCCGCACATAAAAGGCGTGATGGACGTGCATCTGATGATCTCGCCGGTGGATCCGTGGCTGGATGCCTTCGCTCAGGCCGGTGCCGACATCATCACCGCACATCTCGAGGCCGGACCGCACATTCACCGCACCTTGCAAGCCATTCGTGCACTTGGAAAAAAGGCCGGCGTTGCCCTGAACCCCGGCACCTCGGTCGAGGCGGTGTCCGATCTTCTTGACATTGTGGATCTGATTTGTGTCATGACGGTCAACCCTGGCTTCGGCGGTCAGGGCTTCATCGCCAGCCAGGTGGCCAAGGTGGAACGCCTGCGCGCCCTGATCGGCGACCGCCCGGTGCACATCGAGGTTGACGGTGGCATCACCGAAAAGACGGCGCCCTTGGTTGCAGCCGCTGGCGCCGATGTGCTGGTGGCCGGTTCGGCGGTGTTCAAGGGTGGCTCTGCTGACGCCCCGGCCGCCTATGGCGCCAACATCCGCGCAATCCGGGCAGCGGCCGAGGCAGCGCGTGACTGATCTGCCTGCCTTGATATTCGATCTGGACAGCACGCTGATCGACAGCGCGCCCGATATCCATTGCGCGGCCAACAAGGTGTTCGGCGCCCGGGGCATGGAGCCCTTCCCCTTCGACGTGGTCCGGGGCTTCATCGGAAACGGCGTTGGCGTGCTGGTCAGCCGCCTTCTTGGCAGCCGAGGGATGACGGATAGCGGTGACCTGCATGCGGCAATGGTTTCGGAGTTTCTGAGTATTTACGAAGAAGCCTTTGCAATGACTTCGCTTTACCCATCTGTGGCAGAGATGCTGACCGATCTGCATGATCGCGGCTATCCCCTGGCTATCTGCACCAACAAGCCACAGGCACCTGCACGCGCCGCACTGCGCCATTTCGGAATTGATCAGCTGTTCCGGGCTCTCATCGGCGGAGACAGTATGGCCGAACGCAAGCCACATCCTGCCCCGCTGCGGGCCGCCATCGCGGCAACGGGCGCACGCCGGGCGCTGTTCGTTGGCGACAGCGAGGTAGATGCCGAAACCGCCCACGCAGCAGACGTTCCGCTGGCGCTGTTCACGGGCGGCTATCGCAAGGCTTCGGCCGAGTCGCTTGGGGCGCGGATCATCTTCGATCATCATGATGCCCTGCCCCGTCTTGTGACACATCTGACACCAAGACTTTGATTTCCCGCCCCGGTGTCGATGAAAAGTTCCGTCTTGTCGCGGCATCGCCGGCATTTCGCCATGCGAAGTCTCGACAGCCCGGCTTGCGTTCCGTATCACTCGCGCATCGCCGGGGTGTGCCCAGAGGCTGAGACCACCTCTCCGCAGGGCTGCGCTGGCGACAGGAAAGATTGCCATGACAGATCATTCGATTTTGCCTCTCTTGAACCGCATCGCTGCCACGCAGAGCATTGATGAAGCCTGGGCGCTGGCGACCGCACATTTTGCCAGCCTGGGCTTTCGGCGCGTGAACTACGGCTTCACGCGGTTCCGCCATCTGAAGACGATCGGCGATCCGGACGATGCGCTGTTTCTGTCCACCTGCGACACTGACTATGTGAACCGCTATTTCCGCGGTGGATTCTATGCAAAGACCCCCGTCTTTCGCTGGGCCGAATGCAATTCGGGCGCCTGCACCTGGACATGGGTGAAGGAGGCGTTCGAAGCCGGACACCTTTCCGCAGAAGAAGCCGAGGCCGTGCGGCAGAACCTGGCCATGGGTGTCACTGCCGGGATCTCGGTCAGTTTCCCCGAGGTTTCGGCACGGTCGAAGGGCGCAATGGGCATGATTGCCGACCCCGGCCTGACCCACCAGGATGTGGACCGCATCTTTGCCGAAAGACGCGAAGAGATCCTGGCTGTCGCCAACATGATGCATCTGACGATTGTCCACCTGCCCCATCTTTCCCGCCACCGGGCGCTAAGCCCGCGCCAGCGTGAAGCTCTGGAATGGGTTGCCGACGGCAAGACCACGCAGGACGTGGCGCTTCTCATGGGCGTCAGTCCTGCCATGGTCGAAAAGCTCCTGCGGCTTGCCAGAGAGGCGTTGTCCGTCGAAACCACGGCGCAGGCGGTGGCCAAGGGCGCATTGCTGAACATGATCTTCCAACGACAGCCCGACGCGGCCCGCGCAGCGCGATAAGGCCAGGTAAGGTTTCCCATACTGTCCTTACCCAAGGTCAGATGTATGGTCCGCCGAATACGACGCAAGGTTCTCCGGTCCGTTTCTGGTGCGGCGGGAACCCGGTTCGTTCCATCGTGTCCTCATCCCCAGGGTCCCGGGACGAACCTGACGGCGCGGCTCTCCCCGGGGCTGCGCCGTTTGCATTTTCGGGGCGCCGAAAAGCAAAGGGGCCGGCACCTTGCGGCTCCGGCCCCTTCCCCGTTCGTCCGGGCAATCAGCCTTGCAGGGCCTTTGCCACTTCGGCGGCAAAGTCTTCCTGCTTCTTCTCGACGCCTTCGCCCACCGCGACGCGCGCGTAGCCGGTGATCTCGACCCCGGCTTCCTTGGCCGCTTGGGCCACCGTCAGGTCAGGGTTGATCACGAACGCCTGGCCAAGCAGCGTGTTCTCGGCCAGGAACTTCTTCATCCGGCCCGGGATGATGTTTTGGTGGATCACCTGCTCGGGCTTGGGTTTGGCCGAAGCTGCGTTCTCTTCCAGGGCCTTGGCGGTCTGCACGGCCAGCTCGCGTTCCAGCACGGCGGGATCGAGCGTGGCTTCCGACAGCGACAGCGGCGCGGTTGCCGCGATGTGCATCGCGAACTGCTTGCCGATCTCTTCCGCCTTGGCCTTGTCACCCTTCAGCGCGACCAGCACGCCGATCTTGCCCATGCCAGGAGCGGCAGCATTGTGTACATAGGACACCACGGTGTCGCCTTCCAGCACATGCATCCGGCGGAAAGTCATGTTCTCGCCGATGCGGGCAATGGCTTCCTGGATGACGGTTTCGACCGTCTTGCCGTTCAGATGGGCGGCCTTCACGACCTCGATCGAGTCGCCGGTGGTCAGCGCCACGTTCGCCACGTCGCGGACCAGCGCCTGGAAGTCCTCGTTCTTGGCGACGAAGTCGGTCTCCGAGTTGATCTCGATCGCCACGCCGCGGCCATCGGTGACGGCGACGCCGATCAGGCCTTCGGCAGCGACCCGGTCGGCCTTCTTGGCGGCCTTGGCCAGGCCCTTGGTGCGCAGCCAGTCAACGGCAGCTTCCATGTCGCCGTTGGTTTCGGTCAGGGCCTTCTTGGCATCCATCATCCCCGCGCCGGTCGATTCGCGTAGTTCCTTCACCATCTGAGCGGTGACAGTCATTGTCTCTCTCCTTGGAATCGATGGCCCGGCGGGATAGGCCCGCCGGGTGAAAATTCGGTGACAGTCCGGGGCTCAGGCCTCGGCGACCGCCTGTTCCTCGGGGGCAGCTTCCAGAGCGCCCAGGTCGACACCGGCCGCGCCCATCTGGGCCGACATGCCATCAAGCGCGGCGCGGGCCACGAGGTCGCAATACAGCGCGATGGCGCGCGCCGCGTCGTCGTTGCCGGGGATCACATAGTCAACGCCCTTGGGCGAGCAGTTGGTATCGACCACCGCCACCACCGGGATGCCCAGCTTTTGCGCTTCCTGGACGGCGAGGTCTTCCTTGCCCACGTCGATGATGAACAGAAGGTCCGGAATGCCGCCCATCTCGCGGATGCCGCCCAGGCTGGCCTGCAGCTTGGCCTGGTCACGCTCCATCCCAAGGCGTTCCTTCTTGGTCAGGCCCTCGCCACCCGCGCCCAGCACCTCGTCCAGGTGCTTCAGGCGCTGGATCGACTGCGAGACGGTCTTCCAGTTGGTCAGCGTGCCGCCTAGCCAGCGGTGGTTCATGTAATACTGCGCGCATTTCTCGGCGGCTTCGGCGATCGGCTTCTGGGCCTGACGCTTCGTGCCGACGAACAGGATGCGGCCGCCCTTGGCCACGGTGTCGCGCACGACCTTGAGGGCCTGTTCCAGCATCGGAACGGTCTGGGTCAGGTCGATGATGTGAATGCCGTTGCGGTCGCCATAGATGTATTCCGCCATCTTGGGGTTCCAGCGGGCGGTCTGGTGGCCGTAGTGAACGCCAGCCTCAAGCAGCTGACGCATGGTGAACTCGGGGAGCGCCATGTCCTTTTCCTTTCCGGTTTCGCGCCTCGGGCCAGTGATTTCAGGGCTATTGCCCCAACCGGTGGACCTGACGGGATTTCTCCCCGCCAAGGCCCGCACCAACCCTGTGAAGTGCCGAGCGTATAGACGGAAGCTGTGAGGGCATCAAGGCCCTGTTTCGCCCATCCTCTCGCAACCTCCCCCGACGGCTTCATGCAGTCGTCGCCTTTCGACAGGCGGTTGCAGGGCATGACCCGAGACGGGCCTTGCCGCTAGCCACGAATGTCCAGACGCACGGGTGCGTTGCGCCTGCCCCCGGTCGGGCTTGCGCCGGTCGGGGCTTTCAGCAATCAAGGCGCCATGATGCCCGAAATCCTCTGCATCGGTTCGGTCCTGTGGGACATCATCGGTCGCTCGTCCACGTCGATGCGGCTGGGTTCGGACATGCCCGGACGCATCAGCCGCCTGCCCGGGGGGGTGGCCATGAACATCGCGATGACCCTTCGTCGCTTCGGCATGACCCCTGCCCTGTTGACAGCCATCGGTCGCGATGCCGAGGGCGACGAACTGCTTGCCGCCTGCGACCGACTGGGGCTGGTGACGGACCATGTCTACCGGCCAGATGATCTGCCGACTGACCGCTACATGGCCGTCGAGGGTGCGAATGGCCTGATCGCGGCCATTGCCGACGCCCGTTCGCTTGAGGCTGCGGGCGACAGGATCCTGCGCCCGCTGTCGGACGGGCGCCTTGGCACCGCAGCCAAGCCGTGGGGTGGGCCGATCGCCCTTGATGGCAATCTTACTGAGGCGCTGCTTGCCGCGATTGCGGCCTCTCCTCTCTTATCGGCCGCCGACCTGCGTGTGGCGCCTGCCTCGCCCGGCAAGGCCGGCCGTCTGCTGCCCCTGCTGGCCCATCCCTCGGCCACGCTCTACGTCAACCTGGAAGAGGCGAACATCCTGGCGCGCAGCGATGCATCCACCGCACCCGAGGCCGCCGAGGCCCTGCTTGCCTGCGGCGCAGAGCGCGTTCTGGTGACAGATGGCAGCGCGCCTGCCGCGGACGGGCGCCGCGGCAAAGGTGTCATCGCATCCGCCCCGCCGCAGGTGCAGGTGACACGTGTCACCGGTGCGGGCGATACGTTCATGGCCGCGCATCTGGTGGCCGAACGGCGCGGCGCCTCGCGTGCAGACGCCCTGGAACAGGCGCTGCGGGCCGCAGCATCCTATGTATCGGGAGATATCGGTTCATGACCCTGCCGCTTACCTATTCGCCCGAAGTGGCGCAGGCCCGAAAGGCCGGAGCCCCGGTTGTAGCCCTTGAAAGCACAATAATAACTCACGGCATGCCATTCCCGCGGAATGTGGAAACGGCCAGACAGGTGGAGGCCGAGGTTCGCGCCCATGGCGCCACGCCTGCCACCATCGCGATCATGGACCGGCAAATCCACATCGGCCTGACCGAGGCACAGCTCGACGCCCTGGGCCAGGCCCGGGACGTGGCAAAGCTTTCCCGGGCCGATCTGGCGGCCTGCCTCGCCTCGGGCGGCATCGGGGCCACCACGGTGGCCGCGACGATGATCTGTGCGCATCTGGCAGGTATCAAGGTCTTTGCAACTGGCGGCATAGGCGGCGTGCATCGGGGGGCGGAAACTACCTTTGACATTTCGGCCGACCTGAGAGAGCTGGCTGAAACCCCGGTCACGGTGGTCGCCGCCGGGGCGAAGGCGATCCTGGACCTGCCCAAGACGCTGGAATACCTGGAAACCATGGGCGTGCCGGTCATCGCCGTGGGCCAGGACGACTTTCCAGCTTTCTGGTCGCGTTCTTCGGGTCTGAAAGCACCGCTGCGCATGGATAGCCCCGCCGAGATCGCCGCCGCCCACCGCATGCGCGTCCGGCTTGGCCTGCCGGGTGGCCAACTGGTTGCCAATCCGATCCCGGCCGAGGCCGAGATCCCGCGCTCCGAGATCCTGCCGCATATCGAGGCTGCGCTGGCCGAGGCCGCGCGCGATGGGATCGCCGCGAAGGCCGTGACCCCTTTCCTGTTGCAACGCCTTTTTGAACGCACGGCCGGCCGGTCGCTCGCGGCCAATATCGCGCTGGTCCTGTCGAACGCCCGGCTGGCAGCAGCCATCGCCGCCCATCTGGACCGGCAAGACTGAAATTCTCGTGTGAAAGGCCCGGCCCCGTTGCGCGAGGCGCCCGGCTGACCCTAATGTGCCGCCTACTGGGGGCCTGACATCGTGAACGAACCGTCGCAACCGACCCGCCGCGGCTTTCTGGCCAGCCTGCGTGCCAGCTTCCTGACCGGTCTTGTCGTCGTCCTGCCCGTGGGGCTGACGATCTATGTCGTCTGGGCCGCGATCGGCTGGATCGACGGATGGATCCTGCCGCTTATTCCCGCCGCCTATCAGCCGGACGTACTGATCCGCGACTGGTTCGGACCGGATTACGAATTTCCCGTGCGGGGCATGGGGGTACTGGTCTTCCTGATCGGCACGATTCTGGTGGGCTGGCTGGCCAAGGGCCTTCTGGGCCGGTCGATCATCCGAAAGGGTGAAGATCTGGTTAACCGGATGCCGATAGTCCGGTCGATCTACGGCGCCCTGAAACAGGTGGCCGAGACCTTCTTCAACAAGAAGGAACAAAGCTTCGACAAGGTCGTTCTGGTCGAATTTCCCCGCCCCAGCAGCTGGGCGCTGGGGTTCCTGTCAACCCGGCCAAAGGGCGAACTGGCCGCGCGGCTCGCGGCGCTCGGGCCCGACATGTCGGCCGTGTTCGTTGGCCTGACGCCCTTTACCAGCGGGATGCTGCTTTTCGTGCCGACGAAGGATCTGGTCGTGATGGACATGGGCGTGGACGACGCCGCCAAGCTGATCGTTTCGGGCGGGCTGGTCTATCCCATGCCCAGGGAAGCGCCGGCCAAGCCTGAATCCCCCGGCAGGTCTGCGCCGCGCTAGGCCCCGATCTTTGCTTTGCCGTCGGCAAGGAAACCGCCTGCGCGCCCGGGAGGCGCCTTACAACGCCGTCCAGCCGCCATCGACGGAAATCGTCGTTCCGGTGATCTGATCCGCCGCCGGGCTGCACAGAAAGACAGCCGTACCACCAATCTGTTCGACCGTGGCGAACTGGCGCGAGGGCTGGCGTTGCAGCATGACCTCACGGATCACCGTTTCGCGGTCCATCCTGTGGACCTTCATCTGTTCCGGGATCTGCGCCTCGACCAGGGGCGTCAGTACATAGCCGGGGCAGATCGCGTTGCAGGTGATGCCTTGGCCGGCAACCTCCAGCGCAACGGTTTTGGTCAGTCCGACGACACCGTGCTTGGCGGCGACATAGGCCGACTTGAAGGGGCTGGCGGTCAGACCGTGGGCACTGGCAATGTTCACGATCCGGCCCCACCCCCGTTCTTTCATCCCCGGCAGGGCAGCGGCGGTGGCATGAAAGGCGGAACTGAGGTCGATCGCCAGGATCGCATCCCATTTTTCGACCGGGAACTCCTCGATCGGGCTGACGAACTGGATCCCGGCGTTGTTCACCAGGATGTCGCACCCACCGGCCTTTTCAACCAGGGCCCGGCATTCGGCCCCCTTTGACATGTCGGCCGCGATGTAACGCGCCGTCACACCGTGCCGGGCGCCCAGATCGCTGGCAAGCTCATGGTCCTCGGCGCGGTCGGTGAAGCTGTTCAGAACCACGTCGGCCCCAGCCGCCGCCAACGATTCTGCCACACCCAGACCGATTCCCGAATTCGATCCGGTGACGATGGCCCGCTTGCCCTTCAGCGTCATATCGCGCTCTCCCGTGCTGCATCTGCGAAAAAAGCATACGGCGATTGCGGCGGACGGCGCCAGTCATTGCGCACAAAAAAACGCCGGCGCGAGGCCGGCGTCAAGTCTTTGAGGCAGGTTTCATACAGGCAAGAAACCTATCGAGCAGTAACTTCCTTATAGTCGTCTCTTTGCCGATGGCCAAGCTAAAAGTTTGAATTGGCTGACGGACAAGCTTAGGCTCGGCGACCGGAACGACCTATGAACAGGGACCCCAGAATGTTGCGCGACCTAGCCGCTGCCGTGATCCGTCTTGCCCTGCCGCTGGCCCTTGCCGCAAGCGCGACACTGGCGCATGCCGAACCGATGCATGGCATAGCTATGTATGGCATAGCTATGTATGGCGACCCCGCACTTCCCCCGGATTTTGTGTCCCTGCCCCAAGCCAACCCTGATGCCCCCAAGGGCGGTCAGATCACCATGGCGGTGAACGGCAGCTTCGACACGCTGAACCCCTTCATTACCGCGGGCAGCCCGGCCGAGGGTGTCGCGCCCCTGACATTCGAGACGCTGATGGCGCGAAGCTTCGACGAACCCTTTACCCTGTACGGCCTTCTGGCCGAATCGGTCGAGACTGACGATGCCCGGACCTACGTGGAATTTACCTTGCGTGAAGAGGCGCGATTCGCCGACGGCAGCCCTGTGACGGTCGAGGACGTGCTCTGGTCTTACGAGACGCTGGGCACGCTGGGCCATCCGCGATACCATGGTGCATGGAAGAAGGTCGCAAGCGCAGAAGCGACCGGCCCGCGCACGGTGCGCTTCACCTTCAACACCGAAGACCGCGAACTTCCGCTGATCCTGGGCCTTCGTCCGATCCTGAAGAAGGCGGATTTCGACGGCAAGGATTTCGAGGCAACGACGCTGGACCGGCTGACCGGGTCGGGGCCATATGTCGTCGATCGCGTCGATCCCGGCGTGCAGATCACCTTCCGGCGCAACCCCGACTGGTGGGGAAAGGATCTGCCCATAAACCGCGGCCAGTGGAACTTTGATACGATCCGCTTCGACTATTTCGCCAACCCTGTCGCGGTCTTCGAATCGGTCAAATCCGGCGCGATCACTGCCTATCGCGAGGACAACCTTGCCCGCTGGGCCAGCCGCTACGACTTTCCGGCCATCACCAGCGGAGAGATGGTGAAGCTCGAGGTGCCGCACGACCGGCCCTCGGGGATCATCGGTTTCGTCATGAATACGCGCCGACCGCAGTTTGCCGACTGGCGCGTGCGCGAGGCGATGATCGAGATGTTCAACTTCGACTTCATCAACCGCACGATCACCGGCGGCGCCGCGCCAAGGATCACCTCCTACTTCTCGAACAGCCCGTTCGCGATGGTTCCCGGCGCCCCGGCCGAAGGACGGGTGCTTGAACTGCTTGAACCATTCCGCGCCGATCTTCTGCCCGGCACGATCGAAGGCTACGCCCTGCCGGCCAGTGACGGAACCGAACGCAACCGCGCCGGCCTGCGCCGCGCGCTGGCGCTTCTGGAAGAGGCCGGATGGACCATCGCCGACGACGGCCTTCTGAAAAACGCCGCCGGCCGGCCCTTCACCTTCGAAATCCTGCTGACCATCGGCCAGGACGAGGCTGCCAGCATCGCCGCGATCTATGTCGAGGCGCTGAAGGACATCGGCGTTACCGCCACGGTTTCCATGCTGGACAGCGCGCAGATGAAGACGCGCACCGACACCTTCGACTTCGACATGACCTACATGATCCGCACCATGTCGCTGTCACCGGGCAACGAACAGAACCTCTACTGGTCATCGGAGGCGGCCGATACCGAGGGCTCGCGCAACTGGATGGGGGTGAAATCGCCCGCCATCGACGCGGTGATCGGCGCGATCCTGTCCGCCCGCAGCCAGGAAGAGGCCGCGGCCGCCGCCCAGGCGCTGGACCGGCTGCTGACTGCCGGGCGCTATGTGGTGCCCTTCTGGTATTCCGACCGCAACCTGATCGTCCACCGAAAGGAACTGAAGCAGCCTGAAAGGGTGCAGCTTTACGGCGACTGGGGCTACTCCTATCTTCCCGCCCTGTGGTGGTATGAGGAATGACCGACGGGCAACGATACGAGGCAGAACGATGCAGAAATTCCTGATCCTGACCGCAACTCTGCTGGCGCTGGCCGGCTGCAACACGGTCGCCGGTGTGGGCGAGGATGTCTCGGCCGGCGCACGCAAGGTCCAGAGCATGTTCTGACGGCCCGGGAGAGGGTCCACTCCCGGGTGCCTGCACCACTGTCTTAGACGAGGGACGTGACCCAGAGGATCGTCGCATCCTCTTCCGACAGACTGATCACGTTGTGGCCCATAGCCGCATCGTAATAGGCGCTGTCGCCCCGGCGCAGGTCGACGGGTTCGTAGAATTCGGTATAAAGCCGCACCACGCCGGTCAGGACATAGAGGAATTCCTCACCGTCGTGGCGGACCCAGCCGTCGAATTCCTCGAAGGCCCGCGCCCGGATCGTGGCGCGGTAGGGCAGCATCTGCTTCTTCGTCAGGCTGGCGGCCAGAAGCTCGTGCTCGTAGGTGGCGGTTGCCTGGCTCTGGCCCTCGGCCGCCTTGGTTACCGCCATCCGCCCCATGACCTGCGCCTTGGATGGCGGCGTGAAAAGCTGCGGCACACCGATCGACAACCCCTGCGCCAGCTTCTTCAGCGCCTCGTAAGTCGGGCTCATCTGGCCGTTCTCGATCTTGGACAGGGTGGACCGCGCCAGGCCCGCGCGCGTTGCCGCCTCTTCCAGCGTCCAGCCCTTTGACCGGCGCAGCTCGCGCACCCTTTCGCCCAGGTTTACCGGTTCCACATGCACCTCGCCCCCGGCTTCGCGGGCGACACGGATCATGGTCTTTGGATCGGTCGGTTGCATGGTTCTCCGATAGTCCACAGGCACCGGCCTTGCAACTGCGCTGCGGCAATGCCACCCCTTGGCCATGCTTTCAGTCATCGACACCCGCCCGCATCCGCCTGTGCCACCCGTGATGAACCTTGCGGCGCATGTACTGGGCCGCGCCAGGGCGCCCGATGAAAAACCTGCGCTGGTGATCCTGCATTCCGACCGGGACGAGACCCTGACCTACGCCCGACTTCAGGCCCTCGTCCTGGGTTGCGCGCGCCATCTCTTCACCCTTGGCCTCGCCCCCGGCGACCGCATCCTGATGCGACTGGGGAACGGCCCCGCCTTTCCCATCGTCTTTCTCGGGGCCATCGCGGCAGGCCTGGTCCCCGTCCCCACCTCTGCCGCGCTGACGGTGGCTGAGATCACGCGACTTGCCGGCCTTGTCGGGCCCCGCCTGATCGTGGCCGAGCCCGGAATCGCCCTGCCCCAGGGGGAAATCGCCACCATCGCACCCGACCTCGCCCTGTGGGAGGCAATGCCGCCCCTGCCCCCTGTCGCCGCCGACCCGGAGACCGAGGCTTATGTGATCTTCACCTCTGGCACTTCGGGCAGGCCTGCCGCGGTCAGCCACGCCCATCGCGCAATCCTGGCACGGCAGCCGATGCACCAGGGATGGGAGGGGCTGACCCCCGAAGATCGGCTGCTGCACGCCGGGGCAATGAACTGGACCTACACGCTGGGCACCGGGCTGCTAGACCCCTGGACGGTTGGCGCCACTGCGCTGATCCCCGCACCCGGCACGCCGCCTGCCGCCTTGCCCACCCTGCTTGCCCGTAGCGCGGCCACGATCTTTGCCGCTGCGCCCGGCGTATTTCGCCAGCTGCTGCGCGCGCCCATCCCTGCCCTGCCCCGGATGCGCCACGCGTTATCGGCGGGCGAGGGTCTGCCACCGGCCACTCGCGCGGCCTGGGAAGATGCGACCGGCACCCGGGTGCACGAGGCGCTCGGGATGACCGAAATCTCGACCTATCTGTCCGGCTCTCCCGCCCGCCCGGCGCTGCCCGGCAGCGTGGGATATGTCCAGCCCGGCCGCCACGTCGCGCTGCTGGGCGAGGACGGCCAACCCGTCACACGCGGCGCCCAGGGCGAACTTGCCGTCGCCACTACCGATCCCGGCCTGATGCGCGGTTACCTGGGGGCACCCGCCCCGCAAGGCCCCTGGTTCCGCACCGGTGACATGGCCATCATGGCGGCTGACGGCGCCGTAACCCACCTGGGCCGCAAGGACGACCTGCTGAACGCGGGGGGCTTCCGTGTCTCGCCTGTCGAGGTAGAGGCGGCCTTCGAGGGCCTTCCGGGCCTTCTGGCCTGCGCTGCGACCGAGGTCGAACCCGCACGCGGCACGAAGATCATCGCCCTTTTCTACGAAGCCCCGTGCGAAATCGGCGACGCGCTTCTGCGCCAGCGCGCGGAAAGCGCACTTGCCCGCTGGAAGCAACCGCGTCACTACCAGCACATCCCTGCCCTGCCCCGCACTGCGACCGGCAAGGTCATCCGCCGGGCCCTCGGCCCGCTTTACGCAAGGCCCGCCACATGATCCGCCAGCCCGTCCGCCTTGACATCTTTCTGGATCCGGTCTGCCCCTGGTGCCTTGTCGGCAAGGCCAATCTCGACCGGGCGCTCGCCGACCATCCCGACCATCCTTTCAGCGTCCAATGGCACCCGTTCCAGCTCAACCCAGACATGCCGGCCGAAGGGGTGCCGAAGCGCGCCTGGCTTGAGGCCCGGTTCGGCGGGAAGGAGCGCGTGGACGCAGTCCACGAACGCCTGCGCGAGGTCGCCCGCTCCGCCGGCGTGACGCTTGATCCCGACAGGCCGCAGCGGATACCCAACACGCTGAACGCCCATCGCCTGATCCACTGGGCCGGAATCGAGGGGTGCCAGTCCGAAGTCGTCAGCCGCTTGATGCGCGCCTATTGGGAAGAAGGCCGCGATATCGGCGAAATGGAAACCCTGGCGGCCATTGCGGGCGAGGCGGGCATGGATCCGGCAGCCACGCTGCGGCTGCTGCAATCCGACGCCGATGCCGACGACATCGCCGCCCGTGATGCCGATGCGCGGGCAAAGGGGGTCAGTTCGGTGCCCACTTTCCTTGTCGCCCAGACCTATGTGGTGACCGGAGCCCAGCCGCCCGGACTTTGGGCACAGGTCATCGCCGAACTTGCCGATCGCGAGCAAGCCAAGTGACTGACAAGGCCCAGGCCCCGACCCATAGACTTGGCCAGACCGAATTTGTCGCACTGATGGCGATGCTTTTTGCCACCATTGCCATATCCATTGACGCGGTGTTGCCGGCCCTGCCCGATATCGCGGCGACGCTGACCCCATCGGCGCCGAATGCCGCGCAGCTGGTGGTCACCAGCTTTGTCCTTGGCATGGGGCTTGGCACCTTCGCCGCGGGTCCGCTGTCCGACCGGTTCGGGCGCAAACGCGTGATCATGGCAGGCTCGGGTGTCTACGCGCTGGCGGCCCTGGCCTGTTATGTCGCGCCTACACTGGAAACCCTGTTGATCGCGCGCCTGGTGCAGGGGATCGGCGCGGCGGCGCCGCGAACCGTGTCGGTCGCCATGATCCGCGACCTGTTCCACGGGCGCGAGATGGCGCGGATCATGTCCTTCGCGATGATGATTTTCACCATCGTCCCTGCCATCGCGCCGCTCATGGGCCAGGGCATCATCGCGCTGGCCGACTGGCACGCGATCTTTCTGGCCTATGTCGCCTTTTCCGGTCTCACAATGCTGTGGCTTGGCCTGCGCCAACCCGAGACGCTGCCCGAAGACAGCCGCCGCAGCCTGCATCTGGGCGACCTTGCCGGCGCCATGATCGAGCTAGCCCGGCATCCGGTCGTGATCGTCTCGACCGTTTTGCAGACCCTGACCCTGGGCGCGCTGTTCGCCACGCTGTCCTCGATCCAGCCGATCTTCGAAACTGTCCACGGCCGCGCCGACAGCTTCCCGCTCTGGTTCGCGGTGATCGCGGTGGCCTCGATGTCGGGCAGCCTGCTGAACAGCCGAATTGTGATGACGTTGGGCATGCGCCGCGTGGTGCGGGGCACCTACGCCGCCCAGATCGGCCTGACGCTGGTTACGCTGGGGCTGCTGGGTCCGGGGCTGGTCACGGAGAATACGGCCTTTGTCGTGCATCTGGTGTGGTGCATCGGGTTGTTCGCGATGATGGGCCTGACAATGGGCAACCTTAACGCGCTGGCCATGGAACCCGTGGGCCATATTGCGGGTCTTGCGGCATCGGTCATCCTGTCGCTGGCAACCGTGGGCTCGGTCCTGCTGGCAATCCCGGTCGGACTGGCCTTCGACGGCACGGTGATGCCGCTGCTGTGGGGCGTGGCGGTGCTGATCGGCCTGGCGCTGGCCCTGTCACTGGCAACCCTGGGCGAGCCGCGCGACTAGAGCCGTCGGGGGTGGTGCGCACGTCCTTGCCGGACAGATGCACGAAGTCGTCGGCAAGCGGGTTAGTTATCCCGCCTTTCCGACCTTTTCCGCCTTTCCCGCCCTGACCACCTCGGCCAGATCGCGGGCTATTGCGAAGGCACCCTTGATGCGGTCTGCCTCCGACTTCATCTCGCCCGTCAGCACGATACGATTGCCGTTCACTTTTGCCGCCGGCCCCTGGGCCTTCAGGAAATCGACCAGACCGGCGGGATTGGCGAACTTGTCGTTGTGGAACTGGATCGTTGCGCCCTTCGGTCCCACATCCAGCCTTGCGATCCCTGCCCGCTTGCACATCGCCTTGATGCGCACGATGAGCATCAGCGTGTTCACCTCTTTCGGCAGGGGGCCGAACCGGTCGATCAGTTCGGCCGCGAAGCCCTCCAGTTCCACCTTTGTCGTCAGCGACGACAGCCGTCGGTAAAGCCCCAGCCGGATGTCGAGATCCGGGATGTAGTCCTCGGGGATCATGACGGGAACACCAAGGTTCAACTGCGGGCTCCAGTCATCGGAAATCGTGGACAAACCTTGCAATTCACCTGACTTGATCCTGGCGATCGTCTCTTCCAGCATCTGCTGGTAGAGTTCGTATCCCACTTCCTTGATGTGGCCGGACTGCTCCTCGCCCAGAAGGTTCCCCGCCCCGCGCAGGTCAAGGTCGTGGCTGGCCAGGTTGAAGCCAGCACCAAGGCTGTCAAGGCTGCCCAGCAGGCGCAACCGCTTCACCGCCTGAGGTGTCAGCGGCGCGCGCGGGTTGGTTGTCAGATAGCAATAGGCCCGCGTCTTTGACCGCCCAACCCGGCCCCGGATCTGATACAGCTGGGCCAGACCGAACATGTCCGCCCTGTGAACAATCATCGTGTTTGCACGGGGAATATCCAGACCGCTTTCAACAATGGTTGTCGCCAGCAGCACGTCATACTTGCCATCGTAGAACTGGTTCATGCGGTCATCCAGCTCGCCTGCCGCCAGCTGACCATGGGCGATGACGTAGCTTACCTCGGGGACATGGGTCTTTAGGAAGTCCTCGACCTCGTTCAGGTCTGAAATCCGGGGCACGACATAGAAGGACTGCCCGCCCCGGAACCTTTCGCGCAAGAGTGCCTCGCGAATGGTTATCGTGTCGAATTCCGAAACATAGGTGCGGATCGCAAGCCGGTCCACCGGCGGTGTCGCGATGATCGAGAGATCCCGCACCCCGGTCAGCGACAGTTGCAGCGTGCGCGGAATCGGTGTGGCAGTCAGCGTAAGCACATGCACTTCCGACCGCATCTCCTTCAGGCGTTCCTTGTGGGCAACGCCGAAATGCTGTTCCTCGTCGATGATCAGCAGCCCGAGTTTCTTGAACGTCACCCCCTTTGCCAAGAGCGCATGGGTCCCGACGACGATATCTACCGATCCGTCGGCCATGGCGGTGCGGGTCGCATTGGCGTCCCTTGCTGAAACAAAGCGCGACAAGGGTTTGACTGTTATCGGAAAACCCCGGAACCGCTCGGCAAAGCTGCGGTAGTGCTGTCGCGCCAACAGCGTCGTCGGACAGACCACGGCGACCTGCATCCCCGAAAGCGCGGCGATGAAGGCCGCGCGCATCGCAACCTCTGTCTTGCCGAAGCCGACATCGCCAACAATCAGCCGGTCCATCGGGCTGCCCTTTTCCAGGTCGGCCACCACATCTGCGATCGCGGCAAGCTGGTCGTCGGTTTCCTGATAGGGGAAGCGGGCAGCGAAGGCCTCCCACAGCGAGTGCGGCGCCTCCAGGATCGGGGCATGGCGCAGCGCGCGTTCCGCCGCCACCCGCATCAGGCGGTCGGCAATTTCCTTGATCCGTTCCTTTAGCCTTGCCTTCTTCGCCTGCCATGCCCCACCGCCCAGACGGTCCAGCAGCCCTTCCTCATGGCCGTAGCGGCTGAGAAGTTCGATATTCTCGACCGGAAGGTAAAGCTTTGCATTGTCGGCATATTCCAGTGCAACACAGGCATGGGGCGCGCCAAGCGCGGTGATCGTCTCGATCCCCAGATAGCGACCCACCCCATGTTCGACATGCACCACCAGATCGCCGGGCGACAGGGTATCGACCTCGCGCAGAAAGTTGTCGGCCTTGCGCCTGCGGCGGGGTTTCCCCACCATCCGGTCGCCCAGCACATCCTGTTCCGAGATCACCGCAAGGCCCGGCGCCACGAAGCCGGCTTCCAGCGGCCAAACGACAAGAAAGAGCCCGCCCTTGCCTTCCGGCACCTCGCGGAAATCGGCAATTTCCCGTGCCCCGGTCAGGCCATGGTCGGCCAGAAGACCCTTCAGCCGCTCTCGCGCGCCCTCGGACCAGCTGGCGACGACGACCTGGGCCTCTTTCGAAAGCGCGCCGATGTGATCGGCCAGTGCGCCGAAAAGGTTTACGTTTTCCTGCTGACGTTCGGGTGCAAAGTTCCGCCCGGCCCGGGCGCCCGCATCCAGAACGCCAGGCCCTGGCGCCTGGGGCAACGGCGAAAGCTGCACCAGGCGGTGCCCGGCCAATGCTGACTGCCATGCGGCGTCGTCAAGATACAGTTCCCCGGGCGGCACAGGCTTGTAGACCGTGTCGATGCGCCCCTTGGCACTCATCGCCTCGTGGCGCGCATCATAGCTGTCGTCGATCGCCTCCCAGCGAGCCAGACGCGCGGGTGTCACCTGGTCGTCCAGCATCACGCTGGCTTCGGGCAGATAGTCGAACAGCGTCTCCAGCCGCTCGTGGAAGAAGGGCAACCAGTGCTCCATCCCCTGGTGCTTGCGTCCCACGCTGACGGCTTCGTAGAGCGGGTCATCCGTGCCCGCCGCGCCGAATGCGATGCGGTAGTTCTGGCGGAACCGGGCGATAGCCGCCTCGTCCAGGATGATCTCGGACACAGCGGCGAATTCGACACGCTTCAGCTTTTCGACGGTCCGCTGGGTGGCGGCATCGAACCGCCGTGCGCCGTCCAGCACATCGCCGAAGAAATCCAGCCGGATCGGGCCGCCCGGCCCAGGCGGGTAGATGTCGATGATTCCTCCGCGCAACGCATAGTCGCCGGGTTCCGCCACGGTCGAGACAGGCGAAAACCCCATCCGTGCAAGGAAGCCCTTCAGCCGTGCCTCATCGACGCGTTGCCCGACTTCAGCCCGGAACGAGGCAGCGCGCACCACGTCACGCGCGGGCACCTTCTGGGTCGCAGCATTCAGCGTGGTCAGCAGAACGAAGGGGCCGTTCAGCCCGTCGGCCAGCACCGAAAGCGTGGCCATGCGGCGGGCGCTGATGTCGGGGTTGGGGCTGACACGGTCATAGGGCAGGCAGTCCCAGGCCGGGAAATCCAGCACCGCGACCTCTGGCGCCATCACGGCCAGCGCCGCCCGCATAGCTTCGGCCCGCTTGTCGTCACGGGCGATGTGGATCACCGGGCGCCCGCGCGCCATTTCCTTCGCCACAAGCCGCGCGTCAAAACCTTCGGGCGCGCCGCCCAGGATGATGCGTTCTGCTGTCATGCCGACCCGATCAGTTCAGGACCGAAATGCTGAGGTTCTGCCACGTGCCATACATGCCGGTCACGAGTATCGAGACCATGCCGATCACCTGTGTCCAGAGCCGATGAACGATCAGGCGGCGGTACAACGCTTCGCCTGTGTCAGCACCGGCCCGGATGCGCCGACTTGCTCGTATGCTGAGCAGGACCACCAGGCTCAGCGGAAAGATCAGCAGAAAGACAGCCTGAGCGAATTCGAAATCGTAGTAGAAGCCAGACACGGCAAGCACGCTCAGCCAGAAGCTTCCCAAGGCGACCAGCACCATCGCGCCCTGATCCACCAGCGCAAGAAGCCGGTCGGTGTTTATCCGCACCAGGTCTTCCAGATCGGACTGCGCCTTGCCGCCCTCGCGCCGGGCGCGCTGGATCATGTCGTATGGCACGCCAAGCACCCAGTAGTTGACCGATGACCACATGACAGCCAGAGCGATCCAGTACCAGAGGTTCGAGAAGGACCGCATGTCGATCACTTCGAACGCCTTGTCGATAACGTCCACCTTTCGGATCGTCCTTTCCCTGGCTGCCCGTTTGGGAAGCACAGATAACTTGAGGTGCGCCCTTTTCCATGGCAGGCAGAACGGGAAGCCGCAAGTCCTCCTTGCGTCAACCTTCACGGAGCCAGCCCATGCAGCCTGTCCTTGCGCCCTTTCCGCAGACGCGGTTCCGGCGGACCCGCCGA
The DNA here is from genome assembly GCF_004762095.1 of Tabrizicola caldifontis. Lineage (GTDB taxonomy): Bacteria > Pseudomonadota > Alphaproteobacteria > Rhodobacterales > Rhodobacteraceae > Tabrizicola > Tabrizicola caldifontis. The sequence goes on from NZ_SIJH01000006.1 coordinate 164,900, forward strand.
ACCGAAGCGCTGCGCACACTGACGCAGGAGGTGCAGCTTACGGTGTCGGACCTGATCTGGCCGATCTTCGTTCGCGATGGGTCGGGGCTGCGCGAACCCATTGCCTCGATGCCGGGGGTTGAAAGGCTTTCGGTTGATCTTGTGGTCGAGGCTGCCGCGATGGCGGCGGGCCTGGGCATTCCGGCGGTCTGCCTTTTTCCCTACACCGATCCCGCGAAGAAGACGGCCGATTGCCGCGAGGCCTGGAACCCTGACAATCTGGCGAACCGCGCGATCCGCGCGATCAAGGCGCAGGTTCCTGGAATTGCGGTTATGACCGATGTGGCGCTTGATCCCTACAACGCCCATGGCCATGACGGGCTGGTCGCGGACGGGGTGATCCTCAACGACGAAACCATCGATGCGCTGGTCAGGATGGCGCTGGTCCAGGCCGAAGCGGGCGCTGATATCCTGGGGCCGTCCGACATGATGGACGGCCGGATCGGGGCGATGCGTCAGGCCCTTGAGGCCGCCGGACACAAGGACGTGGCGATCCTGTCCTATGCCGCAAAGTATGCCAGTGCCTTCTACGGACCATTCCGCGATGCGGTTGGCGCTACGGGAGCCCTGAAGGGCGACAAGAAGACCTATCAGATGAATCCGGCCAACAGCGACGAGGCCCTGCGCCTTGTGGCGCGTGACCTTTCCGAAGGGGCGGACATGATCATGGTCAAGCCCGGCATGCCCTATCTCGACATCTGCCGCCGGGTGAAGGACGCTTTCGGCGCCCCGACCTATGCCTACCAGGTCTCGGGTGAATACGCGATGATACGGGGGGCCGCGGCAAACGGCTGGATCGACGGGGAAAAGGCGATGCTGGAAAGCCTGATCGCCTTCAAGCGCGCAGGCTGCGACGGTATCCTCACCTACTTCGCGCCAGAGGCCGCCCGCCGTCTGCGCGGCTAGCGGGCAAGCTGGGCCTGCACGGTTTCCGCAAGGTCGTTCAGCGAAAAGGGTTTGGGCAGGAAGACCGAATTGGGAATGCGTGACTGGTCTTCCCACAAACCGTCCTCGGCATAGCCCGACATGAAGATCACCTTTGCCCCCGGCCGCCTTTCCAACGCCTTTCGTACCCAGGCCGGCCCGTCGAGCCCCGGCATAACCACGTCGGTCACGAACAGGTCGACATCAAGGCCGGGGTCGTCCAGCGCATGCAATGCCTCTTCTCCGGTTGCTGCCTCCAGTACGGTGTGCCCGCGCAGACGCAGGGCACGCACGGCAAAGGCCCGCACAGGTGCCTCATCCTCAACAAGAAGGACGACACCGGCACCAGGGCGCGACGGGCCACGACGCGGCTCGATGGGCGAGAGCCGCGTCATTTCACCAGCGAATACAGGGAAGTAAAGCGAGAAGGTGCTGCCTGCGCCCGGATTGGAATCGACGAAGATGAAGCCACCCGACTGCTTGATGATGCCGTAGACCATCGACAGGCCAAGTCCCGTGCCCTCGCCTGCGCGCTTGGTGGTGAAGAAGGGTTCGAAGATCTTCTGGCGGTTCTCATCGGCAATCCCAATCCCGGAGTCGATCACCCGGATCACCGTGTAATCCCCGGCAGGAACCGAGGCGCGATCGCGGCACATCGGCTCTGTCAAGGTGATGGATTCGGTCGCGATTTCGATGGTTCCACCCTGGGGCATGGCATCCCGGGCATTGACCACCAGATTGATCAATACCTGTTCCAGCTGCCGCCGATCAGCACGAATCGGCTTCAGCGGCCGCCCTTGGAGGGCGGCCGGACTGGACAGCTTCAGATCCACCCGTTCCACGACCAGCCGTTTCAGAAGATGCGTCAGGTCCGACAAGACCTCTTCAAGATCAAGCCTTTCCGGATTCAACGTCTGCTTGCGGGAAAAGCCCAGCAACTGCCCGACCAGCGCCGCAGCACGGTTGGCATTCTGACGGATCTGTTCCAGATCGGCGAAGTCCGGATCCTCGTGCCCGTGGCGCAGCAGCAGCAGGTCACAGTGGCCGGAAATGGCGGTCAGCAGGTTGTTGAAATCATGCGCGATTCCGCCTGCAAGCTGGCCGATTGCCTGCATCTTCTGACTTTGCGCGAACTGCGCCTCCAAGGTCTTCAGGCGGGTGGCATCATTCAGCACCGCAAGAGCACCCGGCCGACCGCCATCGACGAAACTGCGCAGGGTCACCTCAAGGAAGGTTTCTTCCCTTGCATTACGCACGCGCAGCACCTCTGCACCGCCTTGCAAGCGTCCAGAGGCCACGTCGGACAGCCAGTCCGACACAGGACGGCCCAAACCTTCAAAGACATCGTGGAACATCGCCGCGCGCAACTCGCCCTGCCACAGAAGGTCGCGCGCCGCCCTGTTGGCCGACCGCAGGACGCCATCTGACCCGAAGGACATCAGGGCAACCGGCACTTCCTCCAGGTCAGCCCCGCCTGCATCCTTCGGCGGCTGGTCGCATGAAGGCAGATCTGATGAAACGGCGGCGGGAAGCCGGAATTCGTCGATGCGCCAGAAATAGCGGTCCGGCGCAGAACGATGAACGGAAAGGCGCAGAACGCCCTCATGCATCGGCAGATCTCGCCGCGCTGCGCCATCGCGATCGGCCGCACGGCACAGGGCCAGCAACAGAAGGCCCGGAGCCAGCACCAGCCCGCCAAGGACATCGGTCAGGGACCGGATGCTGTTGCCAAACCTGGCCTCGGCCGCCGCATTCTGGAAGATCACCTGCCCGGCAGCATTGGTCATGAAACACGCGGCCGCATCGGCCCCCACAAGGGCAAAGCTGCCGGCATGCTGGGCCCGGCCGTCGCGCTTTTGCAGATGCGACACCCCCCACAGCACAACAACAAGCGCCAGTACCGTGGCGGCGGCTACGCCCGCCGGGTTGCCCACAGTTGCCGTGGTCGTGATCAACAGGGCCAGAAGGCCCGACCCGAAGGCGGCAAGAGCAAGAAGCACTGCCGAAGGAACCCGGTCAAGACCCGTATAAGCCCTGCGCAGCATTTCAGACACGCGACCGATCCGTCCCGACTGTTCCCGGGTGAACATGGCCGCCAAAAGGTTAACCGATGCTTAATCGCTTACGATACACACGCTATGGTTGCAATACTTCGGTCAAGCTCGCCGCATTACCGCGAGAAAGAACCCGTCGCCGCCTGATATCGGTGTCAGCGAAAGCTCGCGTTCCTGCCGCCAACCGGCGCTTGCTGCCAGGAAGGTCTGGATCTGAAGCTGGTTCTCGCGCCGGACAAGGGAACAGGTGGCATAGGCCAGAATGCCCCCTCGCGCGACCATGGCCGCCGCCCGAGCCAGGATCGAAGCCTGTTCGGCCACCAGCGAGGCCAGACGATCCGGCGTCAGCGCCCACTTCCCCTCGGGGTCGCGGCGCCAGCTGCCGGATCCTGAACAGGGCGCATCGACCAGGACCAGATCGAACGGCGCCGCCAACTCGGGCCGGTCGGTGAACGTAACCCGCACTCCCGCGCGCCGCGCCCGTTCGGGCAGATCGGCCATCCGCCGGGGCGCGATGTCATGTGCCCACAGCCGCAGATCGGCCCGTGCCGCCATGGCAAGCGTCTTGCCGCCGCCGCCGGCGCAATGGTCCAGCACGCGCATGCCATCGGCAAGGGGCAGCGCCTCGACCACCGCCTGGCTGGAGGCATCCTGAACCTCGACCAGTCCGGACAGGTAGGCCCGCGAAGTCTGGACCCTGCGCGCATTGGCGGTCACTTCCAGCGCAGTCGAAGCCAGCGGATGCGCCACTGCCACGATCCCTTCCTCTGCCAGCGCCGCGATGGCAGCCATACGATCGCCCTTTCGCAGGTTCACCCGCAGAAATACAGGCGCGCGGTGCCGCAGCGCCTCCAGCACGGCGGAACAGTCGGACCCCAGGCTTGCCTCAAGCTCGGGCAGCAGCCAGTCCGGCACGTCCAGCGCCTCGGCCCCCCCGGGTGGTCGGCCCTGGTCCTGCGGGCCAGGCGGTGCCGGGGCATGGCCTGCGCCGGAGAACAGCGTCTCCTGCCCCGCGGCGCGCATCAGGCCAAGGATCAGACCCCGCCCCGTCAGCCCGCCCCCCAACGCCGCCGCGGACCGGCGCTGGCGCAGCGCGTCGAAGACCAGATCCCGCACCGCCGCCCGGTCGCCCGAGCCGGCAAAGCGGCTGGCGCGGCCCCAGTTGGTTAGCGCGCGTTCCGCCGGCTCTCCGGCGAGGATCCGGTCGAGGATGGCGATGGCCGCCGAGGCACGCGCGCCGGGGGTCATGACCCGGCCTCAGCCGATGCGATAGTTCGGGCTTTCGCGGGTGATCTGCACGTCGTGGACGTGGCTTTCCTTCAGCCCCGCCCCGGTGATGCGCACGAACTGGCAGCGGGTGCGCATTTCCTCGATGGTGCGGTTGCCGGTATAGCCCATCGCCGCGCGCAACCCTCCGACCATCTGGTGAATGACCGCCGCCGCCGAGCCCTTATAGGGCACCTGGCCCTCGATGCCTTCCGGCACCAGCTTGTCCGAGGCCGCGTCCTTCTGGAAATAGCGGTCGGCCGAGCCGCGCGCCATCGCGCCAAGGCTGCCCATGCCGCGATAGGCCTTGAAGCTGCGCCCCTGCCACAGGATCACCTCGCCCGGGCTTTCGTCGGTGCCGGCGATCGCGCTGCCCACCATCGCGCAGGAGGCCCCCGCCGCGATGGCCTTGGCGAAATCGCCGGAATACTTGATGCCGCCATCCGCGATCACCGGAATATCCCCCGCCGCCCGGGCCGAATCCATGATGGCGGTCAGCTGCGGCACGCCCACGCCCGCGACGATCCGCGTCGTGCAGATCGAGCCCGGCCCGATCCCCACCTTTACCGCATCGGCGCCCGCGTCGATCAGCGCCCGCGTCGCCTCGGCGGTGGCCACGTTGCCGGCCACGACCTGAACCGTGTTCGACAGCCGCTTGATCCGCTCCACCGCCTTCGAGACGCCTTCGCTGTGCCCGTGCGCCGTGTCGATCACCACCAGGTCCACCCCCGCGTCGATCAGCGCCTGGCTGCGCTCGAACCCCGCATCCCCCACGGTCGAGGCCGCGGCGACCCGCAGACGGCCCATCCCATCCTTGCAGGCATTGGGGTTCAGCACCGATTTCTCTGTGTCCTTCAGCGTCAGAAGCCCGGTCAGCTTGCCCTGCCCGTCCGTCACCAGGAGCTTCTCGATCCGCCGCGCCTTCATCAGGCTGATCGCCTCGGCGCGGTCCACAGGTTCGCGCAGCACGGCGAGGTTCTCGCTGGTCATCATCACCCGCACCGGCGTCTTGTCGTCGCTGGCAAATCGCATGTCGCGGTTTGTGACGATCCCCAGCACGCGGCCCGCCTCATCCACCACCGGAAAGCCGGTGATCGAATAGCGTTCCATCAGCGCCTTGGCGTCGGCCAGCGTCTGGTCGGGGCGCAGCGTGATCGGCTGATAGACCACGCCGGACTCGAAACGCTTCACCCGGCGCACCTCACGCGCCTGGGTCTCGGGGTCGAGATTGCGGTGGATCACCCCGATCCCGCCGGCCTGAGCCATGGCGATAGCCATGCGCGCCTCGGTCACCGTGTCCATCGCGCTGGACAGCAGCGGGATGTTCATGCGGATCGCCTTCGTCACCCAGGTCGAGGTATCCGCGTCCGACGGCAGGACACTGGATGCCGCCGGCACCAGAAGCACGTCGTCAAAGGTGAGAGCCTCACGAATCTCCATGGGTAAAGCCTCCGGGAGCAAGCATCGTTTGGCGGTTCCCCATTTCACGCCCCGCGCGCAGGTGCAAGGGCAAATCCACCCCGCGAGCACCCCTTGCAGCCACTGCACGCTCGTGCTGATTACACCCTGCTGGAGAAGAGGCCGAAATGCGCGTTGCCATCGTCGAAAATACCCGCATCACCCATCATGGCCAAGTCGGCGTGGCTTTGCACGAACGGGCCGCGCTGATCGACCTGTACAAGCCATGGTCGGGCGCCCCATTGCCTGCGTCCCCCGATGCCGATGCGCTGGTGGTCTTTGGCGGCGAACAGTCCGCACTGGACGACCAAACCCATCCGTATCTTCCAGCACTCGCCGATCTGATGGCAGCCTATACTGCGGCAGACAAGCCGGTGCTTGGCATCTGCCTTGGATCCCAGATCCTTGCCCGCGCCTACGGGGCCGAGAATCATCTGGGCACCGCACCGGAATTCGGCTGGGTCGATGTCACCCTGACCGAAGCCGGGCGCGCAGATCCTGTGCTATCGGCAGTTCCCGACCGGTTTCCGATCTTCCAGTGGCACTCTGACACCTTCACCCTGCCCGAAGGCGCCATTCATCTGGCCCACAGTCCGACCGCCCGGCATCAGGCTTTTCGCATCGGTCGGGCCACCTATGGCACACAGTTCCACTTCGAGGCCTCGCGTCCCGTGGTGGCCGACTGGCTGCGCCGGTTCCCCGCCCAGGTCGAAGCCCTGGCGCCCGGTTGGGCCCTGCGCCATCCGGACGAGGCCGCCGCCCTTGGCGTCCAGGCCGATGCGCACGGCCTGGCCCTTGCCCGCGCCTGGGTGTCCCTCATCCGCTAGGCGGTCACGGGCTTCCCGTTTGGCAGACGGTTGCTGCGGATGGTCGCCCCGGTGGGCCAGCAGCTGACGAATGGCGGACAAGTCACGCCTCGGCAGCGTTCGTGATCGCTGCCAGCCTGCCCCCCGGCCAAAGCTTCCAGACCCACCACAGGATCAGCGGAATCGCCACCAGGCCGCCGCCGACCAGGCCGAACCCGACCCACTGCCAACCGCCCCCCTTCACCAGCATTGCCGTGGCCAACGCCGCAAGCGGAAAGGTGAAGGCGCCCCACAGGGGCGAGATGCCCGTTTCCCCCAACCAGCGCCATGACAAGACCAGAACCGCCGCAAAGGCAGCCGCAAGCGCGACAAAGCCTGCGGCGATGTCCGGCATCCCCATCAGTGCCGCGGTCGTGGCAAACAGTGCTGCCGGGGAAATGTGGATCGCCAGCAGCGGCCGCAGCACCGCCGGCGGCGTCACGCGCAGGAACTGCAGGCCGCTCATCACCCAGATCGCCACTGCCACGGGCAGCGTGCCCCAGAACAGCACGGCAGCCAGATCAGCCCAGCCAAGGGCAAGTGCCGGCGGGGCAGCGACTATGAACCCGACAAAGCTAAGGTTCCAGGTCGGGTTCACCTCGCGCCCTGGCGGGGGAAGCGACACGAGAAGCCGGATCAACAACAGCGCAAGCACAAGGTGCCCGGACAGTGCCGCGACCAGCAGTACCTTGGCGATCTGTGCCGCATGCGGCGCCAGCAGCGCGGCCGCCGCCATGCCCCCCATGGTCATGGCCGCCAGCCCCGCCCGTCCGGGCAGAACCCGCAGATCCTCGACCACGACGCCTGGCCGGCGCGCGACCTTGGCAAGCCACGCCACCGTCGCAAAACCCCACAGCGCCACGGCGACCCCTGCCAGAAGATCGCCCGGCGCCTGATCCCATCCCAGCCGCCCCAATGCCATGCGCAGCGCGATGGCAAGGCCCAAGAGACCCAGCGCCGGCGGGAACAGTGCCGGCGGCGTCCTTGCGAACAGGGCCGGCTGGCGGGGTGGAAATTCTGGCGGCGGATAGCGTTTGGGGCGCGCGTCGAGACGGGGATCAGAGGGGGTCATTCGAAGGTCTCCTGCCCTCCTCATACTCATATCGCGCCCTTCGGCCAAGGCAATGGGGCGATCACGGCTGGCTCCGCTTCATCATACCGCAGCTGTCTCCCCAGGAGATGCCTTCCGGCCAAAGCCAGCGTCGGGGCAGGACGGCCGAAAGCGTTCCGTCGTCTCAGCCGCGCAGAACCGGGAACCAGTCCTCGCGCAGCCGCTGGCCAGGTCGCATGCCGTGCCCGGGAAAGGGCGGCGAGGTCGGGCCGGGCCTTTCGACATAGCGTGCGTCCTCTCCCACCAGGCGCAGGGAAAACGCCCGCCGCCGGTTCGTCGTGATGTTGCCGCGCGCCCCGTGCAGGGTGCGGAAGTTGAAGGCCACGGCGTCGCCGGGCTCCATCTCCCATTCCACGATCTTCATTCCCTCGGCCTCGGGGTCCGGCACCGGCAGATAGTCATTCTCGCCCGGGTAGAAGTCGGTCTCGCTGACCCACCGCGTCGGCAGCACATCCTTTTCCCACAGATGAGAGCCCACCACGCAACGCAAGGCTGCATCCTTCACCGGGTCAAGCGGCGACCAGAAGCTGACGGTCTGCCTGCCCTCGACAAAGTAATACGGCCCGTCAGTGTGCCATGGCGTGGGCTTGGTCGTGCCGGGTTCCTTGACCAGAACGTGATCATGGAACAACTGCACCCTCTCCGACTGCATCAGCCGCGCCGCGACATCGGCCAAGGCCGACTGCCGGATCACCGCGGCAAATTCCGGAATGCGCTGCCAGTTGCAGTAGTCGTCGAAGAAATACCCCGGTTCGCCCGGCTTCAGCGTCGCCATCTGCTGCGTCGGAGCAGCCATGTTCCGCGCAACGCCAGCACGCAGCATCTCTACCCAGTCGGCCCAGAGCCCCCTGACCAGAACGACCCCGTCGCGCTGGTAGGCCTCGACCATTTCATCCGTCACCGTGACCATCTCCCCCCCCATGTCTGCGCGCACCCTGCCCGCCCTACCCGCGCCACGCAAGACCGGACAGGCCGCCCGCAAGATCGCCGATCGCCCGCTCTGTCCGGGGTCGATGGTACCGGCTCAGCGGTAAAGCAGCGACTTGCCGTTGGCGAACAGGTGAACCTTCCTGGGTTCGGCGGTCAGCTTCACCATCTGATAGCGCAGTCCTGACCGGATGCCCGGAAGCTTGGCCACCACCTGCGGCGCGTCGCCCTGCCGCTTGAAATAAAGCAACGTAACCTCGCCCAGGGCCTCGGTAATCTCGACTTCGCCGGTGAAGATCGCGTCGCCATCTGTCTCGTGGAAGTCCTCCGGCCGGACGCCGACCTTGACCCGCAAACCCATGTCAGCGGCCTGCGTCGGCACCGCCGATCTCGCCATGCCGCCGTTGTCGAGGCGGATCATCGTCTCGGCACCAGTTGCCACCACCTCGCCGGGCAGAAGGTTCATCGAGGGACTGCCGATGAACTGGGCGACAAATTCGTTCTCGGGCTTTTCATACAGTTCCAGCGGCGTGCCTACCTGCGAAATCCCCCCGCCCGCCAGCACGACGATCCGGCTGGCAAGCGTCATCGCCTCTACCTGGTCGTGGGTGACGTAGATCATCGTCGAATTCGGCATTGCCTCCTTCAGCTGGGCAATCTCGATCCGGGTGGCCACCCGCAAGGCCGCGTCGAGGTTCGACAGGGGCTCGTCAAAAAGATAGACCTTCGGATCGCGCACGATCGACCGCCCGATTGCGACCCGCTGCCGCTGCCCACCCGACAGGGCCTTGGGCAGACGATCAAGATAGGGTGTCAGTTGCAGGATGCGCGCGGCCTTTTCCACCGCCGCGGCAATTTCCTGCGGCGATTTCTTCGCCAGTTTCAGCGCAAAGCTCATGTTGTCGCGCACCGTCATGTGCGGATACAGCGCATAGCTCTGGAACACCATGGCAATGCCGCGCTGCGCCGGCGGCACGTCGTTCATTCGCACCCCGTCAATGCTGAAATCGCCGCCGGTGATCCTCTCCAGCCCCGCGATCATGCGCAACAGCGTCGATTTCCCGCAGCCCGAGGGGCCGACGAAGACGATCAGCTCGCCCGTCTTGATGTCGAGGTCGATGTCCTTCAACACCTTGACCTCGCCGTAGGCCTTTTCGACGTTCTTCAAGACCAGTTCAGCCATAAGCCCCTCCCCTCAGGCCCGCTTGGCCAGACAGACGCCCCAGGGCCCCAGCGCCACGCGCCCGCCCGTCGCCGCCTGGCTGCCAAGTTCCGTTCCGACCGTTTCCCAGTTTCCCTCGGGCATCCTGACCTCGGCCAGCCTGTCACCCAGATTGACGGCGCAGAAGATCTCTTCCTCGCCCCGGCGCCGGAAGCTGACCACATCGCCCTGGGCGGCAATATCCTCCATCGTGCCCGTCCGCAGAACTGGATGCGCCCGACGAAAGGCCAGCACGGCGCGGTAATGCGACAGGATGGAGCCAGCATCGCCTTCCTGCGCAGCGACCGACAGGGGCAGATGCGGTGGCTTCACCGGTAGCCACGGCGTGGCGTCTGAAAACCCGCCGTTCGCATTGTCGGTCACCCAGACCATCGGTGTTCTTGCCCCGTCGCGGCCCTTGAACTCCGGCCAGAACTGGATGCCGTAGGGATCGCGCAACTCCTCGAGGCTCAGCTCGGCTTCGGGCAGGCCCAGCTCTTCCCCCTGATAAAGGCAGATCGAGCCGCGCAGGCACGCCAGAAGCGTGGCGTAGGACTTGGCTGCCGCTGCCGTCAGCCCCCAGCGGGTGATGTGGCGCACCGTGTCGTGATTGGAATAGGACCAGCACGGCCAGGCATCGGGCGCCGCCGCCCGCATCCGGGCGAAGGTCTCCTCCAGCAGGGCAGCCGTCAGCCGCTTGGGTTGCAGCATCTCGAACGGATAGCACATCTGCACCTTGTCGCCGCCCGAGGTGTATTCGGCCATGATCTCAAGCCCCCGCTGGGCATCGCCCACCTCGCCCACGGCGGCGGCATTCCAGGGGTTCAGCACGGCGCGGAACTTCCTCAGGAAATCAAGGTTTTCCGGCTGGTTCTTGTCGAAAAGGTGCAGCTGGTGATTGTAGGGGTTCACGCCGGGCGCGATGCTGTCGTTGCGCAGCTCCTTCGGCAGGGGCGGGTTGTCGCGCAGATACTTGTCGTGAACATAGAAGTTGATCGTGTCCAGCCGGAAGCCATCGACCCCCCGCTTCAGCCAGAAGCGCGCCACGTCCAGAAGCGCTTCCTGAACCGGGGCGTGGTGAAAGTTCAGGTCAGGCTGCGAGGTCAGGAAGTTGTGCAGGTAATACTGCTCGCGCCGGCTGTCCCATTCCCAGGCGCTGCCGCCAAAGATTGACAGCCAGTTGTTGGGCGGCGTGCCATCGGGTTTAGGATCGGCCCAGACATACCAGTCTGCCTTCGGGTTGGTACGATCCTTGCGGCTTTCCCTGAACCAGGGGTGCTGGTCGCTGGTGTGGCTGAGCACCAGGTCGATCATCACCCGCAGGCCCAGGTCGTGGGCGCGCGCCACCAGCGCATCGAAGTCTACCAGGGTGCCGAACATCGGATCGACGTCGCAATAGTCGCTGACGTCATAACCGAAGTCCTTCATCGGGCTGGTGAAGAACGGACTGATCCAGATCGCGTCGGCGCCGAGGCGCGCGACATGGTCGAGACGCCGGGTTATCCCGGCCAGATCCCCCACCCCGTCACCGTTCGAATCCTGAAAGCTGCGCGGATAGATCTGGTAGATCACCGCGCCACGCCACCATTCCGGGTCAGCCGCCAGCACCTTGCGTCCCTCGCGTTCCATAAGGCTCACTTCACCGACCCCGTCAACAGGCCGCGCACCAGATAGCGCTGCATCAGGAAGAAGACGAGAAGCGGCACCGCGATCGACACGAAGGCCGCGGTTGCCAGGATCTCCCAGTTGCCGCCGCGGGTGCCCATCAGTTCGACGATCTGCTTGGTCATGACCGTCGTCTCGCCGCTGGCATCCAGCAGGAACACCAGCGCCACCAGCAGGTCGTTCCAGGTCCAGAGGAACTGGAAGATCGCGAAAGACGCCAGCGCCGGGAAGGACAGAGGCAGCACGATCCTGGTGAAGATCTGGAAATCCGTCGCCCCATCGACCTTGGCATTCTCGATGATGTCGCGCGGCAGGCCGACCATGTAGTTCCTGAGCAGATAGATGGCCAGCGGCAGGCCGAACCCGGTATGGGCAAGCCAGACGCCCAGATAGCTTTTCCCGATGCCGACGTCGTTGTGCAGCTTCAACAGCGGGATCAGCGCCAGTTGCAGGGGCACCACAAGAAGGCCCACGATGGCCGCGATCAGCAGAGCCCTGCCAGGAAAATCCATCCAGGCCAGCGCATAGGCTGCAAAGGCTGCCACCAGGATCGGGATGATCGTTGCGGGAATTGTAACGGTTAGCGTGTTGAAGAAGGCCTTGGCCATCCCGTCCACGTTCTTCGGATCGAAAAGGATCGCTCGATAGTTGTCCAGCGTGAATTCGGGCGGGGTGGTGGCCGTGGTGAATACCCGCGGCAGACGCTGGTCGCCGAAATCGGTGGCCGAGCTCAGGACGAAATCGCCGTTCTCCTGCACGGTGAGTCTTTGCCCGTCGCCGAGATCCACGGTCTGGCCCGGTGCATAGGCCTGGGGCTCGCGGCTGTTGGTGCCCCAGGCGCTGACCGTCACACCATGTCGGCCGAACAGGTTGCCCGAGATCGTGAATTGGCCGTCCGCCTCGACGACATCGCCCTCGATGCGGATCGCCGGGTTCTGCCGTTCCTGGGTGGCCAGAGATGACCACCAGCCGGACGTTGCGATCTGGTCGGCCGTTCGGAACGACGACACGAAAAGGCCCACTGTCGGGAACAGCCACAGCGCCACCAGAAGCGCCATCGAGATATGCACCGCCCAGGTCAGCCCGGATTTCTTGCCGACAATGTTATCCATGATTTGTTCCCCTCCGGTCGCGGGTCATCAGCGCATCTCCTTGCGGGCGTTGTAGACGTTCCACACAAGGATCGGCGTCACCAGAAGCATGATGACCATCGCGGCAGCCGAGCCCACGCCCCAGTCGTTCGCCCGGAACAGCTTGTCGTACATGTAGTTTGCCAGAACCTGCGTCTGCCATTGGCCGTTGGTCATCGCATAGACGATGTCGAAGACCTTCAGCACGACGATGGTGATCGTGGTCCAGACCACGACGATGGTGCCCATGATCTGCGGCACCTTGATCTGGAAGAAGATCTGGAACGGGTTCGCCCCATCGACGATGGCGGCCTCGATCGAGTCCTCCGGTACACCGCGCAGAGCGGCCGACAGGATTACCATGGCAAAGCCAGTCTGGATCCAGACCAGCACCGCCATCAGGAAGAAGTTGTTCCAGAACGGCATGGTCAGCCAGGTCTGGGGCTGGCCATAGGGCAGGTCGGCCATCGCGATCCCGATGATGCCGCGCAGCGATTCATAGGCAAGCCACAGCGCCACCAGCGCACCAAGCGCCGCAGCGACGGTTCTTCCGGTGGACACCGGACCGCTGCGCCGCACCGCAGGTCTTGCCAGAACCCAGGCGATCCAGACCACGGCCAGCGCGAAACCTGCCACCAGAAGCACGGGCACCGCCTTGAAAAAGACGAAGGACCAGATGCTGCCTTCCTCGAAGGCCAGCCAGACCGCATTCATCACCCCGATCTGATCCTGCCCCTCGGGCCGGGTGTCATACACCAGCTTCCAGATCACAGCGGCGCCGACGAAGGAAATGGCCATCGGCATGAAGATCAGCGACTTGGCGATGTTGCCCCACCTGATCCGGTCCGAAAGCTGCGCCGCCAGAAGCCCGAAGGCGGTCGAGGCCGCAGGCACCACGATCAGCCAGAGCATGTTGTTCTGCAGGGCTTCCCAGAACTTGGGCTCGGCGCCCATCTTCGCATAGTTGTCCAGCCCCACGAAATCGTATCCGCCCCCGGTCACGCGCTGGGTCAGCGAAAGGTGCAGCGTGGCAAAGACCGGATAGGCCAAATACAGACCAAGCGCGATCAGTGCAGGTGCCAGGAACAGCCAGGGCCGGATCATGTTGGCCCGGTTGATGTTGCGCCCCGCCTGCGGACCCCGCGCCGGGAACAGCACCTTGTCGAGGAAGAGGTTCGAGAAATAGTAGTAGGCCACGCAGCCGCCGACGCCGACGACGATCGTGATCAGGCCCTGAAGCGCCGGATGCATTCCGCTGATCCTCCCCCGAAACGTTTCCCCGATGCGACCGGCTGGCCCGGCTCTGCTGTTGAGGCCGCCCTTCAGCAGGCCCGGACGGTAATCCGGGCGCTCCTGTGGAACGCCCGGGGACACTCATACTGCCGGCATGCGCACGCTTACTTTAGCCCGTCCCAGGCAGCCTGGATCGCGTCGGCCACTGCCTGGGCCGACTTGCCGCCGGCAAAATCCACCATCCCGGTCCAGAATGCGCCGGCGCCCACGCCGCCCGGCATAAGGTCCGACCCATCAAAGCGGAAGGTGTCGGCGCCCAGCAGGATCTCGCCCATCTTCTTCAGTGTCGCGTCGCCGTAGAGATCGACATTTACGCCTTTGTGCGGGGTCAGGAAGCCCGACTTGGCCATCCAGACCTCGTGCGCGATCGGGGTCTTCAGCCATTCGATGAAGAGGCGCGCCTCGGGGCTGTCCTTGGTGATGCCGAACAGCGTGCCCGCGCCCAGCACCGGCTTGCCGAGATCCTTTTCGGCATAGGCCGGGAAGTAGAAGAAATCGGCATCCACACCCATCTTCACGCCTTCAGGGAAGAACGAGGGGATGAAGCTGGCCTGACGGTGCATCATGCACTGCGGCGGCGAAGTGAACAGGCCTTTCGGGCTGTCGCGGAAATCGGTGGTGGCAACCGCACCCTTGCCACCGGCCACGCGGCCATCTTCGATGAACCAGCCGAATTCCTCGATCGCGGCCACGACCTTCGGGTCGTTGAATTTCAGGTCGTTCCTGACCCAGGCATCATAATCGGCCGGGGGCTGGGTGCGCAGCATCAGGTCTTCCACCCAGTCGGTCGCCGGCCAGCCGGTCGCCCCGCCCGAACCCAGACCGATGCACCACGGCGTTACGCCATCGGCCACCATCTGGTCGGTCAGCGCCTTCAGTTCCTCCATGGTCTGCGGCACTTCATAGCCGGCATCCTCGAAGTTCTCGGGGTTGTACCAGACCAGAGACTTCACATCGACCTTATAGAAGAAACCGAACAGCGCGGGGTTTCCGTCGGGGCCGGGGAAACTGGCCAGATCTACCCAGGACTGGCCGGCGGCATAGTTGTCACGCAGCCATGCGGCATCGGCGTCGGTCAGGGGTGCCACGAAACCCAGTTTTGCAAGGTCCGCGGTCAGGCCCGGCTGCGGGAAGACCGAGATGTTGGCCGATGATCCCGCCTCGGCGTCGATCCGCACCTGCTGTTCGAAGCTGTCCGAGCCGACATACTTGACGTCGACGCCGGTGGCGGCCTCGAAATAGGCCAGCATGGATTCCACCAGTTCCTGGTCGGGGCCCAGCCAAGGGCCGGCAATCGTCAGCTCCTTGCCGTCGTGGCCGCCGTTCGCGGCCTTGAATTCCTCGTAGGATGCCCAGTTGAACGCACCCTCGCCCACCGGGAACGCAAGGTCCTGCGCAAGCGCGCCGCTGCCAACCAGCGCCAGCGCGGCGACGCTGACGTAAAGTCCGGATTTCATCTGTAGTCCTCCCGATTCCCCCGCCCTATTGGCGGGGCGCTGTGCCAAGGGCGGCAGAATCGCTTCAAACCGCTTTGGATAGCCAACCCTCGCCGATCCCGCCTTGCAAGTCAATCCAAAGCGCCTTCAAACAACGCAAACTGCCTGTTGTGTGCGCCGAATCCGAACCGTAAACGGCAAAGGCCCATGGCGATACCTTTTGACGCTTGCTGCTCAAGCCGTCTATCTTCCGGGCGGTTGAAACCGTTTTGAGCCAGCGAACCGATGAATCTTAAGGAACTCGCCACCAAGCTGGGACTGTCGCCCACAACGGTGTCGCGCGCGCTGAACGGATACCCCGAGGTCAACGAGGCCACACGCGCGCGCGTCATAGCTGCCGCAAAACGGCACAATTACCACCCGAACACCCGGGCGATCCGCCTGGCCACCGGCCGCGCCATGGCCGTGGGTCATGTCATCCCCATCGCCACGCGACACGAGATCGTGAACCCGGTCTTCGCCGATTTCATCGCCGGGGCGGGCGAGATCTACAGCCGCAACGACTATGACATGATCCTGTCTGTCGTCGCCGACGAAGATGAGGAGGCCACCTACCGCAGCCTGAAATCCAAGGGCAATGTGGATGGCGTCATCATCCACGCCCCAAGGCTGAACGATGCCCGCATCCCGTTGCTGCGCGAGATCGGTCTGCCCTTCGTGGTTCATGGTCGTTCGACCGGGGCGGCCGAACCCTACAACTGGGTTGACGTGAACAACCGCCGTGCCTTTCAGCGTGCGACCGAATTCCTGCTTGACCTCGGCCATGTCCGCATCGGTCTGGTCAACGGGTTGGAGTTCATGGATTTTGCCATCCGCCGTCGCACCGGATATCTGGATGCGCTGGCCGCGCGCGGCATTGGACCGGACCCGTCGCTGATGTTCTCCGGGGAGATGACCGAATTCTCCGGCTACCGTGCCTCGCAGGCCATGCTTGCCCTGCCCCGTCCGCCAACGGCGATACTCTGTTCCTCGATGATTTCGGGCATGGGTGCCCGCCGGGCCGTCGAAGGTGCCGGGCTAGTGATTGGCCGCGACATCTCGATCATCATTCATGACGACGACCTTTCCTACATGAAGAACGGCGAGGATGTGCCGATCTTTACCGCCACGCGATCCTCGGTGCGCGAGGCCGGTCGGCTAGCCGCCGAGATGCTGCTTCACGTCATCGCTCATCCCGACGCCGGCCCGCAGCAACGCCTGCTCGAGGCCGAGCTGATCATCGGCCAATCCACCGGCCCTGCCCCGAAGGCCTGACATGCTGACACGTTTCGACTTTCCCGTGGGCTTCGTGTTCGGGGCCGCCACCGCCGCCTACCAGATCGAGGGCTCTGCCTTCGGCGGCTGCGGCCCCTGCCACTGGGACAGCTTCGCCGCCACCCCCGGCAATGTCGTGCGCGCCGAGGACGGCAGCCGCGCCTGTGACCATTATCACCGCTGGGAGGAGGACCTGGATCTGCTGAAGGCCGCAAACCTGGACGGCTACCGCTTTTCGACCTCGTGGGCACGGGTCATGCCGGATGGGGTGAACGTAAACCCGGAAGGCATTGATTTCTATGATCATCTGGTCGACGGCATGCTGGCCAGGGGCCTGAAACCGTTTCAGACCCTATACCACTGGGAAATGCCCTCGGCACTTGCCGATCTGGGCGGATGGACCAACCGCGACACCTGCCACCGCTTCGCGGATTTTTCAGAAGCCATCACCCGCCGGCTGGGCGACCGCGTGTCCGCCATCGCCACGATCAACGAGCCCTGGTGCGTCGCGTGGCTTTCGCATTTCATGGGCGTCCATGCGCCGGGCCTGCGCGATATCCGTGCCACCGCCCGCGCGATGCACCACATCCTTCTGGCCCATGGCCTGGCCGTTGAACGTCTGCGCTGCATGGGCCAGCCGAACCTTGGCATCGTGCTGAACTTCGACCATGCGACCCCGGCGACAGACAGCCCGGAAGACCAAGCCGCATCAGACCTTTGGGATGCGATCTTCAACCGATGGTTCATCGAAGGCATCACCCGCCGGACCTATCCCGCCAATGTGCTGAAGGGACTTGGCCCGCACATGCCCGAAAACTGGCAGGACGACATGGCCTTGATTGGACAGCCCCTCGACTGGCTGGGGGTGAACTATTACACCCGCCACCTGCACGCCCATGCCCCCGGCACTCCGTGGCCCAGCCTGCGCGACGTTCCCGGAGAACTGCCCCGCACGCAGATGGGCTGGGAGATCTATCCTGAGGGCCTGCACCATTTTCTGATCCGGCTGGCGCGCGACCATGTGGGCGACCTGCCGATCTATGTCACCGAAAACGGTATGGCAAACGCCGATGTGGTTGAAGATGGCCAGGTAAACGACGACGTACGCGAGAGTTTCCTTTTCACCCACCTTGCTGCGACAAAGCAGGCGATTGCCGACGGGGCCAATGTCAGGGGCTTCTTCTACTGGTCGCTTCTTGACAACTACGAATGGGCCGAGGGCTACGAAAAGCGCTTCGGCCTGGTCCATGTCGATTTCGACACACTGGCGCGCACGCCGAAATCCTCCTATCACGCCCTCGCCCGCGCCCTGGCGCGCAACGACTGAGGCCAAGCAATGACGCTTTCCCTTCTTGCCGACATCGGCGGCACCAACACGCGAGTTGCCCTGGCCGAGGGGACAGAGGTCCGTATCGACTCGATACGACGTTTCCCGAATGGCGACTATCAGGCGCGCGGTCAGGACATTGCCCACGTCTTGCGCGACTATCTGGATCAGACAGGCGCTCAGGTCTCTGGTGTCTGCGTTGCGGCGGCGGGGCCGGTGCAGGATGGTGTTGCCACGATGACGAACCTCGACTGGGTGATCGACGGGGCCAAGCTTACCGCCGCGACTGGTGCGGGCAAAGTCGCCATTCTGAACGACCTGCAGGCCCAGGGTCAGGCGCTGGGACATATCCGGGCCGAAAACCTTCGACGGGTGGTGGAAGGTCCGGTCAAGCGGGGCGCCCCGATGCTGGTCGTGGGGCTTGGCACCGGAGTGAATGCGGCGCCCGTTCATCCCGGGCCACAGGGTCGGGTGGTTCCGCCTTCGGAATGCGGCCATGTCAACATGCCGGTGCGCACGGAAGAGGATTTCCAGCTGGCCCGCTTCATCGAGGCGAAGCTGCGCGCTGCGGGCGAGCCCCCCCATGCCGGGGTCGAAGAGGTGCTGGCGGGACGGGGCCTTGCCAACCTGCACGCCTTCGCGGCCCATGCCGCAGGCCATCCTGCAAGCCTGACTTCGGCCGAGGTGCTGAAGGCCGCCGAGGAACGCGATACGATCGCCATCCACGCCGCGCGGCTTTACGTTCATATTCTGGCCCAGATGTTGGCAGACCTCGCGCTGATCCACCTGCCCTACGGCGGCATCTACCTGATCGGCGGAATGTCCCGCGCGATGACACCGCACATGGCAAGCTTCGGCCTTGGCGCCCAGTTCCGCGAACCGCGCCGGGTGGATCTTCTGGAACAGGACTTCTCGATCACCGTGGTCGAGGACGACTATGCCGCCCTGACCGGCTGTGCGGCCTATCTGCACGCGATCGGATGACAGCCGCAAGGCGGCACGTCGTGCCGGTCCGCCGGTCAGTCGCACCAGATCGGGTTGGACCAGGCGCGCCTGCCGGCCGCATCTATGACGGCCACGCGCACCCAGGGCGACTTGTTCAGCCGCGCCAACGGAACACGCGCATGGGTCATGGAATGACCATGCACCGCCTTGGCCCCGGTGCCGTGTCCCATCGCCACGACCGAGACGGCAGCCGAACATTCCACCACCACGTGGTCGCCATCCAGATACACGTCGCGCAGTTCCGGCCCCTGGCTTGAATAGAAGGCCCCGGCCTTCAGCGCCGCAAGCAGCGCCTCGGGCGTATTCTCCTCGGCCTTGACCATCACCCAGCCGCCGAAATGGTCGGGTTCAGAGAAATGCGCATCGTCGGTAGCGATCAGGGTCAGCCGGCGGCCCTCGGTCAGCAGCAGGTCGGCAATCGCCGCGCCGTCGGGACGATCGCAGCCCGTGGCGCAGCCGTGGTTGTAGATCTCCACGGCATGAGCGGCGGAGATGCTGCGGGCATCCTCGAGCGTCAGCCCCGACCACTGGGGATGAGCAATGGCCACGAAAGCCCCAGCCGCCACCGCGCGCGCCGCGATCTCGGGGCCTGTCTCCTGCCCCGGCATCGGCTGAAAGGTCGGGCTGTCGGATGGCGCGAAGTCTGCCGGCAGTCCGACGGCAAGGATATGCCAGATCTCTCCATTCTTCATCGCCCCGGAATGCAGCTCGGCGCCCAGGATCGTGGTGAACCCCTCGGTCCGGAAGGGCACGGTATCGACAATCGGATAGCCGTAGCTGCCGATGAAATGGTCGGTCAGGGCAAGAAAGTCATACCCTTCGGCACGGTAGCGGCGGCAGACCTCTTCGGGGTCCAACACGCCATCAGAGCGCGTGGAATGCGTATGCAGGTTGCCGCGCCAGAAACGGCCGGGCGCAGAAAAGGCAAGCGGGCGGGTCATCGGATGCGTCCTTTCAACGGATGGTGCTGACCGGTGCAGGTTTTCGTCCCCGGGGATCGGCACAAGATTCGGCAAGACCTTGCCCGCGCGCCTGCGCGGCTGCAAGTGGCCCTCGCACCCGGCCCGACCACATGCTAAGGTACCCGATCAGTATTGCATGGGATCCCCGCATGTCGCTTGATCGATCGGCGCGCGAGACGGACGCCGCGCTTGAGTTGTTGGCAGCCGGTCTGCGCGATGCGCAGATCGAAGGATCCATCGCCGTCCGGATTTCGAAAGCGGCTGCATTCCTGAAGGCCCTCAGTCATGAAGGCCGGCTGATGATCCTCTGCCACCTCGCGTCGGGCGAAAGGTCGGTGACCGAACTGGAACAACTTCTGGGCGCACGACCGGCCGCGGTCAGCCAGCAGCTGGCGCGTCTGCGGCTGGAAGGTCTTGTCACCACCCGGCGCGACGGAAAGACGATCTACTATTCGATCCAGGATCCGAAGGTTCTGGCCCAGATCCGGCTGCTTCGGAACCTGTTCTCTGCCGAGGACTGATCCGCCTCAGCCCCGCCCAAGATAGGGCATGTCGCGCGCCATGATCGTGACGAAAGGTGTGTTCACCTCCAGCGGCAGGCTGGCCATGTGCAGCACCATCCGGGCCACATGTTCGACATCCATCACCGGCTCGGCCCGGATGCTGCCATCTGCCTGGGGCACGCCCTTTGCAAACCGTGCGGCCATGTCGGTCAGCGCATTGCCGATGTCGATCTGGGCGCAGGCGATGTCGAATGCCCGACCGTCCAGCGCCAGTGTCCGCGTCAGCCCCGTGACCGCGTGTTTGGACATGGTGTATGGCGCCGAGCCGGGGCGCGGCACATGGGCCGAGATCGAGCCATTGTTGATGATCCGCCCGCCGCGGGGTGACTGGCGTCGCATCAGGCCGAAGGCCGCTCGTGCGCAAAGAAACATGCCGGTGATGTTCGTGCGGCACACGTCCAGCCAGCGTTCGACCGGAATCTCGTCAATCGGCGCTGCGGCGGCCGAGATCCCGGCGTTGTTGAACAGGACATCTAGCCGCGAAAGCCGGGCAAAGGCGGCCTCGACCTGCCCGGGGTCGCCGACATCGCAAGCGATGATGCGCGCTGCAGGGTGACCCTCAGCGGTTTCGGCCAGCGTCTCGGTCCGCCGACCCAGCAACACGACCTCCCAGCCTTCTGCAAGAAACAGTCGTGCCGTCGCGCGGCCGATGCCAGCGCCGGCACCGGTGATCATGATGATGCGTCGGGTCATGGGGCCTCTTCCAGAAAGTGATACTTGAGCAGCCACAGGCTGATACCGGACACGACAACGCCGGGAAGGCCCACCCGTGCGGCGATTTCCGCCAGGGTGGCGCCATCCGGGCCCGCCTGTGCAAAGCCGTCGAGAACCGCCTGCACCCTTTCCGGTCGCTCGATGATGCGCCCGCCTTGCGCATAGCGCCGAAGCGCGAAGGTTGCTCCGACATCCGGACGATCGCCATACGCCACCGCACGCAGGCGGCGGGTCCGGGGATCGGGGTGCGGGGTGCGGGGTGCTCGGATAAGCCGCGAACATCACCTCGGGCGCGGGACCGACCGGAATCCGGGCAGGATCCATCGCAGCGACAGGACGTCCGCCCCTTGCCCTGGCATGGGCCAGCATGGCGGCCTGTTCGGCCCACAGCGCCTGGATCTGCGGAATGACCGCCTGCCAGTCGTATAGTCTTCTGGCCCTGGCCTGACCGGCTGCCCCCATCTTCAGACGCAGATCCCTGTCGGTGCCCAGCACCACCAGCGCCCGGGCAAGCGCGGTCACGTTGACCCGGGTCAGGGCGGCAATCTGGCCGACATACTGCAGATAGCTGTCGGTGCCACCCAGATGCCGCAGCGAAAGATGCGTCGCCGTGGCAGGTGCAGGCATCTCGACAGGCACACGGATGCCGGCATCCGTGCTTACGGTATCCTTCATCCCGTCCCAGTCCGACACGATGACCGGCAGGCCGGCGGCCATCGCCTCGACCGGGGCAAGGCCGAAGGTTTCCTGCACATTGTCGATCGGGAACACGAACATGTCGGCGCAGGACAACGTTGCCAGTCGCTCTTCCGTGCTGGTGCCGTCCAGCAGGTGATACCCCACCGATGGCATGAGCCGCGCCGCCGCTTCGGCAAAGGCTGGTCGCCAGGTCTCGTTACGGAAATACCCGCAGAGAACAAGGTGCAGTCGGCCACCCCGGGCCGCGATGTCGCGGGTTGCCATTTCCATCGCCAGAAACAGCGGCAGGGGATCGAACTTTTCGTCAGGCGTCAGCCGCGCGATCGTGGCGACGACCACATCCTGCTGACCGATTCCCAGGCGGTCGCGCAGAGCCCTTCCTCTGCCTTCGTCCCTGCGGAAATCGTCGCAGTTCACGCCCAGCGGGATCACCGGCAACAGGGGCCGTGCGGGCATGACGGCCCCGGGGAAGCGATCGGCCAGATGCGCCTCGGCCAGCTCCATCAGTGTCCGCATCGACTGCTGAACCGCGTTCGAGGTGCAGATCAGGGCATCCCATGGCATCTGCGGCGCCGATCGCAGATCGAAGACCAGGTTCATCACGGTTGCCGTGGCCGTCGTATGGGTGATTCCGCAAAGGGCCCAGGCTGCCGTGCCGTAAGGGGCGCGCCGCCAGAACTCGACAGTTGGCGGGGGCGAGGGGTAAAAGACCAGATCGACCGGGGCGAGCTGTCTTGGCTGGTGCAAGGGAACGGCGCGCAAGGGCCGGGTGACGCGGCATTCGGCCGCCATTGCGGCAAAGGCAGCATGATCCGCAGCACGGTGGGCAAGGCTTACGAACTCGTCCACCGCGCCATGGGCAAAGAAGCCGCGCAGAAAACCTTCGCCCGCAACGCGGCGGCCGTTGATGCCCCTTGCCTTCGGGTCAAATCCATCGGCAGAGAACCAGATCGCGGCATTGGCCGAAGGCGTGGGGGCGGGCATCAGCGGCGCTTCCTCTGTGGCCGCGGGTCGCCACGCCTTTCCCGGCTGGGGCGGGATGGCTGGCAGTCAATCCAGGCGCGGCTCAGCTCTATAGCCCGGATCCAGGGACTGGGCAGATGGGTCATGTCCACATGGGTAAGGGCTGACCGGTCGCGGGTAAAGCAGGATCAGACGGCGCGGCGCAGGCGCTTTCCGGCAAAGGCAAGGCCGAACATCGTAGTCAGGATCAGGATGATGGTGGGTGCCGGGGCGGCATCGAGGTAAAAGCTGATCCAGACTCCCGCCAGCATCGCGGCAAGGCAGGCAAGTGTGGCGACCGCCAGCATCCTGCCGAAGCTGCGGGCAAGCAGGAAGCCGATGGCCCCCGGGGCAATCAGCAGGCCGATGGCAAGGATCAGCCCGACCGAGGACAGCGTCGCCACGATGGTCAGGGACAGCGCCGCCAGAAGGCCGTAATGCAGCGCCCGCACAGGCAGACCGCTGACCTGCGCCTGCGCCGGATCGAAAGCGTGCAGCATCAGATCGCGCCATGAAAGCAGCAGCATCAGCGTGACCGGCGCAGAGATCAGCCCGGCGGTGATCAGATCCTCGCGCCCGATGCCCAGCATGTTGCCGAACAGGATGTGATCCAGGTGCAGCTCGCCGGGAAAGGCGGTGTTCAGCACGATCCCCAGGGCGAACATGGACGAGAACACCACCCCCATCACCGTGTCGCGCTTCACCCGGCTGTTATCGGCCAGAAACCCGGTCAGCAGTGCCGAGCCGAGGCCGGCGACAAAGGCCCCCGCCAGCAGCGGCAGGCCGGCCAGATGGGCCAGCACGATCCCGGGCAGCACGGCATGGCTGACCGCATCGCCCATCAGCGCCCAACCCTTCAGGACCAGAAAGCACGACAGAAGCGCGCAGGGCGGGGCGACGATCAGCGCAATCCAGAAAGCATTCTGCATGAAAGGGAACTGGAATGGCTGAAGGAAGGCCTCGATCATGCCGCCTTACCTCTTTTCAATGCGCCCATGTCGGTGGGAAGCTGCTTGGGCGCAGGCGATGCGGGTATGGCTGTCATGCTGGCTGTTCCCGATGGCTCGGAGGGCTGGGCCGCCCGCATCGCC
>NZ_SIJH01000007.1 GCF_004762095.1 Tabrizicola caldifontis
TCAAAAGTCCCATGTGGATCACTCCGTTGCCCCCGCCGCTCACCGCTCTGGGGGAAGGTTCACATGGCTCAATTCTCAGTGGAAATTATACGCCTACCCGGCTCAGTTCTGGGTGGAAATCAACACCGGCTGGCCAGCCCCACCACCCGGCTATCCGTCTCTGGGTCATCGGCCCTCAGGTGCTCCTTCACATACAGCTTGCGGGCATCCCCGAGGGTAGGCTCTGGGGGCGAGTAGCGGTCAGGACCAAGGCGCATGAGGTTGATGGTGTAGCGGTCCACTGAGGGGACCCCTAGAGGCCCATCTTCATCTTGGTGGTATTGGTCGGACAGATGCTCCGCTGCCGTCTCCAAATCTTCCTCAGAGGCCCCAGCGGCCACCAGATCAGCCCGCCTCCTCAGCGCCTCCGCATAGGCTTCTCGACCGGAGAGAACGACACCACCGGGGACCGCCGCACGACCCTTTCCCCGCTTGGCCTCGGCAATCTCCCGCTCCACCTCGGCGTGATACCGGGGGTAGGCCGCTAAGGCTTCCCTTTCCGACTCGCCCAGCTTCCGCTTGAACTCCCGCTTGGTGATGACCTCGGAAATATCCTTGGGGACCCTTCGGCGATACTGCCAACTACCCGATTTGGTGCGTTCAACGTGCTTCAAGACCAGTCCCATGTGTGCCCCTTGTGTGCCTGAGTATGCACCGGAAGGAACGCAAGTATCAGAAGTTATTGAGAAATATGACCGCACATAGTGTGTGCTGGAGCGGGCGGCGGGAATCGAACCCGCGTCTCTAGCTTGGAAGGCTAGGGTCTTACCATTACACAACGCCCGCGCTGCACCCGCTAGGTATGCGGACTGATCTGCTTAGTCAAGGCGGCACACCTACTGACCGTACAAGTGCATGCGTTCAAGACACGCGCCCAGCCTGCGAAACAGGCAACCTGCGGCGATCCAGGCAAACCGGCACCCCGGGGGAAACACGGACCGGATGCGGCACAGCGATGCCGTGGCCTTCGGCTACGGACCCTGGACACGGAGGAAGCGTGCAATCCGGTCAGCAACGGCATCGTCACGGCCCAGCCAGATGTGTCCCCCGGTTGGAAAGACCTCCAGCTCGGAATGCGGAATGCGTTCCGCCAGAAGGCGCGCGGTGGCGGCAGTTCCGAACCGGTCATCCTCGCAGGACAGGATCAGAGTCGGTGCGACAATAGCCTCGTGCTCGGCAGTCGTCGGGGCACCGGCCCAGAAGGCATCGTTCTTCAATCCGGCAACCTTGCGGCTTACAGGAAAGATCTGGTCGAGGATCGCCTGCGCCCGCTGCCGCTCTGCGTCAGACACCTGATCCAGCAGCGCCGGGTCGGTGGCCAGCAGGGTGGCCATCATCTGCCCCGGCGCCAGCCGCGAAACCGCCCAGAAGCGGAAGTCCGACCCCAGAACAAGATCCACTGCCACCTGTTGCAGCGCGCTGAACTCCACGGGATCGCGGTTGGTCAAGTTCGCCGCCGGCACCAACAGCCCCAGATGCGAGCAGCGCTGGGGGTGACGCAGGGCGAATTCCGCCGCCGTCAAAGCCCCGGCCGACCCACCCAGGATCGGAAGGCGGTCGATGCCCAGATGGTCAAGCAGCCCGGCCAGCACATCTGCCTGGCTGGCGGGCGAGGCGTCCTCGGGAAAGGCACTTCCCAGATAGCCGAAGCGTGACGGCGCGACGATGCGAAAGCCGCGGCGCCGCAGGCCTGCCGCGAACAGAAGCCCCTGATCGAAGCCGCCACCGGTACCGTGAATCATCAGAACCGGCTGGCCATCGCCTGCCACTGCGAACTCCAGCGGCCCTGCCGGGCTGTCGATCACCTGCCCCTGCGCAAAGAGCCGGTTTCCTGCCTGTGCCCTGGCCTCGCGGAAGGCCCCTGCCGCAAACGCCACGCCTGCCAGCGCCCCGCCGGCCAACCCCAGAAGCACTGTGCGTCGGACCGCCATCCCCTAGGCCAGCACCGCGCTGACCGGGCGGCGCAGCGACATCGGCAGCGCAGGCGCGCGGCCGAACCGGACCACCAGATCGGGCCGGACCTCCGGATTGCCCAGCCAGCGCGCGAACTCTGCCCGGACCTGGGACACCTCCACCGGCTGGTTGACGTGCGCCGTGCGGATGCCCAAGGCGGTCGCTTCCAGGGCAAAGCGCTGAAAGCTGCGCCCGACCCTGATCCAGTGCTGCGGGTCGGCCGCTGCGCCGATGAAGACCGCCACCCCGGCCGAGGACCGGATCTGCGCCCGATACTTGTCGTTTTCGCTGTCCTTCCTGAAGACAAGGGGAAACATGCGCCTGCCGATCCACTCTGGCATGACCGGGTTGCCGGAACAGGCGGCGAAAAGCCCGTCGCCGGTCTCGACCGCACGCGCAGAGCTGAATCGGATCCAGTCCGCCAGTTCCTGCACGAAGGCCGGGTCATCCATCTGCGCGCTGTTGCCGGCAACCACGAAATCCAGAATCGCGTCGCGGTCGGCAGCATCGGTGAAGATCAGAACCGTCACGCCCTCTTCCCGCGCCGCCGCTTCAAGACGTGCAAGATCCGCGGCCGAGACCGGCTGCCCGTCATAGATCGATCGCGTGGACTGGCGCAGCGGGATCGCCTGGAAAAGATCCTGCCGCCCCGGCTGCGCCGATGACAGCGCAATGTCGATCTTCGGATCGGCCCCGGGTCCGATGACAACTTCACCGTGCCGGCCCAGTGCCGCCGCCGCGATGACCAGATTTTCAGTCGCACAGCCCAGACTTGCGAACAGGTGGTGGTCGTCCGGATCCACCACCGCCGTCCGCCGCGACGGATCGGGCAGGATGCTGACGTTCTGGCCGTCAAGCCGGAACCGCCACGGCTGCGTGTTGTGACCATTGGCAGCCAGCGTGGCCATGCGGACCAGTTCTTGCACCGTCGCATCGCCGGCCGGAAGCCGCCGCTGCTGCTCGACCGTAGCCTGATAATCGCCCATGCGCGGCCAAAGACTGTAGCCGGCAGCGCCCGCTGCGGCGAGGACAAGTCCACTTCCCACCACGGTTCTGCGCGACAGCATGGTCATCACCTTGTCCTTCCGCTTGTCAGGCGGAAAGTCTCGGCCGCGTCACGGCCGAACGCCATGACATGGGTCAAGCGACCCGAAATCGCGCAAGTCGCCGGGACCTATCCCGTTCCGCCAGCATCGCCGGGGCAGACGACAGGCTCCCGCCTGCCTCAGGCCGCGATCGGCTCGATCAGGCCGGGACCCGAGGCCCGGTTCGAGTTTACCGCCGTCCCCACCCGGTAGGGGCGGGTCAACACCCCTTGGGCCGAGGCGCGCATCAGCACCGCCGCCCCGTGGCCGGCCTCGCCAAGCCAGAGGGGCCAGTCTTCCCGTTCCAGCACCACGGGCTCGCGGTGGTGGATTTCGGCCATCCCAGGACCGGCCTCGGTCGAGATGATGGCAACCGTATCCATGTCCCCCCAACGCTGCCAGACCCCGGCCAGCGCCATCGGCAGGCCATCTGCGCGGGTGAAATACCAGGGCAGCCGCACGCCGCCCTCGCCCTCGCTCCATTCGTAGAAGCCGCTCGCGGGCACGATGCAACGCCTCTTGCGGATCGCCTCGCGGAAGGCCGGCTTCGTCGCCACCGTATCCGACCTTGCGTTGATGATCAGCGGCCCGTCGTTCGGCGCCTTGTACCACTTGGGTATGAACCCCCAGCGCATCGCCCGAAGCCGCCTTCTGCCGCCTTCGGAGGTGACCACCGCCACCGCATTCGTCGGGCAGACGTTGTAGTTCGGCACAGGCGGCAGGTCATTGCCGGGCACGGCATCGAACAGCGCGGCCAGCGCCTCGGTGGGATGGGTGATGGTGAACCGGCCACACATGTGCCCGAGGCTAGCGCGGTCCGGGCCATCGCGAAACCCCTGCCACGGGAAGGCGCTTCCCTGCCCGCGGTTTTGGGAAAGGCGGGATTGCCAGGCGTTCGAATTCCGCCAGCTGCGCATGCAGGCAAAGGAAAGGCACGGGCCACCTTCGCCAGGAGCCCGGCCGTCACGTCTGCCATGTCCGGCCCGAAATCATGGGGATTGGCCGCGCCGATGAAGCTGCGGCGGTCGCGATGGCAGTGAAGGGCTCGATCCAGGCATGGTGAACGCGGATGCGGATGGCATGCAGTGTGCAACTGGCCCATGCCAGACGGACAGAAAGGCGCCAATGGCCCGAAACGAAAAAGCCTGTGGATCGTTGTTCGCCGTTCCTGTCGGCCGGATCATCGGAAGACGGTTGATACTGGTCGCTTTGCCCAACACGGCGCCATCTGCCCGGTGGGTTGACCCAATGGCCGCGACGGGGCAAAAGCGGCGCATGCTGATCCTGAAGATCTTCCGCCGCCCAGAATGGGACGCCTTCCGCGCCGCAGGCGAGACACGGGGGGCGCCGGTGGATCTGGCCGACGGCTACATCCATTTCTCAACCCCCTCACAGGTGGCCGAGACAGCGGCGAAATGGTTTGCGACCGAAAGCGATCTGGTGCTGGTGGCCTTTGACGCCGACCGCCTGGGTCCGGCCCTGAAATGGGAACCCTCGCGCGGTGGGCAGCTGTTCCCCCACCTCTACCGGCCGCTGCGGATCGAAGAGGTCGTCTGGGACAAGTCCCTTCCGCTTGGCGCGACAGGCCACATCTTCCCCGAGGGCCTGCTGTGAGCCTTCTGGAACGCGCGGGCCTTGCGCTGCTGCATCGGCTGGACCCCGAACGCGCCCACGCCCTGTCACTGGTGGCGCTGAAAGCCGGCCTTGTGCCGCTTCCCGGCCCGGTGACCACACCCCGGCTGGCCACGATGCTGGCCGGGCTGGAGCTTCCGAACCCCGTGGGGCTTGCCGCGGGTTATGACAAGAATGCCACCGCCATCCGCCCGCTTTCGCGTGCGGGGTTCGGCTTCATCGAGGTCGGCGCCGCCACCCCGCTGCCCCAGCCGGGCAACCCCAGGCCTCGCCTGTTCCGGCTGACCGAGGACCGGGCCGCGATCAACCGCTTCGGCTTCAACAACGATGGTGCCAAGGCGATCGCCCGGCGTCTTGCCGCGCGTGTGCGGACGCAGGTGCCGGTGGGGCTGAACCTCGGTGCGAACAAGACCAGCGACAACCGCGCCGCAGACTTCGCACGCGTGCTGGCCACGTGCGGCCCGCATGTCGATTTTGCAACCGTCAACGTCAGCTCTCCAAACACCGAGAAACTGCGCGACCTGCAAGGTTCCGCTGCCTTGGCGGCCCTCCTCGCGGGCGTAATGGAAGCCCGCGCCGACCTGCCCCGGCCTGTTCCGGTTTTCCTGAAGATCGCCCCCGACCTGACCCAGGACGAACTGGCCCAGCTTGCCGAGGTCGCCCTTGGCTCTGGCATTTCGGGCATCATCGCCACCAATACCACGCTGTCGCGCGAAGGTTTGAAATCTGCAAGCCGGGACCAGCAGGGAGGCCTGTCCGGGGCGCCGTTGTTCGAAAGGTCCACCAGGATTCTGGCGCAACTGTCCCGGCTGACCGAGGGGCGGTTGCCGCTGATCGGGGTCGGGGGAATTGCTTCGGCCCAGGACGCCTATGCCAAGATCCGCGCGGGCGCTTCCGCCGTGCAGCTTTATACGGCCATGGTTTACCAGGGCCTGTCGCTGGTGCCGCGCATCGTGCGCGGCCTCGACGCGCTGCTGGCCCGCGACGGCTTTGCCAGCGTTGCCGATGCGGTTGGCACCGGGCGCGACGAATGGATATAGTCCGGCGCCCCTTCGGCGGCAAAGGCTATTCGGCAGCGACAGCGGCGGGATCGGCAAGCGCCACAAGATCCAGCATGATCCGGTTCAGCTGGAAATCCTTGGGGGTATAGACCCGGGCAACACCCATGGCCTGCAATGCACGGGCGTCTTCGTCGGGGATGATGCCTCCGACCACAAGCGGTGTCCGCGACAAGCCAGCCTGGCGCAGCAGGTCCAGTGTCTCGCGGATCAGCGGCAGATGGCTGCCCGACAGGATCGACAGACCGATGACATCCGGCCGCTTGTCGGTGGCAGCGGCGACGATTTCGGCGGGTGTCAGACGGATGCCGTCGTAGGTGATCTCGAAACCGCAGTCGCGGGCGCGGGCGGCGATCTGCTCGGCGCCGTTGGAATGGCCATCCAAACCGGGCTTGCCCAGCAGCAACCGCAGCGGGCGCCCCAGTTTCGCTGAAACAGCGGCGACGGCCTCGCGCACCGGCTCCAGCCCCTCGGTGCGGTTCGAGGGGTGGGATGAGACGCCGGTGGGCGCCCGGTATTCACCGAAAAGCGCCCGCATCGCCCCGCCCCATTCACCTGTGGTCACACCCGCCTTCGCGCAGGCGATCGAAGCTGGCATGATGTTGTCGCCCGATTGCGCCGCCTGCCGCAGCGCGGCAAGGGCTTCGGCGACCTTGGCCGGGTCTCGGCTGGCACGCCATTCGGCCAGCCGGGCGCACTGGTCGGCTTCGGCCTGCGGGTCGGCCTGCATGATCGCGCCTTCCCCCGTGGCCAGTGGCGAAGGTTCGGTGGTGGTGAACCGGTTCACACCGACGACGGTCGTCTCGCCGGACTCGATCTTCGCCAGACGCTCGGCATTGGCCTCGACCAGGCGGGATTTCATGTAGCCAATGGCCGCGACCGCCCCGCCCATGGCGTCGATGTGAGCGAGTTCTTCCAGCGCGCCGGCCTTGAGTTCGTTGACCTTGCGCTCGATGGCAGGGTTGCCGTCGAAGAGGTCATCGAATTCCAGAAGATCAGTCTCGTAGGCCAGGATCTGCTGCATCCGCAGCGACCATTGCTGGTCGAAGGGACGCGGCAGGCCCAGCGCCTCGTTCCAGGCCGGAAGTTGCACGGCGCGGGCGCGGGCGTTCTTCGAGAGCGTCACGGCCAGCATCTCGATCAGGATGCGATAGACGTTGTTCTCTGGCTGCTGCTCGGTCAGGCCAAGCGAGTTGACCTGCACGCCATAGCGGAAGCGGCGGAAGCGGGCGTCGGTGATGCCGTAGCGGGACTCCAGGATCTCGTCCCACAGCGCCACGAAGGCGCGCATCTTGCACATCTCGGTAACGAAACGGATGCCGGCATTGACAAAAAACGACAGTCTGCCCGCCATTGCGGGGAAATCTTCGGCCGGGACTTTCACTTTCAGATCATCGAGCACCGCGCAGGCGGTGGCGAGCGCGAAGGCCAGCTCCTGTTCCGGCGTCGCCCCAGCCTCTTGCAGGTGGTAGGAACAGACGTTCATCGGGTTCCACTTCGGCAGGTGTTTCCCGGTGTAGGCCGCGACATCGGTGATCAGGCGCAGCGAGGGTTCGGGCGGCAGGATGTAGGTGCCGCGCGAGAGGTATTCCTTGATGATGTCGTTCTGGACCGTCCCTTGCAGTTTCGAGATGTCGGCGCCCTGTTCCTCGGCCACGGCGATGTAGAGCGCCAGCAGCCAGGGCGCGGTGGCGTTGATCGTCATCGAGGTGTTCATCTGTTCCAGCGGGATGTCCCGGAACAGGGTGCGCATGTCGCCGAGGTGCGCGATGGGCACGCCGACCTTGCCGACCTCGCCGCGCGAGCGTGGGTCGTCGCTGTCATATCCGGTCTGGGTGGGCAGGTCGAAGGCGACGGAAAGCCCGGTCTGCCCCTTGTCCAGGTTGGTGCGATACAGCGCATTCGAGGCTGCAGCCGTGGAATGGCCGGCATAGGTGCGGAACAGCCAAGGTTTCTCGGACATGGGGCCTCGCGAGTCGGTCGGGTAATTTTGTTGCGCTCATCACGGAATACGCGACAGATCATGCCAATGTCAATCGCTGCACTGCGGCGACACGTCCTTTGCCGTCCTGCCTTGCAGCCGCGGGGTATGCGCGCCCGGATGCGGAAGAAGCCATCGACGCGGTTTCCGGTTTCGGGCAGTGTGGGTGAATGTTCGGCACGGTCGCAGTTCCGGTCTGGCTGCTGATCCTGATCCTCGGTTTTGCGGTGATCAGCTTTGCCACGCATTTCCTGTTCCCCTCGGTCCGCTGGTTCTTCCGCCGCAGGGCAGAACGCGCACTGATGCAGCTGAACGCGCGGCTCGACCGCAAGATCGATCTGTTCAAGCTGGCGCGGCGCTCCCACATGGTGGCGCGGCTTGCCTATGACCGGCAGGTGGTCGAAGCGGCCATGGCCCATGCCGCGGCAACCGGTGCGCCTGGCGAGGTCGCCCTTGAGGAGGCACGGCGCTATGCGCGCGAGATCGTGCCCGCCTTTTCGGCGACGCTCTACTTCGGCTTTGCCACACGGGCTGCAAAATGGCTGAGCCGGTTGCTTTATCGTGTACGGGTCGGCAAGGTGGACGAGCGGCTGGGCCAGCTGGATCCGAAGGCGACGATCATCTTCGTGATGAACCACCGGTCGAACCTGGACTATGTGCTGGTCACCTGGCTGGTCGCGGAGCGTGCGGCGATTTCCTATGCTGTGGGAGAGTGGGCGCGTGTCTGGCCGCTTAGCGCGATGATCCGGGCGATGGGGGCCTATTTCATCCGGCGCGGCAGCCGCAATGCGCTCTACCGCAAGGTTCTGGCGCGCTATGTGCAGATGGCGACCGCCGAGGGCACGACGCAGGCTCTGTTCCCGGAAGGCGGGCTGAGCCTTGATGGCCGTGTCGGGCCGGCCAGACTGGGGCTGCTTCACTATATCGTCGAGGGTTTCGACCCGGCAGGACGTGACGTGGCCTTCGTGCCGGTAGGCCTTGCCTACGACCGGGTGCTGGAGGACCGTGTCCTGGTCGAGGCGGCCGCAGCCGGCGGAAGGCAGTTCCGAAACCGACCGCTCTGGGTGGCCTGGCATGCCGCCCGGTTCCTTTGGGCGCGGTTCAGGGGGCTGACACAGGGCTTTGGCACGGCGGCGGCCGGGTTCGGGGCGCCGGTCAGCCTGCGGGCCCATCTTGCCGAGGGCGGAACGGTCGAGACGCTGGGCGCGCGGCTGATGAGGGCGATCGCTGCGGTGGTGCCCGTGCTGCCGGTGCCGCTGGTGGCAAAGGCGATTGGCGATGGGGCGGCAAGCCGTGACGAGCTGCAGGATCGTGTCGCAACCCTGGTCGCGCGCTTGCAGGCGGCCGGGGCGGTCCTGAAGCTTCCGCCCCAGGGGCTGGCTGCCATCCTGAACGAGGGACTGACGCCGCTGATCCGCCGCGGGCTGGTGACCGAGGGCCTGCAGCCGGTGGCAACGGAACGTGCGCTTCTGGCATTCTATGCTGCTTCGGTACCGGAAGTTTAGGTCGCCGCAACGCGGCAGACATAAAATTACAAAATGTCTAATCAGACTATTGCAATATTGCGCGCAAGAATATTATCTGCCGCCATAGGCGCGGCGATTCTGCGGCGCGGCAACCATCTGGAGGCTGAGGTGGCTTTGGATACGCAAAATGCTCCGGTGATCTACGACGCGCCGAAGAAGGACCTTTACGAACTGGGCGAGATGCCGCCGCTCGGGCATGTACCGGCCAGGATGTATGCTTGGGCAATCCGCCGCGAACGGCACGGGGCGCCGGATCAGTCTTTCCAGGTCGAGGTTGTGGATACCTGGAAGATCGACAGCCACGAAGTCCTGGTCATGGTGATGGCGGCGGGCGTCAATTACAATGGCGTCTGGGCAGGACTGGGCCAGCCGATCAGCCCCTTCGACGGCCACAAGCACCCCTACCACATCGCCGGGTCGGACGCGGCTGGTATCGTCTGGGCGGTCGGCGACAAGGTCAAGCGCTGGAAGGTCGGCGACGAGGTGGTGATCCACTGCAACCAGGACGATGGCGACGACGAGGAATGCAACGGCGGCGACCCGATGTTCAGCCCCACCCAGCGCATCTGGGGCTATGAGACGCCGGACGGCAGCTTTGCCCAGTTCACACGGGTCCAGGCCCAGCAACTGATGCCACGTCCGAAACACCTGACCTGGGAGGAATCGGCCTGCTACACGCTGACGCTGGCCACTGCCTACCGGATGCTCTTCGGGCATGAACCCCACGACCTGAAGCCGGGCCAGAACGTGCTGGTCTGGGGGGCCTCGGGGGGCCTCGGGTCCTATGCGATCCAGCTGATCAACACGGCCGGGGCCAATGCGATCGGGGTCATCAGCGACGAATCCAAGCGCGATTTCGTTCTGGGCCTGGGCGCCAAGGGCGTCATCAACCGCAACGAATTCAAATGCTGGGGGCAACTGCCCAAGGTGAACTCGCCCGAATACAACGAATGGCTGAAGGAGGCGCGACGCTTCGGCAAGGCGATCTGGGACATCACCGGCAAGGGCGTGAACGTGGACATCGTCTTCGAACATCCGGGCGAGGCGACCTTCCCGGTGTCATCCCTGGTCTGCAAGAAGGGCGGCATGGTGGTGATCTGCGCCGGAACCACCGGGTTCAACTGCACCTTCGATGTGCGCTACATGTGGATGCACCAGAAACGCCTGCAGGGTAGCCATTTCGCACATCTGAAGCAGGCCAGCGCCGCCAACAAGCTGATGATCGAACGCCGGCTCGACCCGTGCATGTCCGAAGTCTTCCCATGGGCCGAAATCCCGAAGGCGCACACACTTATGTGGAAGAACCAGCACAAGCCCGGAAACATGGCCGTGCTGGTGCAGGCGCCGCGCACGGGGCTGCGCACCTTCGAGGACACGCTCGAAGCCAGCCTCGGCCGATAAGGCGCGCCCATTAATCTGCGGTTTACCGCCGCGGGACTATCTGTGTTCGGGTGGGCCAGCAGCCGCCGGCCCATCCCGCATCGAACCTTCGACGGGGTGGGCCCTGCGGCGGCCCGCAAATCCAAGCGTCCCGAGGGGGTCATGCGCCACGACTGGATCTTCGACGTGCTCTCGGACCTGCAGGACTATGCCTGGCAAAACGATCTGCCGGATCTGGCGCTGAAGGTTGAAGAGGCGCTGGCAGTCGCCCTGCGCGAGGTCGATGTTGCGCCCGAACCGCCCGCCCTGACACTTTCCCTGCCCCGCCGCGCGCATTAGGCCCGGCGGGCCTACCGCTTGACGCATCCCGCGGCTATGGTGGCGCGATGCATCCCCCGGCGCTTCAGTTTTCCGACGATCAGGCCGAAGCCTACGATTGCCTTGCCACCGCCTTCCGCGGGGCAGGCATCGATCTGGTCGAGGGCGAACTGTCCCCGATCAGCGAGGGTCGGGCCACCGTCATGGCGGTGATCGGCAAGGCGGGCTCTGGCAAGACCATGCTTCTGGCCGAACTTTACAGGGGGCTGCGGTCGGCCGGGGTCGAGGTAATCTCGGGCGACTACGAAGGGCGCAAGCGCAAGGACCGCCGGACCCTGGCGATCCTTGCCCCCACCAACAAGGCCGCCAGCGTCCTGCGGCTGCGCGGGGTGCCGGCGACCACGATACACCGCATCCTCTACACCCCGGTCTACGACCCGGAATACGAGAAGATCGCCGAATGGCTGGCCGGAACGGGCACGCGGCCGGTGATCGACAGCCTTGCCATTGCGGGGCTGACGGATCTGGCGCTTGACCGGGCACAGGCCTTCTACCAGCAGGTGGCCAGCATCCCCGGCGCGCTGGCGGCGGCGGGGCTCAAGGGGTCGGACTTCATCAAGGGCTGGAAGCGACGCGAGGAACCCCTGGACGTGGGCTTCGTCGATGAAAGCAGCATGCTGGACGAACGCCAGTTCGACGACCTGCGCGAGATCTTTCCGACGCTGGTCCTGTTCGGTGACCCGGCGCAGCTGGCCCCGGTAGGGCAGTCAGGGCAGATGGTGTTCGACCGCCTGTCCGAAGGACAAAAGCTGATCCTGCATCGCATCCACCGCCAGACGCTGGACAACCCGATCCTCGACCTGGCCCATGCGCTGGGCGATGAACGGCTGGATTTCGAGGATTTCGAGGCCCTCGTGCAGGAAACGGCGCGTCGGGATGGCCGGGTGGTCTGGGCAGAACGTGTCGAGGCGCAGCTGATGGCACGTTCGCCGGTTCTCGTCTGGCGGAACGCGACCCGCGTGCGACTGATCCAGGCCTTCCGCAATGCCTACGGCGCGCCTGAGGACCGGCTTCTTCCGGGCGAGCCACTGATCTGCGACGGGATCGAACTGCCGCTCAAGCACCGCAAGAAGCGCATCGACCTTGAAGCGCGCGGCCTGATCAAGGGCGCGCAGGTGATCTATCTGGGCGAGGGTAACCGCGAGGGTTTTGCCCGCCTGCATGTGGTGGGGGCAGAAGAGCCGCAGGTTTCGGCGGCCTCGATCATCAAGATCGAGAAACCGGATGAGGAGGAACCCTTCATCCCCCATGCGGCGCGGATGGGCGCTGCGTTTCTGCACGGTGCGGCGGTGACGATCCACAAGGCGCAGGGCAGCCAGTGGGACGAGGTGCAGGTCTTTGCCCCCGACCTTTACGCCGCCGCCCAGTCAGGCCGCAGCGAGGCGGGGGTGCCCTTGTGGAAACGGCTGGCCTATGTCGCGATCACCAGGGCGCAGACCCGGCTGTTCTGGGTCGTGCGCAACCGGCTGGCTCGGCCCACCGCGCCCCTGACCGTGGATGATCTCAGGCGCGAACCAGCCCCTCTGAGCCTGACCGAGGCTTCCCCTTCCGGTGCAGGGGCCTTAGGATGACCATGCAAGAAGGAGGGTCCGATGGCCTTGGTATTCGTCCAGTTCCGCTGCACTCCGGGCATGACCTATCAGGTCGCCGATGCGATCTGGGATCGTGAGGTGGTCAGCGAACTGTATTCCACCAGCGGCGACTACGACCTGATCGCCAAGGTCTACATCCCCGACGATCAGGACGTCGGCCATTATCTGTCGTCGCGGCTTTTCGACATTCCCGGCATCCAGCGCACGCTGACCACGATGACCTTCAAGGCATTCTGACCCCCAGTTCGACCCGAGGGCCCGCCATGCATCGCCTGCTTGCAGTGTTTCTTGCCGCCAGTCCCGCCCTTGCCCAGGATCCGTCCTGGCCGGCCGAGTTCAACAGGGTAGTCAGCGAATCCGCCGGTTTCTGCGAAGGTGAATTCAGCCTTGCCGAAGGCACGGTGACCCGGATCGATCTGAGCGGCGACGGGATGCCGGACTGGCTGCTTGATACGGCGGGCTTCACCTGTTCGACCACGCCCTCGCTTTACTGCGGAATCCTGGGGTGCACCGTCTATACCGAGATCGATGGCGCGATCGGCATGCTGACCCTGAAATCGTGGGAGGTGGTTACAGAACAGGGCGAAACCTTCCTGACTGCGCCGGACCAGCAGGGCCAGCCCATCCGCTACCGCTGGACAGGGACCGACTGGGAACAGCCGGACTGATCCTGTCTGCTTGACCCACATCAATCCGGCCAGGCCCCGACCCTGCTAGGACGCCTGCGTCATCTGCAGCAGGGCCACGCCAATGTTCGACCGCATCCGCTCTCTCCTCCACCGGCTGCATCAGGTCAGCGAGGCCGAGGCCCTGACCGATCGTGACCTTGAGGATCTGGGCATGACCCGCGCTCAGGTTCTGGACTTTCTGCGCATGCCGCAGGACATCACCGAACGCGTCACCGCCATGGGCGCAATCTTCGGCGTGCCCGAGACCGAACTTAAACGCAACCATGCCCAATGGGTTGAACTGCTGACAGTCTGCGGCCACTGCGCGGAACGGGGCGCCTGCGGTCGGGTGCTCGACATGGGCGACATGGCAGACCCCGCGGCCATCGACTTCTGCAGCAATCGCGCGTCCTTCCTTGCTCTTGCGCCGCACGGCGCCTGACAGCGAAGCCCCCTTGCGCTGCCCGCCGACCGCCGCCTTAATGGGGCGCGGGTCGGTCTTGCGCCTTCAGACGGGGCAGACAGAAGGACGATCCGATCAAGACACGAAGATCTTCAGGGCTTTCATGGACTTGGCCATGGCGCCCGAATCCGGGGGAATCATGACCGTCCACATCGGCGCCAAGCCGGGCGATATTGCCGAAACCGTTCTGCTGCCAGGCGACCCCTACCGCGCGCGCTGGGCGGCGCAGACCTTCCTGCAGGACGCGGTGCTGGTGAACGAGGTGCGGGGGATGCTGGGCTATACCGGCACCTGGCGCGGGCACAGGGTCACCATTCACGGTTCGGGCATGGGCATGCCTTCGATGTCGATCTACGCCAACGAACTGATCCGCGACTATGGCGCCAGGACGCTGATCCGCGTGGGGTCGGCCGGTGCACTGCCCAAACATGTCAAGGTCCGCGACGTGATCCTGGCGCAGGCCGCCTCGACCGTAGGCTCCCCCTCGCGCACGATCCTGCGCGAGCTGAACTTCGCCCCCTGCGCCGATTTCGGCCTGCTGTCAAAAGCCTATGCCGCAGCCACTGCGATGGGCACGCCTGTCCCCGTCGGCGGCATCTATTCGTCGGACACCTTCTACGACGAACGCCCAGACCTGACCGAGCAGCTTGTTCGTCACGGCTGCCTTGGGGTAGAGATGGAGACTGCCGAACTTTACCTGCTTGCCGCGCGGCATGGTGCCCGCGCGCTGGCCGTCCTTACCGTTTCGGACCACATCGCCACCGGCGAGGCGCTGCCATCGGACCAGCGCGAGACCACCTTCGGCGACATGATCAGGATCGCCCTGGAGGCCGCATTCGCATGACCCGCCTCGTCCCCCGCCCCTGGGTGCCGCAGGCCTGCGAAACCCACATCCAGCGCCTTGCCGCGGCAGCAGCCAGCCCCTCGGCGCAGGTTGCGGCCCGGATCGGGCAACTTATCGACCGAAATCAGGAAATCCACGACCGCGACTGTTTCAACCTGAATCCTGCGACCAACGTGATGAACCCCCGGGCCGAAGCGGCGCTGGCCCGGGGCCTCGGGTCGCGCCCATCGCTGGGTTATCCCGGCGACAAGTATGAAATGGGGCTTGAGGCGATCGAGGAGATCGAGGTCATCGCCGCCGAACTTGCCGCCGAAATCTTTGATGCGGGCCATGCCGAAATCCGCGTCGGCTCTGGCGCGCTGGCCAATCTGTACGGGTTCATGGCTCTGGCGAAACCTGGCGACAGCATCATCGCCCCGCCCGCCAGAATCGGTGGACATGTTACGCACCATGCGGCCGGCTGTGCGGGGCTCTATGGGCTTACGACCCATCCGGCCCCCATAGATGCCGATGGCTATACCATTGATCTTTCTGGCCTTCGCGACCTTGCCCATGCGGTTCGGCCAAAGGTCATAACCCTGGGCGGCAGCCTGAATCTCTTTCCGCATCCGGTGGCCGAAGTTCGCAAGATCGCCGATCAGGTCGGCGCTAAGGTCTTGTTCGACGCTGCCCACCAATGCGGCATCATCGCCGGGCGTGTCTGGGCGAACCCGCTGACCGAAGGCGCACATCTGATGACGATGAGCACCTACAAATCCCTGGGCGGCCCCGCGGGGGGACTGATCGTGACGAACGATACCACCATCGCCGAACGTCTTGACGCTATCGCCTTCCCCGGCCTCACCGCAAATTTCGACGCCGCAAAATCGGCGGCACTGGCGCTGACGCTTCTTGACTGGCGCGACCATGGGGCTGCCTATGCCCGGGCCATGGTGGATCTTGCGCGCGCTCTGGCGCAGGAACTGGTCAACCTTGGTCTGCCAGTCTTTGCCAGCGACAGGGGGGCCACCACCTCGCACCAGTTCGCGGTCGAGGCTGCGGCCTTCGGTGGTGGTCAGGCGGCCTCCAGAAGCCTGCGCAAGGCCGGGTTCCTTGCCTGCGGCATCGGCCTGCCCCTGCCCGAGGTGCCGGGCGACATGAACGGTTTGCGCATCGGCACGCCCGAACTTGTCCGCCGGGGTGTCACCCCAGCGGATGCGCCCGAACTTGCCGCGCTGATCGCCGAGGCCCTGCGGTCCATCGCCCCCGAAACCATCGCCCCCCGGACCCGCGCGCTGCGGGCCCGGTTCCAGGGCCTGCATTACGTGAACGCATGAAGACCCGTCGTCTTGGCCTGAACGGCCCCGAGGTTTCCGCACTTGGCCTCGGCTGCCTGTCCTTCGGTGGCATCTTCGGCCCGACGACCGAGGACGAAAGCCTGCGAACCCTTGATGCCGCCTGGGACCATGGGATCAATTTTCTTGATACGGCAAACGGTTACGGAAAGGGTCTCAGCGAATCGATCATTGGCAAGTGGCTGAGGACGCGTGGCCACCGCCCCCACATCGCCACCAAGGCCGCATTCACCGACGACCCCGCCCGCCGCGTCGACAACCGGCCAGAGCATATGCGCACCGAACTGGAAGGCTCGTTGCGGCGGCTTGGGGTGGATCATGTGACGCTTTTCTACGCCCACCGTCACGACCCGCAGATCCCAGCCGAAGACCTGGCAGGAACCATGCAGCGCTTGCACGAGGAGGGGAAGATTCTGGGCTACGGCCTGTCGGAAATCGGCCCCTATACGCTGGAACGCGCCCATGCGGTTCACCCGGTCATGGCAGTGCAAAGCGAATATTCGCTGTGGACACGCCAGCCCGAACTGGGTCTGATCCAGCGGTGCGCCCAGCTTGGCGTTGCCTTCGTGCCGTTTTCTCCGCTGGCCCGCGGGGTCTTCGGCACACCGATGGCCGATCCGGCAACCTTCCCGCCGGGGGAATTCCGCACCCGCATTCCCCGGTTCTACCCTGAAAACTGGCCGCACAACCTTTCGAAGCTGCAAGCCTTCCACCATATGGCCAGAAGCCGCGGCTTTGACCCCGCGGCGCTGGCCTTGGCATGGATTCTGGATCGCGGCCCGCATCTGATCCCGATCCCGGGCACCCGTACGGCCGAACACCTTAAGGCATGGATCCTTGCGCCCGAAATCGACCTGTCCGATGACGACCGGGCCGAGATCGACCGCATCCTGCCAGTCGGCTGGGCCTGGGGCGACCGCTACGATGACCCGCAGGCGGCGACGGTCGAGCGGTATTCCTGACACCGCGACCACCGAGGAAGGCCGTCAGCGACGACGAGCGGCGCCGTGGCTGCGGTCATAGGGGTTGGCCCCCGGCGGGGCCCATCCGACTGGCGGCGCCTTCGGCCGGAAAACCTGCACCAGCAGCGGATGGCAGGCTGCGGCGTCCGATGAATGTTCGGTCGAACAATCCCCGCCCGGGCAGGCGGAAAGAGCCCCCAGAAGGTCGATTTCTGCCATGAATTCAAGATAGTCGCCCGGACGCACCGGGCTTGCCTTCATGAAATACTGACCCGTGTCGCGGGTGAAGCCGGTGCACATGAAGACATTCAGCACGTCATGCACATGCAGTTCCGCCGCATGCAGCGGCAGACCGGCATGCGCCGCCACGGCGCGGGTCAGATTGGAATGGCAGCAGTGGTGATACTGCTGCCCGCCGGACAGAAGCGCATGGGTATAGGGATCGCATCGGGTGCCAATCACATCATGCACGCTGCCGCCGAAGGCGTCGAAACCATACCAGTCCAGCGTATCCTTGGTGATCGTCGCCATCGGCCGAAGGTAAGGCAGGCAGGACCACATCCTGTCGCCGGTGGACAGATGCGTGCCATGCAGCGCCCGCGTCTTTCCGGAAAAGAACCGCTCGGCCAGGTTGCCCGCCGCGAAAAGGTTCAGATCGCCCACCTGCGGGCCTTCCACGCTGACAATGCGGAAGAAGTGGCCGGCCGACACCTCGAAGCAACGCGCCTCGCGCGGGGGAACCAGCACTTCGTCGATCAGGCTCCAGCCCTCGCGCGCGGCGCGGTAGGCAAAGAGGTCGGGGCGCGGCAGGCCCCCGACCGGATAGCAGATCACGGGGGCAACGGCCTTGCGGGCTTCGGCATCGGCGGGGGCGGGGTGTTCGGGGCGGTCGGGCTTCATGACCGCAGACTTGCCGGGAACCGGCCCCGCCGCAAGCGCCGATTTCTTCGAAGAAATCGGCGCAGAGCCTCCAAGGGCTCCGGTG
Source organism: Tabrizicola caldifontis (assembly GCF_004762095.1). GTDB lineage: Bacteria > Pseudomonadota > Alphaproteobacteria > Rhodobacterales > Rhodobacteraceae > Tabrizicola > Tabrizicola caldifontis. The sequence continues at coordinate 17,881 of NZ_SIJH01000007.1, forward strand.
CGGAGTTTTCGAAAACTTCGCCCCCCTTACCCCCTTGCCCGCAGGCAATCCTTGGGTTCGCGCCCCCGCGCCTCGGCCCCGCAGACCACGCAACGCCAGTAATCAGGCGCCACGCGGCGGTCCTGCCGCCAGCGGCAGTCGCGCGTCAGGGTCGTGGTTCGCCACCGGTGCCAGAGATAGAGATAAACTCCGACCGCCAGGATCAACAGGATCAGCGGCACGTGAGAATCACACCACCCGCTCGACCATCATCTTCTTGATCTCGGCGATCGCCTTGGCCGGGTTCAGCCCCTTCGGGCAGGTCTTGGCGCAATTCATGATCGTGTGGCAGCGATAGAGCTTGAACGGGTCTTCCAGCTGGTCCAGCCGTTCCCCCGTGGCTTCATCGCGGCTGTCGATGATCCAGCGATAGGCATGCAGCAGCGCGGCGGGGCCAAGATAGCGGTCCGAGTTCCACCAGTAGCTCGGGCAGGATGTGCTGCACGAGGCACACATGACGCATTCATAAAGCCCGTCCAGCTTCTTGCGATCCTCGATCGACTGCCGCCATTCCTTGGCCGGGCGGTTGGTCTTCGTCTCCAGCCAGGGCATGATGCTGGCGTGCTGGGCGTAGAAATGCGTGAGGTCCGGGATCAGATCCTTGATGACCGGCATGTGCGGCAGCGGGTAGATCTTCACGTCGCCCTTGATCTCGTCCAGGCCATAGATGCAGGCCAGCGTGTTGATGCCGTCGATGTTCATCGCACAGGAGCCGCAGATCCCTTCGCGGCAGGACCGGCGGAAGGTCAGCGTCGGGTCGATCTCGGTCTTGATCTTGATCAGCGCATCCAGAACCATCGGCCCGCAGCTGTCCATGTCGACGAAATAGGTATCGACTCGCGGGTTTTCGCCGTCATCGGGGTTCCAGCGGTAGATCTGGAACTTGCGCACGTTCTTGCCTTCAGGCTTAGGCCAGGTCTTGCCGGTGCGGATCTTGGAATTCTTGGGCAGGGTGAACTGAACCATGGATCAGCCTTTCAATGGATCGACGGGGCAGCGGCAGCGTCGGCAGCCAGCCCCGGCGGCGGGTCAAGGTCAAGGTCGGCCAGCATGTCCAAGTTCTCGACATGCTGTTTCCGGGAGGTCGGGTTGGCCGTCATCCAGCCGGCCAGATCATTGCTTACGGCTTGGCGATAGGCGGCATCGTCCCAGTGCGGGCGCAGGTCGATGCCCAGCCCGGCAAAGACGTGGAAAAGGATCTCGACGTCGTAAAGCGCAACTTCCAGGTCGGGCCGACTGCCACGCGTTTCGGTCGCACAGCCCAGCCGTCCTGCTAGCACCTGATGGTATGCAAGACGCGTGCAGCGCGGTGCAAGCTGGCAGCGTGCCGTATTACGCAGCGACCGGCGCCGCAGGACATGGATTTCCTGCCGCACCCGACCGATAAGGGTCCGGCCATGCAACGCCGAGCCTTCCGAGAAAACCAGGATGTCGGCGCCTGCGTAGAGCGCAAGTTGGGAACGGATTGGCAAGTTGCCGGGGTCCACGACCGGCACACCCAACCGCGAGAGCAGCCCCGCAAGATAAGCCTCGCCGGCATGTCCGCCACGACCAGACGCCACCATCCCGGCCCGGGTCACGAAAACCAGCCGGTTGGGCACGGGCCGAAGGCCGTTGAGCCGGGCCCTCTCTTCCAGAAGGTCCAGATATTGCGGCGACGTTGGCACCCCGCCCAGCATCTCGCCCTGGGCCGCGACATGAAGTTCCCGTACCAGAACGGGCGAGGTTACCAGATGGACGCGATCTCGCGGCACACCGTGCCAGTCCAGCACATCCCAGACGTGAAGCGGTATGCGGCCAACATCTGAACCAGGTTCGATGGTAAAGAGGAACCGATCCCGGGGCCGATCGCGCACCGATTGCGGCAAGCGGGTCAGATGCTCGGCCACGAGGTGGCCGAACTGGTGGATCAGATACCCACCCCAGACGGCTGGCTCGTCGATCATGGCGGCTTGCACAGGCATGGGCGCCGGGCGGTCCGATGGCCGACCGTCACGACAGTGCCTCGCGCTGACCTGGGCATCGAAGGAATGCCAGATCGGGCCGCCGATCGGCACCGATCGTCGCACCTTGCCGACCGGAACCACAGCCACATCGCGGAACAGCTGCATGGGCGCGAGGCCGGTCATCCCTACCCCTTCCAGCCCGGCATCTGGCCAAGCGGCCGCGACGGCGGTTGGCCGGTCTTCTGCTGGACACAAAGTTCGAATACCGCCGCAGGGTCCCGTCGCAGCAGGAAATCAGACGAGACCTCAAGCTCGATTGCGCCAGCGGTCTTGCCATTCGATCCAACCCCGACGCTTACCTCGCCGCGCGGCTGCTGGGCCAGCCGGGCACGCTCAAGGCACTGCCGCTCCGCCTCGGCCATCGACATCGATCCGCAGGCGGCCAGAAAGGAAAGAACCAGAAAGGCAAGGCGTTTCATGTGGCTACCTGATCGGAGGCACGCCATTGGCGGCGAAGCAGGATTGCGCAGCAGGCCGCAGCGCCAGATTGCGGATGTTCTCCTTGGTCTGTGTTCCGGCCTCGACGCCGATATCGCGGGCCAGTGCGCGGATCTCGGGCATGGTCGCGGCATCAAGGATGCACTCTGTCGCCGCCTGCGCCGGACCAGCCGGCATGTCACGGTTCACCACCGCAAAGACCACGTCGCCCGCGGCACGGCGCATCGTCCGGTCGGCCATCTCGGCCGGGTCGCAGGCGGCCAGCGCCAGAACGACAAGGGCAAGGGCAGGTCTGAGGGTCATCAAAAGCCTCCGATCACAAGGCCCTGCGCCGCCCGAAGCTGGCCGCCTGACAGGGCCCGGACAAGACATTGCGCCGCCTCGGGCCGTTGTGCCACAGTCCTGACCGTGGGCCAGGCGCGGTTGGCGACTTCCTGCGCGGACCCCGCCCCGGCCGCCTGTGCCAGCGCCAGCAACTCGGACGTCGATGCATTATCTATCACACAGTCGGAATAGGGCTTGACCGGCACACCGGGCAGATAGCGCTCCGCCGCCGTGTCGACCGCGGACCTCGCCAGGCTGCGCGTCGTCTCCTGCATCACGGCTTCGCCCGCCACGCAGGCGGGCAGGGCCATGAACAGAAGAAGCGAAGTGGCGCGCATCAGAATTTCCGCTCTGCCGGGGCGATCTTCTTCAGCGGGATGCCACCCTCGGCCTCTGAGGTCAGCGGTTCGGTGTGCACCGGGCGGTAGTCGAGGCTGACCTTCGCGCCATCGACCCAGGCCAGCGAGTGCTTGCGCCAGTTCACGTCGTCGCGATGCGGGTAATCCTCGTGCGCATGCGCGCCGCGGCTTTCGGTGCGGGCGTGCGCGGCATAGATCGTGGCCAGCGCGTTCGGCATCAGGTTCGTCAGCTCCAGCGTCTCCATCAGGTCGCTGTTCCAGATCAGCGACCGGTCGGTGACGTGCAGATCATCAAGCTTGGCCGCGATGGCGGTCATTTTCCTTTCGCCCTCGGCCAGGGTCGCCTCGGCGCGGAAGACAGCGGCATCGGCCTGCATGGTCTTCTGCATCTCCAACCGCAACTGGGCGGTGGGCACGTTACCCTTGGCATGGCGCAGGGCATCGAACCGGGCCAGCGCCTTGTCCACCGCGGCCTTGTTGGTGGCGGGCACCGCGGCGGCCCGATCCACCACCTGCCCGGCGCGGATCGCCGCGGCCCGGCCGAAGACCACCAGGTCGATCAGGCTGTTCGACCCCAGCCGGTTCGCACCGTGCACAGAGGCACAGCCAGCCTCGCCCACCGCCATCAGGCCGGGAAAGACGGCATCTGGGTCGTCCTTCGTCGGGTTCAGCACCTCGCCCCAGTAGTTCGTGGGGATACCACCCATGTTGTAGTGCACCGTGGGCAGCACCGGGATCGGATCCTTGTGCAGATCGACGCCAGCGAAGATGCGGGCGCTTTCGGTGATGCCGGGCAATCGTGCCTCCAGCGTCTCGCGGGGAAGATGGTTGAGATGCAGGTGGATATGGTCGCCGTTCGGTCCGCAGCCGCGGCCTTCGCGGATTTCCAGCGTCATGCAGCGGCTGACATAATCGCGCGGCGCCAGATCCTTGTAGTGTGGCGCATAGCGTTCCATGAAACGCTCGCCGTTGGCGTTGGTCAGATACCCCCCCTCGCCCCGCGCGCCTTCGGTGATGAGACAGCCCGAGCCGTAGATGCCGGTCGGATGGAACTGCACGAACTCCATGTCCTGCAGGGGCAGACCAGCGCGGGCCACCATGCCGCCGCCGTCGCCTGTGCAGGTATGGGCCGAGGTCGCGCTGAAATAAGCCCGGCCATAGCCGCCCGTCGCAAGCACCACCATCTTGGCGTTGAAGACATGGATCGTGCCGTCATCCAGTTTCCAGGCGACCACACCGGTGCAGGCGCCATCGGTGATGATCAGGTCCAGCGCGAAATATTCGATGTAGAATTCGGCGTTGTTCTTCAGGCTTTGACCGTAAAGCGTATGCAGGATCGCGTGCCCCGTGCGGTCCGCCGCCGCACAGGTGCGCTGCACCGGGGGGCCTTCGCCGAATTCGGTCGTGTGGCCGCCGAAGGGGCGCTGGTAGATCTTGCCCTCTTCGGTGCGGCTGAAGGGCACACCGTAATGCTCAAGCTCGTAAACGGCCTTGGGCGCCTCGCGCGCCAGGTATTCCATCGCGTCGGTATCGCCCAGCCAGTCCGACCCCTTGACGGTGTCGTACATGTGCCATTGCCAGTTGTCGGGCCCCATGTTGCCAAGGCTGGCGGCGATGCCGCCCTGTGCGGCCACCGTGTGGCTGCGGGTCGGGAAGACCTTGGTCACGCAGGCCGTGCGCAGGCCCTGTTCGGCCATGCCAAGCGTCGCGCGCAGGCCCGCGCCGCCGGCACCCACGACCACCACGTCGTAATCATGCGTCTCGTAAGGGTAGGCAGTCATATCGATTCCTTCACAGCGCGATGCGGGCCAGGGCGAACAGGCCGGTGGCCGCGATGACCCAGGCCAGCGAGACGACGAAGATGATCAGCATCCTGCGTGCCGTGCCCCGGGCGTAATCCTCGATCATCGTGGTCGCTCCCATCGCGAAATGGCGCATCCCCACGATCAGAACCAGCGCGGTCACGATCGCCGGGAAGGGGCGAGCGAAGGTCTCCAGCACCTCGGCCCGTGTGCCGCCCAGCGCGCTGCCGAAGATGTAAAGCCAGACCGGCACAAGAAAAGCCAGGCCCACGGCCGAAACGGTCATCGACCAGTGATGTTCCGTGCCGGCATGGGCGGCACCCTTGCCCTCGGCGCGCTTGCGGGGGGTCAGATAGCGCATGGCGTCCCTCACCGAACCAGAAAAATTGTGATCACAGTCAGCACGGCCGAACCGATGATACAGGCCCAGCCCAGCTTTTCCGCCGTCGGGATGTCCAGCCCCTTGCCCGCGTCATAGTAAAGGTGCCGCAGGCCGGCCAGATAGTGATACCACACCGCCCACAGCGACCCGGTGAAGATCAGATCCCCGAACCAGCTGGTCGCAACCGCATTCGCCAGCGCAAAATAATCGTCCGAGGTCGCCGCGGCCAGAAGCCACCAGACCCCCAGCACGATCCCGGCGATCAGGGCATGGCCCGTGATCCGCGTCAGGATCGAGGTCAGCATCGGCACCTGCCAGCGATAGATCTGCAAATGCGGCGAAAGGGGGCGTTCTGCACGCCGGGCGTCTGCCATGGGTCTGGTCCTCACCTCTGGCGGCGCGGGCAGCGATCCGGCCCCGCGCTCGGCTAACGTTCGTTGCCTTGAATAGCGCGGATTTCGCCCGTGTCACGCGCGAGAATGCCGCAGACGCAGGATGTTTCCGCTATCCGGGCAGATTTCTTGGCTTCGTGATCACGGGCAGAAAATCCGTGATCACGAATTTCCGATGGAAATCGTTCAGCGTGACAGCAGGGTCGAATCCCAGGTCAGGGCCAGGCCGAAATGGCTGTCGGCATAGTCGGACCCATCGTAGTAGCGGAAGTCGACTGCCGTCGTCCGCCCAAGTGAATAGGTCATGCCCAGATCCCATTCGCGCTCGCTGCCTGCGTCCTCGACCTGAAAGATGCCGAACTGGCCCGATACTTCGAGGGCATCGGTTGCCGACCAGGCCGCCCCCAGATAGGCGCTGTTCAGATCCGATTGCGGATCATGCGCCAGGTCCAGCTTTCCGGTCACCGGACCAAGAGGCATGCCAAGGCCAAGCGTATATTCCCCGCAGCATTCGCCCCCGTCGTTCGGGTAGTAATAGCGGGTATAGCCGACATCGTAGGTCAGCCCGCCCGCTGTCTCGTTTCGGTAGCCGAGGTAAAGGTCGACTTCATCCAGCAGGTCGTCGCTGGCCACCTGCCCCCAGATGCCGACATAGAACCCGACGGCCTCGCCCTCGATATAGCCCGAGAAATAGGCGTTGGAACTTCCGCCCTCTTCCTTGTGCTTGTATTCCAGCTTGGCCCCGCCCAGAAGCTCGAACCCCTGCGCCCCGGCCATTCCTGCCGAAAAGGCCAACACTGCCACGCCTGCGATCATGCGCATGCCACTGCCTCCGTTGTTGTTATTCGTGTCATTGTGGCACAACCGGGCGCCGGGCTGAACCCCCGGATCGCCAGATATTGCGGTTCTTGGCCGGAAACCTGCCACCTATCGCGGCAGCAGCGCCCAGTAGTCAAGGTCCAGCAGTACCTCGGGCAGATATTTCCCGTCCGCCCCCCGCAGCCTTCCGGCTGCGCCGCGTGTTGCCACCAGCCGAAGCCGCAATGCCCCGATACCGGGCACACCGGTCTCGGCGCCGTCAAGCACTTCGGACCAGGCCCGCACCGTGTCGCCAGCGAAACAGGGGTTCACATGCGCACCCGCGTTCAGGGCCACGATGAACTGGGCATTCGCCAGGCCGTTGAACGACAGCGCACGCGCCAGGCTGATGACATGGCCGCCATAGATCAGGCGCCGGCCGTCCTCGCGCTGCGTCACGTCGAAATGGACCTTGGCGGTGTTCTGCCAAAGCCGCGTGGCCAGCATGTGTTCGGCCTCCTCGACCGTGACGGCATCGACATGGTCGATCACCTCGCCTACCGCATAGTCGCTCCACCGGTGCGGTTCGCCCGCCAGTTCGAAGTCGTAGCGGCTGAAATCCAGACCCTCGGGCACCACCAGAGACTGCGGCGCCACCACGGGCGCCAGCTCCGGCACATGCACCGGCACCTCGACCTCGCGTCGCCGCTTCCTGACCAGCACCCAGCGGACATATTCCAGCACCACCTCGTCGCGCTGGTTCAGCCCGCGCGTGCGGACCCAGACCACACCGGTCGCCCCGGACGAGGTTTCCTTAAGCCCGATCACTTCGCTTTCCGCCCGCAGCGTGTCGCCCGGCCAGACCGGCTGCAGCCAGCGCCCCTCGGCGTAGCCCAGGTTCGCCACCGCGTTAAGGCTGATGTCGGGCACCGTCTTGCCGAAGACCGTATGGAAGGCGATCAGATCGTCCAGCGGGCTGGCCCGCAAGCCCACCGACCGCGCGAACTCATCCGACGAATACACCGCGCCCCGCGCCGGATAAAGCGCGTGGTAAAGCGCCCTTTCCCCGCCACCCAGGGTGCGCGGAACGGCATGCCGGATCACCTCGCCCAAGGCGTAGTCCTCGAAAAAACGGCCAGGATCCGTCTTCATAGCTCGCCCAGCTTCAGATCGGGGTGATAGTCGCCCGCCACCTCCTTCACCACCGCCTGCCCGCAACGCATCACGCCGTTGGCCGCATCAAAGGCATAGCTGGGCGAGCCGTGCAGCGCCCAGCCCTTGTTCAGCGCCGCCGTCACCTTGTGACAGAACTCCGACGTGTCGTCCGCACTCAGGAACCGATAGAGCTTCATCGCCTCACCAATTTGCAGCAATCCGAACGGAATTGCCTTCCTTTCTGCCCAAACATCCCACGGGGGTGCGAGGGTGTGAAACCCCCGCCTCGCCCTCAGCCGAAGGGCCAGACGCCCAGCCAGTTGTGGACCCAGCCGATTGCCCCCAGCACCACCACCGCCCCGACGACCGCGCCGATTTCCCTGCCCACCGGAGCGGGCGCCGGGGGCGCCGGCCGCGGCTCGGCCCGATTGATCACGATCACCTCGACCACCGCCCAGGCCAGGATGCCCCCGAACAGGATCACGCTGGCAAGATCCCCGTTCACCAGCAGGTGCGCCACAGCCCAGACCTTGACCGCCGTCAGCTGCGGATGCCGGATCACGCGCGTGATCCGCGTCTTCATGCCGGATGCGGCATAGAGATAGACCGCGAACAGCATCAGCAGATTGTTCACATGCGTCAGGAACACGGGCGGATACCAAAGGTCGATCTGTTCCACGCCGCGATAGCCGATGACCATCAGCACCAGACCTGCCAGCACGCCCAGCGCAACCACACCCCGGCCCGCGTCGCCCATCGCCGCCCGCTGCGCCGGGGCCAGGCGCCTGAACAGATGCGCGGCCCACCACAGCGCCAGTCCCAGAACGATCAAGGTCATCACGGTCCTCCGAACGGTTTCGGTGCCACCTTGGCCCTAAACCGCCAGCGCCGCAATCGCCTCGGCCTTCTCGGTCAGCGCCTTCGCGGTGGCCACATGCAGGTTCTCGACGATCCGGCCATCAACCACGGCCACGCCCTCGCCCTTCGCACGCGCCTCGGCATAGGCCTCGATCTGGCGGCGTGCCAGCGCCACCTCCTCCTCCGAGGGCGCAAAGACCGCGTTCGCGATTTCCAGCTGGGCCGGGTGAATCAGCGTCTTGCCGTCGAAGCCCATGTCGCGGCCCTGCTCGCATTCCGCGCGCAGGCCCGCCTCGTCCCGGAAGGCGTTGAACACACCATCGACGATCAGCTTGCTCTCTGCCCGCGCGGCCAGAACGCATGTCCCCAGCGCCGCCATCAGCGGCAAGCGGTCCGCGCGATGCCGCGCACCCAGCTCTCTGGCCAGATCGTTCGTGCCCATCACCATCCCCTCAAGCCGGGGATGGGCGGCGATGGCGGCAGCGTTCAGGCAGCCACGCGCCGTCTCAAGCATCGCCCATAGCGGCTTTGCCACCCGTGTCCCGACGGCGTCCAGGTCTTCCGGCCCGTTCACCTTGGGCACCAGCACCGCATCCGCGCCGGGATGGCCGGCAAAGGCCAGCATGTCCGCTGCGCCCCACGGCGTCTCCAGCCCGTTCACGCGCACGATCCGCAGCCGCCCGCCGAAATCGGCCCGGTGCAGCTCGTCAGACAGCAGCGCCCGCGCACGCACCTTTTCTTCGGGGGCGACGGCATCTTCCAGATCGAAGATGATCGCATCGGCCGGCAGCTCACGCGCCTTTTCCAGCGCTCGTTCCTTCGAGGCCGGGATGTAGAGGACAGACCGACAGGGACGCATGACGACTCACCTCCGCGCAAGATTCTTGCGCTTGAAAGCACGGATCGGACAGAAACGGCAAGCGCATTTTTGCCGCAGCGCAGCAAGAGCACCGCATCAACTGGGTCGAGGCCCTTGCTGGCAGCCTTTTCCCACGTCCGGCCCGCCACAGGCCAGTTCCATGAGGCAGCTCGCGTTTGCCCTGTCGCTTGGCTTCGCCGGGATCATCCTCGCCACCCGGCTTGCCTTTTCCAACCCGAACTGGGGCGGCCCTGACGGGTGATCGCGTGTCTGGTCGGACGCCACGGCCAAGCCCGCCACGCGATCGTTGCGCCCCCGCTTGCGCGAGGCCCGGGTCAGGCCAGCTTGCTCACGCCGTCCCAGATCAGCTTGACCGAGATCATGAGAAGCGCCCAGGTCACCAGCCGGAAGAACAGACGTTCCGGCATCAGCCGCACCAGCCTTACCCCGGCAAATACGGCGACGACCGAAGGCAGGGCCAACACTGCCGCAATCTTCAGGTTGCCGATGTTCAGCTGTCCCAGCGCGTAATACGGCAGCAGCTTCACCGCATTGATCACCGCGAAGGCAATCGTCGTCGTCCCGGCAAAGACCGCCTTCGAAAGGCCGAGCGGCAGGGTATAGACCTGCCAGGGCGGCGCGCCCGCGTGGCTGACGAAACTGGTGAATCCCGCCAGCGCGCCCCAGAACAAGCCCGGCACCACCTCTGCCCGGCGCGGCTCTGCCACCGCTGGGCGGCGGGCAAGGATGTTCAGCGCGAAGGCAAAGCCGATCAGCCCGACCAGGAATGTGACCGCTGCCTCGGGAACCAGACTGGCCGTGGCCCAGCCAATGCCGATTCCCGCCACGGCACCCGGAAGGACGATGGCCAGCACCCGCCGGTCGTAATGCCGCCGGTAGGCCCACAACCCGAAGACATCCGACACGACATAGACCGGCAGCAGCAGCCCCGCCGCCGCCACCGGGTTGATGACCAGCGCCAGGACAGGCACCCCCAGCATCCCGACCACCGGGACGCCGCCTTTGCTCATCCCGACCAGCGCCGCAGCGATCAGCGCTGCCGCCCAGAACCAAAGATCGTGCATCGCGCCCTCCGCCATGGGTTACCGCTAACGCCCTTTCGGGACAGCCGAAAGCGGCATTTTCTCGCATACAATTGTATACCGATTGCCCTGCAAGGCTGGACAGAACCCCGATAAGCGGCTACCCACAGCCCCGATTCACCCCATCAGGAGGCTCTCATGGCCAGACCCAAGATCGCCCTCATCGGCGCCGGTCAGATCGGCGGCACGCTTGCGCATCTCATCGCGCTCAAGGAACTGGGCGATGTCGTCCTGTTCGACATCGCCGAGGGCACGCCGCAAGGCAAGGCGCTGGACATAGCCCAATCGGGCCCGGTGGAAGGGTTCGATGCGGCGCTGAAGGGCACCAACGACTATGCTGACATCGCGGGCGCCGATGTCTGCATCGTCACCGCCGGCGTGCCCCGCAAGCCGGGGATGAGCCGCGACGATCTTCTGGGCATCAACCTCAAGGTGATGAAATCGGTGGGCGAGGGCATCAAGGCTCATGCGCCTAACGCCTTCGTGATCTGCATCACCAACCCGCTCGACGCCATGGTCTGGGCGCTGCGCGAATTCTCGGGCCTGCCACACAACAAGGTGGTCGGCATGGCAGGCGTGCTTGACTCGGCGCGCTTCCGGCATTTCCTGGCGGTGGAGTTCAACGTCTCGATGAAGGACGTCACCGCCTTCGTCCTTGGCGGACACGGCGACACGATGGTGCCTTCGGTGCGCTATTCCACCGTAGGCGGCATCCCGCTGCCCGACCTGGTGGCCATGGGCTGGACCACGCAGGAGAAGCTTGAAGCCATCGTCCAGCGCACCCGCGACGGCGGGGCCGAGATCGTGGGCCTGCTGAAGACAGGTTCGGCCTTCTACGCCCCGGCCGCGTCCGCCGTGGAAATGGCCGAAGCCTATCTGAAGGACCAGAAGCGCCTTCTGCCCTGTGCTGCCCATGTCAATGGCGCCTATGGCCTTGATGGCCTCTATGTCGGCGTTCCCGTGATCATCGGCGCGGGCGGGGTGGAGCGTGTGGTCGAAGTGAAGCTCGACGCCACGGAGAAGGCCATGTTCGAAAAGTCGGTCGATGCGGTGAAGGGCCTCGTGGCTGCCTGCAAGGGGATCGACGCGACTCTGGGCTGAGCGGCCCCTGATCTGAAGCGCTTCCCCGAACACCCCCGGACCCGTTTCCGGGGGTGTTTGCCTGTGATGCCACCGCCCGGCTTGCCGAACCGGCGCCGCCTGAGGACCGCGACCCGACCGGCCGTCCCTCGGCTGGCCTGCCCGCACCGCCCGGCAGCCCGGCCCTGCCCCATGTCGCCACCAGTCCGGCCGCGGCACCGTCCTTTACTCTTGTACCTTTCCCCAAATACTCCCGCCGCAGGCAGCGCGGCTTTTCCAGCGGGCATGCACTGCTCGAAATGCACCGGGCACCGCCCGGTCAGGGTGTCGGGGATATTCTGCCGCGAACGGCCAAACGTTTGAAATCATGAACGAGCACGGAATGATCTACCACGGACGGGACCGCACCCCCTTGCCCTGCCGGGCGGAATCCGGCATCCCCAAGGCCAGACCCATAGCCCTGGAGGGCCCACCATGGACTATTCGAAATCCGGCAACCCCAAGGGTGCCCGCCGGGCACCGCGTGGGCCGGACCACGCCCAGAAGGGCGCGCCGAAATCGACCACGCCGCCGCGAGAAACCAAGGAACAGCTCCTCGCCCGGATGAAGGCTGCCGCGACCGCGAAGAAGGACCAGAAAGGCTGAGACCTGCCTCCCCCTACCTCGCCCCCGGCTTCTATGAGGACGCCATCGCGAAGGGCCGCCACCGCGAGATCGTCGGCGGTCGCTGGGACGAAACCGCCCGCATCCAGATGCAGGTCCTTCTGAACGAGGGCATGACGCCGGAGGATCACCTGCTGGATATCGGCTGCGGCGCGCTGCGGCTTGGCCACAAGGCCGTGCCGTTCCTGAAGCCCGGTCACTACTGGGGCACCGATGCCTCGTTGGCCTTGATGCGGCACGGCCGGACAACCGAACTGCCGGACCCCGAGGCGCTGCCGCTTGACCATCTGATCGAGGACGCCGACTTCGTCTATCCCGGGGTGCCCGACGGGATCACGCTTGCCATCGCCTTCGGGGTCTTCACCCATCTGCCTGCCCCGGCGCTGACCACGGCGCTGCGCAACCTGCGCCGCTTTGGACGTCTCAAAGCCTTTCTGTTCACCGTCTTCATCGCCCCGGATGGTGCTGGTCCGTTCCGGCAGGCCGATGGCGTCGTGACCCATTCGGACCGCCCGCCCTATCACATCACCGCAGCTGCGGCCGAGGCGATGATCGGTTCAGCCGGCTTCACTCCGGCGCGCCGACCGGCACTTCTGCCCCGGGGTCAGGTGCTCTGGGCCGCCATCCCGCCCTGCACGCCCTAGACCGCCCGGATGCTGCCAAGGAAGGCCGGGGTCGCCAAGCCCCGGTTCGCCCCTTGGCTTCGGGCCGGCAGCAAGGGCTGCACCGACCCATGGGGGATGGGTTGCCGGGGCAGCAGGCCTGAAAAGACCGCTCGTGCAAAGACATCGCGGGATCGCCCGTTAGCCGATCATCCGCCGCGTGCGGCACCGAATGCGGGCCGCAGGGGCGCCGCAGATCACGCAGCTGGATATCCTGACTTGCCACCGCATGGGCACGGCCGCACTCTCTGCCTATCAACAGTGGAGGCCCGGATGCGCGCCCTTACCCTTGCCCTTCTGCTTGCCGCCGCGCCCGTCGCTTCCGAAACCCTGTCGGAAGAGATCGCCCGCACCGGAATTTCCGCAACCAAGACAAGGCTGGCTGCCATGGCCGATCCTGCCAGCGAACAGCTGTTCGCGCTGGCCGGCCTGCGCTTCCTTGGGGGGGTAGAGGCCGCCCTGCAGCTGCGCTGGCAGACCGGTATGCGGGCCGACTGGTCCGAGCTGCCCATCCTGCGCCTGCCGATCCCGGAAAACCCCGCAGCCCGCCCCTTCGCAGCGGCTGATTTCACCACTCTGATCACCAATCTCGACGCCGAAATGGAGGCTGCCCGTGCAGCCCTGGCACAGCTTGGCGACCAGCCCTTCGCGCTGGACATCCGGCTAGCGGATCTGTGGTTCGACATCAACATGAACGGCACCCGCGACGATGGCGAGGAAATCGGCGCGGTGGCCGGCATTCTTGCCGGCGGACGCCGGGTCGGCATCCCGGTCGTCGATCCGGTGATCCGCTTCGACACTGCCGATGCCGCCTGGCTGTCGGCCTATACCCACTTCCTTTCTGGCTTTGCCTCGGTCGCGCTGGCCTATGACCCGGAGCCTGCGATCCAGCGGGTGATCGAATCCAGCAAGGCGATCTATGCGCTCTGGGGCGACACGCCGCCGCCGAACGCGATGGACATGATGTTCGGCCGCCAGGTGGACCGACTGGCCATGGTGCTGCTGGCGCTGTCGAACACGCCCGACAAGGGCCTTGCCGCAAAGGCGCACGGCCATTTCATGTCGATGATCGCCGAGAACCGCCGCTTCTGGACGCTGGTCGAACTGGAAGAGGACAACCAGGGCGAATGGGTGCCGAACGACAGGCAGGTTTCGGCCATCGGCCTTGTCATGCCCCCCGGGACCGGGACGCGGTGGCAGGCGGTGCTGGCCGATGCCGAGGCGCTGCTGACCGGCGAGAAGCTGATCCCGCACTGGCGCTATGGGGCCGAGGCCGGGATCAACCTGAAGAAGATGTTCGACAACCCCCCGCCGGTGGACCTGGTCACCTGGATCCAGGGCGAGGGCTTCCTTCCCTTCGCGGAAAAGGGCGAGCGGATCGGCATGGATTCCTGGCGCGACTTTGAACGTCTGGTCTCGGGCGATGCGATGCTGTTTGCCGTCTTCCTGAACTGATCGGGCCGGGATCCGGTGAAGGATCGTGCAGGTTTCCTTGCAGAATCCGGCCCGTGCCTTGCGGGTCGAATCACGGAGCCATTGGCGCGGAACGCTCGCGATCACAAATTTTCCAGTTGTGATCACGAAATTTCAGGGCGTGATCACATGATGCATTTTTCTGCGCCCTTCAGCGCTAACGGACGGAAATCCGCGTAGGATTACGCCTGCATTCATGCGATGAGGCCGGCAAGTTCATCAAGGGACAGGGTGCTGCGCCATGAACATCCACGAATACCAGGCCAAGGCGCTTCTGCGCAGCTACGGCATCCCGGTCAGCGATGGCCGCGTCGTGCTGAAGGCCGAAGAGGCCAAGACCGCCGCGGGCGAGCTGGACGGGCCGCTTTGGGTCGTCAAGGCGCAAATCCATGCAGGCGGCCGCGGCAAGGGCCATTTCAAGGAACCCGAGGCCGGCGAGAAGGGAGGCGTCCGCCTGGCACGCAGCGTGGGCGAGGCGGCCGAATTCGCCCGCCAGATGTTGGGCCGCACGCTTGTCACCGTGCAGACCGGCCCGGCGGGCAAGCAGGTGAACCGCATCTACATCGAGGACGGCTCGGACATCGAGAAGGAATTCTACCTTGCCCTGCTGATCGACCGGAAATCCAGCCGCATCTCGATCGTCGCCTCGACCGAGGGCGGCATGTCGATCGAGGACGTGGCGCATGCGACGCCCGAAAAGATCCTGACCTTCACCATCGACCCGGCGACCGGCCTGCAGGATTTCCACGGCCGCCGCGTGGCCTTTGCCCTGGGCCTCCAGGGCCAGCAGGTCAAGCAATGCGTGCAGATCGTGAAGAAGCTTTACCAGCTGTTCATCGACAAGGACATGGACATGCTGGAGATCAACCCCTTCTGCGTGCTCAAGGACGGCTCGCTGCGGCTTCTTGACGCCAAGATGGGCTTCGACGGCAACGCGATCTACCGCCACCCCGACATCGCCGCCCTGCGCGACGAGACGGAGGAGGATCCCAAGGAACTCGCAGCCTCTAAGTTCGACCTGAACTACATCGCGCTTGATGGCGAGATCGGCTGCATGGTCAACGGCGCGGGCCTCGCGATGGCCACCATGGACATCATCAAGCTTTACGGGGCGGAGCCCGCCAACTTCCTCGACGTCGGCGGCGGCGCGACGAAGGAGAAGGTGACGGAGGCCTTCAAGATCATCACCAGTGACCCGAACGTGAAGGGCATCCTCGTCAACATCTTCGGCGGCATCATGCGCTGCGACATCATCGCCGAGGGCATCGTCGCCGCCGTGAAGGAGGTCGGGCTGAAGGTGCCGCTGGTGGTGCGGCTGGAAGGCACCAATGTCGAGCTCGGCAAGAAGATCATCAACGAATCCGGCCTGAACGTGATCGCCGCCGACGACCTGTCGGACGCGGCAAGGAAGATCGTCAAGGCGGTGAAAGGCTGAAGCCCATGTCCATCCTCGTGAACAAAGCGACCAAAGTCATCTGCCAGGGCTTCACCGGCAGCCAGGGCACCTTCCATTCCGAACAGGCCATCGCCTATGGCACGCAGATGGTCGGCGGCGTGACCCCCGGCAAGGGCGGGACCGAACACCTCGGCCTGCCCGTCTTCGACAGCGTGCACGAGGCCGTGGCCAGAACCGGCGCCGATGCGACCGCGATCTACGTTCCCCCGCCCTTCGCCGCCGACTCGATCCTCGAGGCCATCGACGCCGAGGTGCCGCTGATCGTCTGCATCACCGAAGGCATTCCGGTCCTCGACATGATGAAGGTCAAGCGCGCCCTCATCAACTCGAAGTCGCGCCTGATCGGCCCGAACTGCCCCGGCGTCCTGACCCCCGGCGAATGCAAGATCGGCATCATGCCGGGCTCGATCTTCTCCAAAGGGTCGGTTGGGGTCGTGTCACGCTCGGGCACGCTTACCTATGAGGCCGTGAAGCAGACCACCGACGTGGGCCTTGGCCAGACCACTGCCGTCGGCATCGGCGGCGACCCGATCAAGGGCACCGAACACATCGATGTGCTGGAGATGTTCCTCGCCGACCCTGACACCCATTCGATCATCATGATCGGCGAGATCGGGGGCAGCGCGGAAGAGGAAGCCGCCCAGTTCCTCGCAGATGAAAGGAAGCGCGGCCGCTGGAAGCCCACCGCCGGCTTCATCGCCGGCCGCACCGCCCCGCCCGGCCGCCGCATGGGCCACGCGGGCGCGATCGTTGCCGGCGGCAAGGGCGATGCCGGGTCCAAGATCGAGGCGATGAAATCCGCCGGAATCGTGGTGGCCGACAGCCCTGCGGGCCTGGGCGAAGCCGTACTGAAAGCGATCAAGGGCTGAACTGGACCAGGGCGGGGGACGCCCCGCCTTTTCCCTCGGCGGTAGCTCCGCCCCAACAGGAAACGCGCGATGACCGACCAATCCCCGAACGCCGCCTTCGCCGCCTCGTCCTTCCTCGACGGGGCCAATGCCGATTATGTCGATCAGCTGGCCGCGCGCCACGCCGCCGACCCGAACAGTGTCGATCCTCAATGGGCCGAGTTCTTCAAGGCCCTCGGCGACAGCGAGATCGACGCCAAGCGCGCCGCGCAAGGCCCGTCCTGGGCGCGGGCCGACTGGCCGCCTACCCCGGCAGATGACCTGACCGCCGCGCTGACCGGCGAGTGGGCTGCGCCCCCGTCGGCGAAGGAAGCCCGCGCCGCCGGCGCCAAGATCGCCGCCAAGGCCGCCGAGGCAGGCGTCGCACTGTCCGAAGACCAGATCCAGCGCGCTGTGCTCGATTCCATCCGCGCGCTGATGGTCATCCGCGCCTACCGGATCCGCGGCCACCTGGCCGCCGACCTCGACCCGCTGGGGCTGGCCGAGAAGAAGTCCCACCCCGAGCTCGACCCGGCCTCCTACGGCTTCACCGAAGCCGACATGGACCGGCCGATCTTCATCGACAACGTGCTGGGCCTGACGCACGCCTCGATGCGCGAGATCATCGACATCCTGAAGCGCACCTATTGCGGCACCTTCGCGCTGCAATACATGCATATTTCCGACCCCGAACAATCGGCCTGGCTCAAGGAACGGATCGAGGGCTACGGCAAGGAAATCCAGTTCACGCGGGAAGGCCGGAAGGCCATCCTGAACAAGCTGGTCGAGGCCGAGGGCTTCGAGAAGTTCCTGCACGTCAAGTACATGGGGACCAAGCGTTTCGGCTTGGACGGGGGCGAGGCGCTGATCCCGGCGATGGAGCAGATCATCAAGCGCGGTGGCGCGCTGGGGGTGAAGGAAATCATCATCGGCATGCCGCACCGCGGCCGGCTGAACATCCTCGCCAACGTGATGCAGAAGCCCTACCGCGCGATCTTCCACGAATTCCAGGGCGGCTCCTACAAGCCCGAGGATGTGGATGGCTCGGGCGACGTGAAATACCACCTCGGCGCCTCGAGTGACCGCGAGTTCGACGGCAACAAGGTGCACCTCAGCCTGACCGCCAACCCCAGCCACCTCGAAGCCGTCAACCCGGTAGTGCTGGGCAAGGCGCGGGCCAAGCAGGATCAGCTCAACGACACCGCCGAACGGATCGCGGTGCTGCCGGTGCTGCTGCACGGCGACGCGGCCTTCGCCGGTCAGGGTGTGGTGGCGGAATGCCTGCAACTGTCGGGCATCAAGGGCCACCGGACGGGGGGTTGCATCCACATCATCGTCAACAACCAGATCGGCTTCACCACCGCACCCGCCTTCAGCCGGACATCGCCCTACCCCACCGACATCGCGCTGATGGTCGAGGCGCCGATCTTCCACGTGAACGGCGACGACCCCGAGGCCGTGGTCCATGCTGCCAAGGTGGCCACCGAGTTCCGCCAGAAGTTCCACAAGGACGTGGTCATCGACATCTTCTGCTACCGCCGCTTCGGTCACAACGAAGGCGACGAGCCGATGTTCACCAACCCGGCGATGTACAACCGCATCCGCAAGCAGAAGACGACGCTCCAGCTCTACACCGAACGGCTGGTGGCCGACGGGCTGATCTCGGCCGGCGAGATCGAGGACATGAAGGCCGCCTTCCAGGCCCGCCTCAACGAGGAGTTCGAGGCCGGCAAGGCCTTTCTGCCGAACAAGGCCGACTGGCTGGACGGGCGCTGGAAGAACCTGCAGACCAAGGATCTGAACACCTACCAGCGCGGTGAAACCTGGATCAAGGCCGAGACCTTGGCCGAGGTAGGCGCCGCGCTGACCCGCGTGCCCCCGGGCTTCGATCTGCACAAGACCGTCGCCCGCCAGCTTGAGGCCAAGGCCCGTATGTTCGAGACCGGACAGGGCTTCGACTGGGCCACTGCCGAGGCGCTGGCCTTCGGCTCGCTTCAGCTCGAAGGCTTCCCCGTGCGTCTGGCGGGCCAGGACTGCACCCGCGGCACCTTCAGCCAGCGCCATTCCGGCTGGATCGACCAGACCACCGAGGAACGCCACTACCCCTTGAACCACATCCGCCCGGGACAGGCGCGGTATGAGGTCATCGACTCGATGCTTTCGGAATATGCCGTGCTCGGCTTCGAATACGGCTATTCGCTGGCCGAACCGAATGCGCTGACGATCTGGGAAGCCCAGTTCGGCGATTTCGCCAACGGTGCACAGATCATGTTCGACCAGTTCATCAACTCGGGCGAGTCGAAATGGCTGCGCATGTCTGGCCTCGTCGTCCTCCTGCCCCACGGCTTCGAGGGCCAGGGCCCGGAACATTCCTCCGCGCGACTGGAACGGTTCCTGCAACTGTCTGCGGAAGACAACTGGATTGTTGCCAACTGCACGACGCCGGCGAACTATTTCCACATCCTGCGCCGTCAGCTGCACCGGACCTATCGCAAGCCGCTGATCCTGATGACGCCCAAATCGCTCTTGCGCCATCCGATGTGCGTCAGCCGGGCCGAGGATTTCACCGACGGCTCGACCTTCCACCGCGTGCTGTGGGACGATGCGCAGAAGGGCAACTCGACCCTGAAGCTCAAGGCCGACGAGAAGATCCGGCGCGTCATCCTCTGCTCGGGCAAGGTCTATTACGACCTTCTGGCCGAACGCGACGCGCAGAAGCTGGACGATGTCTATCTGCTGCGGGTCGAACAGCTTTACCCCGTGCCGACGATCTCGCTCGGCCAGGAACTCGCGCGCTTCCCGAAGGCCGAGTTCATCTGGTGCCAGGAAGAGCCGAAGAACCAGGGCGCCTGGTCCTTCATCGAGCCCGAGATGGAGGCGATCCTGACACGTGTGCGCGGCAAGCCTACGCGCATGTCCTATGCCGGCCGCAAGGCCAGCGCCTCGCCCGCAACGGGCCTCGCCTCCCGCCACAAGCAGGAACAGGAAACCCTTGTCGCCCAGGCCCTTGGCCTGAACTGACCTCGGACAGACCGGAGAAATTGAGATGACTGACGTTATGGTGCCCGCCCTCGGCGAATCCGTGTCCGAGGCCACCGTGTCCACCTGGTTCAAGAAGCCGGGCGATGCGGTGAAGCAGGACGAGATGCTCTGCGAGCTCGAGACCGACAAGGTCTCGGTCGAGGTGCCCTCGCCGGTCTCGGGCGTCCTGGCCGAGATCCTCGCGCCCGAGGGCACGACGGTAGCCGCCAACGCGCGGCTGGCGATCGTGACCGAAGGCGCCGCCGCAGCGCCGAAGGCCGAGGCCGCCCCTGCCCCCGCGCCTGCCGCCATGACCACTGCGCCCGCCGCCGCGAAATCGGTCGAGGACGCACCCAGCGCGAAGAAGGCCATGGCCGAGGCCGGCCTGACCCCTGACCAGGTTCAGGGCACCGGCCGTGACGGCCGAATCATGAAGGAGGACGTGGCCCGCACCGTGGCCGGAGCCGCAGGAACCGCCGCGGCCGCCGCAGCTCCGGCCCCCGCGCCCGCCGCCCTGCCCCGCGCCCCCGTTCCGGCCGAGGACGCCGCGCGCGAGGAACGGGTCAGGATGACCCGCCTGCGCGCCACCATCGCGCGGCGGCTCAAGGACGCGCAGAATACTGCGGCGATGCTGACCACCTACAATGAGGTGGACATGTCCGCGATCATGGAACTGCGCAACACCTACAAGGACGCCTTCGAGAAGAAGCACGGCGTGAAGATGGGCTTCATGTCCTTCTTCGTGAAGGCGTGCTGCCATGCCCTGAAGGAGATCCCCGAGGTCAACGCCGAAATCGACGGCCAGGACATCGTCTACAAGAACTACGTCCACATGGGCGTTGCGGTCGGCACGCCCTCGGGCCTTGTCGTCCCGGTGGTGCGCGATGCCGACCGGATGTCCTTTGCCGAAATCGAGAAGAAGATCGCCGAACTCGGCGCCCGCGCCCGCGACGGGAAGCTCAGCATGGCGGAGATGCAGGGCGGCTCCTTCACCATCTCGAACGGCGGGGTCTATGGCAGCCTGATGTCCTCCCCCATCCTCAACCCCCCGCAGTCCGGCATCCTTGGCATGCACAAGATCCAGGACCGCCCCGTGGTGGTGAACGGCCAGATCGTCATCCGCCCGATGATGTATCTCGCCCTCAGCTACGACCACCGGATCGTGGACGGCAAGGGTGCGGTGACGTTCCTGGTGCGGGTGAAAGAGGCGCTGGAGGACCCGCGTCGGCTGCTGATGGATTTGTGATCGCAATCGCGGAAGCACATAACGCCGGGGCGCCAACATCCCGACAGATCTGCGGAAAGGCAATCCAATGGCCTTAAATCAAAAGCACGATGTCTGTCTCGTGTCTCCGGTACCGTTGCTTGACGACTTCGCCGCAGACCTAGCGACCGTTCTGACAGAGCCCATTGGAACCGAGGTTGAATTGCATGTCGGGCTGCATCGCCCGGGCAAGCTGGCATCGTTCGCTCCTCGAACGCGTCGAGGGCTTTACGTCCGAATGCAGACCGAGCACATGCTGGACGTCACGGGGCGGCCGATGTGGAAAAGGCATCTTCTTGAGACGATCCAGCAGCAGGCAGCATCTTTTGACCTAGTGCTGGACCTGTCCGAAGGGAACCGTCCGATCTACGAAGATTTGCCTGCTGAAGTCCGGTCGCGCATTCATTTCGGCCCGCACATTTTCCCCGCATCGGCGCCACCCATCGCGATTGCGGCGGACGGTCCGACGCTGTTTTTCGGTGGAACCAACCGTCGCCGGATGCGCAATCTGCAACGCTTGCGCCAGGACGGTGTCAAGGTGCACGAGGTGCCCACCAATACCTTCGGCGCGGCACTTAGGGCGGAAATGACGAAAGCCTCCAGCGTCCTAAACCTACATTTTGCCGAAGGAATCTACACAGAAGCCCCACGCATTTTGAAGGCGATGCTGGCTGGGCTTCCAGTTCTGTCCGAGGAACTGGCCGCTCCTTTCGTGGCTGATCTTCATTACCTGTCAGTGCCGCAGGCCAACAAAGCTACTAAAGAACGACTTGCAGAAATTTACGCCAATATGTGTTGCTTACTGAGCACCGAATTCTCGCTGCTTGGCTTTCTGCGCCGCGTGGCAATGGACCAGGTGGTGTCAAAATGATCCCACTGTGCTCCTGTCTGTCCGCCCTGCTCCTCGCCTCCATCGCCACCACCCAGGTCATCCCCACCGGCACACCCGCCGCCGCGCCGGAAACCCTCGCCCTGCCGCCCGACACCCCCTATTCCGAGGTGGCCCGCTACTGCCAGGCCCAGACCCACTGGTTCATGCGCATGAACCGCCGCAACTTCACCGAGCTTGCCGTCGCCCTGCCCGAGGCCTTCGAATGACCCCCGAGCTCACCGCACTCGCCCTGGCCGGCCTCCTGCAAACGGTCCAGTTCCTCCTCTTCGCCATCCCCGCAAACCTGGAACTTGGCACCGGCTACACCTCGGGTCCCCGCGACACCCCGCCGCCCCGACCGCTCTCAACCCTCACCGGCCGACTGCAACGCGCAATGATGAACCATTTCGAGGGGCTGATCCTCTTCACCCTCGCGGTCGTCGTGGTCACCCTGGGCAACCAGTCCACCCCGGTCACACAATACGCCGCATGGACCTATCTCGCGGCCCGGGTGCTCTACATCCCGGCCTATGCTGGAGGCCTGCGCCCTTGGCGTTCGGTCATCTGGGCGATAGGCTTTCTGGCAACCCTGACGATGATCGCTGCAGCCCTCATCTGACTTCTTCTTCCGTTCGCAAATATCCCACGGAGGTCCGGGGGTGTGAAACCCCCGGTTCCCCAACCAGACCAGAGGATCCGACCCATGGCAGATTTCGACACCATCTTCATCGGCGCCGGCCCCGGCGGTTATGTCGGCGCGATACGCGCCGCACAGCTTGGCCAGAAGGTCGCCTGCGTCGAGGGGCGCGAGACGCTGGGCGGGACCTGCCTGAACGTGGGCTGCATCCCCTCGAAGGCACTGCTGCATGCCACGCACCTGCTGCACGAGACGCACGAGAACTTTGAAAAGATGGGCCTCATGGGCGCCGCCCCCAAGGTCGACTGGGTGAAGATGCAGGCCTACAAGGCCGATGTCGTTGCCGGCAACACGAAGGGCATCGAATTCCTGTTCAAGAAGAACAAGGTCACCTGGCTGAAGGGCTGGGCCACGATCCCCGCCCCCGGTCAGGTCAAGGTCGGGGACGAGATCCACACTGCGCGAAACATCGTCATCGCCACCGGTTCGGAACCCTCCACCCTGCCTGGCGTCGAGATCGACGAGCAGACCGTTGTCACCTCGACGGGCGCGCTGACCCTTGCCCAGCCCCCGAAATCGATGGTGGTGATCGGCGCGGGCGTGATCGGGCTGGAGATGGGCTCGGTCTATGCCCGGCTTGGAACGGAAGTGACGGTGGTCGAATATCTCGATGCCATCACCCCCGGCATGGATGCCGAGGTCGCCAAGACCTTCCAGCGCATCCTTGCGAAGCAGGGCCTGAAATTCATCCTGGGCGCGGCGGTGCAATCGGTAACCAAGAGCAAGAAGGGTGCCACTGTCAGCTACAAGCTGAAGAAGAATGACAGCGAGGCCACGCTGGAGGCCGAGATCGTCCTCGTCGCCACCGGCCGCAAACCCTATACGGCAGGTCTTGGCCTGGAGGCGCTGGGCGTCGAGATGGGCCCGCGCGGCACCATCAAGACCGACGCGCATTTCCAGACCAGCATTCCCGGTCTCTACGCCATTGGCGACACCATCGCCGGTCCGATGCTGGCCCACAAGGCGGAAGACGAGGGCATGGCCGTCGCCGAGATCCTGGCCGGGAAGCATGGCCACGTGAACTACGGCGTCATTCCGGGCGTGATCTACACCACGCCCGAGGTGGCGAATGTAGGCAAGACCGAGGAACAGCTGAAAGAGGATGGCCGGGCCTACAAGGTGGGCAAGTTCCCCTTCATGGGCAACGCCCGCGCAAAGGCGGTGTTCCAGGCGGAGGGTTTCGTGAAAATCCTTGCCGACGCCACGACCGACCGCATCCTGGGCGCCCACATCATCGGCCCGGCCGCGGGCGACCTGATCCACGAGATCTGCGTCGCGATGGAATTCGGCGCCTCGGCGCAGGATCTGGCGCTGACCTGCCACGCGCATCCGACCTGGTCCGAAGCCGTGCGCGAGGCCGCGCTCGCCTGCGGCGACGGCGCGATCCACGCCTGACCCCGGCCTTCAGGTGCCGAGCGGTCTCGGCACCTCTTCATCCGACGGGTCGATGGCGATCGGCCGGAACATTGGAAACCCCTCGGCGACTTCCCGTACCGAGGGGGCAAAGTCGAACAGCCCGAAGAAGCGCGCGACACCAAAGCTTTCGATGGTCTGGTCCAGGTATTCGGCGACGATCCTGTCGTAATTGTCACGCAGCACCGTGTTGCCCGGCGACAGGTTCGTGACGCAAAGCATACCCGTCGGGCGCAGGTCCAGCATCGTCATCTTCAGGTCTGGGCGCCATTTCCGGAGGATAGGCACCAGCTTCCAGACATCCCCCGTCCATGCGCCGCGGACCGCAGCCAGATCGCGTGTTGTCCTCTCGCTGTCGATCGGCACGCAGTCGTGCATCAGGATGACGCCTTCCGGATCGCTGGCCGTTTCGGTGCCGATGAAGTCGCGCAGCAGATATTCGAACAGGTGCATCCCGTCCAGAAAACTCACGCCCGGCCGGATGCGGTTGGCTTGCAGGAAACCCGAGGCGAAGAAGTCGTCGCTGGTCGTCTGGAACATATGCAGCGCCGGCTTCTGGCGGATCACGTCGATCCGCACCCGGAAACGGGGGTCCACGGCAATCGCCTTGCCGCGCACGGGGGCGAGGGACGCTCCGGTGCGACAGCCGATTTCCAGATACCAGTCGAACAGGATGCAGCGATGCAGTTCCGACAGGAAGTCGAGATAGTGATAGCCCCTGGGCCTGCGAAACATGGCGATCCCCCTGCCTGCGTCTGGCCACGGCGTCCGCGGCTGCCGACCGCGACCGGGCCGTCCGCCCCACCGCGGTGGTAGAAGCGGCAGGCGCCTGCCGCAAGCCTTGGCCGAGGGATCGGCCCCGCCTCAGTGCGCCGGTCGGATGAAGGTGCCGTTGCGCAGTTCCGCAAAGGCCTGGCGCAGTTCGGCCTCGGTATTCATCACGATCGGCCCGGCCCATGCCACCGGCTCTTCGATCGGCGCGCCCGAGATCAGCAGGAAGCGAACGCCCTCTGGCCCGGCCGTTACCGTCACCTCGTCGCCCGCACCGAAGCGGACCAGCGTCCGGTTGCCGGACAGGTCGCGGATGTTGACCTCCTGCCCGGCAACTTCCTTCTCCAGAAGTACGCCCTCGGGCCGCGCGGCATCGCGGAAGCTGGCCGATCCCTCGAACACATAGGCAAAGGCCCGGCGGCGGGTATCGACCCTGAACACCTTCCGCCTGCCCGCAGGTACGACGATGTCCAGATATTGCGGTTCGGCCGCGATGCCATCGACCGGGCTTTTCACGCCGCGGTAGTCGCCGATGACCACGCGAATGCTGGTGCCATCATCCTCATGCCGTTCCGGCAGTTCCACCCCCGGAATGTCCTGATAGCGCGGGTCGGTCATCTTCAGATGCCGTGGCAGGTTGCCCCACAGCTGAAACCCGTGCATCCGGCCCTGCGCATCGCCTTTCGGCATCTCCTGATGCAGGATGCCGCGCCCGGCGGTCATCAGCTGGAGGCTACCCGGCCCCAGGATGCCCCGGTTGCCGAGCGAATCGCCGTGCTCCACCGTGCCGGCAAGGACATAGGTGATCGTCTCGATTCCCCGGTGCGGATGCCAGGGGAAGCCGGCCATGTAGTCGCGCGGATGATCGCCGCGAAAGTCGTCGAACAGCAGGAACGGGTCGGCCTCTGTCGGATCCTGGAACCCGAAGGCACGGTGCAGATGAACGCCCGCCCCCTCGATATGAGGCAGGGCGCGGCGGGTCTCGATGACGGGACGGATGGACATGGGATGCCTCGTGGAATTGCGGTTGTCCTGAAGATGGGGCCTGCGAGTCCGCGCGCCAAGGCGAAAATGCGGGGGGGGTCATTGTGCGAAAAAGCACAAATCGACTGGCGCATGTTGCGACGCAGCCCGAATTGCAGGCGCGGCAGTCACCCTGTCAGATGCCGCAGGCCCTGCGTCACGTCGGTCCGCACGGCCAGCCGCAGGCCGGGTTCGTCCCCCGCCTTCAGCGCGGCCAGGATCATCCGGTGATGCTGCGGCGGTTCGCGGCGCTTCACCTTTTCATACACCGCCCGCATCGTCGGACCCAGTTGCAGCCAGACCGTTTCGCACATCGCCAACATCGCCGGGGTCTGGGCGCGCAGGTAGAGCGTTCGGTGAAACTCCAGGTTGGTGCGCACATAGGCAACGGCTTCGCCCTTCACCGCGGCTTCGGCATTGGCCATGTTGATCGCAGCCAGCCGCTCGATCAGCGCGAAATGCGCGCGCGGCAGGGCGCGGGCGGCCATCTCGGGTTCCAGCAGCGCACGAATCGCCGCCAGCTCCTCGATCCTTTCGGGGGTCAGCTCCGGCGTCGAAATCCGGCCCGAGGAGGAAAGCGTCAGCGCCCCTTCCGCCACCAGCCGCCGCACCGCCTCGCGCGCAGGGGTCATCGACACGCCGAACTGCTTGCCAAGGCCCCGCAGCGTCAGCGACTGGCCGGGATCCAGTTCGCCATGCATCACCTGCTGGCGCAGCGTTCGATACAGCTTTTCATGCGCGGCGGCATTGGGATCGGGGGGGCGGGTGCTCATGGCCGGCAGGGAACACCCCGCGCGGTCGGGGGTCAATCCTGAAAGCGCAGCCGGTGCAGCGCCTGGCCCTGCGCATGCAGCCAGGCGCGCTGCGCCTTCCAGCCGGGACAGATGCGCTCGACCACCGCCCAGTAGGCCGGCGAGTGATTCAGTTCGACCAGATGCGCGACCTCATGGGCTGCGACATAATCCAGCACCGGGGGCGGGGCCATGATCAACCTCCAGGAATACATCAGCCGCCCGTCCGGTGAGCACGAGCCCCACCGCGACCGGGTATCGCGCAGCACCAGCGTCGAGTAGCGCCGCCCCACCAGCCCGGCATAACGGGTAGAGGCCGTTGCCAGCCGGTCGCGCGCCAGCACCTTCAGCCAGGCCGCCACCCTTGGTGCCGCGTTGGCCGGATCCCCAGGCACCAGCAGGCTGTCGCCTTCCACCCGGATCGACCGGCCTGCGCCCTGCTCCACGAGCAGCTGCCGCCCCTCGACCGGAACCACAGACCCCAGGCCCACCGGCCGCACGGCCGATTCGGGCATCGACTCGAGGGTCTGGCGCAGCCAGCCCTCGTGCCCCTTCAGGAAAGCCAGCGCCTCGCCCTCGCGCGCGCGCAGCGGCATCGACAGCGTCACCTTCCCGTCAAGCCGCGACACCCGAAGCGAGAATCGCCGTGCCCGCGCGGATCGCTTCAGATGCACCTCGACGGGCGGAGAGCCGGGCAGGATCGCCATGAAAACCCCTTGAAACCTGCGTCCAGGATAGCCATTTGCCGCGCCTCACGAAAGCCTTTGACAGTCGCCTGCACCTGTGGCAAGCGGCGTCATTCTGCTACCCACCGCTCGAAGGGATGACCATGCCCAAGGAAGAATGGGGCACGAAACGCATCTGCCCGACCACCGGCAAGCGTTTCTACGACCTGAACCGCAACCCGATCGTCAGCCCCTACACCGGCGAGATCGTGGATATCGAATCGGTCCGCCGCAAGATGGCCGCCAGCGTCATCTCGCGCATCGCGCCCGACAAGGACGAGGATGTCCTGGTCGAGGATCTGGAGACCGATGACGACCTGCTGGAAGCCGCCGCAAGCGACGACACCGAGCTGGACGATGACCTGCTGGAAGACGACACCGACGACAATGTGTCGCTCGACGATCTGGCCGACGTGGCCGGCGACGAGGAAGAGGTCTGAGACGGAAGCCGTGACAAGGGGGGCGTGAATTTTCCCCCTTGCACCCCCCGGCGACCTGTCCTAGACACCCGGCATCACGCCGCAGGGCGTGATGCTTCTCTCCGGTGGGGTCATAGCTCAGATGGGAGAGCGCTTGAATGGCATTCAAGAGGTCGGGGGTTCGATTCCCC
Source organism: Tabrizicola caldifontis (assembly GCF_004762095.1). Taxonomy (GTDB): domain Bacteria; phylum Pseudomonadota; class Alphaproteobacteria; order Rhodobacterales; family Rhodobacteraceae; genus Tabrizicola; species Tabrizicola caldifontis. The sequence continues at coordinate 45,803 of NZ_SIJH01000007.1, forward strand.
CTGGCTCCACCAAAGAGAACGTGAAAGCGGGGCGGTTTTGACCGCCCCTTTTTCATTGCCAGTCCGGCAATGTCCGGCCGCATCGGCATGACTTGGCTTGACATCGGCAGGCCAAGGGCCCATGTCCCCCAAGTCCGAAGTCCGTGCCGCGTGAGCACCGAAAGGCCCGGACGAAAGGTTCCCACCATCACGCAGGGGCGCCGCCGCGCGGCACGGTCACGGACATTCGTCCGGGGCGAGGGTCGCGGGCCCTTTGACGTATGGAAGACCCCCATGACCTCGTTCGCCGACCTCGGCCTGTCGCCGAAACTTCTGAAGGCGCTGGAAAAGACCAGTCTGAAACAGCCCACGCCAATCCAGGTGCAGGCCATTCCCCACATCATGAAAGGCGCCGACCTGATGGGCCTGGCCCAGACCGGCACCGGCAAGACCGCCGCCTTCGGCCTGCCGCTCTTGCACCGTCTGCTTGACATTGGCCATCCTCCGGGCCCGAAACATGTGCGCGCGCTGATCCTTGCGCCGACGCGGGAACTGACTACCCAGATCAGGGACAATCTGGAAACCTTCACCAAGGGCACCGCTGTCAAGGTGACGATGGTCGTCGGCGGGGCCTCGTTGTTCAAGCAGGCTCAGGCCCTGTCGCGGGGAACGGATGTCCTGGTGGCCACGCCCGGCCGGCTGATCGACCTGCTGGAACGCGGCGACGTCAGCCTGGAAAAATGCGGCTACCTCGTCCTCGACGAGGCCGACCACATGCTCGACATGGGCTTCATCCATTCCCTGCGGAAGATCGCAAGGCATATCCCGCTGAAGCGTCAGACGCTGCTTTTCAGCGCGACCATGCCCAGGGACATCGAGGAAATCGCCGACACCTACCTGCGCAGCCCGGTGCGCGTGCAGGTGGCCCCCCCGGGCAAGCCGGTGGAGCGGATCGTGCAGGGCGTCCACTTCATCCCGAACGGCGACAAGGCCAGGCTCCTGGAGGACTACCTCAAGAAGCACCCGGGCGAACAGGCCCTGGTCTTCGGCCGCACCAAGCACGGGTCGGAAAAGCTTGCCAAGCTACTGGCGTCCTGGGGCTTCAGGGTAGGCTCGATCCACGGCAACAAGAGCCAGAACCAACGCGACCGCACCCTGACAGAATTCCGGACCGGCGAGCTTGATGTTCTGGTTGCAACCGACGTGGCCGCACGGGGCATCGACATCCCCACCGTTCGGCATGTCTACAACTACGACCTGCCGAACGTGCCGGAAAACTACGTCCACCGCATCGGCCGCACCGCGCGTGCGGGGGCCCAGGGGACGGCGGTCGCCTTCTGCGCCCCGGCTGAGATGGTGGAACTGCAAGCCATCGAGAAGCTGCTGAAGAAGCCGATCCCGGTTATCGGCGGCGCGCCTTGGGCAGCCGAAATCGTCGCTGCGGCACCAAGGCCAGGCCAGAACCGGGGGCAGCGCCCGCAGCGGTCCGGCGGGCCGAAGCCTGCGGCCAAGCCGCAGGGCCAGCGCCCCGGCGGCAAGCCTGTGGCGGGGGCCCGGCCGCAGGGCGGCCAGGCCAGCCCGCGGCGCGGTTCTGGCGGCAAGCCCGGCCAGCCGCATCGCAGGCAGGGCTGAACGCGGGCATGGACCGCCACTCGAAGAACTGCCTCTCGATCAGATCGCCGCGCATTGCCCTTGTCGCCATGCCGTCGATCACATGGCAAGGGCCGTCGTCGCCCAAGTGTCCCATCGGGCAAGCAGGGTCGGGTCAAGGATCGGGCGATGCCCCGGCGGTATCAGGGACCGAAGCCCCTGCCGCCTGACAGTCATGGCGGTGCCGGGTTTCCTGCCCCGGCCATGGCGCTTGCGGGCTGTCCACAGCTCGGCTAAGCGGCGGCGCATGGCCAAGCTCTACTTCCACTATTCCACGATGAATGCGGGCAAATCGACCGCGCTGCTGCAAGCCTCGCACAACTACCGCGAGGGGGGCATGGCAACCTATCTGATCACCGCGCGCCTTGACAATCGCGCCGGGCAAGGCCGCATCGCCAGCCGCATTGGCATTGGCGAGGACGCTGACACCTTTGCCCCCGGCGAAGACATGTTCGCCAAGCTTCAGGCCCGTTTCGCTGCCGGAAAGGTTGCCTGCGTCTTCATCGACGAGGCACAGTTCCTGTCCAAGGAACAGGTCTGGCAACTGGCCCGCGCGGTGGATGACCTGGGCGTGCCGGTCATGTGCTATGGCCTGCGCGTCGATTTCCAGGGCAACCTCTTCCCCGGCTCGGCCGCGCTGCTGGCCTGGGCCGACGAGATGCGCGAGGTGCGCACCATCTGCCGGTGCGGCAAGAAAGCCACCATGGTCATCCGCCGCGGCCCCGACGGACGCGCGCTGAAACAGGGCGAACAGGTGGTGATCGGCGGGAACGAGACCTACGTCAGCCTTTGCCGCCGTCACTGGCGCGAGGCGGTCGGCGACTGAGGCCCGGACGGGCGGGCGATCAGCACACCCGCCAGCACGATCAGCGCCATGCCGGCGGCAGCCAGCCAGGTCAGCCTTTCCCCCCACAGCAGGTAGCCCCAAGCCGCCGACGCAGGCAGGATCACGTATTCGAACACTGCCACCCGCGACGCCTCGGCCATCTGGTAGGCCTTGACGAACATCCCCACGCCCAGCAGCGACCCCGCGGCCTGCACGAAGGTCCACCACAGAAAGGTGCCGCTTGGCCAGACCGCTCCCCTCTGGACAAAACCCGCCGCGCCTTCGGCAACCGGCACGGGGAACACCGCAAGCATCACCATGCCGATCAGCCCGAAGACCCCGAGAATGCCGAAGAACCCGGCAACCAGCACCTCGGCGCTTTCGCCCTCGCACCACTGCCGGGTGGCGATGTTGCCCATGGCATACAAGGCCCCGGAAATCACTGGCAGCAGCGCGGCCAGCGTCGCCCCCTGCACCGCCTCACGGCCCAGGACCAGCACCACACCGGCAAATCCGACGGCCACGGCCAGCACCTGAATGCGGCTGATGCGCAGCCCATAGACCAGACGCTGGATCAGCAGCACGAAGATCGGCGCGGTGAACAGCCCCGCCGCGACCTGCGCCACCGGCAGGAAGGCCAACGCCCCGAAATAGATCAGCATCGCCGAACCGTGGATCAGCGACCGCGCCACCACCGCGCGCGGGTTCTTCGGACGCAGTCGAAGACCCAGGGGCATGGCCAGGATGGCAAGCAGTGCAAAGGCCATAGCCGTGCGCGTGGCGTGGAACTGCCACAGTCCTGCATCCTGCGCGATCACCCGGACGTAATTGTCGGTGTAGGCGATTATGGTGGCATAGATCAGGATTGCGCCGAAGGCGGCCAGGGTCCGGTTCGGGGTCTCGCTCATGATCTTGCCTGCCTCTTGTCTGCCCGTTCTGCCCGACATGGCACCGGCCAGACCGCCTGAACGCGACCTTGCAGCGCCGCTTGCAGGCCTTGCGACTGCGGAAATCGCCATGTCCAAGGCGATTGTGGATGCCCGGCGCTGGCGATAAGGTGCCGGGGAACAGGCAGAGACCCAGAGGCCGATGACGGCGCTGAAGAAGTATCAGAGGCTCGAATGTTCGGGCCTGTGGCGCGAGACACCGCACGACCAGCGCCGCGAGGTGCTGGTGCGCTTCGGCGAGGCGACGCTCATCCTGTCCGACCCGAAAAGCGGCGAGGCGATCAGCCATTGGTCCCTTCCCGCCGTGATCCGCATCAACAGGGGCGAGGAACCGCCGGTCTTTGCCCCGGGCACGGAATCGGCCGAAAGCCTGGAACTGACCGAACCCTACATGATCGCCGCGCTGGATGCGGTCCGCGCCGCTGTCACTGCCGCTGTGCCCCGCCCGGGGCGACTGCGCGGATTGATCCTTGGCGGACTGGCGCTGCTGGTAGTCGGGCTGGGCCTGTTCTGGCTGCCCGGCGCGCTGATCGGCCACACGGCCTCGGTTCTGCCGCCAGCACAGCGGGCCCAGATCGGGCAGCGTGTGCTTGACGATCTGTCGCGCGTGACGGGGGCGCCCTGCGACAACCAGCTGGGACTTGAGGCCCTTGCCCGGCTGGCCGGCCGCGTCTTCGGACCGGTCGATACGCCAATCCTCTACGTCATGCCCGAAGGGGTGGATCAGCCGCTCCACTTGCCCGGCGATGTCATCATCCTGCCGCGCCGGCTTCTGGAACAGGCCAACGGGCCGGAAGCTGCGGCCGGCGCGGCGCTGGTGGAAGGCCTGCGCGCCCGCGCGGCCGATCCGATGGTGCCGCTTCTGGAATATGCGGGCCTGCGCGCCACCTTCCAGCTTCTGACCACGGCGGACCTGCCCGATACCGCCATCAAGGGCTATGGCGAAGCCGCGCTGCGCGCCGCACCTGTCAGGCTGTCCGACGACGAGCTGATCCGCGCCTTCGAGGCTGCGCAGATCCCCGCCACCCCCTATGCACTGGCCGTCGATCCCGACGGCGCAATCACCGGCGGTCTCGCTGCGGGCGATCCCTACAAGGGCCTGGCCCCCGCGCCACTTATTCCCGACGAATCCTGGGTCGCGCTGCAAGGCATCTGCGGCGCCTGATCAGGGCCCCACAACCATCACATCCGAAAAGCCCAGGACCAGATACTTCTGACGGGCCCGCGCCGCCGGTTCCACCGTAGCGAATGGCCCGGCACAGACCGTGACCCGGCCCGCATTGCCCGTAGCCTGGCCCTGCGTTGCCGGGCGGTTCAGCGATCGCAGCATGGCAATCATCTTGATGCAGCGGAAGCCACATCGAAGCGGCCCACCGTGAACGGATGACGATTCGTGCCGCCCTAAGGTCCTGCCGATGCGGCCGGCGCTGAAGGGGCAACACCGTCTTCTGCCACGGGTACCCGCCGACCCGAAGGCGGATTGTCGCACATGGGTGCACCCTGCCGCGTGACCCTGGGCACCCAGACCGGATTTCCGGGCGTTCCCGCCCGCAGGAACAGGCAGCCCCGGCTGTCAACATACTGCTGGCCGGCATAGTCGGGCGGCGGCAGTTCGGCCGGGCGGATCAGTTCGGCCGGCGCCGGACCGGCCGGCACGATGGCAAGGGCAGCGCCCGCCAGCGCAGCCGACAGGCAGACCGCCCCACGCCGCATGCTACTTGGTCCCGAACATGCGGTCCCCGGCATCGCCGAGCCCGGGCACGATATAGCCGTGGTCGTTCAGATGGCTGTCCACCGCCGCCGTCACTATGGGCACATCCGGGTGCGCCTCTTTCATCCGGGCGATGCCCTCGGGTGCCGCAAGCAGGCACAGGAAGCGGATCTGCTTCGCTCCGGCCTTCTTCAACAGCGACACTGCCGCCGCGCTGGAATTACCCGTCGCCAGCATCGGGTCGACCACGATGGCGATCCGGTCCTCCATCTGTTCGGGCAGCTTGCAGTAATATTGCACGGGCTGCAGCGTCTCGGGGTCGCGGTAAAGGCCGATGAAGCCCACGCGCGCCGCCGGGATCAGCTCCAGGATCCCGTCCAGAAGCCCGTTGCCCGCCCGCAGGATGCTGACAAGGGCAAGCTTCTTGCCCTCGATCATCGGGGCGTCCATTTCTTCCAGCGGGGTCTCGATCCGCTTGGTCGTCATCGGCAGTTCGCGCGTGACCTCATAGGCCAGAAGCAGGCTGATCTCGCGCAGAAGCTTGCGGAAACTGGCGGTCGAGGTGTCCTTTTCCCGCATCAGGGTCAGCTTGTGCTGAACCAGCGGGTGCGACACGACGGTCAGGTGATCCAGCATTCAGGCCTCCAGCTTCTGCGCAACTCTGGTTCTGGTATCGGCGTCACAAAAGGCAGCGTCAAGCGACTGGCGCGCGATGCGACGGAATTGCCGTTCATCCCAGTCGAAGGCACGGTGCAATTCCTCGTATTCCCGCGCCATCGTCGTATGGAAGAACGGCGGATCGTCGGTCGATACCGTGACCTTCACCCCGCGCCGGTCCAGTTCGGCGATCGGGTGGGCCCGGAACGAGGGGTAAAGCCCCAGCGCCACGTTCGATCCCGGACAGACCTCCAGCACGATCCCCGTCTCGGCCAGTTCATCGACCAGCGCGGGGTCCTCGATCGCCCGCACCCCGTGCCCGATCCGTTCCACCGCAAGATCGCGTACCGCGTCACGCACGCTGTCCGGCCCGCCCCATTCCCCGGCATGCGCCGTCAACCGCAGGCCCGCCTCGCGCGCACAGTCGAAGGCCCAGCGGAAATCCTTCGGCGCGCCCATCCTCTCGTCGCCCGCGATGCCGAAGCCCACCAGCCAGTGGTCCGCCGTCTCGGCCGCGCAAAGCGCCGTTTCACGCGCCTTCTCTGGCCCGAAATGTCGGATGCAGGTGACGATGCCGCGCAGGATGATTCCCTGCTTCCGCTCTGCCTCCTCGGCTGCCTCGCGGATCGCGTGCAGATATTCCCGCCAGGCCGCCAGATCGCGCCCCCCGCAGAAATCGGGGGACAGGAAGGTTTCGGAATAGACCACGCCCGAGGCCGCGGATTCCTCCAGCACTGCAAGCGTCAGGCGCCGGTAATCCTCGGGCGTCTGCAGGGCCGAGGTCGCCGCTTCGTAGACCTTCAGGAAATCCCAGAAGTCCCTGTAGCGGTAGTTTCCCCGCGCATCGAAGATGCCGGATATGTCCAGATGCTTCTCGGCCGCCAGACCCCGGATGAAGGCTGGCGGCGCCGCGCCTTCCAGATGCAGATGCAATTCCACTTTCGGCAATCCGCTCACGGGGCACTCCATCCCTTCTTCCGTTCACAAATATCCCACGGGGGTCCGGGGGTGTGAAACCCCCGGGGCCGGTCACAGAAAACTCCGCCCAGGCCCTTCCGGGGCCACCCCCAGATGCGCCGCCACGCTCGCCCCGACATCCACGAACCCGCGCAGGCCCACCTCGCGCCGGCCCAGGCCCCAGCCCACCACGGGCACCCGCTCGCGCGTGTGCTCGGTTCCGGCCCAGGTCGGATCGTTGCCGTGATCGGCGGTGAAGATCGCCAGATCCCCCGCCCGCAGGTTGGACAGGAACCGCGGGATCTGGGCGTCGAACCACTCCAGCGCACGGGCATAGCCTGACACGTCGCGCGGATGGCCATACAGCGTGTCGAACTCGACGAAGTTCGCGAAGGTCAAGGAACCGGGCTCCGCCTCGGCACCCAGCCGCACCAGATGTTCGAAAAGGTCAGCGTCCGACTTGCCCTTGTGCAGCGTCCCGATGCCCCGCATCGAGAAGATGTCGCCGATCTTGCCAATGGCATGCGTCGCCCGCCCGGCCCCGACCACCCAGTCCAGAAGCGTCGGAGAGGGCGGCGCGATGGCGAAATCCTTGCGGTTCGCAGTGCGCCGGAAATCGCCGCAGGTGCCGGTGAAGGGCCGCGCGATCACCCGGCCGACCTTGCGGGCGTGCAGCATCGGCGCCAGGTCGGCACACAGCTTGAGCAGCCGCTCCAGCCCGAAGGCCTCTTCATGCGCGGCAATCTGGAACACGCTGTCGGCGCTGGTATAGCAGATCGGCCAGCCGGTCCGCAGATGCTCCTCGCAATGTTCGGCGATGATCGGCACGCCGGAAGCATGGCAGTTGCCGAGGATGCCCTCGGTCCCGGCCAGCCGGCAGACCTCGGCCACGATGTCATCGGGGAAGGCGGGCACGGTGTCGGGGAAATAGGTCCAGTCCCAGGGCACCGGCACGCCGGCCAGCTCCCAGTGCCCGGACGGCGTGTCCTTGCCCTTCGACACCTCCTCTGCCGCCCCCCACAGCCCCTCGGGCACGGCATCCAGCCCCGGCGTGGCCGCGCCCGAAGCCAGCCGGATCGCCGCCCCCAGACCCAGCCGGTCGAGGTTCGGCATCCGCAGCGGGCCAGACCGGCCGGTCTCGGCCCGGCCCTCGGCGCAGGCCGCCGCGATGTGGCCCAGCGTGTTCGCGCCCGCGTCGCCGAAGGCTGCCGCATCGGGCGCCCCGCCGCAGCCGACCGAATCCATCACCACAAGAAAGGCGCGGGCCATCAGGCGATCCTCTTCTGGATCAGGGCGGGCGCTTCTGGCGCCTCCGGCCCGATCCGGTAGGCCGCCTGCACCGCGGTCACCGCCGCCCGCGCCGCATCCTCGCTGGCGGCGTGCACCTTGGCCAGCGGCACGCCGGCCCCGGTTTCCTCGCCGATCCCGGCCAGGTCCGACAGCCCGACCGAGGGGTTCACCTTGTCCCCCTCCCGCAACCGACCGCCGCCCAGATGCACCACCGCATGGCCCAGCGCCTCCCCGTCGATCGCCACGACATAGCCAGCTACCGGTGCCGGCACATCCAACACCACGGGCGCCGAGGGCAGCCTTTCCGGCCAGCGTTCGATGAAATCCGCAGGCCCCCCCTGTGCCGCGACCATGCGCCCGAAGATCTCGGCAGCCCGGCCCGACTGCAAGGCCTCGGCGATCCGGCCCGCGCCATCGGTCGCATTTGTCGCCAACCCGGCAAGGGCCAGCGCCTGGCCGCCCAGACTGACCGTCAAAGCCCGAAGCGGGCTGTAGCCCGAAGTGCCGGTCAACGTCTTCATCACCTCGATCACCTCCAGCGCGTTGCCTGCCGCGGTGGCAAGGGGCTGCGACATGTCGGTGATCAGCGCACTGGTCATGCAGCCTGCACCGCGCGCCGTCGAAACCAGCGCACGCGCCAGCGCCTCGGCCCGTTCCGGCGTCTTCATGAAGGCACCGCTTCCGCATTTCACGTCCAGCACCAGGGCCTGCAGCCCCGCTGCCAGCTTCTTGGCCAGGATCGACGCAGTGATCAGATCGATCGACTCCACCGTGCCCGACACATCGCGGATCGCATAAAGCCGCCGGTCAGCCGGGGCCAGATCGGACGAAGCTGCCACGATCGCACATTTCACTGCGTCGATCTGCGCCCGCAACGCCTGTTCCGTCAGGGCGGTGCGGAAACCGGGTATCGCCTCCAGCTTGTCCAGCGTGCCCCCGGTATGGCCCAGGCCCCGGCCGGAGATCATCGGCACATAGGCCCCGCAGGCCGCCAGCGCCGGGGCGAGCAGAAGCGAGGTGCAATCGCCGATCCCGCCGGTAGAATGCTTGTCCACCACCGGGCCGGGCAGGTGCCAGGACAGAACCTTTCCGCTGTCGCGCATGCCCAGGGTCAGCGCGACCCGGCCTTGCTCTGACAGCCCCTTCAGAAGTACCGCCATAGCGAAGGCCCCGGCCTGGGCATCCGTCACCTCGCCCGAGGCAAGCCCCGCCGCGAACCAGCGCAGGTCGTCGGCCGAAGGCTCACCCCCGTCGCGGACCTTTGCGATGATCGAACGCGCGTCTGTCACGTCCGCTCCATGTGCGCGGCGGTAAACAGGCCAGGCAGAAGTTCGGCCACGGTCATCACTTTCTGCTTTCCATCGGTCGTGCACATTGTAACCCTCACTTCGGGGGCCGCGAATTCGGCAATCTTCTGCCGGCAGCCGCCGCAGGGGGGCACCGGGTCGGGGCTGTCGGCGATGACCAGAATCTCGGCGATCCGGTTATCCCCCGCCGCGACCATCGCGGCGATGGCGCCAGCCTCGGCACAGGTGCCTTCGGGATAGGCTACGTTCTCGACATTGCAGCCGACATGCACCGCGCCGCTTGTCGCGCGCAGCGCCGCCCCCACCTTGAAGCGCGAATAGGGCGCATAGGCCCTTTCCCGCACCGCCGTTGCGGCCTCAAGCAGCGTCATCGCCATCCCCTGTTTGACCATTTGGTCAGAGTGTGAGCCGAAGGCGCGCTTTCCGCAAGCGGGGTGTGCTTCGCATACGTCTCTGGCGTCTCGTCGCGGGTCGGCGATGGGAAGCCGAAGGCGCACGCAGAGGCGTCACATCGCCACCACCCGCGTCGGCGGATTGCCGGGCAGCGTTACCTCCAGGAGTTCCAGGTCCGGTGTCGGGTCGGCATAGCGCGTGGCCATGCCCGGCGGGATCACGAAGGCATCGCCCGGCTCCAGCCGGTAGGGGTCTTTCCCTTCGCCCTCCAGGGTCATGGCCCCCTTCATGACGAAGCTGAACAGGATGTCACCGTCATGCACCGTCCACGGCGTGGGCTCTCCTGCAGGCCGCGCCACCATGACCGAGGCCACGCCCTTCGTCGCCGCGTGGATCGTCGTGTCACGCGCCTCGAAGCCCGGGATCCGGAAGGGACGGAAGATGCCCTCTGCCCCGATGTTGTGAACGAAACGCTGCCCCTCCCATTCCCGCTCGGGCCGGTAATGCGGGGTGGGCAGGGTCATCTCGTGGTCGATCTCGGTGATGTGTTCGGCCGGGACGCCGATCTCCACCACCTGCACCCCCTCGGAATGCAGCACCTTGTGGCGGATGCCCGGCGGCTGGATGAAGCAGTCGCCGGCATGGATACGGCGAACATCCCCCTGATCTTCATACAGAACATCCACCCAGCCCGCGACGCAGAAGATCAGCTGGAAGCCGACCTTGTGGAAATGCACCATGTCGGGCACCGGGCCGTCCGGGACGCGGATGTGGCTGGCGATCATCGCCCCGCCGAGGCGCGAGGGAATCAAGTCGCGATATTCCATCCCGGCCCGCCCGATCACCCAGGGCGCCTGATCGGCCAGGCGGCGCACCACGAAGGCATGTTCCGTTGCCGGCGTGACAACCGGGGGGTTCAGCTCGTCGATCTCCACCCGCGTGCCGTTTGGCGCGACCAGTTCCTTCGCGCCCCCGGCAAAGGTCGGATCGTCGGTCAGGATGCGGATCGTGCCTGGCGCCTCGGGCGCGCCCTTCTGGATGCGGATGCGCAGGCCATGGCCCGACAGAACCGCCACCTCGGGGTTGTCGGCGGGAAAGATCATGTCCAGCCGCATGCCCAGGGTCTTTGTGTAGAAGGGCAGATCCTCCCGCAGTTCATGCGTTGGCAGCCTGACTTCGGCGCGTATTTCCGTCATGGTCATCCCCGTGCTATGGCGGCATCGTGTCTGGCGCGGCTGTGATTTGCAAGCCGGGCGCGAATGGGCTTCAACCGATGCCGCATTGGCGAAAGCATAAAGATGGTTTAACGCTGAACCATCTTCGCGGGAGGAACGGATGGACGAGGCACGGCACGACGGCGCGCGACAGGCGGCACTGGACTACCATGAATTTCCCAAGCCCGGAAAACTGGAAATCCGTGCGACCAAGCCCCTTGCCAACGGCCGCGACCTGGCCCGCGCCTATTCCCCGGGCGTGGCCGAGGCCTGCCTCGAGATCAAGGGCGATCCGGCGACGGCCAGCCGTTACACCTCCAAGGGCAACCTCGTCGCCGTGATTTCGAACGGCACTGCGGTCCTTGGCCTCGGCAACATCGGGGCGCTCGCGTCCAAGCCGGTGATGGAGGGCAAGGCGGTCCTGTTCAAGAAGTTCGCCAACATCGACTGCTTCGACATCGAGGTGAACGAACCCGACCCGGTGAAGCTGGCCGAAATCGTCTGCGCGCTGGAACCCACCTTCGGTGCGGTGAACCTGGAGGACATCAAGGCGCCCGACTGCTTCATCGTGGAAAAGCTGTGTCGCGAGAGGATGAAAATTCCGGTCTTCCACGACGACCAGCATGGCACGGCGATCGTGGTTGGCGCTGCAGCAACGAATGCGATGATCGTCGCGGGCAAGCGGTTCCAGGACATCAAGGTGGTTTCCACCGGCGGCGGCGCGGCGGGCATTGCCTGCCTGGAAATGCTGGTAAAACTGGGGGTCCGTCGCGAGAACATCTGGCTTTGCGATCTGGAGGGTCTGGTCTATCGCGGCCGCGAGGCGCAGATGACCCCGCAGAAAGAGGCCTTCGCCCAGGGCGACCGTCCGGCAACCCTTTCCGATGTGATCGCGGGCGCCGACCTGTTCCTCGGTCTGTCCGGCCCCGGCGTGCTGACTCCCGAGATGGTGGCGAAGATGGCGCCGAACCCGATCATCTTCGCGCTTGCCAACCCCACCCCGGAAATCCTGCCAGACGAGGCTCGCAAGGTCGCCCCCGGCGCTATCATCGCCACCGGGCGCAGCGACTTCCCGAACCAGGTCAACAATGTCCTGTGCTTCCCGTTCATCTTCCGGGGCGCACTGGACGTGGGCGCGACCACGATCAACGCCGCGATGGAACTGGCCTGCATCGAGGGCATCGCCGCGCTGGCCCGCGCCACCACCTCGGCCGAGGCCGCCGCCGCCTACCGGGGCGAGACCATGGCCTTCGGCCCCGACTATCTGATCCCGAAGCCCTTCGATCCCCGTCTGATCGGCACCGTGGCAAGTGCCGTGGCCCGTGCGGCGATGGAAACCGGCGTTGCAACACGGCCCATCGAGGATCTCGACGCCTACAAGCGCAAGCTTGATGGTTCGGTGTTCAAGTCGGCCCTTCTGATGCGGCCGGTGTTCGAGGCCGCCCGCACTGCCGCCCGCCGCATAGTCTTTGCCGAAGGCGAGGACGAGCGCGTGCTGCGCGCGGCCAATGCGATCCTGGAAGAGACGACCGAGGTGCCAATCCTGATCGGACGGCCCGAGGTGGTAGAGGCGCGCTGCGAACGTTTCGGCCTGCCGATCCGGCCGGGGCGCGACTTCCACCTGGTCAACCCGGAAAACGACCACCGCTACCGCGATTACTGGGGCACCTATCACGAATTGATGGCCCGCCGCGGCGTCACACCCGACATCGCCCGCGCGGTGATGCGCACCAACACCACTGCAATCGCCGCGATCATGGTGCACCGCGAGGAAGCCGACAGCATGATTTGCGGCACCTTCGGCCAGTACAACTGGCACCTCGGCTATGTGCGCCAGATCCTCGCGCGCGGCGGCCTGCACCCGGTAGGCGCCCTGTCGATGATGATCCTGGAAGACGGTCCACTTTTCATCGCCGACACCCATGTGCATTCGGAACCCACCCCGCAGCAGATCATGGAAACCGTGATCGGCGCGGCTCGCCATGTCCGCCGGTTCGGCATCACCCCGAAGATCGCGCTCTGCACCCAGTCGCAGTTCGGCAACATGGACAATGCCTCTGCCCGCCGGATGCGCGAGGCGCTGGAACTGCTGGACGTCCGCGAGCCCGATTTCGCATATGAGGGCGAAATGAATATCGACGCCGCGCTGGACCAGTCGATCCGCGACCGGCTTCTGCCCAATTCGCGCTATGACGGAGCGGCAAACGTGCTGGTCTTCGCCTCGTCGGAAGTGGCCTCGGGCGTGCGCAACATCCTGAAGGTCAAGGCAGGCGGGCTGGAGGTCGGGCCGATCCTGATGGGCATGGGCAACAAGGCGCATGTGGTGACCCCGGCGATCACCGCGCGGGGCCTTCTGAACATGTCGGCGATCGCCGGCACACCGGTCGCGCATTACGGCTGACCGTTCGCCGATTTCTTCGAAGAAGTCGGCCCGAAGCCTTCAAGGGCTCCGGTGCGGAGCTTTCGAAAACTCCGCCCCCTTTGCAAATCTTTCGCGCAACGGATCAGGTGATTTGCAGGCGGCCATTGGTTTGCAAATATTTGTCCCGTTACGCCGCAAATTCTGCAAATCTGTCGCACTCCGCTAACGGTAACACCGTTGCGCCCCGGGCATCCCATGGCATACCACCATCACGAGGAGACATCGGCAGGGGGGGGAGATCGCGATGGGCTATGCGCAGGTTTATGACCAGTGGCGGAACGACCCGGAGGGGTTCTGGCTCTCGGCAGCGGGGGGCATCGACTGGGTGAAGAAGCCCGCAAAGGCGCTGGATGACAGCCGCGCCCCCCTTTTCGAATGGTTCACCGACGCCGAGGTAAACACCTGCTGGAATGCCGTCGATCGCCACGTTGCCGCCGGCCGTGGCAAGCAGCCCGCGATCATTCACGACAGCCCCGTCACCGGAACGAAACACGTCATCACCTATGCCGAATTGCAGGACCGCGTCGCCCGTCTTGCGGGCGCGCTGAAGGCCCGCGGCATCGAAAAGGGCGACCGGGTCATCATCTACATGCCCATGGTCCCCGAGGCGCTGGAGGCGATGCTTGCCTGCGGGCGGATCGGCGCGATCCATTCGGTGGTCTTCGGCGGCTTCGCGGCACATGAACTTGCCGTCCGCATCGACGACTGCACGCCCAAGGCGATCATCGCCGCCTCCTGTGGGATCGAGCCCTCTCGAGTGGTCCACTACAAGCCGCTCCTCGACGCGGCCATCGACCAGGCCGCCCACAAGCCCGACTTCTGCGTGATCTTCCAGCGCGAGCAGGAGGTGGCCGCCCTCACCCCCGGCCGCGATCTAGACTGGCACGCCTTCCAGCACGGGGTGACGCCCGCCGACTGCGTGCCCGTCGCGGGCAACCATCCGGCCTATATCCTCTACACCTCGGGTACCACGGGGGCGCCGAAGGGCGTGGTGCGGCCCACCGCCGGGCATCTCGTGGCGCTGAACTGGACCATGCGCGCGATCTACAACGTCGGCGCGGGCGACGTGTTCTGGGCCGCCTCGGACGTGGGCTGGGTCGTCGGCCACAGCTACATCTGCTACGGCCCCCTGATCGCCGGCTGCACCACCGTCGTCTACGAAGGCAAGCCCGTCGGCACCCCAGACGCCGCCGCCTTCTGGCGCGTCATCAACGAACACAAGGTGCGCAGCTTCTTCACCGCGCCCACCGCCCTTCGCGCCATCAAGCGCGACGACCCGGACGGCAAGCTGGTCCCCCCGCTGCCGACGCTCCAGGCGCTCTATCTGGCGGGCGAACGCGCGGACCCCGACACGATCCACTGGGCGCAGACCCACCTGAAGGTGCCGGTGATCGACCACTGGTGGCAGACAGAGACCGGCTATGCCATCGCCGCCAACCCGCTTGGCATCGAACATCTGCCGGTCAAGATCGGCAGCCCTTCCGTGCCCATGCCCGGATTCGACGTGCAGGTGCTGGACGAGGGCGGCCACCCGGTTTCCCCCGGCACGCTCGGCGCCATCGCAATCAAGTTGCCACTACCGCCCGGCACCCTTCCGACGCTGTGGAATGCCGAGGACCGCTTCCGCAAGAGCTACCTCGACCACTTCCCCGGCTACTACGAGACCGGCGACGCGGGCTATGTCGATGAGGACGGCTATCTCTACATCATGGCCCGCACCGACGATGTCATCAACGTCGCCGGCCACCGACTGTCCACCGGCGCGATGGAGGAGGTGCTTGCATCGCACAAGGACGTGGCCGAATGCGCCGTGATCGGCGTGGCCGACGAGCTGAAGGGTCAGTCGCCGCTGGGCTTCCTCTGCCTCAACAAGGGTTCGAACCGCCCGCATGACGAGGTGGTGAAGGAATGCGTGCAACTGGTCCGCGACCAGATCGGCCCCGTCGCCGATTTCAAGCGCGCCGTGGTGGTGGACCGCCTGCCCAAGACCCGCTCGGGCAAGATCCTGCGCGGCACCATGGTCAAGATCGCCGACGGCCAGCCTTGGAAGATGCCCGCCACCATCGACGACCCCGCGATCCTGGACGAGATCACGCTGGCGCTGCGCTCGATCGGCCTGGCCAAGGACTGAGACTGGACAGACCTGCCGTGCTCGGGCAATCTTTGCATTATGCAAAGACCCCTGCACCCCCGCCCTGAGGTTCCGGCCCTGCCCGGCGGCTTTGACGCAGCCCGGCTGCGGCACCTTCTGCGCCTGGTCGGCCCGGAAGAGGCCCCGGCGCTGCTGGCACAGCTTCGGCTTGATCTCGCAGGCTGCGCCGAGGGCATCGCGCGGGCTGCTGCTGGCCCTGACTGGGACAACCTGCGCGAGGCCAGCCATGTGCTGATCTCGCTGGCCGGTTCGGCGGGCGCTGTGACCCTGCACGAACAGGCGCAGGCACTGAACGTGGCAGCGCATGCCCGTGACCCGGCGACGCTTGCCGACCTTCTGCCCCTGCTTCAGGCCGACCTCGCCGCCCTGATCGCCGTGGTCGATACCACCGCCGCCGAGGCACAGGAATGAAGACCCCGACAACTTCTCGCCCGCCGCTGCTGCTGATCGAGGATACCAGCTCGCTTCAGATGGTCTATCGCTCGATCCTTTCCGGGGCGGGGTTCCGCGTCTCGGTCGCGGGATCGGCTGCAGAAGGGCTTGCCCAGTTCCAGGCCCTGCGTCCCTCGGTGGTGCTGCTGGACCTGGTGCTGCCGGACCGTGACGGTTTGCAGCTGATGCAGGAATTCCTTGCCATGCAACCCGAAACCGCAATCATTGCCATTACCGCCAACGGATCGGTCAACCGCGCGGTCGAGGCGATGCGGGCGGGTGCGCATGACTTCCTTGTGAAACCATTCGATGAAAACCGCCTGCTCGGCGCGGTGCAGAACCTGCTCAAAGAACGCGGAGAGCGCCGGGCCGAAGAGTCAGGCATCGTGCCCTCGGTCGAGAGCGCAACCTTGCCCGATACCTCCGGCTTCATCGGCTCTTCCGAGGCGATGAAACGCATCCATGCCACCATCGCCTCGGTCGCGCGCTCCATGGCCACCGTTTTCATCACCGGCGAAAGTGGCACCGGGAAAGAACTTTGCGCTCTGGCCGTCCATGCCAATTCGGCCCGCGCCTCGGGCCCCTTCATCGCACTCAACTGCGGCGCCATCCCGCAGGACCTGCTGGAAAGTGAAGTATTCGGTCACATGAAGGGCAGCTTCACCGGCGCAATCTCTGACAAGCCGGGCGCGGCGGCGGCGGCCGACGGGGGAACGCTGTTCCTCGACGAGATCTGCGAAATGGCGCCCGCGCTGCAGACCAAGCTCCTGCGTTTCCTGCAGACCTCTACCGTCCAGCCCGTGGGGGCCACCCGGCCCCGCAAGGTGAACGTCCGCATCGTCTGTGCCACCAACCGCGACCCGCTGGATGCCGTCCGCCGCGGCCAGTTCCGCGAGGATCTATACTACCGCCTGTTCGTCGTGCCGATCCACATGCCGCCTCTGCGCGAGCGCGGCCATGACGTGATCGAAATCGCCGAGGCCGCGCTCCAGCGCTTTGCCGAGGAAGAAGGGCGACGGTTTCATGGCCTGACCCCGGAGACCCGCGCGTTGCTGCTGCAACTGCCTTGGCCGGGGAACGTGCGGCAACTGCTGAACGTGATCCGCAACGTCGTCGTGCTGAACAGGGGGGGCTGGGTGACGCCCGAGATGCTGCCTCCCGGACTGGCCGACGACCTTCCTGCCCGCGCGACATCCGGTCCGCAGCCGGACCCCGACCTGCCCACGACCGACAGCCTGGTCGGCTTGACCCTGGCCGAGGCAGAGCGGCTGCTGATCGAGGCAACACTTGCCCGCCACGGCAATTCGATCCCGCGGGCCGCGCGCGTGCTGGATGTCTCGCCCTCCACGCTATACCGGAAGATCGAGGGCTGGAAGGCGCGCGCCTCCTGACGACTGCCTGGCACGTCTTTGGCACACGGGCAGCCAAGATCCGGTCACACAAGCAACGCGCGTGCTACGGCGTCAGGTGAACTGCTCGCCGATCAGGCGTTCCTCCAGTCCGTGGCCCGGATCGAACAGCAGCCTGTGCGTGACCGAAGGCTCGGTCCTGACCTCGACGCTTGCGACATTGCGCACCGAGGACCGGCTGTCGGCATCCGCCATCACCGGCCGCTTTTCGGCCTCCAGCACCTCGAACCGCACCACGGCGGATGACGGCAAGAGCGCCCCCCGCCAGCGTCGGGGCCGGAAGGCCGACATCGCCGTCAGCGCCAGCACGTCCGATCCGATGGGCAGGATCGGCCCATGCGCCGAATAATTGTAGGCGGTGGATCCCGCGGGCGTTGCCACCAACGCCCCGTCGCAGACCAGTTCTTCCAGTCGCACCCGCCCGTCGACCGAGATGCGCAGCTTTGCCGCCTGCGGCCCCTGGCGCAGAAGCGAGACCTCGTTGATCGCAAGCGCCTCGGTCACCCTGCCCTTTGCATTCACTGCCCGCATCGCCAGAGGATGGATCACCGTCTCTTCGGCCGCGCGCAGGCGCTCGATCAGGCCGTCTTCGGCATAGGCGTTCATCAGAAAGCCGATCGTGCCACAGTTCATGCCATAGACCGGCAGCCGGCGCCCATGCGCCGCGTGCAGCGTTTCCAGCATGAAGCCGTCACCGCCCAGCGCCACGATCACCTCGGCCGTCCGGGGCTCGGCCTGGCCATAGCGCGCGGTCAGCGCCGCCAGCGCCGCCACGGCGGCAGGGGCCCTCGATGCCGTGAACCTGATGCGCACCCTCGCCCCCCTTCCCGCCCGGCTGTTTCGAACCTTGACCCCGCGTGCCGGGAAACTCAAGCCTGCGCCAGCGGAGGCGATGGCCCTTCCTGTTCCGTGCGGCAAGAATATTTCGCCCCCGATCCGGATCATGTCGGATTCTTGCCTTTCCCGATGTGCCGCCATGCTCTAGATAGCGCGCACATCCACGCCCGGAGGACCTGACGATGAATGCACCCCACCGCGATACCGGCTTCTTCACCGAACCCCTGTCCTCCCGCGACCCGGAGCTGTTCGGGGCCATCACCCAGGAACTGGGCCGCCAGCGGCACGAGATCGAGCTGATCGCCTCGGAAAACATCGTGTCCCGCGCGGTGATGGAGGCGCAGGGCTCGGTGATGACCAACAAGTATGCCGAAGGCTACCCGGGCAAGCGTTATTACGGCGGCTGCCAGTATGTGGACATCGCTGAAAACCTGGCGATCGAGCGCGCCTGCAAGCTGTTCGGGTGCAGCTTCGCCAATGTTCAGCCGAATTCGGGCAGCCAGGCCAATCAGGGCGTCTTCCAGGCGCTGATCAAGCCCGGTGACACCATCCTCGGCATGTCGCTCGACGCCGGCGGCCACCTCACCCATGGCGCTGCGCCGAACCAGTCGGGCAAATGGTTCCACGCCGTCCAGTATGGCGTGCGCAAGCAGGACCTCGAACTGAACTACGACCAGGTTCAGGAACTGGCCACCGAACACAAGCCGAAGCTCATCATCGCCGGCGGCTCGGCCATTCCCCGCATCATCGACTTCAGGCGGATGCGCGAGATCGCCGACAGCGTGGGCGCCTACCTTCTGGTGGACATGGCGCATTTCGCGGGCCTCGTGGCGGCGGGCCTCTACCCCAGCCCCTTCCCGCATGCCCATGTGGCGACCACGACGACGCACAAGACCCTGCGCGGCCCCCGTGGCGGCATGATCCTCACGAACGACGAGGACATCGCGAAGAAGGTCAACTCGGCGATCTTCCCCGGCATCCAGGGCGGCCCGCTGATGCATGTCATCGCCGCCAAGGCCGTCGCCTTCGGCGAGGCGCTGCGGCCCGAGTTCAAGACCTACCAGCAGCAGGTGATCGCCAACGCCAAGGCGCTCGCGGACGAGCTGATGAAGGGCGGGCTCGACATCGTGACGGGCGGCACCGACACGCATCTGATGCTCGTGGACCTGCGCCCCAAGGGCGTGAAGGGTAACGCCACCGAAAAGGCCTTGGGCCGCGCCCACATCACCTGCAACAAGAACGGCATCCCCTTCGACACCGAAAAGCCGACGATCACCTCCGGCGTCCGCCTTGGCACCCCCGCAGGCACCACCCGCGGCTTCGGTGAGCCCGAGTTCCGCCAGATCGCCCGCTGGATCATCGAGGTTGTGGATGGTCTGGCAGCCAACGGCGAAGACGGCAACGCGGCGGTGGAGGCCAAGGTGAAAGCCGAAGTCGAGGCCCTCTGCCAGCGCTTCCCGATCTACCCGGAGCTTTGAACGGCGCAGGGTGCGCTACAGCGCACCACGCCGGGCACGCCACCGGGGGGCACCCGAGTGCGGGTTCAACCCGGTGGCCCCCTCCCCTTCAGTGCAGGGCTTGAGTGACAACGCCGAACCTCAGGTCATGGCCCTTGACGACCAGCAGCAGGCGAGACGGTTGTCCCGCCGGTCCTGGCGGCCGTGACAAGGGGGCCTCGGTCACTCCGATCACTGCAGGCCGAACGCGGGATGATGGATCAGATCGCCTTGGGGGTAACTGTCATCGAACGGCAGGGCCTGCACGAACCGTGGCGGGACAACGCCCAGCCGCAAGCCTGGAAAAGCCCTGAACGCGAGCCGGGCATTGTAGTCGGGATCGCCGACAAGGGCCGCCCCCCTGCAGCGTCTCCGCAACAGGAGGATCGCTTCGGCCATGAGGGCGCTTCCGATCCCCTGGCCGCGCCGCATGGGCAGGACGGTAACAGGACCGATCAGGCCACAGCCCGACACCGCACCGATCCGCGCATCCGAGGCGGCCAGATAACCCACGACCTGGCCCCGGTCCTCGGCTACGAGCGACAGGCTCAGGGCATTGTCTGCCCTGAGCCTGTCCACGATCGCAGCCTCTGTTCCGGTGGATTGTGGCAATAGCTTCATGGCCTCGGTCACGACCGCACGGATCGCCGGGGCATCACTGTCGATTTCATTGCGGATCAACATGTCATGCTCCCTGATTGTCGAGCTGCGCCCTTACGGAAAGGCGACCGCGTTTCGAGATGAGATAGGGCCCGCCGGACCGCGATTCGATCAGCCGCTTACGTCGAAGCTTGTTGAAGACAGTCATGTCCAGGTCGGACAGGATCATGCCTTCGCGCGTGATGCACATGACAGAGGTGATCTTGGGGCCATTCTCCCGCTCGTGCAGGATACGGCCGCCCAGCGCCAGAACGTGCAGCGCACGTTGTTCGTTTCTTGAGATGTTCATGGAAGTCTCGTGTGACAATGCAAACCAGGTCAGGCGCAAAGGCACCCGGCGGCCTTGGCCTCACGCGGCTCTCTGAAACTCAGAGAGCCGTGTCACACAAGCTCTGACATCCAGTCTCCATTGTCCGGGTGAAGAATGTTCTTCGCACCCCGTGTCTCGGGATAGACCATTCAGCATCTCATCTCAACCCCGCACGACGGCGCCCGTGCAGGGGTCTGCTGCGCCTGCCGCCAGCCCGGCCAATCGCCGGACCGCCCCAGCCCCGGCAAACCACCCGCCCCCCGGCGGCCTGCCGACTGCCGCAGCGTTGCGCGAGGTTGGCGCGTCACGGGCCCGGGAGCACCCGGCTGCTGGGAAGTCGTGCCACGCCTTCCCGACGAGGTCACAGGACAGGATTCCAACCCCATCCCCTCTCCCGCACAAATGCCCTTCCGGAGACGCCACCCGCGCGCCATAAGCGGGGCATGTCGGACCTGCCCGTGACATCGATCCTGCCAGACCTGGCCAACGCCCTTGCCACCCGGGGCATGGCCGTCCTCCAGGCCCCGCCCGGCGCGGGAAAGACCACGGTCGTGCCGCTTGATCTTCTGGCGCGGGGGCTGGTCACGGGCCGGATGATCATGCTGGAACCCCGTCGCCTGGCCGCCCGGGCAGCGGCCGAGCGGATGGCGGAAACCCTTGGCGAACGGGTCGGCCAGACGGTTGGCTACCGTATCCGGGGCGAAGCGAAGATTTCGTCCGCCACCCGGATCGAGGTGGTGACCGAAGGCATCCTGACCCGGATGATCCAATCGGATCCGGAACTTGCAGGCACGGGCCTCGTCATCTTCGACGAGTTTCACGAACGCAGCCTGAATGCCGATCTCGGCCTGGCGCTGTGCCTCGAAGTGCGGGGCGCATTGCGCGAGGATCTGAAGCTTCTGGTCATGTCGGCGACGCTGGACGCCGCGCCGGTGGCAGCCCTGATGGGCGGGGCCCCGGTGGTGACATCCGAGGGGCGCGCCTTTCCGGTGGATACGCGCTGGCTGCCCCGACCGCCCGACCCCTCGATGCGGCTGGAGGCGGTCGTCGCGGACGCCGTGAAGGCGGCGCTGGCTGAAACGGAAGGCGGGATGCTGGTCTTCCTTCCCGGCGAGGCAGAGATCCGGCGGGTCGAAGCGATGCTTGCGGGCCTTCCCGGCGTGGCAGTGCGCCCCCTTTTCGGGGCCATGGACTTCACCGCGCAGCGGGCTGCCCTGGCGCCGGTCGAGGGGCGCAAGGTGGTGTTGGCCACCTCGATCGCCGAAACCTCGCTCACACTGCCCGACATCCGGGTGGTGGTGGACTCGGGGCGCGCGCGCCGGGCGCGGTTCGACCCGAATTCCGGCATGTCGCGTCTGGTGACCGAGCGGGTGACCAGGGCCGAGGCAGAACAGCGCCGGGGCCGTGCCGGGCGGGTCTGGCCGGGGGTATGCTACCGACTGTGGACGAAGGGCGAAGAGGGCGGGCTGGCCCCCTTCCCCCCGGCCGAGATCGAGGTGGCCGACCTTGCCGGGCTGGCGTTGGAACTGGCGCTCTGGGGCGGGGCCGACCTGCCCTTCCTCACCCCGCCGCCCGCGGGGCCTCTGGCCGAGGCGCGCAGCCTGCTGATGGGGCTGGGGGCGCTGGACGAACGGGGGCACATTACCGCGCACGGTCGGACGCTGGCCGGCCTGCCCCTGCATCCGCGGTTGGCGCACATGCTGGCAGTGGCAGGGCCGGAGGCGGCTACGCTGGCCGCCCTGCTGGCCGAACGCGACCCCTTGCGCGGGGCGCCGCCCGATCTGACCTTGCGCATGCAGGCGGTGGCGCGACCGGGGCCCGAAGCCGACCGGGGCGTGATCGAGCGCATCCGGGCCGAGGCAAGGCGCCTGGCGGCAGCGGCGCGCTCGATAGAGGGCGCGCCCCCTCGCCCATCCCTTCCTCACGAGGGGGAGGGGAGGCGCGCAATGGAACGGGGCGGGACAGCGGATCCGGGTGCC
Source organism: Tabrizicola caldifontis (assembly GCF_004762095.1). Lineage (GTDB taxonomy): Bacteria > Pseudomonadota > Alphaproteobacteria > Rhodobacterales > Rhodobacteraceae > Tabrizicola > Tabrizicola caldifontis. The sequence goes on from NZ_SIJH01000007.1 coordinate 68,431, forward strand.
TCTCTCCCCCCGCGTGGGGGAGGGACGGAGAGGGGTGGCGATGCCGCAGGCTACAGCCTGGCCGAGATGGCTGCGCTGGCCTACCCCGACCGCATAGGCCTGCGCCGCAAGGGCGAGGCTCCGCGCTGGGTGCTGTCGGGCGGCAAGGGGGCGGCGATGGCGCCCGGCTTGCCCCTGTCGGGCGCGCGGCTGATCGTGGCAACCGATCTTGGCGGCGACGCGCGCGAGACAACGATCCGCCAGGCCGTGGCAATTTCCGAGGCCGAGGTCCGCAGACTTCATGGCGACCGCATCCGATGGGTCGAGGTCTGCGAATGGTCGCGCCGCGAAGGTCGGGTTCTGGCGCGGCGTCAGGAACGACTGGGTGCGCTGGTGCTGGACGACCGGCCCTGGGATGCGCCCCCCGAAGCCGTGGCAAGGGCGGCGCTCGATGGGGTGCGGCTTCTGGGTCTGCCCTGGACACCGGCCGCACGGCGGCTTCGGGCACGCGCCAGGCTTGCCCGCGGTGCCGACTGGCCAGGGGTGGAGGATGCCGACCTACTGGCCAGCGCCGAGGATTGGCTTCTTCCGCATCTGACCGGCATCAGGACCGAGGCCGATCTCCGGGGGTTCGACCTTCTGCCCGCGCTTCAGGCCCATCTTGGCTGGGACCGGCTGGCCGAGATGGACCGGCTGGTTCCCGGTCATTTCGAGACACCTCTGGGGCGGAAGATCCCGATCGACTATGAAGGGGAGGTGCCGTCGATCGAGGTCCGGTTGCAGGAAATGTTCGGGGTGACGGTTCACCCCGCGGTCGGGCAGGACCGGATGCCGCTTCGCATCACGCTTCTGTCCCCGGCGCAGCGCCCGGTGCAAGTGACGACCGACCTGCCACGCTTCTGGGCAACATCCTATGCCGATGTCAGAAAGGACATGCGCGGCGCCTACCCGCGCCACCCCTGGCCCGAGGATCCGACACAGGCGGAACCCACGCTGCGCGCCAAGCCGAGGGGGACATGACCGATCTTTCGCACCTCGCCCAACCGGGGGCGACCTTTGCCGTCCGTGTCACGCCGGGTGCCCGTCGTGCGGCGCTGGAACTGGCCGAAGGCGTCATCCGCATCAGCGTCACCGCCCCGCCCGAGGATGGCCGGGCAACCGAGGCAGCCCGTGCCGCACTTGCTGACGCGCTTGGCGTCGCCAAGACGCGGCTCACACTGATCCGGGGAGCGAAGTCGCGCGACAAGCTGTTCCGGCTGGATCAGCCGGGCGAACGCTCCAGCCGGTAGCTGCCTTCCGGCAGGTTCAGCGCGGCGGCGAGGTCACGCACCTGCCCCATCGACAGGGTGATGCGCATCACCTCGTCGGTGCGGGGATCGAGCTGATCGATCGTCACGCAATCCTCGAAGGCGGTAATGGTGACGTCCTCGGTCAGGGGCAGATCCTCACCCTCATCGACAAGGGTGATGACGGTCGAGTCGAATTCGTGCTCGATGGTGAACATACGCTCAGCCTATCCGCAGCCATCGCCCCCGGCAACGGGATTTGCGGCCTGACACATGCGTGATCCGGCCCCAGGGCAGGCTTTCCCCTGCCCTGCGTTTTGCTACCCTTCGCGGAACCACCCAGCGAGGACCTTCGATGCGCCTGCCCCTTCTTGCCGCCCTGATCCTGTCGCTTGGCGGGTGCGTCGCGACTGCGCCCACGCCACCACCGGTGCAGACGGTGGCGGCCTCCCCGGCGCAGCCGCCACACGCAGCTGCCGAAACCTTCCTGCGCGTCGTCGCCGCGGTAGAGCCGGTGGCGGAACAGGTCTGTCGCACGCGGGGCTTCGTTCCGAATTGCGACTTCCGGATCGTGGTGGACGACCGACCGCGCCAGCCGCCGAATGCCTTCCAGACGCTTGACCGCCAGGGGCGGCCGGTGGTGGGTTTCACGCTGGCACTGATCGCCGATGCCCGCAATGCCGACGAGCTGGCCTTCGTCCTTGGGCACGAGGCCGCGCATCATATCGCGGGCCACATCCCCCGGCGGCAGGATCAGGCCCTGACCGGGGCCCTGGTGGCCGGCGTGCTGGCCCAGGCCAGTGGCCTGCCGCCAGATGAGGTGCGCGCCGCACAGAACCTGGGGGCAGAAGTCGCCGCCCGCAGCTACAGCCGAGAGTTCGAATTGGAGGCCGATGCCCTGGGCGCCGAGATCGCATTGCTTGCCGGCTTCGACCCGATGCTCGGCGCGGGCTTCTTCGATCGCCTTCCCGACCCGGGCGACCGCTTCCTGGGCAGTCACCCGCCGAACGCACAGCGCAAGGCTGTCGTTGCCGCGACGGTACGGCGCCTGCGCGGCTATTGATCTGCGTCAAGGCAGTTGATCGGAGGCTTCTGCATTCTGATTGTGATGGGTCAGGAGGGCCTGGCGATGATCGGATATGCGGATTCCCCGAAGGCATGGTGGCTGACACGCGGCATGGCGCGTATCAGCGGGGTGAACCTGCCGCGGGCTGTGGTCGAGGGCTGGTTGCAGCGATCCGAGCTTGAAAGGCTGGTCGCGCGCTGCGCCGCCTGCACCCGTGGCGAACTTTGCGAGACCTGGCTGATGAAGTCAGGAAACGCCAGGTCGATGCCGGATTTCTGCCCGAACAAGGCCGAGATCGAGGCCCTGAGCGCCTGAGCCTTCCCGCGCGCGGAGATCTGGCCTCTTCCCCTTGGCCCCGCGCTTTCCTGCGGCGCCTGACCATCCTCCCGGTCGGGCGCCGTCTTTTTTTCGCTGCCAAGGGCGCCCGGTCCGTGCGATGCTGGCGCCATGATCGTTCTGGAAGATGTGCTGCGCGACCGTGGCTCGCGCTATGCTGCCTCGGCCGGCCCGGTGACCACCCGCGCCGGCATCGAGAGCTTTCTCGCCGAATTGCGCCAGCGCCGCCGCTTTGCCAAGGCCACCCATCACAGCTGGGCTGCCGTGCTTTCGAATGGTGGCCCCCTGAAGGGCGACGATGGCGAGGCGGGTGCCGGAGCGGTGATTCTGAAGATGCTCGAACGCGAGGGGCTGACTGATCACATCGTTGTCGTCACACGCTGGTATGGCGGAGTGAACCTTGGGGGTGACCGCTTTGCGCATGTGGTCACCTGCACGCGTGCGGCCCTTGCCGCGCTGCGCGACAGCTTGCAGGCAAAGGGTGCCCGGACATAGCCTCGCATGACATCGGCAGGGGGGCAGAAGTGAACGATCGGAAACTTGGCAGACCGGTGCCGGACTGGACCCCACCGCCCCGGCCAGACCGCGAAAGGCTGGAAGGCCGGCTGGTGCGACTGGAACCGCTTGTGGCCGATGCCCATGCCCTGGCGCTGCATGATGCTTTCGAGGGCCACGATGACCTGTGGGATTACATGCCCTACGGGCCTTTCACCTCGGGCACGGCTTATCATCGCTGGGCCAGGCAGCGCGAAGCGGGCGATGATCCGCAGTTCCTTGTTCTTGTCGATCAGGCAAGCGGGCTGCCGGGCGGCATCGCCAGCTATCTGCGGATCACGCCAGAGGCCGGTTCGATCGAGGCGGGGCACATCTGCATCGCGCCCCGGATGCAGCGTGGTGCAGCGGCGACAGAAGCCATGTTCCTGATGATGGACTGGGCATTCCACGCAGGCTATCGGCGCTACGAATGGAAATGCAACGCGCTGAATCTTGCCTCGCGCCGGGCGGCACAGCGGCTGGGCTTCAGCTTCGAGGGTGTGTTCCGCAACCACCTGATCGTCAAGGGCCGGAACCGCGACACGGCCTGGTTCAGCGTGATCGACAGCGAATGGCCCGCCCTGCAAGAGGCCTTCCGTGTCTGGCTGGACCCCACGAATTTCGATGCCATGGGACGGCAGCGCGAACGGCTTTCCGATCTGACGCGGCTGGTGCGTGCCGCAAGCGACCCCGCGCTGGAGAGATGAGGGCTGCAAATGCCTGCACATGGCCACCGCCGGCTGCGCAATCAGACCACCCGGTGCAGGGCACGAAACCGTTCCCCCAGCGTCGCAGCATCGCCGCATGTGCCCGGCGCCCGACCCTGGTTGCTGCAATCGGCGCAGGCTACTCCATCACCTCGTCGCCAGCCGTCCGGGCAAGACTGCGGGCAAAACCCGTTTCATGGGCAGGATCGGCCACGCCGGCTCTGATCAGGGCTGCCGCCCGGGCCAGATCGTCGCAATGCGCGATCGGATCACTGCATACGATGGCCGGTTCCGCGCCTTGGGGTTCGGGCCCGACCCCGGCCAGATGTTGCCCGATCCGGTTGCACAATGCCGGCAATCGACGGGATCAGTTTATCGAACCGGGCCGGTGCACTGGCACCCGGCGCCGCATCGCCCCCGCAGGATCGTTGCCGATTGCCAGAACCGGCAGGCCCCGGGCGGCCACTGCCGCAATCAGCGCCTGACCGCGGCCGTCCGGCAGGCCAGCGATCCACGATCACCAGGTTCCGCCGATGGCAGGCCGGAAAAAAAGGCGCGGGGGCAAGGGTTTCTGCCCGGCGCAGCCGCGCGCCAAAGCGCTGGCAGCTCAGCCTTGGCACCTCGCACACCAGACGGCTGTCTTCCGCCGCAAACCGGGTAAGCCCGCGCCAGGGCTATGCAGTGCCCTCCGCAACATCGGCAGTCGCCGGGCAGCCATCAGGGAAAGGGCAGGATCGCTCTCCTTCAGCATGGGGCGAACTGCGCCCGCTCCGGCAAGCGCGCGGCAAACGCCGCTGCGACCGACTGACGCTTGCATGGGGCGCCCCGCCCCCGCATAAGCCGGGTCAGAGAGCTTGCGAGGGATGAAGCCCCATGATCGGACGCCTGAACCATGTCGCCATCGCCGTGCCCGACCTGACGGCTGCGGCAGAGCAGTATCGCCATGCCCTTGGCGCCAAGGTCGGAGAGCCCCAACCCGAGCCCGACCACGGCGTGACGGTGGTCTTCATCGAGCTGCCGAACACGAAGATCGAACTTCTGCACCCCTTGGGCGAAAACTCCCCCATTGCCGGATTCCTGGAAAAGAACCCGGCCGGCGGCATCCACCACATCTGTTATGAGGTTGACGACATCCTTGCCGCACGCGACCACCTGAAGGCGACCGGTGCGCGTGTCCTGGGAACGGGCGAACCGAAGATCGGTGCGCATGGCAAGCCGGTTCTGTTCCTGCACCCAAAGGATTTCAACGGCTGTCTCGTGGAGCTTGAACAGGCATGAACATCACCGCCGCCATCGTGATGTATGCAGTCACCTGGTTCATGACCTTCTTTGTCGTGCTGCCGATCCGTACGGTAAGCCAGGCAGAAAGCAGAAAGGTCGAGCCCGGCACCCCCCCAGGCGCTCCGGCCCAGGAAATCGTCGGTCGCAAGGCCTGGCTGACCACCCTGATCGCCACACCCATCTGGGCGGTGATCTGCGGCATCATCCTGTCGGGCTGGATCACGGTGGCCGACCTTGACTGGTTCGGCCGGATGGGGCGCTGACAAAGAAGGGGGCCCTGCCCCCCACCTTGTCTTGTCGGACCGTTTGTCCCGCCTCAGCGGCGGCGGTCGCGACGGGCGCTCATCGGCTGGAAAGCCACGCCGACATGGGCCTCGCAATAGGGTTTGCCGGGCAGAGACGGCAGGCCGCAGAACCAGAAGTCGTCCGTCGCCGGGTCGCCGATCGGCCATTTGCAGGTGCGTTCGGTCAGCTCCATCAGGGTCAGCTTGCGGGCGCGCTTTTCCACCTCGCGCACCGAAGCCAGGGCCTCGGGGCTGATCTCGTTCAGGCTGGGCTGCGGCGGCAGCGGCTGACCAGCCGGGATGATCGCCTTGCGCACCGGAAGGGGCGTCACGTTCGTCGCCGGCGCCGCACCGGCCGGTGCGGCAGGACGCTGCGCCTCGCTCCGCGGTGCGGCGGGTGCGGGTTCGGGGCGGGCGGCAGGTTCGGCGCGGGGCGGGGCAGCAGCCGGCGCGGGTGCCTCGTCCTCGTCATCCTTGCCGCCGACACGGTTTGACAGACCCAGCCGATGGACCTTGCCGATCACCGCGTTACGGGTGACCCCGCCCAGCTCCTTGGCGATCTGGCTGGCCGACTGGCCCTCGCTCCACATGCGCTTGAGCGTTTCGACGCGCTCGTCGGTCCAGGACATCCCGTTCTCCACCTGTCATGTTGACGGGCCATTCTATCCGCGCCAGGCCGGTGGCTGCAAGGGCAGCCACGCAAGGCTCATCCGGGAAGGGCAAGCATACGTGCTTCTGCCGGCCCAACGATCGGGAAGGCCGCCCTTCGGCGTTCCAGGGGCATGTGCGGAAAGAGCGCCGCGATCTCCTGCCGCTGGGCAGCATCCAGCGCCAAAAGGCCGGCCTTGCCCGGATGGAAGCTTTCGAACAGCGCACCCTCGGCCAGGATCACCTCATGCCGGTCGAACAGCAGGTGGCAGAAGGTCACCTGCGCCTGCGCCTGCGGCACCACCTGGCGGATCGTATTGCCGTTCACCAGCGCCTTCGCTGCAATCAGGACCTGTTCCTCGCCGAAGAAGACTTCGGCCCGCCAGTCGTGCAACAGCATCCGGTGGCCCGGCAAGACCAGAAGCGGCCGGATGTTGCCGCAGGCCGCGGCCTCGAAAAGCACGGGCCGAAGTTCGGGCCGGTGCAGGAAGACCTCCCTCGGGATGGCACGGCTTCCGATCCAGCGCAGCGGCTGCGAGCCGTTGTCCAGCGTCGTGACCAGATCGCCCACCCGCAGCTCCTCGATCTTGCGCGGGCCGTCCGGCGTGTCGATCAGCGTGCCCTGGGCGAGACCGAACAGGCTTGCCCAGCCAGCCGGGCCGACGGGCGCATCATCTGGCGCGATCGGGCCGTTCAATCCAAGAAGCCGCAGGGCATCGCCGGGCAGCGGGTCGATGGCCGCGACGATCGTGTAGTGCAGGTCCGGGTCGGGCGGGATCTCGCCGATCACGCCGACCTTCACATCGTCGATGCTGACCATGTGGAAGACATGGTCCTGATCCGGCACCCGGTTCGACCGCGCGATGATCCGGCAGTCCAGACCGACGCGGGCGCCCGACGTGCCGAACGGGCTTGCGGCAGCGACCACCGGCTGCACCCGGCCATCGTCGGCCGCGGCATGGGTCATGGCGGGCTCACCATGCCGCACCCAGACGGTCGTTGTTGCCGGGCCTCCGGGGTTAAGCCAGAACCGCGCGCCCGGGACGCAGAAGCCCCGGGCCGCGCCAGCCCCGACCCGTTCAACCCCGGACTGACCTGTGTCGTCGGCAAAACTGAACTGGTCGAAGGCAAGGAATCCGAACTGGTAGACCGGCACTGCTGCTCTGTCCTTGTCTTCCCGGGCATTCGGCACGCACCGCGGCCTTCTTGAAGGTTCCATAGAAGATCGCACAAGCGGTTCACAAGCGCGATGCCAAACCTTCCGGCACGGGTGGCACCCGATCTCTGCTGCGAATCCGGCAGCAGGGCGAACGCACCGGGCAGATTCCGGTTTACCCGGATGCGCCTGCGCGCTAATCGGGCAACCATGACCGCAGGAACACGCCCGCTTCTCGCCACGCACCGACGCCGCTGCGTCTGAACCCATCCTGCCGTCGCCGGATGGCCTTTCTGCATGTGCGCCCTCCGGTCAAACCTCCAGAGACGTTGACTAGGCCACCGCCCTCGGGCACCCATTGGCCTTGCATTGCAAAGGACCCTGCCATGATCCCGTCCGTTCTGCCGACCTACAACCGCGCTCCCCTGGCCTTTGTCCGGGGTGCGGGAAGCTGGCTCGAGGCCGAGGACGGGCGCCGATATCTCGATCTCGGCGCCGGGATTGCGGTGAACGCCCTGGGCCACGCCCATCCCGACCTTGTCAGGACGCTGACGGACCAGGCCGCCAGGCTCTGGCACGTCTCGAACGTCTACCGCATCCCGGAACAGGAACGGCTGGCCGATCTTCTGGTGGAGCGCACCTTCGCCGATACCGTCTTCTTCACCAATTCCGGCACCGAGACGACCGAGCTTGCCATCAAGATGGCACGCAAGTTCCATTACGAGAACGGCCACCCGGAACGGGTGGAGATCGTGGCCTTCGAAGGTGCCTTCCACGGCCGGTCGACCGGCGCGATCGCGGCGGCCGGATCGGAAAAGATGGTCAAGGGCTACGGTCCGCTGATGCCCGGCTTCGTCCACCTCAAATGGCCTGCGGGCGAGGCCGACCACGCTGCCATCCGCGCCGCCATCACCGAACGGACCTGCGCCGTCATCATCGAACCGATCCAGGGCGAGGGCGGCATCCGTGTCGTGCCCGATCAGTGCCTCAAGGGCCTGCGCGACCTGTGCGACGCGACCGGCACGCTTCTTGTCTTCGACGAGGTACAGTGCGGCATGGGTCGCACCGGGCGCCTTTTCGCACATGAATGGGCCGGCATGACCCCGGACATCATGCTCGTCGCCAAAGGCATCGGTGGCGGCTTCCCGCTGGGCGCGGTGCTGGCCACCGAACGCGCGGCCAGCGGAATGACCGCAGGCACGCACGGCTCTACCTACGGCGGCAATCCGCTGGCCTGTGCGGTGGGAGCAAAGGTCGTTGAGCTGGTCTCCGACCCTGCCTTCCTTTCCGAGGTCGCCCGCAAGGGCGCCATGTTCCGGCAGGGTCTCGAAAGCCTGGTCGCGTGCCATCCGTCCGTGTTCGAGGCCGTCCGCGGCGAGGGCCTGATGCTTGGCCTCAAGTGCAGGGTTGCGCCTGCGGACGTGGTGAAGGCGGGCTACGATGCAGGCGTCCTGACGGTAGCTGCGGCCGATAATGTCCTGCGCATCCTGCCAGCGCTGAACATCCCCGATGAAGACATCGCCGAGGCGCTCATCCGCCTCGACCAGGCGGCCGGCTATTTCGAGAAAGCCGCCTGACTTACTCTTTTCCCAAATACTCACGGGGGTCCGGGGGTGTGAACCCTCCGGCACCCGGGTCCAACAAGCGAAATGACATGAACCACTTCCTCGACATCCACAAGACCTCCCCCGCCGATCTGCGGGCAATGATCGACAACGCGCGGGCGATGAAGGCCGCCAGGAACGGACGCCCGAAAGGGGCGCCCGACGACCATCAGCCGCTGAAAGGCCACATGGTTGCGCTGATCTTCGAGAAACCTTCGACCCGCACCCGCGTCTCTTTCGACGTGGGTGTGCGGCAGATGGGCGGCGAGACCATGGTGCTGTCGGGCAAGGAAATGCAGCTTGGCCATGGCGAGACCATCGCCGATACGGCCCGGGTTCTCAGCCGCTATGTCGATCTCATCATGATCCGCACCTTCGAGGAGGCGACGCTCCTCGAGATGGCCGAACATGCCACCGTTCCGGTGATCAACGGGCTTACGAACCGCACCCATCCCTGTCAGATCATGGCCGACGTGATGACCTACGAGGAACACCGCGGGCCCATCGCCGGAAAGAAGGTCGTCTGGTGCGGCGACGGCAACAACGTGTGCGCCAGTTTCCTTCATGCCGCGGGACAGTTCGGCTTCGACTTCACCTTCACCGGGCCGGAAACACTGGACCCGGAAGAGAAGTTCATCCAGTTCGCCCGTGACAAGGGATCCAGGGTCACCATCCAGCGCGACCCCTTCACCGCGGTCGAGGGTGCCGATCTGGTGGTGACGGATACCTGGGTCAGCATGCACGATCCCGAATCCGCCAAGGAGCGCCGCCACAACCAGTTGCGACCATATCAGGTCAACGAACAGCTGATGTCGCGCGCCAAGCCCGACGCACTGTTCATGCACTGCCTGCCCGCGCACCGCAACGACGAGGCAACCAGCGCGGTGATGGACGGCCCGCATTCGGTGATCTTCGACGAGGCCGAGAACCGCCTGCACGCCCAGAAGGCCATCATGCGCTGGTGCCTTGGCGTATGACTTTGGGCGCGCCATGGCGCGTTCCGGTCTGCGTTGCGGCAAAGGGGCCGGGATTCCTTCCGAATTCCGGTGCCCTGCCCCGGCCCGTGGCTTGACAGTCTGCCCGCGCCGCCCGACCCTGAATCCGAAAGGAGACCCGCCATGCATCGCCGTTCCGTCGCTGTCTTCGACCGCTTCCTTGCCGCCCTGTCCGCCATCCTCGCCAAGGCCGAGGCGCATTGCGAGGCGCGGAAGATCAAGCCCGAAGTCATCCTGTCGGCCCGCCTGTTTCCCGACATGTTCCCGCTTGTGAAACAGGTGCAGCTGGCGTGCGACTTCGCTGCCCGCGGCACCGCCCGCCTTGCCGGAGCCGAGCCGAAGTGCTTCCCCGACACCGAGACCACCTTCCCCGAACTGAAGGACCGCATCGCCGCTGCGCGGGGCTACATGGGCGGCTTCCAGCCCGAGGACTTCGCCCATGCCGCCGAGCGGGAGATTCACTTCAAGGCCGGGGGCCATGACATGGTGCTGAAGGGCGAGGATTTCCTGTCCTTCTACGCCCTGCCGCAATTCTTTTTCCACGTCGCCACCGCCTACGACATCCTGCGCCATAACGGAGTGGAACTGGGCAAACGCGACTACATGGGTGGGCCCTGATCGGCAGCGCCCGCGCGATTCGGATCTGGCCGCGCGGATCGGACCACAGCGGCACCTCGATGGAGCGCATTGTGCCCCGTGCCGCCGCGCTGAATTTCAGGCGGGCCTGGCTTCGGCGGGCGGTAGGCGGCGCGCACCGTCGGCATCGGCCGCCCGCGCGGCCAGAAGGGCCACGATCACCAACAGAACCGACAGGCCCGCATAGGTCGGTCTGAAGCCTGCATGTTCGGCCAGGAAGCCGATCGTCGAGGGCGCGACCAGGATGCCGCAATAGCCGACCATGGTGACGATGGAAATCGCACTGGCCGAGGGCAGTCGCGGATGATTGCCGGCGGCCGAAAACAGGATCGGCACCATGTTGGCGATGCCCAAACCTGTCACCGCGAAGCTGGCGATCGCCAGCCAGTCCCAGGGCGCCAGGGCCCCGCCCATCATCCCGGCCGCGCCCAGCAGGCCGGAAACCCGCAGGGTCCGCACCGCGCCGAAACGGTTGCGTACGCCGTCGCCGGCAAAGCGCATCACCGCCATCGCGCCTGCGAAGAAGGCGAAGCCCAGTCCCGAGACGAAGACATCGGAACCCAGCTCCTTCTGCAGATAGATTGCCGCCCAATCCAGCACCGCGCCCTCCGGCACCATGGCGAACAGCGCAAGGAAGCCCAACAGCCAGACATGGACATCCTTCGGAAACAGCCGCGGACCTTTCGGCGCGTTCGCAGGAATCCGCGCAGCCCGATCAGAGGGCAGCAGGAAGGGCATCGCACCGAATACGATCACCGCAACCACGGCGGCCGTCAGCAACGACTGCTCATCGGACCCGCGATGCGCGATGACCCAGGCCCCGGCCGAGCCGCCGAAGAAACCGCCAAGGCTCCAGAATCCGTGGCTGGACGACATGATCGCGCGGTTCAGGCGGCGTTCTATCTCGACCGCCTGGGCGTTCATCGCCACATCCATGCAGCCGACCATCGCGCCGAAGATCGCCATGAAGGCGGCCAGCAGCCAAAGATTTGGCGAAAAGACCACCATCGGCAGAACCGGGATCAGTGCGAGCGAAAAGACCGATAGCACCAGCCGCCCCCCGAAACGCGCAATAAGCCTGCCGGCGAACAGCATCGCTGTGACAGCCCCCAGGCCAAGGACCAGAATCAGCAGGCCCAGAACCGATTCAGTCACATTATGGCGCGGCATCAGCAGTGGAATCTGTGGTGCCCAGGCGCCCATGACGAAGCCGTTCGCCAGGAACATCGCCGCCACCGCCCAGCGCGCCCGCGCCGCCTGCCTGTCTGTCCGCATGACCTGCCCCTTCGGATGTTAGCGCCTGTCATATGCCTGCGCACATCCGGGCGTAAGGGGTGCCGGGTCACATCGGGTTACAGGGTTGCAACGGAAGGCAGGCGATCAGCCCGCCGGACGCGCCCATCGGCAGGATCGGGCGCAGACCGGGGTGCAGCGCATCAGCGCCGCAGCAATGATGCCCGGAACGCGCGGATCGACCCCCACGGGTGGAAGGATACGGCCTCGGAACCCGGCGGCATCAAGCGCGGCGGGAATGTCATCGGCAACATGCCCGCCTTCGGCGGCAAAGAAGGGCAGGCAGATGTCGCCGAAGCCGGCAAGCGTGGACAGCTGCGGCGCCTGGTCGATGAAACCGGCGCGGACCCGAGCGCCGGTTTCCTGTGCGATGCGGTCAGCCACGTGACAGGCGATGTCGGATGGCGCCGAGGACTTGAACGACCCGTGTGCGGCAAGGATCACCTCTTCCCCGCCGGCCTCCTGCACCAGCCGGACGCAAAGATCGTGGACCGCCGGATCGCAACCGAAGGGCTCCAGCACCGTCCAGCCCCCCGGACCGACCTTCGCGCCAGCCTCGGCCAGCTTTCCCGGAATGTTGACCCGGGTGAACCACCCCCCGGCCATGAACAGCGGGAAGACCAGCCCTGCGGCGGAGCCTTCGACCGCCCGCGACAGGGCGCCCGGTTCGGCAAGCGTCGCCGAGCTGATCTGCCAGCCCGGAAGCAGCCCCGCCACACGCCGGGCCAGCCCCTCCAGCGTACGGGCGGCAGGGCCGGGGTCGGAGGGCTGGCCATGGGCGACGATCAGGGCGTTCTGCATGGGCCAAGGGTGAACCGCCGCGCCCTGCCGTCAAGACCGGGCGCAACAGATTTCCGCGCAGGCATTGGCCGGAATTGTCTGATTCCCTGCCGCTCAGGGCATCCGCGAGGCGATGTATCGCGCAAATTCGAAATTCGGCCGTTCCAGATGGCTCAGCGCACCCGGAGCCGACATGTTGGCGCACAATCCGCGATAGACCCGTTCGACGCAGCCCTTGTCCTCGATGTTGACCTCATCGAGCAGCGCCTTGAGCGCGGCCAGATGCTTTTCGGCCTCGGGGTCGGCGCACCAGTCGGCACTCATCCCGCCACCGAAAAGCACGTTGACCGAACCGGGGCCATCGGGCGTCAGGCTGAGATACCAGAAATAGCCCGGCGTCAGCGTGATCAGCAGCGCCGGATAGATCGACAACAGCCAGGTGATGCGGCGCTGGTCGCCCTGCAGCGTGGTGTTCGACGGGTGCGCCAGCGACAAAGGCAGCGTGTCGTTCTTGACGATGTAGTGATAGTTGAAGCTGGGATAGCCTTCCGGGCAGGTCATCTTCAGAAGATCCACCGTGCCACCGATTGTGCCCTGATGGCAGACGGGAAGGTGGTAGCTTTCCATGAAGTTCTCGGCCAGCACCTTCCAGTTCGTCGCCCAGCGGAATTCCTCGCGGAAGGTTTCGCGGTAACTGGCCATGTCAAGATAACCGACAAGGCTTTCGACATCCTTGAGCGCCTCGTGCGGGCTTGGCGCGTCCGGGTTCAGCGTGACCATGATCCAGCCAAGCCAGTCCTCGACGCGCACCGTCGGCAACCTGACGTCTTCCTTGCAGAAGCCTTCGTTCAGCGCCATCGCAGGCGCCCCGCGCAAGGATCCGTCAAGATTGTAGGTCCAGGCATGGTAGGGGCAGACGATGCTGCGCACGTTGCCCCGCCCTTCCAGAAGCGTGCTCATCCGGTGGCGGCAGACATTCGACATGGCGCGCAGCGTGCCGTCCCGGTCACGCAGGATGATGATCGGCTCGCCCGAGATATCCATCGTCAGATAATCACCGGGGTTGGCCAGAGCATCTGCCCGGCCCGCACACAGCCATTCCTTCGCGAAGATGTGGCGCTGTTCGGCCTCGGCGAATTCGGACGAGGTATAGACCGATTTCGGCATGGCATGAGCGCGCTCGAACGGCACGGAGACATTCGCGCGCAACTCGGACAGGGCAGAGAGGGCGGGGGCGGACAAGGCGGGGTCGTGGCGGGTCATGGGAACACCTTTTCAGTCATCCTGCAACGGGCGCGGCAGGCCGGAAAGCGGGAAGTCGACATCAGGCGGGAAAATTCCGCCGGATCGCCTCGGCAAAGGCTTCGGCCAGGGGGGCATTCGCGCCGGCCTCGTAATGGATGCCGTCCACGGGCGAGACGCGCACCACCTGACCGGCATCAAGGAAGGGCACATCCAGCCGCTGTGCCGCGGCCTCGATCTCTCGGGCCAGCGCCCGCGACTTGGCTGCACCTCCGGCGAACATGCCGGCAAGGCACCCGGCCTCCTCGATCGGCGGCGGCGCGACCAGAAGCACCCCCGGCGCGGACCCTTCGGGCCCGCAGCCCGAGGCCCGGATCACGCGCACCAGCCGCTCCAGCGACAGCGCGATGTCGCCCGCATTGACCGAAAAGCGTTCCTTCAGGTCATTGGTTCCCAGCATCAGCAGAACCACATCCACCGGCCGGTGGCTTTCCAGGATCGCGGGCAACACCGTAAGGCCGTTACGGTGCGCGCCTTCCACCGGGTCATCGTGCACCGTCGTCCGGCCTGGCTGACCTTCGGCAATCACTTCCCAGTCGGGCAGAAGCCGCGCCAGCCGCCCCGTCCAGCGTTCTTCCCGGCTGTAGCGGGCGGTGAAGCCCAGATAGGGCGCGGGCAGCGTGCCGTGGGTATTGCTATCGCCGTAACAAAGCAGGGTGCGCATGGGATCCTCCGGTTTCGGGCTGGGTGTATCCCATGTGACGGGGAATTGCAGCGGAATCCGCAGCCGGCGCGGATGCTCTGCACGGAAATCGTGATTGACGTACCTCAGGCCGCGCCCGATAGTCGGGGAAAGGGTTTCGGGAGCAGTCCGTGCGACCTACCGTGAATGACATCGCGCGCGAAGCGGGCGTCAGCCTTGCCACCGTGGACCGGGTTCTCAACGCGCGCCCCGGCGTGCGGGAAAAGACGATCAGGGCAGTGAACGAAGCCATCGCCCGGCTGGGCTATGTTCGGGATCTCACCGCAGCCAATCTGGCGCGAAGCCGCAGTTACCGCATGGCGGTGCTGCTGCCAGATACGGAAAGCCAATTTGTTCAAAGCCTTGCCGATGCGCTGATCGAGGCCGGCTCGCAGGCGGCGACCGCCAGGATCGAACTGAAGTTGCTGCGTTTTCCGGCCGAAGATCCGCACGCGCTGGCGGCGCTACTGGCGGGCCTGCCAGGGCGCGGCTACGCCGGGGTCGCGCTGATGGCGCCGGAAACCCCGGTCCTGCGCGATGCGGTGCGTGGCTTGCGCGTCAGGGGACTGCCGGTCGTGGCACTGGTCTCGGACCTGCCGAATACAGGCCGTGATCACTTTGTCGGCATCGACAACCGCGCCGCAGGCCGGACGGCCGGTGTGCTGATGGGCCGGTTCCTGGGTGGAGGGCCGGCCCAGGTCATGGTGATCGGCCAGTCGCTGCTGGCCCGCGACATGATCGAACGCCGCCGCGGCTTTGACGAGGTGATGCTGCGCGATTTTCCGGCCATCGAGGTGCTGCCTTCGCTGGAAACCCACGGATCGGAACGGCTTCTGCGGCAGGTCGTGGCAGAAACGCTGCTCCATGCGCCGGATGTGCGCGGCATCTACGCCATGGGAAACGGTCATCGTTCTCTGACCCAGATTGTTGAAGAAATGGGGCTCTCCGGCCGGTTGACCGTCATCTGCCACGAACTGACACCACACATGCGGGGGGCGCTGGAGGCCGGAACGGTCACAGCCGTCATCACGCAGAACCTAGGCCACCTTGCGCGCTCGACCCTGCGCGTGCTGCGCGCCAAGGCCGACAATCTGCCGCTGGACGAGGGGCAGGAACAGATCCGCATCGAGATCGTCCTGCGCGAGAACCTGCCGCCGGCCCCCGATTCGGTCCGCCAGAACCCGGCCGCCGCTGCCTGACACGCCCTCGGATCGTTCCGGCCGAATCCTGCGCGACAAAATGAGGTACGTTCCTCAAAAATGCTTTACAGAAGGCCTGCCCCGTGCCTATCGTCACGTCAATCCAAAGAAGGCCCGGCATCCGCACGGGCACGCCACAACCTTGATCGGGAGGATTGCATGAAACGGACCACTCTTGCCGCCTCGGCGGCCCTTGCCTTGGCATGGGCGGCACAGGCCAATGCGCAGGCCAACGAACTGACGCTTTGCTGGGCCGCCTGGGATCCGGCAAACGCGCTGGTCGAGCTGTCGAAGGACTTCGAGGCCCAGTCCGGCATCAAGATGAAGTTCGAATTCGTGCCCTGGCCGAACTTCGCCGACCGCATCCTGAACGAGCTGAACTCCGGCGGCCAGCTCTGCGACCTCTTGATCGGCGACAGCCAGTGGATCGGGGGCGCGGCCGAGAACGGCTGGTATGTCAAGCTGAACGACTTCTTCGACAAGGAAGGCATCAGCATGGACGACTTCGCCCCGGCGACCGTCTATGCCTATTCGACCTGGCCGAAGGGTACGCCGAACTACTACGCGCTGCCTGCCATGGGTGATGCGAACGGCTGGTTCTATCGCAAGGACTGGTTCAACCGCGACGACATCAAGGCCGCCTACAAGGAGGCCACCGGCCAGGACCTGCGCGAACCGCAAAGCCAGAAGGAGCTTCTCCAGATCGCCCAGTTCTTCCAGGGCCGCGAGATCGACGGCAAGACGGTCTATGGCGCCTCGATCTTCACCGAGCGCGGCTCGGAAGGCATCACCATGGGCGCGACTGGCGCGCTCTATGCCTGGGGCTTCAAGTATGAAAACACCCCAGGCAGCTATGACATGGAAGGTGCGGTGAACAGCCCCGAGGCGGTGGAAGCCCTTGAATTCTACAAGGAGCTTTACAAGACCGCGACACCTCCGGGTTATGACAACGCCTACATGGAACAGTCGCTGGATGCCTTCAAGTCGGGCCAGGTCGCGATGGCGATGAACTGGTTCGCCTTCTTCCCCGGCCTCTATGCCGATCCGAACGTGGGCGGCGACAAGATCGACTTCTTCGTGAACCCGCCGCAGAATGTGGCCGCCTCCACCCTGGGCGGCCAGGGCATCAGCGTGGTGGCCAACACCGACAACATGGATGGTGCGCTGGCCTACATCAAATGGTTCGCCGACCCGGAAGTGCAGAAGAAATGGTGGGCGGCGGGTGGCTATTCCTGCCACAAGGCGGTGCTGGAGGATCCGAACTTCGTCAACACCGCACCCTTCGCGGGCGACTTCCTCGAGGCGATGAACGGCGTGCAGGACTTCTGGCAGGAACCGGCCTATGCCCAGCTCCTGCTGGCCATGCAGGCCAGGCTGCACAATTACATCGTCGCCGACCAGGGCACTGCGAAAGAGGCCCTGGACGGCCTGATCGCCGACTGGACCGAAGTCTTCCAGGACGAAGGCAAGCTCTAGTCCGCCACTGCGCGACGCCTCCCGCCCGGCTGCTCCCCTCCCCCTCGTGGGGAGGGGATGGGGGCGGGGGGCACCCCCTCCCTCTCCCTCCCCCATGCAGGGGAAGGGGAAGCGCGCAGCCGCCCCGTTGCGCCAACATTTTCTGCACCGGATCACCCGATGACCAACCCCATCGAAGCCGCTGCCCGGGCCACGCCCGCCCCCATAGCCCGCCGTGTCCGGGGCTTGTCCGACCGCACCATCGCCTGGCTCTTCGTAGCGCCCACGATCTTCCTGCTCCTGGCAATCAACATCTTCCCGCTGATCTGGACGGTGCGGCTTTCCTTCACGAACTACGCCGCCAACCGCCCGAACCGCGAGGTGGAATGGGTCGGCCTGCGCAACTACACCCGGATCCTGACCGACGACGGCATCTGGGCCAACATGCAGACCACGGCGCATTTCCTGGTCTGGACCATCTTCTTGCAGGTGGTGATCGGCTTCACCCTGGCCTGGCTGATCAACCGGAAATTCAGGGGCAACGACCTTCTGACTACGCTGATCGTGCTGCCGATGATGCTGTCGCCCGCTGTGGTCGGCAACTTCTGGACCTTCCTCTACCAGCCGCAGATCGGGCTGGTGAACTATGCGGTAGAGCTGGTTACCGGCATTCCGGCCTCCAGCTTTTCCATGCTTGGCCCTGGCGGGCTGGCGAAATGGTCGATCATCATCGTCGACACCTGGATGTGGACGCCCTTCGTGATGCTGATCTGCCTTGCCGGCCTGCGGTCGATTCCCGATTACATATATGAAGCGGCCGAAGTGGACCGTGCCTCGAAATGGCGGCAGTTCTGGACGATCACCGTGCCGATGGTGCTGCCGTTCCTGATGCTGGCGGTGCTTTTCCGTGGCATCGAGAACTTCAAGATGTTCGACATGGTGGTGCTGCTGACCGGCGGCGGGCCGGGGAACGAGACACTGCTCGCCTCGATCGACCTGAAACGCGAGGCCTTCGAGAAATGGCGCACCGGCTATTCCAGCGCCTATGCGATCATCCTGTTCGTCACGGTCTTCGGCCTGGCCTCGATCTACGTCAAGGCCCTGAACAAGGTGAAGGAGCGGTGACGCCCATGGTCACACCAGTGCCCCAGCCCCCCCACCCCCATCCCCTCCCCGCCAGGGGGAGGGGAGCCGCCCGGCCCGGCCGTGTCGCGCCAGCGCATCCATCCCGCGCCTCCCTCCCCCCTAAGTGGGGGAGGGATGGGGTGGGGGGGCACCCCGTCAGATCAGGAGCGCATCGATGAGCGCCTATTCCGTCACCGAACCTTCGAAGGCTTCGAAATGGCTCGCCGGCCTGCTGGTTGCCCTTTACACGCTCATCACGCTGCTGCCGCTGGTCTGGATCATCTCCACCAGCTTCAAGACCGGACCGGACAGCATCTCCTACCCGCCGAAGGTGATCTTCGAACCTTCGCTCGAAGGCTACGTCAACCTCTTCACCACCCGCACCCGCATCGCGGCCGAGGATTTTGCCGCCCTGCCCCCGCCCGAGACCTGGTATGACCGGATCGTCCGCGACCAGGGCATGGTCATCGCCGGGCAGTCGCGGTTTGGCGAAAGGTTCATGAACTCGGTCATCATCGGGTTTGGCTCCACGTTTCTGTCGATCTTCCTCGGCACGCTGGCGGCCTATGCCTTCAGCCGGTTCAAGGTGCCGCTGAAGGATGACCTTCTGTTCTTCATCCTCTCGACCCGGATGATGCCCCCCATCGCCGTCGCGATCCCGATCTACCTGATGTATCGGGAACTTGGGCTATCCGACACGCATCTGGGGATGATCCTGCTCTACACGGCGGTGAACATTTCGCTCGCCGTCTGGCTGCTGAAGGGGTTCATCGACGAGATCCCGCGCGAATATGAAGAGGCCGCGCTGATCGACGGCTACACCCGCTTCCAGGCCTTCCGGAAGGTCGTCCTGCCCCAGGCAGCAACCGGCATCGCCTCGACCGCGATCTTCTGCCTGATCTTCGCCTGGAACGAATACGCCTTCGCCGTGCTCCTGACCTCGGGCAACGCCCAGACCGCGCCGCCATTCATTCCCACGATCATCGGCGTCGGCGGCCAGGATTGGCCCGCCGTGGCTGCCGGGGCGACCCTGTTCCTGTTGCCGGTGATGATCTTCACCATCCTGCTGCGCAAGCACCTGCTGCGCGGGATCACTTTCGGAGCCGTGCGCAAATGACCGCCTTCCTCTCCGGCCTTCTGCGCCTGCGTCGCGGCCCCTGGGAGATGCTGGCCACGATCCTGATCGCGCTGGGCGTGGTGATGCTGATGCAGCCCTTCTTCCTGTGGGCCTATACCTGGTCCTTCCTCGTGACGCTGGTCGGGACGGTGATGTTCATCATCGTCTCGCATTTCCCGGAGTAAGCCTTGTCCGAGATCGTCATCAAGAACCTCCGCAAGGAATTCGGCGCCTTCACCGCGGTGCAGGGCTCGACCTTCACCATCCGGGATGGCGAATTCTTCATGCTGCTCGGCCCCTCGGGCTGCGGCAAGACCACGACCCTGCGCATGATCGCAGGGCTGGAGCTGCCGACCAGCGGCCAGATCCTGATCGACGGCGAGGATGTCAGCCAGAAGCCCGCCAGCCAGCGCGACATCGCCATGGTGTTCCAGATGTTCGCGCTCTATCCGCACATGAACGTGCGCAAGAACATCGCCTATCCGCTGGTCAGCCAGGGGGTGCCAAAGGCCGAGGTTCAGCGCAAGGTGGCTGAAGTCGCCCGCATTCTGCGGATCGAGCACCTGCTCGACAAAGGCGTGGGCGGGCTTTCCGGCGGCGACCGCCAGCGTGTCGCCCTGGGCCGCGCGATCGTCAGGAACCCCAAGGCCTTCATGATGGACGAACCGCTTGGCGCGCTGGACGCCGAGTTCCGCGAGATCATGGCCGAGGAGCTGCGCGCGCTGCACGACCGGATGGGGGCGACCACCGTCTATGTCACCCACGACCAGCTGGAGGCGATGCAGATGGGCGACAAGATCGTGGTGATGAACCACGGCGTCGTCGAACAGTTCGGCACGCCGCAAGAAATCTACGACCATCCCGCCACGCTGTTCGTGGCCGATTTCATCGGCAGCCCGGCGATGAACTTCCTGCGCTTCGAAGGGGCGGTGGCTGCGGGCGGCACAACGGTCACGCTGGGCGATACGCCCATCGACCTGCCCGCCCTTCAGGAGGATGCGGCAGGCAAGCTGGTGCTTGGCGTGCGGCCCGAACATGTCACGCTGTCGGACGTTGCACCTCTGCGGGCCCGCATCGAGGCGGTAGAATACCTGGGCACAACCCAGATCGTCACGCTTTCCACGCCGCATGGCACTGTGAAGGCGCGCACACCCTCGACCCTGCCGGCGAGGGTCGGCGACCTGACCGGCCTTGCCCTTAACACGCCGCGCCTCTCGCTTTTCGACGCCACCAGCGGCCGCGCCTTCCGTACCGCCGCCAATGCCGGGGTGTTTCATGGCTGAGGTCACGCTTTCCGACCTGTCAAAATCCTTCGGCGCAACACAGGCGCTGAGGGGTGTCTCGATGACCATTCCCGATGGCGCCTTTGTCGTGCTCCTCGGACCTACCGGCGCGGGCAAGACCACGACGCTGCGACTGATCGCGGGGCTGGAGAAACCTGACACCGGAGATGTCCGCATCGCCGGCGCGTCTGTGGTCAACGACACCCCCGCCCAGCGCGACGTGGCGATGGTCTTCCAGCAGTATTCGCTCTACCCCCATCTCAGCGTGCGCGACAACCTGGCCTTCCCGCTCCGCTCGCCCATGATCCGCATGCCCGAGGACCAGATCGCCCGCCGTGTGCGGGAAGTGGCCGAGGTGCTGAGGATACCGCACAAGCTGGACAACAGGGCCACCGCGCTTTCTGGCGGCGAGATGCAGCGCGTCTCGATCGGCCGCGCGCTGGTGCGCAACCCCCGCATCTACCTGATGGACGAACCGCTTTCGTCGCTGGACGCCAAGCTGCGCGCCGATCTGCGGGTGGAGCTGAAGCGCATCCACCAGGATCTGGGCGCAACCTTCCTTTACGTCACCCACGACCAGATCGAGGCGATGACCATGGCGACCCATGTCGGCGTTCTCGACCAAGGCCGCGTCGTCCAGTTCGGAACGCCCCGCGAAATCTACGAAAACCCCGTCTCGACCTATGTCGCCTCACGCCTTGGCCAGCCGCACATCAACCTGTTGCCCGCTGATGCCTTCCCCGGCGCACCACATGGCGCCGCGACGATCGGCTTGCGCCCGGAACACATCATCACCGGCGAGGGCAAGGCGGCCATCATCCAGCGCATCGAACATCTGGGCGATCAGACCCGCCTGCACCTGACACTTGGCCCCCATGCGCTGGTGACGCTGACCGACCCGCACAGCACCCTGACCCCGGGCGAAACCCTGCACATCCGCCCGCTGAGCCCCCTCTGGTTCGACCGCGACGGCAACCGCATCTGAAAGGCCGCAGCCATGAAGCAGTTCATCAACTCCCGCGACACGCTTGTAACCGAGGCCATCGACGGCCTTCTGCGCACCTCCGGCGGCAAGCTGGCGCGGCTCGACGGGTACCCGCATATCAAGGTCGTTGTCCGCACCGACTGGGACCGGTCGAAGGTGGCGCTGGTCTCGGGTGGCGGGTCGGGGCATGAACCTAGCCACGCCGGTTTCGTCGGGCAGGGG
This sequence comes from Tabrizicola caldifontis, assembly GCF_004762095.1. Taxonomy (GTDB): domain Bacteria; phylum Pseudomonadota; class Alphaproteobacteria; order Rhodobacterales; family Rhodobacteraceae; genus Tabrizicola; species Tabrizicola caldifontis. The sequence goes on from NZ_SIJH01000007.1 coordinate 90,386, forward strand.
ATGCTCACGGCCGCGGTATGCGGCGATGTCTTCGCCTCGCCTTCGGTGGATGCCGTGCTGGCGGGCATTCTTGCGGTCACCGGTAAGGCCGGCTGCCTGCTGATCGTCAAGAACTACACCGGCGACAGGCTGAACTTTGGCCTGGCCGCCGAACGCGCCCGGGCCTTCGGGCTGAAGGTTTCCATGGTCATCGTCGATGACGACGTGGCGCTGCCCGACCTGCCCCAGGCGCGCGGGGTCGCCGGCACGCTTTTCGTCCACAAGATCGCCGGTGCCATGGCCGAATCCGGCGCAGACCTCGACACGATCACCGAGGCCGCCCAGACGGTGATCAAGGGCGCCATCTCCATCGGCATGTCGCTAGACACCTGTACCGTCCCCGGCTCGCCGAAAGAAGAGCGCATCGGCGCCGGCAAGGCCGAGCTGGGCCTTGGCATCCATGGCGAGGCCGGGATCGAACAGGTCGATTTCGACGGTGCGCGTTCGGCCATGCAGATGGTGACCGAGAAGCTGCTGCCCCATACCGGGCCGGGCGACCATGTGGCGCTTCTGAACAACCTCGGCTCCACCACGCCCCTGGAAATGTCGGTCCTGGCCGAGGAACTTGCCCGTTCGCCCCTGGGCGCCAAGGTCAAGTGGATGATCGGCCCCGCGCCGCTGATGACCTCGCTCGACATGCACGGCTTCTCGGTCTCGCTGCTGCCGGTGGACCACGCACAGGTCACCAGTCTTGCTGCGCCCGTGGCCCCTCATGCCTGGCCGGGCCTTTCCCCGTTCGGGCAGGTCGCCGTGCGCCCCCTGCCCGACGGGCTTGCCCCGATCCAGCCAGTGCCCTCCGCCCACCCCGCCCGCCGGGCGCTGATCGAGCGGTGCTGCAAGGCGCTCATCGCCTGCGAGGCCGACCTGAACCAGCTGGATGCCAAGTCCGGCGACGGTGACACAGGCAGCACCCTTGCCGGGGCCGCAAGGGCGCTTCTGGCGGCCTTGGACCGCCTGCCCCTGGCCGACCCCACGCAGCTTTACCGTGCCATCGGCATGGAACTGTCGCAGACGATGGGCGGCTCGTCCGGCGTCCTGCTTGCGATCTTCTTCGCCGCAGCGGGCGATGCCTCGGCCTCGGGCAAGCCCTGGATCGGCGCCCTGTCCGCGGGACTTGACCGCGTGATGCAGGTGGGCGGCGCCGCCCCCGGCCACCGCACGATGATCGACGCGCTTGCCCCGGCGCTGGCGGCCATGCCGGACGGACTGGCCGCTGCGGCAAGGGCAGCGCGTGAAGGGGCCAACGCCACAGCCGCAATGACCCGCGCCAAGGCGGGCCGGGCAAGCTATCTGGCGGCCGACAAGCTGAAGGGTCACAACGACCCCGGCGCAGAAGGCGTGGCGCGTCTGTTCGAGGATCTGGCAAAGGGGTGACTTAACCGGCTGTTAACCAGTCCCGTCCATGCTGGCGGCATGAGATGGACCTTTCCAATGATGTTCCTTGCCGCCTGCGGCGCCTCACCGGCGGTAGAGTTCATGGGGGCGACCCCCACCGATGTCACGGTGGCGGGGCGCAACTACACCGTCTTTCAGAAGGGTGAACGGGTCGAGGTCATCCGCCTTGGCCATGCCCGGCGTGGGGAACATCAGGCAATCCGTGCCACCATGATCGAACTGATCCCGCGTGTCACCGGATGTCGCCTGCTTGAACACAGCCTCAGGGGCGACAGCGGCGAAATGCGCGGCAGCCTCGACTGCCCGGCTTGACTTGGGGGCGTGAAAGCCCAAGAAGCAGGCAGCTTACCGGGGGCCTGCCATGCCGAAGATCGACCTTTCCCGCCGCTTGCCCGAAGCGCGGATCCCCGAATTGCCGAACCCCTATTACGGCAAGGTGCGCGACTGCTACGACCTGCCTGACGGCACGCGCCTTCTGATCTCGTCCGACCGGATTTCCGCCTTTGACCGCATCCTTGCGGTGATACCGTGGAAGGGCCAGGTCCTGACCCAGCTTGCGCGCTACTGGTTCGACCGGACCGCCGACATCGCCCCGAACCACGTCATCGGCTACCCCGACCCGAACGTGGTGCACTGCAAGCGGGTGACGATCCTGCCGGTGGAAATCGTCGTGCGCGGCTATCTGGCCGGCACCACCTCGACCTCCATCCTGACGCAATACCGGGCAGGCAAGCGCGAGATGTATGGCCACCGCCTGCCCGACGGGCTGCGCGACAACGAGGCCCTGCCGCAGCCGATCATCACTCCCACCTCCAAGGCCTTCGACGGCGGCCACGACGAGCCGCTGACGGCGGCAGAGATCGTCGGAACAGGTCTGCTGACGCAGGCGCAGTGGAACGAGGTCAGCGCAAAGGCGCTGGCGCTGTTCGCGCGCGGCCAGCAGATGGCGGCCGAACGCGGGTTGATCCTTGTGGACACAAAATACGAATTTGGCACCGATGCCCAGGGCAACATCCTGCTGGCCGATGAGATCCACACCCCTGATTCGAGCCGCTACTGGATCGCCGAGGGCTATGCCAAGGCGTTCGAGGCCGGCACCCGCCCGCCCAGCTTCGACAAGGACGTGATCCGCTCATGGGTGGTGGCGCGCTGCGATCCCTACCGCGACCCGATTCCCGCGATTCCCGAGGAGATGATCGAAAAGACCGCGATGGTCTATATCGACGCCTACGAACGCATCACCGGCCAACCCTTCATCCCCGATGCAAGCGGGGAAACCCCGCTTGCCCGGGTGAGGGCCAATCTTGCCCGGTTCTTCAGCCCTTCGTGATCGGCACGCGCGCGGCGGCCTTCTTCTCGGGCTTCTTGGGGACGGTCACGGTCAGGACTCCATCCTTCATCTCGGCCTTCACACCGGCCGAATCTGCATCGGACGGCAGGCGGAAGCTGCGGCTGAAGCTGCCGAACTGGCGTTCCGAGAAATACCAGGTATCGCCCTTTTCTTCGCGTTCGCTCTTCTTTTCGCCCTTCACCTGCAGGACGCCATCCTCGACCGTCACCTGGACATCGTCCTCGCCCACACCCGGCAGCTCCATCGCGATCCTGTAGCTGTCGCCGCTCTGGCTGGCTTCGGCGGCAAGCGACAGCCAGTCTGCCAGACGGGAGCCCATCATGCGGAACGGCTCGTAAAGGCTGGGCCAGAAGCTGCCCGGTGCTGACTTCTCTACCATGGAATCCTCCCATTCTTTTGCTGAATGCGGGCATTCTGGTGCGTTGACCGGCTTGCGCCATGACCTTGATCAAGGCGAAAAGCTTCTGGCATCAGGGAATCACGAACGCTATGTGCAACCGGGGCTTCGGCACGCTGTTTGCGCTAACGGCCACGGCACCCTATCCTGCCGAGGGCCAAGGGAGGGGACGATGATTCTGAGTTGCGGCGAAGCCCTGATCGACATGCTGCCCCGGACATCGACCGAGGGCGAGGCCTGCTTTGCCCCTTACGCCGGGGGCGCCGTGTTCAACACGGCCATCGCGCTTGGGCGGCTTGGGGCGCCGTCGGCGTTCTTTTCCGGTGTCTCGACCGACATGCTTGGCGAAATCCTGGCGGATGCGCTGGTCGCCTCGAAGGTGGATACCCGTTTCCTCGCGCGGTCGGACCGCCCCACGACCGTGGCCTTCGTCAAGCTGGTGAACGGTCAGGCAACCTATGCGTTCTATGACGAGGCGACGGCGGGCAGGATGCTTTCCACCGCCGATCTGCCCGACCTTCCGCCCGATGTGCAGGCCCTGTTCTTCGGAGGCATCAGCCTGGTGAACGACCCGGCCGCCTCGACCTACGAAGCGTTCCAGGCGCGCGAATGCGGCACCCGTGTAACCATGATCGACCCCAACATCCGCCCCGGCTTCATCGCCGGCAAGGAAGCCGCCTACCGCGACCGCATCGGGCGGATGATCGCTCGGGCCGATATCGTGAAGCTTTCGGACGAGGACCTGCACTGGCTGGAAGGCCCGGGAGACCCAACGGAGCTTGCGCGCGGCATCCTGTCAAGGGGTCCGAAAGTCGTGTTCGTCACCGAAGGTGCAAGGGGCGCGCGCGCGGTGACTGCAACACAGACCCGGTTTGTGGCGGCCCAGAAGGTTGCGGTCGTAGATACGGTCGGCGCGGGCGATACGTTCAACGCGGGCGTGCTTGCGGCCCTGCATCGCGCCCGGGTGCTGACGAAAGCCGGGGTGGCAGCTTTGCCGGATGCCACGCTGGATGCGGCTCTTGACCTTGGCACGCGGGCGGCTGCGGTCACGGTCAGCCGTGCGGGGGCCAATCCCCCCTGGGAGGTAGAACTGTGAGGGCGGTTCTCCAGCGCGTCACCCATGCCGAGGTGCGTGTGGACGGCGAGCTGGTCGGCGCGACTGGCACGGGGTTCCTGATCCTTGTCTGCGCCATGGCCGGCGACACCGAGGCGCAGGCGGAACGGCTGGCGGCAAAGGTCGCGAAGCTGCGGGTGTTCCGGGACGAATTCGGCAAGATGAACCTCTCCATCCGTGACATCGGCGGCGGCGCGCTGGTTGTCAGCCAGTTCACGCTTGCCGCCGACCTGCGCGGCAACCGGCCAGGCTTTTCCACCGCCGCACCGCCCGATCTGGGCGAGCGGCTCTATCACCATTTCAGCGACAGGCTGCGGGCCGAGGGTGTGCCCGTCGCCAATGGCCGATTCGGCGCCGACATGGCCGTAAGTCTTGTGAACGACGGGCCGGTGACCATCTGGATGGACACCGACCAGCTTTAGGCCGTCAGTTGAACGGGTTGCCCGGCGTCTGCCGCTGGATCACGTTGCCGCATTCGACAAGCGCATCAATCGAAGCCCGCGATCCGGCCAGCGAATAGTTCTGCACATCCGAACCGGCGGCCGTGCGCAGATACAGCCGGTTGCCTCTGGCGACCTCGACAATGAAATCGACCCCCGCCTTGTCATCCGGAAGAAAGAACAGAACCGAATTCTTGTAAAGCTCGGCATTGGTCAGGTTCCACGGCGCGCGGCGGTCGATCTGAACCTGCAGGTCGGCCCTGTCCCCCTCGCCGAACTGCCAGGCGGTCGAATAGAACTGCAGCTGCACCGACCCATCCGGGAAGGTCCAGATCGAGAAACTTTCGCCGGGCGCCGAGACCTGGGCCACGCAGCCCAGTGACCCGTCATCCCAGCCGACGATTTCGACCTGCCAATGCTTGTGGGAAAACAGGACCTCGGATTGCTGTGCCGAGGCAGCCCCCCCGACAACCGCCAGCGCCGCGGCGGCAGCGAACATGTGCAGTCCCATCTTTCCCGTCCCGTCTGTTTCGTTCCCAGATCGCTTTTCGCCCCTGGTCACGATTCAGGCAAATGAATCTTTTAGTCATCTTCGGGGCAGGTCTCGGGAGAGTTCGGGACAACCCCAGATCAGGGGGGCGGGTCAGGAATTCCATTCCCACGGGTTGCTGAACTGGCCCAGAACGGCTGCTACTGCCGCATCCTCGACCGGGGCGAGGCGATCCAGCCTGGCGACAAGGCCGCGCTTCTTGTCCTCGACGACCACGCCCACGCGGGCGGGGATCCCTGCCTCGGACAGTGCCGCATCGAATACGCGCGCGATCGCCAGCCGCCGCAGATCAGGCTTGAAGACCTTGCCGACAGCTGTCTTGGGCAGTTCGCGCAGCACCTCCAGATACTTGGGCAGGGCTGCGCGTTCGTGGATGTGCTGGCTGGCATAGGCCATCAGATCGTCAACCGTGGCCGAGGCCCCCTTGACCAGTTCGACATAGACGCAGGGCAGTTCGCCCGCGTGGGCATCGGGCTGGCCGACCGCACCGACGAAGGCCACCGCCTCATGCCCCATCAGCGCCTCTTCGATAACCGCCGGGTCGATGTTGTGCCCGCCCCGGATGATCAGATCCTTCGCCCGTCCGGTGATGAACAGATAGCCGTCGGCGTCGATCCGGCCCAGGTCGCCGGTGCGCAGGAAACGGCCTTCGGCGAACAATTCGTGGTTCTTGTCGGCCTCGGTATAGGTCGAGCCCTCGTAGACGCCGGGGTTCGAAATGCAGATCTCGCCCACCTCGTCAACCGCGCATTCGCGAAAGCCGATGGCGCCCTGACTGGTCAGGATGCGGACATGGGTATAGGGAAACGGCAGGCCGACGGACCCGATCTTCTTCACGCCCTCTGGCGGGTTGATCGAGACAAGGCAGGTCGCTTCGGTCAGGCCGTAGCCTTCGACGATCTCGATACCGGTTTCCTTCCTGAAGCGGTTGTAAAGCTCGACCGGCAGGGGCGAGGAACCGGAGAAGGCGTTCTTAAGGCTGGAGATGTCGGCATTGACCGGGCGCTGCATCAGCGCGGCAAGCGCCGTCGGGACGGTGATGAGGTAGGTCACGCGATAGCGTTCGATCAGCTTCCACAGGTTGTCGAACACCCCCTCGCCCCGATAGCCCTGCGGGGTGGGAAAGACCACATGCGCACCGCTGGCGATCATCGACATCAGGATCGGATAGCAGGCGAAGACGTGGAACAGGGGCAGAGGGCACATCACCACGTCGGTCGGCTTGAACAGCAGGCTGGCCCCAAGCCAGCCATTGTAGACCATGCCGGAAACCTTGTGCTGCGCGACCTTGGGCATGCCGGTGGTGCCGCCGGTGTGGAAATAGGCGGCAACGCGGTCATGGTGGCTGTCCCTGAAGGTCAGCCGGTCGGCCGGCATTTTCGCCATCTCGACGGCGAAATCCTTGATGTTGGCAGTATGCTGCGGCGGATTCTTCGGCCGGATCCAGGGCACGATGACCTTCTTCAGCCCGGACAGATAGGGCACCAGGTCCACCTCCAGCACCGTCCGCACGTTCGGCGCGAACTGGACCGCTTCCGAAACCTTCTGGGGCAGGTCGGTCTTGGGGAAGGCCTTCAGCGTGACCACGACCTTGGCATTCGTCTCGCGCAGGATGGCGCTTATCTTTTCCGGTTCAAGCAAGGGGTTGATCGGATTCACGATCCCCGCCACCGCCCCCCCCAACAGGGTGACGGCAGTCTCCGGCGCATTTGGCAGGATGTAGGCGACCACGTCCTTTTCCCCCACACCGAGAGATCGGAACAGGTTCGCAGCCCGAGTGACCTGGCCATGCAGTTCCGACCATGTCAGCGTGACCTTCTTCGTCCCCGGCCCCGAAAGTAGCTGATAGCTGATCGCCGGCCGGTCGCCATGGGCATCCCGTGCGCGGCTCAGGAATTCGTACATGCTGCGCGCCTGGCCGCGGTCTTCCCAGGCGGCCTCGGCCTCAATGGCCTTTACATCCGCGGGCGTTGCGAATCTGGTCATCGGTTCCTCCCCTGTGCTGCCCGCTGTTGATCCGCAGGCTGCAGGGCAGGTTGCGGGAACGGGGCGGGTTTGTGAAGCTGCTTTGTCCCCGCTTCCCGGCCGGGAAACGCAACGTCAGGCCGCGCCGTCGGTGAACTGAAGCCGCGCCAGCCGCGCGTAAAGCCCGCCTTCGGCTACCAGGGCGTCATGCGTGCCCTGGGCCACGATACGGCCGCCCTCGAAGACCACGATCCGGTCTGCCCGCTTGACCGTGGCAAGCCGGTGCGCCACCACCAGCGTCGTCCTGCCTTCGGAAAGTCTTTCGACCGCCGCCTGCACCAGGCGTTCGCTTTCCGCATCCAGGGCGCTGGTCGCCTCGTCCAGAAGCAGGATCGGCGCGTCGCGCAGGATGGCGCGGGCGATGGCCACCCGCTGCTTCTGCCCGCCCGAAAGCATCACGCCGCGTTCGCCCAGCCAGGTGTCATAGCCCTGCGGCAGCGCGGTCAGGAAGTCATGCGCAGCGGCGGCGCGGGCGGCGGCCTCGACCTCGGCATCCGTGGCATCGGGACGGCCGAAGCGGATGTTCTCGCGCGCCGACGCGGCAAAGATCACCGGGTCCTGCGGCACCAGCGCGATGGCCTGGCGGAAATCGGCGCGGGCCAAGTCGGTCAGGGGTATGCCGTCCAGCGTGATCTGGCCCGACTGCGGATCGTAGAACCGCATCAGCAATTGCAGGATCGTGGTCTTGCCAGCCCCGGAAGGCCCGACCAGCGCGACCGTCTCGCCCGGGCGCACATGCAGGCTGACCCCGTTCAGCGCGCTGGCCTCGGGCCGGGCGGGATAGCGGAAAGTCACATCCTGAAAGGCGATCTCGCCGCGCACCGGCCGGGGCAAAGGCACCGGGCGCACCGGATCGCGCACGGTGTCCTCGGCGTTCAGCAATTCGACAAGGCGTTCCGTCGCACCCGCCGCCCGCTGCAATTCGCCCCAGATTTCCGACAGTGCCCCCACGGCACCGGCCACCATCACCGCGTAGATCACGAACTGGATCAGCTCGCCCACGCTCATGGCCCCGGCCCGGACGTCGCGCGCACCGACCCACAGGACACCGACGATTCCCGCAAAGGTCAGGAAGATCACGATCACAGTCATCACCGCGCGTGTCCTGATCCGCGTCTTCGCGCTCACGAAGCTTTTTTCGGTCACATCGGCGAAGGTGGCCCGGGTGGGCCCCTCATGGGTGAAGGCCTGCACCGTCTGCACCGACAGAAGCGCCTCGGAAGCCGCGCCCGAAGAGTTGGCGATCCAGTCCTGGTTTTCGCGCGACAGCCGGCGCAGCCGGCGGCCCAGCACGATGATCGGCACCACGATCGCCGGCACGATCAGCAGGACCAGCCCCGTCAGCTTGGCCGAGGTCAGGAACAGCAGGACCAGCCCGCCGATCAGGATCAGCAGGTTGCGCAAGGCGACCGAGACGGAAGAACCGATGACCGACAGGATCAGCGTGGTGTCGGTGGTGATCCGGCTCAGCACCTCGCCGGTCAGGATGCGTTCGAAGAAGGCGGGCGACATGCCCAGCACCCGATCGAACAGCGCCTTGCGGATGTCGGCCACCACCCGTTCACCCAGCCGCGTGACCAGGTAGTAGCGCAGCCCCGTTCCCAGCGCGAGAAGCGCCGCAATGACCAGCGCGGCGCCGAAATACTGGTCCAGCAGGGCGGCATCGCCGTCGTTGAACCCGTCCACCACCCGGCGCACGGCCAGGGGCAGGATCAGGCTGATCGCCGCCGTCAGGATCAGCGCGACCACGGCCAGCGCCGCCAGCCCGCGATAGGGCCGCAGGAAGGGGGCCAACCCCCGCAACGCGCCCAGCCGCTTCGACTTCGGCCGTTCCTCGACCGCTTGCGAGGTATCAGTCATCCACCCGCCTCTTGCCGTTTCGGCAACGGGTTTAGTCCGCACCGCCGCCGCCTACAAGCATGAGGGGGCTTCAGCCGGCAACCTGAACCTCGGTTCCCCAGGCTTCGCACTTGCGCATGAGGTCCTGCGGCAGGGGCTGGTCGGTGAACAGCGTGGTGATTTCCGACAGGGATGCCAGCCGCGCAGGGGCGGACCGGTCCAGCTTGGAATGATCCGCCACCAGAAACACCTTGCGCGATTGTCGGATGATCGCCTTCGAGACCCTTACCTCGGCCAGGTCGAAATCCAGCAGGTCGCCGTCACGGTCCAGGGCCGACACCCCGATGACGGCATAATCGACCTTGAACTGTTCGAAGAACTGGGTGGTCAGCTCGCCCACCAGCCCGCCATCAGTGCGCCGCAGCGCACCGCCTGCCACAACGATCTCGCAGCCCGGATTGGCGACCAGCGTGTTCGCCACGTTCATGTTGTTGGTGATGACGGTAATGTTGCGATGGCTCAGCAGCTCACGCGCCACCGCCTCGGTCGTGGTGCCGAGGTTCAGGATCAGGCTGCAATTGTCCGGGATCGCCGCCGCGCAGGCCTTGGCAATGGCGGCCTTGGCGCCCTCGTTCATCCGCCGCCGCGCCTCGTAGCCGATGTTCGCCACGCCCGTTCGCAGCACCGCCCCGCCATGCACCCGGTCCAGATGCCCCGCATCGGCCAGGTCGGACAGATCGCGCCGGATGGTCTGCAAGGTCACATCAAAGCGCTGGGCAAGATCCTCGACCATGACGCGCCCCTCGGCCCGGGCGAGTTCCAGGATTTCCGTCTGACGGAAGTTGAGAGCCACGTTCCCTTCCCTTCGTATCCCGCGCTTTTGCTTTCTGCCACGTCCCGGCGCACCTGTCAGCGGCTTTGTTGGGCTGCGACATTTTCGTTTTCTTGCGTTTGCAGAAGAATCTCGCTGCACTTGCAGCATTTTCCACAATAGTTTGCGCGTAGATGTTCGTTTTGGAAAAAAGCGCGCGTAAACGAAAAATTCTGGGTTGACGGAATCGTGACGATCGGCACAGGTTGTGCCCGGGGAGGAACCCACGTGACAGACGTATCGGCAGGGGTCGCAAGCGATCTCTTCATCATCGGGGGCGGAATCAACGGCTGCGGCATCGCGCGCGACGCGACTGGCCGCGGGTTGACGGTGACGTTGGCCGAACAGGGTGATCTGGCCCAGGGCACCTCTTCTGCTTCGACCAAGCTTTTCCACGGGGGCCTGCGCTATCTGGAATATTTCGAGTTCCGCCTGGTGCGCGAGGCGCTGGAGGAACGCGAGACGCTGCTGGTCGCCATGCCGCACATCAGCTGGCCCATGCGCTTCGTCCTGCCCCTGTCGCCGGACATGCGCTTCGACAGCGACACGCCTACATCGCGGCTTCTGGGCTGGGTGATGCCCTGGGCCAGGGGGCGTCGGCCCGACTGGCTGATCCGGCTGGGGCTCTTCCTCTACGACACGATGGGCGGACGGAAGATCCTGCCACCGACCCGCACGCTGGACCTGACGCGGGATCCGGCCGGCAGGCCCCTGAAACCCGGGTTTCGCAAGGCGTTCGAATATTCCGACTGCTGGGTGGAGGATTCGCGCCTTGTTGTGCTGAACGCCCGCGACGCGGCCATGCGTGGGGCGCGGATCCTGACCCGGACCCGCGTGGTCAGCGCGGAACGCCGGGACGATCTGTGGCACGTCACCACCGAAGGCCCGCACGGTCGGCAGGAGCACATGGCGCGCGTCCTGGTCAATGCCGGCGGGCCGTGGGTCGAAGAGGTGATCCGCAATGTTGCCCGGATCAATTCGTCGGAAGGCGTACGGCTGGTGCGCGGCTCGCACATCGTGACGCGCCGGCTTTTCGACCATGACCGCTGCTATTTTTTCCAGGGAACCGACGGGCGGATCATCTTTGCCATCCCCTACGAGCAGGACTTCACCCTGATCGGCACGACCGACAAGGACCATCAGGGCGCGCCCGGGGATGCCCGCTGCACCGACGAAGAGCGCGACTACCTTCTGGCCTTCGCCAGCCAGTACTTCGCCAATCCCGTGACGAAGGAGGATGTGGTCTGGACCTATTCCGGTGTCCGACCGCTGTACAACGACGGGGCCAAATCGGCCACCGCGGCCACGCGCGACTATGTGCTCAGCCTCGACCGCAACGGCGCGCCCCTTCTGAACGTGTTCGGCGGCAAGATCACCACATACCGCCGTCTGGCCGAATCTGCCCTGGCGAAGCTTGCACCCTTCTTCCCGAAGGCGACTTCCGCCTGGACCGCCCGCATGGCGCTTCCGGGCGGCGATTTTCCGCATGACGGGGTGGCCGCACTGACCGCAAAGCTGAAGGGGCGGTATCCGTTCCTGACCGATTACTGGGCAGGCCGGATGATCCGTGCCTACGGGACCGAAGCCTTCACCATCCTGGGCAACGCGGGCAGCGCCGAGGCGCTGGGCCGGGATTTCGGCGCCACCCTGACCGAAGCCGAGGTTCGATGGCTGATGGCGCAGGAATGGGCGGTGACCGCCGCCGACGTCGTCTGGCGCCGCTCGAAGCTGGGGCTGCGGATGACGGCCGAACAGATCGAAGAACTCGACCGTTTCATGGCCGGACAGGTCGGGGCGGACGCGGGCCGGGCAGTCAGCCCGGCGGCGGAATAGGGGACTGGAATGACGCTTGAACTGAAAGGGGTCTCACGGTCGGTGGCGGGCAGGGTGCATATCCACCCGACCGATCTGACCCTGCAGAACGGCACGATGAACGTGCTGCTTGGTCCGACCCTGTCCGGCAAGACCAGCCTGATGCGGCTGATGGCCGGGCTCGACCAGCCGACCACGGGACGTGTCCACTGGGAAGGCCGCGACGTGACCGGCGTGCGCGTGCAAGACCGCAAGGTGGCGATGGTTTACCAGCAGTTCATCAACTATCCGGCGATGACGGTCTACGACAACATAGCCTCGCCCCTGCGGCTGATGGGCCGGCCCAAGGACCAGATCGACCGCGCGGTGCGCGAAACGGCGGAAATGCTGCGCCTGACCCCCATGCTGACCCGCAAGCCGCTGGAACTGTCCGGGGGCCAGCAACAACGCTGCGCCCTGGCGCGGGCGCTGGTCAAGGGCGCGGGTCTGGTGCTGCTGGATGAACCACTGGCGAACCTGGACTACAAGCTGCGCGAGGAACTGCGGGTCGAGATCCCGCGCATCTTCGAGGCCTCGGGCGCGATCTTCGTCTATGCCACGACCGAGCCGGAAGAAGCGCTGCTCCTTGGCGGCAACACCGCCACCCTTTGGGAAGGCCGGGTCACACAGTTCGGGCCGACGCCGCAGGTCTACAGGCTGCCGGGCGATTCCACCACGGCGCGCGTCTTCAGCGACCCACCCATGAACTTCGTCTCCTGCCGGAAGGAAGCCTCCCGCCTGACCTTTGGCGAGACTGCCCATGCCCCGGCCACAGGTGCCGCGCGTGACCTTGCCGACGGCAGCTATCTGGCCGGCTTCCGGGCGAACCATGTCACGCTGAACCGCCATTCCGGCGACGCGGTGGAATTCCGCTGCACGATCGGCGCAACCGAGATCACCGGGTCCGAAACCTTCCTGCATCTGGACCATGGCGCGGACCGCTGGGTCGGGCTTGTGCACGGAGTGCATCCGATGGACGCAGGCACCCGGGCCTCGGTCTATGTCGATCCGGCGCATGTCTATCTGTTCGACCAAACGGGCCGCCTTGCGGCGCCAGCCCCTTACGCGATGGCGGTGTGACATGTCCCGGATCACGCTTTCGAACCTTGCGCACAGTTACCTGCCGAACCCGGCCAGCGAGGCCGATTTCGCGCTGAAGGAAATGGACCATGTCTGGGAGGACGGCGGGGCCTATGCGCTCCTGGGCGCCTCGGGCTGTGGCAAGACCACACTTCTGAACATCATTTCGGGCCTGCTGCGCCCCAGTCAGGGCCGGGTGCTGTTCGGCGACCGCGACGTGACCGACGCGCCGACGACCGAACGCAACATCGCCCAGGTGTTCCAGTTCCCGGTCGTCTACGACACGATGACCGTGCGCGACAACCTTGCCTTCCCCCTGCGCAACCGGGGGATGGACGCGGCCTACATCGCCCGTCGGGTGGACCAGATCGCCCGCATGATCGGGATGGAGGACATGCTGACCCGCAAGGCGCGCGGGCTGACTGCGGATGCCAAGCAGAAGATCAGTCTCGGCCGCGGCATGGTGCGCGAGGACGTGAACGCGATCCTCTTCGACGAGCCGCTGACCGTCATCGACCCGCACATGAAATGGGAACTGCGCACCCAGCTGAAGTCGCTGCACCGCGAATTCGGCCATACGATGATCTACGTCACCCATGACCAGACCGAGGCGCTGACCTTCGCCGACAAGGTCGTGGTGATGCACGACGGCCGCGTGGTGCAGATGGGCACCCCCGAGGATCTGTTCGAGACCCCGGCGCATACCTTCGTGGGCTATTTCATCGGCTCGCCGGGGATGAACCTGCTGGACGCTGAGATTTCCGGATCCGAGGCGAGCGTGCAAGGCGCGAAGATCGCCCTTGGTGCGACCTATGGTCCAATGACGGGCCGTACCCAGATCGGCATTCGCCCGGACTATGTGACCATCTCTGACGAGGGGCTGCCGGTAAAGGTGAAACGTGTCGAGGACGTGGGTCGCCACCGGATCGTCCGGGCCGAGTTCCAGGGCCAGCCGCTGAACGCGATCCTGCCCGAAGGCATGAGCGTGCCAGCCGAGGCGCGCGCCGGCTTCCCGCCGGCAAAGATAAACGTCTACGCGAACGACTGGCGCGTTGCGCCGGCGGGGGGCTGAGCCATGGAAAAGACCCAGAACAACAAGGCCTGGCTCCTCGTCCTGCCGGTGCTGGTGCTGGTCGCGTTCTCGGCCGTGCTGCCGCTGATGACGGTGGTCAACTATGCCTTCAACGACACGTTCGGAAACAACCAGTTCTTCTGGACCGGCATCGAATGGTTCGATGACATGATCCATTCCGAACGCCTGCGCGCGGCGCTGGGCCGGCAGGTGATGTTCTCGCTCATCATCCTGGCGATCGAGGTGCCCCTTGGCATCTTCATCGCCCTGAACATGCCGAAGAAGGGCTTCTGGGCCAGCCTCTGCCTCGTCCTGATGGCCCTGCCGCTTCTGATCCCGTTCAACGTGGTCGGCACGATCTGGCAGATCTTCGGCCGGGTGGACATCGGCCTTCTCGGGCGGGCGCTGCAAGGCATGGGCATCGACTACAACTACACCAATGACCCGCTGGATGCCTGGATCACCGTCATCGTGATGGATGTCTGGCACTGGACCTCGCTGGTGGCGCTTCTGGCCTATGCCGGGCTGCAGTCGATTCCGCAGGCCTATTATCAGGCCGCCAGGATCGACCAGGCCACCCGCTGGTCCGTGTTCCGCTACATCGAGCTGCCGAAGATGAAGGGCGTCCTGCTCATCGCCATCCTGTTGCGCTTCATGGACAGTTTCATGATCTACACCGAGCCCTTCGTCGTCACCGGTGGCGGTCCGGGCAACTCGACCACCTTCCTGTCGATCGACTTGGCGAAGATGGCCACAGGCCAGTTCGACCTGGGCCCCGCCGCCGCCTTCTCGATCATGTACTTCCTGGTCATCCTGCTGATCTCGTGGGTTTTCTACACCGTGATGACCAACCTCGACCGCGAGGAGGCCCGCTGATGCGCATCCGGTCCAATGCCATCGTGATGACGATCTACCTGTTGTTCCTATTGGTGCCGATCTACTGGCTGGTGAACATGAGCCTGAAGACGAACACCGAGATCACCTCGTCCTTCACGCTCTGGCCGCAGAACCTGACCTTCCGCAACTACATGGTCATCCTGACCGACCCCAGCTGGTACATGGGCTATGTCAACAGCCTGATCTATGTCGTGCTGAACACGGTCATCTCGATCACCGTCGCGCTGCCTGCGGCCTACGCCTTCAGCCGCTACAGCTTCATGGGCGACAAGCACCTGTTCTTCTGGCTGCTGACAAACCGCATGGCGCCGCCGGCCGTCTTCGCGCTGCCCTTCTTCCAGCTCTATTCGGCGATGAACCTGATCGACACCCATATCGCCGTGGCCCTGGCGCACTGCCTGTTCAACGTGCCGCTGGCCGTCTGGATCCTGGAAGGCTTCATGCGCGGCGTCCCGAAGGAAATCGACGAGACCGCCTACATCGACGGCTACAGCTTCCCGACCTTCTTCGTGAAGATCTTCATGCCGCTCATCGCCAGCGGGATCGGCGTCGCCGCCTTCTTCTGCTTCATGTTCTCGTGGGTGGAACTGCTGCTTTCCCGCACGTTGACCACGACCTTCGCCAAGCCGATCGCCGCCACCATGACCCGCACGGTCTCTGCCTCTGGCATGGATTGGGGGGTGCTCGCAGCCGCCGGCGTCCTGACCATCGTGCCAGGCGCCTTGGTGATCTACTTCGTCCGCAACTACATCGCCAAGGGCTTCGCCCTGGGGAGGGTGTGACCATGACCGCATCCCGCTGGACTGTGATCTACCTTGTCATCGCGGCGATCATGCTGGCCATCCTTGCTGTGCTCTATGCCGCCGTGCCAGTGAAGGACGGGGCGAAGGAATGGACCGGCCAGCTGATCCCCGGCTTCTGGATGGCCTGGACCTTTCCGGTCGCCCTCTTCTTCTGGTGCATCGCGGCGCTGCTGATCGTGATGACGCTGCTTGCCATCCGCTTTCCGGAAACCCCGCGTGTCGGCATCCTGCGGATCGAGACAACGCGCGGCGACCGGCTGTTCATCACGCTTCTGGGTTCGGCCTTCATCCATCTTGGCTGGCTCTACGTTGCGGGCCCCGACGCACTGTGGGGCGCGCTCATCCTCTGCCTCGCCTATGCCGCAGCGGTTTTCCGCTGGGTCTAGTGGGGAAAGCAAGACCCTCGGGCGGAGGAGACAGAATCGCCCGGGGCCACAACCGAAACGTCTCAACATTCTGGGAGGAATCACGATGAGACTTCGCACAACCGCAACGGCCATGGCGCTTGCGCTCATGGCCATGCAGGCCCCCGCCTGGGCCGACATGGAGGCGGCGAAAGCCTTCCTCGATGCCGAGATCGGCGATCTGTCCAGCCTTTCCCGCGCCGAACAGGAAGCGGAGATGCAGTGGTTCATCGACGCCGCCAAGCCCTATGCGGGCATGGAGATCAAGGTGGTCTCGGAGACCATCACCACCCACGAATACGAATCCAAGGTGCTGGCCCCGGCCTTCACCGCGATCACCGGGATCAAGGTCACCCATGACCTGATCGGCGAAGGCGACGTGGTGGAAAAACTGCAGACGCAGATGCAGTCGGGCGAGAACATCTATGACGCCTACATCAACGACAGCGACCTGATCGGCACCCACTGGCGCTATCAGCAGGCCTACAACCTGACCGACTGGATGGCGAACGAGGGCAAGGCCGTCACCAACCCCAACCTCGACATCAACGACTTCATCGGCATCAAGTTCACCACCGGGCCGGACGGCAAGATCTACCAGCTGCCCGACCAGCAGTTCGCAAACCTCTACTGGTTCCGCTACGACTGGTTCACCGACCCCAAGACCATGGAGGACTTCAAGGCCAAGTATGGCTATGACCTTGGCGTGCCGCTGAACTGGTCGGCCTATGAGGACATCGCCGAATTCTTCACCGGCCGCGACATGTCCTACATCGGCGGTCCGGCGACCGGCGTCTATGGCAACATGGACTACGGCAAGAAGGATCCCAGCCTCGGCTGGCGCTACACCGATGCCTGGATGTCGATGGCCGGCATGGGCGACATCGGCGAGCCGAACGGCCTGCCGGTCGATGAATGGGGCATCCGCGTGGACGAGAATTCGCGTCCCGTCGGCTCCTGCGTGGCCCGCGGCGGCGCGACCAACGACGCGGCGGCGGTCTATGCCGTGACCAAGGCGATCGAGTGGCTGCAGAAGTACTCGCCGCCGGAAGCGCAAGGCATGACCTTCGGCGAGGCCGGTCCGGTTCCGGCGCAGGGCTCGATCGCGCAGCAGATGTTCTGGTACACCGCCTTCACCGCCGACATGGTCAAGCCCGGCCTGCCGGTGATGAACGAGGACGGCACGCCCAAGTGGCGCATGGCCCCCTCGCCGCATGGCGTGTACTGGAAGGAAGGCATGAAGGTCGGCTATCAGGACGCCGGGTCCTGGACCCTGCTCAAGTCCACCCCGGTGGACCGCGCCCAGGCGGCCTGGCTTTACGCCCAGTTCGTCACCTCGAAGACCGTGGACGTGAAGAAGTCCCATGTCGGCCTGACCTTCATCCGCGAATCGACCATCCAGCACCAGAGCTTCACCGACCGCGCACCACAGCTTGGCGGTCTGATCGAGTTCTACCGCTCTCCCGACCGGGTGCGCTGGTCGCCGACCGGGACGAACGTGCCGGACTATCCGAAGCTGGCCCAGCTGTGGTGGCAGAACATCGGCGACGCCATGTCGGGGGCCAAGACCCCGCAAGAGGCGCTGGATGCGCTCTGCGCCGAGCAGGAGAAGGTGCTGGAACGTCTGGAACGCTCTGGCGTGCAGGGCGACATCGGCCCGAAGCTGAACGAGCCGCAGGATCCGCAGGTCTGGCTTGATGCTCCCGGCGCCCCGGTCGCGAAGCTCGAGAACGAGGACGAAGAGCCCAAGACCATCAGCTATGACGAGCTGATCAAGTCCTGGCAGTAAGCCTTCCGGGGCGGGCGGTGCCGCATGGCGCCGCCCGCGCCAAGTTTCTTGCAAGAAATTTGGCAGGAATTTTCGAAAATTCTTGCCCAGGGCGCTGGCGCCGGGCATCGGAGAGCCGTTAAGGTTTTCTCGCTGCTTACGGGCAAGCGCTTGAAATCTCTGACCCGATCTGTCTGTCCCGCGTGGACGCTGCTTTCCGCAGGCTCGCCCCATGACCCATATCCTTGCCATCGATCAGGGCACCACCTCTTCCCGCGCGATCCTCTTCGATGCATCGCTGCGGCCGGTCGCGACCGCGCAGGAGGAATTCGCCCAGCACTACCCCAGCCCCGGCTGGGTGGAACATGCCCCGGCCGATCTCTGGTCCACCGTCGCGGCAACTGCACGGGCCGCGATCGAGAAGGCGGGGATCAAGGCCACCGACATTGCCGCCATCGGCATCACCAACCAGCGCGAGACGACCCTGATCTGGGATCGCGCCACCGGCCAGCCGATCCACCCCGCCATCGTCTGGCAGGACCGCCGAACCGCCGAGACCTGCGCCGATCTCAAGGCCGCCGGGCACGAGGCCATGATCACCGAACGCACGGGCTTGCTGCTTGACCCCTATTTCTCGGGCACCAAGGTCAAGTGGCTGCTTGACAATGTCGAAGACGCCCGCCCCCGGGCCGAGCGGGGCGAGCTTGCCTTCGGCACGGTGGACAGCTGGCTGATCTGGAACCTGACCGGCGGCAAGGTGCATGCTACCGACGCCACAAACGCCTCGCGGACCATGCTTTACAACATCGCCGAAGGCCGCTGGGACGCAGACATCTGCCGGCTTCTGGGAGTGCCCATGGCCCTCCTGCCCGAGGTGAAGGACTGCGCCGCCTATTTCGGCACCACCCGGCCCGATCTTTTCGGCCGCGAGATCCCGATCCTTGGCGTTGCGGGCGACCAGCAGGCGGCAACCGTGGGCCAGGCCTGCTTCAGCCCCGGCATGATGAAGTCAACCTACGGCACCGGCTGCTTTGCCCTGCTGAACACAGGGCGGGACAGGGTGCCCTCGAAAAACCGACTGCTGACCACCATCGCTTACCAGCTGAAGGGCAAGCCGACCTACGCGCTCGAAGGCTCGATCTTCATCGCCGGCGCCGTGGTCCAGTGGCTGCGCGACGGGCTGAAGATCATCCGAGAGGCGAAAGAGACCCAGCCCCTTGCCGAAGCCGCCGAAGAGGCGCAGGGCGTGATCCTTGTCCCCGCCTTCACCGGGCTTGGCGCGCCCTACTGGCGGCCCGACTGCCGGGGCGCTGTCTTCGGGCTGACACGCAACTCCGGCCCCGCAGAATTCGCGCGCGCAGCGCTGGAAAGCGTGGGCTACCAGACCCGCGACCTGCTGGAAGCGATGCGCGCCGACTGGGGCACCGAAGCGCAGGGCGTCCTGCGGGTTGATGGCGGGATGACCGCCAGCGACTGGACCATGCAGTTCCTGGCCGACATCCTGGGCGCCCCGGTGGACCGGCCGAAGGTGACCGAGACGACAGCCCTAGGCGCGGCCTACCTTGCCGCAATGCAGGCGGGCGTGGCAGGCGGGCCGGAGGAGTTCGCAAAATCCTGGGCGCTCGACCGCCGGTTCGAACCCGCGATGGACGCCGCCACCCGCGACGCTAAATACGCCCGCTGGCGCAAGGCCATCGCCGCCACGATGTCGGTATGACCCCCTTCGGCATCACAGCGCCCGGTCGCATCCTCTTTGGCCGGGGCGAGGCAGCGAAGGCCCCGAACCTGATCCGCGCCCTAGGCGCGCGCGTTCTGGTGATCCATGGCGCAAACCCTGCCCGGGCGGCCTGGCTGGTGACGGCCCTGGGGCCGGATACGCTGGCCCTGCCTTGTGCGGGCGAACCCACGCTGGCCGACCTTCAGACCGCCCTTGCCACCGCGCGCGCGCACCGGCCGGATTGTGTGGTCGCGCTGGGGGGCGGGGCGGCGCTGGACCTCGGCAAGGCGCTGGCGGCGCTGATCCCCGCCCCCGACGGGCCGATGGAGCATCTTGAGGTTGTGGGCAAGGGCCTGCCGCTGACCGCCAACCCCTTGCCCTACGTCGCGCTGCCTACCACGGCTGGAACCGGAGCCGAGGTAACGAAGAACGCGGTCATCGGCTTGCCTGATCTGGGCCGCAAGGTCAGCCTCCGCGACGACCGGATGGTGGCGCGGCTGGCCATCGTCGATCCGGCGCTGACGGACGGTTGCCCGCGGACGGTGACTCTGGCCTCGGGCCTCGACGCCGTGACGCAGGTTATCGAGCCCTATGTCTCGCTCAAGGCCACACCCTACACCGATGCGTTGGCGCGGCCCGCCATCGCCACCGGGATGCAGGCGCTGATGCGCCTGATGCGGGGCGAAGAGGCCGAGGCGCGGGATCGCATGGCTTGGGTCAGCTTGTGCGGCGGGCTGGCGCTGGCCAATGCAGGGCTGGGCGCGGTGCACGGGCTGGCGGGCGTGATCGGCGGGATGACCGGCGCAGCCCATGGCGTGATCTGCGGCGCGCTGCTTGGCCCGGTCCTGGCCGCGAACCGGGCAGCGGCAACGGGCGCGGCCCGGGCGCGGCTGGACGAGGTCTGTTCCATCATTGCCACGCAACTTGGCTGCTCGGTCGAGGCCGCGCCCCTTGCGCTTCAGTCCTGGGCGCGGGGAGCCGGCTTGCCCGGCCTTGCCGAGCTGGGCCTCGCCGCAAGCGACCATGCCCGGGTTGCCGAGGCGGCCTGCTCGGCCTCGTCGATGAAGGGAAACCCAGTCCCGCTGTCGCCAGAGGCACTGTGCATGGTGCTGGCGACCGCCTGACGGCGATGTGCCGCACGAGGGGGCACCTCCTCGCGGAAACTTGATCGGGATCAAGGCATGCCTGACCGGGCCCCGCCAGTTTCGGCACAGGCATCAATCGCAGAAGGGTTCCGCAATGCGCCTGATGATGATCCTGTTTTCCATGATTGGCGTGGCGATGGCCGGGTCAGGGGTCATACTGGTCCTGTCCCTTGGCTACGTCACGCTATGGCCAATCGTCGGGGCAGCGGCGGCGGGGGCGATCCTCGCCTTGCCGGTCAGCTGGTTCGTCGCCCGGCTGATCCAGACCTGAGCCGGCCCTAGGCAAGGCGTAGCAGCGGCCAAAAGGTGCATTCCCCACTCCGTCAGGAACGGAGAGAGGGGGCAGCGGCCCGTCTCATTCTGCCCTGCTGCCCGCATCACGCGAGCTGGCGGGCGCCTGCTACGCTATGCAGGCGGTTCGGCGCAGTTCTAGGTGTCCAGGAAGACCCTGACGGTTTCCTCGAATTCACGCGGCTTCTCGGCGTGCAGCCAGTGCCCTGCGCCGGGGATCCTTGCAAAACGCGCCTTTGGGAACAGGGCCCGGATCGTCTCGCGGTGCTCGGGGCGGACATAGGGGCTTTCCGCCCCGGTCAGGAACAGCACGGGTCCGTCGAAGCGCCCCTGTGTGCCGGGCCAGCCGACGATCTTCGGCATCTCGGCTTCCAGAACTTCCAGGTTCAGCTTCCAGCGCGGCGGGTGCTGGCGCAGATCCAGCGATTGCAGGAAGAAGGCCCGCAGCGCCGGATCCCCCACCCCCGCCGCGGCAAGTGCGGCATCGGCCTCGGCGCGCGAGGTGATGCGTGTCAGATCCAGAGAGGCCATGGCGCGGGCATGGCGCGTCTGGTCATGTTCGTAGGCCACCGGGGCGATATCGGCGACGATCAGCCGCCGGATCAGCCCCGGCTGCGTCAGCGCCAGCTGCATTGCCGCTTTCCCCCCCATCGAATGCCCCAGCAGATCGACAGGTGCGCCAATGGCCCTTATGACTTCTGCCAGGTCGGCTGCCATCTCGGGATAGCCATGCACCGGAAAGCGCGGGCTGTCGCCGTGGTTGCGCATGTCCACTGCCACGACATCCCGGCGGTCGGCCAGCCGGCGCGCGATCACCCCCCAGTTCCGCCCCGAACCGTACAGGCCATGGGCAATCACCAGGGTCGGGGCAAGGGACGCAGCGGCCGGATGGCGGATCGTGGCAAGCATGGCGACTGTCTAGCCCTGTTGGTGCGGCGTGACCAGACCGGTTGAATAGCGCCTGCCTTGGCCTTAGCTTCACAACCGAACCAGGAGGGTCAGGCATGAGCGCGGTTGCGATCCAGCAGATGGCCGATCGGGTGGCGCAGCTTCTTGAAGAGCGCCTGGCCGTGAGCGGGCGCGATCTGGCGGCGAAACTGCGCCGCGGCGGGCGGCTGCTGCCCAGGCGAGTGCGCGAGGGGGCCGAACTTCTGGCTGTTTCGGCCGAACGGGCGCAGAACCCAAAGCTTCTGGGCCAGATCGACATGGGCGCGGTAGCTGAAGCCTATGACGCTTGCGTGCGCCACCTGACCGCCATCGACCCCGCCAGTCGCCGGAAGGAAACGATTGCCGGCATGGTGGGCTTTGTCGGCTACGGCATCCTGTTCCTGATCGTCGCGGTCATCGCCGTGCTGGTCTGGCGCGGATTTCTGTAGCCCCGCCGCTGAGGGTGGCAGAGCGGGCCCACCGGCGCATCCTGCGGCAAGGCAAGACCCTGTTGCCACAGCCATTCGACGCAAAAAAACTTCTGGCCGCCCCTCGCCAAGTCTGGTCCGATCCGGCACAAAGCCGGCATGGACACCGCAGACTGCGCCCGACTGATCCGTAACGGCGACCGCCGGGCGCTTGCCCGTGCGATCACGCTGGTCGAAAGCGCCCGCCCCGACCACAGGGCACAGGCGCTGGCGCTGCTGGGCGCGCTGCGCGAACCGAGGCGCGAGGCGCTGCGCATCGGGCTGTCCGGCACGCCGGGCGTCGGCAAGTCCACCTTCATCGAAACCTTCGGCCTGATGCTGACCGGGCAGGGCCTCAAGGTCGCCGTGCTGGCGGTCGATCCCTCCTCGGCGCGCTCCGGCGGCTCGATCCTCGGCGACAAGACGCGAATGGAACGGCTCTCGCGCGACCCGCGCGCCTTCATCCGCCCCTCGCCCAGCCAAAGCCAACTCGGCGGCGTCGCACGCCGCACGCGCGAGGCGGTGGCCTTGTGCGAGGCCGCGGGCTTCGACGTGGTGCTGATCGAGACGGTGGGCGTCGGCCAGTCGGAAACCGTGGTGGCGGAACTCTCCGACCTCTTCCTCCTCCTCCTCGCCCCGGCGGGCGGGGACGAGTTGCAGGGCGTGAAACGCGGGATCATGGAGATGGCCGACCTGATCCTGGTGAACAAGGCCGACGGCGACCTGAAACCCGCCGCGCTGCGCACCGTAGCGGACTATGCCGGGGCGCTGCAACTCCTGCGCCGCCGCCCGCAGGATCCACCGGGCTTCCCCAAGGCGCTGCCGGTCTCGGCTCTGGCCGACGACGGGCTGGACGCCGCCTGGGAGGCGATGCAGACGCTGGTGGCCTGGCGCAAGGAACACGGCCACTGGGACCGCACCCGCGCCGCCCAGGCCCGCCACTGGTTCGAGGAAGAGGTGCGCCAGGGCCTTCTGGCCGCGCTTTCGCGCGAGCCGCAAAAGGGTCTGATGGCCAGCCTCGGCGATCGGGTGGCCGAGGGCGCGCTTACCCCCGAGGTCGCGGCGGCAGAGATGCTTCGGCTGCTTGGGCGCTAAGCTCAGGACCGGCCGGATCGCGCGCCTTCCCGCTTGACCTTGGCGCGCGTTCCCCGTAAACGCCCCCAATCGCATTCGAGGGCCGGGGATTCCCCGCCTTCCCCCGCTTTTGACGAATCGAAGGAACACCGCAATGTCGCGCGTCTGCGAACTCACCGGCAAGGGACCGATGACGGGCAACACCGTCTCCCACGCCAACAACAAGTCCCGCCGCCGGTTCCTGCCGAACCTGAACGAGGTTACGCTGATCTCGGACGTGCTGGGGCAGTCGTTCAAGCTGCGTGTTTCGGCAGCCGGCCTGCGCTCGGTCGATCACCGGGGCGGTCTTGACGCTTATCTGGCCAAGGCCAGGGACGAGGATCTTTCGCCCGCCGCGCTGAAGATCAAGAAAGAGATCGCCAAGGCCCAGGCTGGCGCCTGAGCCATCGCAATCACGTAATAGGGCCCCGTCTTCCGGTCGAAGGCGGGGCCCTTTCGCATGGGCGGCTTCGCGCCCTCCGGAGACCAAAGGCGCACTTCCCGGTTGACTGTGCGGGAATCACGGCCGCCCCTTCCCGTCATGTCGCCTTGATAAGGAAGCAAGCAGCGTCCTTGTCCCGTCGGTGATCTTTGGTACACACCTGACCCGTGCCCAGAGGTGCAACCCGAACCATGCCGGCATCTGCGTTCCGGAAGCCCCTGACGCCGATTGCGCCGAAGGATCGGGAACGGCCCGATCCATGTCACGGACCCGATCCATGCGATCGGCACCGATATCCATGAACTGGGCACTCACGGCGATCGGCTTGCCTGCAAGCCGAAGAAGTGGCGCGCGCGGTCTTCCCGCCTGCCAGCGGGTTCAGCGGCCGCAATAGGCCTCGGCTGTCTGGCCGAAGGTCTTGTAACGCTCCCAGAAGGCATCGTCCGCCTTGGTCTGCGACACCCAAGTCGCATGGGCAAGATCGGGATCGCGGAAGAACTTCGCCGCCCGCCGTTGATCGGCACCCGACAATGTCATGTCCGCCGCCTGCTGGATGCAGCTGCAAAGGGCCCTGTTGCCGCCGCGGTCTGATGCCATGCAGGCCCGCTGGATCGGACCGGCCCATACGGCGGCGGACATCATCGAGACGCTGGTCGCCACCGCGACTGCAAGGATATGGATCTTCATATGCTCTGCCTCTGTTGCCGAGCCGAAAGACGGGCAAGCCCCCCTCCGCTCCGGTCGTTTTCCTATGGAAACTATGACCGCACCAAGACTTTTTTTCAACCTTGCCATGGGCTTGGCGAAAACCGGCCGATCGGCGCAATTCCTCGCGGACCCGAGCGGCCCCTGCCACAACATCCGGTGCCCCGGGGGCCGGAAGCATCCTGGCCCACACGAAAACGTGAGACACTCTGCCGCATCGGTCGGCATTTCCCCTTCCTGCCGGCACCTCAGCCGGCGCGCCCGCTGGGACGACAAGCCGAAACCGCATGAGGAGCCCCCCCTTTCGCGGCACCTCGGCTCAGGCTATACGCGCCCCATGATCGAGCTCGACCGCATCCGCAACTTCTCCATCGTGGCGCATATCGACCACGGCAAATCCACGCTGGCCGACCGCCTGATCCAGATGACGGGCACGGTGGCCGAACGCGACATGAAGGCCCAGCTGCTGGACTCGATGGACATCGAGCGCGAACGCGGCATCACGATCAAGGCCAACACCGTCCGCATCGAATACCCGGCCAAGGACGGCAAGACCTATATCCTGAACCTGATCGACACCCCCGGCCATGTGGATTTTGCCTACGAGGTCTCCCGCTCCATGCGCGCAGTCGAGGGATCGCTGCTGGTCGTGGACGCCTCCCAGGGCGTCGAGGCACAGACGCTGGCCAACGTCTATCAGGCGCTGGACGCGGGGCACGAGATCGTCCCCGTCCTGAACAAGATCGACCTGCCGGCGGCCGAACCCGAGCGGGTCAAACAGAACATCGAGGACGTGATCGGCCTCGACGCCAGTGACGCGATCCCGATCTCGGCCAAGACCGGTCTCGGCATCCCCGACGTGCTGGAAGCCATCGTCCACCGCCTGCCGCCGCCGAAGGGTGATGCCAACGCGCCCCTCAAGGCCATGCTGGTGGACAGCTGGTATGACGCCTACCTCGGCGTCGTCGTGATGATCCGCGTGGTGGACGGCGTGATCCGCAAGGGCGACCGCATCAAGATGATGCAGACCGGCGCGGTCTATGGCATCGACAAGCTGGCCGTGCTGAAACCACAGATGGTGGACATCGAGGAGCTTGGCCCCGGCGAAATCGGCGTCTTCACCGCCTCGATCAAGCAGGTCCGCGACACGCGCGTGGGCGACACGATCACGCACGAGAAGCGGCCCTGCGACGCGCCGCTTCCCGGCTTCAAACCCTCGGTCCCGGTCGTCTTCTGCGGTCTCTTTCCGGTGGACGCCAACGACTTCGAGGCGCTGCGCGACGCCATCGAGAAGCTGGCGCTGAACGACGCCTCCTTCACCTACGAGATGGAGACTTCGGCCGCCCTGGGCTTCGGCTTCCGCATGGGCTTCCTCGGCCTTCTCCACCTCGAGGTCGTCCGCGACCGGCTGGAACGCGAATACGACCTTGACCTCATCACCACCGCGCCTTCGGTGGTCTTCAAGCTGCACATGAAGGACGGCGAGGTCCGCGACCTCCACAACCCCGCCGACATGCCCGACCTGACCTACGTGGACCATATCGAGGAGCCGCGGATCAAGGCCACGATCATGGTGCCAGACGAATATCTGGGCGACATCCTGAAGCTTTGTCAGGACCGCCGCGGCATCCAGCTGAACCTGACCTATGCGGGCAACCGGGCGATGGTGGAATACGACCTGCCGCTCGCCGAAGTGGTCTTCGACTTCTACGACCGGCTGAAATCGGTAACCAAGGGCTACGCGAGCTTCGACTACCAGATCAGCGGCTACCGCGAGGACAATCTGGTGAAGATGTCGATCCTGGTGAACGACGAACCCGTGGATGCGCTGGCGATGATGGTCCACCGCGACCGGGCCGAAGCCCGCGGCCGGTCGATGGTCGAGAAGCTGAAGGACCTGATCCCGCGCCATATGTTCAAAATCCCGATCCAGGCGGCCATCGGCGGACGGGTGATCGCGCGCGAGACCATTTCAGCGATGCGCAAGGACGTGACGGCGAAGTGCTATGGCGGTGATGCGACCCGGAAGAAGAAGCTTCTGGAGAAGCAGAAGGCCGGCAAGAAGAAGATGCGCCAGTTCGGGAAGGTGGAGATCCCGCAGGAGGCGTTCATCTCGGCTTTGAAGATGGATGGGTGAGGCGCGGCCCCGGCTTCCGCCGGGGAGAAAACGCTCCAGTGGAGCGTTTCTGCGCCGAACGCCCGCGAACGCTTTCGCGGGCGGACCTCTTCAGGCTCCCAACCAGATTGAACGCTTGCTTTGCTTTCCATGGCCTGAAAACTTTTCCAAGCGTTTGGTGAAAATCCGCGCCAAGAACTCTGATTTCATCGCACATTCCCGCCTGAGCCTCCTTCGCCTCTACGCTGATCGCCTACCCGACGTTTTTCCCACGTCCTGGCCGGCGCCGTTCATGGTCTCGCGGGCGGTCTGGCCCAGATCGTAGGGTGCGATGTAGCGCACCCTACGACGTTCCTCCCCGACCGCGCCGCATCCGCCCCCCTCCGCTCATATTCCCGTAGATCGGGTTTAAGACCGCCAACCCCTCACCGCACCCAAGGCCGCAACGCCTCCGGCAGCGCCAGCCGATCCGCCTCGCCCCCCTTCCCCTCCTCCCCCTCGAACCCCGGCTTCGGCCCCTCATGGGCCCCCCGATTCTGATAGTGTGATATCGTCTCCGCCCCCCCCGGATCACCCCCGCCAGCCGGGCGTGCATGTAGCTGCGCAGGACATCATTGATCCGCGGCCCATAGTCCGGCCCCATCGACCGGAAGAACTTCAGCACATCCGCCTCCAGCCGCAGCGTCACCTTCTCCTTCCCGCTTGTCGGCCGCTTCTGCGCGATCTCGTGCCACTCCGCCGGGATGCGGCCCGTCATCTCGATGGAGTTGTGCAGGTCCCATTTCGGGTGCCGCATCACGTCCATCATGTAGGTCATCTGGGCGGCCTGGCGCGGGGTCAGTTTCCGAAGGTCGGGCATGGGCGGTCTCCTGTGCGGCCGCCATCCTGCGACGAAAAGGTTAACGCCCGCGAAAGCCAGCTACCTGCCAGACAGATGCCAGACGGAAGCTGGCAGGGGGGGCGAGCCGTTCGTTAACGCCCAAGGGCGTTCAGTTCCCGTTCAGGATCTCTTCCAGCGCGCGGCGTGCCTCGTCTTCCAGGGCTTCCTGCGCGCGGCGGATGGCGGCGTCTGCGGCCGATTCGCCCGGGGCGATCTCGACGCCCAGCTCCTGTTTCAGGCGGGCTTCCAGTTCGGCACGGGCGCGTTCTTCCGCGGCCTTTGCTGCCGCCCTGGCACGTTCCTCTGCCGCCTTTGCCTCGGCCTCCATCCGCTCGCGCGCGATGCTTTCCAGATCAAGCCGATAGCTCGGGTCGGACCAGGGCCCGGTGATCAAGAGGGGCACCATCACTCCGCCCGTCCCGTCCTCGGCTGCCAAGGCCGTGGGCCGGATGCGATAATCCAGCTCACGCGCGCCCAGCCCGATCTTGCCCGCGCCCGATGCGGTAAGGTAGGGCGCCACCAGCTTCAGGTCGCTGTTCGACAGGACACCGCCCTCGATGGTGAAGGTGCCGGCCAGAGCATCGAAGATCGTCCGCTGGCCTTCGCCCACATACCCCGCGTCCAGCGTCCGCAGCATCCCCGCAATATCAAGGCCCCGGAGTTCACCCTTGCCCAGTTCCAGCGCCCCCTCGCCCTTGAGCCCTGCCATGATCTCGGCGACAGAGTTGCCGACGCCCAGGAATTGCAGCTGCACATCCCCGGTCGCGATCAGCCGGTCCCACCCGGCAAGATCGGACAGAAGCGGCTGGATCTGCATCCCGGCAAGCGAGAGCCGGCCGCCGACCGACAATCCGCCGCGCCCGTTCACCACGAAATCGCCGGTCACCTGACCGCCGTACGCTACCATCTGCCGGATCTCGAACACGGCGCGGGACCGATCCACGGTGACGCGGCCGCGGGTCTCGCCCAGATTCAGGGCACCCAGATCCAGAGATGGTGCCGAAAACGCGACATCGGCATCCAGCAGGCCAAGGGCGCTGACATCGATCCTGTCCTCGGGCCAACCCGGCGTCTGCGCCCCCTCCGGCGCTGCGTCCCTGACGGCGCCGATCATGATCGGCCCGGCAGTCAGCGTGCCCGAGAGCTTTGGCCGTGCCTCGCCAGGCCGCAGGTCAAGGTCACCGGTGATACGGTTCCGGTCTGCCACGATCTCGGCCTCGCGCAGGAAGGCCGCGCCGGTGCCGTCCAGCGTCAGCTGGCCCGTGACCGTCAGCCGGTCCTGTCCCAGCCCCGGCCCGGGGCGCGACAGGTCGCTGCCGATCAGCTGCCCCAGGGCAGGAAGGTCTGCCAGGTTCGCCGTCAGCGCTCCATCTGCGGCCAGTGGGGCAAGACCGGCACGCCCCTCGAAACCGATCCTGGTGCTTCCTGCGGTCAGGCCCAGCGTGACCGGCACCACCCGCCCTGCGGCGAAGGCCGAGAAGACCCCGCCCTTCAGGTCCAGCCCCACCGCCTGACCGCCCGACAGTGCGCTGAGGGTCAATGTGAAGGGGCCGGCATAATCGGGGACGTTCAGCACCGCATCGACATCATCCAGTGCCACCAACCGGCCCGACTGCCGGTCGGCAAACCGCAGGCTGCCGTTGCGAACCGTGCCACGATCCAGGGTGAAGCCCGTCGCCGGGGCAGGCACCGCGCCGGCCCCGGCAGCCTCGCCGCCACCGAAGACCCAGTTCTCACGCCCGTCAGGCGCGCGCTCCAGGTTGATCTCGGGCCGCTCGGCCACCAGTCCGGTGATCCGAACCTCCCCCCCCAGCAGCGCCGAAAGGTTCACCTCGACCGCCAGGCTTTCAGCACGGAAAAGCGGCGCCGCGCCTTCGGCCCAGTCGGCATTGGCAATGCTGACCGGGCCGGTCGTCACCCCCAGCACCGGCCAGAGGCGCGGGCGGATCTCGCCCTCCAGCACCAGCTTGCGGCCCGTCATGCCCTCGAATTGCGCCGACAGCGCGGCGGCGACCCGTTCCGAAGGCACCATGGCCATGAGACCCAGCGCCAGCAGGACCAGAACCGCCAGCCCGGCTCCTATGCGGATGATCCAGCGCATGCCCGCCTCCTGGATTTTATGGTTTTGCTTCAAAGTTTATGCCCCACCGCACCCTGCTGCCAAGCCGGACCTCACCCCACGGCATCAAATGGCCGAGAGCCGTTCGCCCCCCCTGGCGCTCTGGCACCTTTCCACGGTAGCGCCTGCACCGTATAAGGCGGCCCATGTCACAAAACCCGCCCCTCCTTCGCCCCGACCTGGCCCGCGCCCAGGTGCCCGACACCCGCCGCACCAGATCTGACGGAACGGCCCAGCCGACCATCGGCATGGTCAGCCTCGGCTGCCCCAAGGCGCTGGTGGACAGCGAGCGTATCCTGACCCGGCTGCGCGCGGAAGGCTATGCGATCAGCCCCGATTATCAGGGCGCGGATGCGGTGATCGTGAACACCTGCGGCTTCCTCGACAGCGCCAAGGCGGAAAGCCTGGAGGCGATCGGCGAGGCCCTGCAGGAAAACGGCCGGGTGATCGTGACCGGCTGTCTGGGGGCGGAACCCGAGTATATCACCGGGGCGCATCCGAAGGTGCTGGCCGTGACCGGCCCGCATCAGTACGAGGCGGTGCTGGATGCCGTCCATGCCGCCGTGCCCCCCGCACCGGACCCGTTCATCGACCTCCTGCCCGCCTCGGGCGTGAAGCTGACGCCGCGCCATTACAGCTATCTGAAGATTTCCGAAGGCTGCAATCACAAGTGCCGCTTCTGCATCATCCCCGACATGCGCGGCCGTCTGGTCAGCCGCCCGGCCCATGCCGTGCTGCGCGAGGCGGAAAAGCTGGTCGAGGCAGGTGTGAAAGAGCTTCTGGTCATCAGCCAGGACACCTCGGCCTATGGGGTGGACCGCAAGCACGACCTGTCGCCGTGGAAGGGCGGCGAGGTCCGCGCGCACATCACCGACCTCGCGCGCGAGATGGGCAAGCTCGGCGCCTGGGTGCGGCTGCACTACGTTTATCCCTACCCCCATGTGCGTGACCTGATCCCGCTGATGGCGGAAGGGCTGGTGCTGCCCTACCTCGACATCCCCTTCCAGCACGCCCATCCCGACACGCTGAAACGCATGGCCCGCCCGGCGGCGGCGGCGCGGACGCTGGACGAGATCGCCGCGTGGCGCGCCATCTGCCCCGAGCTGACGCTGCGGTCCACCTTCATCGTCGGCTATCCGGGCGAGACCGAGGAAGAGTTCCAGACTCTGCTGGACTGGCTGGACGAGGCGCAGCTCGACCGGGTCGGCTGCTTCCAGTACGAGAACGTGAAGGGCGCGCGGTCGAACGACCTGCCGGACCATGTGGCCCCCGAAGTGAAGCAGGAGCGATTTGATCGCTTCATGGAAAAGGCGCAGGCAATTTCGGCGGCGAAACTTGCCGCGAAGGTTGGCAAAGTGCTATCTGTGATCGTGGACGAGGTGGACGACGAAGGCGCCACCTGCCGCACGATGGCCGACGCTCCCGAGATCGACGGCAACCTTTTCATCGACGAGGGCTTCGACGGCCTCGCCCCGGGCGACATCGTGACCGTCGAGGTGGACGAGGCCGGCGACTATGACCTCTGGGGCCGACTGGTATAGACCCATTGACAGGCGGGGGCCACGGCCCATCTTGCTGCCCAGCAAAACCCAGCAGGAGCGCCACATGCCCAGCACCCCGATTGTCGCCGCAACCACCCCCTTCAAGGTCGAGGTCGAGGAAGGCAAGTCCTACTTCTGGTGCGCCTGCGGCAGATCGGCGCGTCAGCCCTTCTGCGACGGCAGTCACAAGGATACGGGCATTTCGCCGTTAAAGTGGACGGCCGATGCCTCCCGTACGGTGTTCTTCTGCGGCTGCAAGCAATCGGCCAAGGCCCCGATGTGCGACGGGTCGCACAAGTCCCTCTGACCCCCGACCGGTCGCTTGGCCCGGATGCGTGACCCACTGTCGCAGGCTCTGGCCGGCGTACCCCGCAGGGCCATGTCCCAGCCCATGACCGATGAAACCCGTGTTCTCTACAATCAGGATTGCCCTATCTGCCGGTTCGAGATCGAGGCCTATCGCCGGCGCGCCGGGTCTCTGGGATTGCCGATCCGGTTCGAGGGTCTCGACCAGGCCGAGGACTGGGGCCTGACCCCCGACCAGGCTGCCGGGCAACTGCACGTCCGGCAGAATGGCCGCGTCCTGTCTGGGATTGAGGCATTCCGGGCACTCTGGTCGGCCCTGCCGGGCTGGCGCTGGCTTTCGCGGGTCTGTGGCTGGCCCGTGATCCGCCCCTTTTCTGAGGTGCTTTATGCGCGGATCGTCGCGCCGGCCCTTTACCACGCGCATCTGCGCCGGCAGCGACGGCGCCGCTAGCCCACCAGCACCACCCCCCAGGCCACCCCTGCCGCGATGGCCGCCAACGCCACGCAGGCCGAGCCGCAGTCCTTGGCCTTCTTGGCCTTGGGGTGCACCTCGGCCGAGACGAGATCCACAACCTCTTCGACGGCGGTGTTCACCAGTTCCGCCGCCAGCACCAGCAGCCCCAACGCCAGGACCAGCGCCCGCTCGCCCGGCGTCAGGTCGAGGGAAAACGCTGCCGCCGCGGAAAGCACATTGGCCAAAGTCCATTGCCGCAGCGTCTTTTCCGTTGACCAGGCGGCGCTGAAGCCTTGCCATGACCAGAGCACCGTATTCGACAGCCGCCGCAGTTCGCCGCGGATAAGATCGCGCATGAGATCCCCCTTCACCCCGGCGGCAGCCTAGGCCGCTGGCCCTGCAGGGCGCAACCGGATCAGCCCTGGAAAGCGAAGCCCGGCGGATAGCTGTGGAAGCCGTCGAAATCCGCCTTGCCCAGCGGCACCCCTGCCGCGCGCAAGGCCGCATAGCCCATCGTCAGATGAAAGAAGAAGTTTGGCAGACCGTAAAGATACAGGAATTCGGTCCCGGTCTGCTGCAATTCGGCAAAGCCTGCGGTGTGGCGGATGATCCTGTCCTCGGCTCCCGCGAACTCGGCGGGACTCATGGCGCCCAGCATGGCGCGGGCTACTGCCAGCCTTGGCCCCAGCGCCTGCGGCAGGTCGGGCACCTCGCGCCCGGCCAGGGGGCAGGCGATGCGCAAGCTGAAACCCGCGGCCGTGGCGAACTGCTGGCTGGCCGGGAAGGCATCGGCGATGCGCGCCTCCAGCGCCTCGGGCCCTGCCTTCTCGACCATCGCGGCCACGCGGGCCAGGTAGTGCCGGAAGACGGGGACCGAGGCGTGATACATCACGCCTCCTTCGGCAGGACGCGCAGGCGCAATTCACGCAGCTGTTCGTTGGTCGGCTCGGATGGCGCGCCCATCATCAGATCCTCGGCGCGCTGGTTCATCGGGAACATGATGACCTCGCGGATGTTCTGCGTATCGGCCAAAAGCATCACAAGCCGGTCAATCCCCGCCGCGCAACCACCATGCGGGGGCGCGCCATACTTGAAAGCCTTGACCATGCCGCCAAAGCGCTTTTCCACCTCGTCCCGGCCATAACCCGCGATTTCGAAGGCGCGATACATGATTTCGAGCTTGTGGTTGCGGATCCCACCCGAAATCACCTCGTAGCCGTTGCAGGCCAGGTCATACTGGAAGGCCAGCACCTTCAGCGGATCGCCGTTCAGCGCCTCGAGCCCGCCCTGAGGCATCGAGAAGGGGTTGTGGCTGAAGTCGATCTTCCCTTCGTCGGTCTTTTCATACATCGGGAAATCGACGATCCACGCAAAGCGGAAGCAGTCCTTCTCGGTCAGCCCCAGCTCCTCGCCGATCACGTTCCGCGCCTTGCCGGCGATGCCCTCGAAAGCCTCGGGCTTGCCGCCCAGGAAGAAGGCCGCATCGCCCTTCTCCAGCCCCAGTTGCAGCCGGATCGCCTCGGTCCGCTCCGGCCCGATATTCTTGGCCAGGGGGCCAGCAGCCTCCATGCCGCTGCCATCCTCGGCCTCGCGCCAGAAGATGTAGCCCATCCCCGGCAAGCCCTGCTGTTGCGCGAATGCGTTCATCCGGTCGCAGAACTTGCGGCCCACGGGCTCGCCCGACGGCCCCTTGGGCGCGGGGATCGCGCGGACCTCGTTGCCCTCCTGCTCCAGCAGTTTGGCGAAGATCGCAAAGCCCGAGCCGCGGAAATGCTCGCTCACGTCCTGCATGCGGATCGGGTTGCGCAGGTCGGGCTTGTCGCTGCCATACCACTTCAGCGCATCCCGATAGGCGATGCGCGGCCAGTCGGAATAGACCTTCCGGCCCTTGCCGAAGGTCTCGAACAGGCCCTGGATCACCGGCTGGACGGCCGCGAAGACGTCGTCCTGCGTGACGAAGCTCATCTCGATGTCCAGCTGGTAGAAGTCGGTCGGCGATCGGTCGGCGCGCGGGTCCTCGTCGCGAAAACAGGGGGCGATCTGGAAATAGCGGTCGAAACCAGCCACCTGGATCAGCTGCTTGAACTGCTGCGGCGCCTGCGGCAGGGCGTAGAACTTGCCCGGATGCAGGCGCGACGGCACCAGGAAGTCGCGCGCGCCTTCGGGCGATGAGGCGGTGATGATCGGTGTCTGGAACTCGGTGAAGCCCTGGTCCCACATCGCATTGCGCAGCCAGCGCACCACGTTCGACCGCAGCATCATGTTCTGGTGCATGCTGTCCCGGCGCAGGTCGAGGAAGCGGTAGGTCAGCCGCGTCTCCTCGGGGTATTCGGTGTCGCCGAAGACCGGCAGCGGCAGTTCTTCGGCCGGGCCCAGGACTTCGAGGTCGGTCACATAGACCTCGATCTCGCCGGTCGGGATCTTGGGGTTCACCAGGGCGGCGTCGCGCGCCTTGACCCGACCATCGACGCGGATCACCCATTCGGCCCGCACCTTTTCAAGTGCGGCGAACGCCGGGCTGTCGCCATCGCACAGGATCTGGGTAATCCCGTAATGGTCGCGCAGGTCGATGAACAGCACGCCGCCATGATCGCGCACCCGGTGGACCCAGCCCGACAGGCGGACGGTTTCGCCCACATGGGCCTTGTTCAGCGCGGCGCAGGTGTGGCTGCGATAGGCATGCATCGTCGTTCCCCTTTCCAGGGCCACCAATTCCATCGCGCCGATACACCCTGCCCCGCGCCGCAAGTCAACCCCGCCGCTCCGGCCCCGCTGCCTGCCATTTCCAAAAATACTCTTCGGGGGTCCGTAGCGCGATGTACCCCCTGCGGTCTCACCCGGGAAACCGGGCTGGAACAAGCCCCCGCAGCGCGTTGCCAACCCAGAGCCGCACCTTCGGCAGATCGTCTGCCAGCAGCACCTCCTCCGGGACGCCAAGCTCGGCGCGCAGCACCCCGGGCAGCAGGCCGCAGGCCACCGGCGGCGTGCGCATCCCCTGCCCGCGGTCGAAGAAGATGGTCGTGATCGTGCCCTCGCAGACCTCGCCGCGCTCGTTCAGGAACAGCACTTCATCCACGCCTTCGGGCAGGGCGGCGCGGGCCGCGTCATAGACCGCGCGCCGGGTCGATTTCACCCGCAGCCAGGGATCGTCCGACCGCAGCCGCGCCCTGGCCAGCCCCAGCCGCCAGTCCGGTTTCGCCGGCGGCAGAGCGGACACCTGCCATTCCACCCGCCCCGCCCGGTCAAGCGTCAGCCGCAAGCGCGCAGGATGATCCGGGCCAGAGGGCGCCACGTCCGGGCAATCCCAGCCCAGAAGCGCCGCCGACCGCTGCAGCCGCGCCAGATGCAGTGGCCAGCGCGGGGCACGCAGCCCGTCCCACAGCACAGTCTCGATCAGCTTCAGTCCGGGCGCACCGCCGCCTTCACGAAGCGCGCCTTCCACAGCGCCTCCTCCCATTCGCCTTCGGCGGTGGAGCCATGCGTCAGCCCCCCGCCCACGTTCATCACGATCCGGTCGCCCGTCACCGAGAGCGTGCGGATCGCCACCGAGAAATCCGCGTCGCCAGAGGGCGACATCCACCCCACCGCGCCGCAATAGACGCCGCGGGCATGGGGCTCGACCTCGCGGATGATCTCCATCGCGCGGATCTTCGGGGCGCCGGTCACGCTGCCGCACGGGAAAAGCGCCGTCATCAGGCCGGGCAGCGTCGCCGGCCCTTCCAGCACGCCTTCGACGGTCGAGGTCATCTGGTGGACGGTCGAATAACTCTCGATGGCGTAAAGCGCCGGGACCTTCACCGTCCCCACCTTCGACAGGCGGCTGATGTCGTTGCGCAGAAGGTCCACGATCATCAGGTTCTCGGCCCGGTCCTTCTCGGCCCCGCGCAATTCGGCGATGATCGCCGCATCCTCGGCCGCATCACGCCCCCTGGGCCGGGTGCCCTTCATCGGACGGGTGACGATCTTGCCCTGTCGGACCCGGAAGAACAGCTCAGGGCTGCGCGACACCACCACCGGCCCTACGCCCAGATCGACATAGGCCCCGTGCCCCACCGCGCCCGTGCGACGGAAGGCGCCATACAGCCCCAGCGCCGTTCCCGACATCAGCCGCGCCTGCATCGGGAAAGTCAGGTTCACCTGATAGCAATCCCCTGCCGCGATATAGTCGAACACCTTCCGCGCCGCGTTGCCATAGGCCCGGCGGCTGACCAGCGGCTCGGGCGCGGTCATGGCGGTCGCGCGCCCTTCCTCTGCCGCCTGCGCCAGAACCCGGTCGGCGGGCTCGGGTGCATCAAAGACGCCCAGCGCCAGCAGCGGGCCGGGGCGGCGGCGCGGCATCAGGCCTGCCAGCTTCGGCTCCAGCGCATAGCCTGCCTCATAGGCCACATAGCCCGCAATCCAGGCCCCCTTTGCCCGGGCGGCCTCGGCTTGGGCTAGGGCTCGGGCGACGTCGCCCGGCGCACGGGCCGCGATGACCTTGCGCGGCGCCCGAAACAGCGCCGGTTTGCCGCCAGGTCCATGTTCCAGAAGGATCACCGCGCGCGCCCCCAAGGTCTTCGCGCCCCAGATAGGCCGATCCCGCCCTGCGCGCCAGTGGCTTTCCCGACACCGGGGCCCGGCTTTCCGACCCGTCAGATCGGGTCGCCCGCCGTCGCGCGATACCAGCGCACGATGGCGGCGCGTTCGGCCGGTTCCATCCAGCTGACGTTGCCCGGCGGCATGGCATGGGTCACGCCGGCCTGAAGATAGATCCGCCGCGCCTCGTGTGCAATCTGGGCCTCGGTTTCCAGCACCACGCCCTTGGGCGGCCAGTGCAGCCCCTCCCAGGCCGGTTCGGCCGCGTGGCACATCGAACAGCGGCCCTGAACGATGCCCACCACCTCGTCGAAGCCTTCAGCCGAGGCCAGCTGCAGCGCCTCGCCCCGAAGTGCGGCCTCCTGGGGCGGAGTCTGCATCGGCGCGGTCGAAAGCCAGGCGATGACGAGGAACAGGATCACCGTCACCCCCCAGGTCCAGTGCGGATTGCCCTTGCGCGCGTGGCGGGTGTTGAACCAGTGCCGGATCGTCACACCCATCAGGAAGACCAGGCTGGCGATGACCCAGTTCCACTGGGTCGCAAAGACCAGCGGATAGTGATTGGACAGCATCAGGAAGATGACCGGCAGGGTCAGATAGTTGTTGTGGGTGGATCGCTGCTTGGCAATCTTGCCATATTTCGGGTCGGGCTTGCGGCCAGCCTTGAGGTCGGCCACCACGATCCGCTGGTTCGGCATGATGATGAAGAAGACATTGGCCGACATGATCGTTGCCGTGAATGCCCCCAGATGCAGCATCGCCGCACGGCCACTGAAGACCTGCGTGTAGAACCAGCTCATCCCCACGAGAACGACGAACAACGCCACCATCAGCACATTCTGGTCGGCGTTCACGAAAACCTTGCACAGGGTGTTGTAGGCCACCCAGCCGAAGGCCAGCGAGGCCATCGAGATGCCAACCGCCTGCCAGACCTGAAGCTCCATCACCGTGGGGTCGATCAGGAACATCTCGGCACCCAGATAGTAGACCAGAACCAGAAGCGCGAAGCCCGACAGCCAGGTGAAATAGCTTTCCCATTTGAACCAGATCAGGTGGTCCGGCATGGCGGCGGGGGCCACGAGGTATTTCTGGATGTGGTAGAATCCCCCGCCATGGACCTGCCATTCCTCGCCATCCGCGCCGCTGGCGAGGTTGCGGTCGCGATGCAGGCCAAGGTCAAGCGCGATGAAATAGAAGCTGGACCCGATCCAGGCGATGGCGGTGATGACATGCGTCCAGCGGACCGCGATTTCCACCCATTCCCACAGGACCACCCAGTCATACATCGCGGCCTCCCTTCGTTGTGCCGAAACGCTATCCCGGCGCGGACCTTTCTGTTAATCCATCGAAAGCCCGCATCACTTTCAAACCGTGCCGAACAATGTCCTATGTCAACAACATCCGCATGTTCGTCCGCGTCTATGAATTGGGCAGCATGTCGGCGGCGGCGCGCGACCAGCGCACCTCGCCCGCGGTCGCTTCGGCGCGGATCTCGGAACTGGAAAAGCACCTCGGCGTGCGCCTGTTCAGCCGCACCACGCGCAGCCTGCAACCCACCGAGAACGGCCGCATCTTCTATGACGGCGCCCGCCGCGTGCTGGAGGCGATCGACGAGGCCGAAGCCGCGGTGATGGACGTGACGCAGAACCCGCGCGGGACGATCTTTGTCGCGGCGCCCCTGGGCATCGGGCGGCGCTTCATCGCGCCCAGGGTGCCCGCCTTCAAGGACCTCTACCCCCAGATCGACGTGCGCCTGCGCCTGTCCGACCGGGGGATCGACGTGGTGGCCGAAGGCATCGACGTGGCCTTTCACCTTGGTCTTCTGGAGGATTCCACGCTCAAGGTCCGCACCATCGCCGACTGCCCCCGCGTCCTCTGCGCCGCCCCGGCCTATATCGCCCGGCGCGGGATGCCCGCCGATGGCGCGGCGCTGGTGACCGGGCGTCACGACTGCCTGAACCTGCGCTTTCCCGGCGCCAAGGAGTTCCAGTGGACGCTCGTCACCCCCGAAGGCCCGCGCCGGTTCGAGATCACCGGGCCGTTCGAGTCGGATGACGGCGACGTGCTGACCGGCTGGGCGCTCGACGGGCGGGGGATCGTGCTGAAGCCGCTGTTCGAGGTGGCCGATCACCTGCGGTCGGGCGCGCTGGTGCCCGTGGCCACCGCCACGCCGCCCCTGCCGATCCAGCTGTCCACGCTCAGCCAGCACCGGCGGCTGAAGGCCCCCAAGGTCCAGCTCTTCACCGATTTCATGGCGGCGCAGATCAAGGAGGACCTGCGCCGGGCCACCAGGGCCGACTAGGGGTCACTGCCGCTCGTCTCGAAGCGGCGCCGCGACCCTGACCGGCCCGAAGATCCCTACATTCTTCGGGTGCCGCGCCCAGGCCCAGGCGATTGCCAGTGCCACCACCGCCCCGGCCACGAGGTCGATGAAGTAATGGCCGCCATAGACCGGGGTCGAGGCGATCATCACCGCCGCGTAAAGCGCCGTCGGAATCACCAGCCAGCTTCGCCAGGTCGCGGCGACCATCAACAGCCTCGCCGCCGTATGGAAAGACGGGAAGGTGACCAGCCCCGGCAGGTTTCCCAGCACCAGTTCGACCGGCGCACCGCTGCGCAGGCGCTCCAGCGAGGTCAGGTGGTATAGCCCCGGCTCCAGCGGAAAGGCGGAAAGGTCGGCACCGGCGCCAAGATAATAGTCCACGGCGGCGCGGGCCGGAAACAGCGCCCCCGAGAGCGTGCAGAAGACGGCCGTGAAGGTGAAGGTCTCGAGAAAATAGATCGAACGACGGGGGTGCGAGAACAGGCACAGCAGCAGATAGGCCAACAGGCTGAGAAAGGTCAGCGAGGTATAGGACTGCGCCATAAGTCCGCGCCACAGCGGACTTGAGCCGACCCAGTCGAAATAGGCTGGCCAGTCGAGCCCCAGCGCCGCGTCCCAGCGGGCCAGAAGCTCATCGGCCAAAGGCAAGGCCAGGGCCATCGTGGTGTGGTTCAGAAGCCGGATGACGTCCCAGGCAAGGATCAGGAAGGCCAGGCCGGATGCAAGCAGGATCAGTCGCGAGGCGACCGGATGGTCATGGTCGAAACGCCACAGGACCAGGACGACAAGCCCGACCAGAACGGCGACAGCCGTCATGGTCGAAAGCGGCCCGCGTGGATCAAGAAAGGTCGGCCCGACCGCCAGCAGAACCGCCACGATCAGGCAAGAGACCAGCAGACACAGAAGCGCAGCACTGCCGGGCATCAGATGCCGTGCCGCGGCCCACTTGCGCACATGCTGCATGACAGGGTCCAAGAACGCCGTTCCTGCATGGGGATCGGCCGGCGCACGGAACCCCGCACGCCGACCGCAAGGGTCGCGCTTACTGGATGCGCTGGCCGTTGACGTAGAGCTCGAAGCCTTCCTTGGCCTCGATCTTCGAGGTCAGTTCGTCCGGGTTCGCGCCGGGAGACATGAAGGCCCCCATCATCATCCGCGCACCCATCGCGTCTTCATCGGCCATCAGGCCTGCCGCGATCAGCCCGTCGATCAGCGCGTTGGCCCCGGTGATCGAGACATTCGCCTCGCCGAGGGGCATCGGAATGCCCATCGAGTTGTCGAAGGTGAAGGCCCCGGTCCCGGCCAGCGCCGCGCCCGCGACCTTCAGGCCAAGCTCGGTGATGTTCAGCGTCTCCAGCGCCGGAACGGGCGGCTCGGTGCCCTTTTCGCTGGCCTCGATCATCCCGATGAAGTCGAGTTTGGTCTTGCCCGTGATATCGACAGCCAGATCCGCGGCATCCCGCTTCAGCGCACCGGCAGGGTCGATCAGCGCCCAGGCTTCCTCGTTCACGCTGAACTGGCTCAGCTTCATCACAAGCCCGTACTCGCCCGCCGTTTCGGTCGCGATCACCGGTGAGGTCAGGCCGAACCGGATCGGTCCCGAGGTCACCCTGACCGGGGTCGGCATGGCATCCGAGGTCACGTCCAGCTCAAGCCCGGCCCCGGAGGACTGGATGTCGAAGGTGTCCTTGTTGAACATGAGTGATGCATCGCCCCCACCGGCCTTGATGGCCATGTTCATCGGGAAGTCCGGGCTTTCCTGGCTCATCGAGCCATTCGAGTCGCCCTGCCTTGTGGTCACTGTCAGCGCCAGACCGTCCTGCAAGGCCGCGCCGAAGACGGAAGGCTCATTGGCCGCAGCCAGCGAAACCGATGCCGGCAGGGTCAGGCCCAGCGTCAGCTCGACCCCGTCGGTTTCGCTTTTCGTGGTCTGCTTCATCTGCATCATCGGGTCATCCACCGCCGTCTCGTAGGCCAGCTTGTCGGCCTTCAGCGTCAGTCCGAAGTTGCGGTTGGCACCCGGCCTGTCGGAATAGCTGCCGGCAAGACCAGCAAAGCCGAAGGTGCCCGCAGATTTCACGTCCTGCGCGGGTGTCTCGTCGAAGGAATAGCCCGGCGTGACGGTATCGTAGACGACATCCAGCTTGTCCGCGCCGAAATCGTAGACCAGGCCATTGCCGTCCTGGCGGGCAGTCAGCGCCAGGCCTTCATGGACCAGCTTGAAAGACCCGCTGCCGTGGTCGGACCATTCTGCCCCGATGTCGGCGCCAGGCACGATCGAAACCGATCCGTCCCCGGCCTCGGTCAGCACCATGTCGGAAATCGTGAACGCGGGGCCGCCGGGGGGTGCGATGGAAATTCCGTTCAGCGTAAGCTTGCCGCCATCCTTGTTCTCGGTGGCGGCCTTGACCTCCAGGCCGACCATGGCGGCTGCATCCTGCCAGGATTGCCAGACCTGATCCGCCGTCAATGCAGCGTGGGCGGTCCCACCCATGAGAAATGCAAATGCCGGGACAGCAAATGAAGTC
The DNA here is from genome assembly GCF_004762095.1 of Tabrizicola caldifontis. Lineage (GTDB taxonomy): Bacteria > Pseudomonadota > Alphaproteobacteria > Rhodobacterales > Rhodobacteraceae > Tabrizicola > Tabrizicola caldifontis. The sequence goes on from NZ_SIJH01000007.1 coordinate 131,931, forward strand.
GTTCTAAGAAACATGCGGTTCTCCTTTAACCGAAGCAGGCGACCCCATTACCAAACCCTGTCTGGGGTCGAACCGCAAGTGACCCTTTCACGACCACTTCCCGGGTATCGGTCGACAAGGGTCATGACCCCCGGTAGGTCGAATAGCCGAAGGGCGAAATCAGCAGCGGAACGTGATAGTGCTGGCCTGCATCCGCCACACCGACGCGGATCGGGATTTCGTCCAGGAACAGGACTCCTTCGCCCGCCTGCCCGCTGGCCCGCAGGTAGTCGCCTGCCGAGAAGACCAGCTCATAGCCGCCCGCCGTCAGATCGGCCCCCTCCAGCAGTGGGCCATCGGTGCGCCCGTCGGAATTGGTGACGACCTCCTTCAGCTTGTGGCGTTCCTGCCCGGACAGACGGTAAAGCGCGATCCTCACCCCGGCTGCGGGCGTTCCCCGCGCGGTATCCAGCACATGCGTCGACAGCCGTCCCATAACTTCCTCCGTTTGCGCCCATCACAGCATGAAAGCGGTGAGCCCGCGACCCTGCATTGCACGCAAATGACCTTTCGTGAAATGCTGAAAGTATCTGTTGCCACTCTGGCCTAATCTCGTTGCGACAGGAGGTGCCCCTTGAACCGCTACCCTCGAGATTTCCGCGGCTACGGACCTAACCCGCCCGATGCTGCATGGCCCGGTGGCGCGAAGATCGCCATCTCTCTGGTGCTGAATTACGAGGAAGGCGGCGAGAACTGCCTGCTGCACGGCGACGCCCAGTCCGAGGCCTTCCTGTCCGACATCGCAGGTGCCCAGCCCTGGCCGGGCCAGCGGCACTGGAACATGGAATCGCTTTACGACTACGGCGCGCGGGCCGGGTTCTGGCGGCTGCACCGGCTGTTCACCGGATTGCAGATCCCTGTCACAGTCTACGGCGTGACCTCGGCACTGGCGCGCAACCCCGAACAGGTGGCCGCGATGAAGGCCGCGGGGTGGGAAATCGCCAGCCATGGCCTGAAATGGGTCGATCACCGCGACATGCCCGAGGAGGTGGAGGCCGCCCAGATTGCCGAAAGCTTCCGTCTGCACGAGGAAGTCGTGGGCCACCCGCCGCAGGGCTGGTATACGGGCCGGTGCAGCATGAACACCGTCAGGCTTGCGGCCGAAACCCGGCGGCTGGCCTGGATTTCCGACAGCTATGACGACGACCTGCCCTACTGGCGCGAGTTCGGGGATCACGACCAACTGGTAATCCCCTACACGCTGGAAGCCAACGACATGCGCTTTGCCACCGCGCCGGGCTACATCACGGGCGAACAGTTCTTCCAGTATCTGAAGGACACATTCGATACGCTTTACGCCGAAGGCGCGGCGGGTGCGGCGAAGATGTTCTCGATCGGCCTGCACTGCCGTCTGATCGGCCGCCCCGGCAGGATTGCCGGACTGAGGCGCTTTCTCGACTACGCGCGCGGCCATTCCGGCGTCTGGTTCGCCCGCCGGATCGACATTGCCGACCACTGGCGGGCGACCCATCCGCACAGGCGGTTCGAGCGGCCCTCGCAAATGTCGCGTGAACGCTTCATCGAACGGTTCGGCAGCATCTTTGAACATTCCCCCTGGATCGCGGACCGCGCCTTCGACCTGGAACTCGGCCCAGCGCATGACAGCGCGGCGGGCCTGCACAACGCGCTGGCGCGCGTCTTCCGATCGGCCTCGCCCGAGGAACGGCTGGGCGTCCTGCGCGCCCACCCGGACCTTGCCGGGAAGCTCGCCGCCGCGAAACGCCTGACGCCGGAGTCAAGTGCCGAACAGGCCAGCGCCGCCCTCGACGCACTGACCGACGACGAGCGCAGCCGCTTCCAGCGGCTGAACGAGGCGTATGTGGCCAAGCACGGCTTCCCCTTCATCATCGCCGTGCGCGACAACACCAAGGCCAGCATATTGCAGGCCTTCGAAACCCGCATCGGCAACGACACCGCCACCGAATTCGTCACCGCCTGCGCCCAGGTGGAACGCATCGCCGAACTGCGCCTGAAGGACCAGCTTCCATGACCGGCTATTTCGCCCCCCCCGGCGGCCTGCCGCCGCAAAGCCAGCTGATGACCCAGCGCGCGGTCTTCACCGAGGCCTATGCCTTCATCCCGCGCGGCTGCTTTTCCGACATCGTGACCAGCTTCCTTCCAGGCTGGGAGCGCACCCGCCTGTGGCTCATCGCGCGGCCCATGACGGGCTTTGCCGAGACCTTCAGCCAGTATGTGATGGAGGTTGCACCCGGGGGCGGTTCGGACGCGCCCGACCGCGAGACCGGCGCGGAGCACTGGCTGTTCTTCACGGAAGGCCTGGCCACCCTGACCATCGGCGGGACCGGATACGAGATGGAGGCAGGCAGCTACGCCTACATCCCTGCCGCCACGGCCTGGACGCTGCTTGCCGAAGGCAGCGGCCCGGCCCGCTTCCACTGGCTGCGCAAGCTTTACGAACCCGTCCCCGGCCTGCCAGCGCCCGACCCAATCGTGATCAACGAACGCGACGTGCCGATCCGCTGGATGCCCGATACCGCGGACCGCTGGGGCACCACACGCTTCGTCGAACCCGACGACCTGCGCCATGACGCGCATGTCAACATCGTCACCTTCCAGCCGGGCGGCACGATCCCCTTCGAGGAGACGCATGTCATGGAGCACGGCCTCTACGTCCTGGAAGGCAAGGCGGTCTACAAGCTGAACCGCGACTGGGTCGAGGTCGAGGCCGGCGATTTCATGTGGCTGCGCGCCTACTGCCCGCAGGCCTGCTATGCCGCCGGCCCGGGGCGCTTCCGCTATCTCCTCTACAAGGACGTGAACCGCCACGCGAAACTGCGCGGGCCCGGCGCCTTCGGGGCCCTGCGGTGAAGACGGCACGTCGTTGCCTTCGGCTTTCCTCGCGGGCGATCCCGCGCCCCCCGGCGAGGCGAAGCCCAAATCGTACGAGGAGCCTGGGATGAGCGTCATCCGCACCGAACCCCTGACCGCCGCAGCCTTCGCCCCCTTTGGCGATGTGCTGGAGCCCTCGGGCGACTTCCGCCTGATCAACAACGGTCTCTGCCGCCGCCACCACGACCGCGCGAAGCTCGACTTCGGCGCGGACGGCCGGGCAGGCATTTCGATCTTCGACGCCGAACCCAGGGCGATGCCTTACGTCTTCGACCTGATCGAACGCCATCCCGACGGGTCGCAGGCCTTCCTGCCGATGACCCAACACCCCTTCCTCGTCATCGTCGCGCCCGATCCCCAGGCAGAACCGCGCGCCTTCCTCACGAACGGCGCGCAGGGCATCAACCTGCACCGGGGCACCTGGCACGGCGTGCTGACGCCCCTTCACGCCCCCGGCCTTTTTGCCGTGATCGACCGGATCGGACCGACCCCGAACCTGGAGGAATACCGTTACACCCAACCCTGGATGGTGGTTGCCCCGTGATTCGGCCCGTCTGACCGGATCGCACCCCAGGGCAGGGCGAAGACGGCACGAACATGAATGCCCCGAGGGAAAGGACAGACCGAATGACCGCTGCCGCAATCGGAACGCCAGAGCAGCTGCGCGACCCCGACTATCTGCCGCCGCTTGCACAGGCCGTGCCGCTGGGCATCCAGCATGTGCTGGCGATGTTTGTTTCGAACGTGACCCCCGCGATCATCGTCTGCGGCGCGGCTGGCATCGGCTTCGGGTCCGATCAGGCGGCGCTGGGATTCCCGGACATGACCTACATGATCCAGATGTCGATGCTGTTTGCCGGCGTCGCCACCCTGTTGCAGACCATCGGCATCGGGCCAGTCGGCGCGCGCCTTCCCATCGTGCAGGGCACCTCTTTCGCCTTCGTGCCGGTGATGGTTCCCGCCGTCGCCGGTCTGGGCACGGCGGGGCTTGCGGGCCTGATGACGGGCGTCGTGCTGGGCGGCCTGTTCCATTTCTGCCTAGGCTTCATCGTCGGACGCATCCGCCATGCCCTGCCGCCGCTTGTCACCGGCCTGATCGTGCTGATGATCGGCCTCGCACTGGTGAAGGTCGGCATTCAGTATGCCGCAGGCGGTGTCCCGGCGATGGAGGCCGGCATGCACGCCATCGCCGAAGCCAGGGCCGCCGGAACCGAGGTTGACTGGTCAACCATCAGCTTTGGCCGCTTCGACCAGTGGCTGCCCGCAGTGGTGGTGATCCTTGTGACGCTGGCGCTCAAGTTCTTCACACGGGGTTTCCTGGCCGTGGCAGCCGTGCTTGTCGGCATCCTGGTGGGCTATGTCGTGGCGCTGGCCATGGGCCAGGTCAGCTTTGCCGCGGTCGAGCGTGCCGGTGTCTTCGCCCTGCCGAACCCCTTTCGCTGGGGCTTCGAGCTGAACGCGGCCATCGTCATCGGCATGTGTTTCATGGCCGTGGTCTCGGCAATCGAGACGGTGGGCGATGTCTCGGGCATAACCAGGGGCGGCGCAGGACGCGAGGCGACCGACCGCGAGATACAGGGCGCGACCTTTGCCGATGGTGCGGGTTCGACACTTGCCGGGGTGTTTGGTGCGCTGCCGAACACCTCGTTCAGCCAGAATGTCGGCCTTGTCGCCATGACGGGGGTGATGAGCCGCCACGTCGTCACCATCGGCGCACTGTTCCTGATCCTGTGCGGCCTGGTGCCGAAGATCGGCGCCGCAATCAACACCGTGCCGATCAACGTTCTTGGCGGCGGCGTGGTGGTCATGTTCGGCATGGTCTGCGCAGCCGGCGTCAAGATGCTGTCCGAGGTTCGCTGGAACCGCAGGAACATGGTGATCTTCGGCACCGCCCTTTCGGTCAGCCTGGGCCTGCAACAGGTGCCCGAGGCACTGCAACACATGGCCGCACGGCGCAGATCCTGCTGAGTTCGGGCCTTCTGCCCGCGGCGGCAATCGCCATCGGGCTGAACCTTGCGCTGCCAGAAGATCCGGGCGACTGATCCCCGCCCCCGCGCGCCCTGCGGCACCTTCCCCGGGGTCCGGCGCGGGCACCGGGCTGCGGGACTATTTCAGCTTGATGCAGAAATGCTTCCGCACCGGCGCCTCGATGGTCCAGGTTCCCTTGAAACCCGGTTCCACCACGAAGGCATCGCCCGGCCGCATCGTGACCGGCTGGCCCCCGTCCGGGGTGATGGTGATCTGCCCCTCGATCAGGTGCACGAATTCGTAGAACCTGTAGGTGGCATGCCAGGTGCCGACCGTCGCTTCCCAGGTGCCGCTGATCACGCTGCCATCGGCCGAAGTGTGCTGCACCCAGGTCTTCATGCTGGGCGCGCCCTCGGTCTTCACCCAGCCTTCCAGATCGGTCGTCATCGGCTCGGGGCCGGGGGCGGGCAGGCGGAATACGGTGTCGGTCATGGGTTTCTCCCTGTCAGTGACCCTTGGTAGGATCGCAAGATCGGGCAGGCAAGTGCGGCATGCGCCATTTCCCGGCGGTTTTCGCCTTGCGGTGCTGGCGGCGGTCTGCTTCATCCGGGGCATCAGGGATGACGGAAGAGGGTTCCATGCTGATCCGCGAAGCCAAGGCGTCCGACGCCGAGCATCTGGTGCGCTTCATCAACATGGCGGCCGACGACCTGCCCCTGCATTTCTGGAAGAAGTCCGCCGGTCCGGGGGCAGATCCAATCGCCTTCGGCCGCGAACGTGCCGCGCGCGACAGTGGTAATTTTTCCTACCGGAACGCCTGGCTGGCCGAGGTCGAGGGCGAGGTCGCGGCCTGCCTTCTGGGCTATCCCGCCGCCGACGAACCCGAACCGATCGATCCCGGCACCCCGGCGATCTTCGTGCCGCTGCTGGAGCTCGAGGCGCTGGCGCCCGGCTCGTGGTATCTGAACGTGCTGGCCACCTATCCGCAGTTCCGCGGCAGGGGGCTTGCTTCTGCGCTGCTCGCCCGGGCCGAAGACATCGCCCGCGAGGCCGGGCGCAGCACGATAAGCCTGATTGCCGAGGACACGCACCTTGACGCCCTCCGCCTGTACCGCGCCAAGGGCTATAACGAAGTAGCCCGCCGGCCCGTGGTTCGCGAGGACTGGCAGGTCGATGCGACAGAGTGGATCCTTTTCACGCGACCGCTCTGACCTCGCCTTTCCATCCGCGCAACACGCGAGGAGTGGCCAAGTCAGAGACGATCGCGCCGGGCCCGAGGCCCGGCGTCGGCCTACTTCTCGCGCAGGTAACGGGCGTTCACCCAGCCGGTGACCTCTACCCCGCTGGTGGTGCGGATACGGCACCAGCGGGTCTGGCCCGATTGCTCGCAGCCCAGGTTGCGCACCCGCACCCCTTCGGACAGCCGCGCGATGACCTCGGCCTGGGTCGATGGCCGTGTCCTCACGTTCAGCGTGTCACCCGCCGGAAGACCCCGCACCACATAGAAGTCGGGCCCGGCGCCACCGCCGCCACCGGGTGCAGCCGATTCGCGCAGGAAGCGGGCGTTCACCCAGCCTGTCACGTCCATGCCTATGGTCGAACGGATCCTGCACCAGCGCGACGCGCCGCTGTTCCTGCACCCGAGGTTCCGCACGATCTCGCCATTCCGCAGGGTCGCCAGCACCTCCGAACCCGGCCGCGGCTCAAGGCGAACGCCCAGACGTTCGTTGTTGCCCAGCCCCCTGACCACCCAATAGTCCGGCCCACCGGCCAGATCATCATCCGTGGGAGGGGCAGCGCCCTCTACCAGGAAGCGGCCAGAGACATAGCCGGACAGCTTGCCGTCCAGGGTCGAGACCTCGCACCACCGTGCGCTGCCGCCGCCAATGCAAAGGCCCTTGTTCACCCGCGTTCCATATCCCAGGGAACCGACGACGGGAAACAGCACCGAGGGCCCGGCGCGCAGGTTGACCCTTGCATTGGTCGCGATGTTGCCAATGGTCACGATTCCAGGGCCGGTCACCGGCTCGGCGCGTTCCGAGACCTGGGCCTGTGCCCGGTCTGCAAGCATCGGCTGCAAGGCAATTAGCGCCCCGAATATGAGTGAGGATAACCAGGTGAAACGGCGGCGGCGCAGATCAGGCATCGGCAACTCCTCGGCTCATGCTGTACTCTCACTAGCCCTTATACCACAGCGCAAGCACGCAAGCACCGCCGTCGTGCCCGCCCCTTGCCCCACCCCCCGCCAGGGGCTAACGTCCGCCCGAACCGAAGGGATTACTCCCATGCACCCGATCGAACAGCGCCTCGCCGAACTTGGCGTAACCCTGCCCGACGCCCCCGCGCCTGCCGCGAACTATGTGCCCTTCGTGCAGACCGGGAACCTTGTCCACATCTCCGGCCAGATCAGCCAGAACGAGAACGGCCTGATCAAGGGGCGCCTGGGTGAGGATCTTTCGTTCGAACAGGGGGCCGAGGCCGCCAGACGCTGCGCCATCTCGCTGCTTGCGCAGTTGAAAAAGGCCTTGGGCGGCGACTGGAACCGGCTGTCGCGCGCGGTGAAGCTGGTGGGCTTCGTCAACTCCACCCCCGATTTCACCGACCAGCCCAAGGTGATCAATGGCGCCTCGGACTTCCTTGTCGCGGTTCTGGGCGATGCCGGCCGCCATGCCCGATCGGCCGTTTCGGCCGCATCCCTGCCCCTTGGGGTCGCGGTCGAAATCGAAGCGATCTTCGAGCTGAAATGACCCGCGTCCCCCTGCCGGACGGCTTCCTTCGCCTGCCCATCGCGCACCGCGCGCTGCACGACACTGCCGCAGGGCGGATCGAGAACTCGCCCGCTGCCGTAGCGGCGGCGGTGGCAGCAGGCTACGGGATCGAGATCGACCTGCAACTGTCGAAGGACGGGGAGGCGATGGTCTTCCACGATGAAACCCTCGACCGCCTGACGGACGAGACCGGGCCGGTCAATGCGCGCACGGCTGCCGAACTCGGGCATGTCCGATTGAAGGGCTCGACCGATACGATCCCCACATTGGCGCAGGTTCTGGCACAGATCGACGGCCGGGTGCCCCTGCTGATCGAGATCAAGGACCAGTCCCTGACCATGGGGCCGACCGACGGACGGCTGGAGGCCGCCACAGCCGATGCGCTGAAGGGGTATGCCGGCCCGGTTGCGCTGATGTCCTTCAACCCCGCCTCGGTCGCCCACATGTCGCGCCTGGCCCCACACCTGCCGCGCGGGCTGACCACCTCGGCCTACGATCCCGACGACTGGGCGCCACTGCCGGCCGACACCTGCGCCCGGCTGCGCGAAATTCCCGATTATGACGCGACCGGATCAAGTTTCATCAGTCACGAGGCACACGATCTGAACCGACCGCGCGTGTCCGAGTTGAAAGCACAGGGCGCGGTGATCCTGTGCTGGACGATCCGTTCGCCGGAGGACGAGGCAAAGGCCCGAACCATTGCCGACAATGTGACCTTCGAGGGATACGCGGCACCGCTGCCCGCTTGACGCGGCGCCGCCCCGACACAGTTGCTCCTTACGAAATACTCTGCGGGGGTCCGGGGGTGCAAACCGCCGGGCCTGCACCAGCTGCGAAAGCTCCGATGGCCGACCTGACCCTTCTCGACAGCCTGACCGGGATCGCCGCCCCCGACTGGGACGCGCTGGCAGCCCCGGAACAGGCGACCGGCCGCCCGATCGACCCCTTTACCACCCACCGCTTCCTTTCGGCGCTGGAAAGTTCCGGCTCGACGGGCCCCGGCACGGGCTGGCAGGCACGGCCCCTGGTCCTGCGCGAGGGCGCAAGGCTCCTTGCCGCCGCGCCGATTTACGTCAAGACCCACAGCCAGGGAGAATACATCTTCGATCACGGCTGGGCCGACGCACTGGAACGGGCGGGTGGCCGTTACTATCCGAAACTGCAGATCGCCGTTCCCTTCACCCCGGCCACCGGGCGTCGCTTCCTTGGGCCGGATGAATACCGTGAGACGCTTCTTCGCGCCGCCATCGGCATCACCGCCCAGAACGGGCTGTCCTCGCTCCACGCAACCTTCTGCACTGCAGAAGAGGCCAACGCCCTGGAAGGCATCGAGGGAACCTTGCACCGCATCACCCAGCAATTTCACTGGGAGAACCGGGGTTACGCCAGCTTCGAAGATTTCCTGTCGGACCTTGCCAGCCGCAAGCGCAAGATGATCCGCAAGGAACGCGAAACCGCCCGCGCCTCGGGCCTGACGATCCGCGCGCTGACCGGCGACCAGATCGAGCCGCGGCATTGGGATGCCTTCTGGGCCTTCTACCAGGACACCGGCAGCCGGAAATGGGGCCGGCCCTACCTGACGCGCGCGGCCTTCACCGCCTTTCACGATACCATGCGCGACGACATGCTGCTGATCCTTGCCTGCAACGGCGACCGGCCCGTGGCAGGTGCGCTCAACTTCATCGGCCGCGATACGCTTTTCGGCCGTTACTGGGGCTGCATCGAGGATCACCCCTGCCTGCATTTCGAATTGTGCTATTATCAGGCGATCGACTGGGCCATCGCCCATCGCCTGAGCCGGGTCGAGGCCGGGGCCCAGGGTGAACACAAGCTTGCGCGCGGCTATCTGCCGGTCGAGACCCATTCGCTTCACTGGATCGCCGATCCCGGCTTCCGCGCCGCCGTCGCGCGCTACCTGCAGGCGGAACGGCGCGCTGTGGGGCAGGAAATCGAGGTGCTGACCGCCTATGGCCCCTTCCGCCGCTGCGAGGCGCGGGATTAGGGTCAGGCAGCCTCTCCTTCACCCATCAGGGGCCGGGCAGCCACCCGGCTCCGCCGTTGCGAGAAAGGACAAGACCATGGCCGACCTCCTGTCACCGGAAGACCGTGCGACACAGCTGCCGCCCCTCGCAGAAACCGGCTGGGCCGCCGTGCCGGGGCGCGACGCAATCCGCAAGATCTGGAAATTCCGCAGCTTTTCCGAAGCCTGGGGCTTCATGTCGCGCGCGGCGCTGGCGGCGGAAAGGCTGAACCATCACCCGGAATGGCGAAATGTCTACAACGTCGTCGATGTCACGCTGACCACGCATGACTGCCGGGGCCTGTCCCGCCTTGACATCGACCTCGCCCGCGTCATGGACCGTTTCGCCCCCGAGGCGGAAATCCAGCGCGACCACGGCGAACCCGTAACCAGCCTGTGCCAGGCCCGAACGCGCCAGGCCTGAGAGTGATGGCCGCTCTTCGAAGACTTCGTCCCCTCGCAGGCCGGACGCTGACACGGGGACGAAGTCGAACAAGAACGAAGGCAAACGTCGCCGCTAGAGCTGCGCCAACAGATGTTCGCCCGCGGAAATTTCGCACCCTGTCCCGGGCTCCGGGTTGAAGCGGGTCACGACGCCATCCTCGACCAGTGCCGAATAGCGCCTGGACCGCGCGAAGAACCCCAGGTGCGGCACGTCGAAAGCCATGCCGATGGCCTTCGTGAAGCTGGAATCCGCGTCCGCCAGCATGGTGATTCCCGCCGCCGTCGCCCCCGTCGCCTCGCCCCAGGCCTTCATCACGAAGGGATCATTCACGGAAATGCAGATGATCTCGTCCACGCCCTTGTCGGCAAAGGCCTTCGCAGCGCGGATGAAGCTTGGGACATGCGCGGTCGAACATGTGCCGGTATAGGCCCCCGGCAGACCGAAGATCACCACCTTGCGGCCCTTCAGCCGCTCGGACAGCTTCACCGACTCCGCCCCGCCATCGCCCATCTGCAGAAGCGTGGCTTCGGGCAACCTGGAGCCCACTGCAATCGTCATTCTGATGTCCTTTCGTCAAGCTGCGCGTTGCGCCCGTTGCCCGGTGGGTTATAGGGTCCGCCGCAGGACGTTCCAGAGGGGTAGCGCAATGCGGATCGTGATCGTTGGCGCCGGACAGGCCGGGGCAGCCCTGGCCGCGAAACTGCGGGCGCAGGGCCACGCGGGCGAGATCGTGATGCTGGGCGACGAACCCGCGCCGCCCTATCAGCGACCGCCTCTTTCCAAGGCCTATCTGCTGGGTGAAATCGGCGAGGACCGTCTGTGGCTGCGCGCGCCCGAATTCTGGGCCGAGAACCGGATCGACCTGCGCCTCGGCCAGCCGGTGACTGCCATCGACGCTGCGGCGCGCACGGTCACGGTCGCAGGCGAAGCTCTCTCCTACGACCAGCTTGCGCTGACCACCGGCGCCACGCCACGCCGCCTTCCCATGGCGATCGGCGGCGGACTGGACGGCGTCTTCACCGTGCGCACCCTGGCCGATGTCGATGCCATGCGGCCCGAATTCCACGCCGGCCGCAAGGTCATCATCGTCGGCGGCGGCTATATCGGGCTTGAGGCGGCAGCGGTGGCCTCGAAGCTCGGGCTTCAGGTTACCGTGCTGGAAATGGCCCCCCGGATCCTGCAGCGGGTGGCCGCGCCCGAGACCAGCGCCCATATCCGTGCCCTGCACCAGTCGCACGGGGTGACCATCCTCGAATCGACGGGCCTTGACCGGCTGGAGGGCACCTCGCGCGTCACCGGCGCCCGGTTGGCTGACGGCCGCGTGCTGCCGGCCGATTTCGTGATCGTCGGCGTCGGCATCACCCCCAACACCCAGCTGGCCGAGGCGGCAGGCCTGGCCATCGAAAATGGCATCGCCACCGACGCCCTTGGCCGCACCTCCGACCCCGCGATCTGGGCAGCGGGGGATTGCGCCTCGTTCCCATGGGGCAGCGGCAGGCTGCGGCTGGAATCGGTCGGCAACGCCATAGACATGGCGGAAGCTGTCGCCGCGAACATGCTGGGCGCGAACGAACCCTACCTCGCGAAACCGTGGTTCTGGTCGGACCAGTATGACCTGAAGCTTCAGATCGCGGGCCTGAACACCGGCTACGATCACATCGTCACCCGGCGGGGCGAAGGCGATGCGGTCAGCTTCTGGTATTACCGTGGCGCAACGCTTCTGGCGGTGGATGCGATGAACGACGCCCGCGCCTACATGGTCGGCAAGCGGCTGATCGAAGCCGGCAAATCCCCCGCGCCCGAGGTGATCACGGCGACCCCCGACCTGAAGGCGCTGCTGAAGGGATGAGGATCATCGGCGGCACCCGGCGCGGCCTGAAACTGGCCGATGTCGGCGAAGGCGACCCGGCCGCACACCTGCGCCCGACCTCGGACCGGGTGCGCGAGGCGATCTTCAACCTGCTGATCAACGCCCATGGCAATCCGGTGTCGGGCGCGCGGGTGCTGGATCTCTTCGCCGGCACCGGCGCCCTGGGGCTTGAGGCTCTCAGCCGCGGCGCCGCAGAGGTGACCTTCGTCGATGACGGCACCCGGGCGCAGGCGCTTTTGAAAGCCAATGTCGCAAAGATGCGCGCCGAAGGTGAAACCCGCATCCTGCGCCTGAACGCCACCCGCCTGCCGCCAAATCCCGGCGCGCCCTTCACGCTGGTCTTCCTTGATCCCCCCTATGGCAAGGGGCTGGGCGAGGCGGCGCTTGCCTCGGCGCTGGCAGGCGGCTGGCTGGCACCCGGTGCCGTGATTGTCTGGGAAGAGGGCACCATCCCGGCTGCACCCGCCGGTTTTGCGCCCTTCGACCAGCGGCGCTATGGCGATACTGTTGTGACGCTGTTGAAGGCTACCGCATGAACCGCCCCGCTGCCGTGCTGTTCGACTGCGACGGGGTGATCGCCGACAGCGAAGGCCTGACCTTCGACCTGATGATCGCAGACTTTGCCGCGCACGGCCTGGTGCTGACCCGTCATCAGCTGGAATCCGACTACATCGGCGGCACGATCGAGACGGTGGCCACCCGCGCCCGCGCCGCCGGGGCACGGCTGCCCGACGATTGGGTGCAGGCTTTCTACGCCCGGATGTATGCGGTGCTACGCCGGGGCACCCCTCTCACCCCCGGCATCCTCGACATCTTCGACAGGCTCGACGCGGGAGGCATTCCCTATGCCGTCGGCTCGAACGGCCCGCCTGAAAAGATGCGGATCAGCCTGGGCCAGCACGGGCTGATCCCACGGTTCCGCGCCGTGCTGTCGGGTCAGGCGATCGGTCGCCCGAAACCCGCCCCCGATGTCTATCTCGCCGCAGCCGCCGCCTGTGGCGCCCCGCCTGCCGCCTGCGTGGTGATCGAGGACAGCCCCTCGGGTGCCATGGCCGCACTGGCCGCCGGCATCCCCTGCCTGGGCTTCGCCCCCCATGGACCCGACACCCCGCCGGCGCGCGGATTGATCGGCCTTGGCCTGCCCCTCTTCCACCGCATGGCCGACCTGCCCGCCCTTCTTGACCTCTGATCCTTCCTCTCTGCCCAAATATCCCTGGGGGATCGGGGGGCAGCGCCCCCCGTGAACCCGTCAAGATACAGGGTTGCCCTCGCCAACAGGATCCGCGGCAGCTCCATCCGCACGGTTCCACTGCCGCCCGTGACGCGGCGTTGCGGGTGACAAGGCCTGCGCGCCCGGCCATTCTGCCAACAAACAAGAGGCCGCCATGTCCAGCTACCCCAACCTTCTGTCCCCCATCACCCTGGGCACCATCACCTTGCGCAACCGCAGCCTGATGGGCTCGATGCATACGGGGCTAGAGGAAACCGGTGACTGGGGCCGCATCGCAGCCTTCTACGCCGCGCGGGCGAAAGGCGGGGCGGGCCTGATCGTCACCGGCGGCATGGCCCCGAACCGCGAGGGCGGGGTCTTTCCGGGTGCGGCTGGCCTGTTCACGGATCGGGACATCGCCAACCACCGCCGGGTGACGGATGCCGTCCATGCCGAGGGCGGGCACATCGTCATGCAGATCCTGCACGCCGGGCGCTATGCCTATGGCAAGGACTGCGTGGCGCCTTCGGCGATCAAGTCCCCCATCTCTCCCTTCCCCCCGCGCGAACTGGACGAAGCGGGAATCGAGAAGCAGATCGCCGACATCGCAACGGCCGCCGCCCGTGCCATCGCGGCGGGCTATGACGGGGTAGAGGTCATGGGATCCGAGGGCTATTTCCTGAACCAGTTCCTCGTCGCCCACACCAACCGCCGCAGCGACCGCTGGGGCGGAACCTATGCCAACCGGATGCGCCTGCCGGTCGAAGTCGTGCGCAGGGTGCGCATAGCCCTGGGGCCCGAGGCGATCCTGATCTACCGGATCTCGCTGATCGATCTGATTCCCGACGGCTCGACCTGGGACGAGGTGGTGCAACTGGCAAAGGCGATCGAGGGGGCGGGGGCAACTGTCCTGAACACCGGCATCGGCTGGCACGAGGCACGGGTGCCCACCATCGCCACCTCGGTTCCACGCGCGGCCTTTGCCCACCTCACCGCACGCCTCCGCCCCGAGGTCGGCATTCCCGTCATCACCTCGAACCGGATCAACACGCCCGATCTGGCCGAACGTCTGCTGGCCGAGGGCATGGCCGACATGGTGTCCATGGCCCGGCCGTGGCTTGCCGATGCAGAGTTCGTCGCCAAGGCCGCCAGCGGTCGCGCGGCGGAAATCGCACCCTGCATCGCCTGCAATCAGGCCTGCCTCGACCACACCTTCTCGGGTCGGCTGACCTCTTGCCTCGTCAATCCTCGTGCCTGCCACGAGACAGAGCTGACCTATCCCCCCGCCCCCGTGGCGAAACGCATTGCCGTGGTTGGCGCCGGCCCGGCCGGAATGATGGCCGCCATCGTCGCGGCCGGACGGGGCCACGATGTCACCCTGTTCGAGCGGTCGCCCGAAGTCGGGGGCCAGCTGAACCTTGCAAGGCGCGTGCCGGGGAAGGAGGAATTCCACGGCCTCGTCGCCTGGTTCGCGACTATGCTTCGCCAGCCCGGGATCACCCTGCGCCTCGGCGCCCAGGCCACGGCCGACGATCTGTCCGGCTTCGACGAGGTGGTGGTCGCAACCGGCGTCATTCCGCGCGATCCCGGGATTCCCGTGGAACCGGGCGCGCGCGTCTTCAGCTACATCGACATCCTGAACGGTGCCGATCCGGGCCGCCGCGTGGCCATCATCGGCGCGGGTGGCATCGGCTTCGACGTGGCCGAAACGCTTGTGCAGGAAGGCCCCAGCCCCACGCTGGACCCCGCGCTCTGGCGGCGGGAATGGGGCGTGGCCGCACCATGGGACGCACGGGGCGGGCTGGATCCGGACGGCCCGCACCCGCACCCTGCCGCGCGCGAGGTGCATCTGCTGCAGCGCAAGGCGGAAAAGCCTGGCCGGCAGCTTGGCAAGACCACCGGCTGGATCCACCGCGCCAGCCTCGCCATGAAACGGGTCAGGATGCGCGGCGGAGTGAACTACGAAAGGATCACCCCCGAAGGCCTGTGGATCAGCCAAGGTGCGGACCGCACGCGACAGGAACTGCTCGAGGTCGATGCCGTGGTGCTTTGCGCCGGGCAGGAACCCGAACGCGGGCTCAGTGCAGAACTGCACCGGCGCGGCCTTCGCCACCACCTGATCGGCGGGGCGGATGTGGCCGCCGAGCTGGACGCAAAGCGCGCGATCGATCAGGCCGCGCGCCTGGCCGCGCGCCTGTAGCGCGGGCGGGGCGATGCCCCCCGCGGCCTCACCTGTTGCCGGGGCTTTCCAGTCGATCCTGGCGTTCGGCCTGCATGCCTTTCGCACCGGTTCGGTTGCGCCGGCACACCGTCGCGTCGCGCGAGAAGAGGGGCCGGGTTTCTCTGCCATCAACGATCCCTGACATTACCCCGGATAGGTCGCGCCTTTGCCGCCATGCTGCCCGATTTGGCAGCGACACATTTCTGTAAAGAAAACCGGCGTGTCTGCTGCCAAGAGGGCAAGAAATGGATCGACTGACCGAGATGGAGGCCTTTGCCACTGTCGTGGACCAGGGCGGCTTCACCGATGCAGCCAAGAAGATGGGAATTTCGAAATCTGCGGTTTCGAAGCATGTCTCTGCGCTTGAGGCGCGTCTTGGCGCCAGGCTTCTGAACCGGACGACCCGCCGCGTCAGTCCGACCGAGATCGGCCTGGCCTACTATGACCGCGCCCGGCGTGTGCTGAACGATGCGGGCGAGGCGGACGCCCTTGTCACCTCGATGCAATCTGCACCTTCGGGCCTCTTGCGGGTATCGGTCGCCACCGACTTCGGGGTGAACCTGTTGTCGCCGATCCTCGGGGATTTTCTGCTGGAATACCCCGACATCACGGTGAACATGGTTCTGAACAACCGCTATGTCGAACTGATCAGCGAAGGCTTCGACATGGCGATCCGCGTCGGCGATCTGGAAGACAGCAGCCTGCGCGCGCGCAAGCTGACCGAAACGACGAAGCGAATGATCGGTGCACCGTCCTATTTCAAGAAATACGGTCGGCCGCAGAAGATCGACGATCTGAACGACCACAAGCTCTTGCACTATTCGAACCAGGCCAATGGCAATGTCTGGAAGATCACCGCTCCCTCCGGCGAAAAACGGCAGGTCCGTTCGGTCGGCTGGCTTACGGTGAACGACGGGCAAAGCCTGCTGAACGCGGCAATCTCGGGCCTGGGTATCGCCTATCTTCCCAGCTTCCTTTATGCCGACGCCATGCGGCAGGGATTGGTAGAGGAAGCGATCCCCGGCCTTCCGGTGGAAACCCTTGGCATCTATGCCGTCTATCCCCCCGGCAGGTTCACCCAGCCCAAGGTTCGGGCTTTCATCGACTTTCTGGCCAAACGCTACATGGACAAGGGCCCCGACAACTGGTGAAGGCCGGAACCTGGCCGGCTCAGCGCGTCGAGGTGACAATCACCTCTACCCTGCGGTTCTTTTGCCGGCCCTCCTCGGTCTGGTTCGTGGCCCGCGGTGCCAGGAACCCCACGCCTTCGGCCGAGATCCTCGCCCGATCGACCCCATAGCGTTCGATCAGCGCCTGAGCCACCGCCTTTGCCCGGCGCTCTGACAGGGCGATGTTCGCAGCCAGACTGCCGGACGCATCAGTATGGCCGACCAGCGCGACCGTCGCCGTGGGATTTGCCTTCAGCCATGCCGCCACGGCGGCCAGAGACGCATAATCCCCCTCGGTCAGACTGGCCGAGCCGCTGGCGAAAACCAGATCTTCCAGCGCCGCCGAACCGGTCGAATCGAGGGCGGCGGCGATGCTGTCGTCAGCGGGTGCAGGGTCAACCCCGCGCGGCGACTCGATGTCTAGATCGACCACCGGCCCGGTCCCTTCGGGTGCCACCGTCGACACCAGAGGTGCCGCCGAGACCCTTGTGATCTGGACATAGGCCGTCAGCGCAGATCGGCTGACCAGGACCGTCACAGCCTCGCCCTCTTTCTCGGCCGCCAGAAAGCGGAAATCGCCCAGATCGACATGCATGTCCGGTTCCGGCAGGACTTCGGTGCCGTAGCGGAAGTCGAAGCCGCCGCAGGCCCGCGTCGCGCATTCCATCAGCACCGTGAAACCGGCCGCCTCGATCTGCGCGCGCAGCGGGGCAAGGACGGCCAGCGTGGTCATGCCCGGGGCTTCCAGCTGATAGGCGCGCTGTTCGACCGCGCCTTCGACCATCCGCACCGGCAATTGCCGGCCATCGAACGGGGCAAGGGGCAGGGCATAGCTGCCCGGCACTTCGGAGCGGTTTGCCTCGGCCAAGACGGGGGCCGGCAATTCCAGCGTCAAAGCCTGCGCGGGAAGCGTGAGGCAAGACAGAAGCCATGAAAGAAGGTGTCGCACTACTGCCCGCGCCGCATTCCGCGATCATTTCATCCGGTAATGATACTGTCCCACAACTTCCATCCCAAGGCGAGCGTAGAGCGCGCGGGCGGCAGTGTTCCGCTCTGTCACCACCAGCGACAGCCGTTCGGCACCCAGCGCCGCAGCCCAGTTGGCCGCGGCATGCACCAGCGTTCCACCCACGCCCCTGCCCCGCCGGTCGGGCCTGACCTCCAGTGCATGCAGCATGGCTTCGGTGCCATGCAGGGCGGCGAAGGCCACGCCGGCGGGCCTGTCCTCGTGCCGCGCCAGAATCGCCACCTTGGCCCCCCGGACGCGTTCCATCACCGCCAGCCGGGCCGCGCCAATGCCGCCCTCGGCCCACAGCGAGGCAGCGATTGCGAGCGGCGGCCAATGCGGAAAGGCGGCCAGCGGGGGCAGGTCTGCCGCAAGTGCCGCAATCGGCGCGGAACACACCACGACCGGATCGACAATCCGCCAGCCCCGCGCCGCCAGCGCCGCATCCAGCGCGGCATCGGAAGGGCGGATCATCACCAGCGGCTCTGCCATCGCCCCAAGCCGGTCAAGATCGGCCGCGTCCCAGTCGCCTTCACAGCTTGCAGCGGATACCCGCTTGCCGCCTCCCGCACCGTCGCGGAAGTCGAACGCCCCCTCGCGCCAGCGCCGCGCCGGGGGCCATGTCGCCTCCATCACCGCGGACAATGGGTCGTGCGTCATCCGAAAAGCTGCGTCAGCCGGACCATGGCCGCATCGACCCGCGCCGGATCGGTGCCCCGTATCACCAGGTTCGTGCCATGCGCCCCGTTCTGAATGAAGGGATAGGATCCCATCGAGAGGTCGGGAAACTCGGCCGCCAACGCGCCGAAGGCCCCGGCAATCTCGCCCTCGCCGCGGTTCACCCGCAAGGACTGCGACAGAAGCGGCGGCCCGCCGGTCAGCCTTGGCAGAACGCTGGCCACCATCGCCTGAAAGATGTTCGGCACGCCTGCCATGACATGCACGTTGCCGATCGTGAACCCCGGCGCGGTGGACACGGGATTGTCGATCAGCGCTGCCCCGTCCGGGATGCGCGCCATCCGCTGCCGCGCCTCGTTGAACGGCAACCCCGCCCGGTCGTAATGCGCCTGCAACAGGGCCATGGCATCTGCGCGGTGGCCGATCTTCACCCCCATCGCCTCGGCGACCGCATCTGCGGTGATATCGTCATGTGTCGGGCCGATACCCCCGCTGGTGAAGACATGGTCATATTTCGCCGAAAGGGCGCGCACCGCCGCCACGATCTCGTCGTGTACGTCGCCCACCACGCGCGCCTCGCGCAGGGCGATGCCGATGCGGGTCAGTTCGCCGGCCAGATAGTGCAAATTCGAATCGCGTGTGCGGCCGGACAGGATTTCGTCGCCGATCACAAGCATCGCCGCGGTTGGATTGGTCATCGTTTCCCCCTTGCTCGGATCGGGTATAGCCCCGCCTCATGCGGTTTCAAACCCCGCCCTCTGGCCAATTCCGCCGAAGGCTCTTATGTAGACCCCAGAGAAGAGAGAGACGCCTTGGACGAACAGCGCGCCCGCATCACGAAGGACGGTATCCGCATTTACGAGGATGCGGATTTCGTCGGTATGCGCGCGGCAGGCCGGGTCGCGGCCGAGATCCTGGATGCCGTGGCGCCGCTGGTGGTGCCAGGCACGACGACCGGGGCGATCGACGATTTCATCACCGAGGAGATCCGCCGCCGCGGCGTCACCTCGGCCACCATCGGCTACAAGGGCTATCGGCACGCGTCCTGCATCAGCGTCAACCATGTGGTCTGCCACGGAATTCCGGGACCCAAGGTGCTGATGGATGGTGACATCCTGAACGTGGATGTGACGGTCATCGTGGATGGATGGTATGGCGATACCAGCCGGATGTATGTGGCCGGCAGTCTGTCGCGCAAGGCGGAACGCCTGATCGAGGTAACGCACGAGGGCCTGATGCGCGGCATCGCTGCGGTGAAACCGGGAAACACCTTCGGCGACATCGGCCATGCCATCCAGGCTTACGTTGAATCGCAGCGCATGTCGGTGGTCCGCGATTTCTGCGGGCACGGCCTGGGCCGCGTGTTCCACGCCCCGCCGAACGTGCTGCACTACGGCCGTCCCGGCACCGGCCCGGTGCTGGAAGAGGGGATGTTCTTCACCATCGAGCCGATGGTGAACCTGGGCCGGCCTGAAACCAAGGTGCTTGCCGACGACTGGACTGCCGTCACCCGCGACAAGTCGCTTTCGGCGCAGTTCGAACATTCGGTGGGTGTCACGGCCACGGGCTGCGAGATCTTCACCCTGTCGCCGGCCGGCAAGTTCCACCCGACCTGGGGCTGATCCCAAGCACACCCCCCAAAGTTCAACTGCGTCTCCTCGTCGGTGCGCCGCGCAAGGCGTCAATGCGTCCTCGAAAGCGGGCGCAACTACGGCGGCCCTATCTGGGCGGCCGTTTCCGCGCAATGCCGACGGAAGGCCCGCTTCAACAGGTCCAGCTCGGCCCGCAGCAGGGCGATCTCGGCACGCAGGTCATCTTCCAGCGGCACCCCGGCGACCACGCTGACCTGCGCAAGCACCAGGTCGCCCATTCCGATCAGGACCGTATGCACCCCTTCGGTCAGCAGGGCGACGGGCAGCGGCACCCGCACCGTGAACTGACCCGCCCTGCCAGGCACGGGTAACACGTCCACGCCTGCAAGAACCCGGCCCTGGTGGGTGGCCTCGATGACCGGCGCATCCGGGGCACCGGACAGCACGCCCTCCCACAGGCCATGGGCAAACCGGGTCTGGGTCAGGGTCGGCGTGACGGTCATCGGCGTCTCTAGAATTCTGCACGGGGGCGACGGCTCAGCACCAGATCGCGCAGGATGATGCGGGCGTTGGCCACATCATTGAAGATCAGGTCCAGCCAGGCGCCCTCGATCGGGGCGTCGTCAAGCTCGCCGGCGGCCAGGTCGAACTCCACCATCGCCTCTCGCCCCTCATCCGGCAGCGCGCGGACCATCTGCGTCACATTGTGGCCCTGGCTGCAATTCAGCCGGGCAAAGCCGCGCAGGGGCCGGTCGCTGTCGATCACCGCATCAACCCGCACCAGATGCCGCGCCTTCAAACCCGTGATCCCGGACGCAGGCAGGCGCAGGTCCAGCGACAGGAAGCTGCCGCGGAACCCGAACACCTCGACCGCAAGGCCATGGGGCGCCCGGTCGGCAGCGTCGTGATTGCGCAATTGCCGGACTGCGACCTCGCCCAGGGGGCAATCATGATGCAGGGTCAGATCGTTGCTGACCTTGGTGCGGGGGTCGGCAGCCACGGAGCCGGGCCCGGGCAGCGGGCCGCGCCAGGCATCGGCCCGCCAGGCCCAGTCGGTGCCCAGCGGTGGACGCGGCACGCCCGCCCCTGGGGCCGGCAGCGCCAGTCGCTGGTCCGCCGCATGGATCACCCGGTCGATCTGCCGTCGCAGAGCCCGTCCTTCGGCGCGCAGCGCACGCAGCTCGAAGGGCTCGGTCTCGGCCGCCGCGTCGGCGGCCCGCGCCCATCGTGCCTGCACACTGCGCAGGTGCCAATGGTCCAGGATCTGCGCCAGCCGCCCGGCCATCGATCCTATTGGTCCATGTAGACGTGGCTTTCCGCCTTCGCCCCCGGATGCGTGACTGCCCCCCAGCGCGCACCGCCGACCAGACGGGCGAACTTGTGCACGGCACCGCTGGTATAGGCCGTCTTGCGCGGCCCCTTCCATTCGGCCTTGCGCTTCGCCAGTTCTTCATCCGACAGGGCCACCGACAACTCGCCGGTCAGCGCGTTCAGCGTGATCATGTCGCCGTTCTTCAGCAGCGCGATCGGCCCGCCATGCGCGGCCTCGGGGCCGACGTGGCCGACGCAGAAGCCCCGCGTCGCGCCCGAAAAGCGGCCGTCGGTGATCAGCGCCACCTTCTTGCCCATGCCCTGACCGGACAGCGCCGCCGTGGTCGCCAGCATCTCGCGCATGCCGGGGCCGCCCGCCGGGCCTTCGTTGCGGATGACGATGACCTCGCCCTCCTTGTATTCGCGTTTCTTGACCGCCTCGAATGCCTCCTCCTCGCATTCGAAGACGCGAGCCGGGCCGGTAAAGACCTGCTCGGCCTCCGTCATGCCGGCGACCTTCACGATGGCCCCGTCGGGCGCGAGATTGCCGCGCAGCCCGACCACGCCGCCCGTCTTCGTGATCGGCGCGCTGATCGGATGGATGACCTTGCCGTCCGGCTCGCCGCGGATCTCCTCCAGGCTTTCGCCCAGGGTCTTGCCGCTGGCGGTGATGCAGTCCAGGTGCAACAGTCCCGCCTTGGCCAGTTCCTTCATGACCACCGGCACACCGCCAACCTCGTAGAGGTCTTTCGCCACATACTGCCCGCCCGGACGCAGGTTCACGAAATAAGGCGTGTCGCGCATGATGTCGGCCACGTCGAACAGGTCGAAGTCGATCCCAGCCTCGTGCGCGATGGCCGGCAGGTGCAGCGCGGCATTGGTCGAGCCGCCGGTGCAGGCCACCACGCGGGCGGCGTTCTCCAGGCTCTTGCGGGTCACGATGTCGCGGGCGCGGATGTTCTTCTCGATCAGGTTCATCACCGCCACGCCCGAGGCCTCGCAGAACTGGTCGCGGCTTTCATAGGGTGCAGGCGCGCCCGAGGAGTTCAAGAGCGCCAGCCCGATCGCCTCCGAGACGCAGGCCATGGTGTTCGCCGTGTATTGCGCCCCGCAGGCACCGGCCGAAGGGCAGGCCACCCGCTCCATGATCTCGAGCTCGGCCTCGGACATGGCGCCGGCCTGCACCTTGCCCACGCCCTCGAACAGGTCCTGCACGGTGATGTCGCGGCCCTGATAGCGGCCGGGCAGGATCGACCCGCCGTAGATGAAGACCGACGGCACGTTCAGCCGCACCATGGCCATCATCATCCCCGGCAGGCTCTTGTCGCAGCCCGCAAGACCCACCAGCGCGTCATAGCAATGCCCGCGCATCGTCAGCTCGACCGAATCCGCGATCACCTCGCGGCTGGCAAGGCTCGAACGCATCCCCTCGTGCCCCATGGCCACGCCATCGGTCACGGTGATCGTGGTGAACTCGCGCGGGGTGCCGCCGCCCTTCTTCACGCCCTGTTTCACCACCTGCGCCTGCCGGTTCAGCGCGATGTTGCAGGGGGCGGCCTCGTTCCAGCAGGTCGCCACGCCCACCCAGGGCTGGTGGATCTCTTCCTCGGTGATCCCCATGGCGTAGAAATAGCTGCGGTGCGGCGCGCGCGCCGGGCCTTCGGTCACATGGCGGCTGGGAAGCTTCGACTTGTCGAAACGGGCTTTGGTCATGGCGGTTCCTCGCGGATCATGGGCTGGCCGCAAGGGATAAAGGCCAGCCCGCGCAGGGGCAAGCCGAATTGGCTGCATCAGTTGCCGTTGATCGCCACGGTAGCCGACCGCATCAGGCTGTCGAGGTGCAGACGAAGGCTGTCGATGGCAGCCACATAGCTTGCCAGCGGGCCATCAAGCGCCGGCACCAGGCTGCGCAGATAAGGGGCCGCCATGTACAGGATCGAGGCAAGGAACGCCAGGGTCATCACCAGCAGAAATCCGCTACGAAAGCCTCGGACGGGTTCGGGCGGAGGAGGGGTGACAGCCGCTTCCTCGGGCTCCTCGACCGGGAACTCTTCGGGCCGGAGGGTTGAGTTGATCTCTTCGACATCGGGGAAAAGATCGCGCCGGGCGGCAGGCTTCGTTTCGGCATCGCTTTCCTGCTGCGCAGCGGAAGCAGGCACCACGGTCGGGGCGGGCGCGGGTGCGACGGGGACGGGCGAGACCGGGATGGGCGGGGCGGCGTCCAATCCCAGATCGGGCTGGGTCTCCAGCGGGACTGCCTCGGCGCGACGGGCCTTGGCCTCGCGCTCGGCCTCCTCGCGCAGAATCGCAAGCACGGATTCATCCACGACATAGGCGGGCCCGGCCTTTGCCGGCGCGGTGTCGGCCTCGGGTTCCGCGGCCTCCTCGTCGGCCGCGGCTAGCGCAGCGGGCGGGAGCTCGGGCAACGGTTCGGCAGGCGGCGCTGCTGCGGGGGCAGGGGTCCGTGCGGCCGGGGCCGGGCTGGCCGGGCCGTCCTCGGCCGGGGCCGACCCTGCGGGACGAGGGCGCATCTGGAACCAGGCATGGCCGCAGTTCGCGCACTGCACGTCGCGCCCCGTGTCCGGTATGGCGTCGTCGGGCACCTCGTACTTGGCCTCACAGTTCGGGCAAACCAACCGCATTCGTATCCCTCAAAGCCTTGATCCGGCTCCACCTATGGGTTTGTAACGCTTGATTCCTGTCGTTCCAAGGCTTTGTCGCTCGGTCTTGTGCAATCCTTTGCCCCTGTGCGATGGAAAGCGCAGTCCGGCGGGCACCGTCACAGGCCTGCCGCCTTCGAAACGCCGCCTGCCCTGCCCGGAGGAGCATCGTGATCGCCTTTGAGAATGTGGCCTACAGCTATGGCGGGGGCGATCTTCTGTCCGACGTGACATTGCGCCTGGCGCCGGGGTCGTTCCATTTTCTGACCGGTCCCTCGGGCGCGGGCAAATCGACCTTCCTGAAACTGGCCTATGCCGAACTGCTGCCGACCGCCGGTCGCGTCACGCTGTTCGACCGCGACGTGACCACGCTTTCGCGCGATGACGTGGCACGCACCCGCCGGCGGATCGGGATCGTGCATCAGGACTGCAAGTTCCTTGATCATCTGTCCGTCGCCGCAAACATGGCGCTGCCCTTCACCGTGTCCGACCGGGAAAGCGACCCGCAGGATCTGGATGAGCTTCTGGCCTGGGTGGGGCTTCGGCACCTGGCCGACGCACTGCCGCCCCAACTGTCGGGCGGCGAACGTCAGCGCGCCGCGCTGGCCCGCGCCGTCATCGTCGATCCCGACGTGATTCTTGCGGACGAGCCCACCGGAAACGTGGATTGGGAGATGTCGCTGCGAATCCTGACCCTGCTGGTCGAGCTGAACAAGATGGGCAAGACCATCGTGGTGGCCACCCACGACCTGAACCTGATCCGCCAGGCCAAGGCGCAGGTGCAGGCGCGTGTGCTGCGCATCGCAAAGCACCGCGTCCAGCTTGCGGGGGCCGACCTGTGAGGTTTCCCAGGGCCAAACCCGCCAGCCCCGCGACCCGCGCGCTTCAGGTCGTGCCGCCTTCGGGTCCCACCGCATGGCTGGCCACCTTCACCGCCGGCGCCATGACCTTTCTGTGCGTCTTTGCACTGGCGCTGTCGCTTGCCTCGGGGCGCCTGGCCGACCGCTGGTCAGAGGCGCTGGCCCGCACGGCCACCATCCGCCTGTCGGCCCCGGCAGAGCAGATGGAGATCCAGACCGCCGCGATCCTTTCGGTGCTTGCCACCACCCCCGGCATAGCAAGCTACCGCGCGCTGGATGAAGCCGAGACCCGCGCCCTGCTGGAGCCCTGGTTCGGCCCAGGCCTGCCCGTCGAGGCCCTGCCGATCCCCCGGCTGATCGAGGTGGTCGAAGGCGATCCGGGCTACGATTCCCAGGGCCTGCGGCAGCGTCTTGCCGCCGAGGCGCCTGGCGCGCTGCTGGACGACCACACCCGCTGGCGCCGCCCGCTGGCCGAGGCGGCCGAGCGGCTGCGCATCCTTGGTGTCCTCTCCATCGCGCTGATCGGCGCGGCGATGGCCGCGATGATCACCCTTGCCGCCCGCGCCGCGCTGGCCACCAATGCCGAGGTGATCCGCGTCCTTCGTCTGGTCGGCGCACGGGACAGCTACATCGCCCGCGCCTTCGTCCGCCGATTCACGCTGCGCACGCTTGCCGGGTCGGCCGTCGGCACCGCAGCGGGGATGGCCGGGGTAGCCGCCCTTCCCGCCGCCGACGCCGCCGGCGGCTTTCTGACCGGCCTCGGCTTCACGGGCGCCGGCTGGCTCTGGCCGCTGGTCTTGCCTCTGCTTGCCGCGCTGGTCGCCTTCCTTGCCACCCGCCGCGCCGCGTTTCAGAAACTGCGAGAGCTGACATGACCCCGATCCGCTGGATTCTGTCGCTGGTTTTCATCATTCAGATGTATGTGGTCATGGCGATCATGGCCTTGGCCTTCGCCCCTTGGGCAATGGTGTCTCGCCGGGGCGCAAGGATCGGTGTGCGCACCTATTGCCGGTGGGTCATCATCTCGTTGCGGGTCCTGACCGGATTGCGCTGCGAGGTGCTCGGAACCCCGCCCAGGGGCGAGGCGCTGGTCGCCGCCAAGCATCAGAGCTTTCTCGACATCATCCTGATCATCAGCGCCGTCCCGGCCGCCAAGTTCATCATGAAGCGCGAACTGCTTTATGCCCCGTTCCTTGGCCAGTATGCCCTGCGCATCGGCTGCGTGCCGGTGGACCGCGGCAAACGGGGCGCGGCGATTGCGAAGATGAAGGCCGATGTGGCGAAGGGGGCTGCCGAACCCGGCCAACTGATCATCTATCCGCAAGGCACCCGCGTCGCGCCTGGGGCGAAAATGCCCTACAAGGTCGGAACAGGCCTGCTTTACCAGCAGCTTGGCCAGCCTTGCCATCCTGTCGCAACCAATGTCGGCCTGTTCTGGCCCAAACGCGGCATCCTGCGCAAACCCGGCCTTGCCGTGGTCGAGTTCCTGCCCCCCATCGCGCCCGGCCTGCCCATCCCCGAATTCATGGCGCGGCTGGAAGAGGACATCGAAACCCACTCGAACCGCCTGATGGCCGAGGCGGGGTTCGGCGGCTGACAGGGACAAGGCGCCCCGCCACGGGCAGCAAGAACATCGGGGGCCGCCCTGCGGCACCCGCACCCATCGCTTCAAGGCATGGTCAGCCCACCGTGCGAGGGCCCTGCCTCAGCTCAGCGGGCAATCGGCGACCTCAAGATCCAGCGCAAGGCGGGCATTCGGCCCGTATCCCAGGCCGGATACGTTGATGTAAAGCGCGCCGCCCTCGGCCCAGACCTCGGTCACGCGCATCGTGGTTCCCTCGGGGGCGATGGCGACGCGATCGAACAGGGCGCAGTCCGTGACAAAGCGCAGCACATAACCGTTGAACCGGGCCTCATAGAACCTGCCGATCCCGCGCGGGTAGGACAGTTCGATCCGGGTCGGCCCGATCTCGACGGTGACCGGCACCACGTCCAGCCCGCCGGTCAGGCCTTCGGGTTCCAGCCCGAACTCGACCCCCTGCCCGACCATGACGGTCCGCCCACGGGCCTGAAGAAAGGGCTGCTCGCGGTCGTCCCAGGTTTCCACCGTGAAGGTGACAAGCCGCCCTTCCAGCGTTCCGGCCTGCACTTGCGCGGCCAGCAGCGCGGCAAGTGCCACCCACCGCATCATGCAAATTTCAGCGCCACGATTCCGGCGAGGATCAGAAGAATGCCGAAGACCCGCACAGCGTTGACCGCCTCGCCGAACAGGAACACCGCCGCAATCGCCGTGCCGATGGCGCCGATACCCACCCAGACGGCATAGGCCGTGCCGACCGGCAGGGCCTTCATCGCCAGCGACAGCAGATAGAATGATCCAAGCGCCATCACGACGGTGGCAACTGTCGGCCAGGGTTTCGTGAAACCCTCGGAATACTTCAGCCCCAGCGCCCAGCCCATTTCCAGACCGCCGGCCAGCACCAGGATCAGCCAGGGGCTCAAGCCGCCAGCCCCTTGGAGCCCATGTCCAGGAACTTCTGCCGCCGGTCGCGGATAAGCGTTTCGGGCTTCTTGCCGGACAGATCCTTCAGCATGGCTTCGATCGCCTTGCCCACGGCCTCGATGGTTTCCTTCGGGGCCCGTTGCGCACCGCCGACCGGTTCCTTCACGATCCGGTCGATGATGCCCAGCTTCTGCAGATCCTGCGCTGTCAGACGCAGGGCCTCGGCCGCTTCGCGCATCTTCTCGGCGTCCTTCCACAAGATGCTGGCGCAGCCCTCGGGCGAAATCACCGAATAGACGCTATGTTCCAGCATCGCGACCCGGTTCGCCGTTGCCAGCGCCACCGCCCCGCCGCTGCCGCCCTCTCCGATCACCACGCTGACCAGGGGCACGCCGATCGACAGACACTTCTCGGTGCAGCGTGCAATCGCCTCGGCCTGGCCGCGTTCCTCGGCCCCCTTGCCGGGATAGGCGCCGGGTGTGTCAACCAGCGTGATCACCGGCAGGCGAAACCGGTGGGCAAGGTCCATCAGCCGGATCGCCTTGCGATAGCCCTCGGGCCGGGCCATGCCGAAGTTGCGCTCGATGCGCGACTTGGTGTCGTTGCCCTTCTCGTGCCCGATCACCATCACCGGCTGGTCCTGGAACCGCGCGATTCCGCCCATCACCGCCAGGTCGTCGGCAAAGGCGCGGTCTCCGGCAAGGGTGGTGAATTCGGTGAACAGACCCTCGATGTAATCCTTGCAATGCGGCCGGTCGGGGTGCCGCGCGACCAGGCACTTCTGCCAGGGCGTCAGGTTCCTGTAGAGATCGCGCAGCGCCGCCTCGGCCTTGCGGTCCAGCGCCTCGGCCTCCTTGGTCAGATCCATGCCGCCGCCCGACCTGGCCAGGGCGCGCAGTTCTTCGGCCTTGCCTTCGATCTCGGCGAGCGGCTTCTCGAATTCCAGGTAGTTCATCGCACATCCTTCCCGCGGGCCGCCCCTATATGCCCCCGGGCCCGGCCTGATGCAACTCGGCTTGCCAAAGCCGGATGCATGGATGCGTCACGGCACCGAAAACAGCAGCGCCCCGGACCGCCGGTCCGGGGCGTGCATCCTCCCTTTCGCCGCGCGGGGCCTCCCCTCCCCGGGTGCGCGGCTCAGGCATCCTTTGCAGACTGCCCGATGTGCGGGCTTCCTAACGGGAAGGCTGCCCGTTCCGCGGGCGGTTTGTCAACGATTCATGACGCCCCGGCAATCATTTCGGCCTGCCGCACGATCACCTCGGCCTGGCGCATGCTGGCGATGTCCACCAGCCGGCCCTTGTAGGTTGCGGCACCTTGGCCCGCGGCCTTGGCGGCCTCCATCGCGGCCAGGATCTCGCGCGCTTCGCGCACGGCGGCTTCCGAAGGGGTGAAGACCTCGTTCGCCAGCGCCACCTGCTTCGGATGGATCGCCCATTTCCCCACCATGCCCAACGTAGCCGACCGCCGCGCCTGAGCGCGGAAGCCCTCATCGTCGCTGAAATCCCCGAAGGGGCCGTCCACGGGCAGAATGCCATGCGTCCGGCAGGCCGCCACGATTGCCGCCTGCGCCCAATGCCAGGGGTCGGCCCAGTATTTCCGCCCCTCGCGCAGCATGTAGTAGTTTTCCTGCGTGCCGCCGATGCCGGTCGTCTGCATCCCCATGCTGGCCGCGAAATCCGCCGCCCCCAGGCTCATCGCCTGCAGGCGGGGGCTACTGGCCGCGATCTCCTCGACATGCGCGATCCCCGCGGCCGTCTCGATGATGACCTCCAGGCTGATCCGCTTCTGCCGCCCCGCCGCCGCCTCGCAGGCAGTGACCAGGGCATCCATCGCATAGACATCCGCCGCGCAGCCCACCTTGGGGATCATGATCTGGTCCAGCCGCTCGCCCGCCTGTTCCAGAAGGTCCACGACATCACGATACCAGTAGGGCGTATCCAGCCCGTTGATCCGCACGCTCAGGGTCTTGCGCCCCCAGTCCACCCCGGAAATCGCCCGGATGATGTTCGCCCGCGCCTGCGCCTTGTCGGCCGGGGCGACCGAATCCTCGAGATCAAGGTTGATCACATCCGCCGCGCTGGCCGCCATCTTGGCGAACAGTTCGGGTCGCGAACCCGGGCCGAAAAGTTGGCACCGATTGGGGCGGGCGGGGGCGGGGGGTTGCAGGCGGAAACTCATGAGGCGGGCCTTCGGGCAATCATGTTTCTCAGGATGCTGCATCTGCGATATATTCTTGCGCGCCAGACCGCAAGCCCGATTTCGCAAACGCAGCAAACCCGCCGCTCATCTGGCCTGACGGCTTTCTTCGCTTGCGTGTGGCGCGTGGCCAGCGAAGAAAGCCGTCAGTGTTGATGAGCGACCCGATGATCACCGTCACCGAAGACCGTTTCCGCCTGGCGCAGGCCTTTACCATCAGCCGGGGGTCGAAGACCGAGGCGCAGGTGCTGACCGTGCGCGTCTCCCGTGACGGGCAGACCGGCCGGGGCGAATGCGTCCCCTATGCCCGCTATGGCGAGACGATGGCCAGCGTCCGGGCACGGATCGAGGGACTGCCCCCCGACATCACCCGGCAGGCCCTGCAATCCGCCCTGCCCCCCGGCGCCGCGCGCAATGCCGTCGACTGTGCGCTCTGGGATCTGCAGGCGAAGCAGGCGGGCCGCCGGATCTGGGACATCGCTGGTCTGCCCGCCCCCGGCCCCGTCGTCACCGCCTATACCCTGTCGCTCGCCCCGCCCGAGGCCATGCGCGCCGCCGCCGCCGCCAACGCTCATCGCCCGATCCTGAAGATCAAGCTGGGCACCCCCGATGACATGCCGCGGCTGGAGGCCGTCCGGCAGGGCGCGCCCCGCGCCACGATCATCGTCGATGCCAACGAAGGCTGGACGCCCGAGGTCTACGCCGACCTTGCGCCGCATCTTCTCCGCCTTGGTGTGGCGCTGGTGGAACAGCCGCTGCCTGCCGGGCAGGATGACATGCTGGCCGGCATCGAAAGGCCTGTCCCGGTCTGCGCGGACGAGTCCTGCCACGACCGCGCCAGCCTGGCTGCGCTAAAGGGGAAATATGACGCGGTGAACCTGAAGCTGGACAAGACCGGCGGGCTGACCGAAGCACTGCTGACCCGCGACCTTGCCCGCCAGATGGGCTTTCGGGTCATGATCGGCTGCATGGTTGGCTCCTCCCTCGCCATGGCCCCGGCGGTGCTGCTGGCACAGGGCGCGGAATGGACAGACCTTGACGGCCCCCTGCTTCTGGCCGAAGACCGCGAAGCGCCCCTGCACTATGACGCGGCAGGGGCCCACCCGCCCGATGCCAGCCTTTGGGGATAGACCATGACCCGCACCGTCTATGTGAACGGCACCTACCTGCCCGAAACCGAGGCGAAGGTTTCGATCTTCGACCGCGGATTCCTGATGGCCGACGGGGTTTATGAGGTGACAAGTGTGCTGGACGGCAAGCTGATCGACTTCGACGGCCACATGAATCGGCTGGAACGCAGCCTGCGCGAACTGGAGATGACCTGCCCGCTGAGCGCGGACGAACTGCTGGCGATGCACCGCGAACTGGTCGCGCGGAACGGGATCGACCAGGGGATGATCTACCTTCAGGTCACGCGCGGCAATCCGGGCGACCGCAGCTTCCTGTTCCCCGATGCCTCGGTGCCCGGCACGGTCGTGGCCTTCACCCAGAACACCCCGCACCTCGCCGACGCGCCCGCCGCCAAGACCGGGTTCAGGGTCATCACCATCCCCGACCTGCGCTGGTCGCGCGTCGATATCAAGACCGTGCAACTGCTTTATCCCTCGATGGGAAAGATGGCCGCCAAGAAGGCCGGCGTCGATGACAGCTGGTTCACCGACGAGGCGGGCATGGTGACCGAGGGCACCTCGAACAACGCCTACATCGTCAAGGGTAACCGGATCATCACCCGCCAGCTTGGCAGCGACATCCTGCACGGCATCACCCGCGCCGCCGTGCTGCGCCTTGCGACCGAGGCGCAGTTCGAGATCGAGGAACGCCCCTTCAGCCCCGCCGAGGCTCAGCAGGCGGACGAGGCCTTTGCCACCGCCGCCTCGATCTTCGTGATGCCCGTGGTCGAGGTAGATGGAATGCCCGTGGGCACCGGGAAGCCGGGCCCTGTCGCAACCCGCCTGCGCGAGATCTATCTGGAAGAGATGCGCAAGGCCGCGCTCTGACCCGTGGCCGCCGCGCCGTTCACGCTTGCAGGGTTCCGGCGCGGATTGCGCGACGGACTTCCCCTTGGCCTGTCGATCTTTGCCTACGGGTTGGGCTTCGGTCTGGTGGCCGCGCAGGCAGGGTTCGGCATCGCAAGAGCCGTGACCACAAGCGCGGCGATCTACTCCGGCTCGGCGCAGCTTGCAGCGGTGAACCTGTTGCAGAGCGGGCAGGCGACGCTATGGGCGCTGTTTGCCACCATCCTGGTTGTCAACGCCCGCTACATTCTGTTCGGCGCGGCGTTGCAGCCCTGGCTCTGGCAGGCCGGGCCGCTGCGGGCCTATGGCAGCCTGCTGCTCTTGGGTGATGCCAACTGGATGCAGACGATGCGCGCGATCCGGGCGGGGGAAGAAGACCGGGCCTATCTGGCCGGCACCGGCACGCCCATGCTGGCGGGCTGGCTTTCGGGTACCGCCCTTGGGGCCGGAACGGTCGGCCTTCTGCCGCGCCCCGAGGTTATGGGGCTTGATCTGATGCTGGCGGCCTTCGCCGCAGCGATGGCGGCGGCGATGGTGCGGGCACGCGCCGACCTGGTGCCGATTGCGGCAGGCGCCGGCGCGGCGCTGGCGGTTGCACCAAGCCTCGGCCCCGGGGCGGCGATCATCGGGGCGGGACTGGCGGGCGGCGCTGTCGCCGCACTGATGCACCGGAATGCGGCATGAGTCATGATTTCCCCACCCTGCTTCTGGTCATGGCGGCGGCTGCCTTCTTCTGCCGCGCGGCGGGCTTCACGCTGATGCGGCTTGTCCCGGTTTCGGCCCGGATCGAGGCGGCGCTGCGAGCCACGCCGCTTGCCGTGATGTCGGGTATTGCGGCACTGGCCGTGCAGTCGGGCGGTCTGGCCGAGGGGGTGGCTCTGGCGGCAGTGGTGGGGCTGACGGTCTTGATCGGAAGCGATGTGGCCGCAGCCCTGCTGGGCGTTGTTCTGGTGGCCCTTCTGCGGTGGGCAGGGCTTTAGGCCGTCTGCACCAGATGCAAGGTGACAGCCGCGTAAAAAACCGCGCTCGCCGCCAAAACGCAGACATGCCAGATCGTGTAGTGGAAGGGCAGCCGCTCCAGAAGGAAGAAGGCCACGCCCAGCGTGTAAAGCACACCGCCGGTCACGATCAACGCCAACACCGGCAGCGAAATGGCCGCAAAGATCCCGCCCCCTGCCAGCAGGCCGGCCCACCCCATCAGCAGCGCCAGTGCGACGGCGGCCAGCTTCAGCCGGTCGGGCGCAAAGGCGCGGATCGCGGCCCCGGCCAGGGCGGCAGTCCATAGCCCGGCCAGCAGCCATCCCGCATCGGCGCCCGAGAGCAACGCGAAGGGCGTGTAGGTCGCGGCGATCTTCACCAGGATAGCGGTATGATCGAGGCTCTGGAAGATTCGCCGCGGCCGTGGGCGGGTGCTCATGTTGTACAGAGCCGAAAAGCCCAGCATCGCAATCAGCGCCAAACCATATACCGTCGTTGCCGCCACTGCCGGCCCATCGCCGCGCAGGACGACGGCCAGCGTGATCAACACCGGCACGGCAACCAGCGCAGCAGCCACGCCGAGGACATGGACAACGGCATCGCTGATCCATTCGGCGCGCGAATAGTCTTGGCGGACGGCAAGAAGCATTCTTGCAAGATAGCATGCCATCTGCACTTCTCCCATGCCCCGGCCGGGCAGAGAGACATCAACTTTCCGGGTCCGGCCTTCGGATCTAGGCAGGCCAAGCCGTCTTGCAATTCGCACGGCGGGCACTGACCGTGCGCTGCGCCAGAATTCCGTGAGAGCCCGGTCAGAAGAAGGGGCGGAACTCAGTCCCGCTTGCCGACATTTTCGGCGAAAGCCTTGTCGAAGGCGGCCTTCTTCGCCGCATCCGCCTCGGTCTGGTGCCGCGCCACCCAGTCGGCGTAGGGCATGCCGTAGACGATTTCGCGCGCCGCGTCCTTGGTCAGATCGATGCCGCGTTCGGCCGCGGCCTCCTGATACCAGCGCGACAGGCAGTTGCGACAGAAGCCCGCCAGGTTCATCAGGTCGATGTTCTGCACATCGGGGCGCTTCTGCATCAGGTGATGCAGCAGGGCGCGGAAGGTGGCGGCTTCCAGCTCGGTGCGGGTCCGGTCGTCCATGTCAGAGGCTCTCCATGACTTCGGTCAGGATCGGGGCCAGACGCGCGGCCCAGCGGGCCTGTTGCGCCGGGTCTGCGATCAGGTCGTTCCTCAGTTCGATAAGTGTGTTGTGCCGGCCCAGACGCAAGGCATGTCGGTCGATCGCGTCACCAGGCAGGTGCCCGGAATAGGGTTCGTTGTCGCCGACGCAAAGATCGGCCTCCTGCTTCAGCCGGGCGATCAGCGGCTTCGAGAAACGCTCGTCCAGATGCGAATACAGCACGCCCACCTGCCAAGGTCGGGGCGGGCGGCCCTTCAGGCAGGGGGTGAAGGAATGGATCGCCACGATCACCCTGTCGGGACGCAGCGCCGCCAGCCGGGCGTAGGCTGCATGATAGGGGCGGTAAAGCCGGTCAAGCCGTTCCTCGACCGCCGCGGGCGTTATGCCCCGGTTGGCCGGGATGATGGTGCCATCGTAAAGCTGCATCACCAGGGTCGGATCGTCCTCGCCACGGTTGGGGTCGATGACGAGGCGCGAGAAATCCGACAGGATCACCGGACTGTCCAGCAGGCGGCCAAGTTCCCGCGCTACCCCTGCGGCGCCTACGTCCCATGCGATATGGCGTGCCATATCCTCGGCCGGAATGCCCAGATCTCCGCCGTTCACCCAGGGCGGCACGCGGTTCGAGGCATGGTCGCAGGTCACCAGCCAGCGGCCGGGGCGGTGTTCTCCGTCGATCGTGAAGGCCAAGGCGGTCCTCTTCCGAATGCTCATCCTTCCCTTACGGTCGTTCTTCGCGCAAGGCCAGCGACCAGCGTCCGAAAGGCGGCGGGAAGGCGTTGCGGGACGACCGCGATTGCGCCATAAGGCACGCGGCCCACATCAACCGGAATTTCAAGCAGGAGGATGGCGATGCGCCGCCACCGCAACGTGAAGATTGTGGCCACACTTGGCCCCGCGTCCAGCAGCTACGAGATGATACGCGCGCTTTTCGAGGCCGGGGCAGACGTGTTCCGCCTGAACATGAGCCACGGCGGCCACGACGACATCCGCAAGCGGCACGAGATCATCCGCCAGGTCGAAAGGGATCTGGGCCGCCCGATCGGCATTCTTGCCGATCTTCAGGGGCCGAAACTGCGTGTCGGCGTCTTCGCCAACGGGGCCGAGGAACTGGTCGAGGGCGCGGCCTTCCGCATGGATCTTTCCACCGTGCCAGGCGACGCGAACCGGGTGAACCTGCCCCACCCCGAGATCTTCGCCGCGCTGGAGCCCGGTGCGACGCTCTTGGTCAATGACGGCAAGATCCGGCTGCGGGTCAGAACCTGCGGCAAGGACTTTGCCGAATGCACGGTCGAGGTCGGCGGCACGATTTCCAACCGAAAGGGCGTGAACGTGCCCGATGTGGTGCTGCCGCTGGCAGCCCTTTCGGAAAAGGACCGCAGCGACCTGGAATTCGTCTGCGAACTGGGCGTGGACTGGCTGGCACTGTCCTTCGTCCAGCGCCCCGAGGACGTGATCGAGGCCAGAAGCCTGGCCAAGGGCCGCGCCGCGATCCTGTCGAAGATCGAGAAACCCGCTGCGGTCAAGGCCTATGACGCGATCCTTCAGGTCAGCGACGGCATCATGGTGGCCCGGGGCGACCTGGGCGTGGAACTTCCCGTCACCTCGGTGCCACCTATCCAGAAGCGGCTGGTCCGGGGCGCGCGGGCAGCGGCCAAGCCGGTGATCGTGGCCACGCAGATGCTGGAATCGATGATCGAATCACCGGTGCCTACCCGGGCCGAGGTGTCGGACGTGGCCACGGCCATCTACGAAGGTGCCGACGCGGTCATGCTGTCTGCGGAATCGGCTGCCGGCAAATACCCGGTCGAGGCGGTGACGACGATGGATTCCGTCGCCGTGAGCGTCGAGAAGGATCCGACCTACCGCGCGATCATCGAGGCCAGCCGCCATGTGCGACGGGAATCCGTGGCCGACGGCATCGTGGCGGCGGCACGCGAAATCGCCGAAGCCACCAACATCAAGGCGATCTGCTGCTTCAGCCAGACCGGCAACACCGCGGCCCTCGTCGCCCGCGAACGCCCGCATGTGCCGATCATCGCGCTGACCCCGCTGATGTCCACCGCGCGGCGCATGGCGCTGACCTGGGGGGCGCATTGCGTCATCACCGAACCGCAGGAACGCTTCAAGGGAGCCGTGCTTGCCGCCGTCGGCGCAGCCCGGGCCAGCGGCTTCGCCACCGAGGAAGACCAGATCGTGGTCACCGCGGGTGTGCCCTTCAACGTCAAGGGCACCACGAACATCCTGCGCGTCGCGCCCTGTGACGAGCGATTGATTTCGCGCGTCGATCCGGGGTAATCTGACCGGGCGAAGGCCAGGGAAAGGTATCATGGATACGGATCTGGTTCTGACGGTCGGAATCGTCATTGCCGTCCTGTCGGTACCTTCCCTGCTGTCGGCCTGGGCCGAAAGCCGTACACCAAGGGTTGGGGTGGTCATGCTGATCGTGGCGATCGGCATGGTGCTGTTTGCAGTCATGACGCGGCCCGGCGGCTATTCGTTCGAAGAAGTTCCCAACGTAATGCTGAACGTCTTCGCGCGCGTGATCCGCTGAACGCAGCCCCTTGCGCCTTCGGCCGGCAGCGCCTATAGGGGCGCCTTCAATACCCGCACGGCCGGCCCAGGTGGCATGCCGAGTCGTGCCTGAAACCACGGAGATGGAAATGCCCAAGATGAAGACCAAGTCGGCGGCGAAGAAGCGCTTCAGCTTCACGGCCACCGGTCGGGTGAAGGCCGGCGTCGCCGGCAAGCGCCACGGCATGATCAAGCGCACCCCGAAATTCGTCCGCGACGCGACCGGCACCATGCTGCTGTGCGACAGCGATGCGAAGATCGTCAAGAAATACATGCCCTACGACCGGTAAGGAGAGCCTCAGATGTCCCGCGTCAAGTCCGGCAAGGTCACGCACGCCCGTCACCGCAAGGTGATCAAGCAGGCGAAAGGCTACTACGCCGCCCGTTCCACCAACTTCCGCACCGCCACCCAGGCGGTGGACAAGGCCAATCAGTATGCGACCCGCGACCGCAAGACCCGCAAACGGAACTTCCGTGCGCTGTGGATCCAGCGGATCAACGCGGCCGTTCGGCTGTTCGATGCCGACATGACCTATTCACGCCTGATCAATGGCCTGGCCAAGGCCGGGATCGAGGTTGATCGCAAGGTTCTGGCCGATCTGGCCGTGCACGAGCCCGAGGCCTTCAACGCCATCGCCGACAAGGCGAAGGCCGCTCTGGCCTGAGCCGGGCGAACCGTTCCGATGCGAAAGGCCCCGCGATGCCGCGGGGCCTTTTTCTTTCGCCTTGCCGCTGCCTCAGATCAGGCGCGCGATCTGCCAGACCGACAGCGCCACGATCAGCACCCCCACGATCAGCGTCAGCATGCGCACCGGAAGGATACGCGTGACATAGCCGGCCAGAGGCGCTGCCGCGACCCCGCCCAGGATCAGCCCCAGCACCGGCCACAGATGGGACGCCAGCCCCTCGGCCTCTTCCCAGTGGCCGCTCAGCAGTGCTGTCAGGAAGGCTGCCGACACGGATGCGGTCAGGAAGAATTCGACCGTGTTCACCGTGCCGATCATCTGCCGCGGATTCCCGCCCGAGCCGATGAGCCCGGTGGTCACCACCGGGCCCCAGCCGCCGCCGCCGACCGCATCCATGAAGCCCCCCACCGCCCCCAGAGGCAGAACCACGGCGCTGCGGTGGTGGTCCACCGGCCGGATGTCCCGAAGGCCGCGATAAAGGATGTAAAGCCCCATCAGTCCAAGATAGGCCGCAACCCAGGGCCGAAGCGCGTTGCCGTCCATGGCGGTGATCGCATAAGCCCCCAGCACCCCACCGGCAATGCCCGCCGGCGCCAGCCTGAGGAACAGCCGCCAGTTCACGTTGCGGTGCCAGACATGGGATGTCGCCGAGGCTGCGGTGGTGAAAAGCTCGGCCGCGTGGACGCTGGCCGAAGCAGCGGCAGGGGGCACCCCGAAGGCCAGCAGCACCGACGAGGACACAACCCCGTATGCCATGCCCAACGCGCCATCGATGATCTGGGCCAGAAAGCCCACGATCACGAACAGAGTGAATAGGTCTTCCATGAAGGTCTCCTGCCTCAATTATCCCTATTCTCTACCGGTTTTATATGAAATCAAGACGTGCCCGGGCCATCCGCAGCAATAGGAACCGTGTCGCGCGCTCCGGACAGGATCGGGGCAGATGTTCGCTGCCGTCGTTCAGACGAAGGAAATCTTCGCGCCGCCGATCGCCTCTTTCAGCGAGGTGCCCTCAAGCAGCAGCGCGGTCGTGTCGCGCACCGCCAGTAGAACCGGGCGAATCTCGCAGGTCTCTACCGAGACGCAGTCAGGACAGGGGCTGTAGGCGGTCAGGCTGGCGCAAGGGGCCAGCGCCAGCGGCCCGTCGATGCAGCGCAGGACATCGGCAAAACTGATCGCCTCGGCACCCCGGGCCAGCACATAACCGCCCTGGGGGCCGCGCCTTGCCATGACCAGTCCACGCAGCTTCAGCGCAGCCAGGATCTGTTCCAGGAACTTGCGGGGAATCCGCTCTGCCTCGGCGATCTCGGCGACCGTGGCCGATGCGTCCTTGCGGGCAAGGTAAAGCATGGCATGCAGAGCATAGCGGGCGCGTTGGGTCAGCATGAGACCCGTGCTAGCACCCCATGCGCGGCCATGCAAAGCGTATGACAGGAAGGTGGCAGGGGCAGCAGGGCTCGAACCCGCGACCTACGGTTTTGGAGACCGTCGCTCTACCAGCTGAGCTATACCCCTATACGCGCCACGGGTTACGGCAGCCGCAGGGCAAGGTCAAGGGCTTCCGTGTGCGCCCACGGCTTGCACAGGGGCGCAGAGACGGCTAGCCATCGCGCATCCTGCCGGAGGCTGCCATGTTCCCTGCCCGCCTTGCCCCGATCCTGTTCGGCTTCGTCCTGTCCGGCCTGATGAGCCTGATCGTATCGGGCCTGTCCACATTCCGTGCCGTCGGGCTGGTCCATGGCTTCCCCATCCTCTGGCTGTGCAACTGGGCGGTCAGCTGGGCCATCGCCTTCCCAACCGTGCTGGTCGTCGCGCCGCTGACGCGGAAGATCGTAGCAAGGCTCGTGCGGCAGAACTAGGCACCATCCGACGCCAGGGCCTGAAGCCGGGCGATGTCGGCCTGCAACAGCGCCGGGATCGCCGCCCTGATCCGGTCAATCGGCCAGTCCCACCAGGCCAGCCGCAGAAGAGCCTCGATCGTCGCTTGCGGATAGCGCGGGCGGATCAGCCGGGCGGGGTTGCCGGCAACGATGGTGTAGGGCGCGACATTGGCCGTGACCACCGCCCCCGCCCCGATGATCGCCCCATCCCCGACCTTCACCCCCGGCAGGATCAGACCGCCATGGCCGATCCAGACGTCATTGCCGATCACCGTATCGGGCAGGCCCTGGAACGCGGCCTTGTAGCCCTCGATCGTCGCCGGATCGAAGACCGGAAAGGGATAGGTCGTCAGCCCATCCATCGCGTGGTTGGCCGAAGCAGTGATGAAGCGCACGCCATGCGCGATCTGGCAGAAGCGGCCGATCACCAGCCGTTCGGACGCGCCGGGGTAGAGATAAGGCGCCAGCCGCGCCGCCCAGTCGTGGTGCGGGGCGGGGGGCGGGTCGAAATCGTTGGCGTAGGTGAAATCGCCAACCGAGATGTTGGGGTGATCGATCACCCGGTTCAGATGGACCATGTTCGGATGGATGGTGCCATCCGCGAATGTCAGCGGATACACGCGCAACGGGTCAAGAGCCATGATCGGACCTTTCGTGAACGGTTCAAGGGGAACGTTCAGCGGGTCAGGTCCATCGGTGCCTCCATTGCGATTTGGGCTGCTTAGCATCATGCGGGGCAAAAGAAAAGCCGGGCGCCCCGGTGGAGGCGGGGCGCCCGGCCGGACGCCGGCGGCAGACCAGGCTGCCGCCTGCCCCGGGTCAGATGTTGCCGGCGCTCATCTCGCGGGCAATGTGGTCGGCCTGGCGAATGGCCAGCGCCACGATGGTAAGCGTCGGGTTCTCGGCTGCGCCCGTGGTGAACTGCGACCCGTCCGATATGAACAGGTTGGCGATGTCATGCGTCTGGCCCCAGCGGTTGCAGACGCCGTCCTCGGGCTTTTCCGACATCCGGCAGGTGCCCAGGTTGTGCGTGCTGGGATAGGGCGGGGTCGGGAAGGCACGGGTCGCGCCCACCGCCTCGTAGATCGCCATGCCCTGCTGGTAGGCATGGTTGCGCATGGCGATGTCGTTCGGGTGGTCGTCGAAGTGGACATTGGCGACCGGCAGGCCGAACTGGTCCTTCGTCTCGGAGAGCGTCACCCGGTTCGTCGCCTGCGGCATGTCCTCGCCCACGATCCACATCCCGGCCATGTTCTCGTAATGGTCGAGCGCGGTGGTGAAGCTGCGCCCCCAGCCGCCGGGGTTCAGGAAGGCCGCCATGAACGGCAGGCCCAGGCTCAGCGTCTCCAGCTCGTAGCCGCCGACGAAGCCGCGGCTGGGGTCGTGCCGCGCCTCGTCCTGGATGATCCCGGCCATGGTCGTGCCGCGCCACATGCGCACCGGCCTGTCGAAGATCGCATAGACCGATCCCGTGGTATGGCGCATGTAGTTGCGGCCCACCTGGTCGGACGAGTTCGCAAGACCGTTCGGGAACATGCCGGAGGCCGAGTTCAGCAGCAGCCGCGGGGTTTCAAAGCTGTTCCCGGCCACGCAGACGATGCGGGCCTTCTGCATCTGCAGGTTGCCGTCCTTGTCGAAATATTCGACCCCGGTCACCTTGCCTGCATCGTTGTGCAGGATCCGCGCGACATGGGCGCGCTCGCGCACTTCCAGATTGCCCGTCGCCTCGCCCGCCGGGATGTCAGTATAGGCCGCCGACCACTTGGCCCCCCACTTGCAGCCCTGGAAGCAGAAGCCGGTCTGCTGGCAGGCCATCCGGCCATCGTAATCGGCCGAGTTGATCGCCATGCGGCCGGTGTGGACCTCCTTGTAGCCCAGGGCCTTCGCGCCCTTCTCGAAGACGCGGTAGTTGTTGTTCCCCGGCAGGCCGGCGCGGTCGCCGGTGCGGGTCACGCCCAGCTTGGTTTCGGCCTTCTCATACCAGGGTGCCATCTCGGCCGCGTCGATCGGCCAGTCGAGCAGCGTCGCCCCCTCGACCTTGCCATAGGTGGTCAGCGCCTTCCACTCGTGGTCCTGGAACCGGATCGAGGCGCCGGCCCAATGGGTTGTGGTGCCACCCACGGCCTTCACGATCCAGGCCGGCAGCCCGGAGAAGTCCTTCGCCACCCGCCAGCTGCCGCTGGTGGTGCGGGCATCCAGCCAGGCCAGCTGGGTGAAGCTTTCCCATTCGTCGTTGATGTAGTCCTCGGGCAGGTAACGCCCGCCGGCCTCCAGCGCCACGACCTTGACGCCCTTCTGCGCCAGCTCGTTGGCCAGCACCCCGCCGCCCGCGCCGGTGCCGATGATGACGACCACGGAGTCGTCGTTCAGGTCGAATTTCGCAACCATGTCTGACCCCTCCCCTTACAGCCAGTCGATGTCGTTGAAGCCGCGCTCGATGTAGCCGCCCTTGCTGAAGCTCTCGCCCTCATAGCCGAAGATCGGCCAGATCTCCTTCTGGTTGTAAAGGCCGGTCACAAGCCCCGCCCGCACGGTCTGGAAGAAGGGCGTCGTCTCCATCGCCTGGAGAAGCTTCACCCGGTCCTCCTCCCAGCCGGTGCCTACATAGCTGGGGAATCCCGCGGCCTGCGCGGCGGCATCCAGCGACGCGACGCCCTCGGCGACCATGGCCTTGTGGTCCTCGGAATCGTAGCCCTTCACCGCGATGGCATAGAAACGGTCCGGCACCTGGTCATGCGGATAGATGTCGCGCGCCATCTGCAGCAGCGTCGCCATCTGTTCGGGGGTGATCGCCGTCACCTCCAGCGCCCAGGCAGCATCGGGCGCGGCGATGAAGCCTGCCCCCGTCACTGCCAGCGCCCCGGCCGCCGAAAGGCTTCGCGACAGAAGCTGACGCCGGGTCAGCCCCCGCAGGTCATGTTTCGTCATTGGTTCCTCCCTTGCTTTTGGCTGGGTCGGACCGCCTCTCCCTCCTCAGAGATAGCGGCCGCCCCGTTGCAGGACCTCGATCTGGTAGCCATCGGGGTCCGCGATGAAGAAGAAGCGGGCGATGACCGTTCCCGCCGGTGCAAAATCGACCAGCTTGCGCGGGGCAAGTCCCGCCGCCGTAAGCCGCGCGTGCTCGGCGACCACGTCATCGACGCTGACCGCGAGATGGCCATAGCCGTCGCCCAGGTTGTAGGGCTCGGTCCGGCCCTTGTTGATGGTCAGCTCAAGCTCGAAGGTGCTTTCGGGATTGGACAGATAGACCAGGGTGAAGGTCTCGAAATCCAGCCGGTCGGCGACCTTCAGCCCGAAGGCCGTGTCATAGAATGCCAGCGACCGCGCCTCGTGCAGGACGCGGATCATCGAGTGGATTGCCTTGGCCATGCCTTACCCCATCTTGCCGAGCAACGATATTGGTAAGGTTAGTGAACCACTTTCCGGCCCGGGTAGTAGCGGACTACTACAGTCGCACTTTTCTACTCGGCGGCGAAACGGTCCTGTTGCGGCACCTGGTCCAGCTCTCCCAGATGGATCGTACAGGCGCACCGCAGAAGCGAGGTGAAATTCGACGTCTCACCGTGCTGTTCCAGCACCTCGGAATGCAGCTTCGACAGGAAGGCGGGCGTGGATGTGCCCTCTTTCGCCGCCATCTGGTCCAGGATGCCCCAGAAGGCGCGTTCCAGACGGATCGAGGTGGACTGTCCGTTCAGCCGCAACCGGCGGGTGACGTATTCATAGCGGGCCGGGTCCTGCCCGGCGAACATCTGACACATCGCTGGCCTCCCCCATGTGGTCAGGGGATCAGTGTGGTGCCAGTGAATCGAATCGTCAATTCACG
The DNA here is from genome assembly GCF_004762095.1 of Tabrizicola caldifontis. Taxonomy (GTDB): domain Bacteria; phylum Pseudomonadota; class Alphaproteobacteria; order Rhodobacterales; family Rhodobacteraceae; genus Tabrizicola; species Tabrizicola caldifontis. Next base: position 174,442 of record NZ_SIJH01000007.1, read on the forward strand.
CTTCGACCGATGCGAAAGGGGCCGCCCGGACGGGCGGCCCCCGAAAGGTTGCTCGGCGCGGGACTTTGCCCCGCGGCACGCCTCAGGCGATGATTTTCGAGACGACGCCTGCGCCGACGGTGCGGCCGCCTTCGCGGATGGCGAAGCGCAGCTTCTCTTCCATCGCGATCGGGGCGATCAGCTCCACCTCGAACTTCAGGTTGTCGCCCGG
>NZ_SIJH01000008.1 GCF_004762095.1 Tabrizicola caldifontis
GCAACGGGGCCTGACGCTGCGCAACCCGCAAAGCTCCGCGCCAGCCCCCGTTGCCCAACCCGCCCAAACAGGCAAAACTCAAACCCGGAGTCTCGCTCACGCTGGATAAAAGTTGGGGGCAACGTCAATCACTGCCCCATAGCCATTGGTGTTGTTCGTCGAATGGCGGGTGTAGTGGTAGGCGGCAAAACTTGCGTCGGTCACCCCGGGGTGTAGCTTGGCATATTTCCGGTGCTGGATCATGAACGGGCTGCGGAAATCGTCGGGTGCCTTGACGATGCCATAGCCGATGGCGATCGCATCCTTCCTGAGCTCCCGATGACGGGCCATGCCGTTGTCCAGATAGCCCATGACGCCGTAAGGAAAGCTGATCACCGATGTCGGCTCGAGCGATGCCGCAGCCTGCTTGAGATGCTGCACGAAGTCGACCGAAACCGCATCGTCATCATCCAGTCGGAAGTGAAGCGCCGGGTCGCGGCCATCGTTGCTGGCCTCCAGCAGGATCGGGCGGCTGGCTTTGGAGATATCGGTCTTCGCGGTCCACAGAATGCGGATGTTGGCATGCCCCGCGACAAGCGCCTCAAGCCGGTCGCGATGGACCGTGGGCATCTGCTCGGACGAGATGATGACAAAGGTGAAGTCCGGGTCCGTCTGGTTGAGGATGCTGGGAAGTGTGATGTTCTCGAACAGATGAAAGCGCACGGCCATGCGCTGATCGTTCCACAGCAGCTCACGCGCCGCGTCGAGGTTGGCGATGGCCCGACCGGTGTCGCTTTGGCCAAAAAAGGAAAAGCGGCAATGTCCGAAGGTCTTCATCTGCATGTTCCCTAACCTGTGGGGTGCAAGCCCCCGTCTACAATGCCACGGCCGCAAGGGCCAAGACCGACATGTGACGGAACCAACGGCAGACTAGCGGAGCGGGCACCCTTCACCCTTCGGCTCCGGTCCAGCGAACGACGGACAGGCTGCCGATCGCGGGACCGAAGTCCGCAGTTTCAATGTCGCGGTCACACAGGTTCTGAAGCCGAAGCCGATCGCTGAAGCGCCGTCCGCCTGCGCCCTGTGCGCTGGCCGCAACGATGAAGGCGCCGGATTGTAGCAGGTTGCGCGCAAGCATCAGGCTGCGCATGGCATGAAGGTCGACATCGGGAAAAAGGACAAGGTCGTAGCCTGTGCACGGGGCACTGTCCCTGGCAGGCCCTGAGATGAACACGGTTTCAGACTCTGCGCGGATCGTCAGGCGGTCGGAAAAGCGCTTTGCCAGCCAGTCGCAGGCGACGGGAACATATCTCGCACGCTCCGGTGGATTCCTGTCTGCTTCGATCGGCCAACGGCCCGCGTCGGTGGCAGCGATCCGAAGGTCTGGGTTCAGGTGCAGGGCCAACAGGATCAGATGGCCGGTATCATAGCCGAACACCAGCGCATGCCGGGCCGTGCCAAGCCAGCCGAGCAGCCTGCGGCGCATCTGGTCGGACCGACTGCGCGGCCGGCTTTCGGTAAGCGGGTGGGCCTGCATGTGGCGATAGAAATGCAGGCCCTGAAAGCGCGAGGGGCGCTGCTGGCGGGCCATGCCGTCGCACAGCGCGTGATTCAGCGCCTCGATATCCTGTCGCACCTCCTGCCGGCAAAGAACCGAGGGAAGTTCTGCGGCGATGGTCTGGATGGCCGTCTGCCGCAGGGCGGTTTCAGCCGGGATGGGCCCGCGGCGGTCGCCGAAGGCCCCGGAAAGCCGGCCGATCAGCGCAGCATGACCCTGCGCGATCTGTTCGCCCGACAGGACTTCGGCCGACGGGCCGTCGGCACGGTTGTAGGCCCACATGGATGTGCCCCATTTCTGCTCGGCATAGACGCGGTCGGGGCCGTCATACCATTCGTTCGGGGCGCTCTTTTGCCAAGGGATGAAGAAATGTGTCGGAAAGATCTTTAGCGTCGCTTCGTCCGGGGCGAGGCTTCGGATCAGGCGCATCAGGAAACGGTTGCCGGTAGTCGTCTCGGGCCGCCCCAGTTCCCAAGGTTGCAGCCCGGCCAGCTCGTCGATCACCCTCCTGACGAAGGGGTTGCCTGGTTCGCAGGCAAGAATCGGGCAGACCCCACGGAAGCGATCGGTTTCAGGCCGGTCGTAGACGGTGTAGGCGCGTGGGCGATCCAGAAGCTCGTCAACCGGATGCAGGCAGATCGCATCGGCATCGGCCATGAAACCACCGAAGCGATATAGCAGTTCGTAGCGCATCATGTCCTGCGCCCCGGCCCAGGCGCCGCGCCACGCATATTCGTTGATCAGCGCGCGCAGGCGGAAAGGGAAGCCGGTCAGCGTGTCGTTGCCATAGACGGTATAGGACCAGTCAGGATGCAGCTTCGGCCAGGTCTCCATCCAGGCGAGGGGCGCAGGCTTCGGCCCGATCCAGATATGCCCAAGCCGCTTCGGCAGTGCCGGTCGTCCATTCGTCCCATTGGCGCCTGCCGTCATTGGGCCCGCCCCCTAGAACAACGCGCCGAAGCGTGGGGGAAGTCGGTAAAGCTCGGCGCTGCGCATGCTGCGGAAGAACCAGTTTCCTGTGTCGGCCTGTGTGCGCCCTTCGCTCATCTTCTGGACGAAATCGGGGAATTCTGCCCGTTCCTCGACGGGGGCCAGCCGGCTTAGCGCGTCGAAGCTTTCGGTGCCCTGATGCCATGTGCTGCCGCCCCGGGCGCCTTCGGCAAGGGGACCGGACTTCTGTTCCACCCAGGCCTTGCGTGCGGCCAGTCGCGCGCGGGACAGGCTGTCGTCCATGTAGCGCAGGTGGAAGAGGAAAAGCCGGGGGTCGAGCGTCACGTCACGGGTGGTGCTGCCGTGTCCCCCTATGGAAAAGGTGATCCGGCCCCGGGTGATACAAGGCTTTGCGTAATTGGAGTTCAGCCGGAAGTTCCGCCGCACCGACAGGATCGGCCGGTCCGGCAGTATCGGCTCGGGCTCGCTGGCAGGCGTATGGACGATCTCGATCGCGAAGGGAGAGATTACCCGGGGTGCCTGTCCCGTGGCAAAAAGGCTGTCAAGATAATCCGGCAGCCGCTGTCCGGTCGCGGGGTCTGGGGCGACGATCTCGTCGACATCTGTGCACAGCACCCAGTTGTAATAAAGGGTCAGCCCGCTGGTGAACTGCGACAGCGTGGCCCAGCGGCGGCGGTCGAAGCCGGACTTGTCGCCGGTATCGGGCAGGTGGACGATGTTTGCACCCTTGGCGATGCGGTCGATCTCGGGGTCGGGGCCATGACGCAGGACATAAAGGTTCTCGCGACCGATCAAGGGGCCGTAATAGCCAATCCAGCGGGACAGGAATTCATGGTCGCCCTTGACCATCGTGACCGCGGCCATCCGGGCCTTGGACGGGTCGGATCCGGAAACCGGGGCTACTGTCCTGCTCGCATCAGAAACCTTGTGCGCGGCATCGGGCAACGCGGGCGGAAGGCTGTCCCGTGCGACTGGCGGGATGCCTGCGGGAGGCGGAACGTCAAAGATCCAGCGTACCCGGCTGGTTCCCAGCTGGTCCGCAAGGATCTTGTCGGGCAGGTCGCGCATCCCCGCCTCAGTCAGGATGACCCGGCCGCGGTAATGCAGCAGCGTGACGTCGGCATCCTGTGGCAGAGGCTTGCCGCGCATGATGCCATTGATGCTGTAGTTGTACTTCTCGGGGAGGATGTTCCAGGTCATTCCTGCGGCGAGGGTCGCCACAGGCAATGTCATCTGGTCCAGATAGGGCCGCCGATTCTCGATTCCCGTACCGTCCAGCTTCTGTGCGCAGTCCATCCAGACCTCGCCAAAACGCTTGCCTGACGGATTGCGCCAGGTTTCATCCACCACGACCAGACCCGCATTGAAATAGGGCGCCACCGCATGGCGCTTGTCCCGGGTCATCGTGATGCGCTGGTCGGGGACTGGCATCCCGAAAGTCGCGTAGATCCGCTTCCAGACATCCTGCGGCGCCCAGCGCATCGAAGTTGCCGGCACCATGCCGATCTGCCCGGGGCTTGTCAGTTCTTCAATGCTGCAAGGCTTCAGGAACAGCATGTCGCTGTCCAGGAAGGCGGCAAAATCGGTGTCCTTTGGTTCTAGCGTGGCAAGTATCTTGTTGCCATGCGGATAGGATGGATCGAACATGCCCTCGACCCTGATCGGGCGCACCTCGCAGCGCAACCGACGCAGCACTTCCAAGGGTTCCGGTGCCATGTCCGCCCAGCGGTGCTGCGGGCAGTAGCCCAAAATCCTGACGTCCGGTGGCAGGAACTTGCGGATCGACGCAGCAAGATGGCAGCCCATGTAGAGGTAGCTCGGCGGCTCTACGATGAAGAAAAGGGTAAGGCTGGGCGACATGGGCTCGCTTTGCGTCTGCGGGGGCGTCAGGTCAGAACACGCCGTTGAAGCGTTCGGGCAGGCGGTAGATCTCGGGCGGGCGGCCGCCACCCATCAGCGTGAAGGGCGGGCGAGAGATGGCTTTCTCGATCATGGCCTTGCGGAATTCGGGGTGGTCGATCGTTTCGGCGACAGGCGCTCGCTGCGACAGGGCGCGGAACGTGCCCTCGACCGAGGCCCAGCCCCATCCGGCCTTCTGCATCTTCTGCCGTTCCTCTTCGGTCTTGCCTGAAAGGCGGCGGTCAAGGCTGCGCTGGAAGCGCGACATGCAGTAGTCGAAGTCAATGAAGCGCAGGTGGAAGTTGTAGAGATGCGGGTCGATTGTGATCTGCCTGTGGTTTGCGCCATGGCCGCCTGCCTTGTATTCCGTCGGCCGGCTGATCAGGCAGGGCTTTGCATAGTTCGAGTTCAGCCGGTAGCAGCGGCGCGGGCCGAGGATCGGTTCGCCGGGGCGCAGTCTTTCCGTCTCGCTCTTCACGTTGTGAACCATTTCGATGGCAAAACAGGTGAGCGCCGGGGGCACCTTGTCGCGGGCAGAGATATCCATCAGGTAGCCGACCAGATCGGTCGAGACCTCCGGGTCCAGCACGACCAGCTCGTCCACGTCGTTGCAGGCGACCCAGTGGTAGAACCCGGTCAGCGCCGAGGCGTGCAGCGACAGGATCTGCCAGCGCCGCTGGTTGACCGATTTCTTCAGCCTGTCATAGGGCAGCCGGATCACGTTGCAGCCGGCGGCAATGCGTGCAACATCGGCGTTGCCGCCGTGATTGAGGACATAGATGGCATCGTCCGGCAGAAAGCGCCGCCAGTAGGCCACCCACCTTTCCAGAAAGAAGTCTTCCTCATGCACCATGGTCAATGCTGCAAGAGGGGCCTTTGCGGGATCAATCGGCATAAGGGTCTGTATCTGGCGGAACGCCGCCCATGATGGCAGAGCGTTGCGAAGGGTGCAATCAGGACGGGGTGGCAGCCTTTGGACCGGCGATCTGTGTGGGCAGGGCAGCCGGGTCGGTCACGTCGTGCAGATCGATGATTGACAACGCCAGCCGCAGCCGCACATGTCCCATGCCCATCTGCGTGATCTCGGGCCGCCGTGGCCAGTCGTCCAGGATCAGCCGCATGGCTGGCCCCCAGTTGCGGATCACCGTCACGCCCCCATAGGCGATGTGGAAACTGACCGCACCCGTGCCTGCGTCGATTTCGTTCACGCCGGTGCCGACATGGACGATGTCGTCCCCCGAAGACAGCGAGACGAAGTTCCGACCGGGCCCGGTATGGATCACCGAGCTTCCATCGCCATCGATGATCCGGTCGTTGCCGTGGCCGCCGTAAATCAGGTTATTGTTGCGCCGACCGAAGATCACGTCGTCGCCGGTGCCGCCATCCAGCGTGTCCTTTCCCGGACCGCCGTAAAGCGTGTCATTTCCGGCGCCGCCATAGAAGGCATGGCGACTGCTGGGCAGCGTGGCTATGGCGCGCATCTCGTCATCGCCCGCCCCGCCCCTGAAGATCGCCCCGCCGTATTTGGGGCCCAGCATGATGTCGCCCCGATCGGACCCGGTCACATCGACTTTAACCCTTTCGGAGGTTTCGAAATGGATGGGGCTGTCGGGGTGGCCAACGATCTTCAGTGTCTTGCTTGTTTCGCCGTCCGATTCATTCCGGGCGACGACCGTTGCGATGCGGATGCGTTCGACGTAGGGCGGACAGTGCAGCACATACGAGTCAGGCCCGGCCATGTACCACAGGGTATCCATGCCCCCATGCCGGCTTTCCCGGATCTTCTCGGCATCGCTGCCATAGGCCCAGTAGTCGTTATCGCCGCTGCCGCCGGACAGGATGACGCTGCCATCGACCGCCATCATCGCATTGACCCCGTCTGCGGGGTTTTCGAAACCCCGCAGATCCAGCCCCAGTTGCAGCGCGCCCTTCACCAGTTCGCTTCGCAGGAACTCCAGCGGCGCCTCGTCCCGGATGTTCTTCGTCTCGCCCGGATCGGCTTCGATGTCATAGACATGCTCTTCGCCGTTCGGATAGCGGAAATAGCGCAGATGGGTGTAGCCCTCGACCGAGGGGCGCACCGACAGCGTGCCGAACACACTCGTCACCGGCGAGGCGCTGCGGTCATATGTACCGAAGGACGGGTGGATCAGTGGCAGCAGGCTCTGCCCATGCGTCCAGTCCGGGCGCGGAGGCAGGCCTGCGATCTGCATCAGTGTCTTCGGAACGTTACTCAGCGAGACAGGCAGGGAAATCTCGGCCGCCTCGAGTTCGCAATGCCAGATCGCCAGCGGCACATGGGCGGCACTGTCCCACTGGCTCATCTTGTGAAAGCTGTCATGCGTGCCCAGGTTGAAGCCGTTGTCGGACAGGAACACAACGGTCGTATCCCGGCCCAAGGGCGAGGTTTCCAGTGCGCGCATGAAACGGCCTATCTCGTGATCGACGTGGCTGATCGCGGCGAAATAGGCGCGCACGACCTGACGCCAGGCCTCGTCGCTGGATCGTTCGGGCGTCCAGCGGCCATTGGTGATATAGGCCGCCTCGTAAACCGCAAAGCCTGGCTGGGGGCCGAAATAGTCTTCCGGGGCCGCGATGCTGGGCCAGCGGATGTCGGCCGGGTCATAAAGCTGATAGAAGCGGTCGGGGCAGTCGAGGTTGTAGTGCGGGTGCTTGAAGCCGAGCTGGATCAGCTGCCGCCGCCCCGGATCGGCACGACCAAGGTAGCGGATCGCGTTTTCGGCAACCCAGTAGTCATAGAATGCATCATCCTGTTCGCCGCGGTCGTCGGGGTGGTTCACCCCTCGGATTCCAGGGCCGACGTCCAGGTAATCGCGCACCCCGGTCCGCTCGGCCCGGTCGGCGGCGGGCGGGTTCTCATGAAACAGAAGCCGGCGATATTTCTGCGGCATCGGGCGATAGTTGGTATCGACCTTGCCGGTGGTGAAGGTGTGAAAGCCTGCCCGCCGCAGGTCATGCGCCCAGGCGCGTTCCGGCGCCATGATGTCAAGCCAGAACCGGTTCAGATCGACCAGACCGCTGCGGAAGGGCGAAATGCCCGTCGCAAGTTCAGCCCGGCAGGGCGCGCATAGCGGTACGGTTGCATAGGCGTTCGTGAATCGGACAGCCTTTTGCATCAGCCTGTCCAGGTTTGGCGTCTGGATGCGCAGACCGAAGGTGTCACGCCAAGTGTAGACATCGATCATGTCGTCCACCCAGATGACGCAGAGATGCCCGTCGCGCAGGCGGTTTGCGTCGAAGGCCATCGACTAGCGCCTCCATAGCGCGTAGCGGTCCAGCATCGTCAACTGGTCCCTGTCGCGTGCAGTCCTGGGAAGAAGCAGGCTGACTGCGGGCCAGAACATCACATCTTCGATCACCGAGTCGCCGCGGGTTTTCTGCAATCCGGCCCTGTGGCTGCGCGCCCCGATGAACAGCGAGGCGGGGGTCGAAAGCCTGGGCCGGTTGCCTCTGGCCTGGTGCACGGTGCCCGAACCTTCGCGCAGCGCGATGCGATCGCCACAGACCGTCACGACCAGGTAGCGCAGGCCGGACCCGGCCCCGGCCGCGCGCGGAACGTCGAGCACAAGGTTTTCTCCGGTGTCCTTGACCAGGATGCTGTCGCCGTTGTCGGACAGGAAAAGATAACCTGATCCATGGGACTTGCCCTCGCCGTTCAGGGTCAGAAGGGTGCGCGCCTCGGCCTGCGGATCGGTTCGGAAGAAGACCGCCATGCTGAAGGTCTCGACCTGATCGGTCAGGTCCGGAAGGTGAAAGCCGCAGTTCTCGCCTGCACGGCAACGCAGGCCCAGGCCTGTTTCGGTCCGGGCGCTGCGGGCGTTGCCCGCGTTCGGGCCGATCGGCAGCGCCTCGTGCCGACCGTCCATTGCGCGCCAGCCGATAATCGTCTGTCCGTCCTTGGCCAGCTTCAGCGATGTGTCGTCTCCGTGCAGCCAGATGCCGCCGCAGTCACCGATGGCAGCGGAAAGGTCGGCAACATGGCCATCCAGAAGCGCGCCTTTCGGCAGTTCTGCGTCCAGCCGGATCACGATGCGACACCTCCGGAATGGATGGGCAGGCGGCAGGGCAGCGCCCAGCGGTGCAGCATCCGGCCAGTGGCCGAGACAAGCTGCCAGTCGTCGCGGACGGCCAGCCTTGCCGGCCCGTCCGGTGCCGGGCCATAGCCATAGCGCAGCCGCAGGTCGTGCCCTGCCGGCCGCCGGTCCAGCCTGAGAAGCAGGGTCTGGGCATCCGAGGGGTCCACCTCGACCGAAAGGATGTGCGCGCCCGTGGTGTCACCGTCGATGGCAAAGCCTACCGGATGGTCGCCGCCGGTATCGTCGCCAGGCGCCAGTCGCAGATCGCCCAGCGCCCGGGTGATCGCGCGCAGGGTGATGCTGCCGTCCACGGCCGGTGTGAGGTCAAGTTCGGCCAGGTGAAAGACCGGGCAGCGCCAGCCGTCCTTCAGCGGATTCGCCTCAAGCGGGCGTAGGGCGGCGGCGCTGACGGCGGCGGCCGACATCTCGGCCATCTGGCGGCGGGCAGCGGCCGTGGGACGGTCGTGCGGGTCGAACCCGAACATGTAGCTCGGCGCCGAGATCACCAGCCGATGGTCGCCGTGGTTCCAGGCCAGTTCGGACTGAGCGTCAATGATGCGGTCGCTGATCAGGCCGGGGCGCCCCGCTTCCAGCCGTGCCACGAAGATCGGCCGGTCGAAACCCATTCTGGCAAGCCCTGCCTCGATCCGCTGCATGACCGACAGCATGCCGTCGCGATAATCGGCAGCCGTGTCATCAAGCGCCTCAAGCGCGAAGTCCAGTGTCACGGCAAGGATTCTGGCAGACTTGCCCAGCCTGTCGGCCGCACGCTTGATGTTCGCCGCAGCGATCAGCAGGTTCTCCAGCGCGATTCCGCCGGCGAGGGCGGCGGCAGATGTCGAATTGTCGGTCTCGACCCGGGTGACGAACAGGGGCAGGCCCGCGTGTTTCTCCATCTGCCAGTCAAGCCAGGCCTCGGCCATCAGCGCCTCGTGCGTCATCTCGCGCAAGGGGGCCAGAAGATCGGTGGTCGAGGCCCGCTCGATCCCGGCGTGGCCGACCGCGCCGATGTCGTCGGCGGGTGCGACGATGTGAAACGGGTAGCCTGCCGTTTGCGGACTGGCGAGCGCCGCACGCGGCCCGCCGATGCCCAGGATTGCGATCAGCGCACCGGGCGCGTCGGCCAGGATGGCGCCGCCCGCACGGTTTCGGCAGAAATCGCGCTGTCCCTGTCGCCCAGCCAGCCGGCCAGTGAAGCGCAGCCATTCGCCGTCGGCACGAAGGTTCCAGACATCATGCCCGTCCAGCATCGCCTCCAGGCGTTCAAGGTCGATCGCGCCCGCCGTATGGCCGGCAGCCTCCCCGGCCTCGGGTTTGCCGGTCCCGACCGGCAGGCGGTCGCGCAGGCGCAGGGCGATGTCGTCGATCACCCTGTCCGCCAGCCGGAGCACCAGGCCTGTGCTGTCATAGGCGATCACGTCGCCATTGCGAGCGCGGACCAGAACGCCATGGCCCGCCCGGACGGCCATTTCCTCGGGGGGTTTCTCGCGCTCGTCGGTCATGGATCCACTCTCGCTTGCGCCGTTGTCGTCGCTGAGGGCGCCATATTGCAAACAGGGTCTGTATCGCTATAACCGATTGATAGTCCACGTTCCAGCGGAACGGAGCGGGGCCAGGGGCAAAGTCAACGGGCCGGGGTCACGCCGAATGTCAGCCGTCAGCGATGGTCCGGATGACCTGCCGCCGCTGCTTGCCCCCGACGCGGCCGCAGATCCGTCACACCGCTTCCGTGTCCTCCGGGATCGGGCGGCGCTGTGGTTCGAACCCGGTGACCGGGCCCTGATCGTCACCTTCGACAATCTCGCCACGATCGACCACCCCTACCCCCGGAGTCCCTGGCTGACGAACCTGGTTCAGGACTTGGGATTTGCCCTTCTCGGGGTGCAGTCCTTCGCCAAGGACTGGTATCGCAACCCCGACGCTGTGCCACTGGTCCAGCAGCTTGAAGCAGACGGGTTCTTTGCCCGCTTTGACAGGGTGGTCTTCATCGGCGCGTCGATGGGGGCTTTCGCCGCGATCAACATGGCCACGCTGGTTCCCGGGGTTTCGGTGATCGCGCTTTCGCCGCAGTCAACGATGTCGCGGAAGATTGCCCCGTTCGAGGGCCGCTTCGGCTGGGCAGTGAAACGCAGCGACTGGACGACGCCCCATTTCCTAGATGCCGCCGAGACGGTCCGCCGGCTGGACCGGGTCGTGGTGCTTTTTGACGGACGGGTGAACGAGGATCGCCTGCATGCCGCGCGGCTGGCTGGTCCCAATGTGCAGATGCTGCGCATCGATCACACCACGCACGAGGCCGTTCGCGTGGTGCTGAAATGCGGCGCGCTGGGGCACCTGATCGCCGGGGTGGCCGAACGGGGCCAGCCAGCGCCCGAGTTCTGGCAGGCCATGCGCAACCGCCGCACCGTCCGCAAGTGGGCGCGCGCCTTCTTCGAACAGGTGACGGCAGAGGGTCACCCCGCCCGTATCCGGGCAGCGGGGGCGGCCCTGCTCAGGCAGGACGACTATCTTTTCGTACATCGTGGCCTGAAACGCCTGGCAAACAGCGGTATTGACTGAGTTCACCCTGCCCGCAGAAACAGGGCCGAGCCGTTCCGCGCGGCCTCGGTGTCCTCGTTAAAGCCGACAGCGGCCAGTGCCGGGCCGAAGGCCTGCCGACATGCGGCAAGTTCGGCATCGCTGTCCACCGGAAAGACGATCCTTCGCACACTGTCCAGCGGTGCTGCGGCAAGGATTTCCGGGCTCAGGCCGGCACGTCTGCCGACCCGCAGCAGATCGGGCCGGAAGTCGCGCAGACAGGCTGCAAGCCCGCCGGCCTCGGTCTGGCGATCCCCCGGCAGACGCAGCCTGCCACCGACCAGCTTCAGCACGGCACTGTCAGTCAGCCCGTTGCGGCGGTGGATCGCCGCCGCCGCGGCCATCATTCCTGCCGTTTCGTCCTGCATCATGGCCACAAGGCCCTGTGTCGCCTGCAGCGCCTTGATCGCACAAAGGCCGACGCCCGACCCCAGATCAAGCATCCGGCGCGCGTCTGCCGTGTAAAGGGTGATGTTGCGGGCGTGGCGGCGGTCGAGCTTGCCGGCCAGAACGGCCATCATCCCCTCGGCCGAGAAAAGTAGCGGATCGGCGGGCAGTTCGATGTCCTGATTGCGTACCCAGGCAATGCCGGGATCCTGCGACAGCGCAACCCTGCCGGGGCGGTAGGGATCGACGGCCCTGGCGTTCCAGCCCGAAACCGGTGCCGGATCGTTGCGCGGTTTCATGGCTGCGGCCTCGACGGTGCGACGTTCGACCCGGCTCATCAGCTCGGCTATCCTTGCGGGGTCGCGGGCCTTGGGGGGCTTGGCCTCGACCCTGGTGATCGGCACCTTGCCGGCTTCGATGAGGCGGGCGCGCATGCTTTGGTAGGCCTCGGTCTCGCGCAGCTCGGCAAGCCGCCGCTCGACCCTGTCCAGCGCCGCCTCGTGCAGTTCGCGCAGGATCGGGTCGGTCAGAAGCTGTGCCATGATCGCGGCGCGCGCCTCGGCATGGCGCAGGATGCGGGTGTCCGGCACCTCGTTGCGGTCCTGTAGCGACCAGTAGTCGGCGTTGTACTTGTCGGCCTTGTTGTTCACGTTGCCGCGCAGCCTGCGGATGACATAACTGTCGATCGACTTGACGGCGTAGTGGTTCATCTGGGCCCAGTCAAAGCCGACCGTGCGCCGGATCGAACGCCAGCCGCGGAACTTGAAATAGTCCTCCATCCGCTCGCCCGATCCGTTCAGCCAGTGGACAGTATCGGGAAAGTCCCCCTGGAGATGCTTGTTGCGTATCGTGGGGCGGTGGATGCCCAGCTTCCAGTATTCCGGGTCGAAGCGGAACAGCGTCTTGACCCCCCAGCCCATGCGCCACAGGGGGGGTGCGGCGCGGGTGAACTGTTCGGTCACCGGGGCGCGCGACCAGTCGATCACCCCGTTCGACCCGAAGATCCGCCAAGTGACGACGATGCCGTTCGCGCCCTTGGCCACCACATCATCCAGCATGCCGTCCAGATGGCCCGAGGGGTGGTTGATTGCCAGGAACTCGTCGGCATCGAAAACCATCACCCAGTCGGCCGCCGCCACCAGCGGTTCGGCCTGGGCATGGGACAGCGCCGAAGGCTGCGGCTTGACCCCTTCGCGGATCACGTTCGGGCGGTGATGCCCCAGACCCAGCGCCTGAAGCCGTTGAAGCATCTCGACTGTGCCGTCCGTGCAGTCGTTGGTGTAGACAAGGATGTCGGTGAAGCCGACTGCAAGGTGATGGGCGAACCATTCCAGCAGGTAGGGCGCCTCGTCCTTCATCATCGACACGGCCATGATCGTGCCGTGCGGGCTTGTCCGCTTCAGATTGCCAAATGCCAGGGCTTCCGGTGCCGGGGACGGCATCTGCGTCAGATCCAGCCGAGGTTCACGCGCGCAGGCATCTGATTGCGCGGCCGGAAGGGCGCGATCCCGGCGTCGACCCCGGTTGCCGGTGCGGCATTCAGGGCGCCCCTCATTCGCCCCCCAGCGCCTGTTCGGGGTCGATCCCCACCTGTTCGCACATGCGCGCAACATAGGAATTCCTGAGCGGCGGGTTGTTGCGCCACCAGGGCTTGGTCCCGTTGGTGTAGAGATGAACCGATACAGTGGTATCGGTGAAATGTCCCTCGACCCTGCCGTAGGGGTCGAAGAACACATCGTTCAGCTGGAACGGCACCGGATACAGGACATCCGGTGTCATCGCCTTGTCGTAGTCCCCCGACTTCTGGGCAAAATAGGTGAAGGCCTGCGGGCCGAAGGCGGTGCGTTCGGTCTTGTAGATGGCGGCCGCATGCGACAGGCCGCCCTTTTCTGTGTTGCGGTCCATCTGCTTGCGCTGCTTCTTGCTCCACCACGGCGGATAGTCCGGCAGGTTGTCGTAGTAGTCGAGCAGCAGGTCCATCAGCTCACAGTCCGGCGGCAGGCCGACGACCCCACAGTTCAACGCCCCGCGCATCCCGTGGCCAGCAAAGACATAGTCCCATTCGTCGGGAAAGGGCTGGTGGCAGAAGGCGTCGCAGTCGATCCACAGCGCGCCCGTCTTGCGGATCATCTTGTAGCGGAACACGTTAGACAGGAACGAGGCAGAGGTCGCTTCGACCAGATCCATGTCCAGGTCCATGATCTCGGACGCCGGCCGGATGACCACGCCCTCGGGGGCATTTGTGACGTCATGGGTGCAGAACAGGGTGACCGGATGCCCGTGCAGCAGGTGTGACTTCAGGCACAGCTGGTTGAGGTAATGCAGCCTTTGCCCGATCCACAAGGAAGCCACTGGGCGACGGTTCAGGATCATGGCCGATGATGTCCATTCTTGCGGGAACGTGGCAGGATTGCAGGGTTTTCCTAGCTGATAGCCCGGCAGGTGACAACACGCTCGGGCAGTGCCCTGCTGTCCTTGCCGGCTTCAGATCGGCTTTCCGGCCAGCAGTTTCGGCAGTTCCCCGGTCAGACCCGCCGCCTGGCGGATGAAGCCGCGGCGCAGGCCGGGAAGGGCGCCGACAAGACCCATGCCGAGGTCGCGGCCCAGCCGCAGGATCGGGTTGTCGTTCGAAAATACCCGGTTCACCGCATCCATGCCCAACGCAAGGGCGGTCGCATCGAACCGGCGCCAGCGCTGGTATTCCTCCAGCGCGGCCGGACTGCCCGGCTCTTCGCCGCGGCGCCGTGCCAGGATCAGCACTTCGGCCAGCGCGGCCACGTCGCGCAGGCCCAGGTTCAGCCCCTGCCCGGCGATGGGATGCACCCCATGCGCGGCATCACCCACCAGCGCGAGGCGGTCCGCCACGAAACGCTCGGCCAGGGACAGCGACAAGGGATAGGTGAATCGTGAACCCGCCAGCTCGATCCGGCCGAGGAAATCCCCGAACCGGGGCCGCAGCGCGTCAAGATACCGGTCATCCGGCAGCGCCTGGATCGCGGCGGCGGCGGTGTCGGTCTCGCTCCAGACGATGCTGGAATGATGACCGCCCTTGAGCGGCAGGATGGCAAGCGGCCCCGACGGCATGAAGAACTGCTGCGCCACCCCCATGTGGTCGCGTTCGTGCCGGATCGCGGTGACCAGCGCGGTCTGGCCGTAGCCCCAGCCCACGCGCCGGATTCCCGCCCGCGCTGCAACGCCCGAGCCGCGCCCGTCGCAGCCAACGAGCAGACCCGCCGTCACTACCTTGCCCGAGGCCAGCGTCACGGTCACCCCGGCGGGGCCCACCTTCTGCGCCTCGACCGTCTCGCCGGACAGAAGGGTGATGCCTGGTGCGGCCTGAATCGCGGCGAGGAAGGCGGCGTAAAGGAAGCGGTCCTCCAGCATGTGGCCCATCGGGCCTTCCTCGATCTCGGCATGGTCGAAGTGCAGGAACAGGGGCGATGCCCCCTCGCCCGCGCGGCCGTCGCTGGCCCGTATCTCCATGATCGGCTGCGCCTTGTCGCTGACCGTGCCCCAGACCCCGATCGCGGTCAGCAGACGGACAGAGGCGATGGCCAGCGCATAGGCGCGCCCGTCGAAGCCGGCCTCGGCCCGGGCCGAGGCGCGGCGAGCATCGACGACGATCACCCGGAACCCGCCCTGGGCCAGCGCCAGCGCCAGCGCCGGGCCATTCAGCCCGCCACCCGCAATCACCACATCGGCATCCCAGCTCATGTGACCTTCTTATCCTGCGGGCGCGGATTGTCCATGCGTCGGCAAGCCGCTACCCTTGCCGAAACCATGGGGGCGACATGACCGGAACCTGGGCGAACCTGACCGCATCTGAACTGGGGCGCGAGATCGACGGGGGCCGTATCCATCCCGTCGAACTGACCGAAGCCTTCATCGACGCCATCGAAAGTCACCCGCTTGCCCCCCGGATCTATGTCCGCACCACGCCTGCCCGCGCCCGGGCCGAGGCCATGGCCGCCGCCACCCGTGCCAAGGCGGGGCTGCGCCGGGGCCTTCTGGACGGTGTGCCGGTCAGCTGGAAGGATCTGTTCGACACCGCCGGCGTGGCGACCGAGGCAGGATCGGCGCTGCTGAAGGGGCGCACACCAGACCGCGATGCGGCGGTGCTGGAGACGGCAACCCTGAACGGGCTGGTCTGCCTGGGCAAGACGCACATGTCGGAACTGGCCTTCTCGGGCCTTGGCTTGAACCCGGTCACCGCGACGCCCCCCTGCCTGAATGACGATCGAGCGGTGCCGGGTGGGTCGTCCTCTGGTGCGGCGGCTTCGGTTGCCTTCGGTCTTGCGCCTGCGGCTATCGGATCGGACACCGGCGGCTCGGTGCGCATCCCGGCGGCGTGGAACGACCTTGTGGGATTGAAGACCACCGCCGGCAGCCTGCCGCTGACCGGCGTGGTGCCCCTGTGCGAAACCTTCGACACGATCGGTCCCCTGGCCCATTCGGTCGAGGACTGTGCGCAGCTTCTGGCCGTCCTGTCGGGCACGAAACCGGCCGACCTGTCGGGCACCAGCCTGTCGGGCGCGCGCCTGGCCGTGCTGGAGACCGTGGCTCTTGACGATCTGCGTGACCGGCCCGCACAGGGCTTTGACGATGCCACCCGTCGCCTTGCCCGTGCCGGGGCCGAAATCACCCGGATCAGCGCGCCGGAGGTGGCCGATGCGATGGGTCTGGCCGGCATACTGTTTACTGCGGAAGCCTATGGCATCTGGAGGGAAACGATCGAAAGGGCTCCGGAAAAGATGTTCCCGCGCATTCTGGAACGTTTCCGATCGGGCGCGCAGTTCCCGGCCATGGACTATGTTGCCGCCTGGCGCCGCCTGCACCAGTTACGCGGGCTGTGGGCGGCACGGGCGGCGGCCTTCGATGCGGTGCTGCTGCCCACGTCGCCGATCCTGCCGCCAGATGCCGGACGGCTGATGTCCGACGATGCCTATTACGTCACGGAAAATCTTCTGGCCCTGCGCAACACCCGGATCGCCAACCTCATGGGCCTTTGCGCACTGACGCTGCCAACCTCGCAGCCCTCCTGCGGGATCAGCCTGATGGGCGCGGCGGGCGGCGAAGCGCGGCTGTTGCGGCTGGGCGCTGCGGCCGAACAGGCACTGCGCTAGGCCCGGGCACATTGATCCACGGCCGCGCCGCCGGGCGTCCCAAGCGCAAAAGCCACAATCGGCCGCCCCAACCTGCTCAGCTTGCAGGGTTTTTCTGGACCTTGCGCCCGCGACTGGCTATCGTCTGCAAAAATGGGGCGACCAGACCCCGACCTTGAGGCAGCAATGGCATTTCCTGAGCGGTTTTCGAACCTGCCGGACTATGCGTTTCCGCGTCTGCGGAAGCTTCTGGATGCGTACGCCCCCGGCGGCGAACCCATTGCCATGACCATCGGCGAGCCGCGCCATGCCATGCCCGATTTCGTCGGGCCGATCCTTGCCGCCAACCTGTCGGGCTTCGGCGTCTATCCGCCGAACGAGGGCACGCCCGAGCTTCTTGCCACGATTTCGGGTTGGATCGCACGGCGCTATGACGTGACCGTGGCCGAGGACCGGCTGATGGCACTGAACGGCACCCGCGAAGGCCTGTTCAACGCCTGCATCGCGCTGTGCCCGGAGACGAAGAACGGCAGGAAGCCGGTCGTCCTGATGCCGAACCCGTTCTACCAGGTCTATGCCGTGGCCGCGCTGACGGTCGGGGCAGAGCCGGTCTATGTGCCAGCCACCGCAGCGACCGGCTTCCTGCCCGATTACGCCAGCCTGCCGAAGGACGTGCTGGACCGGGTGGCGCTGGCCTATATCTGCTCGCCCGCCAATCCGCAGGGCGCGGTGGCATCGGCCGACTATCTGGCCGATCTGCTGGCCCTTGCCGAAAAGCACGATTTCCGCGTCCTGGCCGACGAATGCTATTCGGAAATCTGGCGCAACGCGCCACCGCCGGGGCTGTTGCAGGTGGCCGCTGGGCAGGGGGCCGACCCGGAGCGCGTGCTGGTGTTCCATTCGCTGTCGAAGCGGTCGAACCTGCCGGGGCTGAGGTCGGGCTTTGTTGCGGGTGGGCCTCAGTGCATGGCACGTATCCGCCAGCTGCGATCCTTCGCGGGGGCGCCCCTGCCCCTGCCTCTGCAACGGGTGGCCGAAGCCGCCTGGGCGGACGAGGATCACGTCAAAGCCTCACGCGCGCTTTACCACCGGAAATTCTCTGATGCCGACCGCATCCTTTCAGGTGTGCAGGGCTATCAGCCCCCCGGCGGCGGCTTCTTCCTCTGGCTGCCGGTCGAGGACGGCGAGGCGGCGGCCCTGAAACTGTGGCGCGAAACAGGGGTGCGGGTGCTGCCCGGCGCTTACCTGTCGCGCGAGGTCGGGGGCGAGAACCCCGGCAAGGGATACATCCGCGTGGCGTTGGTCGCCACGCCGGAAGAAACGCAGCGCGGGCTGACCCTGCTCCGCGACTGTCTTTATCGGTAGGTGAGGGACGGCATGGCATCCTTTCAGGCACGGCAGCGCGATCCGCTTCTGGACCAGACGACGCAGGCAATGCTGGAACGCCGGGGGCGCGAGCTTCTGGGGCTGGTCCTGATCCTGATCGGGGTGGCCTTCGCGCTCATGTTGGGCAGCTACTCGCCCGAGGATCCGGGCTGGATGGTGGCCACCGACGAACCTGCCCGCAACATGCTGGGCCGCTTCGGGGCGGCCGTCGCCTCGACCCTGATCATCCTGATCGGCAAGGGTGCCTGGTCGATCCCGCTGATCTTCATGGCCTGGGGGGTGCGCTTCATGATCCACCGCGGCGGCGAACGCGCGCTGGGCCGGGTGGTCTTTGCCGTGATCGCGGTGGCCTTCGCCGCCGTTCACTGCGCGACCCTGGTGCCGGGGTCCGACTGGGCGCATACCTTCGGTCTTGGCGGGCTGTTCGGCGACACGGTGCTGGGGTCGCTGATCGGTGTGGTTCCGGGCAGCGCCGGCTTCGGGCTGAAGTTCCTGTCGCTGCTGACCTTTGCCGGTCTCATCGTCTTCATGCTTTATGTCACCGGCTTCGACCTGGCCGAGGTGCAGGCGATCTGGCGGTTCCTGCTGCTGGGGTCGATCCTCGGGTACAATGCCGCCGCCCAGGCACTGGGGTCGGGTGCGCGCGGCGCGGTCAGCGGGGCGCTGGCCTTGCAGGACCGTGCGCGCAGCCGGGCCGCCGCCGTGCCCTCATCGTTGGGACGCGATGCAGGGATTCGCCGCGCCGTGCCGCCTGTGGCCGGTGCCATGTCGCCCGAACCGCTGCGCGCCAGCCCGGCGCGCGCGCCGGCCCAGCCGGCCTCGTTGCCCTCGGGCCGCTCGCGCGTCATGACGCCCCCGTTGCGGTCGGAGGCCCGGCCGGCCGCCCCCCCCGAGCCTGCATCCGCGGCGCCTTCGATGACCGCCCCGAGGCTGGGCCTGCTGGAACGTCTGCGCCGCAGACACCAGCCCGAGCCGGAGCTGGTCGAAGCCGAGGCCCCGTCCTGGGATGCCGCGATGCCGACCGAAGACCGGATCAAGGCGCGGATTTCTGACGTGATCCGCAGCCGGCTGAAGCATTCGCCCGATTTCCCTGTGGCTCCGCCGCCGCTGCCGCAGAGCGCGCGCGTGGAACCTCCGGTCATGCGGCCCAAGGGTCCGGCGCCGCTGATTGCCGACACCCGAACCCCACCTGTGGCCACCCGTGTCGCCACGCCGCCGCTGACTGCCCCACATGCTGCCACCCAGCCGGCCTGGCAGGCGGAAGGCAGCGATGAGGACGACGCGACCGACAACATGTCCGCCTCCGAGGCGGCGTGGGGCGAACCGCTGGAGGACGACCTCGACGACGCGCCGCTGGAGGATTTCGATCCCGCACCCCGCGCCCTTGGTCCGGCAACCGACCGTCGCGGCGTGGTGCAACATGCCGTGCGCAAGCCCACCCCGTCGCGTCAGGCACTGGCCGAGACGCAGCCCGCCCTGCGATTCGATGATGCCGCGCCAGCCTACGAACTGCCGCCGCTCAGCCTCTTGGCAAGCCCCTCAACGGTGCAGCGCAGCCAGCTTTCCGACGAGGCGCTGGAAGAGAACGCGCGGATGCTGGAATCGGTGCTGGATGACTATGGCGTGAAGGGCGAGATCGTTGCCGTCCGCCCCGGCCCGGTGGTGACCATGTACGAGCTGGAACCGGCGCCCGGCCTGAAGGCCTCGCGCGTGATCGGCCTGGCTGACGACATCGCGCGGTCGATGTCGGCCTTGTCGGCCCGCGTCTCGACAGTGCCGGGCCGGTCGGTCATCGGCATCGAACTGCCCAACGCGCATCGCGAAAAGGTGGTGCTGCGCGAGATCCTGTCCAGCCGCGACTTCGGCGACAGCCAGATGCGGCTGCCCTTGGCGCTGGGCAAGGACATCGGCGGGGAACCTGTCGTGGCGAACCTCGCCAAGATGCCGCACCTGCTGATTGCGGGGACGACGGGTTCGGGCAAGTCGGTCGCGATCAACACGATGATTCTCAGCCTGCTCTACAAGCTGACGCCCGAGGAATGCCGGCTGATCATGATCGACCCGAAGATGCTGGAACTCTCCGTGTACGACGGCATCCCGCATCTTCTGTCCCCCGTCGTGACCGACCCGAAGAAGGCCGTGGTGGCGCTGAAATGGGTTGTGGGCGAGATGGAGGAACGTTACCGCAAGATGTCCAAGATGGGCGTGCGGAACATCGAGGGCTACAACGGCCGCGTCCGCGAGGCGCTGTCCAAGGGCGAGATGTTCAAGCGCACGATCCAGACCGGCTTCGACGAGGAAACCGGCGATCCGGTGTTCGAGACGGAAGAGTTTGCGCCGCAGCCCTTCCCCTACATCGTCGTCATCGTGGACGAGATGGCCGACCTGATGATGGTGGCGGGCAAGGAGATCGAGGCCTGCATCCAGCGCCTTGCCCAGATGGCGCGGGCGTCGGGCATCCACCTGATCATGGCGACGCAGCGGCCTTCGGTCGATGTCATCACCGGCACGATCAAGGCGAACTTCCCGACGCGGATCAGCTTCCAGGTCACCTCGAAGATCGACAGCCGCACGATCCTGGGCGAGCAGGGGGCCGAGCAGCTGCTGGGCGCGGGCGACATGCTCTACATGGGCAACGGCGCGAAGATCACCCGGATCCACGGGCCGTTCGTTTCGGACGAGGAAGTGGAAGAGATCGTCAACCACCTCAAGAGCTTCGGCCCGCCGGTCTACATGTCGGGCGTTGTCGAGGGGCCGGAGGACGAAGTCGCCAGCGAGATCGACCTTGTGCTGGGCCTGGGGGCGGGCGAAGGTTCTTCGGACGACGCGCTTTACGACCAGGCTGTGGCGATCGTCGCGCGCGATCGCAAATGCTCTACCTCCTACATCCAGCGCAAGCTGGGCATCGGCTACAACAAGGCCGCCCGCCTGGTGGAACAGATGGAGGAACAGGGCATCGTCACCCGCGCAAACCACGTCGGCAAGCGCGAGATCCTGGTCGAGGAACGCTGACCGGCGTTCCAATTCGGCCATACTGTGATTCGGCGTCAGCGGCTCGATCGGGCGGAATGCGGGCAGTTCTGCCCTGGGGAGATGGGGGCCCGCTTCGGTTGAAAGTCAGGCAGTGGATATAATCATAGGCTTACCATGGGCTTTGTTTGCGAAACGCGAACAACCCTTCGAATTTTCAAAGCTTTTCGGTTGCAATCTGGAGTTGTGGGCCTAGCCTGACTTCATGCAGGGCGTGTTTGCGCCCTGCGGATGGGGACAGCGTGAAGGGTCACTGCGCCATGGCTCTCGACAGACTTTCGGACGATCTCGAAATTACCGATGAACTGCCCGTGGGCACGACGGTCTTTCACGGCCAGTACCGGATCACGAAGTTTCTCAACAGTGGCGGCTTCGGCATTACCTACCTTGCCAAGGACAGCCTGAACCGCGACGTGGTGCTGAAGGAATGCTTCGTCGGCGCCTTCTGCCGGCGCAGTCAGACCCGGGTCCGTCCCCGGTCGGAAAGCGGGCGGGTTCACCTTGGGAAGGTGATGCGCGGCTTCCTGCGTGAGGCGCACACCCTTGCCGCCATGTCGCACCCGAACATCGTCCGCGTCCACCAGGTGTTCGAAGACAACGACACTGCCTACATGGCACTGGACTATGTCCGGGGCTACGACCTGCTTCAGGTCGTCGATGAGGGCAAGATGCATCTTGCCGCCGGGCAGCTGGTCGATCTTGCGCGCAAGCTGCTGTCGGCGCTGGATCATATTCACCAACGCAGGATGCTGCACTGCGATGTCTCTCCTGACAACATCTGCCTCAGCCTGAGCGGAGAGCCGGTGCTCATCGACTTCGGCGCCGTCCGCAGTGCCACCGCGCAAGATGCCTCGCTGCAGACCGGACTCAGCATGGTGAAGGATGGCTATTCCCCTTACGAACTTTATTCCGGCGGCGCCACCGCCGGACCGTGGAGCGATCTTTACGCGCTTGGGGCCACACTCTACCACGCCATTACCGGCGCTGCGCCAGCCGATTGCCAGAGCCGCCTATCCGCCGCGGTCGAACGCCGCCCGGATCCCGTCACGCCCCTGGCGGGACGCTTTGCCGGCTACCCGGCCGGGTTCCTTGAAAGTATCGACAGGGCAATGTCGGTCAGGCCGTCGGCGCGCTTCCAGTCTGCGCGGGACTGGCTGAGCGCCCTTGCCCCCAGAGATACGGCAGGCGACCGCAGCATCGTCCTGCTGCGCAAGGCGCCGGTGACAGGCGGTTCGGTCCGCCCGGTGCGCCCTGTCAGACCAGGTTGAACGCGGCCCGTCAGGCCGGCACCGGCAGCCTGGCGCCTGCGCGCCGTCCCTTGCCGGCTTCGCGCAGATAACGGGAATAGCCCAAGTCGGCGGCCTCGATCTCGGCCCGGCGGCCACTGACGATGTCGGCCAGCACCCGGCCTGAACCTGCAGCCATTGTCCAGCCCAGCGTGCCGTGGCCGGTGTTCAGATACAGGTTGGCAATCGGCGACCGACCGACGATCGGAGTTCCGTCCGGGGTCATCGGACGCAGGCCGCACCAGAACGTCGCGCGCGACTGGTCGCCTGCGCCGCCGAACAGATCCTCGACCGAATGCGTCAGCGTAGCCTGACGCTTGGCCTTCAGGCTCAGGTCGAAGCCGGCGATCTCTGCCATGCCGCCCACACGGATGCGGTCGCCCAGCCGCGTGATGGCGATCTTGTGTGTTTCGTCCATTACGGTTGACAGCGGCGCGAGGCCCTCATCCACGATCGGGACAGTGATCGAATAGCCTTTCACCGGATAGACCGGCAGCCTGATTCCGAACTCCCGCACCAGCATGGGCGAGTAGGAACCCAGCGCCACCACGAAGGCATCTGCGGTCACGGGCCCTTCGGAGGTGTGCGCCGCAATCACCCGGTCGCCTTCGACCTGAAGCCGGTCGATGGTGACGCCATAGCGGAAGGTCACGTCCTGAGCTTGGGCCAGCTGCGACAGGTTTTGGGTGAACTTGAAGCAGTCACCTGTCTCATCCCCTGGCAAGCGCAGCCCGCCCGCAATCCTGCCGCGCGCCCCGGCCAGGCCGGGTTCCGTAGCGACGCAGGCATCGGCGTCCAGCACCTCGAAGGCCACGCCGTCAGCCTTCAGCACCGCGATGTCCTTTTCCGTCGCGGCCACCTGCTTTTCGGTGCGGAACAGTTGCAGCGTACCTTGCGTTCGTTCGTCGTAGGAAATCCCGGTCTCGGCCCGCAGTTCGATCAGACAGTCGCGCGAATATTCCGCCAGCCGCACCATGCGCGACTTGTTCACGGCATAGGCCGAAGCCGTGCAGTTCATCAGCATCCGTGCCATCCAGGACAGCTTGGCCCAGTCAGGCCGCGGCTGGATGATCAGCGGCGCATGTTCCTGGAATATCCACTTCAGCGCCTTCAGCGGGATGCCCGGTGCGGCCCAGGGCGAGGCATAGCCGGGGCTGATTTCGCCGGCATTGGCGAAAGACGTTTCCAGCGCTGGGGCAGGCTGACGGTCGATCACCGTCACCTCATGCCCCGCGCGCGCCAGATACCAGGCCGAGGTCACCCCGATCACGCCCGCGCCAAGCACAACGATCTTCATCTCAGCCACCCCGACCGCAAATGTTGCATTGCCGGGCAAGATACGCGCGCAGCCCTGGAATTTCTTGGGGATTATCCGCCATCAAGCCGCAACTCGCGCAAGAAGCTTCGATCTCAGTGACCAAACGTGGAATAATCTTCCACAGAATGGAAACCTGGCAGCAAAACCTGTGACCTCACGCTCTTTCACGCGGTCGGCACGTCCTTGTGACTGCGGAATGCCCGGGGGTGCAAGTCACCCGCGTGCCACATATATTCCCCCGCATGAACCGCCGCACCGCCATCCTGGCCCCGCTTGCCCTGCTGCTGCCCCTTCCCGCGGCGGCCGAGAAGATTCCGCTTGCCACCCTGTCGCAGTATCTGAACGGACTGACGACGGTCGAGGCCGACTTTACCCAGGTGAACGCCGACGGCTCGATCTCGCTGGGCAAGATCTATATCCGCCGTCCCGGACGGGCACGGTTCGAATATGCCCCGCCCGATCGCAGTCTGGTCATCGCGGGGGGCCAGCAGGTGGCGATCTTCGATGCAAAGTCCAACCAGCCGCCCGAACAGTATCCGCTGAAGCGTACGCCCTTGAACCTGATCCTTGCCGGGAACATCGACCTTGGCCGGGCGAAGATGGTGGTCGGGCATACCGAGGACGGCACATCGACCCGTGTGCGAGCACAGGATCCAGAGCACCCGGAATACGGGACGATCGAACTGGTCTTCACCGCGAATCCGGTCGAGTTGCGCCAGTGGATCATCACCGATGACCTGGGCCAGCAGACGACGGTGATCCTTGGCGAGATGAAGAAGGGCGTGCAGCTTGGTGCCGGGCTGTTCGACATCTCGGCCGAGATGACGGCTCGCCGGAACTGACGCTGCTGCGCGGAAGTCCTTCGCGCTGCCGTCGCATGGTACACGCTCAGCGACAGTAGGCGAGCTGCTGGCGATACATCTCTGATCGTGCCCCGACGCGCTTTGCCACTTCCACCAGCCAAGGCTTGTTCAGATAGGACTGGTTGGCAAAACCTGTCCTCCCCTCGTGATAGGCAAGATACTGGCTTTCGGCATCGGACTTGGAAATGCCAAGCCGGCGCGAGGATTCGTCCATGTACCAGCCCATGAAATCGGTCGCATCGGCGATGTCGTCACGCTTGGCCCGCCGATGCCCGGCGGTGGCCAGGTATTCCTCCCATGTGCCGTTCAGGGCCTGGCTGTAGCCGTAGGCGGTGCTTTGCCGGCCCATCGGAATCACCCCCAGGGCAAAGCGGTGCGGCGTGCGCGCATTTCCGATGAACTTCGATTCCTGATGAATCGTCGCCATCTGCACATGCACGGGAATGCCCCAACGGCGCTCGGTCCGCTCCATCGCCCGCAGGTAGTGCGGGCGTTCCCGGATGATGGCGCAAGCGTCATCCAGTTGCCGTGGGGCGGAATAGTTCCCCCCGCCGCCGCAGGCGGCAAGCATCATCAACAGGATTGACGCACGGAGAAACCTGCTCATCTGCCCCTCGTGCCTTCTTTTTGTTGGGGCCACACTACCCCAAAGATCCGGGCGATGAAATGGGGAACACCCCGGCACCCATTCAGATCGCCGCGAGAAAACGTGACTGTCGGGCGCATGTTCACAGACTGTTTCCCTTGCCCAGATCCGGACAGGTGGACAATGAAAGCAGTTCGGGAGTAGAAAGGCCCATGGGGGCCGTGGCTATGCAGACAACCCACGCCAAATATCATCTGGGTCAGGTGCTTCGTCATCGGAAGCATCCCTTCCGCGGTGTCGTCTTTGACGTCGATGCGATGTTCTCGAACACCGACGAGTGGTATGAGAACATTCCCGAAGACAGCAGGCCTGCGAAGAACCAGCCTTTCTACCATCTGCTGGCCGAAAACGACCAAAGCTACTATGTGGCCTATGTGTCCGAGCAGAACCTGGTACCGGATGAGACAGGGGAACCGGTGGATCACCCGGATCTTGCCGAACTGTTCGGCGATTTCCAGGATGGCCGCTATCCGCTGGTCTTCCATCTGAACTGACGCTTACCTTCCGCTAACCCTTTGCCCCTAGGCTGGCGGAAACGTCAGCCAGGGGGCCGCGATGCAATTGCAAACTCGGACGCAGTCCACGGTCACGACCGTCACCGTGCTGGATGCGCGGATCGACGCAGCGACCGCAATCCAGTTCAAGGAAAGAATGCGCGAAATCACTGCGGGCGGCGAGGGCCGGGTCGTGCTGGATCTGACGCAGGTGCAGTTCCTTGATTCCAGCGGGCTTGGCGCCATCGTTGCGGTGAAGAAGCTGCTCGGTCCCGAACGAATGCTGGACCTTTGCGGCCTGACCCCGACGGTGGAAAAGGTCTTCCGCCTTACGCGGATGGACACGGTCTTCACCATCCACCCCACCCTCGACGCTGCCATCGAAGATGCCGCCAGCGCCTGAACCCTGTGCACGCGACGGTCCGCATGGCGTTGTAATCCGGGCAGAGCCGACCTCGGTCAGGGCGGCCCTTCGGTCCATCCTTGCCGCGCCTCCGGTCAGCGAGATTGCGCCCAGGCACCGGCAAACGGTCGAACTGGTGTTGGCCGAGGTGCTGAACAATGTGGCCGAGCACGCCTATGCACCCGCGACGGGGCATGTTGCCATCTTCCTGATGCGGTTTTCCGGCGGCCTCGTCTGTGAGGTCATAGACAACGGCGCGCCCATGCCGAACGGCACCGCACCCGCGGGGCGCCTGCCCGAATTCGACCTTTCCGGGGGCGACCTGCCCGAGGGCGGTTTCGGGTGGTATCTGATCCGCAGTCTGGCCTGCGAAATCACTTATCGTCGGCAACGGGGCACCAACCGACTGGGCTTCACGATCCCGCTTGGTCCGCCTGTGCCGCAGGCGTCAGATCCGTAGCGAACGGCCTCGAACACTCCGCATGCCTGGTGTGGTTGCGCCAGGATGCAGCGGGGCACAGTGCCCCCTGCACGTCTAGGCCGCGCCCCGGCATCCGGTACCTGCGACTGTCACCCCGGCGGAAGGCGGGCGTTCCGTTCCGCCTCTTGGCTTCGCCAAGCGTCCGGTCTAGCTATGGGTGCAAACTCGGGGGCATCATGCGCGATCTTCACCGTCCCGGCCGCTCGGCCGTATATGCGTCGAACGGCATGGCGGCCACCTCGCATCCGATCGCGGCCCAGGTCGCGGTCGAGATGCTGAAGTCCGGTGGCAACGCCGTGGATGCCGCCATTGCCGGGGCGCTGGTCCTCGGCATTGCCGAGCCGCAGATGACCGGGATCGGCGGCGATTGCTTCGTGCTGCTCAAGCCGCCCGGTTCGGAAGAAATCATCGGCCTGAACGGATCGGGCCGGGCGCCCCAGGGGCTGAACGCGGCCGAACTGCGGGCGCGCGGATTGACCGCGATTCCGACCCATGGCATCGAGGCCGTGACCTTGCCTGGCGCGATCGACGCCTTCTGCCGCCTAAATGCCGACTACGGCCTGAAATCCCTGGCCGAGACCCTGGCCCCCGCCATCCGCTATGCCGAGGAAGGCATCCCCGTCGCCCCCCGCGTCGCCTTCGACTGGGCCGAGGACATCGCCTGCCTGAAAGGGGCTGCGCGCGACTTCTACACCCTGGGCGGCAAGGCGCCGCAGGTGGGCCAGATCTTCCGTGCCCCCGGCCAGGCCGAGGTTCTGCGCCGCATCGCGCGGCAAGGTCGCGCCGGCTTTTACGAAGGTGAAGTGGCCGAGGACATGATAGCCTCGCTTCGCGCGCTGGGCGGCAGCCACACGCTTGACGACCTTGCCGCCACAGCCTGCGATTACACCATTCCGGTTGCCGGGCCCTATCGCGGGATCGAGCTGGTCGAACATCCGCCGAACGGCCAGGGCGCGACGGCGATCCTGCTTCTGAACATCCTCAGCCACTTCGACATCGGGTCGATGGACCCGTTCGGGGCCAAGCGTGCCCATATCGAGGCAGAGGCGACCAAACTTGCCTATGACGCCCGCAACCGCTTCATTGCCGACCCCGACCACACCAGGCGGCTCGACCATATGCTGTCGCCCGAAACGGCGGCCAGCCTTGCAGCCCTGATCGACCCCGGGCGCGCGATGCCTCAAGCCGCCCCACTGACCGAAGCCATGCACCGCGACACGATCTACATCACCGTTGTCGATCGCGACCGCATGGCCGTTTCGCTGATCTATTCGATCTTCTGGGGATTCGGATCTGGCCTCGCCTCGACGAAATTCGGCATCAACTTCCAGAACCGCGGCGCGGGATTCACCCTGGCCGAAGGTCACCCGAACGAGGCCGGACCGGGCAAGCGCCCGATGCATACGATCATCCCTGGCATGATCCGGCAGCACGGGCGTGTCATAATGCCCTTCGGTGTGATGGGGGGCGCCTACCAGCCCTGTGGTCATGCCCGCTTCGTGTCGAACCTGATCGACTTCGGCCTTGATCCACAATCGGCCATCGACGCGCCCCGCTCTTTCTCCGGCCCCGACGGGATGGAGGTCGAGAGGGGATATTCCGACAGGGTTCGCGCCGACCTTGCCGAAATGGGTCACCATGTCATCATTCCCGAAACTCCCCTTGGGGGCGCCCAGGCCATCGCCATCGACGGTGGCATCCTCATCGGCGCATCGGACCCCAGAAAGGATGGCTGCGCCCTTGGCTACTGACATCGACCGTCCCGCGATCACCGCCGCCATCCGCGCGCTGACGCATGGCGAAACCGATACCGTCGCGCTGATGGCCACGCTGGTCTGCGAAATCCACCACGCCCACCCCTTTTGCGACTGGACCGGCTTCTATCGCGTTGTCGCGCCCGGCCTGTTGAAGATAGGCCCCTATCAGGGCGGTCACGGCTGCCTGGTCATTCCGTTCAGCCGGGGTGTCTGCGGTGCTGCCGCCCGCAGCGGCCTGGTCCAGAACGTGCCCGATGTCGATGCCTTCCCTGATCACATCGCCTGTTCCTCCACCACCAGGTCGGAACTTGTTCTGCCGGTATGGAACGGAAAGGGTGAGCTGCTGGGGGTGCTGGATCTTGATTCCAACACCCCGGCCGCCTTCACCCAGGAAGACGAAGACTGGCTTGTGCCCCTGCTGGCCGAGGTCTTCCGGGACGCTGCCTGAACGCCCGGCGTGGAATTTTCCTTCCTCTTTGCCCAAATTTCCCATGAGGGTCCGAGGGTGTGGCCCCCCGGGCGCCGATCGAAGGACCGCAACGATGACCGAAATCACCCTTCTTGACGGCGGCATGGGGCAAGAGCTCATCGCGCGCGCAGGTGCCGATCCCGGGCCGCTCTGGGCGACGCGGGTGATGCTGGACCACCCCGGCCTTGTCCGTAAGATTCATGAGGACTACTTCGCCGCCGGAGCCAGCCTGGCGACCACGAACACCTACAACATCCTGCACGACCGGCTGATCCCCCAAGGGCTCGACCATCTCTACCACGCGCTGCACCTGCGCGCGCTGGCCGAGGCGCACGAGGCCCGCGCCGCCGCCGGGCGCGGGCTGATTGCCGGCTCGATGGGCCCCCTGGGCGAAAGCTACCGCCCCGACCTGACCCCGCCGGTCGAAACCAGCGCAGCGCTTTATGCCGAAAAGGCCAGAATCCTGGCGCCACATGTCGATCTGATCCTGATCGAGACCATTTCCTCGCTTGAACTGGCCCGAGGCGCGCTGCGGGGCGCCCGTGCCACCGATCGCCCGGTCTGGCTGTCGGTTTCGGTGCAGGACCGTGACGGCACGCGCCTGCGTTCGGGCGAACCCGTGGCCGCCCTGGCCGAGGTTCTGGCCGATACACCGGCCGATGCCGTGCTGGCCAATTGTTCGATGCCCGAGGCAATGGCCGCCGCGCTTGCGGCGCTGAAACCCCTGGGCCTGCCCTTCGGTGCCTATGCCAACGGCTTCTCCGAGATCATCCCGCACAGCCATGGCACCGAAGCCCCTGCCTATTGCGCGCGCCACGACCTGACGCCGGAACGCTATGCCGATTTCGCGCTGGGCTGGGTAGGGCAAGGCGCCACCCTTGTCGGCGGCTGCTGCGAGGTCGGCCCGGTCCATATCCGCCATCTGCGCGACCGCCTGATTGCCGAGGGCCACCGCATTGCATAGGCCATCGCTGATCCCGGATTTCGCCTATGAGCCGCCGGATGTGCCGCTGACGATCCTGTACGAGGATTCAGCTATCCTTGTCCTTGACAAGCCCGCGGGCCTGTTGACGGTTCCGGGCAAGCTTGCCGATAGGCAGGATTGCCTGATAGCCAGGCTCCAGGCCGCCCGATGGGATGCGCTGACGGTTCACCGGCTGGATTGCGACACAAGCGGCGTCATCATCTTTGCCCGCACGAAACAGGCCCAGGGCTTCCTTGGCCAGGAATTCGAGCAGCGCCGCGCGCGCAAGACCTATGTCGCCCGCCTGAAGGGGCGTCTGGAACCTGACAGCGGCACAGTCGATCTGCCGATCGGAAGCGACTGGGATTACCGCCCGCGCCAGAAGATCGACCCCCATCACGGACGGCCTGCAATCACCGATTGGCAGGTCATCGGGCGGACGGATGACGAAACCCGTGTCCGTCTGACCCCTCATACCGGCCGCAGCCACCAGCTGCGTGTCCACATGCTGGCACTCGGCCATCCGATCCTTGGCGACCAGATCTATGCGCCCGAGACCCGGGCCGATCATGCGCGCCTGATGTTGCACGCAGAAACCCTGGCGCTTCACCATCCGACGACAGGCGAATGGGTCAGCTTCACAGCGCCGGTTCCGTTCTGAGGCGGCGCAAGGCTTGTGAAAAAGGCGGTCAGGCTTGATGACCCGCCTAAAGCGACAGGCCCAGCTTCCGCCCCTCGTGAAAGGCATAGGCCGCAAGCCTTGGCGCCGCGCAGTCCCCGATCCGGTGCAGCACCTTGCCCGGCAGCGTCTCGGGCAAGGGATCGAACGCCCGGTTCGTCGTCGCCATCACCAGACCCGAAGCCGGGATCACCTCCTCCTCCCCCGTCAGGAAGGACCGCACCGTCACCCCGTTGCCGTGCCAGCGGACCAGCCGGTGCTCGGCCAGCATCCGCACCCCCAGGGCCCCCAGCCGCCGCCGCACCACCCCGTCCGCCGCCGTCCGCGCCAGTTCCTTGCCGACGAAGGGCTCGGGCGTGACGATGGTCACCTTCTTCCCCTGCTCAGCCAGCGCCCAAGCCGTGCCCACCCCGCGCCAGTTGCCGCCCTCGTCATAGACCACCACCGCGTCGCCCAGCCGCGCCTCGCGCCGCAGGACCGCCTCGGGCGACCAGACGCCGCCCGCCTCGATCCCCGGCAGGGCAGGCTCTTCCGGCACCCAGCGCTGAAAGCCGCTTTCATCGGGCAGCGAGCCCGTGGCCACTACCACCACCCCGGCCGGGTGCGCCGCCACCTCCTCGGCATCAAGGAACGTGTTCAGCCGCAGCCGCACGCCAAGCCTGTCGAACTGCCTCTCATACCAGTCCATCAGCTCCAGGATCTGCCCGCGCCGCGGCTGCATCCCGGCCAGCCGGAACTGGCCGCCGACCACCGGCGCGGCCTCCACGATCTCCACCCGGTGCCCGCGTTCCGCCGCGACCCGCGCCGCCTCCAGCCCCGCCGGCCCGGCGCCCACCACCAGCACATCCTTCGGCTCGGGCGCAGCGACGAACCGGTCCCCGCCCCATTCGAACTCGCGCCCCGCGCTCGGGTTGATCAGGCAGGAGATCCAGTAGTCCCGGCTCCGCCGCCCCCAGCACATCTGGTTGCACGAGATGCAGCCCCGCACGTCCTCCGCCCGCCCCTCGGCCACCTTCCGCGCCAGATGCGGGTCGGCGATCTGGCCGCGCACGATCGACACCAGGTCCGCCAAACCCGAAGCGATGATCGCCTCGCCGTTCTCCGGCGTCCTGACCCCGGCTTCCGAGGTCACGACCGCATGTTTCAGCACCCCCTTCAAATGGGCCGTCAGCGGCGTCGTCAGCTTCTCGCCATGGGTAAACGGAGGAATGATCGACTCGAACTCCAGGTAGGACCCGGCGCCCACGGTCACATAGTCCACATGGCCGGAGCGGTCGTGCAGGTCGAGGATCTCGCACAGCGCCTCGGCCCCCAGCGTCACGCGGTAGGCTTCCGAATAGCTGACGGCCAGACCGATCACGAAATCCTCGCCGCAGGCCCGCCGGATGCGTTCGATCAGCGTGCGGGAAAAGCGGGTGCGGTTTTCCAGCGAGCCGCCCCACTGATCCGTCCGCCGGTTCGACCAGGGTGTCCAGAACTGGTCCAGCAGCGAGTGATAGGCCGCCCAGACCTCCACCCCCTGAAAGCCCGCGGCCTTGGCCCGGACTGCCGCCGCGACATGGGCTTCCAGCAGCTCCTCGACCTCAGCCCCGGTCATGGCGTGGCTGCCATCGGAATCGTGATACGACGGCCCGCCAGAGGGGGACCAGTGCGGCGCGAAGCTCAGGTCCGAATCGCCATGCGCGCCGATGTGGTAGAGCTGCTGGAGGATGACCGCCCCCGCGTCCTTCACCTCGTCGGTGATCTTGCGGAAGGCGGGGATCACCCGGTCATCGGAATGCAGGAAGTTGCCCCGGGTCAGCACGCCCGTCCGGTGCACCGGCACGGGTTCGGCCACCACCATCGCCGCCCCGCCCAGGGCGCGCTCCAGGAGATACTTGCCGAAGCGCGGCCCCGGCATCCCCTGGTCCGACATGTTCGCGGTGTGCGCGCCGAACACGATCCGGTTGCGCAGGGTATGGCCGCGCAATTTCAGGGGGGACATCAGTCGGGGATGCTGGGTCATGGCGGCCTCCGTTCGCCGCCATGTCAGCCAATCTCGACACCTGTGTCAAGTTTTCTTCGGGTGACGCAGGGGATTCTCGTCCCGGGCTTGATCCGGGGCGGGGTCACTCCGCGGCTGTGCCCAGGCTGATATCCCAACCCGAGATCGCCTTGACCTCCAGGAACTCCTCGATCCCCCAGACCCCGCCCTCGCGCGCCCGACCGCTGGCCTTGACGCCGCCGAAGGGCGCGCCCGCGCCGCGCGACTTGCCGTTCATCTCCACCATCCCGGCCCGCAATTGTCGCGCCAGCCGGTTGCGCCGCGCACCGTCCGCCGACTGGACATAGTTGGTCAGCCCATAGGGCGTGTCGTTGGCGATGCGCACCGCCTCTTCCTCGCTGTCGAAGGGCATGATGCAGAGGACCGGGCCGAAGATCTCTTCCCGCTCGATGGTCATGCCGGGTTTCACATCGGCAAAGACCGTGGGTCGGACGAAATAGCCCTTGTTCATCCCCTCGGGCAGGCCCAGCCCCCCGGCCACCAGGCGCGCGCCCTCGTCGATGCCCTTCTGGATATAGGCCTGGATCTGGTCCCACTGGCGCTTGTTCACCACCGGCCCGATGTGATCGCCCGGCTCGCTGGCCGGCCCGACCTTGATGCCTTTGGCCACCTCGGCCGCAATTTCAACCGCCCGGTCGTAGTAGCTGCGTTCCACCAGCATCCGGCTGGGCGCGTTGCAGCTTTGCCCCGAATTGTTCATCATATGCCGCACACCGCGTTCCACCGCACGGGCATCGGCATCGGCAAATATCAGGTTCGCGCCCTTGCCGCCCAGTTCCAGCGTGACCCGCTTCAGCGTCTCGGCCGCAGCCTTGCTGATGGCGCGGCCCGCCCGCGTGCTACCGGTAAAGCTGATCATCTCCACATCCGGGTGGCTTGACAGCTGGGTGCCCACCCCGGCGCCATCGCCGTTCACCAGATTGAACACGCCCGGCGGCACGCCCGCGTCATGGCAGAATTCGGCAAACAGCATCGACGACAGGGGCGCCTCTTCCGAAGGCTTCAGCACGCAGGGGCAGCCTGCCAACAATGCCGGGATCACCTTCAGCGTCACCTGGTTCATCGGCCAGTTCCAGGGCGTGATCAGGCCGACCACACCGATCGGCTCCAGCGCAATCATCGTGTCGGGCGCATGCGGGCCCAGGGGGCGGATCCATTCGATCTGGTCGAAGGCGGTCAGGAAATTCTTCAGGTGCCAGGGCAGGCATTCCGCCTGGTCGTCGCGGCTCATGTCGATGGGCGCGCCCATTTCCAGACTGATCGCCTGCGCCATTTCTTCCTTGCGCAGATAATACTGCTCCAGGATCCGTTCGACGACGCGGCGCCTTTCGGCCAGTGGAGTGGCCGCCCAGCCGGGGAAGGCGGCCTTGGCGGCAGCCACTGCGGCATCGGTGTCGGCCTGATCGCCCAGCGAGATCACCGCGCAGACCTCTTCGGTCGAGGGGTCGATGACCGGACAATCCCGCGCGACCTTGGGGGCGACCCATTCGCCGTTGATGTAGAACTCGCGCTTGATGATCATGAGCTGGCCCTCCGCCGCCGGAATTTGATCATATTCTGACAGGGCCCGCCCGCCGGGGCAAGGGGTGTCAATCCCTGCGTGCCGTCAGCGGCCGGACCATCGTGGTCGATGCGGCAAATCCGAAGACATGTCTCAGCAGGCCAAGGTTATCGGTCCGCGTCGCCATGAAACCCTGCCGCTCATATAGCGCCCGCGCGCGCCAGTTGGCGTCGATCACATCCAGCCTGATCGAGCGATAGCCGCGCTGTGCGGCCTCGTCATAAAGCGCGGCCAGCAGCATCGTGCCGATCCCCTTGCCGCGATGTTCCCGGGCCACGCAGATGCCATCGACCAGGAAGCGGTCGTTGTCCACATCGCGGTTCAGACAGCGCAGCATGCAGCCGCGCCAGCGCCCGCCCCAGGGGCCGTATATCGCGATCAGGTCGCCCCAGACACCGCCCGCGAAACTGCCCGACGGGGTCTTGAACCCGGCCAGACCGACCAGATTGCCACGCTGATCCACCGCAGCAAGGCAGTGATCGGCGCGGATCACCCTTTCGAAAAAGGCAACGGCACGGGTGTCGGGGCCCAGGACGCGGCCCAGCTTGCCGCCGAAGGCCTCCCAGTACAACCGCGCTGCCTGCGGGCGAAGATGCGCATGCAGACCCGAGTAGATCGTCACGTCCATCCCAGCGCCTCCTCCAGAAGGCGGGTGTGGCCGGCGCCCAGGATCCAGCCTTCCTCGATGGCAATCGGCGGCACCCGAAGCAGGGGTGCCAGACGGTCGGCCTGCGACAGGTTGAGCAGGGCGCGGGCCAGCAGTCGGACCTGCGCGCGGTCGGGAATCGGGTCGCCGTCACGCCGGACCGCGGCCGCAAGAAGTGATGGGTAGACTTCGGCCAGTGTCAGATCAGCAGGGGCCTCGAATGGCCAGATGGCGGCCCCGGTCTGCGCGGCAAGCCGGTGGACGACTGGTATTCCCAGAAGCGCCTGCGAGCCCACGGAACCGGCCCCCATCAATTGCCAGACCGGTTTGGCGGGAGGGTTCTCGCATTCCACCCGGCGCTTCTCGGCAAGGCCCAGGGCGGCATGGTCGCTGTCCTTGAACGCAGACAGATGCGGGACAGCGCGGGCCATCGGGCGGCCCCAGAACGGACCCCGGCCGCCCAGACGGGCATTGATCGCCCCCGCGACCTCGAAGCGGTTGTTGCGGTTGTCCGGCTCGTCCACGATCTGCCGTTCCAGCCAGCCATGCAGCGCCCGCGCGTCGTCCCGACCCGTCAGCCTTCGTGCAAAGCCTGCGGGAAAGCCCATCGGAAAATCGAATCCGATCAGCTGCCGCCCACCCTCGGCCAGACGGGCGGACAGCCAGTTCGCGGCCTCCGCACGGGTGCGGAAATAGCTCTCCTCTCTGCGGTCCGGTTCGCAGAGGCCAGCCCAGATCGCATCCTTTCCGGGGCGGGCGGGGCTGGGTGTCGCCTTGCCCGACCAGTCGACCACGATCACCCGGTCATACCGCAAGGCCTGCCTCCCGCAGGATGAAGTCGGCCACCGCGCGGGTATCGTTCAGGTCCAGCACCGGGACCGGCAGCGAAAGCGCCGCATCGGTCGCCACGGCACGTACCAGCGGGTCGTCCGGCTGAATCAGCGGTTGCCCGGTTTCCGCGCGCCAGACTTCGACCTTCGGGTGGGCGTCACGCTTGTAGCCCTCGACCAGAACAAGATCGACCGGTGCAAGGCGGGCCAGGATGGCGGGCAGTTCCGGCTCCGGCCCCCGGTGTTCCACCATCAGGGCGAACCGGTCTGCCGAGGCCAGCACCACCTCGCGCGCACCGGCCTGGCGGTGGCGGAAGGTGTCCTTGCCGGGCTGGTCCAGATCGACGGCATGGTGGACGTGCTTGACTGTCGAAACGCTGAAGCCCCGACCGGTAATCTCGGCCACCAGGCGTACCATCAGGCTGGTCTTGCCTGAATTCTTCCAGCCGATGACACCGTAGATCTTCATGCTGCACCCCGCAGCAGCGCCTCGGCGGCAGCAAGGTCTTCGCGGGTGTTCAGGTTCAGGAAGGCACGCGGGTCGTTGAAGCTGGCCCGGGCGGCGTGGTGGGCGTCGGTGAAGCGGGTCACCTTCGCCCCGCCCCCGGCAAGATGGTCGGCCAGCGCCGGTGCGATCCCGACCGGCCAAAGGGCGGTTGCCGGATGGTCGCCATCCGCCGTCTTTGCCAGCGCCAGTCCTTCGGGTGCGCCTTCCGCTGCCAACAGAAGCTGCGGCACAAGATCACCCGGCAGAAAGGGCGTATCGACGGGGGTCGACACCAGATGCGTGGCCCCCAGCTCGCGCGCCCGGTTCAGTGCAGCAAGGATGCCCGACAGCGGCCCCTTTGGCGCGGCATCGGGCACGACCTCGCAGCCGAAGGCGGCAAAGCGGGCAGGGTCGCCGTTGGCCGAGATCAGAACCCGTTCGACCTGCGGGGAAAGCCGGTCCAGGACATGGGCAATCAGCGGGCGGCCGGCCAGGCTTAGCAAGGCCTTGTCCACGCCCCCCATCCGGCGTCCCTCTCCGCCCGCAAGAATGACCCCGAAGATGCGCAATCCGGTTCCTTCCGCAGCGACACAGCACCGTCGGACCCTAATGGATGACGCAGAACCTGCAAGCCCTGAGGCCTTTTGAGGGCCCGATGCCGCAGACCCCGGGCTATTCCAGCGTGGCTATGATGGCGCGAAGGGTCTCGATCCCCTCGCCCTTTTCGGAACTGGTGACGACGATCTGCGGATAGGCGGCGGGATGCTTCGCAAGCGCCCCCTTGACCTGTTCGATCACCGCTGCCCGTTCGGTGCGGTTGATCTTGTCCACCTTGGTCAGCACGATCTGAAAGGTCACTGCCGAGCGGTCGAGCAGCGTCAGGATTTCCTGATCGACCGCCTTCACCCCGTGGCGGGCATCGATCAGAACGAAGGCCCGGCGCAGGGTAGGGCGGCCCGCGAGATACTGCTTCAGCAGCGCCTGCCATCTGGCAACAATGGCAACCGGTGCCTCGGCATAGCCATAGCCCGGCAGGTCGACCAGATAGCGCGCCTCTCCGAGCGCGAAATAGTTGATCTCTTGCGTCCGCCCCGGCGTGTTCGAAGCACGCGCAAGCGTCTTGCGGCCTGTCAGTGCATTGATCAGACTTGATTTTCCGACATTCGACCGGCCGGCGAAGCACACCTCGATCCGGTCTGCGGGGGGCAGAGCCGCCATGGAAGTGACGCCCTTCACGAAATCGACCGGGCCTGCAAACAGCAGTCGGCCCGTTTCGCGTGCCTCGTCCTCGGGTTCGGAGGCCAGGGTGAAGATCATGCTCATGCATGCACCTCGTCGCCAAGCGCGATGCTGCCGCCCTTGATCACACGGGCAAACACGCCGAAATCGGTGTGGCCGTAATGCCGTTCCAGCGCAGCCATCGTATCGGCATCCTGCTGGCCGGTGTCGGGGTTTGCGCCGGTGGCGCGGCAGCGGCCGATCGGTTCCTCGACCCGCAGGCGCGCGGTGCCGATGCTGATTTCCCGGCCGATCAGGTCCAGTTCGGCCCAGGGCTTCCAGCCTTGCACCCAGATGTTGCCTCGCCAGCGGTGGATCGACAGATCGTGCCCCATGCGGGCCGACAGATCGGCCAGCGACGACAGGCTGTTGATCGACACCAGCGGCTGGTCCTGATCCGTCATCGCCTGGCCCGGCACCGCGATCACCCGGGCCGGTTCGGGCCGGTTCGCGGGCCACAGCGGGCGCAGCCACTCGATCAGACGCGCGGCGTCGGACGGATTGTCGGGCTGGAAGCTTTCGATTGGCCGCCGGGGATGCGACAGTGTCACGCGCCGCGCCTGCGGGTCAGAGGTGCAGGCAATGGCCATCAGTTCGGACGAGCCCCAGCCGCGCAGGAATTGCAGCTTTTCGGCCCATCCGGGCGGATCGGTCAGGCGGGCTGCGGCATGGGCCACGGCCCAGACCCTGTCGAACGGAAAGGCCGCGCCGGGGCTCAGCACGGCGCGGTCCACATGCTCATACCCGCCGGACTTGATCGGGTGGCGGACCAGATGGGCAACCAGGCCCGTGTCGGTGCCGGCCCGACCGGTCACTTCTTGCCCTTCTTCGGCCCCGGTGCCGCAGGGGACGCTGCTGACTTGGCGGCGACCCGCGCGGCCTTGTTCGCACGGATGTTGCCGAAGATGTCGGGCCGTTTGCCGTGGCTCCACATGATCATGTACTGCTGGATGAAGGTGATCGTGTTGTTGGTGATCCAGTAGATCACCAGACCAGAGGCGAAGCCCCCCAGCATGAACATGAACACCCAGGGCATCCAGGCGAAGATCCGCTGCTGCACCGGGTCGGTCGGGGCAGGGTTCAGCGTCTGCTGCAGCCACATGGTGATGCCCAGAAGGATCGGAAGCACGCCGATGAAGATCAGGTGCAGCAGGCTTCCGGTCGGCGGCGCATCCCATGGCAGGATGCCAAACAGGTTGAACAGCGATGACGGGTCTGGCGCCGAGAGATCCTTCAACCACCCGAAGAACGGCGCGTGGCGCAGTTCGATCGTGACAAAGATCACCTTGTACAGCGCAAAGAAGATCGGAATCTGGATCAGGATCGGAAGGCAGCCCGCCGCCGGATTCACCTTCTTGTCCTTGTAAAGCTGCATCATCTCGCGTTGCAGCTTCTGGCGATCTTCGCCCGCCCGTTCCTTGATCGCCTCCATTTCAGGCTGCAGTTCCTTCATCCGCGCCATCGAGACATAGGACTTGTAGGCCAGAGGCAGCACGATGACCTTCAGCACGAAGGTCAGCGCGATGATGGCAAGGCCCATGTTGCCGATGGCCGCATTCAGCCAATGCAGCACGGCGAAGATCGGCTTGGTCAGGAAGTAGAACCAGCCCCAGTCGATCGAGTCGAGAAAGCCCGGGATGCCCGCGACATTCTGATAGTCGCGGATCGTCGCCCATTCCTTGGCGCCGGCAAACAGCTGAATCGTCGAGCTGGCTTCGGCCCCGGCGGCAAGGCTGACCGCGGCGGGCCGGACATCGGCCAGATATTCGTCGCGGTTCGGGTCGTATTTCAGAACCTGCTTGTGCGGTTTGCCCTGCTCGGGGATCAGGGTCGTCATCCAGTAGTGGTCGGTGAATCCCACCCAGCCATCGGTCGTGGCCTCGGTCACCTCGGCCGGAAGACCTTCGCGCGGATCGACGGCAAGCGCGGTGATGTCCTTGTAGTCGGTCTCGCTCAGCTCTC
Organism: Tabrizicola caldifontis; assembly: GCF_004762095.1. Taxonomy (GTDB): domain Bacteria; phylum Pseudomonadota; class Alphaproteobacteria; order Rhodobacterales; family Rhodobacteraceae; genus Tabrizicola; species Tabrizicola caldifontis. The sequence continues at coordinate 39,135 of NZ_SIJH01000008.1, forward strand.
CATCGGCGCGCGCCACGGCCCCTTCGTGGACGACGAAGATGTTCTGCAGCTTGGGCAGCCCCTGACGCACGATCAGACCATAGGGCTGCAGCACGACAGTGGCACCGGACGTGTTTTCCACCCGATCGCTGACGGTGAACATGTAATCTTCGTCCACCGAGATTTCCCTGTGGAAGATCAGACCCTTGGTGTTCTCCCAGCGCAGCTTCACCGGCTGGCCGGGCGAAAGGACGGTTCCGCTTTCCAGCTGCCAGTCTGTGTTCGCGCCGGGAACGTCGGCCGCTTCCAGACCGGTCCCGTGGACCCATCCGAAAAAGGAATAATAGGCCAGGTTTTCGCCCTGGGGCACCAGAAGACGCACGGTTTCTGCCCCGGGCTCCAGCGTCTCGCGGTAGTTCTTCAGCTTCAGGTCGTCGATCCGCCCGCCGCGCAGTGAAACCGATCCGGCAAGCTTCGGCGTGTCAAGCGGCACGCGAAGTGCCTCTGGAACGGGTTCCGAGGCCCCGGCCCCAGTGTCGGCGCCGGCGTCGGCGGTGGCAGAGGGGGCGTTGACCGCAGGCTCTGCGGTCGTGACGGCATCGCTGGCCGGCTGAGGGCTGACGGGTGGCTCGGGTGGTGGGAAGAGGACGAACCACACCAGCATCACGGCGGCGGAAAGCACCATCGCCAGGATCAGGTTCTTGTTGTTCTGCTCTTCCATCGGCAAGTCACCCTGACGGTCGTTCTCGGTCAGCGGTGCTTCAACGACAGGGCCGGGGAAAGGTCAAGCGCTTTCACCCCGGCGCGGGCAGCGGACATGATCAATTCCTTGGGCATCGTGGATTGTGACAGCCTGCGTGGCAGTGTGCGGCGTGGCCGATCCGGGTGATGCTATCGCGTGCGCAGGCCGACCGGCAGGGCGTTGGCTAGCCTGTCCCGATGCGCCGACAGCCAGACTTCCAAATCCTCGGCCGGCATCGGGCGTGCGATCGCAAAGCCCTGGACATGGCCGCAGCCAAGTTGCGCCAGCATCGCATGTTCACCCCGGGTTTCCACGCCTTCTGCCACCGTGTCCAGCCCCAGCCGTTGGGCCAGTGACAGGATCGCGGTGACCAGGCCCTGCTGGTCGCGGTCCTGGTCAACCCCGCGGATGAAGCTGCGATCTATCTTCAGGCGGCGCAGGGCGAAATGCCGGATCGAGGTGATCGAGGCACTTCCCGTGCCGAAGTCGTCCATGTCCACGCCGCAGCCCATGCGCGCGATGCAGGCGATATTGCGGGTGATAATGTCGTCGGCCCTGGCAGCCACCGACTCGAGTACCTCGATGGTGATCCGACCGGGGGCAAGGCCATGGCGGTCCAGCGTCCATGCAAGGCGCTGTGGCAGAAGGGGATCGCGCAGCTCGCGTTTCGAGAGGTTGACCGAGACCGAGGGGACGCCCAGTCCCGCCCGATCCCATGCTGCAAGGGCCGCCAGGGCCCGGTTCAACATCGTCCTGCCCAGAAGTTCGACCAGCTCGGTGCCCTCGATCGCCGGCAGGAAGGCACCGGGGGCGAGGCAGCCGCGTTTCGGGTGGTTCCAACGGGCCAGTGCCTCCATGCCCGATACGGCGCCGCTGTCGGTGCTTGTCTGTGGCTGAAAATGGGGAAGGATCTGTCCGCTTTCGATGGCCTGCACGAATTCCGCACGCAAGGCTTCGCGCTCGTCGCGGGCGCGGGCAAGGTCGGCGGTGAAGGCGCGGATCGCGCCCGGCCCCTTTTGAAGCGCCTCATCCGCCGCGATCTGGGCCGCGTCGAGGACGGCCCTGCCGCTGGCGGAGGCCGACTGGCCCAAGTGACAGAAGCCGATGCAGCAGCTCAGCTGCACGGGTTCGGTTCCCAGAAGCAGCGGCTGCTGCACAACCATCTGCAACCGGCCGGCAATGCGGATCATGCTGTCTTCGTCCAGACGATGCGATGGACCAAGGACCACGGCAAGGCTGCCATCTTCCAGCGGAAACAGCAGGTCACCCGACCGCAGGCTGCCGCGCAGCCGCGCGATGCAGGCAGCCAGAATGGCCGACTGACGGGTCCGGCCGATGCGATCGCACAGGGGGGCCAGATCCTCGAACTGAAGGACAAAGCAGCCGGTCCTTCCGCCAGAGCGGATCGCCGTTTCCAGCCGGTCGATCACCCGATCCGACATGGCCCCGGCGTGACCGGCCTGCAGCAGGTGCCACGTTGCCGCAATGGTGAAAGGCAAAAGCAGACCAAGGGCCAAGATCGCACCCGGAACCCAGCCCAGATACGCGCAGATCGCTGCCACCGAAACGGCAAGGCTGGCCCACCGCACACCCTGCGGCACAAGAGACCGCCCTCGCGCCATGCCTTCCCCCCGTCTGCCAGGGCCAGAGCCCCTTTCGTTGCAGGGTCAGGCTAGAATAATGTTCCTGTTCAGTTCCTTAACGTCCAACCGAAAGTTGTGTAGGATTTTCCCCATCTGCCACAGCGGCAGCGAGGCCGGCAAAATCGAACAGCGTCGGGTCTGCCAGGTGAGACGGGCGCACGTTCATCAGGGCGCGGAACATGATCTGACGTCGGCCGGGGGTGCGCGATTCCCATTCGTCCAGCAACTTCTTAATCTGGGCGCGCTGCAGGCCTTCCTGGCTGCCGCACAGGTCGCAGGGAATGATCGGATAGTTCATGGCGCGGGCAAAACTGGCGCAATCCGCTTCCGCCACGAAGGCAAGCGGCCGGGCGACATAAAGATCGCCGTCCTCGTTCAGCAGCCTCGGCGGCATGGCGGCAAGCCTTCCGCCATGGAAGAGGTTCATGAAGAAGGTTTCCAGGATGTCGTCGCGGTGGTGGCCGAGAACCACGGTGGAGCAGCCCTCTTCCCGCGCAATCCGGTACAGATTTCCGCGCCTCAGCCTTGAGCACAGGCTGCACATCGTGCCGCCCGGCCTGATCTTGGAGGTCACCACCGAATAGGTGTCCTGGTATTCGATCCGGTGCGCAACGCCCATCCGCGTCAGGAACTCGGGCAGCACGGTGGCCGGGAAACCGGGCTGGCCCTGGTCGAGGTTGCAGGCCAGAAGATCGACCGGCAGCAGACCGCGCCATTTCAGTTCGTGCAGGACCGCAAGCAGGGTGTAACTGTCCTTGCCGCCCGAAAGGCAGACCAGCCAGCGGTCGCCGGCCCTTGCCATCCCGTAGGTTTCGATCGCCTCGCGGACCTGCTGGACCAGACGTTTGCGCAGCTTTCGGAACTCCAGCCCCTTCGGTGCGCCGTGGAAGAGCGGGTGGATGTCGTCGTCGCTGTCGTCAAGCATGGGCGGGACCTTTCGGGATGCGCCCTTATGCCAGAGCGGCGGGCAGAGGCAAAGACCCAGGGGGCGGATCGGGCGCGGGGGCTTGGAGGGGAACAGGCTGATGCAACATCGGGGCCGGGCCGGCGGGATGGCGCGTCGCGAGCCAGAAGGGGCCGGAACCGCTGGCCGGCACCCTTCATTCCGGAACCTTTCCGACGCCTTTCTTGCGTCTTTGCGCAGGCACAGGCGGAACGCCTTCAACCGCCCAGGGCGAATCGGTCGGTCAGACGTGCTGTGCCCCGTTCACCGCGATCTCGGCCCCCGAGATGTAGCTGGACTGGTCGGAACACAGGAACCAGATCACGTCGGCCACTTCCCGCGGCTGGCCCAGTCGGCGCAGGGGCAGTGTCTCGACGATCTTCTCGGTGCCGGGCGACAGGATCGAGGTCTCCACCTCGCCCGGGGCAATGGCGTTCACCCGAACGCCGAGCGGGCCGAAGTCATGCGCCATTTCCCGCGTCAGGGCCGCAAGCGCGGCCTTCGAGGTCGCATAGGCCGCCCCGGCGAAGGGATGAACCCGGCTTCCGGCGATCGAGGTGACGTTGACGATGCTGCCCTGAGCGGCGGTCAGTTCATCCTTCAGGCCGCGCGCCAGGATGACCGGGGCAAAGAAGTTGACGTGGAAGACATGGCCCCAGGTGCGCAGATCGGTTGTCAACGTGTCAAGCCGCGCTCCGCCCGGGCCCTTCGGGCTGATGCCGGCATTGTTGACCAGAGCATGGACCTTGCCGCCGACCTTGGCCTTTATCGTCTCGATCGCGGCGATGGTCCGGTTCGGATCGGCAAGGTCGATCTCGATATGGTTCTCTTCACCCCCCGGCCAGGGGCAGCGCGGGTCGAAGGGCTGGCGCGAGCAGGTCAGAACGCGCCAGCCCTCGGCGCCGAAACGCTTGACCGTGGCGTGGCCGATCCCGCGGCTGGCCCCGGTAAGGACGAGCGTCTTCTGTTCGGTCATCGCGGTTCTCCTTTGCCGTCAAGCTACGCAGGGCTGCGCGGAAGGCAAGGCTTGGCAGGGGGGGCGAAAAGACTTATCCGGTCCACGACGCGGAGGCCGCCCATGAAACAGCAGACCCTGACCATGCAAGACGCGAAGAACACCGCCCGGATGCTTTCCGAAGCCTTGCCATACCTGCAACGCTTTTCCGGCGCGGTGGTGGTGGTGAAGTTCGGCGGCAACGCTATGGGCGATGATGCGGCGATGGCCGAATTCGCCCGCGACATCGTGCTGATGAAGCAGGTCGGCGTGCACCCCGTGGTCGTCCACGGCGGCGGGCCGATGATCAACGAGATGCTGACCAAGCTGGGGATCAAGTCCGAATTCGTCCGCGGCAAGCGGGTGACGGACAAGGCCACGGTCGAAGTGGTCGAGATGATCCTGTCGGGCCTTGTGAACAAGCGGATCGTGCAGGCGATAATGGATGCCGGCGGCCGCGCCGTGGGAATTTCCGGCAAGGACGACGACCTGATGGTCTGCGAGGCCGACGACCCCGAACTGGGCTATGTCGGCCGCCCGGTCGAGATGAACGTGCAGGTGCTGCGCGACCTTTATAATGCCGGGATCATTCCGGTGATCGCCCCGGTCGGCACGGGGATGAAGGACAACGAGACCTTCAACGTCAACGGTGACACGGCCGCGGGTGCGATTGCCGGGGCGCTGAAGGCCGACCGGCTATTGCTTCTGACTGATGTGCCGGGGGTGAAGAATGCCCAGGGCGAGGTGATGACCCAGATCACGCCCGAGGAGATTCGCCAGATGACGAAGGAGGGCGTGATCTCGGGCGGCATGATCCCGAAGACCGAGACCGCGCTGATGGCGCTGGAACAGGGCACGCGGGCGGTGACGATCCTTGACGGCCGCATTCCCCATGCCTGCCTGATCGAACTGTTCACCGACCATGGCGCAGGCAGCCAGATCCGGTCAACCGAGCCGCGCGTGAAGCCGCATCCTGGGCGCTGACAGCCCCGGCGGCGCCGCAGCGGGATACCGGTCAGCGCAGCCGGAAGGTTGCCGAATCGCCAGCCCCCTGATCGACGGTAAAGCGCAGCTGTTCGGCGCCGCGCGCCTCGACCAGCTGGCAGTTGTAGGAAATCTTCATGCCGCTCCAGTCCATCTCGCGGCAGAAGTAGCCGTCCTTCCAGTGCCAGGTGCCCGTGATGCCCCAGCCCAGGGCGCTGCCTTCGATCCGGCCGTCGGGCAGCACCCGCAGCGACAGGTTGTAAAGGCCGATCCTGAGCACGCGGTCCTTGACCAGCGACAGGAAATCGCCCTTGTCGCGGACGGGCTCGAAACCATTGGCCGCCGCGGGCAGGGGCGCGGCAAGAAGCAGGACAGACGCAATCACACGCAGCATCGCAGACCCCCCGGGTTCCGTCGACGATGATACGCGCAAGAAGCCGCGCCGGATGAATCGATCAGATGCCGAGAACGTCCATCATGTCGTATTGCCCCGGCTTCTGACCCTGGCCCCACAGTGCGGCCCGAAGCGCCCCCCGGGCAAAGATCGCGCGATCGGTGGCGATGTGGCGCAGGACAACACGTTCGCCCTCGCCAGCGAAGATCACATCATGTTCGCCCACGATGTCGCCGCCGCGGATCGCGCTGAAACCGATGGTGCCCCGCTCTCGCGCGCCGGTGATGCCGTCGCGCCCCGCGACCATTGCATCCTGAAGGGTGACGCCCCGTCCCGCCGCCGCTGCCGCGCCCAGCATCAGCGCGGTTCCCGAAGGCGCATCGACCTTCATCCGGTGGTGGGCTTCGACGATTTCCACGTCCCAGTCGGCATCCAGCGCCGCAGCCACCTTCTGCGTCAGCCGCACCAGAAGGTTGACGCCAAGCGACATGTTCCCGGCACGCACGATCACTGCATGGCGGCTGGCGGCCTCGATCCTGGCCAGATGGTCGGGTTCCAGCCCGGTGGTGCCGATCACATGCACGGCCCGGGCCTGAGCGGCAAGCGCGGCGAATTCCACCGTCGCGGCGGGGGCGGTGAAATCGACCACGGCCTGCGCCCGGGCGAAGGCTTCCAGCGGGTCGTCGGTGACCTTCACGCCAAGCGCTGCGCTGCCCATCGCCTCGCCCACGTCACGGCCGATCCAGGGGTGTCCCGGACGTTCCACGCAGCCCACCAGGCGCAGCCTGTCGGACGCCCCTGCCAGCCGGATCAGCGTCTGACCCATCCGGCCCGATGCGCCTGTCACAACCAGTCCCGGTAGATCGTTCATCGCAAGCCTCCATGCCTGGGTCTTTTCCCTAGCCGCTTCGCGCAGGCGTGAGAAGCCCGGCGTTGCGGGGCGCGGCGAAAGGGCCTAAACGGGCGGCATGTCGAAATCACGCCCCACCTATGGCCAAGGCCCCTCGCAGCGGCAGTTGCGCGTGGGCGAACTGATCCGCCGCACGCTGTCCGACGTGCTGAACCGGGGCGAGATCCACGACCCCGACCTGAACGCCATGTCGATCACCGTGGGCGAGGTCGCCTGCTCGCCCGATCTCAAGATCGCCACCGTCTATGTCATGCCGCTGATGGGCTCGGTCCCGGTGGCCGAGGCCATAGCCGCGCTGGCGCGGAACAAGGCCGAACTGCGCCACCGCGTCGCAAGCGAACTGACGCTGAAATATGCCCCTGACCTGCGTTTCCGCCCCGACGAGACCTTCGACCGGCTGGACGAGACGCGCCGGTTGTTTTCCGACCCCGCTGTGAAACGCGACCTCGACGCGCCGGACGAAGAGTGATGCTGCGGCTTGCCCTTGCCCTGATCCTGGCGCCGCTGGCCGCGGGTGCAGCAACGTGCCGCGATACCGTGTTCGAAGGCATGGGCTACACCGTCTGCGAGGTCGCCGCGGGCGAGGACCTGCGCCTCTTTCGTTCTGGGCCCGATGGTGCCTACGGCAGCTTCCGTGCGGTCAACCAGGCCCTCGAGGCCGAGGGCAAGAGCCTGGGCTTCGCCATGAATGCCGGGATGTATCACCGCGACCTGTCTCCGGTCGGGCTGTATATCGAGGACGGCAGCGAGCAGGCCCCCCTGGTCACCCGCGATGGGCCGGGGAACTTCGGCATGTTGCCGAACGGGGTCTTCTGCTGGGACGGCAGCTTCCGCATCATCGAAAGCCGCGCCTTCAAGGCCGACCGTCCCGCGTGCCGCTATGCCACCCAGTCCGGGCCGATGCTTGTGATCGGGGGCAAGCTGCACCCGCGCTTCCTGGCCGACAGCGACAGCCGGTATATCCGCAACGGGGTTGGCGTCAGCCGCGATGGCAGCCGTGCGGTCTTTGCCATCTCGAACGGGCGGGTCAACTTCCACGACTTCGCGCGGTTCTTCCGGGATGCGATGCGCCTGGACGATGCGCTGTACTTCGATGGCAACATCTCGCGGCTTTACGCGCCCGAACTGGGCCGGCATGACGGCGGCTTTCCCATGGGGCCGATCGTCGGCACCGTCGTTCCGAAGGGGTGAATCATGGGGCGCACCAGGAAGGGCCGCGCCGTCAGCGGCTGGCTGATCGTGGACAAGCCTGCGGGGGTGACCTCCACCGCCGTGGTCAACAAGGTGAAGTGGGCGCTGTCGGCCCAGAAGGCGGGCCATGCCGGGACGCTTGACCCCGATGCGACCGGCGTTCTGGCTGTGGCGCTGGGCGAGGCGACCAAGACCGTGCCCTACGTCACGGATGCGCTGAAGTGCTATCGCTTCCGCGTCACCCTCGGAGCGGCGACCGATACCGACGATGCCTCGGGCACAGTGATCGCCACCAGCGACCGGCGCCCGACAGATGCCGAGATCGAGGCCGCGCTGGCCGCTTTCCGCGGCCATATCCAGCAGGTTCCGCCGCAGTTTTCCGCCGTTAAGGTTGATGGCGAACGCGCCTATGATCTGGCGCGCGAGGGCGAAGCGATGGAACTTGCGGCCCGCCCGCTGTGGGTGGAAAGCCTCAAGGTGCTGGGGCGCCCGGATGCCGATCACGTCGATCTTGAGATGGTCTGCGGCAAGGGTGGATATGTCCGCGCAATCGCCCGCGACCTGGGGCAGGCCCTAGGCTGCCTGGGCCATGTCGCATGGCTGCGGCGCGAATGGTCCGGCCCCTTTCGCGCCGATCAGGGCGTGACGCTGGAAACGGTCGATGCCGAGGCTGGCACCGAGGCACTGGACGCGCGGCTTCTGCCGCTGGAACTGGGGCTGGCCGATCTGCCGGAATGGCCCGCCACGCCCGAGGGCGCAGCGCGCCTGCGCAATGGCAATCCCGGCCGGGTGATCGGCCATGCCGAATGGGGCACCGAGGGCTGGGCCAGCCTGGACGGGCAGGCGGTGGCCGTTGGCCACTTCCGGGCGGGAGAATTGCACCCCAGCCGCGTCTTCAACCGTTGAGCCCTTTGCACGGCTGCGGACACACCGCACCGGGCGGAAGGCTCTGGCCTTGCGCGCACGGGGCAGGTAAACGGGGCGCAATTCCGCGGGGGCCACGATGAACGACCAGATCAAGCCGCAGCCAGGCATTCTTGACATTGCCCTTTACGAAGGCGGCAAGGCGCATGTGGCGGGTGTGGCCAATGTGGTGAAGCTATCGTCGAACGAAAACCCGTTCGGTCCCTCGGACAAGGCAAAGGACGCCTTCGCGCGCACCGTCCACAGCCTGCATCGCTATCCGGTGACCGACCACGCCGACCTGCGCGCCGCCATCGCCGAGGTGCATGGTCTGGACGCAGGCCGCATCATATGCGGCGTGGGGTCGGACGAGATCATCACCTTTCTCTGCCAGGCCTATGCCGGCCAGCGGGACGAGGTCGTGTTCACCGAACACGGGTTCCTGATGTATCGCATCTCGGCCCTGGCTGTGGGCGCGACCCCGGTCGAGGTGCCGGAGCGCGAGCGCACGGCGGATGTCGATGCGATCCTCGATGCCTGCAACCGGCGTACGAAGCTGGTGTTCCTGGCCAACCCGAACAACCCGACCGGCACGATGATTTCGGCCGCTGAAATCGCCCGGCTGGCCGAGAACCTGCCGCCCCAGGCGATTCTGGTGCTGGACGGGGCCTATGCGGAATATGTCGAGGGTTACGACGGCGGGGCCGCGCTGGTCGATGCGCGAGACAATGTGGTGATGACCCGGACCTTTTCGAAGATCTACGGCCTTGGTGGGCTGCGGATCGGCTGGGGTTATGGTCCGCGGCATGTGATCGACGTGCTGAACCGGATCAGGGGTCCGTTCAACCTGTCCACCACCCAGCTCGAGACCGCCGAGGCGGCGGTGCGCGACCAGGACCATGTGGCCAGGTGCCGGGCGGAGAACAGCCGGATGCGCGGGTGGCTGGCCAAAGCCCTGGCCGAGATCGGCGTGCCCTCGGACACCTCGATGGCCAATTTCATCCTGGCCCGCTTTGCCAGCCCGGAAGAAGCCGAGGCCTGCGATGCCTTCCTGCAGAAGCAGGGCCTGATCGTGCGGCGTGTGGCGGGTTACAAGTTGCCGCATTGCCTGCGGATCACCGTCGGCGACGAGGCGTCGTGCCGCCAGGTTGCCCATGCGATCGGGCAGTTCAAGGGGGTGAAATGATCTATCAGCGTGTCGCCCTGATCGGCTTGGGACTGATCGCCTCGTCCATGGCGCATGCGATGCGGGCGCACGGGCTGGCTGGCGAGATCGTGGGCCATGCCCGTTCGGTCGAGACGCGCGCGGTGGCGAGGGATCTGTTCTGCGACCGGGTCTGCGAAACGGCGGCCGAGGCCGTGAAGGGTGCCGACCTCGTGGTTCTGGCGGTGCCGGTGGGCGCGATGGGCGAGATCGCCGCCGAGATCGGGCCGCATCTGAAGCCGGGTGCGGTGGTGACGGATGTGGGGTCGGTCAAACAGGCGGTGGTGGATGCCGTGGCGCCGCACATTCCGCCGGGTGTGCACTTCATTCCCGGCCATCCGCTGGCGGGCACCGAATATTCGGGGCCGAGGTCGGGTTTTGCGACGCTGTTCCAGAACCGCTGGTGGCTGCTGACGCCCTTGCCCGAAACCGACCCTGTCGAGATCGCGCGGCTGCGGAAGCTGCTCGAGGCGATGGGTGCCAATGTCGACGAGATGGACGTGGCCCGGCACGATCTGGTGCTGGCCGTGGTCAGCCACACGCCGCACCTGATCGCCTACACGATGGTCGGTGTGGCCGACCACATGCGGCGTGTTTCGCAGCAGGAGGTCATCAAGTATTCGGCCTCGGGCTTCCGCGACTTCACCCGAATTGCGGCCAGCGATCCGACGATGTGGCGCGATGTATTCCTGACCAACAAGGACGCGGTGCTGGACATCCTCGGCCGGTTTGCCGAAGAGCTGTTCACCTTGCAGCGCGCCATCCGCATGGGGGATGGCGAGCATCTGCACGCCTATTTCACCCGCACCCGGGCCATTCGCCGCGGGATCATCGAGGCCGGCCAGGACACGGCCGCGCCGGACTTCGGGCGCTCGGCGCCCGCGAAGGAAGGCTAGCCGGTGCGGGGGCTGCTGGCCGCCGCCCTGTGCTGCCTGGCCGTGAAGGCCGGGGCCGAAGCGGTGGACAGATCACCGCGTCCGCTGCCGAACCCCGTGCTGGCTGGATTGGGCGCTGCCCCCCCTGTAGCTGATCCCGCACCGGCGCCCATGCCCGACACCGTGCCGGCCAGCGCGCCAGATGTGAAACCCAGGGCCAGGCCCGAGCTGCAGATGGCAGCAGCGGATGCATCCGTGCAGGCGACAGCTTTTCCACCCGGCGCGATGGCACGATCCCTGCGCCCGCTGGCCCGGCCGCGCGCACTGGTGGAACAGATCGCGGCGCTGCGGGTTGCCCCGGCCGAAACCGGGCTGAAGCTGTCGTCGAGGCCGCCCGAGGCCGAAGTTGAACCGGCCGCAGCGGCCCCACCGCTTACGCCACGCGAGAAGCGGAAGAAAAAGCGCGAGGCAGCCTCGATGCAGGGCGCGGTCTGCGGTGTCGCGGCGATCAAGGGAGAGCCGATTGCCCCCATCGGGTCAAAGGTTTCGGGTTGCGGCGTTGAGGAGCCGGTGCGCGTCACCTCGGTTGCGGGGGTGCGGCTCAGCCAGGCGGCAACGGTGGATTGCAGCATCGCAAGGGCCCTGAATTCCTGGGTGGACGAGGTCGCCCAGCCCGCCTTCAATGGCCAGCTGGCCGAGCTGCGCATCGCCGCTCATTACGTCTGCCGGGGGCGGAACAATGTGAAGGGCGCGAAAGTCAGCGAGCATGGCAAGGGCCGGGCCGTCGATATTTCGGCCTTCGTGCTGGCCAACGGTCGGGTGCTGACGGTGGCGCAGGATTATGACCAGCTTCTGCGCCGGATCTACAGGGCGGGTTGCGGCTATTTCAAGACGACGCTTGGCCCGGGGTCGGACGGCTATCACGAGGATCACTTCCACTTCGACACGTCCGCCCGTGCCGGCGGTACCTACTGCCGATAGAGCAAGGCAGGAGCTTCGGAGCTGCCCTCTCCTGCGCCGTCGGCCTGTCGTCGGGTCGTGGGGCCGGTCGTGGCGGAATTGTCCGCGAGCCTCAGCCCGCAGGCGGCAAGAGCACCGGCGCAGGGCCGAGCGGCACAGGGCCCAGCGTCATCCAGCCGTTTTCCAGGACGAGCGGCAGTTTCAGCACCTCGGGGTCACCCGTCTGCTGGGCGAGGCTTGCCAGCATCGTTTCGACCGTCTGCAGCAGTTCCGGCCGGACCGCGCCCGAGGCAACCAGGACCGGAAGGATCCGCCGCCAGTTGGTGATGGTGACGTCGATCCGGCCGGCCGCCAGGCCATTGTCATCGGGCGCGATGCGACCGGCAGCCGCCGCCGACAGCTCGCCCCATGTGATCAGCGTGTCAGTCAGCGCCAGTGCAGCGACACGGGGGCGGGTCTGGCCCGCGTGCCGGTCGAGGGGCGCCGTAAGCGTCAGGCTGGCACGCAGGCGGATCACCCCGACCGTCGGGGGCAGGCTGTCATCGGGCACCAGCCGCGCAAGCAGCGCCGGGTCGGGTGCAAGCCCGGCGACATCCAGCGACAGATCATAGGCGTTCTGTCCGCCCTCGGCTGCGGCCAGCGACATGACGGCACGCTCTGCCCCAAGCGTCCAGCCTGCGCTGGATCGGGCCTGGAAGGGGCCGGTCTCGGCCACGGCCAGGGCCAGCGGCAGATCGGTCGCCGGACGGGCGCGGAGGCTTGCGCGCAACCCCTCGGCCATGACGGTGACCGCTTCGCCCGGAAGGGTCACCACCTGCTCGGGCGGAAGCACGGCGATGATGTGCCAGGGCTTCCAGGTCATCGCGAAGAGCTGGGCGAAAGGTGCCTGCCATCCGATTCCCGAGACAGGATCGGCATAGCGTATGCCCTCGACCGTCAGGTCGAAGCGGTTCGGGAAGCCCGCAACCGTCAGCCCCGTGCGCTCTGCGGTGGCACCGCGGGCGGCAGCCTCGGCAAAGGCCTGTTCCACGCCCTGACGCACCGCCGAGGATCCCACGAACCAGTAGCCCCACCACAGGCCTGTGACCAGAAGGATCAGAATGAGAAGCTTGCGCATGCAGCGGCCCTTTTCATTGCCCTTGCCCCGGTGTTTACAGGGGCAAGGGGTTCACGGCCAGCCATGCATGGATCACTTTGGGTTTTCGGATACGGGTCGCTGATCTGGGATCCCGGCTTCCCCGTTGCCGAACAGCGCATCGGGCGGGTGGCCGGCTGGCATCGCAGCTTCTGCATGCGCTCGATCCATCACCGGGGCACTGCGGTGAACCCCGGTCTGGTGCTGGCGCTGGATCGTGCGGACGGCGCAAGCTGCCAGGGCGTTGCCTTCCGAGTCGTCCCCGGGGCCGAGGCCGAGGCGCTGGCCGGCCTGCGAGAGCGCGAACTGGTCTCGTCCGCCTATCTGGAGACCGTGCTGCGGGTCGAGACAGAGGCCGGTCCGGTCGAGGCGCTGACCTATGTCATCGACCCCGATCACGTTCAGTATTGCGGCAGGCTGGACCTGGATGAACAGGCCCGGATCATCGCCCGGGCGCATGGCGGGCGAGGGCCAAACCGCGACTACCTTTGGGCGACGGCTGCGCATCTGGCCGAACTTGGTATCAGCGATCCCGATCTGGAATGGCTTGCGCGGCGCGTGCGCAGCCTGTGCTGACCTTTTGCTTGGCAGCGCGCGTGGGCCTGCTAGTCTTGCGCAAAGGGCAGGAAACAGAAGGGCAGGCATGTCCCAGACCGAGACACGGGGCGCAGAGGTTGCGACGACCTTCAGTCAGCCGATCCGCGCCATTACCCAGATGCTTCTGGTCTGTGCGCTGGTCGGAACCGGGGCCTGGGCGATCCATGGCCAGATCATCGACATCGTCCGTGCCAATCCGCTGCTGAACGGGCTGATCGCCTTCGTTTTCCTGATCGGTGTGCTGACCTGTTTCTGGCAGGTCTGGATCCTGGCGCAATCGGTCTACTGGATCGAGAATTTCGTTCGCGGCACCCCTGGAACCGAAGACAACGCGCCGCCGCGCCTTCTGGCACCGCTGGCCGCGCTGCTGCGCGCACGGACGGCGCGAATGTCGATCTCGGCCTCTTCGTCGCGGTCGATCCAGGATTCGGTCGCCCAGCGGATCGACGAGGCCCGCGACATAACGCGCTATCTGATCAACCTGCTGGTCTTCCTGGGCCTGCTGGGCACCTTCTGGGGGCTGGCCACCACAGTTCCGGCGGTGGTCGAGACCATCCGCTCGCTTGCCCCGCAAGAGGGCGAAAGCGGGATGGAGGTGTTTGAAAAGCTGATGAGCGGCCTTGAAAGTCAGCTGGGCGGGATGGGAACGGCGTTTTCCTCGTCGCTGCTTGGACTTGCGGGGTCGCTGGTGCTGGGCCTTCTTGAGCTGTTCGCCGGGCACGGCCAGGCGCGCTTTACCCGCGAGCTTGAGGAATGGCTGTCCTCGATCACCCGGATCGGCTTCACCGGCGAGAGCGACGGTGGCGATCAGGGTGCGCTGGCCGCGATGATCGACCACATGGCCGTGCAGATGGAGCAGTTGCAGCTGATGCACGAACAGGCCGAGGCGGGACGCGCCGCATTCGAGGCCCGGATCGCCGACCTGACGCAGGCTCTTACAGTTCTGGGCGACCAGCGCGGCGACGAAGGCAGCCAGGCCGCCATCCTGCGTCGCATCGCCGACGGGCAGGACCGGCTGATCGCGGTGCTGGCGACGGGCGAGGGTGGGCATGCCGACGCCGAAAGCCGGATGCGCCTGCGGTCGATCGACGTACAGCTGCTGCGCATCCTTGAAGAGATGGCAGCCGGCAGGCAGGAGACACTGGCGGACCTGCGGTCGGACATTGCGGCGCTGACGGCAGCGATCCGCCAGCTGGGCCGAACGGCGGGGCGGGGATAGGTCATGGCCGGCGCACGACGGCGGGACAGTTCGATCATCTGGCCGGGCTTCGTCGATGCGGTGACGACGCTTCTGATGGTGCTGATGTTCGTCCTGACCATCTTCACCATGTTGCAGGCCGTGCTGCGCGACCGGCTGACCACGCAGAATTCTGAACTCGATGCCCTGACGGCCCAAGTGGCGGACCTGGCCAATGCCCTGGGTCTGGAGCGGACCAGGGCTTCGGACCTCGAGGCGCAGATTTCCACGCTGCGGGCGGGGCTGGCGGCAGCACAGGCCGAGGGCGAACGCCAGGCCGGGCTGGTTGCCACGCTGACGGCCGACCTGGCCAGGCGCCAGGCTGAGCTTGAGGCCGCGACAGGGCGGATCACCGCGTTCGAGGCACAGGTCGCCGCCCTGATTCTGGAACGCGACACCGCGCGGGGCGAGGCCAGCCGCCTGGGCGCAACCGTGGCTGAACTTGAGGCTGCGCAAAAGAAGCTGGTCAGCGAAGCCGAGGCGATGTCGCTGGCCCTGGCCAAGGCGCGGGAAGAGATCGACGCCAGCGCCGAGGCGGCCCGGCTGGCGGCAGCCCGGCGCGAGGCGCTCGAGGCGTTGCTGGCCGAAGTGCGCGCCAAGGGCGAGGCCGATGCTGCCGCGCTAGCCCAGGCAACGGAAAAGCTGACCGAGGCCGAGGCTGCGCGCCTGGCCGATGCAGCCGCCCTGCAGGCGCTGCGCGACCGGCTGGCCAACGCCGACACCGAACTGACCGCGATGACGCTTGCGCTTGAGGCGGAACGCAAGCGCGCCGAAGAAACCCTGACCCTGCTGGCGGCGGCCCGGCAGGTGGCAGAGCAGGCCGGGGCAAAGGACGCGGCCCTGGCGGCGGCCGAGGCAGCCCTGACTGCGGAACAGGAAAAGTCGCTGAAGGCGGCGCGCGAGGTCGAACTTCTGAACCAGCAGGTTGCGGCCCTAAGGGCGCAGCTGGGCAGCCTGCAACAGGTTCTGGACGAGGCGAAGGCCCGCGACGCCGAGGCACGGGTGCAGCTGGAAAGCCTGGGGGCCGAACTGAACGCCGCCTTGGCGCAAGTCGCGTCCGAACAGCGCCGTCGGGCCGAACTGGAGGCAGCCGAAGCCGTGCGTCTGGCAGAGGAGAACCGGAACCTTGCCCGCTTCCGGTCGGAATTCTTCGGGCAGCTTTCCGCCCTGCTGGAAGGGCGCGAGGGTGTTCGGGTGGTGGGCGACCGTTTCGTGTTCTCGTCCGAGGTGCTGTTCAATCCCGGTTCGGCCGAACTGGCGCCGGAAGGGCGCGCGCAGATCGCGGGCGTGGTCAGCATCCTGAACGAGATCCGTGACAAGATCCCGCCCGAGATCGACTGGATCATCCGGGTGGACGGCCACACCGACAACGTGCCGTTGTCCGGGGGCGGAGAATTCCGCGACAACTGGGCACTTAGCCAGGCGCGCGCGCTGTCGGTGGTGCGCTACATGCAGAACGAACTGGGCTTTCCGCCCGAGCGGATGGCGGCAACCGGGTTCGGCGAATACCGTCCTGTGGCCGAAGGCGACACCCCGGAGGCCCGGGCGCAGAACCGCAGGATCGAACTGAAGCTGACCGAACGATAGGGCAAAGGGCGCTTATCGCCCTTTGCGGGACTGTTCGCCGGGCTGCGCTTTGCCGAGTTAGCAACGGCTGCCCGCACGGGCTTGATGAGCGGCCGCCAGGCCCCCTTGCGGGGGCGAGCGATCACTCGGCCGTCAGCAGGGGCGGCTTCTGGCCGGTGAGGCGCGGTTTCTGCGGTTCATCGATGTCCAGAACAATGGCGTCGTCCTTGACCTTGACCCGGACCACGCCGCCCTTGACCAGCTTGCCGAACAGCAGCTCCTCGGCCAGAGGCTTCTTGATGTGCTCCTGGATCACCCTGGCCAGCGGACGGGCGCCCATCTTGTCGTCGTAGCCCTTGTCGCCCAGCCAGGCGGCGGCTTCGGGCGTCAGCTCGATATGGACGCCACGGTCCATCAGCTGTGCCTCGAGCTGCAGCACGAACTTCTCGACCACCTGCATGATGACCTCCTTGCCGAGGGGGGCGAAGTTGATCACCGCGTCCAGACGGTTGCGGAATTCCGGCGTGAAGGTGCGCTCGATCGCCGCCGTATCCTCGCCCGTGCGCCGGTCACGGCCGAAACCGATGGCGGCCTTGGCCATGTCGGAGGCCCCGGCGTTCGAGGTCATGATCAGGATCACATTGCGGAAATCCACCGTCCGGCCGTTGTGGTCGGTCAGCTTGCCGTGGTCCATCACCTGCAGAAGGATGTTGTACACATCCGGATGGGCTTTCTCGATCTCGTCCAGAAGCAGGACGCAGTGCGGATGCTGGTCCACCGCATCGGTCAGCATGCCGCCCTGGTCGAAGCCGACATAGCCCGGAGGCGCGCCGATCAGGCGGGAAACCGCGTGCTTCTCCATGTATTCCGACATGTCGAAGCGGATCAGTTCCACCCCGAGGCTCGATGCCAGTTGCTTGGCGACCTCGGTCTTGCCGACGCCGGTCGGGCCGGCGAAGAGGTAGTTGCCGATGGGCTTTTCCGGCTCGCGCAGGCCGGCGCGGGCCAGCTTGATCGCCGAACACAGCGCCTCCACCGCCTTGTCCTGGCCGAACACGACGCGCTTCAGCGTCTTTTCCAGGTCGCGGAGCGTTTCGGCATCGTCCTTCGAGACGGTCTTGGGCGGGATGCGGGCGATCTTTGCCACCACGGCCTCGATCTCCTTGATGCCGAGCGTCTTGCGCCGCTTCGATTCCGCCACAAGGTGCTGCGCGGCCCCGGCCTCGTCGATCACGTCGATCGCCGAATCCGGCAGCTTGCGATCGTGGATGTAGCGCGCGGCCAGCTCCACCGCCGACTTGATCGCCTCGTTGGTGTATTTCAGGTCGTGATGCTGTTCGAAATGCGGCTTCAGACCCATCAGGATCTTGATCGCATCGGGAACCGACGGCTCGTTCACGTCGATCTTCTGGAACCGGCGGGACAGCGCCCGGTCCTTCTCGAAGTGCTGGCGGAACTCCTTGTAGGTGGTCGATCCCATGCAGCGCAGCTTGCCGCCCTGCAAAGCGGGTTTCAGCAGGTTCGAGGCATCCATCGCCCCGCCCGAGGTCGCCCCGGCGCCGATCACGGTGTGGATCTCGTCGATGAAGAGGATCGCGTCGGGGTGGTCTTCCAGTTCCTTGACCACGGCCTTCAGCCGCTCCTCGAAATCGCCGCGATAGCGCGTGCCGGCCAGAAGCGCGCCCATGTCGAGCGAGAAGATCGTGGCCTTGGACAGGACTTCGGGCGTCTCGCCCAGCACGATCTTGCGGGCAAGGCCTTCCGCAATCGCTGTCTTGCCTACGCCGGGGTCGCCCACCAGAAGCGGGTTGTTCTTGCGCCGGCGGCACAGCACCTGGATGCAGCGTTCCACCTCGGCCTCGCGTCCGATCAGCGGATCGACATCGCCCTTTAGCGCCTTCACGTTCAGATCGACGCAGTATTTTGACAGAGCCGATTCCTTGGCCTCGCCGGCCTCGGCCTTCGGGGTTTCCTGCGGATCGTCGGCGCCCTGGACGGGGCGCGTCTCGCCATAGGTGGGATCCTTGGCCACGCCATGGGCGATGAAGTTCACCGCGTCATAGCGCGTCATGTCCTGTTCCTGCAGGAAATAGGCCGCGTTCGATTCACGTTCGGCGAAGATCGCCACCAGGACGTTTGCCCCGGTCACTTCCGTCCGGCCCGAGCTTTGCACATGGATCGCCGCGCGCTGGATCACGCGCTGGAAGGCGGCTGTGGGCACGGCCTCGGACCCTTCGACATCGGTGACAAGGGTCGACAGGTCGTCGTCGATGAAATCGGTGAGCGTCTTGCGCAGTTCCTCGAGGTTGACCGCGCAGGCCTTCATCACCCGGGCCGCGTCGGGTTCGTCGATCAGCGCCAGCAGCAGATGTTCCAGCGTGGCGAGTTCGTGACGGCGCGAGTTGGCCAAGGCCAGGGCGCTATGGATTGCCTGTTCAAGCGTGGTCGAAAACGATGGCACGGTTCGTGCTCCTGTCCTGCGGGTCGGGGGGCTTTCGGGCCCGATACCGACCGTGGCCTCATATGCCTAAAGTTCGGTTTTCTTCACCGCACTTCAAGCGCAATCTTCCAGATTTCGGGGTTTCCCCAGCGTCTTCACACCAATTGTGATAGGCTGGAATCAGAACTTGTCTTTTCTGGCCCGGATTTCGGCGAAAACCGTGACATCGTCGGCATCTGGCAGGCCGACCGCTGTCTTGAGCGCGGGCAGATGCGCCCGCAGGAAAGGGTTCGTGTCCAGCTCTACCTGAAGCGGGACAGGAACGGTAGGAATGCCCCGGGTGCGCTTGTCGGCGACCTCGGCACTGCGTGAGATAAGCGCAGGATTGTCCGGTTCAAGGGTCAGGGCGAAGCGCAGGTTGGAGGCGGTGTATTCGTGGCCTGAGCAGATCAGCGTGTCGGGGGGCAGGGCGGCAAGCCTGCGCAGAGAGTCGTGCATCTGCCGGGCTGTGCCCTCGAACAGCCGACCGCAGCCGCCGGCCATCAGGCTGTCGGCGGTGAAAGCGTAGCCGCTGGCCGGCATGACATAGGCGATGTGGCCGATGGTGTGACCCGGAACCGCGATCACCTGCACCTCTTCCGAGCCCAGCCAGAACCGGCTGCCATCGACCAGCGTCTGGTCAAGCCGCGGCAGGCGGTGGGCATCGGCGGCGGCGCCATGGACCTGGGCGCCCGTCCGGTTGCGCAGCGCATCGACAGCCTGGATGTGGTCGTCGTGGTGGTGGGTGATCAGGATGTCGGTCAGTCGCCACTGATGCGCCTCGAGAGCCGCAAGGATCGGGCCGGCTTCGGGCGCATCCACCACGGCTGTGCGGCCAGAGGCGGGGTCGTGGATCAGCCAGGCATAGTTGTCCGAAAGGCAGGGGATGGTGATCAGGTCAAGCGGCATGGTCTTTGGTCCCTTCCCGAGTATGATGGGCAGGATCGACCCAAAGGGCGGCGGCCGCAATGCACCTTGATGTGCTTGACCTGAGGAATTTCTACTACCGCACCCAGCTTGGCCGGGTGGCCCAGCGCGCGATCCGGGAACAGGTGGTGAAGCACTGGCCCCCCGGTCCGGGTCAGACGGTAGTGGGGTTCGGTTTTGCGGTGCCGCTTCTGCGTCCCTATCTGGCCGATACCGCGCGCGTGGTGGGGCTGATGCCGGGACCGCAGGGCGTGATGCCCTGGCCCGCGGGAATGGAGAATGTCAGCGTCCTGTGCGAGGAGACCGCCTGGCCCCTGCCCACGGGCATTGCCGATCGGCTGGTGCTGATGCACGGTCTTGAGACCTCTGAGCACCCATCGGCCGTGCTGGACGAGGCGGCGCGGGTGCTTGCGCCGGGGGGGCGGGCGCTGTTCATCGTGCCGAACCGCTCGGGCCTCTGGGCGCGGAACGACGCCACGCCCTTCGGCTATGGTCGGCCCTATTCCGGCGCACAGCTCGAGGCACAGCTCAGGCGCCACGGCTTCACGCCGGAACGCAGCCAGTCGGTGCTGTTCGCGCCGCCATCGACCACACGGTTCTGGCTGCGGACGGCCGATTTCTGGGAAGGGGTCGGGCGCCGGATGCCTTGGCTGGTGGGGGGGGTGCTGATGGTCGAGTCGTCCAAGCAGGTCTATGCCCCCACGCGCGGGGGCCTTGGAGCAGCAGTAAGAAGACCCCTGCGCGTCCTGGAAGGCGTGGGCAAGGGGGCGCCCGAACCGGCGCTGAACCGGGAACAGGGCCGGCTGCCCGGCCCGGCCATGCGTCAGACCACCCTGACCTGGGTGCCGATCGGGCAAAGCGCGAAAAGTTCGGCGATGTTTTCGTTGAAAAGCCCGATGCAGCCATCCGAGGAACGGCGGCCGATCTTCCGGGTGTCATGGGTGCCGTGAATGATGTAGGCGGGCCAGGACAGATACATGGCGTGGGTGCCAAGGGGGTTGTCCGGCCCGGGGCCGATCGGCTTCCAGTCGGGGTAGCGCTGCATCTGTGACGGCGTGGGGGTCCAGCTGGGGCCGACCTTCTTGCGCACGATGGATGTATAGCCGCGCCTGGTCAGTTCGTCGGTCAGCGGGACCGAGGTCGGATAGATGCGATAATCCGACCCGTCGGCATTCCAGAAATGCAGGGCGCGCGAGCCGGTGTCGGCAACGATGGTGGCAGGGCCGAGACCGTCGAAATGGTCGCGCCAGTCCTGCATGACAAAGCTGGAGATGTTGTTGCGTGCCCCAGCAGGATTGGCACGCGCCGTCGTGGCGAGCGTCGCCGTGCCCAGTGCAAATCCGATCAGTCCGCGTCGCGAGAGGGTCATGCCTGCCTGCCTTTCTTTCCGGTCTGTTTCCGTGGGACACTTGCCGCGCAGGCAGGAAGGGTCAACCGAAGGCGGCCGGGTGTGACGGGCATGTGACGGGTCGTGAACGCCAGAAGCGCCCCGCCGATTCCGGGCGTTCCGCGACCTGTCCGCAACGATTGCGCAAACAGCGACGATCTGCGCAGGGCAAGGCTCAAGAATCCGTGTCCAACCCGGTTGCGGGGTATCAAGGCCTCTGCTAAGGACGCCCGCGACGGATGGCATGCGCCACGGCCGGGGGGTCGAGGTGTGCGCCGATGGAGCGCCCGGTTCGCCAGAGCCCTGGGCATCAGACAACGGAAGGGTTGACGTGTCGGAACCAGCTTCGATCTCTCTGGGCATTGCCTCACGCTACGCATCGGCCTTGTTCGACCTGGCAAGGGAAGACGGCGCCTTGAAGGCGCTGGAAGCGGATATCGCGACCCTTTCGGAAGCCCTGGACGCCAGTGCCGACCTGCGGGCGATGATCGCCTCGCCCGTCATCAGCCGCGAGGACCAGGGCAGGGCGATCGCCGCGATCGCCGGGAGGCTGGGGTTGGGCCAGCTGACGGCCAACACGCTGGCGCTGATGGCCGAAAAGCGCCGCCTGTTCGTTCTGCCGCAATTCCTGGCGAACCTGGCCGACCTGATCGCTGCCGAAAAGGGCGAAGTGACCGCCGAAGTCACTGCCGCCCGTGCGCTGAGCGCCGCGCAGTCCAAGAAACTGGCCGAGACGCTGAAGGCGCGTGTCGGCAAGACCGTGAAACTGAAAACGACCGTCGATGAATCCCTCATCGGCGGTCTTGTCGTCAAGCTGGGCTCGACCATGATCGACACCTCGGTCAAGGCAAAGCTCGCGGCCCTGCAAAATGCAATGAAAGAGGTTGGGTGATGGGAATCCAGGCTGCTGAGATCTCTGCGATCCTCAAGGAGCAGATCAAGAACTTCGGCAAGGACGCGGAAGTGGCCGAAGTCGGCCGCGTGCTGTCGGTCGGCGACGGGATTGCCCGTGTGCATGGCCTCGACAACGTGCAGGCCGGTGAGATGGTCGAATTCCCCGGCGGCATCCGGGGCATGGCCCTGAACCTGGAAGTCGACAACGTCGGCGTCGTTATCTTCGGGTCGGACCAGGACATCAAGGAAGGCGACACGGTCAAGCGCACCAAGTCCATCGTGGACGTGCCGGCCGGTGATGCGCTGCTGGGTCGCGTCGTGGACGCGCTGGGCAACCCGATCGACGGCAAAGGTCCGATCAAGGCGACCGAGCGTCGCGTGGCCGACGTCAAGGCCCCCGGCATCATTCCGCGGAAGTCGGTGCACGAACCCATGGCCACGGGTCTGAAGGCCGTGGACGCGATGATCCCCGTCGGCCGTGGCCAGCGGGAACTTATCATCGGCGACCGCCAGACCGGCAAGACCGCCGTGGCGCTGGACACGATCCTGAACCAGAAGTCCTACAACGAGGCCGCCGGTTCGGACGAATCGAAGAAGCTCTATTGCGTCTATGTCGCGGTCGGCCAGAAGCGCTCCACCGTCGCCCAGCTGGTGAAGAAGCTGGAAGAGACCGGTGCCATGGCCTACACGATCGTCGTGGCCGCCACCGCCTCGGACCCCGCGCCGATGCAGTTCCTGGCGCCCTATTCGGCGACCGCCATGGCGGAATACTTCCGCGACAACGGCCGCCATGCCCTGATCATCTACGATGACCTGTCCAAGCAGGCCGTGGCCTATCGCCAGATGTCGCTGCTGCTGCGCCGTCCGCCGGGGCGCGAGGCCTATCCGGGCGATGTGTTCTACCTGCACTCGCGACTGCTGGAGCGTTCGGCCAAGCTGAACGAGGATTTCGGCGCGGGTTCACTGACGGCGCTGCCGATCATCGAAACCCAGGCCGGTGACGTGTCGGCCTATATCCCGACCAACGTGATCTCGATCACCGACGGCCAGATCTTCCTGGAAACCGAACTGTTCTACCAGGGTATTCGTCCGGCCGTGAACACCGGTCTGTCGGTCAGCCGCGTGGGTTCCTCGGCCCAGACCTCGGCGATGAAGTCGGTTGCCGGCAAGGTGAAGCTGGAACTGGCGCAGTACCGCGAAATGGCGGCCTTCGCGCAGTTCGGGTCCGACCTTGACGCCGCCACCCAGCAGCTTCTTAACCGCGGCGCGCGCCTGACGGAACTGATGAAGCAGAACCAGTATTCGCCGATGACCAACGCGGAAATCGTCTGCGTCATCTATGCCGGCACCAACGGCTATCTGGACAAGATCGCCGTCAAGGACGTGGGCCGGTTCGAGGCGGGCCTGCTGCAGCACCTGCGCACCAAGGGCAAGGCGCTTCTGGACGACATCACCAAGAACGACCGCAAGGTTGCGGGCGATCTGGAAAAAGCGATCCGCGCGGAACTCGACGCCTTCGCCAAAGACTTTGTCTGAGCGCCCTGAGGGAGAAGGCAGATGCCAAGCCTGAAGGATCTCAAGAACCGGATCGGAAGCGTGAAAAACACGCGGAAGATCACCAAGGCGATGCAGATGGTCGCCGCGGCGAAACTGCGTCGTGCGCAAGAGGCCGCCGAGGCCGCCCGTCCTTTTGCAGAACGGATGACAGCGGTGATGTCGGCCTTGGCCGCCGGTGTCGGCACTGGAGAGGGTGCACCGAAGCTTCTGGCCGGAAACGGCCGGGACCAGGTGCACCTGTTGGTGGTGATGACCAGCGAGCGCGGGCTTTGCGGCGGCTTCAACTCGTCCATCGTCAAGCTGGCCCGGTCCCGCGCCGCCGATCTGGTGGCGCAGGGAAAGACGGTGAAGATCCTCACCGTCGGCAAGAAGGGCCGTGAACAGCTGAAGCGCGACTGGGCGAATGCCTTTGTCGGTCACATCGACCTGAGCGAAGTGAAGCGCGTGGGCTATGCCAATGCGCAGGCCATCGCGCGCGAGGTCATGGCGGCCTTCGAGGCCGGCGAGGCCGACGTGGTGACGATCTTCTACAACCGCTTCCAGTCGGTCATCAGCCAGATCCCGACCGAACAGCAGGTGATCCCGGCCAAGTTCGAAGCCACCGGCGCCTCGGCGCTGTATGACTACGAACCCTCGGAAGAGGCGATCCTGGCCGACCTTCTGCCGCGCGGCGTCGCCACGCAGATCTTCACCGCCCTTCTAGAAAACGGCGCCTCGGAGCAGGGCGCGCGGATGTCCGCCATGGACAACGCGACCCGCAATGCCGGCGACATGATCAACAAGCTGACGATCCAGTACAACCGGAGCCGTCAGGCCGCGATCACCAAAGAGCTTATCGAAATCATTTCGGGGGCGGAGGCTCTGTAGCTATGAGCGACCTTATGTTTTCCGCTGGACCAATCGTGATCTCGAGAACAATCGCGAAGTTTGGCGATACTTCCTACCCAATAGCAAACATTGGCGCCGTGTCGATCGAACTTGCTACCCATCCTCTGGTAATTGGCGGTTGGGTCCTTTGCGCGGTCGCACTCTTTCAGATGTTCTCCGGCTCATTCTGGTTTGGGCTCTTGCTCATCGCCGTTGGTGCCGCGCTCATTTGGCATTTCGCAGACAAGGGGAAGGCGAAGCTGATGTTGCGTACGTCTAGTGGCAACCAGCAAGCTTTCGAGTCCCCTGATAGGGCCTTGGTCCAAAAACTGAAATCATCAATCGAAGAGGCAATCGCTTCGCGCGGTTGACAAGGAGAACTCAAATGGCAAAAGCCCCGAAAGCATCCGCTGGCACCGGCAAGGTGACGCAGGTCATCGGCGCCGTCGTCGACGTTCAGTTCGATGGCGCGCTGCCCGCGATCCTGAACGCGCTGGAAACCACCAACAACGGCAAGCGCCTGATCCTCGAGGTCGCGCAGCACCTGGGCGAGAACACCTTGCGCACCATCGCCATGGATGCGACCGAAGGCCTCGTGCGCGGCACGCCGGTCAAGGACCTGGGCGCGCCGATCTCGGTTCCTGTCGGTGACGCAACGCTGGGTCGCATCCTGAACGTCATCGGCGAACCGGTTGACGAAAAGGGCCCCGTGGTGGCCAAGGAAACCCGTGCGATCCACCAGCCTGCCCCGGAATTCAGCGAACAGGCCACGGAAAGCCAGATCCTGGTGACCGGCATCAAGGTCATCGACCTGCTCGCGCCCTATGCCAAGGGCGGCAAGATCGGCCTGTTCGGCGGCGCCGGCGTGGGCAAGACGGTTCTGATCATGGAACTGATCAACAACATCGCCAAGGTTCACTCGGGCTATTCGGTCTTCGCGGGCGTGGGTGAACGGACCCGCGAAGGGAACGACCTCTATCACGAGATGATCGAATCGGGCGTCATCAAGATCGACAACCTGTCGGAATCGAAGGTGGCTCTTGTCTACGGCCAGATGAACGAACCCCCGGGGGCACGTGCCCGCGTGGCGCTGACCGGCCTGACGCTGGCCGAGCAGTTCCGCGACCAGTCGGGAACGGACGTGCTGTTCTTCGTGGACAACATCTTCCGCTTCACCCAGGCGGGTTCGGAAGTGTCCGCCCTTCTGGGCCGCATTCCCTCGGCCGTGGGCTACCAGCCGACGCTGGCAACCGACATGGGTGCGCTGCAGGAACGCATCACCTCGACCAAGCAGGGTTCGATCACCTCGGTGCAGGCGATCTACGTTCCGGCCGACGACCTGACCGACCCGGCGCCCGCGACCTCGTTCGCGCACCTCGACGCGACCACCGTGCTGTCGCGCGCGATCTCGGAACTGGGGATCTATCCGGCGGTGGACCCGCTGGATTCGACCTCGCGGATGCTTGACCCGCAGATCGTGGGCGAAGAGCACTACAATGTCGCCCGCGCCGTGCAGGGAATCCTCCAGCGCTACAAGTCGCTGCAGGACATCATCGCCATCCTCGGGATGGACGAACTGTCGGAAGAGGACAAGCTGACCGTGGCCCGCGCCCGGAAGATCCAGCGCTTCCTGTCGCAGCCCTTCGACGTGGCGAAGGTCTTCACCGGTTCGGACGGCGTGCAGGTGCCGCTGGAAAAGACCATCGCATCCTTCAAGGCGGTGGTGAACGGCGAATACGACCATCTGCCGGAAGCCGCCTTCTACATGGTCGGCGACATCGAGGACGTGAAGGCCAAGGCCGCCAAGCTTGCCGCGGCTGCGGCGTAAGGGGGCGACATGGCCAGCACGCTGCAATTCGACCTCGTCAGCCCGGAACGGCGCCTTGCGTCGGTCCCGGCGACCGAGGTCCAGATTCCGGGGGCCAATGGCGACCTGACGGCGATGGAAGGCCATGCCGCCACGATCACCTCGCTGCGTCCGGGTCTGCTGAAGGTGGTGAACGCCGAGGGGACGAAAGCCTATGTCGTCACCGGCGGCTTCGCCGAGATCAGCGCCTCGGGCGTGACGGTTCTGGCCGAACAGGCGGTGCCGCTGGACGAATTGACCGCGCCTCAGCTGGATGCGCTGGTTGCCGAAGCCAGCCAGGCGGCGGCGCTGAGTTCCGACAAGGATGCCGCCGACAAGCTGGTGGCCGACCTGCAAGCCATGCGGATTGCCGCAGGACTGTGATCCTCGGCCACACCGATAAGCGCATCGAAAGCCCCGGTTCGTCCGGGGCTTTCCTTTTCCGGTTCCCTGTCGGAAGTTTTGGGGCAAGATGTGGCCGGCAGAAGGATCCGGTCGGGACATGAAGAAATTCAGGGGAACCATTGCGGTCGATCAGGGGTCGCGCGTTCTGTTCGAAGCCTTCTCTCAGGATGGCGCGATGTGGGTTGGCGCAGGGCCGCGCGAGGTGAGGCTGCGACAGGATTTTGCGCAGGTCTTTGTGGATGTGCCAGTGGTCACCATCGGGCTTTCCATGTGGGACATCGCCTGTTCGACGAATTCCCGTGTCGATATCGCGGCCGAGCAGGTGACAGGCAGGGGCTTCGAGATCGTGTTCCGCACCTGGTCAGACACCCGGATCGCCCGCGTCCGGGCAGACTGGCTGGCAATCGGTGCCCTGCGGGATGAGGAAGACTGGGATGTGCCCTATGCCTGATCGGGAACCGTGCGCCGCGCAAGCCAGCCACTGACCTGCCAGATCACGCCGACAGCGGCCATGGCCACGATGCCATCGAGAAAATAGTGCCAGGCCAGCATGAACGATCCGATGAAGATTACCAGTGTGAAGGCGGTCAGAACCCAGCCCAGCGCGCGCGAAGCCGTGAAGGCATAAAGCGTAACGACCATCGTGGATGCGACATGCATCGAAGGCATGGCCGAAATCACCGAGAAGCCGCCATCGGGAAGCGTGTAGAGATCCCAGAGAACTTTCTGCAGGTCGCGGACACTGTAGGGATAGGTCTCGGCATGGGCGTCAAGTGTTTCCAGAAGCGGCCGGTACACATTTCCCAGGCCCAGATCCGCGTAATACACCGGTCCCGCAGAGGACATCAGGGTTGCCATGACGATTCCAATGACAAGCCAGCTCAGCAGATGCGCGATCATGAACTGCATCCGGGCGACCGGGTTCTTGCGGGCAAAGGCGGCAATGGTCAGGGTGCACAGCAGCAACGTCAGCCAGAAGGCATAGGCCCCGGTCAGAACCGTCAGCACCCAATCCCAGCCGATCAGGCCGTAAAACACCCGCCACGGTTCGTGACCAAGGAAAACCAGGCGATCCAGTTGCTCTAACGTCTCGTCCCAGGAAAATTCACCCAAGATCGCCACCAGCCTCTTGGCCTGGGTAAAACCCGCCAATGCAGCAAGAAGCAGGGCCAAGGTCAGGCCGCCGCGCAGGATGGTTGGCCCGTCGGTGAGAAAGGACCTGATCTCGGCCTGAAGGACTTCCATCCGCTGCGGTGTGCGCTCGACATAGGTCAGGTGAAACAGACGGTGGGCGATGACGGCATAGGCCGCGCAGGGAAGGATCGTGGCCAACTGCAGCACCTGCGCCCCGAAGCCGCCAAGGGGCAAGCCTGGTGCCGCGGAAAGCGCGTAAAAGCCAAGCGCCGCCTGGATCGCTGCAAGCAGGAGGACGAACCGATAGTGATAGAGAGACGTCATGATCGGCGACCGATCACTGCCATGGGCAAGGTAAATCACAACCGTCTCCGTCTGCGAAACACGCCATGGGTTTGAAGGCCTTTTGCGGCCTAAACTTGACCAAAACCCCGCAAAAAGATGGAAACCAACCCGCAACTGCCGGCGCCTGCCATCGGACGTTCCGCGCGAGATAGCGACCGAACGGGTTACCCTTGGCGAAGATCACGGCCGACAATCCGATGCGGGGCGGCCTCCGCTTCGATGGTGACCCCTACGATCCGCAGCCCCATCGTCCGGGTGCGGGAGCAATTACTGGCGATTGGCCCTGCCGTGTCGCGGCTGACCCCGGCGCGCGCCCGTTGATCCACAAGACGCCGTTCAGGAACCAGAGGTGCGCACCGGCTCCAACTCGTCGCCCGGGGCCAGAAATCTGGAGACGAACCAGACGCAGAGCGCAAACACCGCCACCCCACCCGGAATATCAAGCAGATGATGACCGCCGTGGATCAGGGTGGCAGGAATCATCGCCAGGTTGAGAATCAGTGCCGGAACGAACAGCACCGTCGCGCGCAGGAACCAGACGACCAGACAACACATGACCATGTGATAGGAGGGAAAGCCGACCACACCCGTGACCGTCTCGGGGCTGATGCGCGCCGGACCCTCGGTCAGCAGCTGTGTCAGGAAACCGCCACGGTCGGTCCCGTAATGGTAACCGCGTTCGCGCAGCACCTCTGCCGGCACATCCAGCGCCCCGACATAGCCGACGCTGGGAAAGACCCACCAGATCGCAACCGTCACCGCAAGGCTGAACATCCCGACAAGCATGAAGCGGTGCACGGAAAGCGCCCGGTTCAGGGCCGCGAGAAAGCAGACTGTCAGCATCAGCTGGAAGATCGAACTCTGATAGACATAGCCAAGTGCCCGCAGGATCACGGGATAGTCCAGCATGTGGTTGATCAGGCTGTGCCAGTCGTATCCGACAAGGTGCCCGGACCAGGTCAGCCAGTCATCGACCATCGGGTTGGTCAGCGGCATGAGCGAGAAGATCACGATGGGAGAGGCCGAGGTGAAGGCAAAGAAGCTTCCCAGTCCCACCATGGCCAGCGCCACACGAGACGACCCCCGAGTGCCCCTTACGAAAGCCCCCAGAGCAATGAGCGCCAGGCCAATGGCAAAACCCAGCAGCATGGGCGGCCAGTTCACATTGCGTTGCAGTGCGGTTGCGAGGGCAATCCCCGCCGCCTCTGCGACCAAGGCTGTTGTCAGCATGATCCGCTCGACGGGCAGCAGTTCGAAGGTCCGCCGCGAAAGGCGGATGGTTTCGATCGAAGACTCCAAGGCACACCCCCAGGCCGCGCGGCCAGTCCAAAAAGCTGCAACAGCCGCACTGCTGAAGCCGAATTGTGCCGATAGTTTGGCGGAACCGGACCGTAGTTGGGCCCTTCCTGTGGGAAGGGCAATCGCAGGGGGTATCTCTGGCGCGGTCCGAAGTCTGGCGCCTAGCTGCGCTGGTAGAGCCCTTCGTAGATCGGCACCAGGGTATCCGTCTCGAACAGCGACGACACCGACATCCCGCCCCAGATGTTCAGGATCGCCTGGGCAAACATCGGCGCGGTGGGGACGATGCGGATGTTCGTGGCACCCTTGACCTTTTCCGTGGCTTCGATCGAATCGGTGATGACCAGCGATTTCATCACCGAATTCTGCACCCTTTCCACCGCCGGCCCTGACAGGACGCCATGGGTGATGTAGCTGTGCACCTCGGTCGCCCCGGCTTCCATCAACGTCTCGGCGGCCTTGCACAGCGTCCCGGCCGTGTCACAGATGTCGTCGACGATGATGCACTTGCGCCCGCGCACGTCGCCGATGACGGTCATGCCTGCAACTTCGCCCGCCTTCTCGCGCCGCTTGTCCACGATGGAGAGGGGTGCGTTGATCCGCTTGGCCAGTTCCCGCGCCCGCGCCACGCCGCCAACATCGGGCGAGACGATCATGATGTCGTCCATCTGGCCCTTGAAATGGTGCTCGATATCCAGGGCAAAGACCGGCGAGGCGTAAAGGTTGTCCACCGGAATGTCGAAGAAACCCTGGATCTGCGCGGCGTGCAGGTCCAGCGTCAGCACGCGGTCCACGCCGGCCGTCTCGATCAGGTTCGCCACCAGCTTCGCGCTGATCGGGGTGCGCGCCTTGGCGCGGCGGTCCTGGCGGGCGTAGCCGAAATAGGGGATCACCGCGGTGATCCGGCTGGCCGAGGACCGGCGCAGCGCATCCACCATGATCAGCAGTTCCATCAGGTTGTCGTTCGCCGGGTTCGAGGTCGGCTGGATGACATACATGTCCTCGCCGCGGACGTTTTCGAACACCTCGACGAAGATTTCCTGATCGTTGAAGCGTTCGACCCGGGCATCGACAAGGTTCACGCTCATTCCCCGGTGCACCGACATGCGCCGCGCTATGGCTTTTGCCAGGGGCAGGTTGGCGTTCCCGGCGATGAGCTTGGGTTCGGTGACGGCGGGCATGGGCGTCCTCGGTGGCGGATTCGTGACGTGCCTCGCTTATCACCCGGTTCTGCGATTGCAAACCGGAGCTGCTTCCGGCGTTGCGAAAAACCCCGGTCAGAAAGCCGCGAGGAAGCGGTCTACCTCGGCTTCGGTGGTGCACCAGCTGGCGACCAGCCGCGCCTTCTCGCGCCCCTGGGGGGCGGTCCAGCGGTAATAGACGGCCCCAGCGGCCTCCAGTCGCTCATGGGTGCCGGGGGCCCATTCCGGGAACAGCATGTTGGCATCGGCCGGTGGCACATGCGCCTGCCGGTCGCGCAGGCCCTGCGCCAGACGCTGGCCCATCGCATTTGCCTGTGCGGCGAGCCGCAGCCAGAGGCCTTCGGTCAGGTAGGCCTCGATCTGCGCCGAAAGGAACCGGTGCTTGGAAAAGAGATGCCCCCCCCGCTTGCGTCGCAGCTCGAATTCCCAGGCCTTTTCGGGGTTGAACAGGACGACTCCTTCCACCCCCAGACAGCCATTCTTGGTTCCGCCCAGCGACAGAACGTCGATTCCCGCCTTCCAGGTCATCTCGGCCGGTGTCGCGCCGGTGGCGACCAGCGCATTGGCAAGGCGCGCGCCGTCGAGGTGGCAAGGGATGCCCTTGGCCCTTGCGAGGGCAGTCAGCGCGGCAATTTCTGCAGGGGTATACACCGTTCCGGCCTCGGTGACATTGGTCAGCGACAGCATCCCCCGCTGGACGCCATGCACGCCGCTTTCTCCGGTTGCGGCCAGCGCCTGCGACAGGCTGGCGGGTGTCATCCTGCCATGCTCGCCCGGCACCAGCACCAGCTTGGCGCCAGAGTAGAATTCAGGCGCGTTGCATTCGTCCTCGGCGATGTGGGCATGGGTATGACAGAACACCGCGCCCCAGGGCGGGCAGTGGGTGGCGATCGCCAAGGCGTTCGCGGCAGTTCCGGTGGCGACCAGATGGACCACGGCCTGTGGCGCCTCGAAGATATCGCGCACCAGATCGGTCACGCGGGCCATGGCCGCATCGCCGCCGTAGGAGCGTTCATACCCTTCGTTCGCCTTGACGATCGCGGCCATGATCTCGGGGGCGGCGCCCGAGGTGTTGTCTGAAGCAAAGCGCATCAGGGTGTTTCCTCGATCAGATAGTCTTCCCAGTCGTCTTCCGGCACCGAGCCCTCGGGCAGGGTGACTCCCCTGACAGATTGCCCCGCCTTGTGGGTGCTGTCGGGATCGCCGGTCAGCAGCGGATGCCAGTCTGGCAGGCGCCGCTTCTGGAACAGCAACTTGTAGGCGCAGGTCGCGGGCATCCAGTAGGCGATCTTCGGCAGGGTCTTCGGCGTCAGCACCACGCATTCCGGGACGTGCTGCTTGCGGTTCGGGTAGTCGCGGCAGCGGCAGGTTTCGCCATCCAGCAGGCGACAGCCGATGCGGGTATAGACGACCTCGCCGGTATCCTCATACTCGAGCTTGTTCAGGCAGCACTTGCCGCAGCCGTCGCAGAGCGCCTCCCATTCGGCGGGGGTCATCTTCGACAGGGGAACGGTTTCCCAGAACCGGGGGCGCAGGTTTTCCATTCCCGCACCCTGATGTGGCCTTGCGGAAAAGGGAAGGGGGGTCAGAGCGCCGAAAGGATCGCGCGGGCCTGGTGGCAGTCGGCGTCCATCTGGGCGATCAAGGCGTCAAGGGTGTCGAACTTCTGCTCGGGGCGCAGAAACTCGACCAGGGCGATCGAAAGATGCTGCCCGTAGAGGTCGCCCCTGAAGTCAAACAGGTAGGTTTCCAGATTCGGGCGGTTTTCGCCGAACATCGGCCGCACGCCAAGGCTGGCGGCGCCGTGATGGCTGCCCTTGTGCGGGCCGGTCAGAATGTCGACCAGCACGGCATAGACCCCAAGTTTCGGAAGGTGCAGCCCGTCCACCGACATGTTCGCGGTGGGATACCCCAGCTCTCGCCCGCGCTTCTGCCCGTGCAGCACCTCGCCCTCGATCCGGTGCCAGTGGCCAAGCATGGCGGCGGCGTCACGGGGGCGCCCCTCGGTGAGGGCGGCGCGGATCTTGGTGGAAGAGATCTCGGTCCCGTTCTCGGTGACAAGGGGGGCGATGGTGGTGCGGATGCCCCGGGCGTCGCACAGCGCGGCAAGGTCGCCCGCCGTGCCAGTGCGCCCCTTGCCGAAGCAGAAGTCGGCGCCCACCACGACATGGCTGATGCCAAGGCCATCGGCCAGAACCTGGTTGACGAAGGCCTCGGGCGACAGGCTGGCAAGGGTGGCGTCGAAGGGAAGCTGGAACAGGTGTTCCACCCCCAGACGGGCCAGACGGTTGGCGCGCGCCTCGGCGTTCATCAGGCGAAAGGCGGGGGCTGTGGGGGCGAAGAACTGGCGGGGGTGGGGCTCGAAGGTGATGATTCCCAGCGGGCCATGGCCGCGTGCTAGGTCGATCACTGCCTGGTGGCCGCGATGCACGCCGTCGAAATTTCCCATGGCGCATGAGGCGCCGCGGGAAGACGGGTCGAGACCCTGCCAATGGAAATGCTGCTGCATCCTGCCCTTTGCGGGCCGGGGCCCGTCAGTCGAACTTGCGGCTGGGCGCCAGAACCAGCGCCTCGCCCTTCAGGACTACGGTTTTACCGACCGAGGCGAGGGTTTCAAGGGTCACCCGGCGTTTGGCGTGGTCGATGCCGGTGACGGTGACCTCAGCGCGCACCATATCGCCGGGGCGGACCGGTGCCATGAACTTCAGGCTTTGTCCCAGATAGACCGTGCCATGGCCCGGAAGCTGTTCCCCGATCACCGCCGAGATCAGTCCGGCGGTCAGCATCCCGTGCGCGATGCGGCCCTCGAAGATCGTGTCCTGGGCATAGGCATCGTCAAGGTGGACCGGGTTCCGGTCGGTGGAAACCTCGGCGAACAGCTCGATGTCGCGGTCGGTGATGACCTTCATCAGATGGCGGGACATGCCGATCTCGATGTCCTCGATGCAGATCGTTCCACGGGGCATGTTGTCGAGCATGGGGTCCGAATCCCTTCCGGTCATGCGGACAGCCTAGCACGCGCTGCGACGCAGCACAATCGGTTGCGCAAGAATTGTTCAATCGGACTTTCGTCTGTGAACGAATGTTGCTGCGCCGTCAGCGCAGGCGGCCCATGGCGTAGGTTGGCGACAGTTCCAGCCCGTCGAGCCAGTCGCCCAGCCGGGCGGGATCGGGGTTTTCCGGGTCGGGGCCGAAACGGTCGGCCTCGAGTCCGCCGGTGATGAACAGCGTGTCCAGCCCCTCGCCGATCCCGCCCCGGATGTCGGTGGAAATCCCGTCGCCGATGCAGAGGATCGCGGGGTCGGCCAGTGCGCCCGCCTCGGCCAGGCGGCGGCGTGCGAGGTCGTAGATCGGCGGATGCGGCTTGCCGAAGTAAAGCGTCTTTCCGCCCATTTCCTCGTAGGCCTGCGCCAGCGCGCCCGCGCAATAGAGCCGGCGATCCCCCAGATCCACCACGATGTCGGGGTTGGCGCACAGCATGGGCAGATCCAGCGTCTTGCCCAGCAAAAGCGCGGCGCGGTAGTCGTCGGGCGTCTCGGTCAGGTCGTCGCGCAGGCCGGTGCAGACGATGCCCTCGGCCTCACGCAGCGGCACCCGTTCGATGGGGGGCTGGGCGGCGGCATAGGCGGCCAGATCCTCGGCGAAATCGGTGAAGAAAGCCTCGTCCTTCGGGGCGCCGATGTGGTGGACGCGTCGGCCCACGGCACCGGAAAGCATCCCCATCTGCGCAGCGTCACCCGAGGTGACCACGATATCCCAGGCGTCACGCGGCACGCCCAGACGGTCGATCTGTCGGATGACGCTGGATTTCGGCCGGGGCGCGTTGGTCAGAAGAACGACCTTGCCGCCCCCGGCCCGAAAGCCCTGCAGGGCCGCCACGGCTGCCGGGAAGGCAGCCTTGCCGTTGTGCAGGCAACCCCAGAGGTCGCAGAAGACGGCGTCATAGCGCCCGGCAATTTCCGACAGCGACCGGATGATGTCAGTCATGGCGCGGCACCTGCTTTCCTTCCTCGATGTTCCGGCAGAGGCCGGCACGCCCGCGGTTCGCGTCTACAGCTTGAGCGCCGGCAGGATCTGCTTCTTGCGGCTCATGATCCCCGGCAGAACGACGGTGTCGCCGGTGACGGTGCAGCCGAAAGAGGCCTCGGCGATCTGTTTCACCAGGTCGTTCGGGACCAGCAGCGTCGCCTCTTCTCGGATGATGTCCACCACGAACAGCAGCACCTGATCGGCGCCGTCCTCCTTCGCCACGTCCACCATCGAGCGCATCAGGCTGTCCTTGCGGTCAAGGATCACCTTGGGCGCCGTGGTCTCCAGTACCGAGACGCGCAGTTCCTTGCCGCCGACCGTGTATTCCTTGGAATCCATGCGCAGCAGTTCCGCATCCGAGAAGGCCGAGACATCCGACTTGGCCTCGAACATCTTGGCAGCCAGTTCGGGGATCGAGACGCGCAGTTCGTTCGCTAGCTTCTCGGCCACGGCGCGGTCGTGGGGTGTGGTGGTGGGGCTGCGGAATTCCAGCGTGTCGGACAGGATGCAGGACAGCATCGCACCCTTGATGCCGGTCGGCGCCTTGGCCAGCACGTCGCCCATCAGGTCGTGCATGATGGTGGCGGTGCAGGCCAGCGGGCGGATGGTGATGTCGATCGGCGTGCGGGTCTTCAGGCCGCCGACCAGCATGTGATGGTCGATGATGCCCTGGATCTGCGCCTCGTTGATCGAAGGCGGCAGTTCGGCCGGGTTGTTGGTATCGACGATCACCACCTGGTCCTCCGCCGTCACGTCGGTGATGATCTCGGGCCTGTCCAGGCCCCAGTGCCTCAGCACGAAGGCGGCTTCGGTGTTGGGTTCGCCCAGCAGGACGGCTTTCGCCGGTGTGCCGGTCTCGTTCAGATACCAGGCCCAGATGATGGGCGATCCGGTGGAATCGGTGTCGGGGGACTTGTGGCCGAAGACGAGCGTGGTCATGGGAATGCCTTTGGGAGGGTGGCGGTTTTGCGCGCGGTATAGGGGAAGGGAGCGCGATTGTCACGCGGGGGCGGATGTGGCATGGTACAGCTTCCGGCAGAGGAGTGCATTTGTCATGGAACTGACCGTCTGACGACCCGACAGGGGCCGTGAGCATGGGCCGGACGGCCCGGAAGTGCAGCCCTGAGCCAAGGAGTGCCCTGAACATGGACAAGTTGCACACGGCCTGAGGGCCGGTCGTTGGCGGGTTATCCCCGTCTGTCTCCTCCTTTCATGTCAGGGGCATGTGATGCCGACACAGAACACCGGAAAACCCGCCGCGGCGGGGCTGAAGCCGTTGCCAAAAGCGAAGAGGTTCGATCCCGCCAGCCTGAGGGCAGCGATGGGACCGAAGGGTCCGAAGCTGGTGCCGAAGCGCGGCCTGGTGCCGGGCAAGGGCGGTCACCGCTGAATTGCTGCGGGGTGGGCGGGTGGCGCCCCCACCCCAATCCCCCTCTCCATTGGGGGCGGCGCATCTGATCGGCATCAGTCGTAGAAGGCCGGGGCCTTGCGCAGGCTTTGCCACTGGGCCGGGTCATGACCGTAGATCAACAGGCCCGGCAGCGCCAGAAGCCGATCGGCGGAGGCTCTGGCGGCATCAGGATCCTGCGCGTCGGCGAAGTGCTCGGCGGGTTCGGACGCCCGGTTGATCGCGTCGGCGGCCAGTATGACCGTGCCGGTGCGTGGCAGGGCCAGGATGGCGGACAGATGGCCAGGCGTATGGCCGGGGGTGGGAATCAGGGTCAGCCCATCGCAGACGGGCGTATCATCCCCGATCAGGATATGGCGAGCCTCGGGCCAGGCCATCGGCCGTGCCGTGCCGAAATAGCTGGGGCGCGGGTCGGCGCGTTCGCGGGCTGTCATCACGATGGGCGCATGTGCAAACAGGTGCAGGGCGCCCACATGGTCGATATGACCGTGGCTGAGGATGGTCAACGAAATGTCGCGCGGCGTCAGACCCAGGGCGGCAAGGGCACCTTCCGCAGTATGTTCCATGCCGTAACCGATCAGTCGGCCAAAGGCGGGCAGGCCGTCGCGGTCGGCAATACCGGGATCGGTCGCATAGGCCGGGGGAAAGCCCGTATCGAACAGGATGCGGTCGCCCCGGTCGGTTTCCATCAGATAGGAGGGGATGCCGATCAGGCGTTCGCCGCCCCTGACTTCGAAGAGCCCGAGGTCGAGCACCGTCAGCCGGGTCAGACGGCCGGGCAGGATCATGCCGCAAGCTGTTCCACGGTGAAGCCTTCGCGTTGCAGAAGGTTCAGCACCCCTTCCTCGCCCGACAGGTGAAGCGCGCCGAAGGCGGCAAAGACCGGGCCTTCCGCCGCTGCCGCAGTGAGGACGGAAATCCATCGACGGTTGCGGGAATTCATCAGAAGCTCTTCCATCCGGGCAAAGTCGGCATCCACCTCCTCGCGCGTGTAGCCCGGCAGGCCATAGCTGACATCGCGCATGTATTCCCAGATGATCCGGCTTTCCCCGGCGAAATAGCTGTCGGCAAGGGTGGCGTGATAGTCTTCGGACCGGTCATCGACCGCAAGGGTGGACTGGATCATCGCGACCATCTCGTCATGGTTCATGGCGTCGAAGATCCTGAAGACCGTATCGAACGGCTCCAGCCCCCGCACCGGCACACCGGCGGCGGCGGCCGTTTCGATCACCATGCCGTCAAGGCCCTTGGGATCCTTCATCTGTGCCATGGCGCAGGGCGGCATCGACAGAAGCACGGCGACATACCATGGCTGAAGCTTCGCGGCCATGAAGCCGGGGATGCCGCGCAGGGCAAGGGCGGCGCTGAGGTCGGACCATACATCGGGCGGCAGCTGTTCCAGAAGCGAGGGGCCATCCGTTATCATCATCCGTCCCGGTTCACGGGCGATCAGATCCTGCAGCGCCCTTTGCTCTTCCGGTCCGGCCTCGACCAGGACGGTGGTTGCGGATTCGATGGCCGGTCTGATCGCGGCAAGGGTAGGGGCATGCCGGGGGTCGTCGAAGTGATAGGTGCCGGCAATGGTAATCACCTCTTGCCCCCGGGTCGCGCGCCAGAGATTGCCGCGCGGGAACGGCACGGCATCGGCAGCTGCGGTCAGCGCGGCCACCTTTTCGGGCGGCATCTCCTCAAACAGGTTGCGGCCGTTGCACTGGGCCAGCAGCGGGGCAGCGAGAAGGCAGAAGGCAAGGGCGGCAAGGGCAAGGAGGCGGGTCATCGGGGCCTTCGGTCGGGGCAGGGCATGTCGCGGGCATCGTGGCAGGCGGTCGGGAAAAGGCAAATCAAAATCCGGCAGCCGGGTGTTGACAGGCGGCGGGGCATCGCCTACCTCAGCGTCCGTTAGCACTCGATCGAGGCGAGTGCTAATCGAGATCAAACCTGGTGACTCAAGGGAGAACCTCCAGATGGCTTTCAAACCCCTGCATGACCGCGTCCTGGTCAAGCGCGTCCAGTCCGACGAAAAGACCAAGGGCGGTCTGATCATCCCCGACACCGCCAAGGAAAAGCCCGCCGAGGGCGAAGTGATCGCCGTGGGCGAAGGCGCCCGCAAGGATTCGGGCGAGCTGATCGCGCCGTCGGTCAAGGCCGGCGACCGTGTGCTGTTCGGCAAGTGGTCGGGCACCGAAGTGACGCTGAATGGCGAAGAGCTGCTGATCATGAAGGAAAGCGACATCCTCGGGATCATTTCCTGATCTGTCGCAAGGAACGGTGCGCTGTAGCGCACCCTACGAAATCCCATTCAAGGAGCTGTCATAATGGCTGCTAAAGACGTCAAGTTCGATACCGACGCCCGCGACCGCATGCTGCGCGGCGTCAACATTCTTGCCGATGCCGTGAAGGTCACCCTGGGCCCGAAAGGCCGCAACGTGGTGATCGACAAATCCTTCGGCTCGCCCCGCATCACCAAGGACGGCGTGACCGTCGCCAAGGAGATCGAACTGGCCGACAAGTTCGAGAACATGGGCGCGCAGATGGTGAAGGAAGTCGCCTCGCGCACCAATGACGAGGCCGGCGACGGCACCACCACCGCCACCGTCCTGGCCCAGGCCATCATCAAGGAAGGCATGAAGGCCGTTGCCGCCGGCATGAACCCGATGGATCTGAAGCGTGGCATCGACCTGGCGACCCACAAGGTCGTCGAGCAGATCAAGGCGATGGCTCGCCCGGTGAAGGACTCGGATGAAGTCGCCCAGGTCGGCACCATCTCGGCCAACGGCGAAGCCCAGATCGGCCGCTTCATCGCCGACGCGATGCAGAAGGTCGGCAACGAGGGCGTGATCACCGTCGAAGAAAACAAGGGCATGGAGACCGAAGTCGAAGTGGTCGAAGGCATGCAGTTCGACCGCGGCTACCTGTCGCCCTACTTCGTGACCAACGCCGACAAGATGGTTGCGGAACTGGAAGACGCCTACATCCTGCTGCACGAGAAGAAGCTGTCGTCGCTGCAGCCGATGGTTCCGCTGCTGGAAGCGGTCATCCAGTCGCAGAAGCCCCTGGTCATCGTGGCCGAGGACGTGGAAGGCGAGGCTCTGGCGACCCTGGTCGTCAACAAGCTGCGCGGTGGCCTGAAGATCGCCGCCGTCAAGGCTCCGGGCTTCGGCGACCGCCGCAAGGCCATGCTGCAGGACATCGCCATCCTGACCGGTGGTCAGGTCATCAGCGAAGACCTCGGCATGAAGCTGGAGAACGTCGGGCTCGACATGCTGGGCCGCGCCAAGAAGGTCGTCATCAAGAAGGATGACACCACCATCATCGACGGCGCCGGCGACAAGAAGGAGATCGAGGCCCGCGTCGCCCAGATCCGTGCGCAGATCGAGGAGACCACCTCGGACTACGACCGCGAGAAGCTGCAGGAGCGTGTGGCCAAGCTGGCGGGCGGTGTTGCCGTCATCCGCGTCGGCGGCATGACCGAAGTCGAAGTGAAAGAGCGCAAGGATCGCGTGGACGACGCGCTGAACGCGACCCGTGCGGCTGTTCAGGAAGGCGTGATCGTCGGTGGCGGCGTAGCTCTGGTCCAGGCGGCCAAGGCGCTGGAAGGGCTGAAGGGTGCCAACAGCGACCAGGATGCCGGCATCGCCATCATCCGCCGTGCGCTGGAGGCCCCGCTGCGCCAGATCGCCGACAATGCCGGCGTGGACGGCTCGGTCGTTGCGGGCAAGATCCGCGAGTCGAGCGACAAGAACTTCGGTTTCAACGCGCAGACCGAAGAATACGGCGACATGTTCAAGTTCGGCGTGATCGACCCGGCGAAAGTGACCCGCACCGCTCTGGAAGATGCGGCTTCGGTTGCCTCGCTGCT
Organism: Tabrizicola caldifontis; assembly: GCF_004762095.1. GTDB lineage: Bacteria > Pseudomonadota > Alphaproteobacteria > Rhodobacterales > Rhodobacteraceae > Tabrizicola > Tabrizicola caldifontis. The sequence continues at coordinate 79,030 of NZ_SIJH01000008.1, forward strand.
GATCACGACCGAGGCGATGATCGCCGACCGTCCCGAGCCGAAGGCGGCCCCGGCGATGCCGGGTGGCGGCGGCATGGGCGGGATGGACTTCTGATCCATCCGGTCAGTCCGGTTTCAGGGGGGGGGCGGCCTTCGGGTCGCCCCTTTTCCTTTTGCGGGCAAGGCGTCAGGGTGGGTCAATGCGTCTGTTCCTGCTGACTGCCCTGACCATGCTGGCCTTTGCCGCCAATTCGGTGCTGAACCGCTGGGCGGTGGAGCCGGGACATATCGGCGCGGTGGAGTTTGCGGCAATCCGGCTGATGTCGGGCGCGGTGATGCTGGCGGCGCTGGTGTTATGGCAGCGCGGCGGGATTGCCTGGCCGGAGATGCAGGGGCGATTGGCGGGGGTGCTGGGCCTTTCGGCCTATCTGCTGGGGTTTTCGCTGGCCTATCGTGGGCTGGATGCGGGGACCGGGGCGCTTGTCCTGTTCGGGATGGTGCAGGTCACGATGTTCGCCGGCGCGTTGGCCGGGCGCGAAGGTGTGCCGCCCCGGCGCTGGGCGGGGGCAGCGCTGGCGCTGGCCGGACTGGCGCTGATCGCAGCGCCGGGCGCTGTCGCCCTTGCCCCACTGGCGCTGATGGCGGTGGCGGGAGTGGGCTGGGGCCTGTACTCGCTGGCCGGGCGTGGCGCGCGCGATCCGCTTGCCGCGACGGCCTGGAACTTCGTGCTGGCCTTGCCCTTTGTGCTGCCTTTCGGTCTGGCAGGCCTTGCCGCACCGGATGCCAGGGGTCTGGCGCTGGCGGTGGTGTCAGGCGCCGTGACCTCGGGGCTGGGCTACGCGCTGTGGTATGCGGTTCTGCCCGGCCTGGGCGCGGCGCGGGCTGCGGTCGCGCAGCTGACGGTGCCGGTCATCGCTGCGCTGGGCGGGGCTGTCTTGTTGGCCGAACCGCCGGGTCTGCGCTTCTGGCTGGCGGCGGTGCTGGTGCTGGGCGGGGTCGCACTTGCCAGCCTGCCCTACAGGGCCTTGACCAGCCGGTGAAGCGTGTGCCCGGTGACCTGGTCGCGCCGGGACAGGCCCGTTGCTCGGAAACCCTCGCGCTCCCAGAAGGCGCGGCCGCGTGGGTTGGCCTCGAGAACGGCCAGAACAATCCGCCTCGCCCCCCTCGCGCGGGCAAGCGTCTCGGCCTGGTCGAGCATTGCCCTGCCATGGCCCGCACCCCGGGCCCATGGACCAAGCAGCATGAGGCCGAGATAGGCGTCGGTGGCTTCGGGAAAGCCGTAGGAAAGTTCGGCCACGCCAGAGAGGCGCAGCCCATCAGGTGATGCGGGCAAGATGGGCCGGCCCTCTACCCCTCTCCCATCTGCACAAGGGGAATCGGAAGCGCCCGTCCCGGCGCGGGGATCGCCGGTTTCGGCCGCTGGCAGGAACAGCCCCAGATGATGCGTCAGTGACCGGTCGCATGCGGGCGGGCCGTCGGTAAAGAACTCTGCGGCCTGCCGGTCGGGGTCGCAGGTGCCCTCTGCAAGCAGCCAGTAATCGGGCGCGGCGCGGTAGAAGTCGGCGACCAGCGCAACCTCTGAGGGATCAAGCAGGCGAATCGGCATGGGCGATCCTGAGTATCTCCAGCTGCATCGTTCCGGCCGGGCGGCGCCAGGTGACAACGTCCCCGATCCGCGCGCCGATCAGGGCTCTGGCCAGCGGCGAGGTCGGGGCGATCCGCCCCGACAGGGCGTCGGCCTCGTCCTCGCCCACGATTTCGTAGGTGGTTTCACGGCCGTGTTCGTCGGCGACCGTGACGGCCAGGCCGAAGGCGACCTCGGTCAGGTCGTGAGCGGCAGGATCGATCACCACAGCAGCCTTGAGGCGCGCCTCAAGCCAACGGATGTCGCGTTCTGCGGCAGCCTCAGGCAGCTTGTCCAGCCGGTCGTGCCGCGCCCGCAGTGCGACTAGCTCGGTCGCCCGGCGCGCAAGGCGGTCACGCAGGGCTGCAAGCCCGCGCGGGGTCATGATGTTCGGCCCCGGCGGAACGGGAAGTTCAGGCAGGTCGGGCCGGTCAAGACCGGCGTCCTCGTTCACGAAGGCTCGGCTCATCGGACGATCCTTTCCAGAGGGTCGTAGCCGAAGTCTGTGCCCCAGGCGGCAGCCGGCAGGCTGTCGGGCTTGAACCTGATGCGGCCAAGGTCGAGATCGGCGCGGTCGAAGAAGCGGCGGCGTGTGACAATGCCTTCCGGGTCGCGCCAGTCGTCGTCCAGCCTGCCCGAGATCAGGCGACAGCGGAAGAAGACCTCGACCTGGTGAAAGCCCGAGGGCGGGTCGTGGAATTCGTTGACCAGCGCAGGCCCGCCCACGGCGATGGTCAGGCCGGTTTCCTCGTGCACCTCGCGAATCAGGTTCGCGGGCAGGGAAGTGCCGGGTTCGACCCCGCCGCCCGGTGCGCACCACAGATCCGAGCGCGCGGATTTCCATGCGTTGACCAGCAGCAGCCGATCCTCATGCAGGATCAGGGCGCGGACGGCGAGGCGCGGCATCGGGCGGGACATGGGCCAAGGCTTGCGCGGGACAGAGGCCGATGTCCAGCCCCGGGCGTGATGCAAGGTCGGGCAGGGCTGCTCTTTCCAAGCTCAGGACAAGGGCGCATGTTCGGCCCATGACCCTGCGCCCGCCCCTTTGTCTGCCTGCCGACCGGCCCGCCGGAACTGCCCCTGGCGAACGGGTGATACTGGTGCATGGCCTTGCGCGGACGGCGCGATCTCTGGTGCCGATGGGGCTGGCCTTGCGCGCAGCGGGCTATGCCGTGACCCATGCCGCCTATCCCTCGACGACGGCCGAGCCGGATGCTCTGGTGGCTGAGGTCGCGCGCGCCTGTGCCGAGCCCTTCGTGGGTGTGACCCATTTCGTCACGCATTCGATGGGGGGAATCGTGGTCCGCGACTGGCTGGCGCGGGGGCACCCTCCCGGCCTGGGAAGGGTGGTGATGCTGGCACCGCCCAATCATGGTTCGGAACTGGTGGATCTCTTCGGCGACTGGAAGGTGTTCCAGATGATCACCGGCCCGGCGGGGCTGTCTCTGGGCACAGGGCCCGACAGCTGGCCGAACCGTCTGCCACCGGCCGACTTTCCCCTTGGCATCATTGCCGGAACCCGTTCGGTCAGCCCGTGGTTCAGCCAGATTCTGCCCGGGCCGGACGACGGCAAGGTGACGGTGGCATCCACCCGGCTGGACGGGATGACGGACCATCTGGTTCTGCCTGTCACCCACACCTGGATCATGGTCAACCCGACCGTCATCCGGCAGGTGATCCACTTCCTGCGGCAGGGGCGGTTCCAGCGCAACTGAGCATCGTGGCCCGGTGCTGCTTGGAGCGGCTTGCGCTGCACGCCGTTCCTCTGGTCGTCAGGCCTGCGCCCTCCTCCTCGGCTGATGGGGTGTTCACCCCCCAAGCCCCCAGAGTATTCCGGAAGGAGCGACTGCAGGAGCGGTCCGAAGTTGCTCCTTGCAAGATACTCCCGCCGGAGGCGTGCGACGGATCGGCAGGCGGCACGATGCAAATGTCTTCCGCGGCAGCGCCGCAAAGGCCGGCTCGATGCCCGACGAGGTGGCAGCCCCTTACCCGCGGATCACCCGGTTGACATGCCCCATCTTGCGGCCCGGCCGAGGGGTGCCCTTGCCGTACAGGTGGACGGCGGTGTCACGGGCCTTGAGCAGTTCGGGCAGACGCAGCACATCGTCGCCGATCAGGTTCTCCATCACGACGTCCGCATAGCGGTTTCCGTCGCCCAGAGGCAGGCCCGCCACGGCGCGAATGTGCTGCTCGAACTGGTCCACCGTGCAGCCGGCCTGGGTCCAGTGGCCGGAATTGTGCACGCGCGGCGCAATTTCGTTCACCAGAAGACCGCGGGGGGTGACGAACAGCTCCACCCCCATCACGCCAACATAGTCAAGCGCATTCAGGATGCGCGCCGCGATCAGCACGGCATCGGCGCGCTGCGCCGGTGTCAGGCGGGCTGGCACCGTGGTGGTGCGCAGGATGCCGTCGCGATGGACGTTTTCGCCGGGATCATAGCAGGCGACCGAGCCGTCCATACCGCGTGCGGCGATCACGCTGACCTCGCGCTCGAAGGGGACGAAGCCCTCCAGCACCGAAGCCGCGCCGTTCATCGCGGCCCATGCGGCGGGGATGTCGGCCTCGGCGTTCAGCCGCGCCTGGCCCTTGCCGTCATAGCCAAGCCGCGTCGTCTTGAGAATCGCGGGCAGGCCCAGGCGATCGGCGGCGGCTCGCAGGTCGGCTTCGCAATCGACCTGCGCCCAGGGTGCGGTCTGCAGGCCCAGGTCGTTCAGGAAGGACTTCTCTGCGATCCGGTCCTGGCTTACGGCAAGGGCCCGGCGGTTCGGGCGGATCGGTCTCAGGCTTTCCAGAAGGTCCAGCGCCGAGGTCGGGACATTCTCGAATTCGTAGGTGATCACATCCACGCTGGCGGCAAAGCCGCGCAGGGCGGTCTCGTCCTCGTAGGGGGCGGTGGTGACGCGATGCGCAACATCGCCCGCCGGTGCGGCCCCCGGTTCGTAGATGTGGCAGCGATAGCCCAGACGGCTTGCGGCAACGGACAGCATCCGCCCCAGTTGTCCGCCGCCGAGGATGCCGATGGTGGCGCCCTGTGGAAGTTCAGTCATCCGAAGGCTCCTCGGGGATGCTTGCAGAAAGTGCATCGCGCCAGTCATCCAGCCTTGCGGCCAATGCGGGGTCAGAAACGGCCAGGATCGCGGCAGCCATCAGGCCCGCGTTGGCCGCGCCGCCGATGGCCATGGTGGCCACCGGGTAGCCCTTGGGCATCTGCACGATGGAATAAAGTGAATCGACACCGGACAGCGCCCTGGTCTGGACCGGCACCCCGATAACCGGCAGCCGCGTTTTCGACGCCATCATCCCCGGCAGATGCGCGGCACCCCCGGCACCCGCGATGATGACCTTCAGCCCACGCGCCACGGCAGTCTCGCCATACTCCCACAGCCGGTCGGGCGTACGGTGGGCAGATACGATCTTCGTTTCGTAGGGAATGCCAAGCGCATCCAGAATCTCTGCCGCGGCCTTCATGGTGGGCCAGTCGCTTTGCGACCCCATGATGATCCCGACAGATACGGTCATGCCTGCCTCCCCTGAGTATCAGCGCGATTACCTCGGGATGCGTGCAGGGGCAAGCATCAGGCGATGATGTCGGGAATCAGCTGATCCTGTATCTTCACGATCTGGTCTTTCAGCGCCAGCTTCTGCTTCTTCAGCCGGCGCAGGGTCAACTGGTCGGGGCGGCCGGTTTCCTCCAGCGCATGGATGGCCTGGTCAAGATCGCGATGCTCACGCTTCAGCACTTCGAGCTTGATGCGCAGCATCTCTTCAAAGCTGAGCTCCGACGGGGCGTTCATGGGGGCGACTCGCTTCCTGCCTTTGGGAAAGAATATAGGAAAGCGGATGGTCAGGGTGAAGGTTTCTGCATCCGTTTCGGGCGATTTCCGGGTAGTGCAGGGCCTTGCGGGGGGCCACGACCGGCCCCATATTGCGGGCAGTGCGGTGCCCGAATGTGGGGCCGTACGTGAGTGTCGCTTGAAACAAGGACAGTCCGGATGACGAAACTGAGCTTCGGGTCCCACCCCTACCTGCTGGGCTTCGAACAGCTGGAAAGGCTGGTCGAACGCACCGCCAAGTCCGGGGCCGAGGGCTACCCTCCCTTCAACATCGAAGCGGTGGCCGAGAACGCTTACCGGATCACGCTGGCCGTCGCGGGCTTCCGCGAGGAGGACCTGTCCATCACGGTCGAGGACCGCCAGCTGGTGGTGCGCGGCCGTCAGGCCGAGGATCAGGGAGAGCGGGTGTTCCTGCACCGGGGCATTGCAAGCCGCGCCTTCCAGCGCAGCTTCGTGCTGGCCGACGGGGTGGAGGTTGCGGGCGCGACGATGGAGCATGGGCTTCTGCATGTCGATCTGCGCCGCCATGTGCCCGAGACCGTGGTTCAGACCATTCAGATCAGCCGGAAGGAAGGGGTGAAGAAATGAACACGCCATTCAACGGGTTGCCACAGGGCGCCGATCGGATCGTGTATGTGCGCGAGGTCCATGTCGAGGATTTGCCCGACGAGGTACGCGAGCAGATTCCGGGCCTGGAGGTGCTGTGGTCGGTGCATGGTGCCGACGGACGCCAGCTGGCCCTGGTTGCCGACCGCAGGCTAGCGTTCCATCTGGCGCGCGAACACGACTATACGCCGGTAAGCGTGCACTGACGGAAACCATCGGCAATCCACAACGCTGTCGGACCTGCTAGGCTTTGTCCGAGGGGTTTCGGTGCATGTCGAGGTCGAGATGAAAACCACAACTGGCTATTCCGGCGCCCAGATCGCTTTGCACTGGCTTGTCGCCGTGCTGCTTGTTGTCGCCTGGCTGACGGGCGAGGGTGCGGCAGAGGCCCTCGAGGCCATCGAGGAAGGCGGCGCGCCGGGTTTTGTGCCGCATGTGGCGCTGGGGCTCGCGATCCTGGCGCTTTCCGTGCTGCGGCTGCTCGTGCGCCTTGGACGGGGCGCGCCAGAGGCGGCAGGAACGCCGGGCAGCTTTCAGGTCCGGGTTGCCGGATGGGTGCATGTCGCGCTGTATGTGCTGATGATCGCGGTGCCTCTGGGCGGGATCAGTGCCTGGTTCCTGGGGCTTGAGACCGGCGATATCCACGGGCTGTTCGCCAATCTGCTGATGGTGCTGGCGCTGGGCCATGCGGGGCTGGCGCTATATCATCAGTATGTGTTGAAGGATGGCACACTGGCACGGATGATGCGGGCCGAATAGCCCGCCGCCGACCTCACCCCAATCCCCTCCCTCCCCACGAGGGGGAGGGGAGGCGCGGGAAAACCCGCGTCAGGCCCGGATCAGGCCCATCTGCTCAAGCTTCAGCAGCACCTGATGGGCGCAATGATCGACATCGACGTTCTCGGTGTCCACGCGCAGTTCCGGGGCCTCGGGCGCCTCGTAGGGGTCGGAGATCCCGGTGAATTCCCTGATCTTGCCTTCGCGCGCCAGCTTGTACAGCCCCTTGCGGTCGCGCCGTTCGCATTCCTCGAGGCTGGTTGCGACATGCACCTCGACGAAGGCACCGAAGGCTTCGATCATCTCGCGCACCGCCCGGCGGGTGGCGGCATAGGGCGCGATCGGCGCGCAGATCGCGATGCCGCCGTTCTTGGTGATCTCGGAGGCGACATAGCCGATGCGGCGGATGTTGATGTCGCGGTGCTCCTTCGAGAAACCCAGTTCCGAGGACAGGTGCTTGCGCACCACGTCCCCGTCCAGCAGCGTGACGGGACGCCCGCCCATCTCCATCAGCTTGACCATCAGCGCATTGGCGATGGTGGACTTGCCACTGCCCGAGAGGCCGGTGAAGAACACGGTGAAGCCCTGTTTCGACCGCGGCGGGCTGGTCTTGCGCAGTTCGGCCACCACTTCGGGGAAGCTGAACCATTCGGGGATCTCCAGCCCCTCGCGCAGGCGGCGGCGAAGTTCGGTGCCGGAAATGTCGAGGACCGTCGAGCCTTCGGGGATCTCGTTCGCCGGGTAGTACTGGGCCTTTTCCTGCACGTAGACCATGTGCTTGAAGTCAACCATCTCGATGCCGATCTCGGCCTGATGGGAGCGGAACAGTTCCTGCGCGGCGTAGGGGTCGTAGAAATCCTTGCCCTGGCTGTTCTTGCCCGGGCCCGCGTGGTCGCGCCCGACGATCATGTGGGTACAGCCGTGATTGCGGCGGATGATGCCGTGCCAGACGGCCTCGCGTGGGCCGGCCATGCGCATGGCGAGGTTGAGGAGCGACAGTGCGGTGGTCTGGGCGGGATACTTGTCCAGCACCGCCTCATAGCAGCGGACGCGGGTGAAATGGTCCACGTCGCCCGGCTTGGTCATGCCGACGACCGGGTGGATCAGGAGGTTTGCCTCGGCCTCGCGGGCTGCGCGGAAGGTGAGTTCCTGATGCGCACGGTGCAGGGGGTTGCGGGTCTGGAAGGCCACGACCTTGCGCCAGCCCAGCTTGCGGAACAGCGCGCGCAACTCGTTGGGAGTGTCGCGGCGGGCCTTGAAGTCGTAATGGACAGGCGGCTGGATCCCGATGATCGGCCCGCCGAGATAGACCTTGCCGGCCGTGTTATGCAGGTAGTTCACCGCCGGATGCGCGAGATCGTCGGCGCCAAAGACCTTCTCGGCCTCATGCGCCTTGTCCGGCACCCATTTGTCGGTGATCGACAGGATCGCAAGGATCACCCCTTCCGCATCCCGCAGCGCGATGTCCTGACCCGGGGCAACCTTTTCGGCGAAGGCTTCGGACACGTCCAGCGTGATCGGAATGGGAAACAGCGTGCCGTCCGCAAGGCGCATCTTTTCGACGACGCCTTGGTAATCAGCCTGGGTCATGAATCCCTTCAGCGGCCAGAAGCCACCGTTCATCAGCAGCTCCAGATCGCAGACCTGGCGCTGGGTCAGATCCCACGAGGGAAGGGCCGCCGCCTCGTGCTTCAGTTTCTGGGCGGATTCGTAGGAGACATACAGCTCCGGGATTGGGGCGTGGTTCAGCAGGGACATGCGTGGCAACCTTTCGACACGGCAGGACACCCCCGCCGTTTGCGCGGGTCCGTAGCGCGACAAGAGGGCGAGATTCAAGCGAGCGCCGGGCGAAGCCGCGATAAAAGGCGGAAATGCCACGTGCCGCTCCGGTGTCGGACTTCCGTTCTGCTTTTTAGCTTAAGGGCGGTAGGTTTTCCCGGAAAGTTGACTTTTCACCCCGCCTTGAGAAACAGCGTTCCGTCAGAGCGCCTGCTTCCCGGGCTTCGGCGTCCGCGTCAGACCGGAAGCAGCCACAGCAGGATCACCCCGGAAAGCGGCAGATAGATGGTTTCTGACAGGATGCCGCCAAGCGCCTCTGGCCAGCTGTAATCTGGCCCGATGGCCTGGCCGATCTCGCCAAGGACGAACATCACCCACCAGAAGCTGACATAATGGATCAATGCGCCGGCAAGGCTGTCTTGCGCCAGAACCCAGATGCCGACGAAGGCAACGGCCGTTCCGATCTTCGAGACCGCAGCCCCGGCAAGGAAGGCCAGGGGGTCATCGCCGGGCGGCCGAAGCCCGGTCAGGCGCGAGATCGCGCCATGAACCAGGACAGGGACGATGAAGATGGTCAGGAAGACGGCCAGGACGGCAAGGACGAAGGGCATGGGCGGGACCTTTCCGAAGGGAAGACCCAGCCTGACGCCGTCCCCGCCATCGCGCCTTGCGCCAGGTCAAGTGCCGCGGCTGGCGTACCGTCAGGCAAGATGTGCGCGGAAGCTGCGGATGACTTCCTCGTAGACCGCGCGCTTGAAGGGCACGATGGCGTCCAGCATCTCGTCGGCGAGGATCCAGCGCCATGTCGAGAATTCCGGGTGAGGGGTATCGATGCGGATGTCGCTGTCCTTGCCCTTAAAGCGGAACAGGAACCACTTCTGCTTCTGCCCGCGATACTTGCCACCCCAGACCTTGCCCAGCAGGTCCGGCGGCAGGTCGTAGGTGACCCAGCCGTGGGTCTTGCCGACGAACTCCACCAGATCGCGGGTGATACCGGTTTCCTCTCGCAGTTCGCGGTAGGCGGCTTCCTTCGGTGTCTCGCCATCGTCGATGCCGCCCTGCGGCATCTGCCAGGCAGGTGATGGGCTGTCGATCCGCTGTCCGGCAAATACCAGACCGCGGTCGTCGATCAGGACGACACCGACACAGGGACGATAGGGCAGGGTTTCGGGATCCACCATGGCAGGGCACGGGCGGGGATGGACCCCGCCCTTCGCTTCAGGGCGTTTGCGGGGCGATGACGGTCAACCCCTTGATGATGTCGACGGCATAGGCCAGCTGGTAGTCCTCGTCGCGAAGCTTGGCCGATTCCTCGGCCCGGGCGAGTTCTTCCTCATACAGCCGCTTTTCCTCGTCCGTCATGGAGTCATTGGAAATCGCGCCGCGCAGCGACGCCTCGGACCGGTCGCGTGCGGCCGCAGAGGCCGCAGTCTCTTCCTCGGTCGCGGGGGGCTTGGGTGGCGGCTGGTTCACCACGATGTCGGGCGAGATGCCAAGCGCCTGGATTGACCGGCCCGAGGGTGTGTAATAGCGCGCCGTGGTCAACCGCATCGCCCCGTCGCCGCGTAGGGGGATCAGCGTCTGCACCGAGCCCTTGCCAAAGCTCTTGGTGCCCACGACTATCGCCCGGCGATGATCCTGCAGCGCGCCCGCGACGATTTCCGAGGCCGAGGCCGAACCGCCGTTAATCAGCACCACGATGGGCTTGCCCTCGATCAGGTCACCCGGCTTGGCATTGTAGCGTTCGCCGCTGCCGGGGTTGCGCCCGCGGGTCGAGACGATCTCTCCCTTTTCCAGGAAGGCGTCGGAAACCGAGATCGCTTCGTTCAGCAGGCCGCCCGGATTGTTGCGCAGGTCGATGACCACGCCGTCCAGGTTCTCGATGCCACCCAGTTCCTCAAGGCCCTTCTTCAGCGCGTCGTTCACGCCGCTGGTCGTCTGGTCGTTGAAGGTGGTGATGCGCAGGACGATCGTCTGCCCCACGACGCGACCCCGCACGGCTGTCATCTTGATCGTGTCGCGGATGATCGACACATCAAAGGGCTCTGGCACGCCTTCGCGCACGACCGTGATGATGATCTCGCTGCCGACCGGGCCGCGCATCTTTTCCACGGCCTCGTCCAGCATCAGGCCCAGGACGGATTCGCCGTTCACATGGGTGATGAAGTCGCCCGCCCGGATACCGGCCTTGTCGGCGGGTGTGCCGTCCATCGGCGCGATCACCTTGATGAAGCCCTCTTCCTGCGTCACCTCGATCCCGAGCCCGCCGAATTCGCCCCGGGTCTGGACCTGCATGTCCTCGAAGTCCTTGGCGGAGAGATATGAGGAATGCGGGTCAAGCGACGTGAGCATGCCGTTGATCGCGGCGGTCACCAGCTTTTCGGTCGAGACCTCTTCGACATACTGGGCGCGGATGCGCTCGAAGATGTCGCCGAACAGGTCCAGCTGCTCGTAAACCGAGGCACTGCCCCCGGCCTCTTGCGCGATCAACGGTCCGGCGATCTGCGTCGTGGCCACGATCCCGGCAACCGTTCCGCCGAGGGCGGCCATCACGAACTTCTTCATCCTGCGTCAGTCTCCCAGCCGGGCCAGCGCGGTGAACCAGGGCATCGGGTCCACGGGCGCAGCGCCCTGTCTCAATTCCATATAAAGCGTTTCCGTGCCCCGCCCGCCAGACCCATCTTCCGCACGGGTCATGAATTCCTCCGACGCGGTGCCAGTGCCGCCCATCAGGCCCAGGGGCGCGCCTGCGGCGACGACTTCACCCACCTCGCCGTACAACATCTCTAGCCCGGCGAGGATCAATAGATAGCCGTCTCCAGGCTCGAGGATCATCACATTTCCGTAGTCCAGCAGCGGTCCGCGGTAGCGGATCGTCGCGGGCCAGGGCGCCGTAACCAGCGCGCCGGCCTGGGTGGCAAGCGTCACGCCGGGGCGGCGGCTGCCGGTGGCATCGGCCTCTCCCGGCCGCCGCAGGAGGGTGCCCAAGGCCGGAAGCGGCAGGTTGCCCTTCTGGTCAGCGAAACTTGTCCCGGCATCGGCATCGGGCGACAGGCCCGCGGCAAAGGCATCCAGCGTATCGGCGCTTTCCAGCAGGCCGCGCAGGGCTTCGGGATCCTCGGTGAAGCGGCGCGGCAGGTCGGTGCGGTCGGACATCGCCTGCGAGAGTTCGGTGCGCGCGTTCTGCGCGGTGGCTAGGCCGGCCTTCAGCGTCTCGCCGGCCGCAAGCTGCAATGCGCGCAATTCGGCCAGTTCGACGAGCTCCGCCTTCAGGGCCAGTGCCTCGGCCTGAAGCGCCGGGGTGACGTCGGCCAGGATCATGCCCGACCGTGCCGTTTCGACCGCCCCTTCCGGGTGCAGCAGAAGCAGCGGGCCGGGGTTGGCTTCCATGGTCACAAGCACGGCGAGAAGCCGGCCGATGCTGTCGCGCTTGGCGTCAAAGGCGCGGGTCAACTGGGCTTCGCGAAGGGCGGCGCTGCGCAGGGCGCCGCGCAGGACGGCAAGCCCTTCCTCATAGGCGCGGATGGTGCGGGACAGGGCAGCCACGCGATCGCGTGCCTCGGTTGCGGCGTCAAGTGCGGCAACCGCAGCCTGCAGGTCGGCCGAGGCCCTGGCCGCCTGTTCGGCCACCGTCTCTGCCACAGCGGGCAGGGCAAGCAGCAGGACAAAGGCAGCCGCGCGGATCATGCGATGAGCGTCTGGCCGGTCATCTCGGGCGGCTGCGGCAGGCCCATGAGTTGCAGGACGGTTGGGGCAAGGTCGGCAAGGCGGCCGCTGCGCAGGCTTGCGCCGGCCGGGCCGCCGACCAGGATCACCGGAACCGGGTTCGTGGTATGCGCGGTGTGCGGCCCGCCGGTGACGGGATCGACCATGACCTCGCAGTTGCCGTGGTCGGCGGTCAAGATCATCGCCCCGCCCCGCGCTTCCAGCGCAGCCAGCGCCCGGGCAAGGCCGCGGTCCACCGCCTCGCAGGCCTTGATCGCCGCCGGCAGGCTGCCGGTATGGCCCACCATGTCAGGGTTGGCATAGTTGACGACGATCAGGTCGTATCCCTTGCCGATCGCCTCGACCAGCTGATCCGAGACCTGATCGGCGCTCATCTCGGGTTGCAGGTCGTAGGTGGCGACCTTGGGCGAGGGCGGCATGGCGCGGTCTTCGCCGGGGTAGGGTTCCTCGCGCCCGCCGTTCAGGAAGAAGGTGACATGCGGATATTTCTCGGTCTCGGCCAGGCGGAACTGGGTCAGGCCATGTTTCGACACCCATTCCCCCAGCGTGTTGACAAGTACCCGCTTCGGAAAGGCCGTTGCCATGAAGCCGTTATGGGCGTCGGAATATTCCACCATGCCCAGCAGCGCCGACCATTTCGGCCGCGGGCCTGTGTCAAAGGCAGTGAAGGCCGGATCCCCGATGGCCGAAAGGATCTCTCGCGCGCGGTCGGCGCGGAAGTTCAGGCAGAAGAATCCATCGCCGTCCTTCGCGCCGTGGTAGCCATGAATGACCGTGGGGGCGAGGAATTCGTCGGTCTCGCCCTTTCCGTAGCTGGTCGTGACGGCAGTCAGGGCATCTGGCGCGGTTTCGCCCTTTGCATGGATCAGTGCGTCGTAGGCACGGCTGACGCGTTCCCACCTGTTGTCGCGATCCATCGCCCAGTAGCGGCCGGCGACGGTGGCGATGCCGGCGCCATAGGGAAGGTGGCGGACGAGCATGGCGATGAAGCCCTCTGCCGATGACGGGGCAACATCGCGCCCATCGGTGATGGCATGCAGCGCCACCGGCACGCCGAGCGCGGTAAGCGCGCGGGTGGCGGCCAGGACGTGGTTGACATGGCCGTGCACACCCCCGTCCGAGATGACACCCATCAGATGCGCGGTGCCACCGCTGGCCTTCAGCTTCGCCGCGAAGTCGAGCAGTGCCGGGTTCTGCGCAAAGCTGCCGTCCTCGATGGCCAGGTCGATGGCGCCCAGGTCCATTGCCACCACACGGCCCGCACCGATGTTGGTATGGCCGACCTCGGAATTGCCCATCTGGCCGGTGGGCAGGCCCACATCCGGGCCGAAGGTGGTCAGCGTGGCATGCGGGCAGGTCTGCCACAGCCGGTTGAAGGTCGGAACATTCGCCTTTGCCGGGGCGCTGGTGTCCGGGTTCGGCCCGATGCCCCAGCCGTCTAGGATGCACAGGACGACGGGTTTCGGGGTGGGCATCGGCGGTCTCCTTCGGCTTTGCGTCCCGGGTTTTACGCCTTGCGCGGCGGGGGGGCAACCGGGGCACTCTTCGCTTGCTGCGCCGCGCTCATCGCCCCGACGGCACGTCAGCGATGAAAGCCATCAGGCTTGAAGAACGGACTTTTCCCGCACCCTTTGTCGCCACAGCGTGAAAATACCCGCCGCGACCACGATGCCGGCGCCGATGGCCACGTTCAGCCGCAGCACCTCGCCGAAGACAGTGATGCCGATGCCGCTGGCGAAGACCAGTTGCAGATAGGCGAAGGGCTGGATCGCCGAGGCCTCGGCCACCGCATAGGCGCGGATCAGAAGCCAGTGGCCAAGGACTGCCGTGCAGCAAAGCGTTGCCATCCAGCCCCAGTCGGCCGGCGCCATCGGGGACCAGCTTGCAAGGCCGAAGGGCGTGATTGCGACGGCACAGACCACACCCGTCCAGAAGAAGCTGACCGGAGCCGTGTCGACCCTTGCGACATATCGGGTCAGCAGACCATAGACCGCGAACATCGCTGCGGCAAGGAAGGGCACCAGCGCCCATGCCGATACCACGCCATATCCCGGTTGCAGGATGATCAGGATGCCAAGGAAGCCCACCAGGATCGCAGTCCAGCGCCGCCAGCCGACCTTTTCCCCCAGGATCGGGCCGGACAGCGCGGCGATCAGCAGCGGGTAGCATGCAAAGACTGCATGCGCCTCGATCAGGCCCAGTTTCACGAAGCCCAGAACCATCACGCAGATTTCCGCGACCAGGATCAGGTTCCGCACCAGTTGCACCCAAGGCATGGCGCTGCGGCTGGCGGCGCGCAGGCCCCCCGGCGCGCGCGCAGCCAGTGCAAGGACAAACAGCGCAAAGACCCAGAAGCGGATCATCACCACCATGAAGACGCTGTAATTGTCCGCCAGGTGGCGCGAGATCCCGTCCTGCGAGGCAAACACGACGCTTGTTGCGATCATCAGCCAGATGCCAAGACGGGTATTCTGCATCGTGGCCGAGGTGGTCATGCCGGCCTGCGCTCCAGCGACAGGGCGTAAAGCCCCGCAGCGACGATGACCAGGGTGCCGATCGCGACGGGAAGTTCCAGCGCCTCGCCATAGATGGTCAGGCCGATCAGCGTGACAAAGACGATCTGCAGGTAGGCATAGGGCTGTACACGCGCCGCCTCGATCTGCTCGTAGCATTTCAGAAGCAGCCAGTGCGAAAAGATCGACAGTGCACAATAGGCCGCAAGGAACGCCATGTCCTGCGGGATCATCGGCTTCAGATGCGGCAGTCCGATGGCTGTCATAAGCACCGCGCCGATCACTCCGGGCCAGAAGAAGGCGGGAAAGGTCGGCTCGTCCCGGGTGGTCAGGCGCGTCAGGACGGAATAGAGCGCAAAGAGCAGCGCCGAGGCGAAGGGCAGAAGCGCGGCCCAGGAAAAGACACCCGATCCGGGGCGCAGGATGATGAGGACACCGGTCATCCCTGCGGCGACGGCGGCCCAGCGTTGCCAGACGATGCGCTCGCCCAGGATCGGGCCCGATAGGGCGACGATCAGCAGCGGGCATACGGCAAAGACCGCGTGGCTGTTGATCAGCCCGATCAGCGTGTAGCCCCAGACGATCAGGCAGATTTCAGCAACCAGCAGGCCAGAGCGCACCAGGTGCGCCCAGAGCCGGCTTGACCGGATCGCGGCGCTCGGGCCTTCGGGGCGGCGCAGCGCCAGCAGGATGACAAATCCGGCAAAGACCCAGTAGCGGATCATGATGATCATCATCGTCGAGTATTCGGCCGCCAGGTGCTTGGCAAAGCCATCCTGGGCAGCAAAGGCGGCGACGGCGGCGACCATCAGCCAGATGCCTTTGGCCGGGTTCTTCGATGCGGGCAGGATGGCGGCAGTCATGATGCGTTGGTGGCTATCATGCGCCCCGTGCAGGGTGAAGGGGTGTCAGAGCCATCCCGCAGTCATGTGCCGCTTGCGGCCATAGCCCGGTCTGCGTGTAACGGTAAAGCCTGCGGCTTCCAGCGACCTGCGCACATGGCCGGCGGCGGTATAGGTGGCGAAGGTGCCCCCTGGGGAAGTGTGGCGTGCGACCTCGGCCATCAGGTCGGGCGACCATAGTTCCGGGTTCTTCGCTGGCGAGAAGCCGTCGAGGAACCAGGCGTCGGCCTTGCCCGGCCAGACTGGCAGGGTAGCCCGTGCGTCGCCGGTGACAATCTCGGCGGTAAGATTGGGGAAGCGCAGGATCCTGGCGCCCTGCGACCACTGCTCAAGAAAGGACGGTGCAAAAGCTGCAACTTCCGGGAAGGCCGCAAGCGCACGGGCGATTGCGCCGGCGGACAGGGGGAAAGCCTCGAAGCTGGTGTAGTGCAGCTGTTCCGCGCCGCGGTGTGCCAGCAGAACGGCCATGAGGTTCAGCCCGGTGCCGAACCCCAGTTCGGCGATGTGGAAGCCGTCGCGGAAACGGTCGGGCAGCCCGTTGCCCGACAGAAACACATGGCGCGTCTCGTCCAGCCCGCCGGCCAGGGAATAATAGGGGTCATCAAAGCGGCGCGAGACCGGGATCGTCCCGTCGCGCCAGTCAAGATCGGGTGTAGCCGGTTCGGGGTGGTCTGCGGCGGGCATCGGCGATAGTCCTTTCCACCGTTGCATGGTCGCGGGGCGGCGGAATGGCAAGGGTGGATGTGACGGTGCGGGGTGCGGGCATCTTCGGCCTGTCGATCGCCTGGGCCTGCATGGGGCGCGGTGCGCGGGTGCGGGTGATCGACCCCGGCGGGCCGGGGGCGGGGTCATCTGGCGGGCTGGTGGGCGCATTGTCGCCCCATGTTCCGGAGGCATGGAACGCGAAGAAGGCATTTCAGCTGGAAAGCCTTCTGATGGCCGGGCGCTGGTGGGCGGGGGTCGAGGCGGCCTCGGGCCTGCCTTCGGGCTATGCGCGGCTGGGGCGTTTGCAGCCGCTGGAGGACACTGCGGCGGTAGAGCTTGCGCAGAGGCGGGAAGCCACGGCGCGTGTCTTCTGGCAGGGCTGCGCCGATTGGCAGGTGGTGCCTGCGACGGGGGCGCCGTGGGAACCTGCCTCGCCCTCGGGCTGGCTGGTGCATGACACGCTGTCGGCCCGGATTTCCCCCCGGATGGGTCTGGTGGCGCTGGTCGCGGCACTGCGCGCCAAGGGCGGCGAGGTGGTGACCGGCGAGGCAGAGGACGAGGGCGCGGTCGTCCATGCGACCGGGGTGGCGGGGCTGGATGCGCTGTCGGCGGCGCTGGGGCGCAGGGTCGGGTCGGGGGTAAAGGGGCAGGCGCTGGCGCTGCGCTTCGAGGCGCGCGGGTCGCCCCAAATGTTCGTCGATGGCCTGCACATCGTGCCCCATGCCGACGGGACGGTGGCCATCGGCTCCACCTCGGAAAGCCGGTGGATCGGGGACGGGCCGGATGGCCAGCTTGACGGGCTTCTGGCGCGGGCGGTAGCGGCGCTGCCGATGCTGGAAGGGGCCGGGGTGGTGGCGCGTTGGGCAGGGGTGCGGCCGCGCGCCACCAGTCGGGCACCGGTCATGGGGCCTTGGCCGGGGCGGTCGGGGCATTTCGTGGCGAACGGCGGCTTCAAGATCGGCTTCGGCATGGCGCCGAAAGTGGCCGAGGTGATGGCGGATCTCGTGCTGGAGGGGCGCGACACGGTGCCTGAAGCCTTCCGCGTCGAGGCGCTGTGCTAGCACTGCTATGGCGGGCGGGGCGGGTCAGGGAAGCTTTGCCAGCTCCTGCACCGCCGTTTCCCGCAGCGCGCGCAAGTCGGCGATGGTCATGTCAAGCTCGGCGCGCTGGCGGTCCAGTTCGACCAGCTGCCGGTCGGCAAGTTGCAGCCAGGCCTCGAGCTGCGGCCGTTCGCCCTTTTTCCCGTAGATCAGCAGCCACTGGCGGATCTCTTCCAGCGAAAAGCCGAAGCGGCGGCCACGCAGGATCAGCTTCATGCGCGCCACCTCGCGCGGGCCGTAGAACCGCGCGCGGCCTTCCCTTTCAGGGGCCAGCAGCTCGATGTATTCATAGTAGCGCAGGGTGCGCGGTGTCACATCGAACCTGGCGCACATTTCCTTGAAGCTGAGCCTGGTCTCGGTCATGCGCTATCCTCCTGCCGCAAACCTAGGCTGACACCGGATCGGGTGCAACGACCTCGGCAGGCCTTGCGTTCCGGCCAGAGGGCGGGTTTCATGCCTGCACTCATGTCCGACACCGAAACCATCGCTCGCCAGTTCATCCAGGCCCTGCCGCATTCGCGCGCGCTGGGAATGGAGCTGGTCAGCATCGGCGAGGGGGTGGCGGTCATGGCGATGCCCTACAACCCGGAGCTGGTCGGCGACCCGCAGACAGGGGTGATCCATGGCGGCGCGGTATCGGCCCTGATGGATACCGCGTCGGGCACCGCGGTGATGTGCCATCCGCAGGCGGGGTTTTCCACGGCGACGCTGGACCTGCGGATCGACTACATGCGGCCAGCGACCCCAGGCCAGACAATCCGTGCGCGGGCAGAGTGCCATCATGTCACCCGGACAGTGGCCTTCGTCCGGGCGGTTGCCACGGATGACGACGAAAGCCGCCCCGTGGCAATGGCAACCGGGGCCTTCACCGTGGAAAGGGCCGAACGTTGAAGCGGCCGGAGCCTGTCGCTGTTGTCAAGCAGCGCCGCGAGGGGCTGTTGCGCGCGCTGGTGGACGAGGTGCCCTACATCCGGTTCATGGGCATCCGGTTCGACCGGCGCGGGGATGAACTGACAGCTGTCCTGCCCTATCGCGACGACCTGATCGGCAACCCGGTGCTGCCCGCCTTGCACGGGGGGGCTACCGCAGGTTTCCTGGAGATCGCGGCGATGATCGAACTGGCCTGGAGCACGCTTTGGGAGGGGGTCGAGGCCGAGGGTGCCCTGCCTCAGGGGCCGTTGCGCCTGCCCAAGACCATCGACTTCACCGTGGATTACCTGCGCGCGGGCCTGCCGCGCGACGCCTATGCACGGGCACGGGTGAACCGGTCGGGCCGGCGCTATGCGTCCGTGCATGTCGAGGCCTGGCAGGACAATCGCGCGCGGCTCTTCGCGCAGGGGACAGGGCATTTCCTGATGCCGGGCAGCGGGACGGCAAAGTGACCGAGGTCACCCACCGGCGCGTGTTGCGGATCGCCGGGCCGATCGTTCTGTCGAATGCCACGGTGCTCTTGCTTGGGGCGGTGGATACCGCCGTCATCGGGCAGCTGGGCGACCCGGCCAGCCTTGGGGCTGTGGGACTCGGCGCGGTGATCCTGGCGACACTCTACTGGGCGTTCGGTTTCCTGCGCATGTCCACCTCGGGCCTTGCGGCGCAGGCGGATGGGGCAGGGGACCGGGCCGAGCGTTCGGCGGTGCTGCTGCGGGCGCTTATCGTCGGCGCCGTCGCAGGGCTGGCGCTGGTCCTGGCACAGGTGGCGCTGTTCGCGGGGGCCTTCGTCATCGCGCCGGCGTCAGCACAGGTCGAGCGGCTGGCAGGCGAATACCTGTCGATCCGCATCTGGGGGGCGCCAGCCACGATCGCGCTTTATACGCTGACCGGCTGGCTGGTGGGGCTGGGCCGGACACGGGGCGTGCTGGTCCTGCAACTGTGGCAGAACGGGGCGAACATCGGGCTGGACCTGTGGTTCGTCCTTGGTCTCGGCTGGGATGTGCCAGGTGTGGCGCTGGCAACCCTGATTGCGGAATGGAGCGGGCTGCTTCTCGCGCTGTGGCTGGCACGCGATGCCTTCGGCGCAGGTTGCCGCGAGGGGATCGCGCGGATCGGCCACCGGCCGGCGCTGCGGCGGATGTTCACTGCCAGCCGCGACATCATGGGGCGCACGGTGCTGCTGCAACTTTCGTTCACCAGCTTCGTGTTCCTGGGTGCGCGGTTCGGCGATGTGACGCTTGCCGCAAATCAGGTGCTGATGCAGTTCCTGGAGATCACGGCCTTTGCCCTGGACGGCTTCGCCTTTGCCGCTGAGGCGCTGGTGGGGCAGGCGGTCGGCGCCCGGTCGGAACGCCAGACGCGGGCGGCGGGGCGGATCTGCATGCAATGGGGCATCGGCGGTGCGGCAGGCCTGGCGCTGGTCTTCGCGCTGACCGGTCCCTGGATCATCGACCTTCTCAGCACCTCGCCCGAGGTGCGGGTCGAGGCGCGCGCCTATCTGTCGTGGCTGGTGGCTGCGCCCCTGATCGGGGTGGCCGCCTGGATCTACGATGGCATCTTCATCGGCGCGATGCTGACCGGCGACATGCTGCGGGCGATGCTCTTGTCGGTCGCGGTCTATGCCGTGGCCCTTTCCATCCTGATCCCGGCCTTCGGCAACCATGGGCTATGGGCCGGGCTGATGGTGCTGAACGCGACGCGGACCGTGACATTGTGGCGGCTTTATCCGAAGGTGCCGGCCCTGGTGGCCGCGGGCTAGGGCTTGCCTTTGCCCGTATCTGCCTGCCATGATCCGGGCGCCACGGGGGAGAGACATGCGGAAATTCCTGGTCGTGCTGGACGACAGCCGCGAATGCCTGAACGCGATGCGCTTTGCCGCGCTCAGGGCCGCGCATACCGGGGGCGGGGTCACGATCCTGTCGGTCATTCCACCGGACGAGTTCCAGACCTGGGTCGGCGTGGCCGACCTGATGCGGGCCGAAGCGCGCGAGCGGATCGAGGCGCATTTCGAGGTCTTTGCGAAATGGATGCGCGACAAGCAGGGAGTGAACCCCGAGCTTGTCATCCGCGAGGGCGACCCGGTCGCGGAAATCCTGAACCTCGTGAAGGAAGATCCGGAGATCGGTGTCCTCGTTCTGGGCGCTGGCACCGACAAGTCGGGCCCGGGGCCGCTGGTCACCGCGATGAGCCGCAATTCGGGCAGTCTGCCGATCCCGATCACCATCGTGCCGGGCGACATGTCGAAGGAGAGGCTGGAAAGCATCACATGACGCGATCCCCTGCTGGACGTCCACGGGTTCGGCGGTTCCCTGCCTGGCAGGGCCGGGGACGGCGCGGATTAAGCGCGTGCTTACGGCAAACCCCTTCGGAAGGGTATAAGTGGTCCGCGACGGGGACCAGCCTGGTGTCCCCCTTTTGCCGGATTTCTGACCGATGACGACCGATCCGCGGGCATTCCTGCCCGGCCGCCTGACCCTTTCCCCCTTCACGCTGAACCTTCTGGTGTCGCTCTGGCTGCTGGCGCTGACGAACGGCACGTTCTGGGGCCATCTCTTCCGCATCTTCGATGGCAGACCGCTGACGGCGCTGGTCTTTGCCGGGGCGGTCTGGGCGCTGATCCTGTTGGTCATATCGCTTCTGGCGGTCCGTCGCGCGCAGAAGCCGGTGCTGGTGGCTCTTCTGCTGATTGCGGGGGTGACTTCGTATTACGTTGACAAGCTGGGCGTGGTCGTGGACCGCGAGATGATCCAGAACGCGATGACCACGACATTCGCCGAGTCGCGGCATCTGATCACGCCGGCCTTCCTGGGCCATGTGGCGCTGTACGGGGGGCTGCCTGCGCTTCTGGTCCTGTGGGTGCGGGTGCGGCGGGCGACGGTCTGGCGCGGGATCGGCGGTTGGGTGATGGTCACGGCGGGCGCGGCCGGCATGGTGGTCGGCCTGCTGTTCACCGACATGAAAGCCTATTCCACCGTGCTTCGTGCCGACAAGGAGCTGATGGGTTCGGTTCAGCCGCTGGCGCCGATGGCGGGCGCCCTGCGCTATGCGAAGATGATGTTCAAGTCGACGCAGATCGTCGTTCAGCCGACGGGGACGGATGCCCGCAAGGGCCCCTACCTGGCGGCAGCGGAGAAGCCCGTTCTGATGGTCATCGTGGCGGGCGAGACGGCGCGGGCGGCCAACTGGTCGCTGGGCGGCTATGGGCGGGAGACAAACCCCGATCTTGCTGCGCGCGACATCCTGTATTATTCCCAGGCCACAAGCTGCGGCACGGCAACGGCGACCTCGCTGCCCTGCATGTTCTCGCCCCTGACGAAGGCCGACTATTCCTACGAGGGCGGCCTGAGCCACGAGAACCTGCTTGATGTGCTGGCCCATGCCGGGTTCAAGGTGGAATGGTGGGACAACAACACTGGCCACAAGGACGTGGCGGCGCGCCTGCCATCGCGCACCATGACAGCGGCTGACGGGGCCGAATTCTGCCAGCCGGAATGCATTGATGGCGTGTTCCTTAAGGATCTCGCCGAAAAGGCCGCGACGATCACCGAGGATACCGTGATCGTCCTGCACCAGATCGGCAGCCACGGCCCCAGCTACTGGCTACGTTATCCGGCAGAGCGCGAAATCTTCCAGCCCGCTTGCCACACGCCCGAACTGACCGAGTGCACGACCGAGGAAATCGTCAACGCCTATGACAACACCATCGCCTACACGGACCATTTCCTGGGCCAGGTAATCGACCTGCTGGACGCGCAGGACCGCGTGGTGCCGGCGATGTTCTACGCCTCGGACCATGGCGAAAGTCTGGGCGAGGGCGGGCTTTACCTGCACGGCGCGCCGGATTTCCTGGCACCCGACACGCAGACCCACGTGCCAATGGTTCTTTGGATGTCGGAACGCTTCCGTGCCAGTCTGGCGCTTGATGCCGCCTGTCTGGCCGATCGCGCGGAGCAGCCGGTGAGCCACGACAACATGTTCTCGACCGTTCTGGGCTTGCTGGATGTCACGACCACTGCCCGCGACGCGGTGCTTGATCTGGCCGGGCCCTGCCGGACCGGAGCCAGCGGATGAGCCAGCCGGAAAAGCCTGCGCGCAAGTCGGGGCTGGCGCATTTCTTTGCCGCTGCCGGCTATTCGGCGTCTGGTCTGCGGCGGCTGGCGCAGGAAAGCGCCTTCCGGCAGGAGATCGTGTTCATCGCTCTTCTCCTGGGGGTATTCGTCGTGATGGGGGCCAGCCTGCCGCAGGTGCTGGGCCTGCTGGCGCTGGGCCTGCTGCTGATCGCGGTCGAGGCGCTGAACACCGGGCTGGAGGTGCTGGTCGATCATCTCTCGCCCGATTGGTCGCAGTTCGCCAAGGATGCCAAGGATCTTGGGTCGCTGGCGGTGGCCTGCACCATTGGCGCAATCGTCCTTTATGCGGGCGTCGTGCTGATCTTGTAGGCAGGCGCTGCCGATGCACTGTTTGCATTGCTGCATTGCAGAAAATGGCCTTGGGGGAGATGCGCAGGTGCCCTACCTTGGCGGGCAGGGAGGAGCCTTGCCATGAAAGGCCCGCACCATGTCAATCCACCCTTTTCCGCGTCGACCCGCCGCGCCCCTGCCGGTGGAGCCCTATTACCAGCACGACCAGGCCACTGCGCCTGTCGTCCGCCTGCGCCCACTGACGGCGCTGGAGCAGATGTATGCCTATTGGGGATCTGACCGGGCATGATCCGGGCCTGAAGCCCGGTTGATTGCCCCGGCCGGGGCCATTCCGGGCCGGGGCCTCGCCTCAGATGGCGTAGCGCAGGATCGCGGCCAGCGAGGCCTTTTGCGGGATGCTGTCGCGGCGCACCGCCAGCACTCGCCCGCCCGAAGCCAGCACTCGGCCCGCGATCTCATCGACCACGCCATAGCTGTTGGCACTTTCCGTCTTCTCGAAGCTCACCTCGCCGGTGGTTTCGTCCACCGTGCCTGGTATGACCTCGTCGATGTCCACCAGAAGCGTATCGATCGCGCCGAAAGTGGCCGCCCGGGCGGCGCGGGCGATCTGCGTCGAGGCGCGGCCCTCGTTCTCGCGTGCGGAAAAAAGGTCATGCACCTCGCCGATGGCCTTGGCGTGCAGCGCGTCAAGGATGGGCCGCGCCTCTTCGGCCAGATCGGCGGCGGATTTGCGCACCGGGCTGGTCTTGATACCCTCGGCGGCAAGGTGGTCATGGCTGGAAACCGAGCGGAACATGGACGCCAGGGGTTCGGTTGCGGCCAGGATCAGGGGTTCCGACCGGCCCGACAGCACCGGGCGCAGCGCGGCATCGACCTTGCGGCAGAAGGCGCGCAGCAGAACGTTCTGCCCCTCGGAGCCGCCCTTGCGCTGCGAATAGCCGCGCGTGTTCACATTTGCCGTGCCCGCAGCCGAGGCCGCGTCCTTCGGCATGTCGGGAACCTTCACCTCCTGCGCGGGCAGGTCGGCAAAGACCTCGACCAGTCGCACCTCGTTTTCCGCCAGCGCCAGCACAAAGGCGTGCTGCTGAACCGACACCGCGCGGAGCAGCGGCTTGATGTGGAAGCGGTCGGACACCTGCACCATGTCGGTCAGGTGGTTCGGCAGGCGGAACGACCGCAGACTGGTGGGGGTGACGAAAACTGCAAGCGAATTGGCCTGGAACTTCCAGAACGCGTCGTCGTCCATAAGATCGTGGACCTGTTCCTCGATGGGCCAGAGCGTGCGCTTTTCTGTGCCCACGGCCTCGAGCTGTGCGATGGCCTGCTTCAGCAGATGGCCCAGTTCGATCCTGGCCGGGCCGATGTGCTGGGTTTCCGGCGTGGTGCGAAGATAGAACGAAACGGACGCCTCGCCCCGGTGGGCAACAAGTTTCCTGAGTTCCGGCGCGGTGGGAATATCGACGTAAAGCATGGATTCCTCTCTATGGTGCCCTCGGGATGTGGGTCCGGGGACGCCCGGCTTCAACCTTCTGCCCGGGTCGCCGGCAGAGCGCCGCCTTGACACGCGGGGGGCGCAAGCGCATATCCGAGTGGAACAGTCGGAGACCGCAGATGTTCATCCAGACCGAATCCACGCCGAACCCGGCCACGCTGAAATTCTTGCCCGGCCAGACCGTGCTGGAGCTTGGCACGGCTGATTTTCCCAGCGCCGAGGCTGCGGCGAAATCGCCGCTCGCCAGGCGCATCTTCGCGGCGGGCGGGGTGACGGGGGTGTTCTTCGGCAACGATTTCGTGACCGTGACCAAGGCCGATGATGTGGACTGGCAGCACATCAAGCCGCAGATCCTGGGCGCGATCATGGAGCACTTCCAGTCCGGCCAGCCCGTGATCGAGGGGGAAGCCTCGGGCGGCGGCCATGCCGAACACACGGGCGAGGATGGCGAAATCGTGCGGCAGATCAAGGAGCTTCTGGATACCCGCGTACGGCCCGCCGTGGCTCAGGACGGGGGTGACATCACGTTCCACGGCTTCGACCGGGGGATCGTCTATCTGCACATGCAAGGGGCTTGTGCCGGCTGTCCGTCCTCGACCCTGACGCTGAAGATGGGGATCGAGAATCTGCTGCGGCACTATATTCCCGAAGTCGTGGAAGTGCGTCCGGTCGCGGCCTGACCTTCCCGTGACGGCTGATCGCTCCCCTGCGGTCGCTTTTCGCGCGGCACCCCGCAGCGAGAGTGAAAACCGGCAAGAGGTGCTTCCCCTTCTGGCCTTCGATACCTCGGCCGCACATTGCGCGGCCGCGCTTCTGTTGCCGGGCCGGCTGGTCCTGCGCGACGAGCCGATGGAAAAGGGCCAGGCCGAGCGACTGATCCCGATGCTGGAAGAGGTTCTTGCCGAGGGCGGCATCGGCTGGGGCGACCTCAAGGCTCTGGCGGTCGGCACTGGGCCGGGAAACTTCACCGGTGTCCGCATTGCCGTGGCCGCAGCGCGGGGTCTGGCGCTGGGGCTTGGCATCCCGGCGGTCGGAGTGACGCGGCTGGAGGCGCTGGCCCATGGCCTGCCCCGCCCGGTGATCGTCATAGAGGATGCAAGACGCGGCCAGGTCTATGTCCAGCTTTTTGTCCCCGGCGGTTGCGGCCCGGCGCACCTGGCCGACCGGGTGGTGCCGGTCTGCCCGGCGACGGGGTCGGCGGCGGGGCCTGATGCGCTGCCCCCCGCCATGCCGCTGGTCGAGGCCATTGCACGGATCGCGGTGGAACGCGCCCGGACACCGCAGCCGCGGCCTGCACCCTTCTATCTGCGGGGGGCCGATGCCGCCCCGCCAGCCGATCCACCGCCAGAAATCCTGCCATGAACCACCTTTGCCAGGCCCGGGTGTCCCCCGCCCGCCTCCCCTTCGCGCAGGGGGGCGCCTCATGACCCCCGATGGGCTGGCCGCGCTGCACGCGCGCTGCTTCACCACACCGCGCCCCTGGGGCGAAGCCGAGTTCGCCGCCTTTCTGAACGATCCTCTGGCCTTTCTTCTGGTCGAAGGTGATGCGGGTTTCCTGCTGGGCCGTGCCGTCGCTGGCGAGGCAGAGCTTCTGACCCTTGCGGTCGCACCCGAAGCCCGCCGCCGGGGGCTCGGGCAGCGACTGGTCAGCAGGTTCCTCTATCAGGCGCGGCTGCGCGGCGCCGAAACCGCCTTTCTGGAAGTTGCGGCAGACAATGACCCCGCCAGGGCGCTTTATGCCCGTGCCGGATTCACCGAAGCCGGCCGGCGGCGCAGTTATTACCACGCGCCGGATGGGGTTGCGGTTGATGCGCTGGTGCTGCGGCGGGTGCTTTCGGATGCATCAGGCGCCGGCCCAATCTGACCGGACGGTCAAATTTCCGCAGCGTCCCGTCGGAATATCCCTTGACCGCCCCGAGCGAAGCGCCGCAATTTCTGGCGGAGTGCCAGTGTCGAGTCTTGCCCGTGGTGGGCGCGTCGGCCGCAAGCTGGCATGAAGGACAACAACAACCGACCGGGAGAATCCGATGACCTTCATGAAATCCCTGATGGGCGCCTCTGCCGTGGCGCTGGCCGCCGGCGCTGCGCTGGCCGAACCCGCAATCATCTTCGATCTGGGCGGCAAGTTCGACAAGTCGTTCAACGAAGCCGCATTCAACGGTGCCACCCGCTGGGCGCAGGAAACCGGTGGCACCTTCAAGGAGCTGGAGATGCAGTCGGAAGCCCAGCGCGAACAGGCGCTGCGTCGTCTGGCCGAAGCGGGCGCGAACCCGGTGGTCATGACCGGTTTCGCCTTCGGTGACGTGCTGAACACTGTGGCGCCGGACTTCCCCGACACCAAGTTCGCCATCATCGACATGGTCGTGGATCAGCCGAACGTGAAATCGGTCGTATTCAACGAACACGAAGGCAGCTACCTCGTCGGCATGATGGCTGCGCTTGCCTCCAAGACCGGCACCGTCGGCTTCATTGGCGGCATGGACATCCCGCTGATCCGCAAGTTCGGTTGCGGCTACGCGCAAGGCGTGAAGGCCGTGAACCCGGATGCCAAGATCATCATCAACATGACCGGCACCACTCCGGCGGCGTGGAACGATCCGGTGAAAGGCGCCGAACTGGCCAAGGGCCAGAAGGCGCAGGGCGCCGACGTGATTTATGCAGCGGCGGGCGGCACTGGCGTGGGCGTGCTGCAGGCCGCGGCGGATGAAGGCATCCTGTCGATCGGTGTGGACAGCAACCAGAACTACCTGCACCCGGGCAAGGTGCTGACCTCGATGCTGAAGCGTGTGGACAACGCCGTCTATGAAGCCTTCAAGGAAGGCGAAAACCTGGCCACCGGCGTCCACGTCATGGGCCTGGCCAACGACGGCGTAGGCTATGCGATGGACGAGAACAACGCCAGCCTCGTGACGCCCGAGATGCAGGCCCAGGTTGATGCTGCCGCCGAGAAGATCAAATCGGGCGAGATCGTGGTACACGACTACATGTCCGACAACACCTGCCCGGCGGCGACGTTCTGATCTGCCGGACACAGACTGACGGTGCCGCGCCGGTTCGCTGGCGCGGCACTTTTCGCAAGGATGCCTCGAAACCTGCGCCCCAGACGCGGCTGCATCCGGCGAACCACAGGGGGAAGCCATGGCTGCTGACGGCACCTACGCCATCGAACTGAAAGGCATCTCGAAGGCCTTCGGTCCAGTGCAGGCGAACAAGGATATCAACATTGCGGTGCCTCGCGGCACGATCCACGGGATCATCGGCGAGAACGGCGCGGGAAAATCCACGCTGATGTCGATTCTCTACGGCTTCTACAAGGCCGATGCGGGGCAGATTTTCATTGGCGGCAAGCTGACCCCGATTCCCGACAGCCAAAGCGCGATCCGCGCCGGGATCGGCATGGTGTTCCAGCATTTCAAGCTGGTGCAGAACTTCACCGTGCTGGAAAACGTGATCCTGGGGGCCGAGGACGGCCCGCTTCTGAACACCAGCCTTGCCAAGGCGCGCCAGGTGCTGGAAAGCCTGTCCCGCGACTACGAACTGGACGTGGATCCCGACGCGCTGATCGAGGATCTGTCGGTCGGCCACCAGCAGCGCGTTGAAATCCTGAAGGCGCTTTACCGCCAGGCTGACATCCTGATCCTCGACGAACCCACGGGCGTGCTGACGCCCGCCGAGGCCGACCACCTGTTCCGCATCCTCAAGGGGCTGAAGGAGCAGGGCAAGACCATCATCCTGATCACCCACAAGCTGCGCGAGATCATGGAGGCGACCGACAACGTGTCAGTTATGCGGCGCGGCACGATGGTCGCAACGGTCAAGACCGCCGAGACCAGCCCCGAGCAGCTGGCCGAGTTGATGGTGGGCCGCAAGGTGCTGCTGGAGGTCGAGAAGAAACCCGCAAGGCCGGGCGATGTCGTGCTGCGGGTCGAAGACCTGCGCGTGCGCGACGAACACAAGGTCGAAAGACTGAAAGGCGTAAGCTTCGAGATCCGGGCCGGGGAAATCCTTGGCATTGCGGGGGTGGCAGGGAACGGGCAGTCCGAACTGCTCGCGGCGCTTGGGGGCATGATGCGGGCGACCGGCAAGGTCACGCTCAAGGGACAGGATCTTCCGCTGTCCGGCCGCGGTTCGGACGGGCAATCGCGTCGCCGGGCAGGCATCGCCCATGTGCCCGAGGACCGGCACCATTACGGCCTGATCCTGGACTTTACCGCCTGGGAGAACGTGGCTTTCGGCTACTTCAACGCACCCGAATACCAGAAGAACGCACTGTTCATGGACAACAAGGCCCTGCGCCAGGACACCGCCCGCAAGATGCAGAAATACGACGTGCGTCCGCCGCTTCCCGATCTTGCGGCCAAGAATTTCTCGGGCGGGAACCAGCAGAAGATCGTGGTGGCCCGCGAGATGGAGCAGAACCCCGACCTTCTGCTTGTCGGTCAGCCGACACGCGGCGTCGACATCGGCGCGATCGAATTCATCCACAATCAGATCGTCGCCCTGCGCGACGCGGGCAAGGCGGTGCTTCTGGTCAGCGTCGAGCTGGACGAGATCATGAGCCTGTCGGACCGCATCGCGGTGATGTTCGACGGCAGGATCATGGGTTTCCGCGATCCCGACAGGACTGACGAGCGGGAACTGGGACTGATGATGGCCGGCATGGCCGGGCACGGAGAAGCGGCATGATGGTGGTCCTCTGTCATCCCCCCACCCCTATCCCCGCCCCGCGCAGGGAGGGGGAAGGCGCCCGGGACCGGCGCCCGAGCATCAGCTCCGGGGGGCGGCGCTGCCCGCTTCCCCACGTGGCGAAGGGCCGGCGAAGTGAAACTGCCCCCGCACGGATAGGGAGGGCCGCCTGATGGACCGTTTGCCGCGCTGGGCCGATGTGGTTCTTGTTCCCTTCGTCTCGCTGCTTCTTGCCGCGCTCATCTCGGCGCTGGTGCTTCTGTCCATCGGACAAAGCCCGGTGCAGGCGTTCAACGTCATGGTTGATGGCGCGCTGGGGTCGGCCTACGGCTGGGGCTACACGCTTTACTACACCACCAGCTTCATCTTTACCGGCCTTGCAGTGACCATGGCCTTCCATGCCGGCCTGTTCAACATCGGCGGCGAAGGGCAGGCACAGCTGGGGGGGCTGGGCGTGGCGCTGGTCTGCCTGGCGCTGCCGTGGCCGCACTGGACGCTTGCTTTGGTGGCCGCGACGCTGGGGGCGGCGCTGTTCGGCGCGGCCTGGGCGGCGATCCCGGCCTGGCTGCAGGCGAAACGCGGTAGTCATATCGTGATCACCACGATCATGTTCAACTACATTGCGGCCGCGCTGCTGGTCTATCTGTTGGTCGATGTGCTGCGCCCGGCGGGCCAGATGGATCCGGCCTCGGCCCGCTTTCCGGCCGGCGCCAACCTGCCGTCGCTGAACGAGATCCCGGGCCTGAACCTGATCTTCACCAAGGGTGTGCCTGCGAACGTCACGCTGTTTCTTGCGCTTGCAATGGCCGTCGTGGTCTGGGCGATACTGTGGCAGACGCGGCTGGGCTACCAGATCCGAGCCTTCGGCAAATCCGAGCCGGCAGCGCGCTATGCCGGTATCAACCCGGTCTACATCATCATGGTCAGCATGCTGATGTCCGGTGCGCTTGCCGGGATGATGAGCATCAACAACGTGATGGGCGAGGCCGAGCGGCTTTTGCAGAATTCGTCCGAAGGGGCAGGCTTCATCGGCATCGCGGTCGCGCTGATGGGGCGGAACCATCCGGTCGGCGTGGTGCTGGCCGCACTTCTGTTCGGCTTCCTCTATCAGGGCGGGGCGGAGCTTGGCCTCTGGACAAGCATTCCGATCGAAATGCGCATCGTGGTGCAGGGTCTGGTCATCCTGTTCACCGGGGCGCTGGACATGATGGTGCGGATGATGCTGACGCGGATCTTCGGCCTGTTCCGCAGCCAGAAACTGGGGGCCGCGTGATGGATTACAACACGCTTCTGCAGATCCTCGATTCCACGCTGCGCCTGGCAACGCCGCTGCTGTTGGCCTGTCTTGCGGGGTTGTTCTCGGAACGCTCGGGCATCTTCGACATCGGACTGGAAGGCAAGATGCTTGCCGCCGCCATGGCTTCGGGCGCTGTCGCCTTCCTGACCGGATCGGTCTGGGTCGGCCTTCTGGCCGGGATCGGCGCCTCGCTGGCCTTTGCCGCCATCCATGGGCTGGCCTCGATCACCTTCCGGGGCAACCAGTTGATTTCCGGCGTGGCGCTGAACTTCCTTGCCTCGGGGCTGACCGTGCTGATCGCGCAGTCGCTGTTCAAGCAGGGCGGGCGCACCCCGCCCCTGACGGGCGATGCCCGGTTCAACCCGGTGACGCTGCCCTTTGCCGACGCGCTGCAAGGCGTGCCGATCATCGGCCCGTTCTATCACGAGGTGATCTCGGGCCATTCGCTGCTGGTCTATGTGGCATTGGCCATGGTGCCCCTGTCCTGGTGGGTGCTGAACCGTACGCGCTTCGGCCTGCGCCTGCGCGCGGTGGGTGAAAACCCGGCGGCGGTGGACACGGCTGGCGTCTCGGTTGTGGGGCTGCGCTTTGCAGCGGTGGCGATCACCGGTTTGCTCTGCGGGCTGGCAGGCGCCTACATGGCAACCGCGCTTCAGGCGGGCTTCGGCAAGGACATGACCGCAGGCCGCGGCTACATCGCGCTTGCCGCGCTGATCTTCGCCAAGTGGCGCCCGGTGGCGGCGCTCTGGGCCTGCCTGCTGTTCGGCTTCTTCCAGGCGCTGGCGCTGCGACCCGACGTGGTGCAGGCGGTGGTTCAGGTCAAGGTGCCGGTCCCCTTCCTGGATGCGCTGCCCTATGTGCTGACCGTGATCGTGCTGGCCGGCTTCATAGGCAAGGCGATTCCGCCGCGGGCGGGTGGGGAACCCTATGTGAAGGAACGCTGACACTCCGATCCGGGTTCCCTTCCTCTCTGTCCAAATATCCCGTGGGGGGCGGGGGGTGACCCCCGCAGGTCCGCCGTCAGCCAAAGGCACAACCGATGACCGATGCAGAAACGCTCGCCAGCATGATCCGTGCCCGTGCCGGATCCGATCCTGTGCGACTGGGCCTGATCCTGGGCTCCGGGCTGGGCCACATCGCGCGTCAGGTGCGGGGCGTGGCGATCCCCTATGCCGATCTGCCTGGCTTTCCGCATGT
Organism: Tabrizicola caldifontis; assembly: GCF_004762095.1. Taxonomy (GTDB): domain Bacteria; phylum Pseudomonadota; class Alphaproteobacteria; order Rhodobacterales; family Rhodobacteraceae; genus Tabrizicola; species Tabrizicola caldifontis. The sequence continues at coordinate 110,600 of NZ_SIJH01000008.1, forward strand.
CGGCGTCTCGGGCCACAACCCGAACCTGCATGTCGGTGATCTGGAAGGGGTTCGGGTGGCGGTCTTCGGGGCACGAGAGCACTATTATGAAAATGGCAATCCCCGGGCGATGCTGCTGCCGTTGCAGGTGCTCAGGGCACTGGGGGGCGGGGAGCTGATCCTGACCAACGCGGCCGGGTCGCTGCGCCCGGACATCGCCCCGGGGGACCTGATGCTGCTTTCTGACCACATAAACTACAACGGTCTGAACCCCCTGATCGGTGAAAAGACCGATGCGCGGTTCGTGCCGATGACGGATGCACATGACCCTGGCTTGCGGGCGGCCCTGAAGGCCGCAGCGGCGCAGCAGGGCCTGGTGCTGTCCGAGGGCGTCTATTGCTGGTATTCCGGCCCTTCCTTCGAGACACCGGCCGAGATCCGCATGCTGAAGCTTCTGGGTGGCGATGCTGTGGGCATGTCCACCGTGCCCGAGGTGATCCTGGCGCGTTTTCTTGGTCTGAGGGTCGCGGCGATATCCACCATCACGAACATGGCCGCGGGGCTGTCCGACGAACAGATCAGCCACGAACACACCAAGGCCATGGCCCCGCTTGGTGCGGCAAAACTGGAACGGATCCTGCGGGAATTCCTGCGCGGCCTCCGATGAGGCCAAAGCTGATTTGACTTCGCCGGCAAAGGCGCGCAAGCCTTTGATGATTCCGTCGCTTTCTGCCCCCAAGGGGCCGCCCCGATGCAGCTCTACCTTCCGATTGCCGAGGTTTCGGTCAACGCCTTCCTGATCCTGGGGCTGGGCGGGGTCGTGGGGTTCCTGTCGGGCATGTTCGGGGTGGGCGGCGGCTTTCTGATCACGCCACTGCTGTTCTTCATAGGTGTACCGCCGGCCGTGGCTGTGGCTACCGGGGCCAATCAGGTCGTCGCCTCATCGGTCTCGGGCGTGATGGCGCAGCTGAAGCGAAAGGGTGTCGATTTCACCATGGGCTGGGTTCTGCTGGCCGGGGGGATCGCGGGGTCTGCCCTGGGCGTCTGGGTCTTCCGGCTGATGACGCGGGCCGGGCAGGTCGATCTTTTCGTGCAGCTGTCCTACGTCGTGTTCCTGGGGCTGATCGGCGCCATGATGTTCCAGGAAAGCCTGCGCAGCCTGCTGCGCGCCCGCAAGCCCGGTGCCCCCGTGCGCCGCGCCCATGTCCATTCCTGGGTGCATGGCCTGCCCTTCAAGATGAAGTTCCGCGCCTCGGGCCTGTATATCAGCGTGATTCCCCCCCTGCTGGTCGGCGCGCTGGTCGGTTTTCTTGCCGCGATTATGGGGGTCGGCGGCGGATTCATCATGGTGCCGGCGATGATCTATCTGCTGGGCATGCCCACAAAGGTCGTGATCGGCACCTCGCTGTTCCAGATCATCTTCGTCACCGCCTTCACCACGGTCATGCATGCAGTGACCAGCCAGACGGTAGACATGATGCTGGCGCTTCTGCTGATCCTTGGCGGCGTGGTCGGTGCGCAGATCGGCAGTCGTGTCGGCATGCGGCTGAAGGCGGAGCAGCTGCGCATACTGTTGTCGCTGCTTGTGCTGGCGGTTTCCGTCCGCATTGCGGCCGACCTGCTGCTGGAGCCTTCCGAACTCTACTCTGTCACTGCGGGTTTGCTGCCATGATCCGCGCCCTGGCCCTGCTGCTGCTGCTTGCCCTGCCGGCTGCGGCGCAGCAAGAGCAGATCGTCGCCGGGATGAGCCAGAACCGCGTCTCGATCACCGCCGATTTCGACGGGTCGGAAATCCTGATCTACGGTGCGGTCAAGCGCGACGCACCGCGCCCGGAGGGTGTTGGCCCCCTTGAGGTCATCGTGACGGTCGAAGGACCGTCCACCCCGGTCACCGTGCGGCGCAAGGACCGGGTGGCAGGGATCTGGGTCAACAACGCCGCCGTCCGGGTGGACCGCGCGCCCAGCTTCTACGCGGTGGCGACCACCGGACCGCTGAATCACATCCTGTCCGACACCGACAACCTGCGCTACGCCATCACCATCGAACGTGCGATCCGTGCCGTGGGTATTACTGCCGAGGCCGACCGCGCGGGCGAGTTTCTGCTGGCCCTTCAGCGCGTTCGTACGAACGAAGGCCGTTACCGGCTTTTGCAGGGCAGGGTGGAGTTGACGGAAGAGACGCTGTTCCGCACCGATGTCGTCCTGCCTTCGAACCTGACCGAAGGGGAATACAAGGTTCGCCTTTTCCTGCTGCGCGACAGGCGGGTAATCGCCACCCAGGAACGGGTCATCGGAGTCAGGAAAGAGGGGCTGGAACGCTGGATCTACAACCTCGCGCAGGACCAGCCGCTGATCTATGGCCTTCTGTCGCTGGTCCTGGCACTGGTGGCGGGTTGGGGCGCCTCGGCCGCCTTCCGGCTGGTCCGGGCCTGACAGGCTGCCTCTCGTGCGACTGCGTCCCGGCCCAAGGGGTACAGGAAGTGCTGCGAAGTATGGCCCCTGGGTCAGCCCTTCTTCTTGGCCGGTGCCGCCTCCAGTGCGGCGATGCGATCTTCCAGTGCAGCGATTCGCGCCTCGAGTGCCGCGTTTTCCTCGCGCGCCTTCTGGGCCATCGCGCGGGCAGCGTCGAACTCTTCCCGCGTCACGAAATCGCGGTCGGCCAGCCAACGGTCGATGAAGCTGCGCATCGCCGTCTCTGCCTCGGCCTTCGCCCCCTGAGCCACGCCCATCGCGTTCGTCATAAGCTGGCTCATGTCGTCCAGGAACTTGTTGCGGCTCTGCATGGGTGTCTCCATAGGGCTTTGGCCCATATATGGCCCAGCGGTGCGGGGACACAAGCATGTCAGATGGCGACGGATCGCCGCCGGTTGACTCCGCCCCCCCGCCCCGCGACAAGCGGCTGAAGCCACCGGATGCACAGATGATCCCCGTTCCCGACCTTTCGCCCACCCTGTTCGAGATCGAGGTCTTCGGTTTCACCTTCGCGCTGCGCTGGTATGCGCTGGCCTATATTGCGGGCATCCTGTTCGGCTGGTGGATCATCCTGCGCGCGGTGCGAACGCCGCGGCTGTGGGCCGGTGACCCGCCGCTGACGCCGGAGCAGGTGGAACGCTTCCTGACCTGGGCGGTCGTGGGGATCATCCTGGGCGGGCGGATCGGCTATGTCGTCTTCTACGACCCCGCCACCTACATCGCCGAGCCCTGGAAGATCCCCCAGGTCTGGGAAGGCGGGATGGCCTTTCATGGCGGCTTTGCCGGGGTGGTGATCGCCGGCCTGTGGTTCTGCCGGCGGGAACGGATTCCGATGCTGTCGATGGGCGATCTGCTGGCATTGGCGGTGCCGGTGGGGCTGGGCCTTGGCCGGCTGGCGAACTTCGTCAATGCCGAGCTCTGGGGCAGGCCTACCACGTTGCCCTGGGGTGTGATCTTCCCTGGAGAGGCCGCGCAGACCTGCGAAGGCGTCATCGGCGTTTGCGCCCGGCATCCCAGCCAGCTGTATCAGGCGGCGCTGGAGGGGCTTCTTCTTGCCGTGGTCCTGACCTGGCTTTCCTTCCGCCGCGGCTGGCTGAAACGGCCGGGCGCGATCATGGGGCTGTTCCTGACCGGTTACGGCCTGGCCCGTTTCCTGGTCGAATTCGTCCGTCAGCCCGACGCGCAATTCGTTTCGCCTGGCAACCCGATCGGGTGGGCGGTGCAGGTGGGCAACTACGGGCTGACCATGGGCCAGTTGCTGTCGCTGCCGATGATCGCGGCGGGCCTGTGGTTCCTGGCCCGCGCCAGGCGCGCATGACGCCTCTTGCTCGCCTGCTGGTCGAACGTATCCGCGAGACCGGGCCGATCAGCGTTGCCGACTACATGGCTGAATGCCTGCTACACCCGGTGCACGGCTATTACATCACCCGCGAACCCTTCGGTGCGGCAGGTGACTTCGTCACGGCCCCCATGATCAGCCAGATGTTCGGTGAACTTTTCGGATTGGCGCTGGCCCAGGCCTGGCTGGACCAGGGCGCTCCTGCGCCCTTCACGCTGGCGGAACTCGGGCCGGGGCGGGGGGATCTGATGGCCGATGCGCTGCGTGCAACGCGCGGGGTGCCCGGCTTTCACGCCGCTGTCCGGGTGGTACTGGTCGAAGCTTCGCCGCGGCTGCGCCAGGTGCAGGCGAAGACGCTGGCGGCGTCGGGCCTGACACCGGCCTGGCTGGATCGGGTAGAGGATCTGCCAGACCGCCCGACCTTCCTGATTGCCAATGAATTCCTGGATGCGCTGCCGATCCGGCAATTCGTGCTGTCGCCGGAAGGCTGGCGCGAAAGGCTTGTGGGTGTGGTAAGGGGCGACCTGGCCTTCGGCCTGTCTGCGCCCCTGCCGCAGCCGCCCGATGCCCCCGCCTTCCGCAATGCGCAACCCGGTGATCTGGTCGAACTTTGCGCCCCGGCCCAGGCTGCCGTCGCTGCCGCACTGCGTCCGATCCTGGCCTGCGGGGGGCTTGCGCTGTTCATCGACTATGGCGGCTGGCGGTCGCAGTGTGACACCTTGCAGGCGCTGAGGGCGCATCGTTTCGACCCCCCGCTCGCCCACCCGGGCGAGGCCGACCTGACCGCGCATGTCGATTTCGAACCGCTTGCCGCGCTGGCCCCGGCCCACGCCTATGCCACACAGGGCGAGGTGCTTCTGCGCCTTGGGATCGAGGCCCGTGCAGCGCAACTGGCACGATCAATGACCGGCGCGCAGTTGGAGAACCACAAAGCCGCGCTTGCCCGCTTGACCGACCGCGACAAAATGGGTTCGCTCTTCAAGGTGCTGGCGCTGACCCGCGCCGGTGCGCCTCTGCCGCCCGGATTTGCCCCCTGATGCACACGATGCTGGAGATCATCACCGCAGACGCGATCCGCACGCGCCACGGGTTCTTTACCCGCAAGGGCGGGGCGTCCTCCGGCATTTTCGCGGGTCTGAACTGCGGGACGGGTTCATCGGATCAGGCCGAGATCGTGGCGATCAACCGCGCCCGCGTGGCAGAGGCGATGGGCGTCGCGCCAGATGCGCTGGTCACACTGCATCAGGTCCATTCTGCCAGGGTGATTCCCGTTACCGGCCCCTTGCTTGCCCGGCCCGAGGCCGATGCGCTGGTGACCGCAACGCCGGGCGTTCTGCTGGCGGTGCTGACGGCGGATTGTCAGCCGGTCCTGTTCCACGATTCTGCTGCGGGCGTCATCGGTGCGGCCCATGCCGGTTGGCGCGGCGCGGTGGATGGGGTGCTAGAGGCGACCGTCGAGGCGATGGAAGCCCTCGGCGCATCCCGGGCCAACATCGTTGCCGTGATCGGCCCCACGATCAGTCAGTCCGCCTACGAGGTGGGGCCGGAGTTCTTCGACCGCTTCCGGGATGAAGATCCTGAAAGCACAAGATTCTTTGCCAATGGTCCGGGTGACCGGCTGCTGTTCGACCTGCCGGGTTACGGGCTGCACCGTCTGCGTTCCGCCGGCGTCGGCCATGCGGAATGGACCCGTCACTGCACCTACCGGGACGCCGCACGGTTCTATTCCTACCGTCGGACGACCCATGCGGGCGAGGCGGATTACGGGCGCCTGATCTCGGCAATAAGGCTATAATGTAGCAAAAATCGGCGCGAAAATGCACCGTTTGCGGCGCAAGTTTTCCCCATCTCTGCCGCAATTGCCATTCACCCAATAGTTGAAAGGTGTGCAGCAGGCGGGGACTGCCATGATGATCGAAGTCAGGACAAAGCGTCGCTGGATCGTGTCGGTGCTGGAAGCAGTAGCCGAATCCCAGGATGGCCGGGCTGCCGTTCGCATCAACGCAAAGCGGCCGCGCAACCGCACGTTCCCGGCAGGCCAGAAGGGTTTCGCGATGCGGCTCAAGGCCGCGACCCGCCCCCTGGTCGATGCGGCACGCTGACACGAAGCGATCAGGCGTTCCGCGCCAGCCGTGCCTCCAGCACATCGAAGGGCAGGCCAGGCTCGTCCTTCGCGCAGCGGATCACGAGACTGGTCTTTACGTTCGCCACATGGTCGGCTTTCAGCAGTTCCTCGGTCAGGAATGTCTGAAAGGTTGACAGGTCGGGCGCCACGCATTTCAGGATGAAGTCGATCTCGCCGTTCAGCATGTGGCATTCGCGGACGAGCGGCCAGGCCCGACAGCGGGCCTCGAAGGCCGACAGGTCAGCCTCGGCCTGCGAATTCAGCCGCACCATCGCAAAGACCTGCACTTCGAAGCCCAGTTCGCGGGCGTCGATGTCGGCGTGATAGCCGCGGATATAGCCCGCCTCTTCCAGGGCGCGCACACGGCGCAGGCACGGGGGCGCGGATATGCCGACACGGCTGGCAAGTTCCACATTCGTCATGCGGCCATCGGCCTGAAGTTCTGCCAGAATCTGGCGGTCGATGGGGTCGAGCTTGTGTCCGGCCATGATGCCTCCGTTCGCCGACCTACTTACGCAAGGCGCAAGGAATGCGCAATAATATTTCAATCCCAAGCAAGAAAACGCATCGCCTGGCGGCCCTCGGGCCCGGGATGGCCAGCGACGGGGGCTTTCCGCGTTCGCGGCCTGTGGCTATATCGGGGAGCGAAGAGTCAGGGGACGATCATGGGCGAGACGCGGCACACGAAGGTTCTGATCATCGGCTCGGGGCCCGCAGGCTATACCGCCGCCATCTATTCGGCACGGGCCATGCTTGACCCGATCCTGATCCAGGGGCTGCAACCCGGCGGGCAGCTGACCATCACCACCGAGGTCGAGAACTGGCCCGGCGATACCCACGTCATGGGCCCCGACCTGATGGTGCGGATGGAAGAACACGCCCGCGCGATGGAGGCCGAGATCATCAGCGACTACATCACCGCGCTCGACCTTTCGAAGCGCCCCTTCACTGCAACGGCCGACAGTGGCACCACCTACACCGCCGATGCGGTGATCCTGGCCACGGGGGCGCAGGCCAAATGGCTGGGGCTGCCCAGCGAAGAGAAGTTCAAGGGGTTCGGGGTCAGCGCCTGTGCCACCTGCGACGGATTCTTCTATCGCGGGAAAGAGGTCGTGGTGATCGGTGGCGGCAACACGGCGGTTGAAGAGGCGCTGTTCCTGACCAACTTTGCCACCAAGGTCACCCTGATTCATCGCCGTGATTCGCTGCGCGCCGAAAAGATCATGCAGGACCGGCTGTTCAAGAACCCGAAGATCAGGGTCGTCTGGGACAGCGAGGTGACCGAGATCCTGGGCACCGAGGCACCGCTTGGTGTCACCGGGGTCAGGATACGCAACGTCAAGACTGGCGAAGAAGGCGAAATTTCCTGCGACGGCTTCTTCGTCGCGATCGGTCATGCCCCGGCGTCGGAACTGGTGAAGGATCAGCTGCCCCTGCATTCCGGCGGTTATGTGGTGGTCGAGCCGGGTTCGACCCGTACGGCAATTCCGGGCGTCTTCGCGGCGGGCGACCTGACCGACCACGTCTACCGTCAGGCAGTGACCAGCGCCGGCATGGGTTGCATGGCGGCACTGGATGCCGAAAAGTTCCTTGCCGGCCACTGAGCGCTGCGGCGCAGGAATGCGCTGTCCGCGCGACATCGTGTTCTTGCCGCAGGCCGGCAGGGAGTGACGGCGTCATCCGGCTGCAAAGTCTAGCGCAGCCGCCGGCCGTCCCTGTCGAACAGCATCGCATCCGCCGCCTCAAAGCCGAGACCCACCCGGGTTCCCGGCGCCAGATCCACCTGGTCGTGCCGTTCCACGATCAGCTTTTCCCCCGTGGGTGCCGTCAGGTGAACATAACTGACACCCCCCAGCGCCTCGGTCAGGTCCACGCGATGGGTGTCGCCTTGGCCGATCCTCAGATGCTGCGGGCGCAGGCCGACCGTCACCTCCGTGCCGGCACCCGGCAAGGCAGCCGAGGTTGCCACCGTCGCGGCCAGCCCCTTCGCCGCGACTGCCCCGGCCTCGACCACGCCAGCGATGAAGTTCATCGAAGGGCTGCCAATGAAACCTGCGACAAACCGGTTGTCAGGGTCGTTGTAAAGGTCGAGTGGTTTTCCCACCTGTTCGATCCGGCCTGCTCGCAGCACAACGATCTTGTCGGCAAGGGTCATCGCCTCGACCTGGTCATGGGTGACATAGATCATCGTCGCGCCGATCTCGCGGTGCAGGCGCGCGATCTCGACCCGCATCTCTACCCGCAACTCGGCGTCGAGGTTCGACAAGGGCTCGTCGAACAGGAACACTTCTGGTCCCCGCACGATGGCCCGGCCGATGGCGACGCGCTGGCGCTGGCCGCCGGACAGGGCCTTGGGCTTGCGGGCAAGCAGCGGTTCCAGCTTCAGGATGCGCGCGGCTTCGGCGACCTTCTTTTCGATGTCGGCCTTCGGGTGGCCGGTCATCTTCAGACCGAAGCCCATGTTTTCCGCCACTGTGATGTGCGGGTAAAGCGCATATGTCTGGAACACCATCGACACCCCCCGTTCGCTGGGGTCGGCATGCGTCACATCGCGGTTGCCGATCTGGATCGTGCCTTCGCTGGTGTCCTCCAGCCCGGCAACCATGCGCAGCAGGGTGGATTTCCCGCAACCCGACGGACCGACGAAGACACAGAATTCGCCGTCCTCCACCGTCAGGTCCACCCCGTGGATCACCTGCACATCGCCGACTCGCTTGGTCACATTCCGCAGCGTGACGCCTGTCATTCCGTTTCCTCCCTCAAGCCTGTTCGGGAAAGCGCCAGCTTTCCGCTTCGGCGGCGATCCTCGCCGCGATGTCCCTGATCGTCGGGGCCAGCGCGCCCAGCGACTCCAGGCTGTGGCGTGCCGTGGTCGAAGTCACCGACAAGGCCCCCATCACGCGCCCGGCGCGGCTGAGAATCGGCACCGCGCAGCAGATGATTCCCACCTCGTGCTCTTCACGGTCGAAGGCGTGGCCGCGGGCGCGTATCTCCTGCAGCTCGGCCTTCAGCTGTTCGGGCGAAACCAGCGTGTTCGCGGTGTGACGGTAGAAGGACTGCCGCGCCAGGGCCGCTTCCAGCGCTTCGGGCGAAAGCCAGGCCAGCATGGCCTTGCCGACGCCGGTACAATAGGCTGGACCCACCTTTCCCGCCTGCGCGAACATTTCCACCGGCTTTGCCGCGTTGCGCTTGTCAACGTAAAGCACCTGGCCCTGGTCAAGTTGGGCCAGGTGGATCGTCTCACCGGTTTTCGCGGCCAGTTCATCCAGATAGGGCCGCGCGATCGGCGCAAGCGATGACTGTGCCCAGGCAGCGTGGGCCAGACGCACCAGACGGACCCCCAGCGCATAGGTGCCCTGGTCGGGATCAAGCGTGAGCATCCCCTGATGGGTCAGCGTCTGCAGAAGACGGTAGAGCGTGGCCTTCGGATAGGCCGATTGCGCAAGAAGATCGGAAAAGCGCACCGGGCGACCATGGCGCGCCACCATGTCGAGCACATCCAGCGCCTTGCCCACCGTTCCGTCGGCGTGCCCGTCGGCCACCATACGCCCCCCTCTCAACGCCGTTGTTGACAGGCATAACGATAGCCGACATAGTTTTCAATATTCAAGACTAAGTTTCAAATAGTGAAACCAGACGGGAGGAAACCATGGTTCACAAGATCTCGGGGGCGCTGACGCTCGGGGCGGCGCTGATGCTGTCCGCTTCGGCTTTCGCGCAGGACAAGCGCGTCGTCACCTGGAACGCCGACTACGACCCGATTCCGCTAGCCGCCGCCGAAGCCCTGATCGCCGATTTCGAGGCCGCGAACCCCGACATCGACATCCAGATGACCAACTTCGACCATGAGGCCTACAAGAACGCGATCCGCAACTTCCTGACCGCGAACCCGCCGGACCTGGCCAACTGGTATGCGGCCAACCGGATGCGGCCTTTTGTCGAGGCTGGCCTTTTCGCCGACATCTCGGATGTCTGGGCAGAAAACGGGCTGACCGAGGCGCTGGCCTCGTCGGTGCCGTCTTCCACGATCGACGGCAAGCAGTACGCGATCCCCTACACCTATTATCAGTGGGGCATCTACTACAACCGCGATGCCTACAAGGCCGCCGGTGTCGAACCGCCCGGCCCCGAAGGTGTGAGCTGGGAACAATTCCTGGCGAACTGCGAGGCATTCAAGGCCGCGGGGATCGACTGCCTGACCACCTCGTCGCTGGAGCAATGGCCGGTCGCGGGCATCTTCGACTATCTCAGCCTGCGAACCAACGGCTACCAGTTCCACAGCGATCTGGCGGCGGGCAAAATCTCCTGGACCTCGCCCGAGGTTCGGGCCGTCTTTGACGAGTTTGCCAAGCTTCAGCCCTTCGTCAGCGCGGGTCACGCTGCCATCAAGTGGCAGGATGCTGCAGCGCTGCTGGTGCAGGGCAAGGCCGCGAATTTCGTCATGGGGAACTTCGCCGTCGGCGTCTTCAAGGAAGGCGGCATGACGAACGACAACCTGGGCTTCATGGTCTTCCCGGAAATCACCCCCGGCATTCCGCGGGCCGAGGAAGCGCCGACCGACACGATCCACCTGACTTCGGGTGCCAAGAACCCCGAAGATGCCAAGAAGTTCCTGGCCTTCATGGCCAGCGCCGAGGCACAGTCCAAGTGGAACGCGGCCGTGGGGCAGCTGCCGACCAACAAGAACGCCACGGTCGATCCGGCCGATCCGTTCCTGTCGGCTGGCTTCGCAGCGCTGTCGACCGCGACCGGCGGCATCGCGCAGTTCTGGGACCGTGACGCGGATGCCGAATATGCCAAGGCCGGCATGGAAGGCTTCCAGCAGTTCCTGGTGCAGCCCGACCAGCTTGAGGCGATCCTCGAGCGGCTGGAACAGACGCGCCTGCGCCTGTATCCGCAGTGATCTGACCTGGGCGGGCGCCCTCTGGTGAAGGGGGCGCCCGTATTCCGTCCAAAGGGGGGGGCATGGCACAGGCATCGCACACCGCAACGATACGCAGGACCGGGGGGCGTCTCAGCCAGCGCAAGATCGCGCCCTGGCTGTTCCTGGCGCCAGGCCTTTTCATGTTCACGGTCTATGTGCTGTGGCCCATCGTCGAAAGCGTCACCCTGTCGTTCTACGACTGGAACGGGCTTTACAACGCGGATGGCGCGTTCACCGGCCGTTTCGTCGGCATGGGTAACTATGCCGAGCTGATGCGCGACCCGGCCTTCGAGACCAGCCTGTGGAACAACCTGAAATGGCTGGTCCTGTACATGCTGGCCCTGCCGATCGGGTTGATGATCGCCATCTTCCTGAACCAGTCGGTGCGTGGCATCCGTCTGTACAAGTCGCTGTTCTTCTTTCCCTTTGTCATCAGCCAGGTCGTCGTCGGGCTGATGTTCGCCTGGTTCTACGCCCCCAATTTCGGCCTGTTCTTCCTGTTGACCGAATGGATCACCGGCAAGGGTACTGCGATCCTTGCCGATCCCGACCTTGTCACCTACGGCATCATAGCCGCAGGTCTGTGGCCGCAGATCGCCTATGTGATGATCCTGTATCTCACCGGCCTGAACAACGTCGCCCCCGACCAGATCGAGGCCGCGCGGCTTGACGGGGCCAAGGGCTGGCGGATGCTGTGGTATGTCGTGCTGCCGCAACTGCGCCCCGCCACCTTCATCGCCGTCATCGTAACCGTCATCGGCGCCTTGCGGTCGTTCGACCTGGTGTCGATCATGACCAAGGGCGGACCCTTCGGCGAAAGCCGTGTCCTGTCCTACTACATGTTCGAAATGGCGCTGGGCGAATACGGTTTCCGCATGGGCTATGGCGCAGCCATCGCCGTGGTCCTTTTCCTGATCATGATGGTCTTCATTTCGGGCTTCATCTGGAAGATGTGGCGCGACGAGACCGAACGATAGAAAGGCGCGCCCATGTTTCCCCGTCCCATCCAGCAGGCCAGCACCGGCGCACAGTGGCTTTACACCATCGCCCTTCCCATCGCGCTGCTGATCTGGCTGTTCCCGCTGCTGGGCGTTGCGCTGACGTCGCTGCGCCCGGCGTCCGACCTTGCGCAGGGCAACTACTTCGGCATGCCGTCCGGCATCGCGTGGGAGAACTACGTCTTCATCTTCACCCAGACGCCGATGGCGAAATACATGATCAACTCGCTCTGGGTCACCATACCAACCGTGATCGGCGCGGTCAGCCTGTCGCTGATGACCGGCTTTGCGCTGGCGGTTTACGGCTTCCGGGCGAACATGCTGGTCTTCTTCATGTTCGTGGCCGGGAATTTCGTGCCCTTCCAGATTCTGATGGTTCCGGTGCGCGACATGACGCTGCAACTGGGCATGTACAACACCTGGTATGGCCTGGCCCTTTTCCACATCGCCTTCCAGACCGGCTTCTGCACGCTGTTCATGCGCAACTTCATCAAGGCTCTTCCGTACGAGCTGATCGAGGCCGCAAGGGTCGAGGGCGTCAGTGAATGGCGCATCTTCTGGTTCATCGTCCTGCCCCTGATGCGTCCGGCCATCGCGGCGCTGTCGGTCCTGGTCTTCACCTTCATCTGGAACGACTTCTTCTGGGCCACGGTGCTGACACAGGGCGTTGACAGCCAGCCGATCACCGCCGGCCTGTCCAGCCTCAACGGACAGTGGATCGCACAGTGGCATCTGGTCAGTGCAGGCTCGATCATTGCGGCGCTGCCGCCGGTCGCGATGTTCTTCCTGATGCAGAAACACTTCATCGCCGGCCTGACCCTGGGGGCCGTGAAGTGAAGACCTTCCGCATCGATGCCGGCCCGCAGACCATCGCCCTTGCCACCGAAGGCGGCATTCCCCACGTGATCTGGTGGGGGCAAGCGTTGCCCGAAAGCGAAGACCTTCAGCAGCTGGCCCTTGCCGGGCGGCATGACCTGACCGGCGGGATGCTGGACGTGCTGCCGGCCCTGTCGCTGTCGCCCGAACCAGGGCGTGCCTTTCAGGGCCAGCCGGGGCATCTTCTGGCCGAGGCCGACGGCACGCCGCTTGCCCCGGCATTCACCTTCGACCGGGCCGAAGCGGGGCAGGGAACACTGACCCTGATCTCGCGCTCTGCCGGGCTGGTGCTGACCCACCGCCTTGTCGCCCGGCCGACCGGCACCATCACCCTGCAGACCGTGCTGGAAGCCGACCGTCCGATCCGTGTCCTGTGGCTTGCCGCCCCGGTCCTGCCCGCGCCGCAGCATGGACAGATCATCGATGTCTCGGGCAAATGGATCGGCGAGATGCAGCTGAACCGCGTGGACTGGATCCCCGGCATCCGCCTGCGCGAGGCGCGTACCGGTCGGTCGGGCCACGAACACCCGCCCTACCTCGTTCTTTCAGGCGAAGGATGCACCAACACGCAAGGGCAGGCGCTGGCGCTGCACTATGCCTGGTCCGGCGGGCACCGGATGGTGGCCGAGGAACTGCCTGACGGCCGCCGCCAGATCCAGTTCGGCCACGCCCTGGGCGCCGAAACCGAACCCGGCACCCGGTTCGAGACAGCCGAGCTGATTGCCGCTTGCTCCACTTCGGGGCTGAACGGCATTGCCGCCATCTTCCAGCGCGACCTGCGTGACCGCGTGGTGCACTGGCCCGCCCCGGCCCGCCCCCGGCCCGTTCACTATAACTGCTGGGAGGCGGTCTATTTCGATCACCGGCTTGACGCCTTGGCCGAGATCGCCACCCGCGCCGCGGCGCTGGGTGCCGAACGCTTCGTGCTGGATGATGGCTGGTTCGGCCGGCGCGACGATGACACCTCGTCGCTGGGCGACTGGACAGTTGACCGCAAGAAGTGGCCTGACGGGCTGAACCCGCTTATCTCTCACGTCCATTCGCTGGGCATGGCCTTCGGTCTGTGGTTCGAGCCCGAGATGGTGAACCCTGACAGCGACCTGTTCCGCGCCCATCCAGACTGGATGCTGGGGCCGCGCGAACAGACCACGGGGCGCCACCAGATGGTGCTGAACCTCTCGCGGCCCGAAGTGCGCGAAAACCTTTTTCATCAGATCTCGGCGATCCTGACCGAATACCCGATCGACTATGTCAAATGGGACCACAACCGCCTGCTGCCGGTGGTCGATGCCAGCCAGTCGCGCGGGATCTACGAGCTTCTCGCTCGCCTGCGCGCCGCCCATCCGGGGGTCGAGATCGAGACCTGCGCCAGTGGCGGCGGCCGCATCGACGCCGGAATCCTTGCCCATACACACCGGGTCTGGCTGTCCGACAGCAACGATGCGCTGGAACGCCTTCGTATCCAGCATGATGCAGCGCTGTTTTTGCCGGCCTGTATCACCGGCAGTCATGTCGGACCGCGTCACTGCCATACCTCCGGCCGGGTGCTGCCGATGGCCTTCCGCGCGTGGGTTGCCGCCCAGCGGCACATGGGATTCGAGATGGACCTGCGCGAGCTGACCGACGAAGAGGCGCTGACCCTTGCCCGCGTCACCCGCTGGTGGAAGGCGAACCGCGGCTGGATGATGGCGGGCACCATCCTGCGGCTGGACAGTGACGACCCCGCAGTGACGGCCGAGCTTCAGCTTGCCGCGGATGGCGGTCGTTTCGTCGTCTTCGCCGGCCAGGCCGAGGCCAGCCGCCAGATCCTGCCGCGTCCGATGCGGCTGACGGGCCTCGACCCCGAGGCGCGCTATGAAATCAGGCTGATCAATGCCGAGGACGCGCCCAGACAGTCGCGTGGGCCGAACGCGCTGAAAGCCGGCCCCTTGACGCTGAGCGGCCGGGCCCTGATGACCCATGGCATCCAATTGCCGGTCGCCTGGCCGGCGACGATGTGGGTGGTCGAAGGAACAAGGTCATGACCGATCCGATCTTCCCTGACCTGAAGGGTCAGTCTGTATTCATCACCGGGGGCGGTGCGGGCATCGGCGCGGCGCTGACCGAAGCCTTCCTGCGCCAGGGGGCAAAGGTCGCTTTCTGCCAGCGGTCCGACGCAACGGCCTTCTGCGACCGGATGGAGGCCGCAACCGGCAACCGCCCGCTGTTCCTGCCCTGCGACATCGCGCTGACCGACCAGTTGCAGCTGACGCTGGAAACCGCCGCCAGGGCGCACGGGGCCATCACCGTGCTGGTGAACAATGCCGCGAACGACACGCGGCACGACACGCTGAAGACCGACCAGGCCTTCTGGGACTGGTCGATGGCGGTGAACCTGCGGTCCTATTTCTTCGCCTGCCAGCAGGTCATCCCCGGCATGAAGGCCGCGGGCGGGGGGTCGATCGTCAACTTCTCCTCGATCAGCTTCATGATGGCCGATACGGGCTATGCCGCCTACATCACCGCCAATGCCGGGATCGTGGGCCTGACCCGGACGCTGGCGCGCGAGTTCGGGCCGGACCGTATCCGCGTCAACGCCATCGCCCCTGGCTGGGTGCTGACCGAACGGCAGAAGGAGCTTTGGGTCACGCCCGAGTCGCTGTCGGCCCATCTGGCCCGCCAGTGCCTGCCCGATCCGATCCAGCCCGAGGACATGGCGGGGACGGTGCTGTTTCTGGCATCGAACGCCTCGCGCATGATGACCTCGCAGACCCTCATCCTGGATGGAGGCTATATCTCCTCATGACCGCCCTCTCTCCTGCCTGGATCGCCGTGGACTGGGGCACCTCGAATCTGCGCGCCTTCGCGATGGCGGCGGATGGGCGGGTGCTGGCCGAGACCAGTTCGAACGAGGGCATGGGCAAGCTGACCCGCGAGGGGTTCGAGCCCGCGCTTCTGCGGCTGATCGGGGCCTGGCTGGACGACCGGCCCCCGGTGGTGGCCTGCGGCATGGTCGGCAGCCGGCAGGGCTGGTGCGAGGCGCCCTATCGCGCGGTGCCCTGCACGCCGCTGGACCGGGCAGCGCTGGTCAGGGCGCCGACTGCCGATCCACGCCTGACGGTCTGGATCGCGCCGGGGCTGAAACAGGCGCAACCCGCCGACGTGATGCGGGGCGAGGAGACGCAGATCGCCGGCGCGCTGCGACTGATGCCCGGCTATGACGGGGTGCTCTGCCTGCCCGGCACCCATTCGAAATGGGTTCATGTCAGCGCGGGCGAGGTGGTCAGCTTCCAGACCTTCATGACCGGAGAACTGTTCGCACTTCTGTCAGGCGCCTCGGTCCTGCGCCACGGGATGCAGACCGAAGGCTGGGACGATGCGGCCTTCGACGGCGCGGTGTCCGATGCGATTTCGCGCCCCGAACGGATTGCCGCACGGTTGTTCACAATCCGGGCCGAGGGGCTGATCGCCGGGCTTGCGCCCGATGCCGCGCGGGCCCGGCTGTCGGGTCTGCTGATCGGGGCCGAGCTTGCCGCCGCCCGGCCCTACTGGCTGGGCCAGCGCGTGACGCTGGTCGGGGCCGAGCGCATTTCCGCGGCCTATGCCCGCGCGATGGCCGCGCAGGGCGTCGAGGCGAAGCGGCTGTCCGCGACCGACTGCACGCTGGCGGGGCTGTCGCTGCTTGCCCCCGAAAAGGTATCCGACCGATGACCCACCGCAACCTGATCGCCATCCTTCGCGGGATCACCCCGGCCGAGGCCGCCGCGGCCGCGCATGCCCTGGTGGCAGCCGGGATCACCCGGATCGAGGTGCCGCTGAATTCGCCCGACCCCTTCGCCTCGATCGCCGCGATGGCGGCGGCGGTGCCGGGTGCCGAGATCGGCGCGGGCACGGTGCTGACGGTCGAGGAAGTCGCCAAGGTCAGGGCGGCGGGCGGGACGCTGGTCGTCTCGCCGAACTGCGACCCCGAGGTGATCGCCACCACCCGCGCCGCCGGCATGGCGAGCTGGCCGGGGGTGATGACGCCGACCGAGTGTTTCGCCGCGATCAGGGCGGGAGCGACGGGGCTGAAGCTGTTCCCCGGCAGCCTGATCGGGCCCGAGGGGCTGAAGGCCCTGCGCGCGGTGCTGCCGAAGGGACTGCCGGTCTATGCTGTGGGCGGGGCGGGACCGGCGAATTTCGCCGACTGGGCGAAGGCCGGGGCGGACGGTTTCGGCATCGGCACCGCGCTTTACACGCCGGGGCTGGCGCTGGACGAAGTCGCCGCGCGGGCCGCGCGGATCGTTGCCGCCTATGACGAGGTCTTCCGATGATCTTCGATGCCCGCCCCTGCGAACTGGGCGAAGGCGCCTTCTGGCACCCGGTTCATGAACGTCTGTTCTGGTTCGACATCCTGAACCGGACCCTGCACAGTCAGGAGAAGTCCTGGACCTTTCCGCACATGGTCTCGGCCGCGGGCTGGCTGGATGCGGAGCATCTTCTAATCGCCTCGGAGGTCGGACTGCACCGCCTTGATCTTGCCAGCGGCGGCCACGAGGTGTTGGCCCATGTGGGCAGCCCGGGCACGCGGTCGAACGATGGCCGCGCAGACCGGCAGGGTGGCTTCTGGTTCGGGCTGATGGGCAAGCGGGCCGAGCCGGGCGCGGGCTCGATCTGGCGCTGGCATCGGGGCGAACTGCGACGGCTGTTTGACGGCATCACCATCCCGAACGCGATCTGCTTCACCTCGGACGGACGGGCGGCGCATTTCGCAGATACTGCGACGGGTCGTGTGATGAAGGTCGCCCTGGATGCCGGGGGCTGGCCGGTCGGAGAGCCCGAGGTCTGGCTGGATCTGACCTCCGAGGGGCTGAACCCGGACGGGGCCGTCATCGATAGCGAAGGGCTGTTCTGGAATGCGCAATGGGGCGCGGGCCGCGTTGCCGCCTATGCGCCCGACGGTAGCTTCCTGCGCGCGGTGGAAACACCCGGCGCGCCGCAATCCTCGTGCCCGGCCTTCGGCGGAACGGATATGAGAACCCTTTTCGTCACGACCGCGCTTGAACACATGGACGAGTCCGCCCGCAAGGCGCATCCCGCCTCGGGCCAGGTCTTTGCCTTCCCCGGCATTGCCCGGGGCCTTCCCGAACCTCAGGTCCTGTCATGAAACGCACGCTTGGCGTATGCTATTATCCCGAACACTGGCCCGAAGAAAAATGGGCCGAGGATGCCGACCGCATGGCGGCGCTGGGCCTGACCTGGGTCAGGATCGGCGAATTCGCCTGGTCACGGATGGAGCCCGAGCCGGGCCGCTATGACTGGGGCTGGCTCGACCGTGCGATCGCGACGCTGGGCGCGCGCGGGCTGAAGGTGGTGCTGGGCACGCCCACCGCGACCCCGCCGCGCTGGATGCTGGACCGCCATCCGGACATGCTGGCCGTGGACAGGGAGGGCCGGCCGCGCGGCTTCGGCTCGCGCCGGCATTACTGCTTCTCGCATCAGGGCTATCGCGCGGAATGCGCGAGGATCGTCTCTGCCCTGGCCGAGCGTTACGGGAAGAACCCGCATGTCGCTGCCTGGCAGACCGACAACGAATATGCCTGCCACGCCACGACGCTGAGTTATTCCGAGGCCGCGAAAACCGCCTTCCAGGACTGGCTGGCGCAGAAATACCAGTCCCCGGCCGCGCTCAACCGCGCCTGGGGCAACGTGTTCTGGTCGATGGAATACCGCGACTTCCGCGAGGTCGGCCTGCCAAACCTGACCGTGACCGAGCCGAACCCGAGCCATGTCATGGATTTCCGCCGCTTCTCCAGCGATCAGGTGGCCAGCTTCAACCGGCTTCAGGTGGAGATCATCCGCAAGCACTCCACCGCCCCCGTCGCGCACAATTTCATGGGCGCGATCACCGAGTTCGACCACTGGAAGGTCGGGGCCGACCTCGATATCGCCAGTTGGGACAGCTATCCGCTGGGCTTCCTGTCCGACCGCATCCCGGCGGATGCCGAACACAGGCGCCGCTTCGTCCGGCAGGGCGACCCGGATTTCCAGGCCTTCCACCACGACCTATACCGAGCGGTCGGGCGGGGCCGCTGGTGGATCATGGAGCAGCAGCCGGGGCCGGTGAACTGGGCGCCCTTCAACCCCGATCCGCTACCGGGCATGGCGCGGCTATGGGCCTGGGAGGCCTTTGCCCATGGCGCGGAAGCGGTGTGCTATTTCCGCTGGCGCCAGGCACCTTTCGCGCAGGAGCAGATGCACGCGGGTCTTCTGCGCCCCGACAGCGCCCCGGCACCGGCCTTCGGCGAGGCGGGGCAGGTGGCAAGGGAATTGGCGGCGATGCCCGAGGCCGGGACGGGAAGCGCCGACGTGGCGCTGGTCTTCGACTATGCCTCGGACTGGGCGTGGGAGATCCAGCCGCAGGGCCGCAGTTTCAGCTATTTCTGGCTGGTTTTTCATTTATACAAGGGCCTGCGCAAGCTGGGGCTGAACATCGACATCATCCCGCCGGATACGGCCGACCTGTCTGCCTATCGGCTGGTGCTGGCGCCGGGTCTGTTCACTCTGTCCGATCCGCTGAAGGCCGCTCTGGCCGCGTTCGACGGCACGGCGATCCTGGGGCCACGCGCCAATTCGCGCACGCCCGACTTTGCGATCCCGGTGCCGCTGCCCCCCGCCTTGCCGGGGCTGGATGCAGTGGTCGCCCGGGTGGAAAGCCTGCCGCCGGATGTGCCGGTGGCCTTGGCGCAGGGCGGGGCGCTGGTCAGCTGGCGCGAGAAGCTGGAAGGTTCGGCCGGGGTCGTCGAGGCGGCCGAGGACGGCTGGCCGGCCATGGTGGCGGCGGGCCGACTACACTATCTGGCTGGCTGGCCGGACGAGGCGGCGCTGACCCGCATCCTGCTGCGCGCCTGCGCGGCCGAAGGAATCGAGACCGAAATCCTGCCCGAAGGACTGCGCCGCCGCGAAACGGCGACGCACCGCTTCCTGTTCAACTACAATTGCGTGCCGGCGGAATGGGGCGGGGTCACCATCCCAGCGGCCGGGGTGCACTGGCAGCCGCTGTGAGGCCGATGGCAGAGATACCCGCGCCTGCCAGCCGACCGCGCGCCACCGGCTCTGTTTGCGCGGCAGGGTAAAGCTGAGAGTCCGGGTGGGGCCCGGCGCGGGCTCAGTCGGTAACGGTCACCTCACCCGTCACCGGCAGGAATACCGCTGCGTTCGGGCCAAGCCGCAGCCTCTCTCCTTCGGCCACGGCATGGACCGACGGGCCGACCGCGGTGCCGACGCCCGACACGGTGACCACACGGGCCACGGTGGACAGGTTGAACAGGCAAAGCAGCGCCCCTTCGCCTTCGCCCCGGACGAAGCCCAGCAGCGGCTCGTCCAGGTCAAGGAACCGGGAACGCCCGGACCGCAGGGCCTGCGATGTCTTGCGGAACGCCAGCAGCGCCCGGTAGTGTTCGAGCACCGATCCCTGGGCGCCCGTCTGCCCTTCGACGTGCCGGGCGGCCTGTTCGGGTTTGACCGGCAGCCACGGCTTGACCCTGGAAAACCCGCCATGCGGCGAGGCGTCCCAGATCATCGGCGTGCGGGTATTGTCGCGGCCCACCGGTTCCGGCCAGAAGGCAATGCCTTGCGGGTCGGTCAGTTCCTCGAAGTCGAGAGCGGTATCCGTCTGGCCAAGCTCTTCCCCCTGCCACAGGCAGATCGACCCTTCGAACGACAGCAGAAGCGCGGCAGCCTGTTTCGCAAGCACCTCTGGGCTTTCGCCATACGGCAGCCAGCGGCTGACGTGACGCACCACGTCATGATTGGAAAAGGCCCACATCGGCCAGCCATCCGGCGCGCCACGGAAGAAGCCTTCGATCCGGTCGCGGAAGAAGCCGGGGGAATAGTCGTACCCCATCAATTCGAAGGAATAGCACTGATGCAGCCGCCCCGGCGCAGTGTATTCCCCCATCATGCGGATTGCATGGTGGCTTTCGCCCATCTCGCCCACGCTGGCCGCGCCGTATTCGTCCAGCAGGCAGCGGATGCGTTCCATCCACGCAAGGTTTTCGGGCTGGTTCTTGGAAAAGAGGTGATACTGCATGCCGTAGGGGTTGGCTTCGGGCTCGGTCTTGACACGGTAGTCGGCTGGATTGTCGCGCAGCATGGGGTCGTGGAAGAAGTAGTTCACGGTGTCGAAGCGGAAGCCGTCGACCCCGCGATCCAGCCAGAAACGCATGTTGCCAAGCGCCCAGTCCTGCACCTCCGGGTTGTGATAGTTCAGGTCGGGCTGGCTGGCGAGGAAGTTGTGCAGGTAATACTGCTTGCGCCGTGCATCCCAGGTCCATGCCGGGCCCCCAAACACCGAAAGCCAGTTGTTCGGCGGCGTGCCATCATACCAAGGGTCGGCCCAGACATACCAGTCGGACTTCGGGTTGACCCGGCTCGACCGGCTTTCTGCGAAGGCAGGGTGCTGGTCGGAGGTATGGCTCAGCACCTGGTCGATGATGACCTTGAGGCCCAGCGCATGCGCCCGTCCCACCAGCGCATCGAAATCGGCCAGGGTTCCGAAGACCGGGTCGACGTCACAATAGTCGCTGACGTCATAGCCCATGTCCTTCATCGGGCTTTTGAAGAAGGGCGACAGCCATAGAGCATCCACCCCGAGCTGCGCCAGATGATCCAGCCGCCGCGTGATGCCGGGCAGGTCACCCACCCCGTCGTCGTTCGAATCCTGGAACGACCGGGGATAGACCTGATAGGTCACCGCGCCACGCCACCAATCCTTCATCCAAGCCTCCCGTTTCGCCTGACGCCGTGCAGGACAGATCGTCCGGGCCAGCCTACGACGATGTCGCAACCGCGCCCATAGGTCTTTGTCCCGCAACGGCAAAGTCCGGGGCAGTCAGACCGCGACCTTGCGACAGTTGCACAAAGGGTTGTGCAGAAATCCGGCAAAACCCGGCTGTAACCATAACAAGATCGCGGTTGACCCCGTCAGAAAGCCGCCGCACCCTCCGCGCCCGAGCCCGGAGGCCTCCATGGCAAAGTCGCCCCTCATCACCCCCGTCCTGATTGCCGGTTGCGTGATCCTGATGATCTCTTTCGCGATCCGCGCCAGCTTCGGTGTTTTCCAGATCCCCATCGCTTCGGAGTTCGGCTGGCTGCGCGCCGATTTCTCGCTGGCCATCGCGATCCAGAACCTGGCGTGGGGCATCGGCCAGCCGCTGTTCGGGGCCCTGGCTGAACGCTTCGGTGATCGCAAGGCGATTGTCTGGGGGGCCATCCTCTATGCCGCGGGGCTGGTGCTTTCGGCCTATGCGGTGACACCCGGCCAGCATCAGTTTCTGGCGATCCTGGTGGGTTTCGGCATCGCCGGCACCGGCTTTGGGGTGATCCTCGCCATCGTCGGTCGGGCGGCCAGCCCCGAAAACCGCTCGATGGCGCTGGGCATCGCCACCGCCGCCGGGTCGGCGGGGCAGGTCTTCGGGGCGCCCACGGCCGAGTGGCTCCTGCAATCCTACAGCTGGCAGACGGTGTTCATCATCTTCGCAGCCGTGATTCTTGCCACGCTGCTGGCCTTGCCCTTCCTGCGCAGCCCGCAACTTGCCAGCCGGCAGGAGCTGGAGGAAAGCATGGGCACGGTCCTGATCCGCGCCTTCCGCGACCCGTCCTACACGCTGATCTTCCTGGGCTTCTTCTCCTGCGGCTATCAGCTGGCCTTCATCACCGCACATTTCCCGGCCTTCGTGACGGAACTCTGTTCACCCATCGATGCAGGGTCGATGCTGGCGGGGATCGGCATCACCACCACCTCGGCCCTGGGGGCGGTGTCGATCGCGGTGATCGGGCTGTTCAATATCGTGGGCACCCTGACGGCGGGCTATCTGGGCAAGAGGCACACCAGAAAATATCTGCTGTTCTGGATCTATGCCGGACGCACCGTTGCCGCAGCGGTCTTCATCCTGCTGCCGATCACCCCGGCCAGCGTGCTGATCTTCTCGGCAGTCATGGGGGCGCTGTGGCTGGCCACCGTGCCGCTGACCTCTGGTCTTGTCGCCCATATCTACGGCATCCGTTACATGGGCACGCTTTACGGCGTGGTGTTCCTTTCGCACCAGATCGGCGGGTTCCTGGGGGTGTGGCTGGGTGGCAAGATGTATGACCTGAGCGGGGATTACACCCTGGTCTGGTGGATCGGGGTCGGGGTGGGCGCCTTCAGCGCGCTTGTGCACCTGCCGATCCGCGAACGCCCGATGCTGGCGCAGCCGGCCTGAGCGCCTGCGCCGCCAGCCCCGGGCCCGGATGGCCGGGAAAGCAGGCACCGAACCGGCGGGCAAGGCCCAGACAGGCCAGTCCCACATGAGCAGACTTGGCAAACGGATTTCCGGTTGAAATCCCGGTCAGGGTCAGCGCTCTGACTGAAGGCAGGAAGCTCTGGCCCCGATCGCGCAGCGCGGATTGCATCTGTGCCCAGCTTTCGGACATTGCCAGCGCCTGCGCGATGAAAAGACGAAGTCAAACGAGAAGCCGCTCGTCGATGACTGTGTCACTCCACGCCTTGCGGCTCTCGGTGTGTTTCACGGCCAGAAGCATCAGATCCCGCAGCACCGCACCCGCAGTCTCGTCACGCGCGCGGCACAGCGCCACGAACTGCCGCCACAAAACTTCGGCGCAATGGAAAAAGGGTCTCGGCCATGAACCGAGACCCTCGCAAGGAAGGATCAAGAAACCCTTAGCCCTTCTTCAAGACCTTCTGGCCCAGAAGCTCGGCGATCTGCACGGCGTTCAGCGCAGCACCCTTGCGCAGGTTGTCGCTGACGCACCACAGGTTCAGCCCGTTCTCGACGGTCGAATCCTGCCGGACGCGGCTGACATAGGTCGCATATTCCCCCACGCATTCGATTGGGGTGATGTAGCCGCCGGGTTCCCGCTTGTCGATCAGCATCACGCCGGGTGCCTCGCGCAGGATGTCCTGGGCCTCCTGCCAGTCGAGGAACTCCTCGGTCTCGATGTTGATCGCCTCGGAATGGCCGACGAAGACCGGCACCCGGACGCAGGTTGCCGTGACCTTGATCGAGGGGTCGAGGATCTTCTTCGTCTCGGCCACCATCTTCCATTCTTCCTTGGTCTCGCCGCTGTCCATGAACACGTCGATGTGCGGGATCACGTTGAAGGCGATCTGCTTGGTGAACTTCTTCGGCGGCACCTCGGCGACCGGGTTGTAGACCGCCTTGGTCTGTTCCCAAAGTTCGTCCATACCTTCCTTGCCGGCACCCGAGACCGACTGGTAGGTGGCCACCACCACCCGCTTGATCTTCGCCCGGTCGTGCAGCGGCTTCAGCGCCACCACCATCTGCGCGGTCGAGCAGTTGGGGTTGGCGATGATGTTCCTGTTCTTGTAGCCGTGGATCGCATCGGCGTTCACTTCCGGCACGATCAGCGGGATCTCGGGGTCGTAGCGGTAAAGCGACGAGTTGTCGATCACCACGCAGCCCGCAGCGGCGGCCTTGGGCGCATAGATCTTGGTCGCCTCGGACCCCACGGCGAACAGGGCAATGTCCCAGCCGGTGAAGTCGAAGGTGTCCAAGTCCTTGGTCTTGAGTGTCTTGTCGCCGAAGCTGACCTCGGTGCCCAGAGATTTGCGCGACGCCAGCGCGGCGATCTCATCGACCGGGAACTCGCGCTCGGCGAGGATGTTCAGCATTTCGCGGCCCACGTTGCCCGTGGCACCCGCGACGACGACCTTGTAGCCCATCGGGGTTCTCCTTGTCCGCCCCCGCCCTTCGGGGACGGGCGGCCCATAGCGCAAGGCGCGACCGCAGAAAAGCGGATTCGACAGGTTCCGCCGCCGGTATCAATCAGTGCGGTCGCGGGAGAACAGGTAGATCAGCAGACCCGCCGCTACGAACAGCGTATAGAACCCGAAAAGGCCGATGTACGGTGTAAGCGGCGCAGCCGGAGTGACCCCGTCTACAGGCAGGGCCAGTGAGGCATGAATACGCCCGGTCACAACCTGCAAGACCCCGGCCGAGCCGATGCCGCAGAGGTTGATCAGCGCCACGCCCCTTCCCGTCAGCTGCGGCGGCAGGAAAGCGCGGCCATGGCCGATCACGATGGGAAAGGTCGCTCCGAAGAAGCCGACGCCCACGAACATCGCCGTAGCCAGCACCGGCCCGGTCGCAGGCGTCAGCCAAAGTGCCGCAAGACAGGCCAGGGTCAGCGCGTTGCCCGTGAAGATCACCCATTTCCGCGTGCCGAGCCAGCGGTCCAGCGGCCCATAGGCAAAGCTGCCCGCCACCATTGCCAGCCCCATCCACAGGCTTGCAACGCCGATCTCGGGGCGGGAATAGCCGTGGACATCGGCGAAATAGGGGCCCAGCCACAGCCCGCGTAGCCCCGCCGCAGGGGCATAGCAGACCACCATGATTGCGAAAATCGGCCAGAGTGCGGGCATCTTCAGCAGCGTCAGGTAAGACCCGCCCGCGCCGCGTTCCGCCCGCGCAGGATCGCGCACCAGTGCGGCCACGACCAGGCCGGTCAGCCCGGTTACCGCGGCCAGCGCCCAGACCGTGCCGCGCCAGCCGAAGGCTTCGACCGCCAGGGTCAGCGGCAACGAGGCGCCGATGTTGCCCAGGCTGCCTATCCCGATCGTCGCGCCCGCCAGCGTTCCGAATACGGCCGGCGAGAACTGCCGGGCAAAGATGAAGTAACTTGCCATCAGGACAGGAGAGCAGCCGACCCCGATCAGTGCCATCGCCACAGTCAGTGTCGCCGGTGAGCCGGCCGCGGCGAACAGCCCGGCCCCCACCGCCCCGACAATCAGCGCGGCGGCAGCCGTCAGCCGGGGACCAATCCGGTCCAGCGCCTCGCCCACCGGAATCTGCATCAGCGCGAAGGCCAGGAACCAGGCGCCCGAGGCAAAGGCCAGGTCTGCCTTGGTCGCGCCAAGGTCGGCCTCAAGCACCGGGGCCAGCACCGCCAGGAAGGCCCGGTAGAACTGGCTGAGGACATAGGCGAAGACAAGGGCGGCAAGGCCGGCGCGCATGACGTGCTCCCGGGAAGGTGGCAGCGGTTTTCGCAAGGGTTCCTGGCAGCTGCAAGTGCTGTTCAGCCGTGGTGCTGCCTTCAGGCGATGGTCACGGTGGCCGATTGCAGCCCGTCGATTTCCACCTTGCAGGTATCGCCGCGGTTGAGCGGACCGACGCCCGCTGGCGTTCCGGTGAAGATCAGGTCGCCGGGGCTGAGGCTGACCAGGCGCGACAGGGCCGCGATGATCGCGGCGGGTGTCCAGATCATGTCCGACAACCGCGCCTCCTGCCGGGTGGTGCCGTTCACGCTGCAGCGAAGCGAACCATCGGGCAGGGCACCGGGCCGGATCGGGCCGACGACGGCCGACTTGTCGAAACCCTTGGCCATGTCCCAGGGGCGGCGGTTCGCCTTGGCCTCGGCCTGAAGGTCGCGGCGCGTCAGGTCGTTGCCGGCGGCATGGCCCCAGATCAGGTTCGGCGCGTCCTCTTCCGGGACCATTGCCCCGGCCTTGCCGATGGCAAGTACAAGTTCGCCCTCGTGGTGCAGGTTTGTCGTTGCCATGGGGTAGGGGATGCGGCTGCCCGATTCGACCACCGCATCCCCCGGCTTTGTGAAGAAGAAGGGGGATTCGCGTTCCGGCTCGCCCCCCATCTCGCGGCTGTGTTCGGCATAGTTGCGGCCGACGCAGAAGATGCGGCGGACAGGAAAGCGTTCCTGCCGCCCGGTCACCGGCAGCGTGACGGTGGGCAGGGCGGGAAAGACCAGTGCGACCAATTCAGCCTCCCACGGTTTCGCAGGGCACGGCCCGGGCCCGCAGGCGGCGGCAAGCCAGCTGCGCCTGATCCTCGGTCAGCCCCAGAAAGGTTGCCCGCCACTTGCCTCCCGACTGGGTGGTCTTGCGCAGGCCTTCGTTCAGCGTGGCGCTTTCGGCCAGTGCGGTCTTCAGCAGCGCCTTCTCGGCATCATAGCGCGAGGCGAATTCACCGACGTTCACCCCGAAATGCCGCCCGCCCGAGGTGGACATGACGACCACGACCTCTTCCGCAGGCTCGGAGGCCTGTTCTTCGGCCATTTCGACCGTGTCGAAGATCGGGGCCTTGCGGGCTGGTGCCGGCGTCATGGCATCACCCGGCGGAAGGTGGCTTGCAGCGGCAACGGTTTCGACCGCAGTCACCTCGCTCAGGACGGGATCTTCCAGCGAAAGGCCCGGATCGGTCACCACCAGTTCGGGCTCCGCTGTTGCAAGCAGGATGTCCTCGACCGGTGGCGCGGTTTCGGGCAGCGCAAGGTCGGGCTGCGCCGCTTCGGCAACGAGTGCCTCGGTAGCCCGTGCGGGCAGCTCGTCAATAGCAGCAATCTGTGCCTCGGCCTCGATCAGGGCAGGCTCTGCCGCGGCCATATCCGCGGCGGTCTCGGGGCGCGGCATCGGACGGATTGCGGCAAGCCCCGGATCGGCAGGAGCAGCGTCCGCGACAAGCAGCGCGGCCTGGGCGTCGAGCGTGCCGGGCTCGGGCGCGGCCTCGGCAAGCCGGGTCTCGGGCAGCGCCGGCGGTTCCGGATCAGCAAGTGGCCCGGTTGCGGCAAGGGCGGTCGGGGCCGGTGTTTCGGCGGGCGGCGCACCCATAGCCATGGTTTCGGCCTGGAATTCCAGCGTGCCTTCCGGCGCGGGTGTGGAGGTCGCTTCGGCCAGTGCACCTTCGATCCCGGCTGCCATCGCGATCGTCACCTCTTCCGGCACGGTCGGCTTTTCGGGCCGCGCCTTGGGCCGCAGCGACCGTCGGACCTCACCCGAGATCCTCACCGTCTTGCCTGCGCCGCCTGCGGCGTCGATCTCGTCGATCTCGTCCGCGGCCGAGGCGATCAGCGCGTCGGGCGGCAGGGGGGCCGGGGCGACGGGGGGCTGTTCGCGGACCCGGTTCTTCGCCGCGCCAAAGCCGATGTCCATCAGTTCGGCCATCTTCGCGTTGCGCTGCGCCGTCGAGGTGCCGCCGAAGATGGTGGCGATGATATGCTTGTTGCCCCTGCGGGCCGAGGCCGTCAGGTTGAAACCGGCAGGGCCGGTGTAGCCGGTCTTGATCCCGTCCGCGCCTTCGTAGCTGTCAAGGAACCGCGTATTGGTGTTTCTGACCGTGGCGATGCCCGCATCGGCCGTGCGGCGCGAGAAGATGTTGTAATACTGGGGGAAATCATAGAACAGATGCCGCCCCAGCACGTTCATGTCATAGGCCGTGGACAGGTGCCCCTCGGCCGTCAGGCCGTGGGCATTGCGGAAGGTGGTGTCGTTCATCCCCAGCTGCCGCGCCGTGCGGGTCATCCGCTTGGCGAAGGTGACATGGTCGCCGCTGACCGCGTCGCCCAGCGCCGCCGCCGCATCGTTGGCCGACTTGATCGCCGCCGCGCGGATCAGATAGCGCACCGCGATCTTCTGTCCGGGCTTCAGGCCAAGGCGCGAAGGGGGCTGCGCGGCGGCATATTTCGACACGGTCACCATGGTGTCCAACGACAGTCGGCCCGCTTCCAGTTCCTGAAAGACGATGTACAGGGTCATCATCTTGGTCAGCGAAGCCGGATGCAGCCTTGTGCGCGCGTTCTTCTCGTAAAGGATCTCCCCGGTCCGTGCGTCCATGACGATGGCCGCGAAGGGGGCTGCCTGAACCGGTGATGTCACCACGAAGGCAACCACCACAAAAGCCAGAAAGATCGTGTGAAATACCCGCCCCAGAAGCGATGCCACGTCGCCCACCCTTTGCCTGCTGGCCCGGTTTTCCGGTGCCGTTTTCTGCCTCAACCGAAAGGCTAACACAGCAAACTGCATCCGAAAACCCAAAAATACCAATGGGTTTCAGGCATCAGTTCATCCAGTTGCAGGGATGCTGCACTTTCCGGGGCGCAGACCCATATCTTGCGCCCCAAAGGCAACGCAAGGCTAGGGGTTGCGCGCGGGTTTCAGGCTTTCGACAAGGTCGGGCAGGGCGCCCAGGTGGGGCAGTTCGTGAAACCGGCGATGGCCTGCCGGGGGCTCGGCGGCCTCCAGCGCCCAGGTCAGGCCGTGCGGCACATGCACGCCCCAGGCGCCTGCCTCAAGTGCAGGGATCACATCTGATTTCAGCGAGTTGCCCACCATCATCGCCTGGTCCGCCCCCGTCCCGTGCCGGGCGAAGATCGCGCGATAGGCGGCCTCGGTCTTGTGGCTGACAATCTCTACCGCATCGAACAGATCGCCCAGCCCCGACTGCGCAAGCTTGCGTTCCTGGTCCAGAAGGTCGCCCTTGGTGATCAGCACCACGCGATAGTCCGCAGCCAGGGCAGTTACCGTGGCGCGCGCATGTGGCAGAAGCCGGATCGGATGCTCCAGCATCTCGCGTCCCGCGGCGATGAGTTCGCCGATCACCTTTGCCGGGACGCGGCCCTCGGTCACTTCGATCGCGGTCTCGATCATTGACAGGGTGAACCCCTTAACCCCGAAGCCGTAATGGCCCAGGTTCCGCCGTTCCGCCGCCTCCAGCCGCTCTGCCAGGTGCTCTGGCGCGGCATGGTCGGCCAGAAGCGACATGAACCTCTCCTGTGTCAGGCGGAAGAACTCCTCGTTCTGCCACAGCGTGTCGTCGGCATCGAACCCGATCGTGGTCAGCATCGGCCCCCCGTTCACCGGCCCGAAAGCGGCCCCTTTTCGCCCGGGCAAAAAAGGCTATATTTCGCACACCAGTTGCAACCCCCGAATCCGAAGGAGCGACCACAGGTGTCGATGCGCCCCCTTATCCTGTCCGGCAATACGGATGGCAACGGGCCGGACACATCGCTTCTGACCAAGCCCAAGACGAAAACCCAGCGTCCTCCGCTTTACAAGGTGCTGTTGCTGAACGACGACTACACGCCCATGGAATTCGTCGTCCATGTGCTGGAGCGGTTCTTCGGCCTGAACCATGCCCAGGCCTTCGACATCATGCTGACGGTGCACAAGAAGGGCCTCGCCGTCGTCGGCGTGTTCAGCTTCGAGGTGGCGGAAACCAAGGTCGCGCAGGTGATGGACTTTTCGCGCCGCCACCAGCACCCCCTGCAATGCACGATGGAAAAGGAATGATCCATCGCCCCGGCATAAGGGGTCAGGGGGCCTAGGCCCCCGCTCATGCGATCCGCCCGTCTGGACATGGCGCTGGAAACCGGCGCGCTTGCCCTTCCGCCCGAGGGACGGATCGCCGTCTATCGCCCGCGGATCGGCGATGACCTGTCGGCCCTGCCGCAGGATCGTGTGGTGGTGTTGACCGGCTTCAAGCCAGACCACGACCATTTTTCCGCCCGCTACAGCACGACGCCCGCCCCGCCCTATGCCGCCGCCATCGTCTGCCTGCCCCGCTCGCGCCAGGCGGCCCGCGCGCTGATCGCCCGAGCCGCCGCCGAGGTTGCGCCGGGGGGCTGGGTGGCGGTGGACGGGCAGAAGACCGACGGAATCGACGCTGCACTCAGAGAGCTGCGTGCCCGGGTGGACCTGTCCGAAAGCCTGTCGAAGGCGCATGGCAAGCTGGCCAGTTTCCGGGTGGGGCCGGATCTGTCGGACTGGCTGCCGCGGCCCGCGACCGTTCAGGGTTTTCAGATCCTTCCCGGTATCTTCTCGGCCGACGCACCCGACCGGGGCTCGATCCTTCTTGCCGGCGCCTTGCCGGCGAAATTGTCCGGCAAGGTCGCCGACCTTGGCGCCGGCTGGGGCTATCTTGCCGCAGAGATCCTGAAGCACCCTGGCGTCAAAAGTCTTGACCTGGTCGAGGCCGAGGCCGACGCGCTGGCCTGCGCAAGGGCCAACATCACAGATCCCCGCGCCCGGTTCCACTGGGCCGATGCAACCGGCTGGCGGCCCGATACGCTGCTGGACGTTGTGGTGATGAACCCGCCCTTCCACACCGGGCGCGAGGCTGATCCCAAGCTGGGCGGGGCCTTCATCCGCGCAGCTCGCCGGATGCTGACCCCCGGCGGCAGCCTGTGGCTGGTGGCGAACCGTCACCTGCCGTATGACGCATCCCTGTCCGAATGCTTCCTTACCCACGAAGAGGTAGCCGGCGACAGCACCTTTCGCGTGATCAATGCCACCAGGCCCAGACGGGCCAATCCCTAGAGGCACTGCATGACCTTTTCCGTTTCCGGCAAGACCGCCATCGTCACCGGCGCCGCAGCGGGCTTGGGCCTCGCCATCGCCCGGCATCTGGTGGACAAGGGCGCGAATGTCATGTTCGCAGACATCGATGAAGCCAGGCTGGAAGCCGAGGTGGGCGAGGAAGCCCGCGCGGAAGGCCCGATCCGCATGTTTGTGGGCGATCTGTGCGAAAAGCTGACCATCGCCAACCTTCTGTCGGCCACGCTGGATGCCTTCGATCGGGTTGACATCCTGGTGAATGCCAACCGGCGGATGGCGGTGTCGAACCCGCTCAACCCCGAGGAGGACGCGGTCGAGGATCTGCTGCGCCAGAATGTGATGACGGCGCTGCGAATGTCGCAGCTTACCGCCAGGCGGATGATCCAGCATGCCGAACGCAATGGCGTGGAAGAGGGTGCGATGCTGGGTTCGATCATCAACATCTCGTCGATCACCGCACAGGCGACCCGCCCCGAACTGCTGGCCTATTCCATGGCTGCGGCAGCCATGGACCAGATGACCCGCTCGCTGGCCGTGGCGCTGGCGTCGAAGGGAATCCGGGTGAACGCCGTCGCCTTCGGCAGCGTGATGAGCGCAAGCCTTCAGGCGGCGCTGAAGGAACATCCCGGTTGGCGCGACCAGATCGCCGGTACCACGCCGCTGCGCCGCATCGCCGCAGCATCCGAGGTGGCCGAGGCGGTGCAGTTCCTTGCCTCTGATGCGGCAGGGTTCGTAACCGGGCAGGTGCTGACGGTGGATGGCGGTCGCAGCCTGCTGGACGCCGTGGTCCCGCCTGCGCATTGAGGCCCGGCCAACGCCTTCCCGGCCGACTGCGTCGCCTTCGTCGGAGCAATCGAGGCGAGGAGTGACGCAGGCATCGACGCGCACTTCCTGCGCGTTGGGCGGCCAGCTGCGCACAGAGCGGGGAGGCGCAATGACGCCACCCGCCTCACGCAGACAGCCAGCCGTTTACCCTGGTTGACGCCGCCTGCGCATCCACCGCACCTTTCGGCAGGATGGCCGTCACCCTGGCCTGACCGGACCGCGGGCAGACGCCCGCGCGAGGGATGTCACTCTGGATATTGCGCCTTGCACTGGGCGATCACCGCTTCGGCCGCAAGGGCCAGCTCCTTCCGTTTGGACTTCAGGCTTTCCAGCTTTGCAGCCTCGGCATTCAGGTCGATCGCCTTCGGGCGCTCGACTGTCCGCGGGCGTTCCTTCAGGCAGGGGCGAGGCTTCAGCAGGGTCTGACCATCAACTGTCACGGACGTCAGGCAGGTATCCCAGGCTACATCGTATTCCGTAATTGTTTCAATAGCATAGCCGCGCTTAAGGTTGCCTTCGGTCTCGGCGATCAGCCGGTCCACCGTTCGCAGATCGCGCGTGCCGCGATTGATGCACTGTTCCTGCGGGGTGCCGCAGGCGAACAGAAGCAGCGGCAGGGCAAGGGCAATGCGTTTCATGCAGGCCTCCGCTCCGGGTGGAAAGCGTCGCGCCGGGGTGCTAGGCATGGCGCTGTCAACAGGTGGAGACACAAGGATGACTGATCCCTTCGACAGCCGCAAGGCCCGCGCCGCCGAGTGGTTCCGCACCTTGCGCGACCTGATCGTTGCCGCATTCGAGGGGCTGGAGGATCGGGTTCCCGGCGAAGGCGCTGCGGGCCGGTTCGAGGTCACCCCCACCACCCGGGCAGACAATGGCGGCGGCGGGATCATGAGCGTCATGCGCGGTGGCCGGGTCTTTGAAAAGGTCGGGGTCAACTGGTCTGAAGTGCATGGAATCCTGGGAGAAAAGGCCCAGCGCGCCATGGCTGCGCGCGGTGTGCCCGGCATGGACCGCGACCCGCGATTCTGGGCCTCGGGCATCAGCCTGGTGGCGCACATGCAGAACCCGCATGCCCCGGCCGTGCACATGAATACCCGCATGTTCTGGACCCCTGGCGCCGCATGGTTTGGCGGTGGGTCCGACCTGAACCCGGCCATCGAATATGCCGAGGACACCGCGCATTTCCACGCCACGATGCAGGCCGCATGCGACGCGCATTCGCCGGATTACTATGCGAAGTTCAAGGCCTGGGCCGACGAGTATTTCTTCGTCCCTCACCGTGGCCGGGCCCGGGGCGTCGGCGGGATCTTCTACGATGATCTGGACACCGGCGACTGGGAGGCCGATTTCGCCTTTACCCGTGCCGTGGGCGAGGCTTTCCTTCCCGCCTTCCTGCCCCTGGCCGAGAAACGCGCCACGATGCCTTTCACCGAGGCCGACCGGGAAACCCAGTTGCGCCACCGCGGGCTCTATGCCGAATACAACCTGGTCTATGACCGCGGCACGAAATTCGGGCTGGAGACGGGTCATGACGCCAACGCCGTACTGATGAGCCTGCCACCTGTGGCCAAGTGGTATTGAGCATGGCAGACATCACCATCCGTGCGCTTTACGGTTCGGTTGTCGAGGACGAAGGCCAGCTTTTCGTCGGCTTCGCGGCGGGCGAGGACGAGGCCGAGGGCTATGTGATGTTCCGTCAGCCCCTTGAAGGCGGCCCGGTCTGGTTCGAGGTCGATGACGAGACCTTCGGTGCGGAAGAGGCCGTAGCGCAGGTCGTACGGGGGCCGCAGGGCCTGGAGATCACGCTGAGGCCCGATCAGGCAGCAACCTTTGGCTGGGCAGAACGCATCGCCGTCCGGATCGGCCCGGATTGCGAAGACGCCGAACCCGCCCTTGCCGCGCTGCGCGACATGCTCGGGTCGCGGTGGCGGGATCAGGTCTGAGGCAGGGTCTGCCTTCCGGAAATCAGGTGATTTCCCCCGGTTTGCCGATGGCAGCCTCGGCGCGCAGGGCCTGCATCAGCTCGTCCAGCGCCTTGCGGTAGCGCGCGTCGATCAGGCGGCCCTGCGGGTCGAATGCGCTGCTGGAGTCGGCCACCAGAACCTCTGGACCGGTCAGCAGGCGGGGGCGGAACGGGGTCAGCATCAGACGCAGGGCAAACTGGCTGCGGTCACCTCCGCCCCGCCCGTCGGCGGCCGAGACGATCGCCACCGGCTTGTTGCGGAACGGTGCGCCCCTGGTCCGACTGACCCAGTCCAGAGCGTTCTTAAGCACTCCGGGCGGCGCCTTGTTGTATTCCGGCGTGGCAATCACGATTGCATCCGCCTCGGCGATCTGGTCGGCAAGTGCCTGGACCGCGGGCGGGATCCCGCTGGCGTTCTCGAGATCGCCGTCATAAAGCGGCAGACGCAGGTTTGCCTCGGTATGCCGGGCCTCGCCGAAGGCACGGCGGGCCTCGGCAAGCAGCAGTCGGTTGGTCGAGGCGGCGCGCAGCGCACCGGGGATGCCGAGAAGGGTAAGCATGCAGAACTTTCCGCTGTCGAAACGCAGTTAGGGCCATTGGTCGTGCCGGGCAAGTCCGGGTCGAACAGGGGCGCTGCGCAGGGTCACGGCCGGAAAGCCCGCCGCACGAAGGGTGCCGGAAAGGCGGCAGCGACCGCCGTCCCGACCATGCCCCCGCCACCGAATGGGCCGGCGCCGCGCGCCATCGGAAAGGCACGGGCGGTGCCAACGCGACCGGTGGCGAATTTCGGTGCGCGCGTCGTTCGAAGTGCAGGAACGGCCGCGAAGCCCCGGTCCATGGCTGGCACCGGAACCTTGCCTGTCCGTTACCGCCCCGGAAATGGCCTGCAACATGCCGGTAGCGGCAAATCCCCATCGGTCGCAACGCGATTTGCGCAGAAAGCACACGCGCGAGGAATGCGCGCAACATCTTGGGGATAACGGGCAAGGTCCGGCCAGATCGTGGGGGCTTGGGTTGACTCTGGCCAGGTGCGGCCGGAACATCTGGCAAAGCGACTCGTGAGGTTTCCTTGCGCCTGACCCGGCTGCGGCTGAACGGCTTCAAAAGTTTCGTCGACCCCACGGATCTGGTGATCCACGAGGGGCTGACGGGAATTGTTGGCCCAAACGGCTGTGGCAAGTCAAACCTGCTGGAGGCCCTGCGCTGGGTCATGGGCGAGAACCGCCCCAGCGCCATGCGCGGCGGCGGCATGGAGGACGTGATCTTCAACGGCGCCGCCACCCGTGGCGCGCGGCATTTCGCCGAAGTGGCGCTGGTGATTGACAACTCCGACCGTCTCGCGCCGGCCGGTTTCAATGATGCCGACCAGATCGAGATCGTGCGGCGAATCACCCGGGATGCGGGCTCGGCCTATCGTGCGAACTCGAAGGAGGTCCGCGCGCGCGACGTGCAGATGCTGTTCGCCGATGCCTCGACCGGGGCGCACAGCCCGGCGCTGGTGCGCCAGGGGCAGATTTCCGAACTGATCAACGCCAAGCCCAAGGCCCGCCGCCGCGTGCTTGAAGAGGCCGCCGGGATCAGTGGGCTTTACGCGCGCCGGCACGAGGCGGAACTGAAACTTGCCGGCACCGAGGCGAACCTGACCCGCGTGGACGATGTGCTGGAACAGCTGGCGCAGCAGCTGTCGGTGCTGACCCGGCAGGCCAAGCAGGCCGCGCGCTACCGCGAGATTTCCGAAGAATTGCGCAAGTCCGAAGGCATGCTGCTCTGGCGCCGCTGGCGCGAGGCCGACGAGGCGCGCGCCCAGGCCGAGGCCGTGCTGCGCGAACGCCTGATCGCCCAGCACCAGGCCGAGGCGGCGGCGCGTGCAGCGGCCAAGGCGCGCGAGGCGGCCGAGGACGCCCTGCCGCCCCGGCGCGAGGAAGAGGCGATCGCCAGCGCCATCCTGCAGCGCCTCGTCCTGCAACGCGACGCACTGGGCGACCAGGAGGCCCGCGCCCTGGCGCAGATCGACACGCTGAAGGGCCGGATCGAGCAGCTGACCCGCGACATGGAGCGCGAGGCGGGCCTGAACCGCGACGCGGGCGAGGTGATCGAGCGGCTGGAATGGGAGATCGAGCAGCTGGCCCGCGCCCATGACGGGCACGACGAAAGGCTTGCCGAAGCTGTGGAGGCCGCGCGCGAGGCGGGCGCCGTGCTGGCCGAGCGCGAGGCGGCGCTGGCCGAGCTGACCGAGGATGCAGCTCGGCTGGCGGCGCGGCACCAGTCCACCCAGCGGATGCTGGCCGACACGCGGTCGGTGCTCGACCGCGCCGAGGAGCAGGCCGCCGCAGCCCGCGAGGCGGTGGCCGCCGCGACCGGGGCGCTGGAAGCGGCGGGCGAGGCCTTCGCGGCCGCCGAAGAGGCGCAGGAAGCCGCCGTGGCCGAGACAGAGGCGACCGAGGCCGCGCTGGAAGAAGCCGAGGCCGCCCGGGCCGAGACCCAGGGCCGCGAGGCCGAAGCCCGCGCCGCCCGCTCGGCCGCGGAAGGCGAGGCTTCGGCGCTGCGGGCCGAAGTCGCGGCGCTGGCGCGGCTGGTAGAGCGGGAATCGCAGGCAGGCCATCAGCTTCTCGACCGGCTTGAGGTGGAGCCGGGCTATGAAAAGGCGCTGGGCGCGGCCCTGGCAGACGACCTTCGCGCCCCCGAAGTCGGCGGCGATGCACGGTCGGGATGGGCCGTGCTTCCCCCCTACGACGATGCGCAACCCCTGCCCGCCGGGGCCGAGCCGCTTGGCGCCCGGGTGAAGGCCCCGGCGGTGCTGGCGCGGCGCTTGTCACAGATCGGTCTGGTCAGCCGTGAACAAGGCTTCCAGCTTCAGGCGGACCTGCGGCCGGGGCAGCGGCTGGTCAGTCTCGAAGGCGATCTCTGGCGCTGGGACGGCTTCCGCGCCGGGGCCGAGGACGCCCCCTCGGCGGCGGCGCTGCGCCTGCAGCAGCTCAACCGCCTCGTGCAGCTGAAGCGCGATCTGGAAGAGGTCGCCGCCCGCGCCGATGGCGCCCGGCAGGCCCATGAGGCCCTGCAGGCGCGGCTTCAGGATCTCGCCACCGCCGACCAGCGCGCCCGCGAAGCCCGGCGCGCGGCGGATGCGCGCCTGGCCGAGGCGAACCGGGCGCTTGCCCGGGCCGAAGCCGACCGCTCGATTGCCGGGGGCAAGCTGGAAGCGGCGAAGCTGGCCGTCAGCCGCTTCGAGGACGAGGCGATGGCCGCCCGTGCCCGGCTGAAGGAGGCCGAGGCGGCCATGGCCGATCTGGGCGATCTGGACGCCGCGCGGGGGGCGGTCGAGGCCGCGAAGATCACCGTCGAGGCCGCGCGCATCACCATGATGACCCGCCGCTCGGCCCAGGACGAGCTGCGCCGCGAGGGCGAGGCGCGGGTGCGGCGCCGGCAGGAGGCGGTGAAGGAACTCTCGGGCTGGAAGCACCGGCTGGAGACCGCAGCGAAGCGCACCGAGGAACTGACCGAACGCCGTGCCGAGACCGAGGCGGAACTGGCCGAGGCGATGCTGGCACCGGAGGAAATCGCCGCCCGGCGCGACGAGCTGGTCGAGGCCATCGCCGAGGCCGAAGAGCGCCGTCGCCGCGCCGCCGATGCCCTGGCGGAGGCCGAGGGAAGCTTGCGTGAGGCCGCCATGGCCGAACGCGAGGCCGAACGCCTGGCCGGCGAGGCCCGCGAGGCCCGCGCCCGTGCCGAGGCCCGGCTGGATGCCGCGCGCGAGGGCGTGGCGCTGGCCGCCGAGCGCATCGCCGAGGAAGACGACCGGACGCCGGACGAACTGCTCGCTTCCCTGCGCACCGACCCCGACAAGATGCCCGACGCCGAGACGCTGGATCACGAGGTGATCCGCCTGAAACGCCAGCGCGAGGCCCTGGGTGCGGTGAACCTGCGCGCGGAAGAGGACGCCAGGGCGGTCGAGGCCGAATACGACACGCTGGCCGCCGAAAAGGCTGATCTCGAAGAGGCGGTGAAGAAGCTGCGCGCCGGGATCGCGGGGCTGAACAAGGAGGGGCGCGAGCGGCTGCTGACGGCCTTCGAGCAGGTGAATGCCAATTTCTCGACGCTTTTCACCCATCTCTTCGGCGGGGGCGAGGCGCGGCTGGTGCTGGTCGAGTCCGACGATCCGCTGGAGGCGGGGCTCGAGATCCTCTGCCAGCCGCCCGGCAAGAAGCTGGCGACGCTTTCGCTGCTGTCGGGGGGCGAACAGACGCTGACCGCGCTGGCGCTGATCTTCGGGGTGTTCCTCGTCAATCCCGCGCCGATCTGCGTGCTGGACGAGGTGGATGCGCCACTGGACGACGCCAACGTGACACGCTTCTGCGACCTGCTGGACGAGATGACCCGCCGGACCGAGACGCGCTTCCTCATCATCACCCACCATGCCGTGACCATGGCCCGGATGGACCGGCTGTTCGGGGTGACGATGCAGGAACAGGGGGTGAGCCAGCTGGTCTCGGTGGACCTCAAGAAGGCCGAGGCACTGGTTGCTTGAGTCGCGCTTGACCGTTCTGCCGGTCATCGGAAACGGGCAGAACAGGTGATGGGGCGACGCCCCCTGTTGCGCTGCCCGGTTCTGACTCCCCTTCACGATCCTGCGTCTTGGCGGGTGCAATGCCGATCGGGGCTGCGGCAGATGCAGCCGATGGATGATGGCAGAATCGGACGATCCTTTGGCGAAAACGAATGAGTTTTCCCGACTTGCTGCCCCTAGAACAGGGCAAACAGGAGGTCGGGCGTGCGCTATTCCGGATTTCGGGTCATTGCCGAGGCACTTACGGGGCACAAGGGCTGGAAGCCGGTCTGGAGAGATCCGGCACCGCAGGCCGAATATGACTACATCATCGTCGGCGGTGGCGGGCACGGGCTGGCCACCGCCTACTACCTTGCCAAGGAATTCGGCCAGTCGCGCATCGCGGTGCTGGAGAAGGGGTATCTTGGCGGCGGCAACGTCGGCCGCAACACGACGATCATCCGGTCGAACTATCTGCTCGACGGCAACGAGCCCTTCTACGAGTTCAGCCTGAAACTGTGGGAGGGGCTGGAGCAGGATTTCAACTACAACGCCATGGTCAGCCAGCGCGGGATAATCAACCTGATCCACACCGACGCCCAGCGCGATGCGTTCACCCGGCGTGGCAATGCGATGCGGCTGCATGGCGCGGATGCCGAGCTGCTCAGCCGCGAACAGGTGCGCAAGATGTATCCCTGGCTGAACTTCGACAACGCCCGCTTCCCGATCAAGGGCGCGCTGATGCAGCGCCGGGGCGGAACGGTGCGGCACGACGCTGTGGCGTGGGGCTATGCGCGCGGTGCCGACATGCGCGGCGTGGATCTGATCCAGAATTGCGAAGTCACCGGCATGCGGATCGAGAATGGCCGCATCAAGGGGGTAGAGACGACGCGCGGCTACATCGGCGCGAAAAAGGTAGGTGTGGCGGTGGCCGGGTCGTCCTCGAAGGTCATGGCACATGCCGGGATGCGCCTGCCGATCGAGTCCCACGTCCTGCAAGCCTTTGTTTCCGAAGGTTTGAAGCCCCTGATCGACGGCGTGATGACCTTCGGCGCGGGGCATTTCTACGTCAGCCAGTCCGACAAGGGCGGCCTTGTCTTCGGCGGCGACATCGACGGCTACAACTCTTATGCTCAGCGCGGCAATCTGCCGGTGATCGAGGACGTGGCCGAAGGCGGCATGGCGCTGATGCCGGCCATCGGGCGGGTGCGGCTTTTGCGCACCTGGGGGGGGATCATGGACATGTCGATGGACGGCTCTCCCTTCATCGACAAGACCCACATCGAGGGCCTCTATTTCAACGGTGGCTGGTGCTACGGCGGGTTCAAGGCGACACCCGCCAGCGGCTGGTGCTTCGCACACCTCATGGCAAAGGACGAGCCGCACAAGACCGCGACCGCCTATCGGCTCGACCGTTTCCTGAAGGGCCGGATGATCGACGAAAAGGGCCAGGGTGCCCAGCCGAACCTGCACTGAAGGCATGAACGAATGATCATTCACCATCCGATTCTCGGACCGCGCGACGCGCAGGAATTCGTCTATCTTGGCGACGCATCCCTGATCGACCGCCCCGACGGCATGACGGCAGGCATCGAGGAATTCCACGAATACCTGTACCAGCGCACCAACCCGGCGGGCGAACACCGG
Organism: Tabrizicola caldifontis; assembly: GCF_004762095.1. Taxonomy (GTDB): domain Bacteria; phylum Pseudomonadota; class Alphaproteobacteria; order Rhodobacterales; family Rhodobacteraceae; genus Tabrizicola; species Tabrizicola caldifontis. The sequence continues at coordinate 150,394 of NZ_SIJH01000008.1, forward strand.
GAGCTCTGGTATCACGAACAAGGCGACCGGTCGTGGCTGGTGGTCACGCGCAACACGGTGACGCACGAGATCACGAAGGTCGAACTCGCCCGGGACGTGGCGCGCAGCAGGGGACGGTCGAAATGAGCCAGTCGCATCGCATTCCCGGCGGCCAGATCGACCGGACGAAGACGTTCCGGTTCACCTTTGATGGCTTGCCGTACACGGGCCATCCCGGCGACACCCTGGCTTCGGCGCTGCTGGCCAACGGTGTGCGGCTGATGGGGCGCAGCTTCAAGTATCACCGCCCGCGCGGCCCGATCTCGGCCGGGTCGGAGGAACCCAATGCCCTTGTGGAACTGCGCAGCGGTGGCCGGCAGGAACCGAATACGAGGGCCACGGTGGCAGAGCTGTTCGATGGCCTGACCGCCAACAGCCAGAACCGCTGGCCGTCGCTGCGCTTTGACGCCATGGCGATCAACGACCGGCTGAACGCTTTTTTCGCCGCGGGGTTCTATTACAAGACGTTCATGTGGCCGAAATCCTTCTGGGAAAAGCTGTATGAGCCGATCATCCGCCGCGCGGCCGGCCTTGGCTCGGTCACGCGGGAAGAAGACCCGGATGCCTACGACAAGGGCTTCCTGCACTGTGAGCTGCTGGTGATCGGTGCGGGGCCGGCCGGGCTGATGGCGGCGCTGACAGCGGGGCGCGTCGGCCGCCGGGTGATCCTGGCGGACGAGGATTTCCGCATGGGCGGGCGGCTGAACGCCGAGACTGTCGCGGTGGGCGGCGTGCCGGGCGCTGACTGGGCGGCGGCCGTGGTGACCGAGCTGTCAGCGATGCCGAATGTTCGTCTGCTTTCCCGCACGACGGTCATCGGCGCCTTTGATCACGGCATCTACGGCGCGGTCGAGCGGGTGTCGGATCACCTGCCTGTCCCGCCTGCGGGTAAACCGCGACAGATCCTCTGGCGCATCTACACGCGGCGGGCGATCCTTTCCGGTGGGGCCACCGAACGCCCCATTGCCTTTGAAAACAACGACCGCCCCGGCATCATGCTGGCAGGTGCGCTGCGGGCCTATGCCAACCGCTGGGCGGTGAAGGTGGGCGAGAGGGTTGCCGTATTCACCAACAACGACGACGGCCTGCGTACCGCGACGGACCTGCAAGCCCGCGGCGTCGATGTCGTCGCGGTGATCGACAGCCGCGAGGGGGGCGAGATGCTGTCGGGCGTCCGCCACTTGCGCGGGGCGCAGGTGATCGACACCGCTGGCCGGCTGGGGCTGAAGGCGATTACGGTCCGCCAGGCGAATGGCGCGACCGAGACAATCGCGGTCGATGCCTTGGGCGTGTCGGGGGGCTGGAACCCGAACGTGAACATCCATTCGCATCATCGTTCGCGCCCGGTTTGGGATGCCGGGATCGCCGCCTTCATTCCAGGCCCCGAAGGCCCCCCCGGCCTTCTGGTCGCGGGTGCAGCGGCAGGGCTTCTGTCCACCCATGCCGCGCTGCGCAGCGGTCGGGATGCGGCGCTGGCTGCGCTGGAGCTTACCTCCGGTCCTGACCTGCCTGAGGCCGAGGATGCCCCGGTGCGGATCACCCCGCTCTGGCACGTCTCCCACGGCAAGGGCCGGGCCTGGATCGACCAGCAGAACGACGTGACGGTGAAGGATGTCAAGCTGGCGAAGCAGGAAAATTTCACCAGCGTCGAACATCTGAAGCGTTACACCACGCTGGGCATGGCGACCGACCAGGGCAAGACTGGCAATGTCATCGGTCTGGCGATCATGGCAGAGCTGACCGGCCGTTCGATCCCCGAAACCGGAACCACGATCTACCGCCCGCCCTATACGCCGGTCGCAATGGGCGCGCTGGCCGGGCGGTCGCGCGGCAAGGAATTCAAACCCTACCGCCTGACCCCCAGCCATCACTGGGCCAGGGAACAGGGCGCGGTCTTCGTCGAGGTCGGCAACTGGCTGCGCACCCAGTGGGTGCCGAAACCGGGCGAGACGGAATGGCGCCAGTCTGTGGACCGCGAGGTTCTCGCCACGCGCCGCTCGGTCGGCATCTGCGATGTGACCACGCTGGGCAAGATCGACATCCAGGGCACCGACGCGGGGGCCTTCCTCGACCGGGTCTATGCCAACACCTTCTCTACCCTGCCCGTCGGCAAATGCCGCTATGGCCTGATGCTGCGCGAGGACGGGATCGTCTTCGACGACGGCACCACCGCGCGGATGGGCGAGCATGAATATGTGATGACCACCACCACGGCCAATGCCGTGACGGTGTTCCGGCACCTGGAATTCTGCCGCCAATGCCTCTGGCCCGAGATGGACGTGCAGCTCATCTCGACCACCGAGGCCTGGGCGCAGTTCTCGGTCGCGGGTCCCAATGCGCGGAAACTCCTGGAGAAAGTCGTCGATCAGGACATCAGCGATGCCGCCTTCCCCTACATGGGCGCGGGCAACATCACCGTCTGCGGCGGCCTGCGCGCACGGCTGTTCCGCATCAGCTTCTCGGGGGAACTGGCCTACGAGATCGCGGTGCCCACCCGCTATGGCGACGCACTTCTGCGCGAGATGCTGGCGCGCGGGGCAGAATTCGATCCGGTCGTCTACGGCACCGAGGCGCTGGGCGTGATGCGCGTCGAGAAGGGCCATGTCGCGGGGGGCGAGTTGAACGGCCAGTCAACCGCGCTGAACATGGGTCTGGGCAAGATGGTGTCGAGGAAGAAGGACTCCATCGGCATGGTCCTGTCGCAGCGCGAGGGGCTGACCGACCCGGACGGCTACCGCCTGGTGGGCGTCAAGCCGGTGGATCCGAACGGCAAGCTGACCGCAGGCAGCCATTTCCTGGAAAAGGGCGCCGCGGCGGTTGCGGCGAACGACGGGGGATGGCTGACCTCCAAGGTCTATTCGCCGCATCTCGGCCACGATATTGCGCTGGGCTATCTGAAGGCAGGCGACCGCAAGATCGGCCAGCGGATGCGCGCGGTGAACCTGCTGACCGGGCAGGATACCGAGGTCGAGATCGTGAGCCCGCATTTCTTCGATCCTGAGGGAGAACGCCTCCGTGGCTAGTTTGCAGGCAATGACGGCGCTGGGCGCGCGTGAGGCGGCGATGGTGACAGTGGGTTCTGTCACGATCGCCGAACGGGTGGATGTGGCGCTGGCCTCGGTCGCGGCGCGGCGGGGGCATGATCTGCAGCCGGCTGCGAATGCGGCCGGAGTGCCCCTGCCGGGGCCCGCGCGGTACCAGAGTGGCACACCCTACAGCGGCTTCTGGGTCGCGCCCGACATGTGGTTCGTCGAGGCTCCCTTCGCTACGCATGAACTGATCGCAGACCATCTGAAAGCTGCCTTCGGTGCGGCGGCCAGCATCACCGAACAGACGGATGCCTGGGTGGTGTTCGATCTGGCCGCCCCTGACCTGGCGCCCTTGATGGAACGACTGTGCAATGTCGATTTTGCCGGGGTGAGCGATGGCCACGCCACCCGGACAGTGATCGAGCATCTGGGCTGCTACCTGGTCAGGCAATCGCGCGGCAATCTTCGCCTTTACGGGCCGCGATCGTCGGCGCAAAGCCTTCTGCATGCCCTGGAGGCTGCGGCACTATCGGCTTGCTGAGGGTTGCGCTTGATGTGAGGCGTGTTTCCCGGTAGTGAAAAAGCTGTATCAGTAACTTCCGGGAAGTGCCCATGTCAGACGGCAACGCCGGCCCCCCGCTTCCGCGCGGCAAGCCCGCCTTCGATCAGGATCCGCACCGTGTGCGTGAGATCAGCGAGCGCAATCTCGAGGCCGCGATCGGCCGCGAGGTGCGCAACTTCCGCCGTCAGCAGGGGATGACGGTGGCGGATCTGGCAGCCGTTACGGGCCTGTCGATCGGGATGCTGTCGAAGATCGAGAACGGCAATACCTCGCCGTCACTGACCACGCTGCAGGTTTTGAGCCATGCCTTCTCGGTGCCGCTGACTGCCTTCTTCCGCAGTTACGAGGAACGCCGTGACGCCCAGCATGTGAAGGCCGGAGAGCATCTGGAAATCGAGCGTCGCGGCACAAGGGCGGGTCATCAGTATCATCTTCTGGGGCACATCGGGTCGAACTCGTCCGGCGTGGTGGTCGAGCCCTACATCATCACGCTAAGCACGCAAAGCGACGTCTTCCCGACCTTCCAGCATGAGGGGCTGGAACTGCTCTACATGCTGGAAGGTGAAGTCGATTACCGCCACGGTGACCGGGTCTATCCGCTGAAGCCGGGGGACAGCCTGTTCTTCGACGCCGATGCGCCGCACGGCCCGGAGGTTCTGGTGAAACTGCCGGCGCGCTATCTGTCGGTGATCGCCTATCCGCAGGGGTAAGCCTGGTCGGAAGACAGTCCACTGGACTGTCTTCCCTGCAAGCGCCGTGGCAAGCTTGTCGGGGAGGGGGCGGCTTTGGGTGCGAGCACGTCTTGTCCCCGCAGAGCTTCAAGCCGCGACGGTAGCCGAGGTCATCCAGGATCGTTGCGGTGCTGCCAGACCGCATGGCGGATGCGGGCAACCTTGTAGGCATCCAGCACCGCCATCGCCCAGACGAACAGCGCGCCTGACACCTTGCCGACAAAGGATACATCCGGCGCTGCGGTCTTGAGCGTGAAGCCACCCAGAAGCACGGCGAAGCAGACGAAGATCAGCCCCCGCACCGGCTGGCGGTTCAGAACCTGGCCCATGCCGGGCAACAGCAGGGCAACGGCAAGAACGATGTAGGGGTGCAGCGGCGGTTTCATCGGGGCTCTCTCAATGCCAGCACATCTTCCCGGATCGCGGCCAGTCTGTCGAGCACCGGCGCCAGCCGGGCGGCGGGCAGGGGTGTGTGGCCCATCTCGGCCTCACGAAAGATGAGATAGCGGCCGCGGTCGGCCTCTTCCGCAAGGATCACGATACGCAGGCCGTTCGGAGAGATCAGCAGTTCCTTGACGCGCCGATCGTCAAACAGGTCGGCATGGCGACGGATCAGGCTTTCGGGCGGCACCTGGGCTGCGTCGTCGGTGCGGATCGCCACCTCTTTCGCCAGACCTGGCGGTGTCGGCAACGTCTGGGGCAGCGAGGCGAACCGGGTGAAGGGTTCGTTCCCGGACGGGCGGGCCATCAGATCGATCGTTGCGTTCAACGGCAAAGCCTCGGGCAGGGTGACCATGACCCACAGCGCGGGCAGCTTGCGGAACGTCAGGGTGTCGGGCAGCGCCTGAAGGTCGAAGGTCAGGCCGTCACGGCGGCCGATCAGGCGGGCAAAGCCGGTAGGTTGCAGCTGCACTTGCCCGCCTTGGAACAGGGTTTTCACCGCGTCGAAATAGGCAGCGCGGGCCGAAGCGCGGGCCCGGGTTTCGCGTATCAGACGAAGGGCGAGCCACAGGCCGAGGATAGCAAGGGCAATGCCGGAAGGGATAAGCGGCGACATCGGAATTGGCCCGCCCCGTGGGGGCGGGCCGCGTCTCTCAGTAACCGCGGGGTTTTGGCCAGGGCATGGTGAATTGCGCCCCCCGGTTCACGAAGCGGTAACGCCAGAAGTGGAACCAGAGCGAAACCACGATGTAAAAGCCGATCATGGCCACCAGCTGCGTCCCGTAACCCAGGAACACCGCGAAGAAGGTCACGCCGCACAGAGTCAGCAGCGTGATGGCGGGGATCGGGTGGAACGGGTGTTCATAGCCGCGCTTGATCGTGTCGAGCGGCCACTTGCGGCGGAACAGGATGATGTTCAGCGGCATGAAGGTATACCCCAGCAGCCCCGACAGGATCGAGAAGGTGATGACCTGATCAAGCGGCGCGCCAAGTGCGAAGATCAGCGCAATCGGCACCAGGAACACGATCGCCCGATAGGGGGTACGATAGCGTGGATGCACCGCGCCGAACCAGCCTGGCAGATACTTGTCACGGCCCATGGCGAACCAGGCGCGGCTGGCGTCGTTGATGCAGCCGTTGGCGCTGGCCAGCGTGGCGAAGAGCGTTCCGAAGCCCAGAAGCCAAACGAGCGCATTGGACCCGGACAGTCGCGCTGCGTCGAACAGAGGCGCCACCGCCCCGTCCACACCGTCGCCCAGATATTCCCATGGCAGGATGCCCGAGCAGACATACCAGGTCAGCGTGGCCGCGATCAGCAGCGTCATGATCCCCGCCAGCGTCCCGAACGGCAGCGCGCGGGCAGGCGAGCGGACTTCCTCGGCCGCCTGGGTGGTGCCTTCGATTCCAAGGTAATACCACAGCCCGAAATGCATCGCGGCAAGCACGCCAATCCAGCCATAGGGCAGTTCGTGGCCCTCGAACAGGGCTGCATGTTCCATGATCCCGCCGCCGAGGACGCCCGAGGTGGACAGGAACAATATTATGATGGCCGAGAAGGCGACGGCAGTAATGACCAGGTTGAAGGTCAGCGTCGCAAGAACCCCGCGATAGTTCAGCCAGGCCAGGAACATGATGACCAGGATGATGAAGGGCCGCTGGTCCAGTTCCGCCGCGTACCCGGTCATCGAGGCCACGACCGAGATCAGGTAGCCTGCGGTGATGGCGTTCGCGGCCTCAAGCATAGTGTAGGCGAAGACGAGGTAGAGGCCGACGTTGAAGGCCATCAACGGCCCGATGATGTGCTTTGCCTGGGTGTATTGGCCGCCTGCCGAAGCGACGGTCGAGGTCACTTCCGAGTCGATCATCGCGACGCAGGAATAGAGGATCCCGGCGAACCAGCAGGCGATCAGCGCCGCGTAGGCACCGCCCTTTCCGACCGAAAAGTTCCAGCCCATGTATTCGCCGACCAGAACGATGCCGACCCCCAGCGCCCAGACATGGGCAGGGCCGAGGACGCGCAGAAGGCCGACCTTGGTGCCGTGCGGGCCCATGCCGTCCATCTTCTGTGAGGTGATGTCGAAATCAGCCATGGCGCGCCTCCCGTGCCTTGTGTTCCTCGGCGATGGCTTCGATCTCGCCCTCGCGGGACGACGTCAGCACATCTTCGGAGTAGGTGCTGTCGGTTCTCAGCCAGTCCACGACCATGTGCAGCGCCAGAAGCGCGGCGAGGCCCCAGGCCCCGTATTCAAGGTAGTTCCACAGGTCCATTGCGGCTCACTCCCCGAACTTTTCGGAAATGACCTCGCGGTATTCCACTTCGGAAAACCGCAGGATCAGGGCGTAGTAAAGGACGATGACCACGATCATCGTCACCAGCGCGCCGATCGAGAAGCTGTAGTCGAACCGGGCCAGGATCAGGTCATGGGCGCTTTCGGGCGTGTGGCCCAGCGCCTCGTATTTTGCGGCCTGGGCGGCATTCTGGCCAAGGGATTCCCAGGTCGGGTTCTCGACCGGAGCCGTGACGGACTTGGTCGCACCCGCAAGGTTGAGCCAGAGCGGCACGAACAGCGCGCCGACCGTCAGGACGACCAGAACGACGACATCGAACAGCTGGCTGGCCTTGCCCTGTCTGGGGGGGTGGTAATGCGCCATGGTCAATTCCTCCGCCCGCGGGCTTCGTCCAGGAACTTGATGTCGATGCCGTACATGAAGTCGCGGTCCTCGCGGTAATGCCGCAGCATCGCCAGGATCGCGGCCGTGTTCAGCACCAGGACAATGACGCCACCGATCAGCAGCAGGGTTCGGGCCTGCCCGTTCGGTGCCAGGGTCCATGTCGCAAAGGCTACGAAGATCACTGCGAACCACAGGCCGATCACGAACGCCCATGCCACGAGCATGTCGCGTTTGTGCATCGCCTCAATCCGCTGATTAAGGTCAACCACGATGTCCTCCCTTTGGGCTGTTGTGCTTGCCGCCCCCCGACGCAGCCCCGACGTCGTTTCCCTGCGCGGCAAAAATGTTTGCCGTAGGGAAAGGCAGCTGCGGCATTCTGTCAAGGAAAACTGAAGCTGCCTAATCCTTGTGCAGCACTTTTCCCGACAGGTGAAAAAAGTTTCTTACCAGTTGATACGCCGAAATCACGGTGCTAGCGTCATGCCAACATCGCAGAGGAGACGAATCCATGTGCGGCATCGTTGGACTGTTCCTGAAGGACCCGAAGCTTGAGCCGAAGCTCGGGGAAATGCTGACGGACATGCTGATCACCATGACCGACCGGGGCCCTGACAGTGCCGGAATCGCGATCTATTCCGGGGCGAAAGACGGGCTGGGCAAGATCACCATCCAGTCGGCCCACCCCGAGAAGGACTTCAAGGATCTGGATGGCGATCTGCACGACGCAATCGGCCAGCCGGTCGTCATGCTGGTGAAATCCACACATGCGGTTCTGGAAGTGCCGCTCGCGCAGATTGATGCGGCGCGCTCGGCTCTGGCGCATCTGCGCCCCGACGTGAAGGTGATGAGCGTCGGCGACTGCATCGAGATCTTCAAGGAGGTCGGCCTGCCGAAGGATGTGGCTGCCCGCTTCGAGTTGTCGAAGATGAAAGGCACCCACGGGATCGGACATACCCGCATGGCAACCGAATCGGCGGTCACGACGATGGGGGCGCATCCGTTCTCGACCGGGCCGGACCAGTGCCTGGTGCACAACGGCAGCCTGTCAAACCACAACGGCCTGCGGCGCGAACTGATGCGCAAGGGCATGACCTTCGAGACCCAGAACGACACCGAGGTCGCCGCCGCCTATGTCAGCCAGAAGCTGAAGGAGGGCGAGGATCTGGGCAAGGCTCTGGAATCGGGGCTGGAGGATCTGGACGGCTTCTACACCTTCGTCGTGGGCACCAAGAACGGCTTCGGTGTGGTGCGTGACCCGATCGCCTGCAAGCCCGCCGTCATGGCCGAGACCGACGACTATGTGGCCTTCGGGTCGGAATACCGGGCGCTGGTCAACCTGCCGGGGATCGAGAATGCCCGCGTCTGGGAACCGGAACCCGCAACCGTCTATTTCTGGGAGCGTTGAGGACATGCAGACCTTCGATCTGGGCAAGGAGGGCCTCAGGGCGCTCAATTCTGCGCTGCACGCGCTGAAGGGCCAGACCAACATGACCGACTGGGAGATCATCAATCCCAGGGGTGCGCATGCGATTGCCGCCGGGGTGGATGCTCCGGTCGACATCACTGTACGCGGATCGACCGGTTACTACTGCGCCGGCATGAACAAGCAGGCGACGATCCGCATCAAGGGTTCGGCCGGCCCCGGCGTGGCCGAAAACATGATGAGCGGCACGGTCATCGTGGACGGCGACGCAAGCCAGTATGCCGGTGCCACCGGGCGCGGCGGGCTTCTGGTCATCAAGGGCAATGCTTCCAGCCGCTGCGGGATTTCGATGAAGGGCATCGACATCGTGGTGCACGGCAACATCGGCCACATGTCTGCCTTCATGGCGCAATCCGGCAATCTGGTTGTCCTGGGCAATGCCGGCGAGGCGCTGGGCGACAGCCTTTACGAGGCACGGATCTTCGTGCGCGGCACGGTGAAGTCGCTGGGCGCCGACTGCATCGAGAAGGAGATGCGCGACGAACACTACGTCATCCTCGAAGAGCTGCTGCGTCGCGGTGAGGCAGACGCAAAGGCGAAACCCGAGGAATTCCGCCGCTACGGCTCGGCCCGGAAGCTTTACAATTTCAACATCGACAATGCATCGTCGTACTGAGGCACAGGAATGACCGAATTCCCGAAAACCCCGCCCCGCTTCTCGGCCACCTTCACCCCGGCGGTGAATGCCGAAATCCGCCGCGCGGCTGCCTCTGGCATCTACGACATCCGCGGCGGTGGCACCAAGCGGCACCTTCCGCACTTCGACGACCTGCTGTTTCTCGGCGCGTCGATCAGCCGCTATCCGCTGGAAGGCTACCGCGAGAAATGCGCGACCGATGTCTGGCTGGGTACCCGCTTTGCGAAGAAGCCGATCCATCTGGACATCCCTATCACCATCGCCGGGATGAGCTTCGGCGCGCTGTCCGGCCCGGCGAAAGAGGCGCTGGGCCGTGGGGCGACGGCCGCGGGCACCTCGACCACCACCGGCGACGGCGGCATGACCGAGGAAGAGCGCGGCCATTCCAAGACGCTGGTCTATCAGTATCTGCCCAGCCGGTACGGGATGAACCCCGATGACCTGCGCCGGGCCGATGCGATCGAGGTCGTGGTGGGTCAGGGCGCCAAGCCCGGCGGCGGCGGCATGCTTCTGGGCCAGAAGATCAGCGACCGCGTGGCACAGATGCGCAACCTGCCAAAGGGAATCGACCAGCGCAGCGCCTGCCGCCACCCTGACTGGACCGGGCCGGACGACCTGGAGATCAAGATCCTCGAACTGCGCGAGATCACGGATTGGGAGAAGCCGATCTACGTCAAGGTTGGCGGGGCGCGTCCCTACTACGACACGGCGCTTGCGGTGAAGGCCGGGGCCGATGTGGTCGTGGTGGACGGCATGCAGGGCGGCACGGCGGCGACGCAGGACGTGTTCATCGAACATGTCGGCATGCCGATTCTGGCCTGCATTCCCCAAGCGGTGAAGGCGCTGCAGGATCTGGGCATGCACCGCAAGGTGCAGCTGATCGTCTCCGGCGGGATCCGGTCGGGCGCGGATGTGGCCAAGGCACTTGCGCTGGGGGCCGATGCGGTGGCCATCGGCACGGCGGCGCTGATCGCGCTGGGCGACAACGACCCGAAATGGGAAGAGGAATATCAGAAGCTCGGTACCACGGCGGATGCCTATGACGACTGGCACGAAGGCCGCGACCCGGCGGGCATTACCACCCAGGACCCCGAGCTGTACAAGCGGTTCGACCCGATTCTGGGCGGCCGGCGGCTCAAGAACTACCTGAAGGTGATGACGCTCGAGGCGCAGACCATCGCGCGGGCCTGCGGCAAGAGCCATCTGCACAACCTGGAGCCCGAGGATCTGTGTTCGCTGACCATCGAGGCGGCGGCCATGGCGGGGGTTCCGCTTGCAGGCACCAACTGGATACCGGGACGGAACGGCGGCTGGTAAGCCGCCGTTTCCCCATCATCACAAGAAAAGTCTACAAGGAGCGACAGTGATGGCGAAAGACCTTGCCAAATGGGCCAAGGAAAAGGGCGTCAAGTATTTCATGATTTCCTACACCGACCTGTTCGGTGCGCAGCGGGCCAAACTGGTGCCGACGCAGGCGATCAGCGACATGGCGGTGGACGGCGCAGGCTTTGCAGGCTTTGCGACCTGGCTGGATCTTACCCCGGCCCATCCTGACCTGATGGCGGTGCCTGACCCCGACAGCGTGATCCAGCTGCCCTGGAAGAAGGAAGTCGCCTGGGTCGCCGCGCGGGCGACGATGGAAGAGAAGCTGGTCGATCAGGCCCCGCGTAATGTTCTGGAAAGGCTGATCGCCGAAGCCGCGAAGGAGGGGCTTCGGGTCAAGACGGGCGTGGAGCCCGAATTCTTCATCCTGAACGCCGAGGGCACCGCCGCCTCTGACATCTACGACAATGCGGAAAAGCCCTGCTACGACCAGCAGGCGATCATGCGCCGCTATGACGTGATCAGCGAGATCTGTGACTACATGCTGGAAATGGGCTGGGAGCCCTACCAGAACGACCACGAGGACGCGATCGGCCAGTTCGAGATGAACTGGAAATACGACGACGTGCTGGCCACTGCCGACAAGCACAGCTTCTTCAAGTTCATGGTCAAGTCGATTGCCGAAAAGCACGGCTTCCGCGCGACCTTCATGCCAAAGCCCTTCAAGGGGCTCACCGGCTCGGGCTGCCATGCCCATATCTCGGTCTGGACGCTGGACGGCAAGAAGAACGCCTTTGCCGACAGTTCGAAGGAGCTGGGTCTGTCCGATCAGGGCCGTCACTTCCTGGGCGGGATCATGAAGCACGCCACCGCGCTGGCTGCGATCACCAACCCGACGGTGAACAGCTACAAGCGGATCAACGCTCCCCGGACCACCTCCGGTGCCACCTGGGCACCGAACACGGTGACCTGGACGGGCAACAACCGCACCCATATGGTCCGCGTCCCCGGGCCAGGCCGATTCGAGCTGCGCTTGCCGGACGGGGCGGCCAACCCCTATCTGTTGCAGGCGGTGATCCTGGCGGCCGGCCTTGACGGGGTGCGCACCAAGGCCGATCCGGGCAAGCGGCACGACATCGACATGTATGCCGAGGGCTGGAAGGTGAAGGGCGCGCCGAAACTGCCGTTGAACCTGCTGGATGCACTGCGCGAATACGACAAGGACAAGACCCTGAAGGCCATGATGGGCGAGGAGTTCAGCGCCGCCTACCTGAAGCTGAAGCACAAGGAGTGGAACGACTACTGCAGCCACTTCTCGGCCTGGGAAACCCATACGACGCTGGACGTCTGACCACTTACCTCAAGCCCCTGACTGGACCCGGAGCGATCCGGGGCCCTTGTTCATTCCAGCGGAGTCTCTGCCGCAGAAATGTGGACGGCCAGCAGGCAGCCGGTCGGCGTGTAGGAATTGTGTTCGGTCCCATCGCGGTAGAACACCATGTCGCCCGCACGAAGGATCGTGCCGTCGCTTTCGTGCAGCTCTCCCTCGAGGATCAGGAACTGTTCGTGCCCGTTGTGGCGGTGCCCGCGCGTCGTCATTCCCGGCGGCATGCGATAGACATGGAAGCCCTCGCCCGGCGGGCGGCTGTCATCCAGCTGCAGAACCTCATCGCCCAGCGCAACCCCGTCAGGGTAGACAAAGGGCGTAAACTTGGCCGTTCGGATGTTTGCGATGCGTCGGTCATTCGGGTGGATCGGCTTCATTGGCGGCTCCGCTGTTTGCCTTTGAGTGAAAGAATTTTGACTCAAGTCAAGGCGACCGGCGCAGCTTCATGCCCTTTTTGGGGGCAAGTCAACGGATCAAAGGGGAGGTCGTGATGAGCAAGAAGATACTTTGCCCGGTCGATGGCACCGATCATGCGGAAGTCGGTCTGATGCATGCTGCCGAACTTGCGAAACTGACCGGGGCACATCTGACGATCTGCGCGGTCAACCTGGCGCTCGGCGGCGCTCGTGGCCCGACGATCAACCAGTGGACCGATGAGGAGGCGCAGGCGCTTCTCGACAGGGCAGAGGCTGCGGCAAGGGCCGCGGGTGCCACCGACACCGCAACCGCCGTGCTGATTTCGCGTTCCGCGGCACCGGCGATCATCGCCTATGCCGAAGAAATCGGCGCCGACCAGATCGTGATGGGCACTGGCGACAAGCGCGGCGTCAAGCGGCTGGTGCTGGGTTCGGTTGCGGCCGAGGTCGCGGGGCAGGCCGGCTGCACGGTCACGGTAGCCCGCTGAAGCGGCATCTGCAGGTCTTGCACGCAAAAGTTGCGAATCGGCCCCACGGATGGGGCTTTCCTGGTCAGCGGGTTGTTTACCGGCAGGAAGAAGATTTGACACAGGCGCAACAATGCTTCTAGGCTTCGGCCCAAGACAACGCCGGCGAAGCGTTGCGGAACATGCCAACATCCGGAGGTTTACATGAAGAAAAGAGTAGCCGTCATTGGTGCGGGCCCCTCGGGCCTGGCGCAGTTGCGCGCGTTCCAGTCGGCCAGGCAGAAGGGCGAGGAGATCCCTGAAGTGGTCTGCTTCGAGAAGCAGTCCAACTGGGGCGGGCTGTGGAACTACACCTGGCGGACAGGGCTGGATGAACACGGCGAGCCGGTGCATTGCAGCATGTATCGCTATCTGTGGTCGAACGGCCCGAAGGAGGGTCTGGAATTCGCCGACTATTCCTTCGAGGAGCATTTCGGAAAGCAGATCGCCAGTTATCCGCCGCGGGCCGTGCTGTTCGACTACATCGAGGGCCGGGTGAAGAAGGCCGGTGTGCGCGACTGGATCCGGTTCGAGACCACGGTGCGCATGGTCCGCTACAACCCCGAGAAAGGCAATTTCACCGTCACCGCGCATGATCTGAAGAACGACCGGATGTATGACGAGGAGTTCGACAACGTGGTGGTGGCCACCGGTCATTTCAGCGTGCCGAACGTCCCGGAATACCCCGGCTTCGACAAGTTCAACGGCCGCGTCCTGCATGCCCACGATTTCCGCGACGCGCGCGAGTTCGCGGGCAAGGACATTCTGCTCTTGGGCTCCTCCTATTCGGCCGAGGACATCGGCAGCCAGTGCTGGAAGTATGGTGCCAAGTCGGTGACGGTGGCCTATCGCCACGCGCCCATGGGTTTCAAGTGGCCGGACAACTTCAAGGAAGTGCCCAAGCTGGAGCGGGTGGACGAGAACACCGCCTACTTCGCCGATGGCAGCAGCAAGAAGGTCGATGCGATCATCCTGTGCACCGGCTACAAGCACCATTTCCCCTTCCTGCCCGATGATCTGCGGTTGAAGACGGCGAACCGGCTGGCGACGGCCGACCTCTACAAGGGCGTGGTCTGGGTCCACAATCCGAAGCTGTTCTATCTCGGGATGCAGGACCAGTGGTTCACCTTCAACATGTTCGATGCCCAGGCCTGGTGGGTGCGCGACGCGATCATGGGCAAGATCAAGATCCCCGAGGACAAGGCGGTGCTGCTGGCCGATGTCGAGGACCGCGTGGCGCGCGAGGATGCCTGCAAGGATGCCCATGACGCGATCCACTATCAGGGCGACTACGTGAAGGAGCTGATCGCCGAGACGGACTACCCCAGCTTCGACGTCGACGGCGCCTGCGAGGCCTTCTTCGAATGGAAGGAGCACAAGAAGCAGGACATCATGGGCTTCCGCAACAATGCCTATCGTTCGGTGATCACAGGAACGATGGCGCCGGTCCACCACACGCCGTGGAAGGACGCGCTGGAAGATTCGATGGAAAGCTATCTGCGGAACTGATCCGCAGCCCCTGCGCGCGAAGGCCCCGGCACAGCCGGGGCCATTTCATTTCTGATCAGGCAAAGATCGATGCGAAGATGGGCGGACGGTCTACCAAGAGCCCAATCAATAATCATTTCGTGTCCCGTTGTGCGTAGTTACCGAAATAAAATTACCTTCGGCTGAGATTTGGGGCCCGGGCCTTTCGGGGTCGTGCTTAAGTCTTGTGTCAAGCCTCGGGGAAACATCGGGGCGGCGAGACATCTGGGGAGTGCAAGCATGGAAGAACAGATTGCCGCCCTTGCGGCGGAGTTGACCGCGCTGAGGGACGCGACGGCCGGGCTGAACCGGACGACAGCCGAGACCTTCTATTATCTGACGATCCCGCTGATGGTGCTGATCCATGCCGGGTTTCTGTCATACGAGATGGGTGCCTCGCGGGCAAAGAATGCGCTGGCCTCGGGGATCAAGAACATCCTGGCCTTCGCCTTCATCATTCCGACCTTCTACTATGCGGGCTGGTTCATCTACTGGGCCTTCCCGACCGGACTGTCGATGTCGGAGGGCCCGGCCGGAATTTCGGGCTGGGACTACGCAGTGGGTGCGGCCAGCCCGGTAGGTTCGGTCATGGGGCCGAGCGTCGCGGACAGCGCCACGGGCGTATTCTTCGGCGCCTTCGCCATGTTTGCGGCCACGACGGCCAGCATCATGTCGGGCAGCCTGATCGAGCGGATCCAGATCGTCGGGTTCACGATTCTGGCCATCGTGTTGGGCAGCTTCGTCTGGATTCTGGGCGCGGCCTGGGGCTGGCACGCGGACGGATGGCTGGTAACGACACTTGGCTACCACGACTTCGGCGCCTCGGGCGTGGTGCATGCGATTGCAGGCTTCTTCACGCTGGGCGTTCTGATCAACCTTGGCGCGCGGGTCGGCAAGTTCAACCCGGACGGATCGGCCAACTCAATCCCCGGCCATTCGCTTCCGGCGACGCTGGTTGGCCTCATGCTGATCATCGCAGGGTTCTGGGGTTTCCTCATGGCCTGCGTGATCTTCCCTGGCGAGCCGTGGTCCTGGGGGGCGGGCATCTTCGCCACGATCTATGGCACGCCCGTCACCCTGTCGGCGATGACCTTCAACATCCTTATGGGCTTTGCCGGCGGTGCCATTGCGGCATGGGTGGTCACGCATGATCCATTCTGGATGATGTCCGGCGCGCTGGGCGGCATCATCAGCGTTGCAGCGGGGCTGGATCTCTACTGGCCGCCAATGGCCTTCGTCATCGCAATGATCGGGGGCGTGATCATGCCCCTGGCCTCGCGCTTCATCGAGCGTCTGGGCATCGATGACGCAGTGGGTGCTGTGGCGCTGCATGGGGTTGTCGGTCTTTGGGGCGTGATCGCCGTGGGCATCTTCGCCAGCGGCTATCCGGCGCTGACCACCGAAGGCGCCGCCACCATCTCGCTTGTCGGACAGATCACCGGGGCTGTGGTGATGGCGACGCTGGGTGACGTTGCCCCCAACTTTTATCCAGCGTGAGCGAGACTCCGGGTTTGAGTTTTGCCTGTTTGGGCGGGTTGGGCAACGGGGGCTGGCGCGGAGCTTTGCGGGTTGCGCAGCGTCAGGCCCCGTTGC
>NZ_SIJH01000009.1 GCF_004762095.1 Tabrizicola caldifontis
CCGGGCGACAACCTGAAGTTCGAGGTGGAGCTGATCGCCCCGATCGCGATGGAAGAGAAGCTGCGCTTCGCCATCCGCGAAGGCGGCCGCACCGTCGGCGCAGGCGTCGTCTCGAAAATCATCGCCTAGATCGCGGCTTGCAATAGGAACGGGCGGGCTGTAGAAGCCCGCCCTCCGACCAACGAAACAGAACCTCTCGGGTGGGTGCCATTGCTCAGGCCGATGTTCTAAAAGGAAAACAGTGATGCAAGGTCAGACCATCCGCATCCGCTTGAAAGCGTTCGACTACCGCGTGCTGGATGCCAGCACCCAGGAGATCGTGAACACCGCCAAGCGGACGGGCGCCCAGGTGCGCGGCCCGATTCCCCTGCCGAACAAGATCGAGAAGTTCACGGTTCTCCGTGGTCCGCACATCGACAAGAAGTCGCGTGACCAGTGGGAGATCCGCACGCACAAGCGTCTTCTCGACATCGTCGATCCCACCCCGCAGACGGTGGACGCGCTGATGAAGCTCGACCTCGCCGCCGGCGTGGATGTCGAGATCAAGGTTTGAGGAGGGCAGATCGATGCGCTCTGGAGTGATCGCAAAGAAGCTGGGAATGACCCGGCTGTTCCTCGAGGATGGCAAGCAGGTTCCGGTGACGGTCCTGCAACTGGACAGCCTGCAGGTCGTGGCGCAGCGCACCGTCGAAAAGGACGGCTATACCGCCGTCCAGCTGGGCGCGGGCGTTGCCAAGGCCAAGCGGACGAGTGCCGCGCAGCGCGGGCATTTCGCCAAGGCCAATGTGGCGCCGAAGCGCAAGATCGCGGAATTCCGCGTCTCGCCGGATTGCCTGATCGATGTGGGGGCGGAAATCACCGCCGACCATTATCTCGCCGGTCAGTACGTCGATGTGGCCGGCACCTCGATCGGGAAGGGCTTTGCCGGCGCGATGAAGCGGCACAACTTCGGCGGTCTGCGCGCCAGTCACGGCGTGTCGATCAGCCATCGCTCGCACGGTTCGACCGGCCAGTGCCAGGACCCCGGCAAGGTGTTCAAGGGCAAGAAGATGGCTGGCCATCTGGGTGCGGTTCGCGTGACCACGCAGAACCTGCAGGTGGTGCGCACCGATGCCGAGCGCGGTCTGATCATGATCAAGGGCGCTGTGCCCGGGTCCAAGGGTGGCTGGGTCACGATCAAGGATGCCGTCAAGAAGCCCGCGCTGAAGGACGCGCCGCGTCCGGCCGCGATCCGCACCGCTGCCGCTGCTCCGGCCGCCGAAGTTGCCGCCGAAGGGGGTGAAGCATGAAACTTGATGTGATCAAGCTGGACGGCAAGAAGGCCGGCTCGATCGAGCTGGACGAGGCGCTGTTCGGCCTCGAGCCGCGCGCCGACATCCTGCACCGCGTGGTGCGCTGGCAGCGGGCCAAGGCCCAGGCCGGCACGCATTCGACGCTGGGCAAGTCGGACGTCTCCTACTCGACGAAGAAGATCTATCGCCAGAAGGGCACCGGGGGCGCACGCCACGGTTCGAAGAAGGCGCCGATCTTCCGTCATGGTGGCGTCTACAAGGGCCCGACCCCGCGCAGCCACGCCCATGATCTGCCGAAGAAGGTTCGCGCCCTCGGGCTGCGGCACGCACTGTCGGCCAAGGCCAAGGCGGGTGAGCTGGTGATTCTGGACGCGGCTACCCTGGCCGAGGCCAAGACCGCCCAACTGGCCAAGATGAAGGCGGAACTCGGCTGGAAGCGCGTCCTGATCATCGACGGCGCTTCGGTCGATGCGAACTTCGCTCTGGCCGCCCGCAACCTGGAGGGCGTGGACGTCCTGCCGACCATCGGCGCGAACGTCTACGACATCCTGAAGCGTGATACGCTGGTCATCACCAAGGCCGGTGTCGAAGCCCTGGAGGCGCGTCTGAAATGAGCAAGGCACCCAAGACCGCTGCGGCCCTGAAGCCGGAGCACTACGACCTGATCCAGAAGCCGGTCATCACCGAAAAGGCCACCATGGCCTCCGAGGCAGGTGCCGTGGTGTTTCAGGTCGCCATGGATGCGACCAAGCCCCAGATCAAGGAAGCGGTCGAAGCCGTTTTCGGGGTCAAGGTGAAGGCGGTGAACACCACCATCACCAAGGGCAAGGTCAAGCGCTTCCGCGGTCGTCCCGGCGAGCGGAGCGATCGCAAGAAGGCCTATGTCACGCTGGAAGACGGTCAGACTATCGACGTCACCACCGGCCTCTGATAATAGGCGCGCGACTCACGGCGGCCCCGGGAAGACCGGGGCCGTCATGTTTCGCTAAATCGGGGATCTTCGGAGCCCTTCACCGCCGGGTGGCGACACCCGTGCAAGCAAACGGAAGACAGGAAACATGGCACTCAAGTCGTATAAACCGACGACGCCTGGCCAGCGCGGGCTGGTTCTGATCGACCGTTCGGAGCTGTGGAAAGGCCGTCCGGTCAAAGCCCTTACCGAAGGGCTGATCGGCACCGGCGGCCGGAACAACCTCGGACGGGTCACCATGCGTCACCAGGGCGGGGGGGCCAAGCGCCTTTACCGCGTGGTCGATTTCAAGCGTCGCAAGTTCGACGTTCCCGCGACGGTTGAGCGTATCGAATACGATCCCAATCGCACCGCGTTCATCGCCTTGGTCAAGTATGCCGATGGCGAGCTGTCCTATATCCTGGCGCCACAGCGTCTGGCCGTTGGCGACCAGGTCATCGCCGGCGCCAAGACCGACGTCAAGCCGGGCAACGCGATGCCGTTCAGCGGCATGCCGATCGGGACGATCGTTCACAACGTCGAGCTGAAGCCCGGCAAGGGTGGGCAGCTGGCCCGTGCGGCGGGCACCTATGCGCAGTTCGTCGGCCGCGACGGAGCCTATGCCCAGATTCGCCTGTCTTCGGGTGAACTGCGCATGGTCCGTCAGGAATGCATGGCCACCATCGGTGCCGTGTCGAACCCCGACAACTCGAACCAGAACTTCGGGAAAGCAGGGCGCATGCGCCACAAGGGCATTCGCCCGACGGTCCGCGGTGTCGCGATGAACCCGATCGACCACCCGCATGGCGGCGGCGAAGGCCGGACCTCGGGCGGTCGTCACCCGGTCACTCCCTGGGGCAAGGGCACCAAGGGCAACAAGACGCGCAAGCCGAAGGCTTCGGACAAGCTCATCGTCCGGTCGCGTCACGCCAGGAAGAAAGGGCGTTAATCCATGGCACGTTCCGTCTGGAAAGGCCCGTTCGTCGACGGCTATCTGCTGAAGAAGGCAGAGAAGGCGAAGGCATCGGGCAAGGGCGAGGTGATCAAGATCTGGTCGCGCCGCTCCACCATCCTGCCGCAGTTCGTCGGTCTGACCTTCGGCGTTTACAACGGCAAGAAGCACATTCCCGTGCTCGTCACCGAGGAAATGATCGGCCAGAAATTCGGCGAATATTCGCCGACGCGGACCTACTATGGTCACGCCGCCGACAAGAAAGCGAAGAGGAAGTAAGCCATGGGTGCGGAAAAGAACCCCCGCCGCGTGGCGGACAACGAAGCGATGGCCGTGCTGCGCATGCTGCGCACGTCGCCGCAGAAACTGAACCTGGTTGCCGGCATGATCCGCGGCAAGAAGGTAGACAAGGCACTGGCTGACCTCACCTTCTCCAAGCGCCGCATCGCGGGTGACGTGAAGAAGTGTCTGCAGTCGGCGATCGCCAACGCAGAGAACAACCACAACCTCGACGTGGACAATCTGATCGTGGCGGAAGCCTGGGTCGGCAAGAACCTGGTGATGAAGCGGGGCCGTCCGCGGGCGCGTGGCCGGTTCGGCAAGATCATGAAGCCGTTCTCGGAAATCACCATCAAGGTCCGTCAAGCCGGGGAGACCGCGTAATGGGACAGAAGGTTAACCCGATCGGGATGCGCCTGCAGGTCAACCGCACCTGGGACAGCCGCTGGTTCGCCGAGTCGAAAGACTACGGCAATTTGCTGCTGGAAGACCTGAAGATGCGCGATTTCATCCATCAGGAGCTCAAGCAGGCGGGCATCAGCCGCGTGATCATCGAGCGTCCGCACAAGAAGTGCCGTGTGACCATTCACAGCGCGCGTCCGGGCGTGATCATCGGCAAGAAGGGTGCTGACATCGAGACGCTGCGCAAGAAGCTGTCGCAGTTCACCAAGTCGGAGCTGCACCTGAACATCGTCGAGGTCCGCAAGCCGGAGCTCGACGCCCAGCTGGTGGCCGAATCGATCGCTCAGCAGATGGAACGCCGCGTCTCCTTCCGCCGCGCGATGAAGCGCGGCGTGCAGAACGCGATGCGGATGGGCGCGCTTGGCATCCGGGTCAACGTGTCGGGCCGCCTCGGCGGGGCCGAGATTGCCCGGACCGAATGGTATCGCGAAGGCCGCGTGCCGCTGCATACCCTGCGCGCCGACATCGACTATGCGCTGAGCGAAGCCCAGACCCCCTATGGCGTCATCGGCGTCAAGGTCTGGATCTTCAAGGGCGAGATCCTGGAACACGATCCGCAGGCGCATGACCGTCGTCTGGCCGAATCCGCCGACGGTCCGGCTCCGCGCGGTCCGCGCCGCGAACGGGCGTAAGGAGTAGAGAAGATGCTGCAACCCAAGCGCACCAAGTATCGCAAGATGCACAAGGGCCGCATCCATGGCGAAGCCAAGGGTGGGTTCCTGATCAACTTCGGCTCCTTCGCCCTCAAGGCAACCGAGCCCGAGCGCGTCACCGCGCGGCAGATCGAGGCGGCCCGCCGCGCGATTACCCGCCACATGAAGCGCCAGGGCCGGGTCTGGATCCGGATCTTCCCGGACGTTCCGGTGTCGGCGAAGCCCGTCGAGGTCCGGATGGGTTCGGGCAAGGGTTCGACCGACTATTGGGCCTGCAAGGTCAAGCCGGGCCGGATCATGTTCGAGATCGACGGTGTGAACGAGGAGACAGCACGCGAGGCGCTGCGTCTCGGCGCGATGAAGCTGCCGGTCAAGACCCGCGTCGTCGCGAAGGAAGACTGGTAAGGATCGGTGCGCTGTAGCGCACCCTGCGATCATGGCCCCCGCTGGAAACGGCGGGGGCTTTTTCATCGAACGGCCACCCCGCGCCTCTCCTCCCCTCGTGCGGGGGGAGGAGGGAGGGGGGCACCCGCGAGGACAGTATGCCCGACATCACCTCCCTTTTCGTCACCCGCCTCTACCGCGCGAAACTGAACGAACTCGCCAAGAAGAAGGTTGATTACGACGAGTTGCGCATCACCTGCGAAACCATCGCCGAGGATGACGAGGCGGGCCAGGAGTGGTGCGAGGCGAACGGCTATCCCGGCTATACGTCCTATGCCTCGCTGAATGATCTGGCGTGGCGGATGCCGATCTTCGCCGATCTGGAAAAGGCGCTCGACCGCCACGTCGCCGCCTTCTGCGCCGACCTCGGCTTCGACCTGGGCGACCGCAAGCTGAAATGCAACTCCCTCTGGATCAACATCCTGCCCGAAGGCGGCACCCACGCCAGCCACATCCACCCGCATTCGGTGATCTCGGGCACGACCTATGTCGCGATGCCGGAGGGGACCTCTGCGCTGAAGCTGGAGGATCCGCGCCTGCCGATGATGATGCTGGCCCCCGTGCCGCTGAAAACCGCACCGCAGGAATTGCA
Organism: Tabrizicola caldifontis; assembly: GCF_004762095.1. GTDB lineage: Bacteria > Pseudomonadota > Alphaproteobacteria > Rhodobacterales > Rhodobacteraceae > Tabrizicola > Tabrizicola caldifontis. The sequence continues at coordinate 5,624 of NZ_SIJH01000009.1, forward strand.
GCGGTTCGTCTATGTGAAGCCCGCGGTGGGCGAGGTTCTCCTCTGGGAAAGCTGGCTGCGCCACGAGGTGCCGATGAACATGTCCGAGGAGGAGCGGATCTCGGTCAGCTTCAACTATGGGTGGGCGTGAAGGCGGGATTGTAAGGTGTGCTCCAGCGCACCGTCCGCCGGTGTGCTGGAGCACACCCTACGATTGCCCTTGCCCCCTGCCGACTTCCCCCCTATACGGGCGCATCTGCGATTCCCGGGGGCGACTCGGGCGTCGCGGATTGTCATTGATCCGCCAGGCGATCAGTTACCCTGACCCAGGGGCTGACTGGCGATTGTGAAAAGGAAAGGCCGGCATGAAAGCCGAAGAACTGCGTTCGAAGACGCCGGACCAGCTGCGCGACAGCCTGATCCAGCTGAAGAAGGAAGCCTTCAACCTGCGCTTCCAGCAAGCGACCAACCAGCTTGAGAACACCGCCCGCATGCGTGCCGTCCGCCGCGACGTTGCCCGCATCAAGACCGTTCTCAACCAAAAAGCCGCTGAAGCTGCGAAGTAAGGGGTAAAGTCATGCCGAAACGCATCCTGCAAGGCGTCGTCACCTCGGACAAGAACGAGCAGACGATCACCGTTCTCGTGGAACGCCGCTTCAAGCACCCGCTGCTGCAGAAGACCGTCCGCAAGTCGAAGAAATACCGGGCGCATGACCCGGAGAACAAGTTCAAGGTCGGCGACGTGGTCCGCATCGAGGAATGCGCGCCGATCTCGAAGACGAAACGCTGGACCGTGGTGACCGACGCTACCGCGTAAGTCGCTCCGGTCCCGAACGAAACCCCAGGGCGCGTCCCTGAAGGTCGGGAGACTGAAAAAATGATCCAGATGCAGACGAATCTGGATGTCGCTGACAACTCCGGCGCGCGCCGGGTGCAGTGCATCAAGGTTCTTGGCGGTTCGCACCGCCGTTATGCTTCCGTGGGCGACATCATCGTGGTGTCGGTCAAGGAGGCGATTCCGAAGGGCCGCGTGAAGAAGGGCGACGTCCGCAAGGCCGTCGTCGTGCGCACCGCCAAGGAAGTCCGCCGTGAAGACGGCACCTCGATCCGTTTCGATCGCAACGCCGCCGTCATCCTGAACAACCAGGGCGAACCGGTCGGCACCCGTATCTTCGGGCCGGTCGTGCGCGAGCTGCGGGCCAAGAATTTCATGAAGATCATCTCGCTGGCTCCGGAGGTGCTCTGATGGCTGCCAAGCTGAAGAAGGGTGACACGGTCGTCGTGCTTACCGGCAAGGACAAAGGCAAGACCGGCGAGATTTCGGCTGTCTTCCCGAAGGAAAACAAGGCCATCGTGGAAGGTGTGAACATCGCCATCCGGCACACGAAGCAATCGGCGGCGTCGCAGGGCGGCCGGCTGCCGAAGGCGATGCCGATCGACCTGTCGAACCTGGCGATCGTGGACAAGAACGGCAAACCGACCCGCGTCGGCTTCCGCATGGAAGGTGACAAGAAGGTCCGTTATGCCAAGACAACCGGGGAGGTGATCTGATGCTGGATGCAGCGAAATACACGCCCCGCCTGAAAGCCGTCTATTCGGACAAGATCCGCGCGGCGATGAAGTCGGAATTCGGCTACAAGAACGACATGCAGATCCCGAAGCTGGACAAGATCGTCCTGAACATGGGGGTCGGTGAGGCGGTCAAGGACACCAAGAAGGTGAAGCAGGCCGCCGAAGAGCTGTCGCAGATCGCTGGTCAGAAGGCCGTGATCACCAAGGCCAAGAAGTCGATCGCCGGCTTCCGGGTCCGCGAGGACATGCCGATCGGCTGCAAGGTCACGCTGCGCGGCGACCGGATGTACGAATTCCTCGACCGGCTCATCAACGTGGCGCTGCCCCGCGTCCGCGACTTTCGCGGCGTCAAGGGCAACAGCTTCGATGGTCGCGGCAACTATGCCATGGGCCTGAAAGAGCACATCGTGTTCCCCGAGATCAACTTCGACAAGGTCGATGAGGTTCTGGGGATGGACATCATCATCTGCACCACCGCGAAAACCGACGCGGAAGCCAAGGCGTTGTTGAAGCATTTCAACATGCCCTTCACGTCGTAAGCCGCGAGGAACCTGAGATATGGCAAAGAAATCCATGGTGAACCGCGAAGTGAAGCGGGCGAAGCTGGTGAAGCAGCATGCTGCCAAGCGCGCCGCGCTGAAAGCGGTGATCAACGATCAGTCGAAGCCGATGGAAGAGCGTTTCAAGGCGACTCTGAAACTGGCCGAGATGCCCCGCAACTCGTCTGCGACGCGGATCCACAACCGCTGCCAGCTGACGGGCCGTCCTCATGCGTATTACCGCAAGCTCAAACTCAGCCGCATCATGCTGCGCGACCTGGCCTCGTTCGGCCGGATTCCCGGCATGGTCAAGTCCAGCTGGTAAGGGAGGCATCAGATGTCCATGAACGATCCTCTCGGCGATATGCTGACCCGTATCCGCAACGCCCAGATGCGCGGCAAGTCCACCGTGACGACCCCCGCCTCGACGCTGCGCGGTCGCGTGCTGGAAGTGCTGCTGTCCGAAGGCTACATCCGTGGCTACGAAAAGAACGACACGGCCAATGGCCAGGGCGAATTCGTCATCAGCCTGAAATACTACGAAGGCGAGCCCGTGATCCGCGAACTGAAGCGCGTGTCCAAGCCCGGCCGTCGTGTCTACATGGGTGTCAGCGAGCTTCCCTCGGTCCGGAACGGACTGGGCGTCGCCATCGTCTCGACCCCCAAGGGCGTTCTTTCGGATGCAAACGCACGCGCAGCCAATGTCGGCGGCGAAGTGCTTTGCACCGTGTTCTGAGGAGGGTTGCATGTCCCGTATCGGCAGAAAACCGGTTACGCTGGTCAAAGGCACCTCTGCCTCGATCAGCGGCCAGACCATCGAGGTGAAGGGCCCGAAGGGCACCCGTTCCTTTACTGCGGGCGACGATGTCACCATCACCATCGAGGGCGATGAGGTGAAGGTCACCCCGCGTGGCCTGTCCAAGCGTGCGCGTCAGCAGTGGGGGATGACCCGCTCGATGATCGAGAACCTGGTGACCGGTGTCTCGATCGGCTTCAGGAAAGAGATGGAAATCCAGGGCGTCGGCTACCGTGCCGCCGTTCAGGGTAACATCCTGAAACTGTCGCTCGGCTACAGCCACGAAGTGAATTTCGAAGTGCCGAAGGGGGTGACCGTCACTTCCTCGAAGCCGACCGAGATCATCGTGGAAGGCATCGACCAGCAACTGGTCGGCCAGGTCGCCGCTAACATCCGCGAGTGGAAGCGGCCGGAGCCCTACAAGGGCAAAGGCATCCGCTACAAGGACGAGTACATCTTCCGCAAGGAAGGCAAGAAGAAGTAAGGGTGGCGAAAATGGCTTTGAAAAAGAGAGAGCTGTTCCTCAAGCGCCGCCTGCGCGTCCGGAACAAGATCAAGGCGACCTCCCATGGCCGCCTGCGCCTGTCGGTGCACCGTTCTTCGAAGAACATCAGCGTCCAGCTGATCGACGACGTGAAGGGTGTGACCATTGCTTCGGCGTCGAGCCTGGAGAAAGAACTTGGCGTCGTCGGCAAGAACAACCTGGAAGCGTCGGCCAAGGTCGGCGCGGCGATTGCCGAGCGGGCAAAGAAGGCCGGTGTGGAAGAGTGCTACTTCGACCGTGGCGGCTTCCTGTTCCACGGCAAGATCAAGGCGCTTGCCGATGCCGCCCGCGAAGGCGGCCTGAAGTTCTGATCCCGTCCGCGCAGGCGGGCAGATTGAACAAGGCGGGCGGCATCCGTGCCGCCCCGATGATCCGGGTTCCCGGCCAGACCGGGGGCACCAGGATTGGCTGCAACGGCGCGAAGTGCGCCACCACGAAGGAATTGCCAGATGGCAGAACGTGAGAACCGCCGGGAGCGTCGTGACGACCGTCGCGACAACCGGCCAGAAGAAACCCCGGAATTCGCCGACCGTCTGGTCGCGATCAACCGCGTCTCGAAAACCGTCAAGGGTGGCAAGCGCTTCGGCTTTGCGGCCCTGGTGGTCGTTGGCGACCAGCGCGGCCGTGTCGGCTTTGGCAAGGGCAAGGCCAAGGAAGTGCCGGAAGCGATTCGCAAGGCGACCGAGCAGGCCAAGCGCAGCATGATCCGCGTGCCGCTGAAGGACAGCCGCACGCTGCATCACGACATGGAAGGCCGCCACGGTGCGGGCAAGGTGGTGATGCGTTCCGCTGTCGCCGGTACCGGGATCATCGCCGGCGGTCCGATGCGCGCCGTGTTCGAGATGCTTGGCGTGCAGGATGTCGTCGCCAAGTCGATCGGCAGCCAGAACCCCTACAACATGATCCGCGCCACCATCGACGGGCTCAAGCGCGAAGCTTCGCCCCGTTCGGTTGCGTCGCGTCGTGGCAAGAAGGTGGCCGAGATCCTTCGGAAGCCCGAAACTGATACCGTGGAGGCCTGAGCATGGCTGACAAGAAGAAAACCATCGTCGTGAAGCAGATCCGCTCGGCCGCCCGCCGTCCGGCCGTGCAGACCGCGACGCTCAAGGGCCTCGGCCTGAACAAGCTGAACCGCACCCGCGAGCTGGAGGACACCCCCTCGGTGCGCGGCATGGTGAACTCGATCAGCCACCTGGTCCAGATCATCGAAGAGCGCGGCTAAGGCCTGACGCTTCGGCGCAGGGTGGGCGATCCGCCCGCCGCCCGTTGAAATCAAGACGCCCTCGCGGACCTGCGGGGGCGTTTTCCGTTTGCGCGGATGGAAAGTGTGTTAACCTTTCTGGGAGGATTTCTCTGGAGGGGTTCTGATGTTGAGATTTCTGATCGCACTTGCTTTCGCGCTTTCGTCCGCTTTCGCGACCGCTGCCAACGCACATGGAGGAGGCTGCCGCAAGAGCTCTCCTCCGGGACAATGCTGTCATATGGACAATTCGCAAGGACGCGTGCACTGCCATTGATTGGTCTGGACTCGGGCGCGATGGAAAGTTGCTCCCCAGACGGATCAACCGAAACGCATTCCGGGTAATGCCGGGCTGCCAAGCTCCATCCGCGGGGCGCCCATTTCCTTCCGGCCACCTGCCCGGCAACGTCTGGCCCGAACGTTCGCAGGTCCAGCCCTGCCCCGTCTCTCAAGAAGTTAGCGCCGCACCAAGGCGACGACATATCCGACTGGAATCGTTCATCTCTTGCGGCACGGCTGGCGTGACCACCCCTTTCCCTTGCCATCCCGCTTGCCTTCCTGTAAGTGCCCCCGGTGGCCAAGTCCGGCCATGAGAATCAAGAAAAGCCGTGGGTGTCCCGTTTCGCTTCGGGGGCACATCCGGCAAGGAGAAGCGACATGAAACTGCATGAACTCGCCGACAATCCCGGCGCGGCCAAGAAGAAGAAGCGCGTGGCGCGTGGTCCGGGCTCGGGCAAGGGTAAGACCGCCGGGCGCGGGATCAAGGGCCAGAAGTCCCGGTCGGGCGTTGCTCTGGGGGGCTACGAAGGCGGCCAGATGCCGCTCTATCGCCGCCTGCCGAAGCGCGGCTTCAACAAGCCGAACAAGCTGCACTACGCGGTCGTGAACCTCGGGATGATCGAGAAGTTCATCGCCGCCGGCAAGCTGGACGCCAAGGCCGATATCACCGAGGACGCGCTGGTCGCGGCCGGAGTCACGTCGAACAAGCGCGACGGCATCCGCGTGCTGGCCAAGGGCGAGATCACGTCCAAGGTCAAGCTGGTCGTGACCGGCGCTTCGGCCTCGGCGGTGGCAGCGGTGGAAAAGGCGGGCGGCAGCGTCACGCTTCTGGCGCCGGTTGCGGCTGCGGCCGAATAGGGCCCCGGGCGCGGAGGCGATCAAATAGCCATTGTGAGCGGCCGGAAGGTCGCTTACATCAGCTTCCAGTTTTCCCGCGCCGCCAACCGGAGAACGGTCTGGCGGCGCTTGCCCTGAAAGAGACCCGACATGGCATCTGCTGCAGAGCAAATGGCCGCCAACCTCAGCTGGAGTGCGCTGGGCAAGGCAACCGACCTGCGCCAACGCATCTTCTTCACCATCGGCCTGCTGATCGTCTACCGGCTTGGCACTTATATTCCGGTGCCGGGAATCGACGGCCAGGCCCTGCGGGAGTTCATGTCCCAGGCGTCGCAGACAGTCGGGGGGATGCTGAACCTGTTCACCGGTGGCGCACTGGCCCGGATGGGGATCTTCGCGCTGGGGATCATGCCCTACATCAGCGCCTCGATCATCGTGCAGCTTCTGGCCACGATGTATGCGCCCTGGCAGCAGCTGCGCAAGGAGGGCGAACAGGGTCGGAAGAAGCTGAACCAGTACACCCGCTACGGCACGGTGGCGCTGGCGATCCTTCAGGGCTATGGCATTGCCATGTCGATCCAGGCAGGCGGGCTGGCCCATTCTCCGGGTCCGTTCTTTGTTGCCGCCTGTGTCATCACGTTGGTCGGCGGCACGATGTTCCTGATGTGGCTGGGCGAACAGATCACCGCACGCGGTATCGGCAACGGGATTTCTCTGATCATCTTTGTCGGTATCGTTGCGGAAATCCCCGCAGCCATTGCCCAGTTCCTTGCGCAGGGGCGGTCGGGCGCGCTGTCAACCCCGGTGATTCTGGGGATCCTTGTGATGGTTGTCGCCGTCATCACCTTCGTCGTCTTCATGGAACGCGCGCTGCGCAAGATCAGCATCCTTTACCCGCGCCGCCAGGTTGGGATGAAGGTCTACGAAGGTGGGTCGTCGCACCTGCCGATCAAGGTGAACCCCGCTGGGGTGATTCCGGCGATCTTCGCCTCGTCGATCCTGCTGCTGCCGACGACCGTCAGCACCTTCTCTGGCGGGGGGACAAATCCGGTTCTGTCCTGGCTGGCGGCGAATCTGGGCTACGGCCAGCCGCTGCATCTTCTGTTCCTGGCGGTGATGATCATCTTCTTCGCCTATTTCTACACCTTCAACGTGGCGTTCAAGGTGGACGATGTGGCCGAGAACCTGAAGAATCAGAACGCGTCGATCCCGGGTATCCGGCCGGGCAAGAAGACCGAGGACTACCTGGAATATGTGGTGAACCGCATCCTCGTGCTGGGGTCGGCCTATCTGGCTGCGGTCTGCCTCCTGCCCGAGGTGCTGATTGCCGAACTGGGGATCCCCTTCTATTTCGGCGGTACTTCGGTGCTGATCGTGGTCTCGGTCACGATGGACACGATCCAGCAGGTCCAGTCGCATCTGCTGGCGCACCAGTATGAGGCCCTGATCGAGAAATCGCAGCTGCGCGGCAAGAAGAAGACTGGCGCGCCCAAGGCTCCTGCACGGCGCTGATCCTATGGCGAACATCATCCTTCTGGGGCCGCCCGGCGCGGGCAAGGGAACGCAGGCAAAGCGGCTGGAACAGACGCGCGGCATGGTGCAGCTTTCGACTGGCGACATGCTGAAGGAAGCGATTGCCAAGGGCACCGAGCTGGGCAAGCGCGTTGAAGGCATCATGGCCCGGGGCGAGCTGGTGACGGACGAGATCGTGATCGGCCTGATCGAGGCGAAGCTGCACGAGGGCGCGAGAGGCGGTTTCATCTTCGACGGGTTTCCGCGCACGCTCCGACAGGCCGATGCGCTGGGTGAGCTCCTTCACCGGATGGGGCAGAAGCTTGATGCCGTGATCGAGATGCAGGTGGATGATGCGGCTTTGGTGGCGAGGGTCACCGGACGCTTCACCTGTGGCAACTGCGGTGCGGTCTATCATGATGTCACCCGCCCGACGAAGGTTGCAGGAACCTGCGACGTCTGCGGCAGCACGAACCTGAAGCGCCGGGCGGATGACAACGAGGAAACCCTCAAGACCCGACTGATGGAATATTACAAGAAGACGTCGCCCCTGATCGGTTACTATTACGCCAAGGGGCTGCTGTCTGCCGTTGATGGGCTGGCCGATGTGGGCCAGGTTGCCGATGCCATCGACCGGGTTCTTGACAAAACCTGAAGAATGTCATCCGTGCCCTTGACGGGCCGGGCAAAAGCCCCTAATGCACGGCGTCCCGCGGTGGAATCGCCTTGCGGGCCTTCCTGATTGGAAGTTCGGATCGTCGGGGCAACGCCCCTGGCGGAGTTGTGAAAAAAGGTTCTGGCATTACGGAACCGCAACAGAAAAGGACGATACGCGTGGCACGTATTGCTGGCGTCAACATTCCGACCGCGAAACGGGTTCCGATCGCGCTTACCTACATCACCGGGATCGGGCCGCACACCGCCGAAACCATCTGCGAGGCGCTGAACATCGACCGCGCCCGCCGGGTGAATCAGCTGACCGACGCCGAAGTGCTGGCGATCCGCGAATACATCGACGCCAACCTGACCGTCGAGGGCGATCTGCGCCGTGAGGTCAGCATGAATATCAAGCGTCTGATGGACCTCGGCTGCTACCGCGGACTGCGTCACCGCAAGGGCCTGCCGGTCCGCGGCCAGCGCACCCACACCAACGCCCGCACCCGCAAAGGCCCCGCGAAGGCCATTGCCGGCAAGAAGAAATAAGGGGGCTGAAAGATGGCACGCGATACCAAGGTCGTCCGCGGCAAGAAGAAAGAGCGCAAGAACATCGCCGCCGGCGTGGCGCATGTGAACTCTTCGTTCAACAACACCAAGATCCTGATCTCGGACGTGCAGGGCAACGCGATCTCGTGGTCTTCGTCGGGCACCATGGGCTTCAAGGGCAGCCGGAAGTCGACGCCCTACGCCGCCCAGATGGCTGCCGAGGATGCGGGTCGCAAGGCGCAGGAACACGGCGTCCGCACGCTTGAGGTCGAAGTGCAGGGCCCGGGTTCGGGCCGTGAATCGGCGCTGCGGGCGCTTGCGGCCGTGGGCTTCCAGATCACCTCGATCCGCGACGTGACCCCGCTGGCGCACAACGGCTGCCGCCCGCCGAAGCGTCGCCGCGTCTGAGACATTGTTTTCTGCCGGGCCGCGGGGAGCCATCTCCTCGCGGCCCGGTTTTCGTCGTTTACGATCCTCGGGCGTCCGCCGGCTTTCGGACATTGGCCACGGACAGGAATAGGGGCTTCAGAATGATCCACAAGAACTGGCAGGAACTCATCAAGCCGACGCAGCTTGTCGTGAAGCCGGGGGCCGATGCCGCGCGCACCGCCACCGTCATCGCCGAGCCGCTGGAGCGCGGGTTCGGCCTGACGCTGGGCAACGCGTTGCGCCGTGTGCTCATGTCGTCGCTGCAGGGCGCGGCCATCACCAGCGTGCAAATCGACAACGTCCTGCACGAGTTTTCCAGCGTGGCGGGCGTGCGCGAGGACGTGACAGACATAGTGCTGAACCTCAAGGGCGTCAGCCTGAAGATGGAGGTCGAGGGGCCGAAGCGGCTGACGATCTCGGCCAAGGGTCCGGGCGTGGTGACGGCTGGCGACATCTCGGAATCGAACGGCATCGAGATCCTGAACAAGGATCACGTCATCTGCCACCTGGACGACGGCGCCGACGTCTTCATGGAACTGACGGTCAACACCGGCAAGGGCTATGTCGCAGCCGACAAGAACCGCCCGGAAGATGCACCGATCGGCCTGATTCCGATCGACGCGATCTATTCGCCGGTCAAGAAGGTCAGCTACGAGGTCACACCCACCCGCGAGGGCCAGGTGCTGGACTATGACAAGCTGACGATGAAGGTTGAAACCGACGGTTCGCTGACGCCTGAGGACGCGGTGGCCTACGCCGCACGCATCCTGCAGGATCAGCTGTCGATCTTCGTCAACTTCGAGGAGCCGGAATCCGCCAAGGCTGGCGAGATCGACAGCGGCTTGGAGTTCAACCCGCTGCTGCTGAAGAAGGTGGACGAGCTGGAGCTTTCGGTGCGCTCGGCCAACTGCCTGAAGAACGACAACATCGTCTATATCGGTGACCTGATCCAGAAGACCGAAGCCGAGATGCTGCGCACCCCGAACTTCGGCCGCAAGTCGCTGAACGAGATCAAGGAAGTGCTGTCCAGCATGGGCCTGCACCTTGGCATGGATGTCGAGGACTGGCCGCCGGAGAACATCGAGGATCTGGCCAAGCGCTTCGAGGACCAGTTCTAAGGCATGGGTGCGCGGTAGCGCACCCTACGATGAATGCCCGGGAAGCCGGGGAAACCATGGGCAAGCCGCCCCAACGACGCCGCCCGCAACGCACGGGCGGCAACACAAAGCAAAACGCGACCATAGGAGACCGTCATGCGTCACGCCCGCGGCTATCGCCGCCTGAACCGCACTCACGAACACCGCAAGGCGCTGTTCGCCAACATGGCCGGCTCGCTGATCGAGCACGAGCAGATCAAGACCACCCTGCCCAAGGCCAAGGAGCTTCGTCCGATCATCGAGAAGCTGATCACGCTGGCCAAGCGCGGCGATCTGCATGCCCGCAGGCAGGCTGCGGCACAGCTGAAGCAGGACATGCACGTTTCCCGTCTGTTTGACGTTCTGGCGCCCCGCTACAAGGACCGTCAGGGGGGGTATGTCCGCATCCTGAAGGCTGGCTTCCGCTATGGCGACATGGCGCCGATGGCGATCATCGAGTTCGTCGATCGCGACACCACGGCCAAGGGTGCAGCCGATCGCGCCCGGGAAGAGGCTGCCGAGAGCTGATAGCCCCGCAGCCCGAATCCACCCGAAAGGCCCGCAGCGATGCGGGCCTTTTTGCTGCAAGCTCATGAAATTCGCCCCTTTTTGACCGCAATCCTGCAATACAGCTTGAACTGAAGCTGCGAGGGGACAAGATCAATTCACGGTAGAATCGTGCGAGTTGGGTTCGTGGCGCGACATGTCCGAGCGGAAGGCCATCACCATGCTGCTTGAGCAGCTCGATCAGCTTGCCCCGATGGGCTACACGGTCGGGCTGCACATCCGTTTTGCAACTCCGCTGATCTACAAGAGCTCCTATCCTCCTGCCTGGGTCGAACATTACAACAGCCACTCCTACTATCTCCGCGACCCCCTTGTGTTCTGGGGCGTGGGCGTCGAGGGCACCACGCGATGGAGCTCGATCCCGCTTCCCGATCCTTTCGGCGTGATGAAGAAGGCTGCCGCGCATGGCCTGAAGTTCGGCGCTGTATCTTCCTACGGACCGATCACCTCGCGTTCGATCGTCGGCATCAGCCGGTCGGATCGGGAGTTCGACGACGATGAACTTGCACGTCTGAAAGAGTTGACGATCAAGCTGCATATCGAGGCAAAGCCGCCCTCCGAACTGACGAAAGCGCAGATCGAGGCGCTGCAATGTCTTGCCAACGGGGACAGGCACGCAGCGGCGGCGGAAAAGCTTGGCATTACGGAAAGTGCCTTCAAGGCGCGGCTTCAGTCGGCGAAGGTCCGTCTGGAGGCCCGCACCACATCGGAGGCGATCCGGAAGGCACGGGAATATCGGCTGCTGTGACGGGTGCCGTCCCCTTCGAAGGGTTCTTGAACCAGAAGAAGGAGAGACGGAAATGCAAGCGATCACGTTGTCCTACGACAACCTGCACAACCACGGCGAGCTGTTCGCCAACATGTTCCGGGCAAGGCACCGGACCTTCATCCAGAACAACCGGTGGGATCTTCCCGAAGCGAACGGGATGGAGTTCGACCAGTATGACACGCCGGCCAGCCGCTGGGTTTGCGTCCACAAGGATGGCGAGGTTCTGGCCGGGGTCCGGCTGACGCCGACCACCCACAAATGCGGCATATATACCTACATGATCCGGGATGCGCAGCGTGGGCTGCTTGAAACCATCCCGCGGGATCTGATGAATTTCGAAGCACCCGTCGATCCGCACATCTGGGAATCCAGCCGCGTCTTCGTGTCGAACGATGTGCCCGCGGCCGATCGTCTGCGGGTGCAGATGCAGCTGATCCACGAGATGGTGATCTCGGCCCGTGCGTTGGGGGCCACGACGCTTCTGGGTATCATCCCGGAACATTCGCCGCGTCTTGCGCGCCGGGTTGGCCTTGACTGCATACCCTGCGGTCCGGTTTTCGATGCGGGCGGAACCCGGTCGGTCTGCGTGACGATCAGCATGGCCACGAAGCTGCACTAGGACGTGTCATGCGCTTGCACCGCCCGTCTCTGCCGCGCCGCCGACGGAACGCTGCAAAACCCAAGCCCTGCAGCCCCGAAAGGGTGCAGAAGCGCGCTGTCGTGACCGGAAGGTCCGTGCCATGATCCGCATGCTGTCAGCCCTGCTTCTGACCCTGGCGATCGCCGTTCCCGGCGCCACCGAGACGGTGGTGCCAACGGATCGTGCCGGGATTGCCCTGTCCTTTGCGCCCGTTGCGCGATCAAGCGCGCCGGCCGTGGTGAACATCTACGCCCGCCAGCTGGTGCAGGACCGCAGCAATCCCTTTGCAGGTGACCCCTTCTTCGACCAGTTCTTCCAGGGCATGGGAGGGCCGGCACGAGTGGAAAACTCGCTGGGTTCGGGTGTCATCGTCTCGGCCGACGGCATCGTGGTTTCGAACCATCATGTCGTGGCAGACGCTACCGACATCCGCGTGGTGCTGGCCGACCGCCGGGAATACGCGGCACAGGTGCTGCTGGACGATCCGCAAAGCGATCTGGCCGTGCTGAAGGTGCAGGCCGACGAGCCGCTGCCGGCGCTGGCCATCGGCGACAGCGACGCGCTTCAGGTCGGCGATCTGGTGCTGGCGATCGGCAATCCCTTCGGCGTGGGCCAGACAGTCAGTTCCGGCATCATCTCGGGGCTGGCGCGGTCGGCCCTGCAGGTGGGCGACGGCACCGGCTATTTCGTGCAGACCGATGCGCCGATCAACCCCGGCAATTCCGGCGGCGCACTGGTCGACATGGCGGGGCGGCTGGTGGGGATCAACACCGCTATCCTGACCAAGGACGGCGGGTCGAACGGGATCGGCTTTGCCGTGCCGTCAAACCTGGTCGCGGTGGTGGTGGCCCAGGCCGAGGCGGGAGCGAAGCGGTTCACCCGCCCCTGGGCGGGCATGCAGGCGCAAGAGGTCGATGGCTCGCTGGCCGAGGCCCTGGGGCTGGACCGGCCGCTTGGAGTGATGATTACCCGGCTTCACCCGCAAAGTCCCTTTGCCGCGGCAGGTCTGATGGACGGTGATGTCGTGCTGTCGCTCGGCCGGGCGCCGGTGAACACGCCGCAGGAGTTCATGTATCGTCTTGCCGTGCTGGGCCCCGGTCCGCAGCCGGTAACCTATGTCCATGACGGCGCGCAGGTCGAGGCCGAGGTGACCCTCGCGCCTGCGCCCGAAGATCCGCCGCGGGATACGCTGACCGTGACCGAGGATGTGATCCTGCGCGGGGCAACGCTGGCGCGGATCAACCCGGCCGTGATCGCCGAAATGAACCTGCCGCTGGATGCGACCGGGGTGGTGGTGCTTGGGGTCCGCGATTTTGCCCGCGAGGTCGGCCTGCAGCCGGGCGACATCCTGGTCGGGATCAACGGGTATGGGGTCACCACCCCTGCCGATGCGCTGGATCTGGCCCGCGAAGCCACGCGCCGCTGGCAGATTGACCTGATCCGCCAGGGCCAGCCCCTGCGCCTGCGCTTCCGGCTTTAGTCCGGCTTCGCGCCCGGGTAAGGTGGCGGGATGGCCGACCTTTTCGACATGCCCTCCACCCGTCCTGACAGTGGCCCGCGCCCGCTGGCCGATCGCTTGCGGCCGAAGGCGTTGGCCGAGGTGATCGGACAGGAAAAGGTTCTGTCCCGTGACGGTCCCCTGGGGGCGATGCTGGCCGCAGGATCACTGTCCTCACTCATCCTCTGGGGGCCGCCCGGGGTGGGCAAGACGACCATCGCCCGCCTGCTGGCCGATGAAACCGACCTGCATTTCGTCCAGATCAGCGCGATCTTCACCGGGGTGCCAGAGCTGCGCAAGGTGTTCGAGGCCGCGAAGCTGCGCCGCCAGAATGGCCAGGGCACCCTTCTGTTCGTGGACGAGATCCATCGGTTCAACAAGGCGCAGCAAGACAGCTTCCTGCCACATATGGAAGACGGCACGATCCTGCTTGTCGGGGCCACCACGGAAAACCCCAGCTTCGAGCTGAATGCGGCGCTTCTGTCCCGCGCTCAGGTGATCGTGCTGGAACGTCTTTCCCTGTCCGATCTGGAGCGCCTGGCACAACGGGCCGAGAAAGAGCTTGGACGCCCCCTGCCGTTGAGGGGCGATGCGCGCGAGGCTTTGCTGGAAATGGCCGATGGCGACGGGCGGGGGCTGCTGAACCTGATCGAACAGGTCGCTGCCTGGAAGGTGGACATGCCGCTTGACCGTGAGCAGCTGGCGCAACGACTGATGCGGCGGGCGGCGAAATACGACAAGTCGGGCGACGAACATTACAACCTGATCTCGGCCCTGCACAAATCGGTCCGCGGCAGCGACCCGGATGCCGCGTTGTACTGGTTCGCGCGCATGCTGGAGGGGGGCGAGGATCCCCGCTTCCTTGCCCGCCGCATCACCCGCATGGCGGTTGAGGACATCGGGCTGGCCGACCCACAGGCACAGGCGGTGTGTCTGGACAGCTGGCAGACCTATGAGCGGCTGGGCAGCCCGGAAGGCGAACTCGCGCTGGCGCAGGCGGTGGTCTATCTGGCGCTGGCTCCCAAGTCGAACGCGGTCTATGTCGCCTACAAGGCCGCCCGCGCGGCGGCACGGGACACCGGCAGCCTGATGCCGCCGAAGCACATCCTGAACGCGCCGACCCGCATGATGAAGGATCAGGGCTATGGCGCGGGCTATGCCTATGACCATGATGCCGAGGATGGGTTCTCTGGCCAGAACTACTTCCCCGAAGGCATGAAGCGGCCGGTCTGGTATCTGCCGCCCGAACGCGGTTTCGAGCGCGAGCTGAAGAAGCGCGTGGACTATTTCGCAAAGCTGCGGGCAAAACGGCAGCAGGGATAGCGCCGATCGCCGCACCGCGCGCCATTTATCGGCGTTTCAGCCGTGGCGCAGGAATTTTCCGGAACTTCCTTGCCAGATTGACAATCCGGCCGCCGCGACGCAAAGGGGGCGCATGTTCCACAACCTGATCCAGGTCGCCCTTGGCGGCGCCATCGGCGCAAGCTTGCGCTATCTGACCAACGTCGGCACGATGCGCTGGATCGGGCCAGGCTTTCCCTATGCCACGGTCATCGTGAACGTCATCGGCTCTTTCCTGATGGGGGTTCTGGTCGTCGTGCTTGCGCGCAAGGGCGGCAATCAGTTCGCGCCCTTTCTGATGACCGGCATTCTTGGGGGGTTCACAACCTTTTCAGCCTTCTCGCTGGACACCCTTAGCCTGTGGGAACGCGGCCAGCACGAACTTGCCCTGGCCTATGTTGTGGTGTCGGTCGTCCTGTCATTGTCGGCCATCGTCGCCGGCCTTGCCGTGGCGAGGGCGCTGGCATGAGCGTCCAGTTCCTGACCGTGACCGAGGACGAGGGCGCGCAGCGCCTGGACAAGTGGTTGCGCCGCCGCTTTCCACATCTGACGCAAGGCGCGGTCGAGAAGATGTGCCGCACCGGGCAATTGCGGGTGGACAAGGGGCGGGTCAAGGCCTCGGACCGCGTGGCGCCGGGCCAGGTCGTGCGCGTGCCCCCGCTGCCGCCCGCCGGACCGCCGCCGGACCCGCGCCCGCAGGGTATCAGCGCGGCGGATGCGAAGATGATCCAGGCCGCGGTCCTTTACAGGGACGAGCATCTGATCGTCCTGAACAAGCCCCCGGGCCTGCCGTCGCAAGGCGGCAGCGGGCAGGGCGAGCGGCATGTGGACGCTTTGGCCGAGGCGCTGAAATTCGGTTACAAGGAAAAGCCGAAGCTGGTTCACCGGCTGGACAAGGACACCTCGGGTATCCTAATGCTTGCCCGGACCGATCGGGTGGCCCGCGCCCTGTCCGAGGCGCTGCGTCACCGCAATGCGCGCAAGATCTACTGGGCCGTCGTCGCCGGCGTTCCGAACCCCCGGCAGGGTTCGATCAAGTTCGCGCTTGAAAAGGCGCCAGGCCGGGGCAGGGGGGGCGAGGGCGAGAAGATGCTCTGCGTCCATCCGGCGAAGATGGCTGACCACCCCGAGGCCAAGCGCGCCCATACCGACTATTTCACGCTCTGGTTCCTTGGGAACCGCCTTTCGTGGATGGCGCTGGAGCCGGTCACGGGCCGCACCCACCAGCTGCGTGCCCACATGGCCGAGATCGGCCATCCGATTCTTGGCGACACGAAATACGGTGGCAGCCAGTCCGAGAACCTGGGTGACGGCTGGGGTGCCGGGGTCGGGGGAGAGTTGTCGAAGAAGCTGCACCTGCATGCGCGCAGTCTTACCATCGAACATCCGGTCACGAAGAAGCTGATGACCTTCACCGCGCCGTTGCCCGACCACATGGCGCGCACCTGGAAACTTCTGGACTGGAAAGAGGACGATGTCCCCGCCGACCCGTTCGAGGTGATCAGGTGAGCGTCTGGACCCCGCGCCGCTTCTGGACTGCTGTCGGCGTCGCGTCGGCCGACGGTGGCTTCACCGTGCATCTGGACGGCAGGCCGGTGCGCACGCCGCTCAAGGCGCCGCTGGTCTTGCCGACCGAGGCGCTGGCGCGCGAGATCGGTGCCGAATGGCAGGCGGTGGAGGGCAAGGTCGAACCTGCGCGGATGCCTTTTACCCGGATGGCCAATTCGGCAATCGACAAGGTCGCGCCGCAGTTCGATGCGGTGGCGGCCATGCTGGCGGAATACGGCGGGTCGGACCTGATCTGCTATCGCGCCGAGCGGCCCGCGGGCCTTGCCGCGCGACAGGCCGAATGCTGGGATCCCCTGCTAGGCTGGGCCGCCGACGAGCTTGCCGCCCCGCTGGTTGCGACTGCCGGGGTGATGCACCGGCCGCAGGCCGATGCAAGCCTTGCCGCCTTGCACCGGGCGGTCAGGGCCCTGACGCCGTTCCAGCTGGCGGCATTCCATGACCTTGTCGCACTCTCGGGCTCGCTGGTCATCGCGCTTGCCCTTGCCCGCGGGCGTCTGGCGGCGGAAGAGGCCTGGACGCTTTCCCGGATCGACGAGGATTGGCAGATCGCCGAGTGGGGCGAGGACGAAGAGGCAGCTGAAATCGCCGCGCAGAAGAAGGCCGACTTCCTGCGCGCCGAGCGATTCTTCGGATTGTGCGGGTAACAAGTTTGCCCAAATCCTGGGCAGGCCGGTTTGCACAGGTCGAATGGCCCGCGCAAGCCACCGAAATCATGCGTTTTTCCTGTTTCTGACCCGAGCCGCTTGACCTTTCAAACCGCTTTCTATGAAACTGGCCGGCACTGGGAGAGGCTCACCTCCAACAGTTTCGCCGCCGCGAGGGATCGTGGGGCACCATAAAACGCGGCCCGCGAACGGTCGCTTACTCAGGAAGAGGTAAGAATGAAAAAATCCGTGTTCTTCGGCACGCTCGCGGCCACCACGATGGCTGCGGGCCTTGCCATGGCCGGCACCCTTGAAGACGTGAAGGCGCGTGGCGAGCTGATCTGCGGGTCGAACACCGGCCTGACCGGCTTTGGCGCGCCGGATGCGAACGGCAACTGGGCCGGCTTCGACGTGGACCTGTGCCGCGCCGTGGCGGCGGCGGTGTTGGGCGATGCCTCGAAGGTCAAGTTCGTCCCGACCACCGGCGAAACCCGCTTTACTGCGCTGCAGTCAGGCGAAGTCGATCTTCTGGTCCGCAACTCGACCTGGACGGCGACCCGCGACAGCGAACTGGCCTTCGACTTCGTGGCCGTGAACTACTATGACGGCCAGGGCTTCATGGTGAAGAAGGATCTGGGCGTTTCCTCGGCCAAGGAACTGGATGGCGCGACCGTCTGCATCCAGACCGGCACCACGACCGAACTGAACCTGGCCGATTTCTTCAAACAGAACAACATCAGCTATCAGCCCGTCACGGTGCAGGACGATTCCGAAGCGCAGCGTCAGTATCTGGCCGGCGCCTGCGATGCCTACACCACCGACGTCTCGGGCCTGGCTGCCAGCCGTGCGACCATGCCGGATGCGGAAAACCATGTGATCCTGCCGGAAGTCATCTCGAAGGAACCGCTGGGACCGGTCGTCCGCCACGGCGACAACAACTGGGGCGATGTGGTCCGCTGGACCTATTTCGCGCTGCTGATCGCTGAAGAGAAGGGCATCACCTCGGCCAACGTCAATGAGGTTGCGGCCTCGACCTCGGACGAGGAAGTGAAGCGCCTGCTGGGCGTGACCGGTGACATGGGCGCCAAGTTCGGCCTGTCGAACGATGCGTTCAAGAACGCCATCGCAGCGGTCGGCAACTATGGCGAGGTCTTTGCCCGCAACATCGGCGAAGGCACCACGATCAACCTGGCCCGCGGCCTGAACGCGCTGTGGACCCAGGGCGGCCTGCAATACGCGGCCCCGTTCCGTTGATCCCGGACCCCGGGGGCGCCTGACCGGCGCCCCCACCTTGCTGCAAACGACAACCCGACAGACCAGGGGCCGAAGACCCCGCCGCCACCGGACGAACCGGGGCCGTCTGCGGGCAACAGGGGGAAGCCATGGCAATGGCCACGGACGCGCCGAAGGAAACCTTTCGGCTATCGATGCTCGTCTATGACACGCGCTACCGGTCGTACACGATTCAGATCGTCGTGCTTCTGCTTTTCGCCATGGCTGTCGCCTGGCTGCTGAACAACACGGTCGAAAATCTTGCGGTCCGGGGCAAGGAATTCAACTTCGCCTTCCTGTGGCAGCGTGCCGGCTACGATATCGGCCAGCAGCTGATCCCCTACACCAATGACGACACCCATTTCCGTGCGTTGCTCGTCGGGCTGGTCAACACGCTGGTCGTGGCCTTCTGGGGCTGTGTCTTCGCCACGATCCTGGGCGTCATCATCGGCGTGCTGCGACTGTCGAACAACTGGCTGATCGGGCGGCTGATGACGGTCTATGTCGAGGTGTTCCGCAACGTGCCCCTGCTGCTGTGGATCCTGTTGTCCTACGTCATCCTGTCCGAGACGACGCCCCAGCCACGCGATTTCCGCGTCACGGACGAGATGATCGCGGCGGGCGAGGAGCCCAAGGCCTCGATGATCCTGTTCGACACCGTGGCCGTCACCAACCGGGGCACCAACATTCCCGCGCCGCTGTTCGACCGCAGCCTCGGGTCGATCCAGATCGGTTTCCTGCCGGTCAGCCTGAACCTTCTGGCCTTCATCGTGGTCATCATCGCCTCGGTCTGGGCCAACCGCCGGTTGCTGGCCCATGCCAAGGCGGTGCAGGAGGCGACGGGCGACCGCCCCGTGACATGGTGGAAGTCGCTTCTGATCCTGTTCGGCCCGGTGATCGCGCTGAAGTTCGCCCTTGGCCTGCATCTGGAGATCCCGGAGCTTAAGGGCTTCAACTTCCAGGGCGGCATCCTGGTGGCGCACAGCTTCACTGCGCTTCTGATCGCGCTGTCCCTCTATACCGCGGCCTTCATCGCCGAGATCGTGCGGGCAGGCATCCTGGCGATCAGCCGGGGCCAGACCGAGGCCGCCTTCGCCCTCGGCCTGCGCCCGAACCGCACGATGAGCCTGATCATCCTGCCGCAGGCGCTGCGGGTCATCATTCCGCCCTTGATCAGCCAGTTCCTGAACCTGACCAAGAACACCTCGCTGGGCATCGCCGTCAGCTACCTTGACCTTCGCGGAACGCTGGGCGGGATCACCCTGAACCAGACAGGACGCGAGCTGGAGTGCATGCTCTTGATGATGCTGATCTACCTGTCGATCAGCCTGATGATCTCGGCCGTCATGAACATCTACAACAAGTCCGTCCAGCTGAAGGCGCGCTGAGCCATGTCGGTAAGCTTCACCCGGAAAGAAATGCTTCCCCCCCTTCCGCCGCCGGTCGGTGAACGGGGGGTCGTGAAATGGGCGCGCGAGAACCTGTTCTCTTCGCCTCTGAACATCGCGCTGACCGTGCTGGGCGTGCTGATCGTCTGGTGGCTGGTCTCGGCCTCGCTGCCCTGGTGGCTGAACTCGGTCTGGAATGCCTCGTCGCTGGGTGAGTGCCGCGAGATCGTGGCGGCAAGGGCCGGCGAGGGCGCGACGGGCGCCTGCTGGGCGATGATCCGCGAACGCTGGCACCAGTTCATCTTCGGCTTCTACCCGCCGTCGGAATACTGGCGGCCGGTGCTGGCTTTCGGCCTGCTGTTCGCGGCGCTTGCGCCGGTGCTGTTCTCGGGCGAGAAGCGGAACCTGCTGATCGTTCTGGGCTCGGTCACAGTCTTCCTGGCGGTGACGCTATGGCTGGCCGAGACCCCGGTCGTGGCGCTGGTGCTGTCGCTGGCCTTGGCCGTCGTGCTGGTCGCGGTCAGCCAGATCGCGCCCGGCAAGGTCCTGTGGTTCACCCTGATCTATCCGCCGCTGTGCTACTGGCTGCTCTGGGGCGGGTCGATCTGGTCGCCCATCGTGGCAATGGCGGGCTTCGCCGTGCTTTATGCGGTTTTCCGCCTGGCTTCGCCGTTGATCGGCCTCGCGCCGGCGGCGGGGGCCGGGGTCGTGGCAGCGGTGCTTTGGTGGCTCTACCTCGATGTTCCGATTGCCAGCTTCCTGCAATCTGCGCTTCCCTTCGGCATCGATGCCATCAACTCCGACCGGTTCGGGGGGTTCTTGCTGGCCATCGTGATCGGGGTCACCGGCATCAGCTTCTCCTTGCCAATCGGCATCCTTCTCGCCCTTGGCCGCCAGTCGGACATGCTGATCGTCAAGACCCTGTCGGTGGGCTTCATCGAGTTCATCCGCGGCGTGCCGCTGATCACGCTTCTGTTCACCGCCTCGCTTCTGTTGCAGTACTTCCTGCCGCCGGGGACGAACTTCGACATCATCCTGCGCGTCATCATCCTGGTGACCTTCTTCGCCGCCGCCTATCTGGCCGAGGTGATCCGGGGCGGTCTCGCCGCCCTGCCGCGCGGTCAGTATGAGGCGGCGGATGCGCTGGGCCTCGACTACTGGCGGGCGCAGCGGCTGATCATTCTGCCGCAGGCATTGAAGATCTCGATCCCCTCGATCGTGTCCACCTTCATAGGCCTGTTCAAGGACACCACGCTGGTCGCCTTCGTCGGACTGATGGACCCGCTGAAGGGCGTGACGCAAATCGTCCGCGCCGACATCAACTGGAAGGGCATCTACTGGGAGCCCTACATCTTTGTCGGTGCCATTTTCTTCGTCTTCTGCTTCGGCATGTCGCGATATTCGATGTATCTCGAACAGAAGCTCAAGACCGACCACCGCTAGGGGCACATCATGGCAGAAGCATCGAAAATGCAGGTCTCGGACGAGGTCGCGATCCAGATCCGGGGCATGAACAAGTGGTACGGGCAGTTCCACGTCCTGCGCGACATCAACATGACGGTGAACCGGGGTGAACGCATCGTGATCTGCGGCCCCTCGGGGTCGGGCAAGTCCACGCTGATCCGCTGCATCAACCGGCTGGAGGAACACCAGCAGGGCCAGATCATCGTGGACGGGACGGAACTGACCAACGACCTGAAGAACATCGACAAGGTGCGCTCCGAGGTCGGCATGGTGTTCCAGCACTTCAACCTGTTCCCGCACCTGACGATCCTGGAAAACTGCACGCTGGCGCCGATCTGGGTGCGCAAGGTGCCGAAGAAGGAAGCCGAGGAAACGGCGATGCACTTCCTGCGCAAGGTGAAGATCCCGGAACAGGCGCACAAGTATCCCGGCCAGTTGTCCGGCGGTCAGCAGCAGCGCGTGGCCATCGCGCGCAGCCTGTGCATGCGGCCGCGGATCATGCTGTTCGACGAGCCGACCAGCGCGCTTGACCCCGAGATGATCAAGGAAGTCCTGGACACGATGATCGAGCTTGCGGAAGAGGGGATGACCATGCTCTGCGTCACGCATGAGATGGGCTTTGCCCAGGCGGTGGCGAACCGGGTCATCTTCATGGACCAGGGCCAGATCGTCGAGCAGAACGAGCCGAAAGAGTTCTTCAACAACCCGCAGAGCGAGCGGACGAAGCTGTTCCTCAGCCAGATCCTGGGCCACTGATCATGCGGCTTCTGTCTCTGGCGGTGCTGGGGGCAAGCCTGGCCGTACCGGCGCTGGCCGAGACCAACGCGGAATGCATCTTCCAGATGGACCGCCATGATGTTCTGGTCGGCCCCTGTCTGGGGTCCGAAAGAGAGCCGTCAAAGGCCTTCGCCATCTCCTCGCCGGATGGGTCGATTGCTGCCCGCGTCGCCTCGACCGGCGGGGGGCTGGGCACAGCCTACTGGAACGGCGGCACAGCGGGCCAACCGGCCGATATCCTGATCGGCCCCGTTGTGCTGGTGGGCGCCTGCTGGGCCAGCGACAAGACCAAGCTTTGCATGACCGATAGCGGGCGGCACCCGGTTCGACTAGGTGTTGTCGTCGGGTGACCCCGCGCGACGTGTGACGAAGTCACGGACGGGCAGCCGCTAGCCGGCGACCCGCGCCAGCAATTCCTCTACCTTCGGCCCCAGCCCCTCGACGATCAGCTTCACGCCCTCGGGGTTGGGGTGGATGCCGTCAGGCTGCATGAAGGCTGCCAGCGAGGCGGGATCGGACGGATCGGCCCCCGCAGCACGCAGACCGGCAAAGAAATCCTCGGCCAGAACCGCGTCGTAGTCTGCCGCCAGATCACCATAGATTCCGTCGAACGCCGCCTTGTAGTCCGGCCCGAAATTTGCCCCGGCCTTCATGCCGACCAGCAGGACCGGCAGGTCGCGCGCCTGTGCTTCCTTCAGGATGCCCTCCAGATTGCGCCGCGCTTCGGCCGGGTCGATCCCGCGCAACAGGTCGTTGCCGCCCAGCGTTACCACCAGCGCGTCGGCATCCGGCCCCAGCGCCCAGTCGATCCGCGCCAGCCCACCCGCAGTGGTATCCCCGGAAACTCCGGCATTCTGCACCACCACGTCATGCCCGCGCGCCTTCAGCCAGCCCTCCAGCTGCGGCACCAGACCCTGCGACTGATCCGCCAGACCATAGCCGGCCGTAAGACTGTCGCCCAGTGCCACGATCGTGACCGGTTCGGCCCAGGCTGAACTTGACAGTGCAAATATCGCCACCGCAGCATTGCGGACCCTGCGGAGCGCGCCATATCCCAGTGCTGAACCTATCCGAAGGATCTGCCCGATGACCGACCCCGTCCTCGACCTGACCGATGCCCGGCTTACGCTGGCCGGAAATGCCGGGCCGGTCGAGATCCTGAAGGGGATAAGCCTGCGGGTGGACCGGGGGGAAACGGTGGGGCTCATCGGGCCGTCGGGTTCGGGCAAGTCGTCGCTCCTCATGCTCATGGGCGGGCTGGAACGCGCCACCGGCGGCAGGGTGCTGGCCTTGGGGCAGGACCTGACCGCGATGGACGAAGACGCGCTCGCCCGGTTCCGCAGGGGGAATATGGGGGTGGTGTTTCAATCCTTCCACCTCATTCCGACGATGACGGCGCTGGAGAATGTGGCCCTGCCCCTTGAACTGGCGGGCGCGGCCGATCCCTTCGCGCGGGCCGAGGCGGAACTGGCAGCAGTGGGTCTGGGCACCCGCATGCACCACTATCCCAGCCAGATGTCCGGCGGAGAGCAGCAGCGCGTCGCTCTGGCCCGTGCCGCCGTACCGCGCCCCGCGATCCTGCTGGCGGATGAGCCGACCGGCAATCTGGACGGGGTGAACGGGCAGGCGATCATGAACCTGCTGTTCGGCCTGCGTGACCGGCACGGGGCAACGCTGGTGCTGGTGACCCATGCCCCGGAGCTGGCGGCGCGCTGCGACCGGGTGATCCGGCTGGTCGATGGCCGGCTTGCGCCCGACGCCATGGCGAAGGCTGCGGAATGACCCTTGCCCTGACCATCGCCCGACGGGAACTGCGCGGCGGCCTGCGCGGCTTTCGCGTATTTCTTGCCTGCCTTGCCCTTGGCGTCGCGGCCATCGCCGCCGTCGGAACCCTGCGTGCGGGCATCCAGCAGGGGCTGACCGACCAGGGCGCCGTGATCCTGGGCGGCGACGCCGAGATGCGCTTCACCTACCGCGTCGCGGACACCGAGGAACGCGCCTGGATGCAGCGGGTGGCAACCACGGTCTCCGAGGTCTACGACTTCCGCTCGATGGTCCTGACCGAGGGCGACCAGGCGCTGACCCAGGTCAAGGCGGTGGATGGGGCCTGGCCGCTGACCGGTGCGGCCGTTCTCGACCCGCCGATCCCAGTGGCTCAGGCTCTGGCCTCGCAGGACGGCCTGCCCGGCGCGATCATGGACCCGGTGCTGATCGACCGGCTGGACCTTGCGATCGGCGACAGGTTCCGGCTGGGCACGCAGGAGTTCCGACTGACCGCGGCGCTGACCCGCGAACCCGACAGCGCCTCGACCGGGATTACCCTGGGGCCGCGTACGGTGGTGCACAGCGCGGACCTGGCGAATTCGGGCCTTCTGGCCTCGGGCTCGATGTATGAGACACGCTATCGCCTGCTGCTGCCGCCCGGCGCCGATCTGGCCGCGCTGAAGCGCGAGGCGGAAACCACCTTCCGCGACAAGGGCATGCGCTGGACAGACAGTCGCCGCGCCGCACCGGGGATCGAGACCTTTGTCGACCGGATCGGCAGCTTTCTGGTGCTCGTGGGGCTGGCCGGGCTGGCGGTGGGCGGTGTCGGTATCTCGGCCGCAATCCGCAGCTATCTGGATGGCAAGACCGAGACCATCGCCACGCTGAAGACCTTGGGTGCCGAGGGCGGGCTGATCTTCCGCACCTACCTGTGGCAGACTGCGCTGCTGGCGGGCCTTGGCATCCTGATCGGGGTGGCGCTGGGCGCCTTGGCTCCGGTGCTTGCGGCACCGCTGATCGAGGCATCCCTGCCTTTCCCGGCCGATATCCGTCTTGCCCCCTTGGCGCTGGGCGAGGCCGCGTTCTATGGCGCGCTTTCGGCCCTGATCTTCACCCTTCTGCCGCTGGCCCGCACCGAAAGCATCCGGCCTGCCGCACTGTATCGCGGCGGCGACGGCACCCGTGCCTGGCCTCGCAAACGCTATCTGGCGGCCCTTGCAGCGCTGGCGCTGATGCTGGTCGGCAGTGCGACCTGGCTGTCGGGCATTCCCGAACTTGCCCTGGGCGCCGCCGGCGGCATCGTCGGCGCGCTGGCGATCCTGGCGCTGGCCGCGCTTGTGTTGCGCAAGGCCGCGCGGCGACTGGCCAGAACCCGCCTGACCCATGGCCGCCCCGCAACCCGCGCCGCCCTTGCCGCGACCGGTGCGCCGAGGTCGGATGCGACGCCGGTGGTGCTGTCGCTGGGCCTTGGCCTTTCGGTTCTGGCCGCCGTGGGCCAGATCGACTGGAACCTGCGCTCGGCCATCGCCACCGACCTGCCGACCCGGGCCCCCGCCTTCTTCTTCATCGACATCCAGCCCGACCAGATCGACCCGTTCCTGACGATGGTCCGCGCCAACCCTGCCGTCTCGGAGGTTGAGACCGCCCCGATGCTGCGCGGGGTCATCACCCAGATCAACGGTCGCCCGGCGCGACAGGTCGCGGGCGACCACTGGGTGGTACGCGGCGACCGTGGCATCACCTATGCTGCGGTGCCCGGCGAAAAGACCCGCATCACCGCCGGCAGCTTCTGGCCCGAGGATTATGCGGGCGAGCCGCAGATCAGCTTTGCCGCCGAAGAGGCCGAGGAGATCGGCCTGAAGCTTGGCGACACGATGACGGTCAACATCCTTGGCCGCGACCTCACCGCGACGGTCACCTCGTTCCGCGAGGTCGATTTCTCGAACGCGGGCATGGGTTTCGTGATGACGCTGAACCCCTCGGCGCTGGCCGGGGCGCCGCATACTCATATCGCCACCGTCTATGCCCCGCCCGAGGCCGAGGCGGCGATCCTGCGCGAGGTGACCAAGACCTGGCCCAACATCACCGCGATCCGCATCCGCGAGGCAGTGGACCGCGTGACCGAGGCTTTGTCGGCCATCGCCACAGCGACGGCCTGGGCAGCTGCGGGAACCTTGCTCACCGGCTTTGTCGTGCTGATCGGCGCGGCTGCGGCGGGTGAACGGGCGCGGATCTACGAAGCGGCCATACTGAAGACCATAGGCGCGACCCGGCGCAAGATCCTTGCCAGTTTTGCGCTGCGTTCGGCGCTGATGGGCGGTGCGGCGGGTGCGGTGGCGGTCCTTGCCGGCGGTCTTGCCGGTTGGGGCGTCATGACCTTCGTGATGGACAGTGCCTATCGGTTCGAACCGCTGTCGGCCATCGGCATCGTGCTGGGCGGGGTCGTTGCGACGCTGGTTGCAGGTCTGATGTTTTCGTTGCGCCCGCTGTCAGCGCGCCCGGCCCGGACGCTGCGCGCACAGGATTAGCATTCGCGGCGAAGACGGCCCTCTAGGTGCGGCGCAGCCGTGAAAGGGTCAGCCCCACCGCGCGCAGTTCCCGGTTGCCCGACTTCAGACGGGCCAGCGCCCCCGCAAGGAAGCCAAGCGGCGTCAGCCACCGGGCGAGCCGTGCAGCCTGGGCCAGGGCCTCCGGCGGGGCGTTGACGGCATAAGCCCCCAGCGCCGCGTCCAGCCAGCGCGTGTCGTCGGGCCAAAGCGTGAAGCAGGTCTGCACGAACATCACCAGATCCATGGCCTGCCACAGGCCGCCACGCCGCCCAGGCCGGAACCGTTCAAGGTCGATGAAGCGGGCGGTGCGTCCATCCCAGCAGATGTCGCGCACTGCCGGGCGTCCATGGACCTGGCCGGCCCAGTGCAGATCGCCCAACGCTCGCCCGGCTTGGCGAAAGGCAGCCAGCCGTGCTGCGTCATCCCGTGCGGCATCCGCTACCACCTCGGGCAGGGAGGGTCCTGCATCCGGCATCAGAATCCAGCCCGGCCCCTCGGCCACGATGCCGGCCACCGGCAGACCAGCCGCGCCCAGCACCCGCAGGCCTTCGCGCTCGGCCGCGAAGGCCTTGCCCGGATCGCCCTTCTGCAGACGCAACAGGCCCGACAACCGCTCTACCCGCTTCAGCCAGAAACGGCGACCATCCGGCAGGTCCAGCCGTCGCACCCGGCGAAGCGGAGCAGAGAGGGCCGCGCTGACCGCCCTGTCCAGGTCGATGTCACTCAAGGTTCGGGTCCATCCGGTTGCTGCGGCGCCGAATGTAATCCTTTTGCAAAGGAATTGTAAGACGGGCCGACCCGGCGAAGCCCCCCGCACGGGCGGCGTGACCGGCCCCTAGCCGAAGAATCCCGGCCCGGCGCGGTTCAGCAGATCCTCGGCCAGGCTCTTGCCGATGCCGTCCCCTTGCGCCACCGGTCCGCGCCTTTCACCCGTCACCGAGGCCGCCCCATCCGGCCGCAGGATTTCGCCCCGCAGCCAGATTTCGGCCCCCTCGATCACCGCCAGCCCGGCAATCGGTGTTTCGCAGGATCCGTCAAGCCGGGCAAGAAAGCTGCGTTCCGCCGACAGCCGCAGCCCGGTGGCTCGATCGTGGATTGCTGCCAGCATCGCTGCCACCCGGTCGTCGGCCAGACGCCGTTCGACACCTATCGCACCCTGGGCGACAGCTGGCAGCATTTCTTCCGGTGCGATGGCCGAACGCGCCACTTCCAGCATTCCCAGTCGCGTCAGCCCCGCCATGGCCAGGAAGGTCGCATCCGCCACACCGTCTTCCAGCTTGCGCATCCGGGTCTGCACGTTGCCGCGGAACTCCACCAGCTGCAGGTCCGGCCGCCGCAGCGCCAGCTGTGCCCGCCGCCGCAGAGAAGACGAGCCGACGGTCGCCCCCTGCGGCAGTTCGGCGATGGAGCCGTAGCGCGGCGAGACGAAGGCATCGCGCACGTCGGCGCGCGGCAGGTAGCAATCCAGGATCAGGCCCTCGGGCTGGACGGTCGGCATGTCCTTCATCGAATGCACCGCGATGTCGATGGTGCCGTCCAGCAGAGCCTCTTCGATCTCGCGGGTGAACAGACCCTTGCCGCCGATCTCGCGCAGCGCCTTGTCCTGGATCTGGTCGCCCGTGACCTTGATCACCACGATCTCGAAGGCCGCCTCTGGCAGGGCAAAGGCCGCCATCAGACAGCGCCGGGTCTCATGCGCCTGCCATAGTGCCAAGGGCGAGCCTCGGGTTCCGATCTTCAGGGGGCGGGCGGGGGTGGGCAGATCATCGCGCATGGGCCAAGGCATAGCCGTGTCAGGCCGGGGTGACAACTCTTGACAAGCCCGCCCCGGCATCGGACCCATGGGCCGTCACGAAAGGACCAGCGATGACCAAGACGATCCTGCGCGCTCTCGGCGGTGAAGTGCTGCCCACCCCGCCGATCTGGATGATGCGCCAGGCGGGGCGCTATCTGCCGGAATACCGCGAAACGCGGGCCAAGGCCGGCGACTTCCTGACGCTGTGCTACACGCCCGAACTGGCGGCCGAGGTGACGTTGCAACCGATCCGCCGCTTTGGCTTCGATGCGGCGATCCTGTTCGCCGACATCCTGCTTTTGCCGCAGGCGCTGGGCCCGAAGCTATGGTTCGAGACGGGCGAGGGGCCGCGAATGGAAACGACCACCACCCCCGGCCAGATCGCCAACCTGAAGCCGGCAGAGGCGATCCACGAGACGCTGGCACCTGTCTATGAAACCGTCCGCATCCTGTCGCGCGAACTGCCGAAAGAGACGACGCTGATCGGCTTTGCCGGGGCGCCATGGACGGTGGCGACCTACATGATCGCGGGCAGGGGCTCGAAGGACCAGGCCGCCGCGCACCGGCTGAAGGATACGGACCGCGCCACCTTCCAGGCGCTGATCGACCGGATCGCCGAGGCAACCGTCGAATATCTCTCGGCCCAGATCGAGGCCGGGGCCGAGGTGGTGAAACTGTTCGACAGCTGGGCTGGCAGCCTGAAAGGCCAGGACTTCCGCGATTTCGCCGAGGCCCCCGTGGCGCGCATCATAGCCGCACTGAAGGCCCGCCATCCCGGCATTCCCGTTATCGCTTTCCCGCGCGAGGCTGGGCAGGGCTATATCGGCTTTGCACATCGTACCGGGGCCGACTGTGTGGCGCTTGACAATTCCGTCAGCCCGGAATGGGCGGCGGCGAACGTGCAGATCGACGGCTGCGTGCAGGGCAACCTTGCCCCCGAACACATGGTGACCGGGGGTGCCGCCCTGGTCGCGGCCACCCGGCATGTGGTCAAGGCCTTCTCGAAGGGGCCGCACATCTTCAACCTGGGTCACGGCATCACGCCGGATGCCAGCCCCGACAATGTGCAGCTGATGATCGACACCGTGCGCGGGGGCTGACACCCGGGACAGATCAGGCCGCGATCTCGCGCGGGACGATGAAATCGACCGCCGTTCCACTGCCGAAGGTGACCTGGGACCAGTCAGCCACGTCGAAATCGACGACCAGCGTCGCGCCGGTCGGGTATCGGGCGAAATCGGCGCTGTGGGGCGGATGGGCGACCAGTCGCGCGGCGAACTCTGCGATGCCGGGGTTGTGCCCGATCATCATCACGGTGTCACCCTTTGCATGGCGCAGGACCGCCATCATCACATCCGGGCCGGCGTGGTAGAGAGCCGGCTTCAGCTCCAGCACCGGAGCACCGGGCAGGGCGGGTGCAATCCCGGAGAACGTCTTGCGCGTGCGGACCGCGTCAGAGCAAAGCACCTCGTCTGGCACATAGCCCCGGCTGGCCAGCCATTGGCCCAGATCGGCGGCAGCCGCCTTGCCCCTTTCGTTCAGCGGTCTGTCATGGTCGGGCATGAGCGGGTCGTCCCATGAGGATTTCGCGTGCCGCGTCAGGATCAACCGCTTCATCTGTGAAACTGCCCCATGTGATAGGCCGACTGTTCAGGCAGTCTTGCATAGGTCTGCGACAGCGGGCAAGCGCGGCGCACCAGACAGCCGCCGGACATGCAGTCCCGGCCCTCGGGCCGGTCGAGGAAGGCGTGGCATGACGGCAGGTCGTAGCCAGCCGTGGTCAGCGCGCCAGGCGGGCAGGCCGTGGTGCAGGGGGCGGAACAGTTGTCGCAGGGCCGCGGGACGGCAGGGGGAAGCCCGACCGCGTGCTTCAGTGCCAAGGCGCCGCGAAAACTGACCATCAGCCCCTGGGTGGCATGGACCAGAAGGCGCACGGGGCTTTCCCACACCCTGCCCGAGCGCAGGGCCCAGCTGTAGAACGGGTGCCAGGGCGGCCCGCCAAAGGGAAACAGGGCCTTGGCCCCCAGGTCACAGGCGAGCTTGCCGATGACACGGCGTGACCACCGGTCCACCGGGTCGGGTGTTCCGTCCTGCCATTCCGGCTGGGCAGTCAGGTGCGCCCAGAAGCCGGGTTCGGACGGTCCGAGAAGCAGAAGCGTGCGCGTTCCGGGGGGAAGGCCTGGTTCATCAGTCTGCACGCCGAAGCCGCCCAGCACCTCCAGCCGATGGGGGGCAAGATGGGCAACGATTTTGGCCAGCGCCAGGGTATCGGGGTGTGAAGTGGGGGGGTGCATGGGGGTCAGAATGGGGCAGGGCAGGGCGAACGCAAGGCCCGAAACGGGTGTGACGGGTCAGGGTTCCGGGAACGGTCCGGGCCATCAGACGCCGCTTGGGCAAGTGCAGGTCAGGGCGTGGACGTGACAGGAGATTCGGTCAAAGGGGGCGGATTGTCCGTCTGTGCCCCGGTCGGGGCGCCATCGTTCGAGGGGACATCCGCAGGCGCGGCGTCTGCGGGCGTCTCGGGCGGGGCGGTCAGGATGCCGTTCTGCCAGATACCTTCGGCGACCTGGCCGCTGGCATAGGTCAGCTTGCCCTGTCCTTCACGGATTCCGGCGCGGAACTGGCCAACATAGACGTCGCCTGAAGGATACGTCGCCGTTCCCTGCCCTTCGATCTGGCCGGCGACCCATTCGCCGACATAGCGAAAGCCGTCCGGGGTAGAGAACTCGCCCTCGCCGTGGCGCAGGCCCGCCCTGAACGTGCCCTTGTAAAGGCTGCCGTCAGGGTAGACCGCAGCGCCGATTCCTTCGCGCTGCCCGTCCACCCAGTCGCCTTCGTAGCGGTAACCGTCCGGCTGCGTCATCGTACCGGTGCCATGCGGCAGGGCATTGACGAAGCTGCCTTCGTAGACGCGGCCATCCGCATACATGGCGCGTCCCTGGCCAGTGATCATCCCGCGCTGCCATTCGCCCTGGTAGGTGGACCCGTCGGGATAGGTGATCGCGCCCTGGCCATGCGGCTGGTCGGCCTGCATCGCGCCGACATAGACCGATCCGTCAGGATAGGTGATGGTGCCGGTGCCCTCCATCCGCCCTTCGACCCAGGTGCCTTCGTAGGTGAAACCGTCTGCGGCGGTGAAGGTGCCCTTGCCATGGCGGCGGTCGGCCAACCAGCTGCCCGAATAGATGTCCCCGTTCTTGTGCACCATCCGGCCCTGGCCCTGGCGCTGACCGTTGACGAAGGCCCCTTCGTAGACGTCGCCGTTTGGCTGGGTCAGCTTGCCTTGGCCGTTGATCTGCCCATTGGCCCAGTCGCCCTCATAGACCAGGCCATCCGGCATGGTCAGCTTCCCGTGGCCGGACCGCTGGCCCTGCACCAGCGTGCCTTCGTAGACCGTGCCGTCCGGGTAGGTGATCCTGCCAGTGCCTTCCTTGACGCCCATGACCCACTGGCCTTCGTAGGTATAGCCCGAGGGGTTGGTCAACGTGCCCCGCCCGTTGTGCTGGCCGCGGGTGAAGGTGCCCGTATAGACCGACCCGTTGGCATAGGTCGCCACACCCTGCCCGGTCATCTGGCCATTGACCCAGTCACCTTCATAGGTGCGGCCATCCGGGGCGGTGATCTTGCCCTTGCCGTCGGGCTGGCCGTTCAGGAAGCTGCCCTCGTAGACCGAGCCGTTGGGATAGCGCGCGACGCCCTGGCCGGTGATCTCGCCCTCGATCCAGTCGCCGGTATATTCGAAGCCCGAGGGCAGCCGGTAGGTGCCGGTGCCGTGCTGGCGGCCATTGAGGAACGTGCCCTCGTAGACCGAGCCGTCGTCATACTGCTTGGTGATGATCTCGCCATCCTGCGCAAGGGCGGGCAGCGCGATCAGGGCAAGAAAGGCGGCAATCGGCAGGCGCATGGGCGAATCCCCCCAGGGTCAGGCTGCGAAGGTAAGGGGGCAGCTGCGGTGTGACAAGCTTGGGGCGGTTCGGCTTTCCCTTGGCCATCAGTCTGGTAGAAGGAATGTGACCGATGGGGGCCCGCGATGACCGATACCTTCCGACTGAGACTTGCGCAGTTGAATCCGGTGGTGGGGGACATCGCCGGAAATGCGGCGCGGGCGAAGGCCGCATGGGAGGCGGGGCGCGCCGACGGCGCCGACATGGTCGCGCTGACCGAGATGTTCGTGACCGGCTACCAGACCCAGGACCTGATCCTGAAGCCGGCGTTCGTGACGGCGGCAATCGCGGCGGTCGAACGGCTTGCCGCCGACTGTGCCGATGGCCCGGCGCTGGGCATCGGCGGGCCGGTGCGGGCGGGCGGAAAGCTTTACAACGGCTATTATGTGCTTCACGGCGGCAAGGTGCAGGCGCGCGTCCTGAAGCATCATCTGCCGAATGACTCGGTGTTCGACGAAAAGCGGGTCTTCGCCTCGGCCGACGTGCACGGGCCCTATGTGGTGAATGGTCTGCGCATCGGCACCCCGATCTGCGAGGATGCCTGGCACCCCGACGTGGCCGAGACCCTGGCAGAGACAGGGGCAGAGATCCTGCTGGTGCCCAATGGGTCGCCCTATCATCGTGGCAAGCCGAACCTGCGGCTGAACCTGATGGTGGCCCGCGTGGTCGAGACCGGCCTGCCGCTGGTCTATCTGAACATGGTGGGCGGGCAGGATGATCAGGTGTTCGACGGGTCTTCAATGGTGCTGAACCCCGGCGGACGGCTGATGGCGCAGCTGCCGCAGTTCGACGAATGCGAGATCACGGTCGTCTTTCGCCGCACCCCCGAAGGCTGGCGCGCCGATCCGGGCGAGATCGCCGAGATCCCGCCGATCGGCGAGGCGGATTATCGCGCCTGCGTCATGGGCCTGGGCGACTACATGCGCAAGACCGGGTTCCGCAAGGCGCTGCTGGGCTTGTCGGGCGGGATCGACAGCGCCATCGTCGCGGCCATGGCAGTGGATGCGCTGGGGCCGGAAAACGTGCGCTGCGTCATGCTGCCCAGCGAATTCACCAGTGCCCATTCGCTGGAGGATGCGGCGGCGGCGGCGAAGGCTTTGGGTTGCCGGCTGGACACGGTGCCGATCACCGGCGCGCAAGCCGCCGTGGGAGAGGCGCTGGCCCCGCTCTTCGCCGGCACGGAGCCCGGCATCACCGAGGAAAACATCCAATCCCGCCTGCGTGGGCTGTTGCTCATGGCGCTGTCAAACAAGTTCGGCGAGATGTTGCTGACCACCGGCAACAAGTCGGAAATAGCGGTGGGCTACTGCACGATCTACGGCGACATGAACGGCGGCTACAACCCGGTCAAGGACATGTACAAGACCCGCATGTTCCTGACCGCGCGCTGGCGCAACGAAAACCACCGACCCTGGATGAAGGGGCCGGCAGGCGTCGTGATCCCGCAGCGCATCATCGAGAAACCCCCCAGCGCCGAACTGCGCGCCAACCAGACCGACCAGGACAGCCTGCCACCCTACGAGGTGCTGGACGCGATTCTGGAATGTCTGGTGGAAAAGGAGATGTCGGTGGCCGAGATCATCGCCCTTGGCTTCGAGCGTGAGACGGTGAAGAAGGTGGAGCACTTGCTTTACCTTGCGGAATACAAGCGGTTCCAGTCGGCGCCGGGGGTGCGGCTGACGCAGAAGGCCTTCTGGCTGGACCGCCGCTATCCGATCACCAACCGCTGGCGGGACGATGGCTGAACTGGTCGCGGTCAACCGTTATGCCTGCGCGACGCGGGGGCGTTCCGCGCTGCGGCCGCGGCGCTGGCGGCCAGGGTGTGTGACGAAGGCCACCCCGGCATTCTGGCCTGCCGGTTCTTCTGCTCCGGCCGGGCCGAAGGTCGCGCCGTGGTAACTTATGCCGACCCCGGGGCCTGGATCGGCCACCACGATCTGGTCACGAGCTGGTCCGAGGCTGCGGCGCCGAGAGCTTCGGCCGATCTGGAGGAGGTGCTGCTCTTCGGCCCTGCAACTGCCGCGATGCTGGACTGGTTGGCGCGGATGGGGCTGGAGGCCAAGGTGCGGCTCATCGGCGAACCAGTGGCGGGATTTCTGCGCTGGAACGGCTGAACTTCGGCCCCAGTGCGGCATGAACCTCTCAGACCGCTGTCACCGTGCATTCGGGCAAGAGGCGCATCACGTCCTCGGGCCGGCAAAGCTGGGTTGCATCGGTCATCACCGCGGCAGAAGCGGCTGCGGACCCCAGGGCCAGCGCCTCGGCATTGGACTGGCCGCGTGCCAGCGACAGGACGAAAGCGGCGACGAAACTGTCGCCGGCGCCTACGGTCGATTTCACCCTGACCTTGGCAGCCTTGCCGAACAGCCTCTGATTGGCGTCGGCAAGCACGTTGCCCTCGGCGCCGCGGGCGATGATGACGGTCCGTGCCACGCCCTTCCCGACCAGAGATTGCGCGAAATCGGCGGTGTCCTCTACCCTGGGAAGGGACTTGCCGGCCAGTTCCTCTCCCTCTGGTCCATCCATGCGAAGGACTTCCAGCCCCGGAATCGGGTGGCGCACCGCCTCGGTCAGGGTCGCGCCGGATGTATCCAGCACCACACGGCTGTCCGGCATGGAGGCCGCAAGCTGTGCCGGGAAATCGACCGGCACGCCGGGGGGCTGGCTGCCCGAGATCACGGAGATCCCGCCCGGCCGTGCCGTGGCGCGCAACAGGGTGAACACGCGGGCGCGTTCGGCCTCGCCCCAGACCGGGCCCGGGAGCATGAAGCGGTATTGCCGGCCGGTGGTGACCTCGTTCACGGTCAGCGATTGCCGCGTCTCGCCGGGGCCGAGGATCGATAGGAACGTCACGCCTTCCGCCCGGATCAGACCGGCCAGCCGGTCGCCCGTCAGCCCGCCGATGGCCACCAGCGCCAGGCTGTCGCCCCCCAGCGCCTTGATCGCCCGGCTGACGTTCAGCCCCCCGCCGCCGGGATCGAGCAAGGGCTCGGTGCAGCGCAGCTTCTGTCCGGGAATCAGCTCGTGCACCTCGGTCGCCATGTCGAGCGCGGGGTTCAGCGTCAGGGTCAGGATCGGGGCTTGGGTCATGCGGCACCTGTTCGTGTTACCGCTATCATAAACCCTTCACAGCGAAATGGAACCGCCCCCGGCAGGCCATGCCGGGGGTGGCAGTGCGCCGCGAGAACGTGGTTGCCGACTTAGCCGTTCAGCAGCAGCTGGTAGCTGGCCGGCACATAGCGGAAACCATCTTCCGTGGCCTCGACATAGCCGAGGCCCGGGAAGGGCATGTGGTAGCCGATGAAGGGGATGCGGTCGGCGGCGATCATGCCGAAGACCCGCCGGCGTGTCGCGGCGGCGGCGGCCTTGTCCATGTCGAAGCGAACCTCCCAGTCGGGCTGTTGCAGCGACCATACATAGTGGTTGGCGGTGTCGGCGGTGATGATCAGGCGCTGGCCGTCCGATTCGACCTGATAGACCATATGCCCCGGCGAATGACCGAAAGCGGCCATGCCGGTGATGCCGCCGGTCACGATGCCGCCGTCGTCAAGGAAGGTGAACCTGTCGTTCAGGGGTTTCACGTTCCTGTCGAAGCCGTCGTTGCCGGCGGCCGACCAGTGGTTGTGTTCCACCGCTCCGGTGACGTAGCGGGCATTGGCGAAGGTTGGCGTGGTGCCGTCGGCGCCCATCAGCCCCCCGATGTGATCGCCGTGCATGTGGGTCAGGACGACCGTTGTCACCATG
The DNA here is from genome assembly GCF_004762095.1 of Tabrizicola caldifontis. Classification (GTDB taxonomy): domain Bacteria; phylum Pseudomonadota; class Alphaproteobacteria; order Rhodobacterales; family Rhodobacteraceae; genus Tabrizicola; species Tabrizicola caldifontis. The sequence goes on from NZ_SIJH01000009.1 coordinate 41,415, forward strand.
TCGGCCGTCATCCCGGCCGCAGTCAGCGCGGCCAGTGTTCCCTCGGCGGACAGGCCGGTGTCGAACAGCACGACATCGGCACCGGTGTTGACCACCGTCGGGGTGAAGAAGTTCAGCGACCTGTCGGCGGGGATGAAGTTCGCGGCGCTGAGGGCGGCAAAATCTTCGGGATTTGCATTGGTTCCGAAGGTTTCCTGCGGATTGTCAAGCAGGCGGCTGCCGGCGGAGAGCGTGGTCACCTCGAAGCTGCCGAGCCTGAACCGATTCCACGGCGCGAAGCCCGCGCCCTGCATGGGCGCCTGCGCCTGAACGGCGCGTGGCATGAACGTGGCGGCCAAGGGCAGGGTGGCACCGGCGACAAGGGCCTGACGACGGGAAAGCATGACGATGTCCTCCTTTGGGTCCATCATCGGCAGATAGGGCACGGGGACCGGAAGGCGGATCACGGGCGCGTCAGGGGCGGTGCCTGTCTGCACATGGGCTGTGCGGCAGGGACGGGAAGCGGATCATTCCCACCAGGGATCGATGGCGGCGATATCGTCGTCCGACCAGCCAAAGTGGTGCGCCAGTTCGTGGATCACCACATGGGTCACCAGTTCCTGAAGAGAGACGTTCCCGCGTTCGGCCCATTCGTCAAGGATCGGCCGCCGGAAAAGCCAGATCACGTCGGGCCTGGTCATCTGCTCGGCGGTCGATTTCTCTGTCAGGGGAATACCCTCGTACAGACCGGTCAGCTCGAACGGGTCGTCCAGGCCCAGTTCTTCGACCATGTCGTCTTCGGGAAAATCCTCGACGCGCAGGCGGACATGGGTGGCGGGCTCGCGGAACGGATCGGGCAGAGTCGAGATGGCCTCGTGGGCAAGCTGTTCGAGGAAGGCCAGGGTCGGGGCGATGCTGTCGGGGGCTGGATTGGTCATGGCCTGAAGATAGGCAGGCCCCGGAGCGGAGGGAAGGGGGGGGCGGCCCGGCGGGGCGGGGCCGTTGCCGGGGGCATCGAACCCCCGGCAACGGCGTTGCCACGGCCGGCGGCATCGGAGTCCACCAGACCGGACGCGGCGCAAAACTGGACAAGACGCGGGGCTTGTGACAGGGAAGGGCGGTTCAAGGAGCCGCCCCGATGACCGTCACTACCCGCTTCGCCCCCTCGCCCACCGGCTGGATCCATGTCGGCAACCTGCGCACCGCGCTTATGAACTACCTCATCGCGCGGCAGAACGGCGGCACCTTCATCCTGCGGCTGGACGATACCGACCAGGAACGCTCGAAGCAGGAATACATCGACGGGCTGATGGAGGATCTGACCTGGCTGGGCCTGACCTGGGACCGGGTCGAGCAGCAGTCGAAACGGCTGGCGCGCTATGCGGAAGCCGCCGAGCAGCTGAAGGCCGCGGGCCGGTTCTACGAATGTTTCGAGACACCGGTCGAGCTGGATCTAAAGCGCAAGAAGCAGCTGAACATGGGCAAGCCCCCGGTCTATGACCGCGCGGCCCTCAGCCTGACCGAGAAGCAGAAGGCCGCCTATCGCGCCGAGGGCCGCAAGGGCTACTGGCGCTTCAAGCTGGATCAGGAACGGATCGAGTGGAAGGACGGGATCATCGGCGAAATCTCGATCGACGCGGCCTCGGTCAGCGATCCGGTGCTGATCAAGGCGGACGGGCAAGTGCTTTACACCTTCGCCTCGTCGGTGGATGACGTGGACATGGGGGTGACGCATATCGTGCGCGGCGCCGACCATGTGACCAACACCGCGACCCAGATCCAGATCATGAAGGCGCTGGGCGGCACGCCCCCGACCTTTGCGCATCACAGCCTTCTGACCGGGCCGCAGGGCGAGGAACTGTCGAAGCGTCTGGGCGTGCTTTCGCTGCGCGACCTGCGCGCGCGGGGGGTGGAGCCGATGGCGCTTTTGTCTCTCATGGCGCGCCTGGGGTCGTCGAAGCCGGTGGAACTGGCGCGCTCGATGGAAGAGCTGATTGCGGGCTTCGACGTGGGTTCCTTCGGCACCGCGCCGACCAAGTTCGATGCCGAGGATCTGTTCCCGCTGACCCGGCAGCATCTGCAATCGCTGCCCTTCGCGGCGGTGAAGGAGCGGGTGCTGGCGCTGGGCGTGCCCGAGGCCGAGGCCGAAGCCTTCTGGAATGTGGCCAAGGGCAACATCACCGTGCTCGCCGATCTGGCGGACTGGTGGACGCTGTTCCGCGACGGGGCCGAGCCGGTGGTGGAGGAGGCCGACCGCGACTTCGTGCGGCAGGCGCTGGCGATGCTGCCGCCGCGACCCTGGACCACGGCAACCTGGGGCGAGTGGACCCAGGCCGTGAAGGAGGCGACGGGGCGCAAGGGCAAGGATCTTTTCCGCCCGCTGCGCCGGGCCTTGACGGGGCGCGACGCGGGGCCGGAGATGGCCGATGTCATGCCGCTTCTGCGCAAGGTTCCGAGCGTCTGAGCCCTCGTGCACCGCCCCGGGGGCCGTCTGCCCCCGGACCCCCGAGGATATTTGGGAACGGAAGAAGGGGCTGGCACATGGCCGGACCGCAGGCGAAGTTCGTCGAGGGGAACCTGTTCCGGCATGTGTCGGTCATGGCGCTGACCTCGTCGGTCGGGCTGATGGCGGTTTTCGTCGTCGATCTGGTCAACATGTTTTACATTGCGCTGTTGGGGCGCGAGGAGCTGGCGGCGGCGATCGGCTATGCCGGGGCGATCCTGTTCTTCACCACCAGTTTCGGAATCGGCATGTCGATTGCCGTGGGGGCGTTGGTGGCGCGGGCGCTGGGCGCGCGCGATCCGGCGCTGGCGCGCGAGAAGTCGACGACCGGCCTGGTGCTGGGCTTCGTCTTCGGGTCGATCTTCGCGGCCGTCGTATGGCTGGCGCTGTCGCCCTTGGTGAGCCTTCTGGGTGCCACGGGCGAGACGCATGATCTGGCGGTGCACTTTCTGGCCATCGTGGTGCCGTCGCAGCCCCTGTTGATGGTGGGTATGGTGGGCGGCGCGATCCTGCGCAGCCATGGCGATGCGCGGGCGGCGATGATGGCCACGGTCTGGGGGGCGGTGGCGACGGCGGTGCTGGACCCGATCCTGATCTTTGGCCTCGGGCTGGAGCTGACGGGGGCGGCGATTGCAGGCTTTGCAGCGCGCGTGGTGATAGCCTGGGTCGCCTTGCAACCGATCCGGCGGAAGTACGGGGGCTTCGACCGGCCGACGACGCGACAGGTCATTGCCGACATGGGGCCAATCTGGGCCATCGCGGTGCCCGCGATCCTGACCCAGGTGGCGACGCCCGTGGGCCAGGCCTTCGTCACCCGTGCCACCAGCGCCTATGGCGAGGCGGCTGTGGCGGGCATGGCGATCGCCGGCCGGCTGACGCCGGTCGCCTTCGGGGTGATCTTCGCGCTGTCCGGGGCCATCGGGCCGATCATCGGGCAGAACTTCGGCGCCGGGCAGATCGACCGGGTGCGGCGCGCCTTTCTGGACGGGCTGATCTTCACCGCTCTGGTGATCCTTGTGGTCTCGGCGCTGCTCTATGCGTTGCGCGGGCCCATCGCCGATGCGTTCCGCGCCGAGGGGCTGACGCGCGATCTGGTTTATCTGTTCTGCGGGCCGCTGGCGCTGTTGTGGTTCTTCAACGGCGCGATCTTCGTCGGCAATGCGGTCTGCAACAATCTGGGACGGCCGTTCTGGTCCACGGTGGTGAACTGGGGCCGGCACACGCTGGGAACCGTCCCGCTGGCCCTGTGGCTGGGCGGCTACTGGGGTGCGCAGGGGGTGCTGGTCGGGCAGGCCGTCGGCGGGGTGATCTTCGGGTTGGCGGCAATCTGGCTTGCCCTGCTGGTGATCCATTCGCCGGCCGTTTCCCATGCCCGCGCGCGCCCGCAGCCTGAGCCTGATGCCGAAGCGGTCGCCAGCCCCGGTGAACGCCGGGCATGACGCCTGGCGCGGTATGCCATCGTATTCCGGATTTCGCTTGCCCGCCCCGCCCCGGATGGGTTAGTCAGGATGTGTCAGTTTCGGGAGAATCCGGGGAAAGCCCGGTGCCGAAGGAGCAACCGCCCCGGTAAACTCTCAGGCGCAAGGGACCGTAGCTGACGACAGACTCTGGAGAGTTCCCGGCCAGGGCCGGGACGCCGAAGGGATAACGATCTCAGGCGCGCCAGCCGGCGCAGGGACAGAGGGGGCATCGAGCGGCGGGGATCAGCCCGCCGGAACGGTGCCGGTTGCTTTCCGGCCGAACTGTGGGAGGACGGCGATGGCCGACCCTGAGGGCTTGATCCGCCTGGGTCTGCATGACCTGCATGTTGAACTGGGCGGCAAGATGGTGCCCTTCGCGGGCTACGAGATGCCGGTGCAATATGCCGAAGGCGTGCTGAGGGAACATCTGCACACGCGCTCGGCGGCGGGGTTGTTCGATGTCAGCCACATGGGGCAGGTGATCCTTAGGCCGAAAGGGTCGATCGAGGATCTCAAGCGCGCATTCGAGGCGCTGATGCCGGTGGATGTGCTGGGGCTGGCCGAGGGGCGGCAGCGCTATGGCCTGTTCACCAATGATCAGGGCGGGATCCTGGACGACCTGATGTTCACCAACCGCGGCGATCACCTGTATGTCGTGGTGAATGCGGCCTGCAAGGCAGCCGACATCGCCCACATGACTGCGGCCATGCCAGGCGTGGAAGTTCAGCCAGTGACCGACCGTGCGCTTCTGGCCTTGCAGGGACCGGGCGCCCAGGCGGCGCTGGAGGGATTGGTGCCGGGCGTCGCGGCGATGCGTTTCATGGATCACCGGATCTTCGGCGGGATCTGGGTCAGCCGCTCGGGCTATACCGGCGAGGACGGGTTCGAGGTCTCGGTGCCGCAGGCAGAGGCCGAGAGCTTCGCGCGCCGCCTGCTGGCCCAGCCCGGTGTGGCCCCCATCGGTCTTGGTGCGCGCGACAGCCTGCGGCTGGAGGCGGGGCTTTGCCTCTACGGCCATGACATTGACACCACCACAAGCCCGGTCGAGGCCAACCTGACCTGGGCGATCCCAAAGGCCCGCCGTGCGGGCGGCGTGCGCGAGGGGGGCTTTCCGGGCGCGGCGCGGATCCTGCGCGAACTGGCCGAAGGGCCGGCGCGGCTGCGCGTCGGCCTGCGCCCCGAGGGCCGTGCGCCCATGCGCGAGGGTGTGGAACTTTTCACCGATGACGGCACGCCTGCCGGCCGCGTCACCTCGGGCGGGTTCGGTCCCAGCGTGAATGCCCCAGTCGCGATGGGTTACGTTGCGCGATCCCATGCTACCATCGGCACGATTCTTCAGGGCGAACTGCGTGGCAAGCGCCATCCCGTCACCGTTGCCGACCTTCCCTTCCATCCCACCAGCTACAAGCGTTGAGGCAAGACGATGAAATACACCAAGGATCATGAATGGCTGCGCGTCGAGGGGGACCTGGTGGTCGTTGGCATCACCGAACATGCCGCAACGCAACTGGGCGATGTGGTCTTCGTGGAACTGCCCGAACCCGAGACCCAGGTGGCCGAGGGTGACGAGGTCTGCGTGATCGAAAGCGTGAAGGCAGCCAGCGACATCCTGGCGCCGGTGGATGGCGAGATCGTCGCCGTGAACCAGAAGCTGGTGGATAATCCGGCCCTGGTAAACGAGGATCCGCTTGGCGAGGGGTGGTTCTTCAAGATGAAGGTCGATGACCTGAGCGTGCTCGACGACTTCATGGACGAGGACGAATATCAGGATCTGATCGGCTGATCGCCCCGGCCCGGAGTTTTCGAAAACTCCGGGCAAGTTTCTTCGAAGAGAATTGCAGATTCCTTTGCAGGAATTTGCCCGCCCCTTGCCAAAGGTATGCGCCATGACCTTCACGCCGACCGACTACAACCCCTATGATTTCGCCAACCGCCGGCACATCGGCCCCTCGCCCTCGGAGATGGAGGAGATGCTGGCGGCGGTCGGCGTGCGAACTCTGGACGAGCTGATCGACCAGACCGTGCCGCCCTCGATCCGGCAGGCGCAGCCCCTGTCCTGGGCGCCGCTGGCCGAGCACGAGCTTCTGGCGAAGATGAAGGAGGTCGCCGCGAAGAACCGGGTGATGACCAGCCTGATTGGGCAGGGTTATTACGGCACGGTCACGCCGCCCGCGATCCAGCGCAACATCCTGGAAAACCCGGCCTGGTATACCGCCTATACGCCCTATCAGCCGGAAATCGCGCAAGGAAGGCTCGAGGCGCTTCTGAACTTCCAGACCATGGTCTGCGACCTCACCGGTCTGGACGTCGCCAATGCCTCGCTATTGGACGAGGCGACAGCAGCGGCCGAGGCGATGACCATGGCCCAGCGGGTGGCAAAGTCGAAGGCGCAGGCTTTCTTTGTCGATCGCTTCTGCCATCCCCAGACTATCGCCGTGATCCGCACCCGAGCCCTGCCGCTGGGCATCGAGATCATCGAGGACGACGTGCGCAAGCTCGACCCATCGCAGGTCTTCGGCGCGATCTTCCAGTATCCGTCCAGCTATGGCCATGTGACCGACTTTACCCAGCGCATCGCCAGCCTGCATGCGGCCGGGGCCATCGCGATCATGGCGACCGACCTGCTTGCGCTCTGCCTGCTGAAGGAACCCGGTGCGATGGGGGCCGACATCGCCGTAGGCTCGGCGCAGCGCTTTGGCGTGCCGATGGGCTACGGCGGGCCGCATGCGGCCTTCATGGCCTGCCGCGACGCCTACAAGCGGCAGATGCCGGGCCGCATCGTCGGGGTCTCGATCGACGCGCAGGGCAACAAGGCCTACCGGTTGGCGCTCCAGACCCGCGAACAGCACATCCGGCGCGAGAAGGCGACCTCGAACGTCTGCACGGCGCAGGCGCTGCTGGCGGTGATGGCCAGCATGTATGCAGTGTTCCACGGGCCGAAGGGCCTGCGCGCCATCGCCGAGCGGGTGCACTTCCTGACCCAGCGGCTGGCGCGCGCGCTGAAGGCTGCGGGAGCGAAGGTCGCGCCGAAGGCGTTCTTCGACACGATCACCGTCGAGGTCGGCGTGGGTCAGGCCGGCATCCTTGCAGCCGCGCGGGCCGAGGGGCTGAACTTCCGCAAGATCGGCCTCGACCGAATCGGAATCAGCCTCGACGAGACCACTGACGAGCGCGTGCTGATCAAGGTTCTGCGCGCGTTCGGAATTGATGGGGTGCCGCCCCACCGCGCCACCCTGGGCTTCCCCGAAGAGATACTGCGCACCTCGGACTATCTGACCCATCCGGTTTTCCACATGAACCGGGCCGAGTCGGAAATGATGCGCTACATGCGCCGCCTGTCGGACCGCGACCTCGCGCTCGACCGGGCGATGATCCCGCTCGGCTCCTGCACGATGAAGCTGAACGCCGCAGCCGAGATGATGCCGATCACCTGGCCGGAGTTCTCGTCCCTGCACCCCTTCGTCCCGCGCGATCAGGCGGCGGGCTATCACGAGGCCATCGCCGACCTGTCGGCCAAGCTGTGCGAGATCACCGGCTATGACGCCTTCTCGATGCAGCCGAACTCGGGCGCGCAGGGGGAATATGCGGGGCTATTGACCATCCTGAACTATCATCGGGCCCGCGGCGACCATCAGCGCAAGGTCTGTCTGATCCCGACCAGCGCACATGGAACCAACCCGGCCAGCGCGCAGATGGCAGGAATGGAGGTCGTCGTGGTCAAGTCCGCCCCAAACGGCGACGTGGACGTGGACGATTTCCGCGCCAAGGCCGAGGCGGCGGGCGACAGGCTGGCGGCCTGCATGATCACCTACCCCTCGACCCACGGGGTGTTCGAGGAAACCGTGCGCGAGATCTGCCGGATCACCCATGATCATGGCGGGCAGGTCTATATCGACGGGGCGAACATGAACGCGCTCGTGGGCTTGGTGAAACCTGGCGAGATCGGCGGCGATGTCAGCCACCTGAACCTGCACAAGACCTTTGCCATCCCGCATGGCGGCGGGGGGCCGGGCATGGGGCCGATCGGCGTCAAGGCACATCTTGCGCCGCATCTGCCGGGGCACCCCGAAACGGGTGGAGATGGGGCGGTTAGCGCGGCGCCCTACGGTTCGGCAAGCATCCTGCTGATCAGCTGGGCCTATTGCCTGATGATGGGCGGACCGGGCCTGACCCAGGCGACGCGGGTCGCGATCCTGAACGCCAACTACATCGCGGCACGACTGGCGGGACACTATCCGATCCTGTTCATGGGCAACAAGGGCAGGGTGGCGCATGAGTGCATCCTTGACACCCGCCCATTCGCCGAGGTGGGCGTAACCGTGGATGACATCGCCAAACGGCTGATCGACAACGGCTTTCATGCGCCCACCATGTCCTGGCCGGTGGCCGGCACGCTGATGGTGGAACCGACCGAATCCGAGACCAAGGCCGAGATCGACCGCTTCGTCACCGCGCTTCTGTCGATCCGCGAGGAGATCCGTGCGGTAGAGCGGGGCGAGATCACGGCAGAGGACTCGCCACTGCGCCATGCCCCGCACACAGTTGCGGCCCTGGTGGGCGAGTGGGACCGGAAATACAGCCGCGAGACCGGCTGCTTCCCCCCGGGGTCCTTCCGGGTGGACAAGTACTGGCCTCCGGTGGGCCGGGTGGACAACGTGTATGGCGATCGCCATCTCGTCTGCACCTGCCCGCCGGTCGAAGCCTACGCCGAAGCTGCCGAATAGGCACACGGCTGCCGCCGCGGGGTGCGGGCCTGCCTTAAGGGCAGGTCCGGCCGCGCGCCTCGCCTTCAAGGTGCAGGCTTCGGTGCCAGGGTCCCCAGCAGACGCAGCCACTGGCCCTGGGTCAGGAAGTCGATCGATGCGTCGATCCCCTGCGGGGTCATTCCGGCAAAGCTGCCATCCCAGGCTTCCGACAGCCCGCGCGTCGGCAGGCCCGTTTCAAGCATCAGCCAACTGTCGAAGGTTTGACCGGGCGCGAAGCGCACATCGGGATGGCTCAGCAGGACGGCAAGCGTGTCATCGGCGTAAAGCCCCATCCAGAGGGTCTCTCCTCCGGTAAAATCGACTGCAACCCAGCAGTAGGAAAATGCACCGCGATCATCGGTATGGCCCGAGCCATTCCAGCTCCCGGCCGAAAACTGGCTGCCCGGAATTTCGTCGGCATTTGCAGGCGGCACCGTCGAAAGCGCCAGGATGACGGCAAGGGCAAGCATGCGCATGGCAGATATCCTTGCTGATGCAGTTCCCCGTGGCATGGCCCGATGGCACGTCGGCACGCAAGTCGTGCTTTCCCGGGTGTTGCACGGCATTGACCCCGGATCAGCCGCAGGCTAGCGATTGCCGCCGATGACCGGGACGCGCCCCCCCCTTGCTGATGGACTGATCGCCGGCCTGCCTATCGTTCTAGGCTATTTCCCCATAGCGTTTTCCTTCGGGGTGGCGGCGACACGGGCAGGATTCACCGGGCTCGAGGCCTTTGCTCTGTCGGCGATCATCTATGCCGGCGCCTCGCAGTTCCTGGCCTTGGCCCTGCTGACCTCGGGCGCGCCGGTGCTGGTTTCTGCCTTCACGCTGATCGCAATGAACCTGCGGCATGTCCTGTATGGCCCGGCGCTGATGAAGGCAGCGGGACGGGGGGCCACGACCCGCCGCGCCTGGGCCTGGGCCTTCGGGCTGACCGACGAGGTTTTCGGTCAGGCCCTGGGTGCGTTGGCGCGGGGGCAGTCCTTTTCGGAAGGCTACATGTTCGGGCTGGGGATCGGCGCTTATGCCAGCTGGCTGGCGGGAACCGCGGTTGGCGCCCTGGCCGGGGGCGGGGCGCTGGATGGCTGGCCAGCCGTCAGCGCGGGGTTGGGGTTCATGCTGCCTGCCCTGTTCCTGGCGCTTCTTCTGTCGATCCTCAGCCGCAGGCAGGTGCCGGTGATCGTGATTGCGGGTGCCGCCACGGTGGCCGGAACCCTGGCGCTCAGCTCTACCTCCGGCATCCTGCTCGGGATGCTCGCCGGGGCCGCGGCGGGGGTGGTGCGGCGATGAACACCGACCTTCTGGCCATAGCCCTGCTGGCCGGAGCCGCCAACTGGGCTTTCCGTGTGTTGCCTACACTTGCCCGGACTGACCGCCTGACACCCGGTGGGCTGCTGGAGCGGTTTCTGTCGGCGACCGGCCCGGCCGCCATAGCGACCCTGTTCGTGGCTGCGGTCCTGCCGGAACTTTCCGGAGGGAAGGGATGGCCGCTGCCTTTCGTCGTCGGAACGCTGGTCGTGCTGGCCGCCTGGGGCACGACACGTTCGGTCGTGATTGCAACCCTGGCCGGGGCCGTGCTGCACGGTGCGACCGTCTGGGCGCTGGGCTGATCTCTGCTTGCACAGGATGCAGGCATCGGCGACCATCAAAGGGGATACGCCAGGGGGAGGCCGGACATGCTTGAGATCAGCCCGCAGAAGGTGGTGCATGTGATCTACCTTGCCCGCGAGGGCTCGGTCGGCGATGCGGAACTGCACGCCTTCATCGATGCGCTGAATGACGACGAAAAGGCCCAGTTGACCGCCGTGGCCTGGATCGGACGTGGCGCCTTCGAGCCGGAAGATTTCGAAGAGGCCGTGGCCACCGCCGCCGCAGAGGCCACGACACCCACAGCCGATTACCTGATGGGCATGCCCCACCTGGCCGAAAACCTGGAGGCGGGACTTGATGCCCTCGGGGTCGATGTGACGGGCGAGGAAGAGGATTTCCTTTGACCGAAGCAAGGTCTTGCATCGCGCAAGTCGAATACACATCTTCAAAGCAATAGATGTATGAGGTGCGCAATGGCTGTAGTTGATGCGGTGAAACTGACCTGTCCTTCCTGTGGGCAGGCGAACCGGGTGCCCGTGTCCCGGTTGGCTGAAGGGCCGAAATGCGGCGTATGCGGGGCGGGGCTTGTCGATGGAAAGGTTGCAGAACTGGACGCTGCGACCCATGACAAGGTGACGCGCGGCGATGGTCTGCCGGTTCTGGTGGATTACTGGGCACCCTGGTGCGGGCCCTGCCGGATGATGGCGCCGGAATTCGCCAAGGCGGCGCAGGCGCTGGCGCCCAAGGTGCGGCTGATGAAGCTGAACACCGAGGACCACCCCGAAATCTCGGCCAGGGCGGGAATCCGCGGGATTCCAGCACTGATCCTGTATCGCGACGGGCGCGAGGTGGCGCGGCTTGCGGGTGCGCGTCCGGCGGCCGATATCGTTGCCTTCGTGCGCCAGCACATCGGCAGCTAGGCACCCGCGCGGGCCGCTTGACAACGACCGCACGATGCGCGATTGAGCCGCGCGAGGTCATTGGGGCAGTAGCTCAGTTGGGAGAGCGTATCGTTCGCAATGATAAGGTCAGGGGTTCGATCCCCCTCTGCTCCACCAATGACCCTCGGCCTCCCGCTGCATCGTCCGTCTGACCCTCGGTCCTGACCGGAGGGACTGATTCGTCGCCTCGGTTTGCGTTGGCGCGTCATCACTGGCGCGACGGGGCCGATCGGGGCAGACTCTGCCTCGGATGAATGCATGACCTGGATCGACCGTTTTGATGGCCTGAGGGCCCTTCCCGCCGAGATCGCCGATGCGCTGGTCTCGGGCAGCAATGTGGTGTCGCTGCCGGCCGGGGCCAGGGTATTCGAGGCGGGCCAGCATGCCGACAACCTGCTGTTGCTGTTGGGCGGAACGGTCCGGGTGCAGCAGCGGTCCGAATCCGGCCGCGAGGTGTTCCTGTATCGCGTTCATGCCGGGGAAAGCTGCGTGCTGACGACCGCCTGCATGCTGGCGAACGAGGACTATTCGGCCGAAGGCATCACCGAGACGGAGGTCGAGGCGGTCGTGATCCCTCACAGGGTCTTTGAAGATCTGGCAGGACGTTCGGACAGGTTCCGAAGCTTCATCTTCCGTGCCTATTCGCGCCGGATCGCCGATCTGTTCGCGCTGATCCACGACATCGTGTTCCAGCGCGTCGATGTGCGGCTGGCGGCGCGGCTGCTGAGCCTGGCCCGGGGGGACGAGGTTCAGGCGACGCACCAGGCGCTGTCGGTTGAACTGGGAACGGCGCGCGAGGTCGTCTCGCGCACGCTGGGCGACTTCCAGCGCCGGGGCTGGGTGGAACAATCCCGCGGGCTGATCCGGGTTCTGAATCGCGAAGCTCTGGACCGGCATGCGCGGTCTGTGACGTAATCACCATGCGCGGCCATCCGGCTGTGGCATGGTGTCGGGGTGGGTGATTCTCGAAAGGAGAGCGACATGACGAAGAACATGGGAACGATCGACCGCGGCCTGCGCGCCATCGTGGGCATTCTCGCGCTTCTTGGGGCCTTCGTTTTCGGCTGGTTCTCGGGCTGGGTGGTCTGGGTGGCCACGGTGGTCGGGGTGGTGATGCTGGCGACGTCGGCGCTGGGGAACTGCCCGCTTTATGGCGTGATCGGAATCAAGACCTGCAAGACCTGAGGAGTTCATGGAAACAGAGTTCACACCTTTGGCGTCGCTTGCAGGCGGCGTACTGATCGGTCTGGCCACAGTGCTGCTGATGGCGCTGCATGGCCGCATCATGGGGGCCACCGGCATCCTGGGCGGTATCATGCGGTGGGGCGACCTGGCGGACTGGTCCCTGCGGGCCGCCCTGCTGGCGGGCATGGCAGCCGGGCCGCTGGTGATGCTGGGGCTGACGGGGCAGGTGCCGGCCGTGGATCTTCCGGTTTCGACCCTTGCCGTCGTGCTGAGCGGGCTGATTGTCGGTGTAGGTGTCAGCTACGGGGGCGGCTGCACGTCGGGCCATGGGGTCTGCGGCAACGCCCGCTTCTCGCGTCGGTCGATCGTGGCGACACTGACCTTCATGGCGACGGCCTTTGCCACGGTCTTCGTCATACGCCATGTGATCGGAGGTTGAGATGCGCCTGCTGTCCGCCCTGCTGATCGGTGTGATATTCGGCACGGGAATCGCGCTTTCGGGCATGATGAACCCGGCCAAGGTGCTGAACTTCTTCGACCTTGCCGGAACCTGGGATCCCAGCCTTGCCTTCGTCATGGGGGGTGCGCTGGCTGTGGCGATCCCCGGATACCGGCTGGTTCTTGGCCGCCCGGCTCCTGTCATGGCCGACCGCTTCGACCTGCCGCAGACCCGGGTGATCGACCGTCGCCTCGTTCTCGGCTCGGCTGCATTCGGCGTGGGCTGGGGCATCTCGGGCTTCTGCCCGGGTGGTGCCTTGCCCGCGCTCGGCACCGGCCGGATCGAGGTGTTCCTTTTCGTAGCTGCCCTGATCGGCGGCCTTCTGTTGGCGCGGGCGATCGAAGCCCGCCGCATTCTGGCCCGCAAGCCGGCCTGACCGAATGGAGGACGACATGACCGTCAAGGTCGATCTGACCGTAAAGCCCGAGGTGAAGGGCTTCTTCGACCCTGCTACGAACACCATCAGCTATGTGGTGAAGGATCCGGGGTCCAACGCCTGCGCCATCGTCGATTCCGTGATGGACATCGACTATGCCGCCGGGCGCATCACCTATGACCATGCCGACGAGATCATCGCCTATGTGAAGGAGAAGGGTCTGAAGGTCGAATGGCTGATCGAGACCCATGTCCATGCCGACCACCTCTCGGCCGCGCCCTACATCCAGAAGCATCTGGGCGGAAAGATCGGCATCGGCCGCAACATCACCGTGGTACAGGACACCTTCGGCAAGATCTTCAACGAAGGGACCGAGTTCCAGCGTGACGGGTCGCAGTTCGACCGTCTGTTCGATGATGGCGACACCTATCAGGTCGGCACGATGACTTGCTACGCCATGCACACGCCAGGCCACACGCCGGCCTGCATGACCCACATCATGGGCGACGCGGCCTTCGTGGGGGACACGCTGTTTATGCCTGACGGCGGCTCGGCCCGCGCCGACTTCCCCGGCGGCGATGCCGGAACGCTTTACGACAGCATCCAGAAGGTGCTGGCGCTGCCCGACGAGACGCGGCTTTTCATGTGCCATGACTACGGCCCGAACGGCCGCGACATCCGGTGGGAAACCACTGTGGCCGAGGAAAAGGCCCACAACATCCATGTCGGCGGTGGCAAGACGCGGGAAGAGTTCATCAGGTTCCGCACCGAACGCGACAAGACGCTGGCCATGCCGAAACTGATCATCCCGTCCTTGCAGGTGAACATGCGTGGCGGCGACCTGCCGCCGCCTGACGAAAGCGGAAAGCGCTTCCTCAAGGTGCCGATCAACGCGCTGTAAGCCCACTGCTCATCGCGTCCTTGCGGTTGCTCTTCGCCACAGAAGACCGGCCGCAAGGCAGGGAAATGCGCCCCCCGACCCAACCGAAAGCCTGATCCATGTCCCCGTTTGCCAGACGGCTTCCCATCCTCGACTGGGGCCGCAGCTATTCCCGCGCGACGCTTGGCGCCGACCTTATGGCGGCGCTGATCGTCACCATCATGCTGGTGCCACAGTCGCTGGCCTATGCGCTGCTGGCCGGCCTGCCGCCCGAGGCGGGGATCTATGCCTCGATCCTGCCGATCATCCTTTACGCCCTGTTCGGCTCCAGCCGGGTGCTGGCGGTGGGGCCGGTGGCCGTGGTCTCGCTGATGACCGCCGCCGCCGTGGGCCAGGTGGCAGAGGCCGGCACGGCGGGCTATGCCGCGGCTGCGCTGACGCTGGCACTGCTGTCCGGTCTGATGCTGTTCGCGATGGGTATGCTGAAGCTGGGGTTCCTGGCCAATTTCCTGAGCCATCCGGTAATCGCGGGCTTCATCACCGCCGCCGGTGTGCTGATCGCGGCTGGGCAGGTGCGGCACATTCTGGGTGTGTCCGGGTCAGGCGACACCCTGCCCGAAATCCTGCACGCGCTGTGGCTGCACGCCGGTGAGACGAACCCGGTCACGCTGGCGATCGGGGCAGGTGCCACGGCCTTCCTGTTCTGGGTGCGCAAGGGTATGAAGCCGGCACTGCTGGCGCTGGGCACGCCGACCAGGGTTGCGGACATCCTGACCAAGGCCGGCCCGGTCTTCGCCGTAGCAGCGACCACCGCACTGGTCTGGGGGCTGGGCCTTGCCGACCGGGGCGTCAAGGTCGTGGGAGAGGTGCCGCAAGGACTGCCACCCTTCACGGTTCCCGACCTCTCGCCATCGCTGGTCTCGGTCCTGCTGATCCCGGCGGCGCTGATCTCGATCATCGGCTTTGTCGAAAGCGTCTCGGTCGCGCAGACGCTGGCCTCGCGCCGCCGCCAGCGGATCGACCCGGATCAGGAACTTCTGGGACTGGGGGCCGCCAACATCGGGGCCTCATTCACCGGGGGCCTGCCGGTGACCGGGGGCTTCGCCCGGTCGGTCGTCAATGCCGATGCCGGGGCCGAGACGCCTGCCGCAGGGGCTTTCACCGCGGTCGGCCTCGCACTGGCTGCGCTGGCGCTGACGCCGCTGCTCTACTTCCTGCCGCAGGCCACGCTGGCTGCCACGATCATCGTCGCGGTCCTGAGCCTGGTGGACCTGAAGATCCTGCGCCACACCTGGGCCTATTCGCGACGTGACTTCGCCGCCGTGGCGGCGACCATTCTTGTCACCCTGGCGCTGGGGGTGGAAACCGGCGTCTCGGTCGGGGTGGCGCTGTCGATCCTTCTGCACCTGCTGAACACGGCTAAACCGCACGTGGCTGAAGTGGGCCTTGTCCCCGGTACCGAACATTTCCGCAATATCCATCGCCATAGGGTCGAAACCTGCCCGACGCTGCTGACCCTGCGCATCGACGAAAGCCTGTATTTCGCCAACGCCCGTTTTCTTGAAGGCATGATCCTCGACCGCATTTCCGGTGACCCGCAGCTGACCGATGTGGTCCTGATGTGTTCGGCCGTGAACTCGATCGACTATTCGGCGCTGGAAACGCTGGAGGAACTGCAACGCGAATTGCAGGCCCGCGGCATCCGCCTGCACCTGTCCGAGGTCAAGGGCCCGGTGATGGACCGGTTGCAGACCACCGATTTCCTTCAGCACCTGACGGGAAAGGTCTTCAAGTCGCAATACGATGCCTTTGTTGCCCTGACCGGCGCCCGGGCGAAGCCGTCTGGGCGACCTGTCCAATCCTGAGCGTCACGGTGGAAATTCGGTGCGTGGCCCGTCCTGTCGCGCGGAAAGGCGGCAAGGCCATCGAACTGATCCCCCTGTCGCGCCAAAGCGTTTGACTTCGCCGCCTGTCGCGCCAACCTTCCCGTGACCGGGGGAGAGGACCGATGCAACACCGTCTATGGGCCGACTTCACGGCCCGCGATTTTGCCGCCCTGCCGCGCGACAGGCTGATCGCCGTCCTGCCGGTGGGGGCCATCGAACAGCACGGGCCACATCTACCCTTTGGAGTGGATCAGGCGATCCTTGACGGCATCATTGCCGCGACGATCCCGCTGCTGCCTGACGATCTGCCCGCGCTGATCCTGCCGACACTTCCGGTAGGAAAGTCAGACGAACATTCCGCCTTTCCCGGCACGCTGACCTTTTCCGCCGCTACGCTGATCGCCATGTGGTCCGAGATCGGCGACTCGGTGGCGCGCGCGGGTGTGCGCAAGCTGGTGATCCTGAATTCCCATGGCGGCCAGATCGCCCCCATGGACATCGTCGCCCGCGACCTGCGGCTGCGCCACGGGATGCTGGTCGTCGCCGCCAACTGGTTTGCCATGGGCATGCCGCCGGGTCTGTTCACGCCGGAAGAGGAACGCTTCGGCATCCATGCCGGCGATATCGAGACCTCGGTCATGCGTGCGCTGCACCCCGATCTCGTGCGCATGGACCACGCCCGCGACTTCCGCCCGCTGGTTGCCGACCTCGGCACGCGGCACCTGGGCCTGGCGCCCGCGGGCAAGCTTGCCTGGGCCGCGCAGGACATGCACCCGGCCGGAGCCTGCGGCAACGCAAGCCTTGCGACGGCAGAGAAGGGCCGACAGGTCATCGACCACGCCGCCCGGCAGATCGTGACGCTGCTGCAAGAGGTGGACCGGATGCCGCTGGATCATCTTTCCCGAAGCCCGGACCTTGACGCGCCATGATCCTTGATGCGGTCAACCTGAACGGCGCGACCGTGCGCCTCGTGCTTGAGGATGGCCGCATCGCCGCGATCGAGCCCATGCCCGGCCCGGCAACGCAGACCGCGATCCCGCTGCCGGTGGAACCGCATGTCCACCTCGACAAGGCCTTTACCATCCACCGCGCCCGGGCTGACCGGCTCGGCCTTTTCGGCGCGATCGAGGCAATGGCGGCGGACAAGGCGCGCTGGACGCCGCTTGATCTGCTGACGCGGATCGAGGACGGGATGGCCGAGGCGTGGGCCGCCGGCTGCCGCGCGGTTCGCACCCATATTGACTGGACCGAACCCGCCGTTCCGCTGGCGTGGGAGGTCGCCGCCGAGGTCGCCGAGGAATGGGCCGACCGGATGATGCTGGTGCGGGCCTCGCTTTCGCCGATCGACCTGCTGGGCGACCCCGGCCACGGGCCGAAGATCGCCGAAAGGGTTGCGCGCGACGGGCAGGTGCTGGGGGCCTTCATCTACCGTCATCCGGGGCTGGAGGACGGCATTCCCTTCGTCTTCGACCTGGCCGAAAGGCACGATCTGTGGCTTGATTTCCACGTCGATGAAGGGTTGGAGGTCGAAGCCGCCGCGCTGGATCTGATCACGGCCGAGGCGACGCGGCGCGGCATGGGGGACCGGGTGCTTTGCGGCCATGCCTGCTCGCTCTCGATCCGGTCCGACGCCGACCGCGCCATCGACGCGCTGGCGGCCTCGGGCGTGGCGCTAACGGTGATGCCGACCACGAACCTTTACCTCCAGGACATGACCCCCGGCCGCAGCCCCCGCCTGCGCGGCCTTGCCCCGGCGCAGGAGTTGCGCGCCGCCGGGGTGCCGGTCCTCCTGGGTACCGACAACGTGCGCGACCCGTTCTATCCGATGGGCGTTCATGACCCGCTGGAGTCCTTGCGTCTGGCGGCGTTGGCCGCGCATCTCGACCCTGCCGAATGGCTGGGCGCGATCACCGAGGCCCCCGCCCGCGCCCTGGGCCTTGCACCTCAGCCGCTGGCCGTGGGCGAGCCTGCCGATTTCCTCTTGTTCCCCGCCCCAGACCTTCTGTCCGCACTCGCCCGCCCGGGCGTGCCGCGTCAGGTCTGGCGCGCGGGTTGTCCCCATGCCGAAGGGGTAGCGCCATGACCGTGCCGATGGAAAAACTGACCGCCTTCCGTGCCATGATCGGCGAGGTGCCGGCGATGGACGATCCGAAATACGTCCAGGCCAAGTCGCGCGACTATTACTGGTATTCGCCGATCCTGAAGGAACAGCTTGACCCGCTGAGCGGCCAGCTGGTCGTCCAGCCCCGGACCGAGGCCGAGGTGATCACGGTTGCAGCCGCCTGCGCGCGCCTGCGCATCCCGCTGACCCTGCGCGGTGGCGGCACCGGCAACTATGGCCAGTGCGTGCCCCTGGAAGGCGGGGTGGTGATGGAGATGACGAAGCTCGACCGGATCATCGAGATCACCCCCGGCCGCGTCGTCTGCGAGGCCGGGGCGCGGATCGAGCGGGTCGAGCATGCCGTCGCCGAGACCGGGCAGATGCTGTCGATGTTCCCCTCGACCAAGCGGCTGGCGACGATGGCGGGCTTCGTTTCGGGCGGGTCGGGAGGCATCGGGTCGCTGCGCAACGGGATGCTGCGGGATGGCACGAATATCACCTGGATCCGCCTTGTGACGCTCGAGGAAACCCCCAGGGTGATCGAGTTGCAGGGGCCGGATATCCTGAAGGTCCAGCACGCCTACGGCACCAACGGCATCATCACGGCCATGGACTATGGCCTGACGCCGAAGATCGACTACCGCCAGGTGGTGGCGCTGTTCGACGGCTACGACACCGCGCTGAAGGCGACGGTGACGGCGGCTGAAGCGGGAATCGAAAGCTTCCTGCTGACGGTCTGCGAACGCCGCTTCTCGCGCTTTTACAAGAAGCTCGCGAACATCTTCCCCCACACCCATGACGCTGTCTTCGCCATGATCGGCCCCGAAAGCCTTGCCGATTTCGAGGCACTGGTCGCGGCTCACGGCGGCAAGATCGTGCTGGTGAAGACCGACGCCGAGATGGGCGCGGCTGGCCTGCCCCCGGTCTGGGAATGCGGCTGGAACCATACCACGCTGCAGGCCTTGAAGGTCGAGCCCGGCATCTGGACCTATCTTCAGGTCGCCTACGCGCCCCCCTTGGACTATGCGCTCTGCGCCCGGCAACGGGACCGCTATGGCGAGGAAATCTACTGGCACCACGAAACCGCCCGCATGGCCGGCGAGGTGCATTTCTTCGCGCTGCCCATCGTGCGCTGGACGACGAAAGAACGGATGTATCAGATCATCGCAGAGCTGGAGGCCGAGGGCTGCGCGATCTACGATCCCCATGCGATCACGATCGAGGACGGCGGCATGAAGGCGATCGACACCGTCCAGATCGACTTCAAGCGCGAGGCCGATCCCTACGGGCTGATGAACCCAGGCAAGACGCGGGGCTGGACCTCGGGAATGGCGAAATAGGCCGCGTCGTCCTGTCAGCGCGACAGGACATCCGCAAGCAGCGGGTTGGGAAATCGCCGTTCCCTGGTCACCGCCAGGAAGGTTTCGCTGATTCCGTCCAGCCGGGCTGCCTCGACCAGTGTGCCGGCTTGCAGTTCGTCCTGCACGACGATCGGCGGAATGATGGCAAGCCCGGCATCCGCCCGCACCAGAAGCCGGATCATTGCCATGTCATCGACTTCGGCCGCGATGACCGGGCTCACGTTCATCCGATCGACAAGGGCGTCGAAGGCCGACCGCAGCGCAGTCTCGCGGGTGGGCAGGACGAGCGGGCTTTCGCCAAGCAGGGCACGAAGTGGCCGGCTATCCGGTCCAAGTCGCGCGGGCGTGCCGATCAGGCTGATCGGCTGTTCGTCGATGCGATGCACCAGCCAGTGACTGGCCGCATCGCGCGCGGGGGCAAGGTTGGTCAGCACCACGTCCAGCGCCAGCGCCTCTAGCCCGCGCAGCAGCTCGTCCTGCGAGCCGGAGCGAAGGACAACCTCGACATCAGGGCGCCCGATCAGGGGGTGCAGGAACTGGATCTGGAAGTTGCGCGACAGCGTGGCAAGGGCCCCGACGCGCAGGGCCCGCCGCGCGCGTCCTGTCTCGCGCAGGGTCGCGGTCAGGTCATCTGCCGTCCGGAAGATCGTTTCTGCATGGTCAAGGGCGATGCGCCCGGCCTCGGTAAGGGCCAGACCCCGGCCGCGCCTTTCGAACAGATCCTGGCCCAGCGACGCTTCCAGCGCCTTCAGCTGGCTGGACAGGGCCGATTGCGAAAGTCTGAGGCGCCGTGCGGCACCTGTAAGGGTGCCATCGATCGCAACGGCCCGGAACAGGCGCAAGTGGTGAAGGTTCAGCAGGGCCATGGTTCTAACAAATAGAACATTTACGCATAATATATGTAATTTTTTAGAATTAACGCAAGCGCTAGATGACTGGGCGTGATCCAAACCCCGGAGTTGGCCATGCCAGATTTCCCGCTGATTGTCCTTGCCCCGCTCGTGCTGCTTGCCGCAGCAGTCACCTTCGCCGCACGCCCCGGTCGCCGTCCCGGCGCCCTGCTTGTCATGGCCGAGGCCGCCATGCTTGCCGCCCTGGCCCTCGGACTGGCAGGATTTGTCCAGCTTCTGACGGCCGGTCCGCTGACATTGAACCCAGGTGGTCTTGCCGTATTCCGGCTTGATGCCGTCAGCGTCACGCTTGCGCTGCTTGTGTCTTTCGTGGGCTGGGTGGTCGTGCGCTTCTCGTGCCGGTATCTGGACGGAGAGTCCAGGGAAGGCAGGTTCCATGGCCTGACCCTGGCTGCAACGGCCAGCGTGCTGGCCCTTGTCCAGGCTGCAAGCCTGCCCGTTCTTGTCGCAGCCTTCATGGCAACCGGGCTGGTCCTGCGGCAGCTTCTTCTGTTCTACCCTGACAGGCCCGAGGCACGGCGCGCGGCGGCAAAGTTTACCCGTGTCTGGATGGCGGGCGATCTGGCACTGATAGCGGCAACCGTTCTTCTATGGCACAGCTTCGGGACCGTCGAGATCGCCGCGCTGACCCGGGCCGAGGCCCTGCCGATGCCGGCGCAGGCCGCTGTCGGACTGCTGGTTCTTGCTGCGGCGATGAAGACGGCCGCCTTTCCGCTGCACGGCTGGCTTACCGAAGTCATGGAAGCGCCGACGCCGGTTTCGGCCCTGCTGCATGCGGGCATCATCAACTCGGGCGGCGTTCTGCTGATCACGCTGTCGGGTCTGGTCCAGGCAAGCCCCGGAGCGATGGCCGCGTTGGTCATGATCGGCGGCTTGACCGCGCTGTTCGGGGCCTTGGTCATGCTGACCCAGGCCGCGGTCAAGACCTCGCTTGCCTGGTCGACGGTGGCGCAGATGGGCTTCATGCTGCTGCAATGCGGGCTGGGCCTCTGGGCGCTTGCGCTGCTGCACATCGTCGCCCATTCGCTTTACAAGGCGCACGCATTCCTGTCGTCGGGAGGCGCGGTCGGGGCTGTCAACGCCATCCGCAAGCCGGGGCCAGTAGCCGTGCCCGACCTTTCGGCCGTGACAAGGTCATTCGCACTGGCCATTGCGCTTTATGCCGCGGTGGCGGTCGCGTTCACGGCGCTGGTGGGCGAAAAGGCGCCGCAGGCACTTGCGCTGGGGGCCATGCTGATCTTCGGAGTCTCCTACCTTGTCGCACAGGGGCTGGCAGATGCCGCGCCCGGAGCCCTGACCCGGCGGACCGTCGCTGCCTCGCTGGCCGCGGCCCTGGCCTACTTCAGCTTCCAGGTTCTGGCGCAGGCCGTCTGGGGCCCGTCGCTTCCCGCAGCACCGCTGGCTGGCCCGCTGGAATGGGCGCTGATCGTTCTTGCGGTCCTGAGCTTCGGCCTGGTTGCCTTTGCCCAGGCGCTTTTCCCGCTTTGGGCGCATCATCCCGCAACGGCAGGACTGCGCGTGCATCTGGCGAACGGCCTTTACCTGAATGCGCTGCTTGACCGCCTGATCGGCGGCTACCGGGCACCAACGAAATCCTGATCCTGGAGACCCTTCATGTTCCACAAGCACACGCACATCGCCCCGACCCTGGCCTCGCAGCTGCTGGTCGCCGCCGATGCCGCAGCCAGGGCCATCCCGCCCGCCTTTCCGCTGGATGCGACCGTCGCCGTTAACCCCTTCCTCGGGCAGACCGGTGAAGATCTTGCAACCGCATCGGCCCGGTTGGCCAGGGTGGCTGGGGTCTGCCTCACCCGGTCGCGCGCCGAATTGACGGCAAAGGTGTCAGCGGGAGAGATCACCGAAGATGACCTTGCCGCCGCCCTGATCGCATCGCCCTCGCCGGTCAAGCCGCGGGATCTTGCCATGCTGAAGGCGCGGATGCACTGTCCGGCGCCGGCACCGCAGGCGCTGCCGACGGTTGCGGAACTGGCCGCTGCAGCCACCGGGACGGACTGGCCGGCGATCATTGCCCGCACCGTCGGCCTGTGGGCAGCGGGTCATTTCGACCGGGGGCAGGCCCTGTGGACACCACGCCCGGGGTCTGGTGCCTACGCCGCCTGGCGTGAATGGGCGACGCATGACCTGACACCGGAAATCGCCGGACTGACCGGGTTCTCTGCCCATGTGGCCGAGGCACCCGATTCCGCCGACCGCGCCATCCTGCGCGCGGCTGACAGATTGGGGCTTGGACCCGGTGCCGCAGAAACCGCATTCCACCGGCTGCTCATCGACCTTGGCGGCTGGCCGATGCACGCGCGCTGGATGCTGTGGCAGGCCGAACTTGCGGGTGGAACCGACGCAACGATCACCGACCTGCTTGCAATCCGCCTGGTCTGGGAAGAGGCGCTGCTGATTCATTGTCCCGCGGTTGCAGCCGACTGGCAAGCCATTGTCGCCATCCATGCCGAACCCGTGCAGCCGACGGCCGATCAGGTGCTTGACGCGATCCTTCAGGATGCTGCCGAACGGGCGCATCAGCGCCGGCTTGGCGCGCAACTGACTGGAACCGTCGCGCGCGGGGGACGGGCCAGGCTTCAGGCTGCCTTCTGCATCGACGTGCGGTCCGAAGTCCTGCGTCGGGCTCTTGAAGCGCAGGACGAGGCGATCGAGACGTTGGGCTTCGCCGGCTTCTTCGGCCTTCCGGTTGCGCATCGGCCTGCGGGAACGGATGAGCTGCAGGCCCATCTGCCTGCCCTGCTGACCCCGGCGCTTACCTCTACCAGCCACGGGGCCGAGGACGAGGAAGCCACACGACGGATCGCCGCAAGGGCAAGGCGGGCCTGGGGGCGTTTCCGGCAGGCGGCAGTTTCTTCTTTCGCATTCGTGGAAGCGGCCGGTCCGGTCTATGGCGGCAAGCTCATGCGGGATGTGCTGGGGCTGGGGGCAGAGGGGCTGAAACCTGCGCCGATGCCGAGGATCGAGGGCGGCTTGACACCTGAACAGAAGGCGCAGACGGCGGCGACGGTCCTGCGGGCGATGAGCCTGACCGAGGGCCACGCCAGGCTGGTCCTGCTGGTTGGACATGGGGCGCAGGTCACGAACAATCCGCACGAAAGCGCCTATCACTGCGGCGCCTGTTCGGGCCAGACGGGCGAGGTTTCCTCCCGGCTGCTGGCCGCGCTGCTGAACCACCCGGAAACCCGCGCCGGATTGCCGGGCCTCGGCCTGAGCCTGCCGGACGACACCCTTTTCGTTGCCGGCCTGCATGACACGGTGACCGACAAGGTCACGCTCTATCTCGACACGCCGGCGCCGGGCCATGCCGCGGATCTGGCCCAGGCCCGGGCTTGGTTAGCCGCCGCCGGACACGAGGCGCGGGCCGAGCGGTCGCCAAGGCTGCCCGGTGCTACGCCCGACACCCTCATGCGGCGCGCAAGGGACTGGGCAGAGGTGCGTCCGGAATGGGGCCTTGCCGGCTGCGCCGCCTTCATCGCTGCGCCACGGGGCGTGACGGCCGGACGCGATCTGAAGGGCCGGGCCTTCCTGCACAGCTACGACTGGGCCCAGGACAAGGGCTTTGCCACGCTGGAACTGATCCTCACCGCGCCTGTGGTGGTCGCCAGCTGGATCAGTCTGCAATACTACGGCTCGACCCTAGCGCCGCAGGTCTTTGGTGGAGGGAACAAGCTGATCCACAATGTCGTCGGCGGCATCGGCGTTGTTGAAGGGAACGGGGGCCTGCTGCGCCCCGGTCTGCCGGTCCAGACCGTGCATGACGGGGAACGCCCCGCCCACGACGCGCTGCGGCTTTCGGTGATGATCGAGGCCCCGACCGAGGCGATGACCGAAGTCCTGCGCAAGCATGATGCAGTGCGCCAGCTGTTCGACAACGGCTGGCTACACCTGTTCGCGTTGCAGAATGGCCGGGTTGCCGCCCGGTACCGCCCAGGACTTAAGTGGCAGGAGGCCGTGTCCGAAACCGGTCTGGCGGCCTAGCACGCGGAAAGACCCGTTGCCGGGTCAGGGCAGGCTTTGCCTGAGACCTGCCCCGGCAAGCGTTCTGCAGACACCCTGCGGCGTTGTGCCAAGGCACCAGGCAGCGGTCAGCCTTGCAGGGTGCGAACGCCGTATCCCTCGTCGCGGGCCTTCATTGCCGCGACCGCAGCAATCGACGCGGCTGCCGTGGTGAAGTAGGGAATCTTGTCCATCAGAGCGACACGACGGATGTCGCGGCTGTCGCTGACGGCTTGGGTGCCCTCGGTCGTGTTCATCACCAGGGCGATCTCGCCGTTCTTCAGACGGTCCACGATGTTGGGGCGGCCCTCATAGACCTTGGCGACGGGTTCGGCCTGTACTCCCTGCGAGGAAAGCCATTGGGCGGTGCCCCGGGTTGCAACGATGGTGAAGCCCATCGCCACCAGATCTTTCGCGGCGGCGGCCAGGGCCGGGGTCTTGTCCGCATCCTTGACCGACAGGAAGACGCGACCCTCGGTCGGCAGGATGGTGCCTGCGCCCATCTGGGCCTTCAGGAAGGCCAGCGGGAAGGTGCGGTCCCACCCCATTACCTCGCCGGTGGATCGCATTTCGGGCCCCAGCACCGGATCGACGCCGGGGAAGCGCGCGAAGGGCAGGACGGCCTCTTTCACGCTGAACCAGGGCGTCTGCGGATCGGCCAGCGTCAGCGGGTCGGCGAGCGGCAGCGGGCTGTCGGGGCCGACGCCCTCGGGGTAGGGCGGGCGGACCGGGAAGGCCGAAAGCGGTTCGCCGGCCATCAGCCGGGCGGCGATCGAGGCGATGGCCGAATCGGTGGCCTTGGCGACGAAGGGCACGGTGCGGCTGGCGCGGGGGTTGACCTCGAGAACGTAGATCACCCCATCCTTGATTGCGAACTGCACGTTCATCAGGCCGACGACATTCAGCGCGCGGGCCATCACTTCGGTCTGCCGCTTCAGCTCGGCCACGGTCTCGGCCGAAAGCTGGTGCGGCGGCAGGCAGCAGGCCGAGTCGCCGGAGTGGACGCCGGCTTCCTCGATATGTTCCATGATTCCGGCGACATGCACGGATTTGCCGTCGCTTAACGCATCGACGTCAACCTCGACGGCACCGGAGAGGTAGCTGTCGAGCAGAACCGGGCTGTCGCCCGAAACCTGGACGGCGGTGGAGATATAGCGGTCGAGCTGTTCGTCGGAACGCACGATTTCCATCGCGCGGCCGCCAAGGACGAAGGAGGGGCGGATGACCAGCGGATAGCCGACCTCGTGCGCCACCCGGAACGCCTCTTCGCGCGAGCGGGCGGTGCCGTTCTTGGGCTGCTTCAGGCCAAGGTCGTGCAGGAGTTTCTGGAACCGTTCGCGGTCTTCGGCCAGGTCGATGGCATCGGGCGAGGTGCCGAGGATAGGAATGCCTTCGGCATGCAGCGCATTGGCCAGTTTCAGCGGCGTCTGGCCGCCAAACTGGACGATGACGCCATGCAGCGTGCCATTCTCCTGCTCGACCCGCAGGATTTCCAGGACATGTTCCAGCGTCAGCGGCTCGAAATACAGGCGGTCGGAGGTGTCGTAGTCGGTGCTGACCGTCTCCGGGTTGCAGTTGACCATGATGGTCTCATAGCCGGCCGCGGTCAGGGCAAAGCAGGCGTGACAGCAGCAGTAGTCGAATTCGATGCCCTGACCGATCCGGTTCGGGCCGCCGCCGAGGATGACGACCTTCTTCGCCGACGTGGGGCGGGATTCGCATTCCACGTCCCCCATCGCAGGCGCTTCATAGGTGGAATACATGTAAGGCGTCTGCGCTTCGAACTCGGCGGCGCAGGTGTCGATGCGCTTAAAGACGGCGGTGACCCCCAGCCGCTGCCGGGCGCGGCGGACTTGGGCTTCGTCGCGGCCCGTCAGTTTCGCCAGACGCGCATCGGTGAAGCCCATCATCTTCAGCGCGCGCAATCCTTCGGCGGTGACGGGAAGGCCCTCCTTGCGGACGCGCGCTTCGGTGTCGATGATTTCGCGGATCCGGGCGAGGAACCAGGGGTCGAAGGCGGTGACGGCCTGGATCTCGTCGTTCGTAAGCCCGTGGCGCATGGCCTGGGCGATGGTTCGCAGCCGGTCGGGCGTGGCCTGGCCAAGCGCCTTGATGATCGCCGCCTTGTCGGGTGCGCCGGGAATCGCGATTTCGTCAAAGCCGGTCAGGCCGGTTTCAAGGCTGGCCAGCGCCTTCTGCAGCGATTCGTGGATGGTGCGGCCGATGGCCATGGCCTCGCCGACCGACTTCATCGCGGTGGTCAGGTTCGGCTCGCTTCCCGGGAACTTCTCGAAGGCAAAGCGCGGGATCTTGGTCACGACATAATCTATCGAGGGCTCGAAGGATGCAGGCGTGACCTTGGTGATGTCGTTGTCCAGCTCGTCCAGCGTGTAGCCCACTGCCAGCTTGGCCGCGATCTTGGCGATGGGGAACCCCGTCGCCTTCGACGCCAGCGCCGAGGAACGCGAGACGCGCGGGTTCATCTCGATGACGACCATTCGGCCGTCCTTCGGGTTGATCGCCCATTGCACGTTGGACCCGCCGGTTTCCACCCCGATCTCGCGCAGGACGGCGATACTGCCGTTGCGCATGATCTGGTATTCCTTGTCGGTCAGGGTCAGCGCCGGGGCGACGGTGATGGAATCGCCGGTGTGAACGCCCATCGGATCGACGTTCTCGATGGAACAGACGATGATGGCGTTGTCGGCCTTGTCGCGGACGACCTCCATCTCGTATTCCTTCCAGCCGAGCAGGCTTTCGTCCACCAGCACCTGGGCGACGGGGCTGGCCTCTAGCCCCTGCTTGACGATCTGTTCATAGTCGTCGCGGTTGTAGGCCACGCCGCCTCCGGTGCCGCCGAGGGTAAAGGCCGGGCGGATGATCGCGGGCAGGCCGACGTATTCCAGCGCCTCCATCGCCTGCTTCACGCCGGCGGCAATGTCATACTTTCCCGAGGCGAGCTTGGGCGCGGCAACGATGGTCGCTTTCGGGTTTTCCAGCCCGATCCGCTCCATCGCCTCACGGAACAACTTGCGATCTTCTGCCATTTCTATGGCTTCGCGCTTGGCCCCGATCAGCTCTACCTTATACTTTTCCAACACGCCCATGTCGGCAAGCGCCAGTGCGGTGTTAAGGCCCGTCTGCCCGCCCATCGTGGGCAGAAGCGCGTCGGGTCGTTCCTTCTCGATGATCTTGGCGACGACTTCGGGGGTGATCGGCTCGATGTAGGTGGCGTCGGCCAGCCCCGGATCGGTCATGATCGTCGCGGGGTTCGAGTTCACCAGGATTACCCGGTAGCCTTCTTCCCGCAGGGCCTTGCAGGCCTGGGCGCCGGAGTAGTCGAACTCGCAGGCCTGGCCGATGACGATGGGGCCCGCGCCGATGATCATGATCGATTTGATATCGGTCCGCTTCGGCATGTCCTGCCCCCATCCATGTCGCAAATTGCCGGGGGTTATAGACAGAAGCGGTCAGTGCGCAAGGGGCAAACCGACCGCGGGCTGGCCTCAGTCGCCCAGCTTTGCATGCACCTCGTCAAGATCGACCGGGCCTTTCGGCATCTTGTTTGCCGGGTTCTCGAAATCATAGCGGAACAGCTGGAAGTCCCGCTTGTAGATCTCCCACATCAGGTGCATCGAGAGATCGTCGAAATAGGCCTCTACCGGGTGGGCGCGTTTCGGACCGTGGCCTTCGCTTTCGTTGAACCGGGGGATCTGCGTCAGGTCCACCGGATGGCGCGTCTCGATGTTGTCCAGCACCACCTGCATTCCGGGATTGAAATCCTCGGTGAAGAAGATGTGGTTGTAGCGCCCGCCGTTGACGATGAAGGTCGAGATGTGCCCCGACATGGCCGACCAGTGGATGTCGGGCTCCATCGGTTTCTTCCAGCGGATCGTGTCGCGCGCAAACAGAAGGAACCGGCGGAAGCTGGCGATCTGGTCGAAGTCCTGCTTGCCGTCCTCGCCCCCGACCTCGATCCCGTATTTCTGGATCAGCAGCGGCACGAGATTGCCGCGATAGCGCCGGCCGTTGCGCTGGATGCCGCAGATCTTGTCGAAGAAAGAGGACAGGATGCGCGTATAGGGGTTCCTCACGCAGGTAAAGGCGTAGACCTGGCGCCCGCGCACCGCGCGTTCGATCGGGGCTTGGCTATGCTCTTGCGCCCATTTGTGCAGGCCGGTGGTGGAATCGTGGATGTCGCCGTCGAAGAACCGGCCATGGTCCGAGAAATACATGATCTGTCCGATTGTCGAACAGGCGCATTTCGGAACAACCCGGTAGACGACGCTTTCCGATTCCGTCATCCACGTGCCGGGAAACCCCATGCGGCAATCCTCCGAAGGCCAATCGATATCAGACATGGCCAAGGCCAACGTCGTAGCAGTCAAGCAGACAAATTCGGGCTTTTCAAGGAACTGCGCTGCGGTTTAGGGAAGCGGGGATGACCCGCACAGCACAGATGCGAACCGGATGACGCAGATCGCCTATATCCTGCTGTGCCACAAGGATCCCGAGGGGATCATTGCGCAGGCGCAACGGCTGACCGCCGCCGGGGACTTTGTCTCTATCCACTTCGACGCGCGCGCGGAACCGGCAGATTACGCCCGCATTCGCGAGGCGCTGGCTGCGAACCCGCAGATCACCTTTGCCAGGCGACGGGTGAAATGCGGTTGGGGTGAATGGAGCCTTGTCGCCGCCACGCTGGAGGCCGTCCGTGCCGCCGTGGCGGCCTTTCCGCGTGCGACGCATTTCTACATGCTTTCAGGCGACTGCATGCCTATCAAGACGGCAGAGTTTGCGCGGGAATGGCTGTCTCGCGACGAAGCCGACTATATCGAAAGCTTCGATTTTCACAGCTCGGACTGGATCAAGACCGGCATCAAGGAAGAGCGGCTGATCTATCGCCACTGGTTCAACGAAAGGCGGCGCAAGAAGCTGTTCTATGCATCGCTGAACCTGCAGAAACGGCTGGGGCTGACCCGCAAGGTGCCCGAGGATCTGAAGATCCGCATCGGCAGCCAATGGTGGTGTCTCCGCCGCCGAACCGTGGAAGCGGTGCTGGACTTCATCGACCGTCGCCGCGACGTGGTGCGCTTCTTCCGCACCACATGGATCCCGGACGAGAGCTTCTTTCAGACCATCGTTTACCATCTGGTGCCGGAACGGGAAATCCGGTCGCGGACGCTGACCTTCCTGATGTTCACCGACTACGGCATGCCCGTGACGTTCCATGACGACCACCACGATCTGCTTCTTGCGCAGGATTACCTCTTTGCGCGCAAGATCAGCCCGGAGGCGCTGATGCTGAAGGAAAGGCTGGGGGTGTTGTATTCCGAAACCGGCCGCCACTTTGACATCAGCGGCGACGGACGCAGGCAGTTCGCGTTCCTGACCGGGCGCGGGCGGATTGGTCGCCGCTTCGCTCCACGGTTCTGGGAAACCGAGGCCAGCATCGGCCGCGACCGCACGCTGATGCTGGTGACCTGCAAGAAATGGCATGTCGCAAAGCGGCTTGCGGACCGGATCAGCCAGGTTACGGGCGTGCCTGCGGTGCACTACCTGTTCAACGAGGCGGCTACACCGCTGCCCGATCTGGGCGGCATCCAGACCACGCTGGAAAAGCGCATGCGCCACCGCCGCGCACTGGTCAGGATGCTGTTCGACTACTGGAACAGCGACCGGCTGGTGATTTGCGTCGATCCGGCCTCGACCGAACTGATCCAGGACTTCTACAGCGACCGGGGCGAGGTGCGGCTGCTGGAGGTCGGCTGCGAATTCACCGACGATTATCTGGTTGGCCACGCCCGTCGTGTGGGTCTGGCAGGCCCGCACACCCCTGATGCAGCGATGCGGCGGCTTCTGCCGACGATCCGCTATGACGCGCGGTTCGAAAGCGACCGCCTGCGCGACATGAACCTGGCCGGCCATTACCGTATCCGGCAAACCGCTTCGCCAGAGGAAAATGCCGGCCCGCTGGCCGCTTTTCTGGGGCTGTCGCCAAGTCAGGCGCGCGAGATCGCGGCCACCGATTACCTGTTCGTGGATTGAAAGGAGTCTCCCGATGGGCTGGACCTACGACCCGACCAACATCTTCGCCCGCATCCTGCGCGGCGAGATTCCCAACAAGACGGTGATGGAGACCCCGCACACGCTGGTATTTCACGACATACGCCCGCAGGCGCCGGTGCATGTGCTGGTGATTCCGAAGGGCGCCTACGTCAGCCTGGATCACTTTTCGGCCGAGGCGTCGGAAGAGGAAATCGTCGATTTCCACCGCACGGTCGCCAAGGTCTGCGCGATCCTGGGCCTGTCTGGTGAAGAGGGCTTCCGGGCAATCACCAACGCCGGGGTGAACGGCCATCAGGAAGTACCGCACTACCACCTGCATATCCTGGGTGGGCGGCCGCTGGGCCGGATGCTGGAGCGCATCTGATCTGGCAGGATCCGGGTCGCCGGACGGGGTGTCGCGGGGCATCCTCCGGTAAGATACGGAGGATGCGATGCGATTTCTTGCAATCCCGACCGACCAGGTGCGGGAGTTTCAGGCTGGCGCTGCGGATGCCAATGGCCAGGTGCCGGAACGGAAGCGGTCGGAGGGGGACGGCAATCCCTGCCGGCATTGCCTGCGGATGATCCCGGAGGGGGCGGGGATGCTGGTCCTCGCCTACCGGCCCTTCCCGGCGCCGCTGCCCTATGCCGAGGTGGGGCCGATCTTCCTGTGCGCGGATCCCTGCGAGGCCGGGGACGAGGCGGGGCTGCCGGAGATGCTGGCCGCGCCCGACTACATCCTGCGGGGCTACGGGGACGACGACCGGATCGTCTATGGCACCGGGGGCGTGGTTGCGACCACGGCGATCCCGGCGCGGGCGGCGGAGCTTCTGGCGGACGCGCGGGTGGCCTATCTGCATGTGCGGTCGGCCCGGAACAATTGCTACCAGTGCCGGATCGAGCGCGCGTGACCGCAGGGTCCGGGCGGAGCGGCTGGCGCCGCAAGCCCGTGTTCTCGGCCGCGCGCCTTGCGCGCGCGGCCGAAGCTGACGAGGGGCGCTGCCCCTCGAGCGCCCCGGAGTATTTGGGCAAAGGGCAATCATGCAGGGGAAGGGGCGCGGGGCGCGGTCTGCCCTCTGCCTGCTTTGCGGCCTGGGCGCGGTTCAGTGCGCCTCGGCCCAGTTGCGGCCCCGCCCGGCCTCGACGGCGAGGTGGACCTTCAGGCTCACGGCGGGGTGAGCGGCGCCTTCCATCACCTCTTTCGCGGTGGCGGTCAGGCGGTCGGCGTCGGCCTCGGCGACCTCGAACAGCAGTTCGTCGTGGACCTGAAGCAGCATCTTCGCGTCCAGTCCCGCGATGGCCGCAGGCATGCGGACCATCGCGCGGCGGATCACGTCGGCGGCGGTGCCCTGAATGGGCGCGTTGATCGCCGCACGCTTGGCGAAGCCGGCGCCGGGGCCCTTGGCGTTGATCTCGGGAGTATGAATTTTCCGACCGAAAAGCGTCTGAACGAAGCCGTTTTCCTGGGCAAACTTTACAGTATCGGACATGTAGCCCTTGATGCCCGGAAATCGCTCGAAATAGCGGTCGATGAAGCCCTGCGCCTCGGCGCGCGGGATGCGCAGGTTGCGGGCAAGGCCGAAGCCGGAGATGCCGTAGATTACCCCGAAGTTGATCGCCTTGGCCTTGCGGCGGATGTCGGGAGTCATCTGGTCCAAGGGCACGTTGAACATCTCGGAGGCGGTCAGGGCGTGGATGTCGATGCCCTCCTCGAAGGCGCGGCGCAGTTCCGGGATGTCGGCGATATGCGCGAGGATGCGCAGTTCGATCTGGCTGTAGTCGAGGCTGACCAGAACCCGGCCTTCGGGGGCGACGAAGGCTTCGCGGATGCGGCGGCCTTCCTCGGTGCGGACGGGGATGTTCTGCAGGTTCGGGTCGGTCGAGGCAAGGCGCCCGGTGTTCGCCCCGGCGATGGAATAGGAGGTGTGGACGCGGCCCGTATCGGGGTTGATCGCCGTCTGCAACGCATCGGTGTAGGTGGATTTCAGCTTGGCGATCTGGCGCCAGTCGAGGATGCGGGCGGCCAGTTTCGCCCCCTGCGGGTGGCTGTCCTCCAGCGTGGTGATGTCTTCCAGGATGTCGGCGCCGGTGCCATAGGCCCCGGTCTTGCCCTTCTCGCCGCCGGGCAGGCCGAGGCGGTCGAAGAGGATCTCGCCCAGCTGCTTGGGGCTGCCCACGTTGAACTTCTCGCCCGCGATGTCCTGGATCTCCTCTTCCAGCTGGACGAGCTTTTGCGCGAAGACGTTGGACATGCCGCGTAAGGTTTCGCGGTCCACCTTGATGCCCGTCATCTCCATGTCGGCCAGCACGGGGACCAGCGGGCGTTCCAGCGTCTCGTAGACCGTCGTGACCTTCGCCCGGTGCAGGCGCGGCTTGAAGGCCTGCCAGAGGCGCAGCGTGATGTCGGCATCTTCGGCGGCATATTTCACCGCGTCGTCGATGGCGACACGGTCGAAGGTGAGCTGGGATTTGCCGCTGCCGAGCAGGGACTTGATCGGGATCGGACTGTGGGAGAGGTAGCGTTCGGACAGCTCGTCCATGCCGTGGCCGTGCAGGCCGGCGTGCATGGCATAGCTCATCAGCATCGTGTCGTCGAAGGGCGCTACGCGGATCCCGAGCCGGGAAAGGATCTTCCAGTCATACTTCATGTTCTGGCCGATCTTCAGAATCGCCGGATCCTCGAGCACCGGTTTCAATGCGGCCAGGGTTTCGTCCAGCGGCAACTGGCCCTCGGCAAGGGCGGTCGCGCCGAAGAGGTCGCCGCCGCCGGTGGTGTGGCCAAGGGGGATGTAGGCGGCCTTGCCCGGATCGACGCAGAGCGAGATGCCGACAAGATCGGCGCGCATCTCGTCAAGGCTGGTGGTCTCGGTATCCACCGCGACATGGCCGATGTCGCGGATACGGGCGATCCAGCGGTCGAGCGTGGCGCGGTCGCGGATGCAGGTGTAGGCGGCGTGGTCGAAGGCGGGCTGCTCCTCGGTCGCCTGCGGCGCCTCCTCGCGCGGGGCGGTCTGGAGCTGCGATGTCTCGGGCAGGGCAGGGGGCGTGATGCCCAGCTTTTCGGCCACCCGCTTCGTCAGCGTTCGGAACTCCATCTTCGTGAGGAATTCCATGACCTTGTCCGGATCGGGAAGCCGGATTTCCAGATCGTCCAGCGTCACGTCGAGGGGCGTGTCGTCCTTCAACGTTACCAGATCGCGGCTGATGCGGATTCTCTCGGCATTTTCCAAAAGCGCCTCGCGACGCTTCGGCTGCTTGATTTCAGACGCCCGCGCAAGGAGCGTGTCGAGGTCGCCGTATTCGTTGATCAGAAGCGCCGCCGTCTTCAGCCCGATCCCCGGCGCGCCGGGGATGTTGTCGATGCTGTCGCCGGCCAGGGACTGAACGTCGATCACCTTTTCAGGGGGAACACCGAACTTTTCCATCACCTCGTCGGGGCCGATCACCCGGTTCTTCATCGGGTCGAACATGTCAACGCCGGGCCGGATCAGCTGCATCAGATCCTTGTCGGAGGAGATGATGGTGCAGGTGCCGCCGGCCTCGACTGCCTGGCGGGCAAGGGTTGCTATGATGTCGTCGGCCTCGTAGCCTGGCGTTTCCAGGCAGGCGACGTTGAAGGCGCGGGTGGCCTCGCGCGTCAGTGGGAACTGCGGGCGCAGGTCTTCGGGCGGTTCCGGGCGATTTGCCTTGTATTCCGGGTAGATCGCGTTGCGGAAGGTTTCAGCCGAATGGTCGAAGACGACGGCCAGGTGGGTGGCGGCCTTGCCGTTCGAGGTGGCACGGGACAGTTCGTTCCACAGGATGTTGCAGAAGCCGGCAACGGCACCGACCGGCAAACCGTCGGACTTGCGCGTCAGCGGCGGCAGCGCATGGTAGGCACGGAAGATATAGGCCGAGCCGTCGATGAGGTGCAGATGGTGGCCTTTTCCGAAACGCATGGGTCGCTCCCTTTGGTCGGGGGATTATTGGCAGAAAGCCGCGCTGGGGGCTACCCGGTCCGTCCGGCGAAAGGGGCTTGACGGGCGGGCCGACGCGTTACAGGGTGCCGGTCATGCTGCACCTGATGCCCTCTCAGTCGTTTTATTGGACCTGCGCCACATAGGCGGCAGGGCAGCGTTTCACGACCGGAACAAACCCATCAAGCCGCCCGCAAGGGAAAGGCTGATGGTGCGGGCTTCCCTTCGCGGGCCGAAAGCGAAGGACAGACGCGATGACCACCCCGACCATGGATCTACCCGTCACGATCCGGCCCGCAAGGGCGACGGACCTGCCCGAAGTGCACCGCATGATCTGCGGGCTGGCCGCGCAGCGCGGGCAATCGGTGACCATCACGCCCCGGCTGCTGGCGCAAATCGCGCAGGGCCCGGCTGCGCGGATTCTCGTGGCCGTCCGGCAGGATAGCCCGCAGACATACCCGGTCGGACACGTGTTGCTGCTGATCGAGAGGAACATGATCGCAGGGGCGGACTGGGGGATGGTCGAGCAGCTTCACGTTCAGGAGCCTGACCGCCGCCGGGGTATCGGGCGCGCGCTGGTCGCAGCGGCACGGGCCGAGGCGGCGCTCTGCGGAGCTGCCGGCGTCACGATCATGACGCACCCCTGCTGCGACGGGGCCGTGCTGGCCTTCCGGGCGGCCCGACCGCTGGATGTGCCGCCAGCCTGGGGTGTCGCGGCCGAATGATCAGTGATCGTCGTGGGCGTGCTTGCGGTCGATGACGTAGCGCTTGTCGCAGTAGCCGCACTCGACCCAGCCGGTATCGCGCGGAATGGTCAGCCAGACCCGCGGATGGCCGAGCGCGCCTTCGCCGCCGTCGCAGGCCACTTTCCAGGTGGTGACGATCTGGGTTTCCGGGGCTTCGATGGGCATGGCGCGGGATCCTGTCTTGTCCGCTTGCGCTTGTAGCGGCGGAGGGGGGCGGGGCACAAGACGGGCTGTGCGCGCAATTCCGATGGCCCCGGTTGATCCCTGCCCGAAGTCGGGGGTGCGGGCAGAATCGGGCGCGCTTTGCCGCCCTTCAGGTGCCGACCTTCCGTCCTTTCGTCGGGTGGGCAAGGGCCGCATCAGCCATGCGGCGCGAATCGGGGCTACGGCGCGTTCACGGGGCTTACATGCGGCCGAAGGACTTTCGTCTCGTCGTCGGACCCGCTGCCTCCTCCTCGGCGCGGGGGGCCTTCTGCCCTGGACCCCCGAGAGTATTTGGCAAGGGGCAAGGCTGAGTGTTCAGGCGCCGATCAGCGCGGTGCGGGATTTCAGCGCGGCCAGCCAGCCGAGGCCCTGGGCGGTGCCTTTCGCCGGCAGGTATTCGGCCGAGATCCAGGTTTCGGGGCTGTGGGCATCGATGTCGTCGCAGAGGTCAGGCAGCGAAAAGCCGCCGCCGCCGGGTTCGTTGCGCGAGGGGAAGCCTGCGATCTGCACATGGTTGATCCGGTGACGGTGGTCCGCCCAGACCCGGGAAGCATCGCCGTGCAGGCGTGCGGCATGCCAGAGGTCGAACTGGAGCCCGATGCGCGGGTTGGCGAGGTCGTCGAGGATCCGGGCGGCCTGGTCGAAGTCGTTCAGGAAATAGCCCGGCATGTCATCGGGGTTCAGGGGTTCGATGGTAAGGGTCAGCCCCGGCGCCGCGGCAAGCGCCCAGGCGAGGTTCTCGGCATAGCAGAGTTCGGCCTGCGGGCCCTTGGCGACGCCTGCCATGACATGCAGGCGCCGCGCGCCAAGCCGGGTGGCATAGTCGGCGCCGCGCAGGAAGCTGTCGCGGAAGGCGGTCTCCATCCCCGGAACGGCGGCAAAGCCGCGCTCGCCGCTGGCCCAGTCGCCAGGTGGCGTGTTGATCAGGGCGAGCGGCAGGCCGTTCAGCGCGCGTTCCCAGTCGGCCATCGTGTAGTCATAGGGGAACAGGATCTCGACCCCGTCAAAGCCCGAACGGGCCGCCCAGTCGGGCCGGTCGAGCATCGCGACTTCGGTGAAGAGGAAAGTCAGGTTCGCGGCGAAGCGGGGCATTTGCGTTCAGGGCAATTCCGACGAGGGGATGACCGGGAAGAACTGCCCCGAGGACCAGATACCGAACCAGTCTTGCCCGTCATGACGTTCGTGGCAACCCAGATCGATCATCCGGTAGAAGGATTTCCTGTCGATCAGCGCCCAGAGGTCGGCCCGAATCAGGATGTAGGG
Organism: Tabrizicola caldifontis; assembly: GCF_004762095.1. Lineage (GTDB taxonomy): Bacteria > Pseudomonadota > Alphaproteobacteria > Rhodobacterales > Rhodobacteraceae > Tabrizicola > Tabrizicola caldifontis. Next base: position 78,063 of record NZ_SIJH01000009.1, read on the forward strand.
CGACGGCTCACCGGTTGCGGGATTGAGTTCCACCCGCAGCGGGTGGTCGGGGCCAAGCGTGGCCCGGTCCTCGGTCTTCGTGGTGAAGGTCAGGCGCTGGTCGCGGCCTTCGCCCTCTGCCTCGAAGTCGCTGGCGACCAAGGGGGCGTCGTCCACCTGGATGCCGACCTTTTCGACCGGTGTCACAAGAAAGTAGCGGTCGCCTTCACGTTTCAGGATGGAGGAGAACAGCTTCACCAGTGGCGCCCGACCGATGGGGGTGCCGAGGTAGAACCAGGTGCCGTCGCGGGCAATCCGCATGTCGATGTCGCCGCAGAAGGGCGGATTCCACAGATGGACCGGGGGCGGGCCCTTCTTTGTGGCGGCCGATGCGGCAGCAGCGAGGGTGTCGGCAGTGGGTTTCGACATGGCGTGCAGTCTAGCGGCCTTTGCCGGGCGCGCAACGGGCGGGCAGGGCGTAAACATGTGCGACAAGGGCTTGCGGAAGCGTTCCGATGCGTCCGGCGCGGGCGGCGACGGCGGTCTCACGATCATTTGTGTCAAGTCGCCTTTTGCCATTTGTGCCGGGCGGGATAGTTCGCTTTACTGGACCTGATCACCCAGAAGGGAGCATTTGGCATGGCCGACACCAAGGCGCTTGTGGCGGAAATCGAGGCGCTGGGCACCACCCTGGGGCAGGCGAAGGCCTCGATCAACCGGCGCTTCATCGGGCAGGAGAAGGTGGTGGACCTGGTCCTGGCAAGCATGCTGTGCAGTGGACACGCGCTTCTGGTCGGCCTGCCGGGGTTGGGCAAAACGCGGCTGGTGGACACCCTGGGCACGGTGATGGGGCTGAAGGCGAACCGCATCCAGTTCACGCCCGACCTGATGCCGGCCGATATCCTTGGGTCCGAGGTGCTTGAGACAGCGCCCGACGGCAGCAGGGCGTTCCGCTTCGTCGAGGGGCCGATCTTCTGCCAGCTTCTCATGGCGGACGAGATCAACCGTGCCTCGCCGCGCACCCAGTCGGCACTGCTGCAGGCCATGCAGGAGAAGGAAGTGACGATCGCGGGCCAGCACCGGCCGCTGGGACGCCCCTTCCACGTGCTGGCCACGCAGAACCCGATCGAGCAGGAGGGCACCTATCCGCTGCCCGAGGCGCAGCTCGACCGGTTCCTCGTGCAGGTCGATGTCGAATACCCCAGCCGCGCGACCGAACGCGACATCCTGATCGCCACCACCGGGGCCGAAGAGGCCGAGGCGCATCAGGTCTTCACCGCCGAGGAGTTGATCAAGGCGCAGGGCGTGATCCGGCGGATGCCGGTGGGCGAGCAGGTGGTCGAGGCGATCCTTGATCTGGTGCGCGCCTGCCGCCCGGGCGAGCCCGAGGGGCGCGATCTGGCCGACAGCCTGTCCTGGGGGCCGGGGCCGCGCGCAGCGCAGGCCCTGATGCTGACGGTTCGGGCGCGGGCGCTGCTGGACGGTCGGCTGGCGCCCTCGGTCGGGGATGTGGCAGACCTGGCGCAAGCGGTACTGGTGCACCGGATGGCCCTGTCCTTTGCTGCACGGGCGCGGGGTGAGACCCTGTCAGGCATCATCGCGCGGACGGTGCAGCGGACGCTGGGACTTGAGGCCGCCGCGTGAGTATGGCCCCCGATCTTCGCGCGCGGGCCGAGGCGCTTGGCCAGACGCTGCCGCCACTTCTGGCCGAGGCCGAGATGCTGGCAGCCACCGTCATGCTGGGTGAGCATGGCAGGCGGCGTGCGGGGCTGGGGGATGAGTTCTGGCAGTATCGACCGGCCCATGCGGGCGACAGCGCCCGGATGATCGACTGGCGACGCAGCGCCAGGTCGGACGCGCATTTCGTGCGGGAACGCGAATGGCAAGCGGCGCAGTCGGTCACGCTATGGGTCGATCCGTCGAAGTCGATGGCCTTCAGCGGCGACAAGTCCCGTGCGCCGAAGGCGGATCGTGCGAAACTGCTGGCGCTGGCGCTGGCGGTGCTGCTGCTGCGCGGGGGTGAGCGGGTGGGGCTGGCGGGGCTGGCGCATCCGCGGGCGGGTCGGGCGCAGCTTCTGCGCCTGGCGGCGCGGCTGGCGGGAGAGGATGCGTCAGGCGAATACGGCGCGCCGGAGACAGAGGGTATGGTCAGCCATGGCCGGGCTGTCTTCCTGTCGGATTTCCTGGGCGATCTCTCGACGGTCGAGACGGCCTTGGCGCGGGCGGCAGATCGGGGGGTCAAGGGGGCGCTGATCCAGATCCTGGACCCGGCGGAGGAAGAGTTTCCCTTCGACGGGCGCACGATCTTTGAATCGATGGGCGGCACGATGCGGCACGAGACGCAGCAGGCTGGCGAGCTGCGCGCGCGCTATCTGGCGCGCCTGGCCGAACGGAAGGACCGTCTGGCGGGGCTGGCCCGCGCAGTGGGTTGGCATTTCACCACGCATCACACGGGACAGCCGGCGCATTCGGCGCTGCTTTGGGCCTATGCCGCCCTGAAGGGGGGGCGCTAGATGTTCATGGTCGGCCCGATCGGCTTTGCGGTGCCATGGCTGCTGACAGCACTGGCCGCGCTGCCGATCCTCTGGATTCTCTTGCGTGCCGTGCCGCCTGCGCCGATCCGGCGGCGATTTCCGGGTGTGGCGTTGCTTCTGGGCCTGAAGGACGCGGAGGCCGAGACCGACAAGACCCCCTGGTGGCTACTGCTGTTAAGGATGCTGGCGGTGGCGGCGGCGATCATCGGGTTCGCCGGGCCGATCCTTGACCCCGAGGTGCGGACCGAAGGCTCTGGGCCTCTGCTCGTGGTGGTCGATGGTTCCTGGGCCGACGCACGCGACTGGCCGCGCCGGGTGGAGCGGGCCGAAGCACTGGTGGCCGAAGCGGGGGCCGAGGGGCGACCAGTCGCGCTTGTCCGGCTGACCGATGCGCCGCAGGTCGTGGTCTTCCAGACCGCCGAGGCCTGGGCGGGCCGGGCGGCAGGCTTGCAGCCGCAAGCCTGGGCCCCGGCGATGGCCGACTGGCTGGTGGCGTTGCCCGAGGGGCGGTTCGAAACAGTCTGGCTGTCGGATGGCCTGGACCATCCCGGGCGCGCCGATCTGATGTCGGCCCTGCAGGGACGCGGCACGGTGCGGGTGATCGAAAGCCCGCGGCCGCTGTTCGGGCTGCATCCGGCGGGATTTCAGGATGGCAAGGTCACGCTGGCCGCCAGCCGGCTGCCCGCCGACGATCCGGCCAGCGTCGAGGTCATCGCGCGGGGGCCCGATCCGCATGGGATTGATCTGGAACTGGCACGCGCCACGCTGGACTTTGCCGCCGGTGCCGCGCGCGCGGAGACGACGCTTGACCTGCCGCCGGAACTGCGCAACCGCCTGACCCGGTTCGGGATAGAGGCCGCGCGTACGGCCGGCGCGGTCAGCCTGACCGATGACAGCCTGAAGCGGCGCAAGATCGCGCTGATCGCGGCGACCCCCGATCAGGAGGGGCTGCAACTGCTTTCGCCCCTGCACTATCTGCGCCAGGCCCTCGAGCCGACGGCCGAGATCATCGAGGGCAGCCTGACCGATGTGCTTCTGGCCAGCCCCGATGTGGTGGTGCTGGCCGATGTGGCGCGCCTCACCGATGCCGAGGCCGAAGCAACGCTGGACTGGGTAGAGAGGGGCGGGCTGCTGCTGCGCTTTGCCGGGCCGCGGCTGGCGGCAAGTGATGTCAGCCGGTTTCAGGAAGATCCCCTGATGCCCGTGCGCCTGCGCGAAGGCGGGCGTTCTGTCGGCGGCGCGATGAGCTGGGGCGACGCCAAGGCGCTGGCGCCCTTTCCCGAGGGCTCTCCCTTCTTCGGGCTGCCGCTGCCGGGCGACGTGGCAGTGCGGGCACAGGTGCTGGCGCAGCCCGACCCGAACCTGTCGGACCGCACGATCGCGGCGCTGGAGGATGGCACACCGCTTGTGACCCGCAAGGCAGTGGGCGACGGTCAGGTGGTGCTGGTGCATGTGACCGCGAATGCCGAATGGTCCTCGCTGCCACTGTCGGGCCTGTTCGTGCAGATGCTGGAGCGGCTGGCGGTTTCCACCCGCGCGGCGGTGCCGGGGACGGCGGAGCTGGCCGGGCAGACCTGGGTGCCGCAGGTCGTGCTGGATGCCTATGGCCAGGCCACGGATGCGGGCGAATTGCCGGGGGTCGAGGGCCAGGTGCTTGCCGCGGCGATGGAGGCCGGCCCGACGCTTGACCTGCCGCCAGGGCTTTATGCCGGGGCGGATCGCCGGGTGGCACTGAACGTTGTCGGCGCCGAGACCGAGCTGCGCCCTGCCCTCTGGCCGCCAAGCGTGCCGGTCGAGGGGCTGGAAGGACGTGCCGCGCAGGCGCTGAAGGGAGCCTTCCTGACTGCGGCGGCGGCTTTCCTGCTGCTCGATGTGCTGGCGGCGCTGTGGGTTGCGGGTCGCCTTTCGGGCCTGCGCCGCGTCGTGGCGGTGGTTGCGCTGGGGCTGGTGACCTTGCAACCGCAGGGCGCGAGGGCGCAGGACGCACCTATGCCCGACGACGCGCTGGCGCTGGAGGCGACGACGGCGGTGGTGCTGGCCCATGTGCTGACCGGCGACCGACGGGTGGACGACGTGGCCCGCGCCGGGCTGACCGGGCTTGGCGACAAGCTGTGGCAGCGCACCTCGATCGAGCCGGCGCTGCCGATCGGGGTGGACATCGAACGCGACGAGCTGGCCTTCTTTCCTTTCCTCTACTGGCCCGTCACCGCCGATCAGCCGACCCCCAGCCCCGAGGCCTATGCCAAGCTGAACCAGTTCCTGCGTACGGGCGGGATGATCCTGTTCGACACGCGCGATGCGGATGTGGCGGGCTTCGGCAGCGCGACCCCCGAGGGGCAGGCGCTGCAACGGATTGCGGCGGGGCTGGACATCCCGCCCCTCGAGCCGATGCCCCCGGATCATGTGCTGACCCGCACCTTCTATCTTTTGCAGGAATTTCCGGGCCGCCATCCGCGCGGGGGGCTCTGGGTCGAGGCAGCGCCTCTTGCCGAGGAAGAGGCGCCCGTGGGGATGCCCTTCCGCAACCTCAATGACGGGGTGACCCCGGTCGTGATCGGCGGCAATGACTGGGCGGCGGCCTGGGCAGTGGACGACATCGGCGCGCCGCTCTTGCCGATCGGGCGCGGCATGGCCGGCGAACGCCAGCGCGAGATTGCCTATCGCTTCGGCATAAACCTGATCATGCATGTGCTGACCGGCAATTACAAATCGGATCAGGTGCATGTGCCAGCGCTTCTGGAAAGGTTGGGGCAATGACGCAGACGGTGGTCTTCGCGCCGCTGGTCGGCTGGCCGGTAATCTGGGTTCTGGCCGGGGTCGCGGTGGCCCTGGTCATCTTGGCGGTCTGGCGCGGCCTGGCGGGCTGGTGGCTGCGTGGTCTTGGCCTTGCGGCGCTTGTGCTGGCGCTGTCCAATCCCGCGCTGCAAGAAGAACAGCGCGCGAACCTGTCCGACATCGTGATCCTGGTGGTGGACGAAAGCGCAAGCCAGGGTCTGGGCGACCGGGCGGCACAGACCGCTGCGGCTGTTGCTGCGGTCGAGGCCGAGGTGGCGGCGCTACCCAACACAGAACTGCGCATCCGCCGGGTGGGCGACGGGGCCGATGATGCCGGAACGCTGGCCCTGACCGCCTTGGCCGAGGCCCTGGCCGAGGAACCCCGGGCGCGTGTGGCCGGGGCTATCCTGATCACCGATGGCCGGGTGCATGATCTGGGCCTGGTGCCCAATCTGCCGGCGCCCCTGCAGGTGCTGCTGACCGGACGCGCCGCAGACTGGGACCGCCGCCTGGTGGTGCGCGATGCCCCGGCCTTTGCCATCATCGGCGAGGAATTCAATCTGACCCTGCGCATCGAGGATATCGGCGCCGTCCCGGCCGGGGTCGGTGGCGAGGTTGACCTGACGATCTCGGTCGATGCCGAGGCGCCGGCGACCTACCGTGTGCCCATGAACACCGACCTGGACCTGCCGGTGACGCTGCCGCACGGAGGGGCGAACGTGCTGCAGTTCAGCGTGGCCCCGGTGGCGGGTGAGTTGACTGACCGCAACAACGCCGCCGCAATCCAGATCAATGGCGTGCGCGACCGGCTGCGGGTGCTCTTGGTTTCGGGCGAGCCGCATGCGGGCGAGCGGGTCTGGCGCAACCTTCTGAAGTCCGACGCGGCGGTCGACCTGGTGCATTTCACCATCCTCCGCCCGCCGGAAAAGCAGGATGGCGTGCCGGTGGACGAGCTGTCGCTGATCGCCTTCCCGACCCGCGAGCTGTTCGTCGAGAAGATCGACGAATTCGACCTCATCATCTTCGACCGCTACCGGATGCGGGGCATCCTGCCGATGTCCTACATCGAGAACGTCGTGAACTATGTCCGCAACGGCGGGACCGTTCTGGTCGCGGCGGGGCCGGAATACGGGGCGGTGGACAGTCTTTACCGCTCGCCCCTGGCCGAGATCCTGCCGGTCGCGCCGACGGCCCGGGTGGTCGAGGAAGGGTTCCGCCCGGCGCTCACCGAGCTTGGACGCCGGCATCCGGTGACCGAGGGGCTGGAGGACGAGGCTCCCGAAGGCGGCTGGGGTCGCTGGTTCCGGGCCATCGAGGTGCAGCTTCTTGACGGGCAGGTGCTGATGACCGGTCCGCGCGACCTGCCGCTTCTGGTGCTGAACCGGGTGGGGCAGGGCCGCGTGGCCGTGCTCGCCTCTGACCATGCCTGGCTCTGGGGGCGGGGCTACGAGGGGGGCGGACCGCAACTGGAGCTGCTGCGGCGGCTGGCGCACTGGATGCTGAAGGAGCCGGACCTGGAAGAGGAAACGCTGACAGCAACCGTGCGAGGCGAGGCGATGACGATCACCCGCCGGTCGCTGAAGGAGGTACCGCCCGGCCCGGTGAAGGTCATCGGACCGGACGGGGCGCAGGCGTTGGTGGACCTGCCCGAGGTAAGCCCCGGCAAGTATGAGGCCGTCTGGCAGGCACCTGAACTGGGCCTTTACCGGCTGGAGCAGGACGATCTGACCCGGGTGATCGCCGTCGGCCCCGCCGCCCCGCGCGAGTTCGTCGAGACCATCGCCTCTGGCGCCGAGCTGGCACCGCTGGCCGAGGCAAGCCGGGGTGGCGTGACGCGGCTGGAGGACGGCACGCCAGATATTCGTCAGGTGGCCGAGGGTCGCCCGGCGGTAGGGCGCGGCTGGATCGGGGTCACCCCGCGCGAGGCCTATCTGACCACCGATGTGAACGTGGCCCCGTTCCTGCCGGCTTGGGCGTGGCTGCTGATTGCCGCCGGTCTGGCCGTGGCGGCCTGGCTGGTCGAGGGGCGCAGGGGCGCAAAGGCGGCCTGAGGGGACGTACCTTACTTGCGATCGGTATTCTCCGGGCGCAGCGAATAGCGTCCGAAGGGAGCGATGAGCGGCAGGCCGCACCCGCAGGGGGCACACCCCCGGACCCACGGCAGTATTTCCAAGGAGCAAGATCCGGGTGGGGCTCGCATGCTCGGGTTGGCGCGAGACCCCGGGGCCGGCATCCTGACCGCATTTCAGGACAGGGGATTTTGCGATGATGGATGTCGATGTGGTGATCGTCGGTGCAGGCTGCGCCGGTCTGGCAGCGGCCAGGCGGCTTCGGGCCGAGCGGCGACGCTTTGCGGTGGTCGAGGCGATGAACCGCATCGGTGGCCGGGCCTGGACCATGACAACCGATTCCGGGGTGCCTTTCGACATCGGCTGTGCCTGGGTGCATGCCGCGGGCCGCAACCCGTTCTGTCCCGAGGCGCAGGCGGCAGGCTGGACTTTGCACCACCATGACTGGGGGCTGGATCACCTGTGGTTCGCCAAGAGGCGTGCCACACCCGAGGAGATGGAGCGGGTCGCGGCCGCGGATGCGGCCTTGCAGGCCTGCCTTGAGGCACACGAGGTGCCGGACGACCGGCTGTCGGACCTGATCGCCGACTGCCATTGCCTGCAGGCGAATTCCACCTTTGCCGGCCCGATGGATTTCGGCGCCGATCATGACGAGATTTCGATCGCGGATCACAGGGCAGCGGCGGACCTGGACCGGAACTGTTTCACGAAGGAAGGCTATGGCGCGCTGATCCACCGCTGGGGGGCGGATGTACCGGTTGCCCGGTTCGTCGCATCTTCTGGGGCGGGCCGGGGGTAGAGGTCGAGACGGCACACGGCGCTCTCCGGGGCCGCGCATCAATCGTGACCGTTTCGATCGGGGTTATTGCCTTCGAAGAGATCGCCTTCACCCCCGACCTGCCCCCTGGCCACCAGGAATCTTCGATCTGCCGATGGGCCTTCTTACCAAGATTCCCTTGCAGACCGAAGGCGCACGGCTGGACCTGGCCCCCCTTTCGACGATGTGGTGATCGAGCAGCACGCGCGGCATGACCTGTATTTCCTGGCATTCCCCTTCGACCTGGACCTGCTGGTGGGATTTGTCGGCGGCGATTTCGCCTGGGAGATGGAGGCGGCGGGTCGGGCGGCGGCGGTGGATTTCGTGACCGACCGGCTGGCGGACACCTTCGGGTCGGACGTGTGGCGTGCGGTCAGGCACGGGACGATGACCAACTGGGGGCGCCGACCGGTATGTCCGTGGCGTCTATGCCGCAGCGCGGCCGGGAAGGGCCGGATCGCGCGACGTTCTGGCGGAACCGGTTGGCGCGCGCGTCTGGTTCGCGGGCGAGGCGCTCACCGGCTGGCTGAAGCAGGCCGCCGCAGTGGCGCGGCTGTCGGGCGAGGCTGCGGCGGGGCAGACGGCGCTATGGCTGGCGTGACAGGATGACCTGACGCGAATGGCTGGCGAATTCGCGGCGGACAAGCACTGCCGTCGATAACCCTGTGCCTATGAGCAGGCCCCAGGGGCCAAGCAGCCAGGCGAGCGCGGCAAGCGCAAAGTAGATCGAGCGAAGCCCGCGATTGAAGCTTTTCGCGGCGGTGATGTTGATCTCGGCCGCCTGTCCCGCGCGGTGGAAGGCAAGGGGATCGGCCGGGTCGTTCGGGACCGCGGCCATGAGGATCGAGCAGTAGCCGAACAGCCGGTGCGCCCAGACGAACTTCAGCAGCGCATTCGCCAGGAGCGCGATCACCGGCAGCATCCTTAGCGCCACATCCGGGCCGGGGCTGGCCAGCGGCAGATCGTCGGCCAGGTTCTGCACGGTGGCCGCATTGCCGATCAGCGCGACCCCACCACCGATGGCGATCAGGCAGGCCGAGGCGAAGAAGGCGGTGCCCTGGCGCAGCGAATCGATCAGTTGCGCATCGAAGATCCTCGGCTGGCGGGTGACAAAGGTGCGCATCCAGTCGTGCCGGTACTCCTGCATGAGAAAACTGACCGATGGGCGCCCGCGGGGCGGGTTTTCGATCAGCCAGCCCGAGAGCGTCCACGCAATGACCAGCGCCAGAAGGGCGGCGGCATCAAGGGGTGCAAGTGGGCCCAGAGGCAGCGTCATGACCGCAGACTAGTGTCCCCCGAAGGCGTACGGAAGGGGCGGTTTTGCCGGTAGCGCCCCATTCTCATCCTCTGCCCGCAAGGAGGGCAGGGAGGACGGGGCGACCGGTTGGGGTTTTTGCTTGCGATCCGAGGGATTGGTTATATTATCTTACCAATCAAGGCGGGAGGCGCCCATGCAGATGCCGGAACCGGACGCGGGCGTCCTTGCACGAAAGGCGCGGATCGTGGCGCGGTTGCGTGCCGTCCTGCCGGTGGACGCGGTGATCGATGCGCCGGAGGAGCTGCGCGCCTACGAATGCGACGCGCTGACCGCCTACCGCTGCCCGCCCTTGGCCGCTGTCCTGCCGCGCACGACCGAAGAGGTCTCGGCGGTGCTGAGGGTCTGCTGGGAGGAAGGCGTTCCGGTGGTGCCGCGCGGCTCGGGCACCAGCCTAGCCGGGGGGGCGATGCCGACGGCGGACAGCTTGATCCTGGGCGTCGCGCGGATGAACGCGGTGCTGGAGACCGATTACGAGAACCGCTTCATCCGGGTGCAGTCGGGCCGCACCAACCTGTCGATCACCGGCGCGGTCGAGGCTGACGGGTTCTTCTACGCCCCCGACCCCTCCAGCCAGCTGGCCTGTGCGATTGCCGGGAACATCGCGATGAACTCGGGCGGAGCGCATTGCCTGAAATACGGGGTGACGACGAACAACCTTCTGGGCGTGACTCTGGTGCAGATGGACGGGACGGTGGTCACGTTGGGCGGGCCCTGGGGCGAGCCGGCCGGGCTTGACCTCCTGGGCGTCGTCTGCGGGTCCGAGGGGCAGCTGGGCGTGGTGACCGAGGCCTGGCTCCGCATCCTGCCCAGGCCCGAGGGCGCGCGGCCGGTGCTGGTGGGCTTCAACTCGAACGAGGTCGCGGGCGCCTGCGTCAGTGACATCATCAAGGCGGGCATCCTGCCCGTCGCGATCGAGTTCATGGACCGCCCCTGCATCCGCGCGACCGAGGCTTTCGCCCATGCCGGCTACCCGGATTGCGAGGCGCTTCTCATCATCGAGGTCGAGGGGTCAGAGGCCGAGATTTCCGAGCAGCTTGCCCGCATCCGCCAGATCGCCTTGGCCCACGATCCGGTGGAGTTCCGCGAGGCCGAGGACGAGGATCAGGCGAAACGCATCTGGCTGGGGCGCAAGTCGGCCTTCGGTGCGATGGGGCAGATCAACGATTACATGTGCCTCGACGGGACCATCCCGGTCTCCTCCCTGCCGCATGTGCTGAAGCGGATCGGCGAGATGAGCCGCGACTTCGGGCTGGACGTGGGCAACGTGTTCCACGCCGGCGACGGCAACATGCACCCCCTGATCCTGTTCGACGCCAACAAGCCGGGCGACCTGGAGAAATGCGAGGCCTTCGGGGCCGAGATCCTGAAGCTCTGCGTCGAGGTCGGCGGCTGCCTCACCGGCGAGCATGGCGTGGGGATCGAGAAGCGCGACCTGATGGGGGTGCAGTTCTCGGCCGCCGACATGGAGGCGCAGATGCGGGTGAAGGATGTCTTCGACCCGAAATGGTTGTTGAACCCGGCCAAGGTCTTTCCGCTTGAGGCCAGTGCCGGGCGGCGCGCGGTCTGAACCGTCCGGGGGTTTTGCACCCCCGGACCCCCGCAGAGTATTTGAGCAAAGGGCAAGGCATGCGGCCTTCTAGCGAAGCGGAACTGGCAGACGCCGTTGCAGGGTCCATGAGACCCTTGCTGGTGCGGGGCGGAGGCACGCGCACACTGGGCCATGCGGTCGGCGAGGTGCTGGAGACCGGGGGGATCTCGGGGGTCGAGCTGTATGAACCGGGCGCGTTGACGCTGGTCGTTCGGGCGGGCACGCCGCTTGCGGAAGTGGAAGGGGTGCTTGCCGGCGAACGGCAGCGGCTGGCCTTCGAGCCGCCGGACCTGCGGGGTATCCTCGGGCGCGAGGGCGTCTCGACCATCGGCGGGGTGGTCGCGGCCAATGCCTCGGGGCCTCGCCGGGTGCAGGCGGGGGCGGCCCGCGATGCCGCACTGGGGGTGCGGTTCGTGGATGGCACCGGGACGATGGTGCGCAACGGCGGGCGGGTGATGAAGAATGTCACCGGTTATGACCTGGTGAAGCTGATGGCCGGCAGCCGGGGCGTGCTGGGGGTGATGACCGAGGTGAGCCTGAAGGTGCAGGCGATGCCGGAGGCCGAGGCGACGCTGGTCGTCGAGGGGCTGGACGATCCGGCCGGGCTGGCCTGTCTGCGGGCGGCGCTGGGTTCGCCCTTCGATGTCTCGGGGGCGGCGCGGCATTCCGGGCGCAGTCTGATCCGGGTCGAGGGGATGGCGGGCTCGGTCGCCTATCGGGTCAGACGACTGATCGCGCTGGTCGGGGGCGAGGTCTCGTTGGTGGAGGGCGAGTCCTCGGCGGCGCTGTGGCGGGCGGTGCGGGATGTGGTGCCCCTGCAGGGCCGGCCGGGCGAGGTCTGGCGGGTCGTGACCTTGCCCACTGCGGCGGCCGAGGTGGTTGCGCGCATCGGGGGTGAGGCGCTCTGGGATTGGGGCGGGGGGCTGATCTGGCTTCTGGCCGAACCGGGGCGCGGCGCCGAGGTGGTGGCCGCCGTGGCGGGCCGTGGCCATGCGACGCTGGTCCGGGGGCAGGGTGGGCCAGTCTTTCCGCCCGAGGCGCCCGAGGTGGCGGCGCTGGCGGCGGGCATCCGGGCGAAGTTCGATCCGAGGGGTATCCTGAACCGGGGGATGATGGGCTGATGCAGACGAATTTCTCGCCCGAGCAGCTGGCCGATCCCGGCATCGCGCGGGCCAACCAGATCCTGCGGTCCTGCGTCCATTGCGGCTTCTGCACCGCGACCTGTCCGACCTACCAGGTGCTGGGGGACGAACTGGACAGCCCGCGCGGGCGCATCTACCTGATCAAGGACATGCTGGAGGCCGGGCGGCCGGCCGATGAGAAGACGGTGAAGCACCTCGACCGCTGTCTTTCGTGCCTGGCCTGCATGACGACCTGCCCCTCGGGCGTGCATTACATGCATCTGGTCGATCACGCCCGGGCCCATGTCGAGAAGACCTATCGCCGCCCCTTCATGGACCGGGTCCTGCGCGCGGTGCTGGCGCGGGTGATCCCTTATCCGAGGCGGTTCCGGCTGGCGCTGCTGGCGGCGAAGATCGGCAGGCCGTTCGCAGGTATGGTGCCGGACGCGCGTTTGCGGTCGATGCTGGCCATGGCGCCGAAGACCATCCCGCCGGTCAGTCGAAACGACGACCCGCAGGTGTTCCCGGCGCAAGGCGAGCGCCGGATGCGGGTGGCCTTGCTGACCGGCTGCGCGCAAAAGGCGCTGAACACCGACATCAACGATGCGACGATCCGCCTGTTGCGGCGGCTGGGCTGCGAAGTGGTGGTGGCCAGGGGTGCGGGCTGCTGCGGGGCGCTGACGCATCACATGGGCAAGGCGGACCTGGCCCATGCCAGTGCCGCCGCCAACATCCGGGCCTGGATGGCCGAGAAACGCGAAGCCGGTCTGGATGCCATCGTCATAAACACCTCCGGCTGCGGCACGACGGTCAAGGATTACGGCCACATGTTCCGCACCGATCCCGCCCTGGCCGAGGATGCGGCGACGGTCGCGGGGCTGGCGAAGGACATCAGCGAAGTTCTGACCGGCCTCGGCCTGCCGGAGGGGGCGCCCCGAGGGCTGCGCGTCGCCTATCATGCCGCCTGTTCGCTGCAACATGGCCAGCAGATCAAGACCGCGCCGAAGGATCTCTTGAAACGCGCGGGCTTCGAGGTGGTGGAGCCCGCCGACAGCCATCTGTGCTGTGGCAGCGCGGGCACCTACAACCTGCTGCAACCCGAAATCAGCGCCGAGCTGAAGCGGCGCAAGGTCGCGACGCTCGAGGCGAAGGCCCCCCAGGTCATCGCCGCGGGCAACATCGGCTGCATGATGCAGATCGGGTCGGGCACGGCGATACCGGTCGTCCATACGGTCGAATTGCTCGACTGGGCGACCGGCGGGCCACAGCCGCGCGCGCTGCGGGGCCGCGACTGAAGCGCAGGCTTGCGCGAAGGGGCGAAAATCCGCCACAGTCGCAGGATAGCGCCGATCGTCATGTGAAGGGGAGGTTCCATGCGTCGCCTGATCCTTTGCCTTCTGACGATGTGCCTGGCATCTGGCGGCACGGCGCGCGCCCAGGACGCGGAAATGGTCAGCCTTCAGACCGCCGACGATTCCCGTGGCTGGGATGCCGTGGGCAAGCTGATCCTGGGCGGGCGCGGCTTCTGCACCGGCGCACTGATCGAACCGAATCTCGTGCTGACCGCGGCGCACTGCCTGTATGACAAGCAGACCGGTGTGCAGATGCGGCCCGAAGACATCCAGTTCCAGGCAGGCTGGCGTAATGGCCGGGCCGTGGCCTATCGCAGCGTGAAGCGGGCGGTCACCCATCCCGACTACCGCTACAGCGGCAATGACAAGCTGGAGCGGGTGACAGCGGATCTTGCACTGCTGGAACTCAGCCAGCCGATCCGCCTGCCGTCGATCCTGCCGTTCGAGACGGGCGCCGCCCCGGTCGAAGGCGATGCAGTGGCCGTGGTGTCCTATGCGCAGGATCGGGCCGAGGCCCCCTCGATCCAGGAGCCCTGCGAGGTTCTGGCAGGGCGACGGGATACGTTGGTGCTGTCCTGCAGTGTCGATTTTGGATCATCCGGCGCACCGGTCTTCTCGTCGGTGGACGGGGTGTCTCGGGTGGTATCGATCATCTCAGCAAAGGCCGAGGTGAACGGGCGCAAGGTGGCGCTGGCGGTGCCACTGGCCGCGCCGTTGAAGGCGCTGCGGGTGGCGCTTGCGGAAAGCAAGCTGCGCGGGCGAATGGATGTGGGGGGCAGTCCGGTTCCGCCCGGCGAAAAGGGCGGCGGCGCCAAGTTCATCAAGCCATGAGGGTTGCGGTTCTGGCCCTGCTGCTGGCCTGGCCCGCCTGGGCGCAGGACGGCGCGGGCCAGAGCCGGCTGACCACGCGCGAGGATCTGCGCGGGTTCGAGCCGGTTGGCCGGGTCGATATCGAGGATGGCGGGTTCTGCACGGGGACATTGATCGCCGCCGATCTGGTGCTGACGGCGGCGCACTGCGTGGTCGATACGGAAGGCAACCCGGTTCCCGCAGGCCGGATCACCTTCCGTGCGGGTCTGGCTGACGGACAGTCGCTGGTCGAGGCGCAGGTCGCGCGCACAGTCATCGACCCGGAATACCGCCCGGTCAGTCCGGCGCCACCCGAGATCATCCGGCGCGACGTGGCCCTGATGCAGCTGGCCGAACCGGTTCCGACCACGCAGATTCCGCCCTTCGCCATCGCCTTGCCAGGGCGGGGCGACAAGGTAAGTGTCGTTTCCTATGCCTCCGGGCGAGCCGAGGCGCTGACCTGGCAGCCGGTCTGCAATGTCCTAGGGCGGCAGGACGGGCTGATCGCAGTCGATTGCGATGTGAGCTTCGGTTCGTCCGGCGCACCGGTGCTGGACCGCTCTGCCGGATATCGGGCGAAGATCGTCTCGATCATTTCGGTCGGATCGACCTGGGAAGGTCGGCGCGTCGCGGTGGGCATGGAACTGCCGGAGGTCGTGGCAAGGTTGAAGGCGGCCTTGCGGGCCGGTCGCGTTTCAAGCGAGGCGGTACCTGAAGAAGTGCCTCGGCGCAGGGCCGGAAAGACGATCACCGTGGGCGAGGGCGGCGACATCGGCGCAAGGTTCGTGAAGCCCTGACCTGAGGTCTTGAAAGCCACTCTGAGGCTTCCCAGATTCACTTCGTCCGGGTGCCACAATGGGCCCGGAAGAACCCTTGCCCTGCCCGTTGACGGGAGGGCCCCTGACATCGCTTGCACGAGGATGACAATGCGCAATCTGGATTTCGCCCCGCTCTACCGTGCCACCGTCGGCTTCGACCGGATCGCCGATCTGATGGACCGTGTTCTGTCCAGCGACGTGGCTCAGCCGACCTATCCCCCCTACAATATCGAAAAGACCGCCGAGGATGCCTATCGCATCTCGATCGCCGTCGCCGGTTTCGCCCCCGAGGAGTTGAGCGTCGAGGTCAAGGACGGCAATCTGCACATTGCAGCCCGCAAGGCAGCCGACGAGACCGAGCGTACCTACCTGCACCGCGGCATCGCCACGCGCGCCTTCGAACGCCGCTTTGCCCTGGCTGACCATGTACGCGTGACCGGTGCCGTGCATGAGAACGGGATGCTGCACGTCGATCTGGTGCGCGAGGTTCCCGAGGCCATGAAACCCCGCCGGATCGAGATTGTCCGCGCGAACGGTTCGACCCCGGTGATCGAGGCAAAGCCGGAATCGGTCAACTAGACCCTCTCAATCATCTGTTGCCGGAGCCCGGGTTCGCGCCCGGGCTCTTTGCATCTTGCGCATGCGCTGCGCACGACGGATGAAGGGCCAAAGGAAAGGCCCGCCGCATGTCCGACCACAAGCTGCCCCCGTTCCAGATGCAGCCTGCCACCCGCGCCCTCGACGCCGGGCTGATGCCCGACCCGGTGACAGAAGCCATCGCACCCGGCATTGTCGCCTAGGTCAACCACATCTTCACCCCCGGGTCTGCCGGCTTCTCGGCTGAAGGTGCCGACCTGACCGCGCAACCCTTTCTTTATGCCCGCTGGACGAACGCGACCGTCCGCGCGTTGGAGGAACGCCTGGCGGGTCTTGAAGGGGCCGAGGATGCGCTTGCCACCGCCACCGGCTTCGCCGCTGTGGCTGCTGTCTTCCTGTCGCTTCTGAAGGCGGGCGATCATCTGATCGTGTCGGAAGTCTGCTATGCCGGTGACTACGAACTTGCCACCCGCGCCCTGCCCGACCTGGGTATCGAGGTCACCCCCCTGCGACCTGACCGACCCCGCCGCGGTGCGTGCCGCGCTTCGACCCACGACCCGTCTGATCCACGCCGAGACGCCCTGCAACCCGATACCGCGGCTGACCGACCTTGCGGCCCTGTTGGCCCTGGCACGCGAGGCCGGGGCGCTTCTGTCGGTGGACAGCACGCTTGCGACGCCGGTCATCTCACCCGGCCGCTGGAGCACGGGGCGGATCTGGTGATCCATTCGCTGACCAAGTTGATGAACGGCCATGGCGATGCCCTTGGCGGCGCGGTGATCGGACGGCGGGATCTGATCTCTGCCATCCGGTCGCGCGCCGGGGTCTATCTGGGCGCGACCCTGTCAGCCCAGAATGCCTGGCTGATCCTGCGTGGCCTCGACACGCTGTTTCCGCGCCTGCGGACGGCCTGCGAGACTGCGGGCAGGATCTGCGACTGGCTGACGGCGCATCCCGCGGTTACCCGCGTTAAGTGGCCCGGCGCGGCGGACCATCCCCAGCTCGCCCTGGCCCGGCGCCAGTTGGCGCTTGGCGGCGCCATGATCGCCTTCCAGAGCCAGCAGGTTCCTGCGGAGCTTGGCCGCCGCATGGCCGAACGCTTCCTTGTGATCCACTATGCCTTTTCGCTGGGTCACCAGCGGTCGATCTGCGTCCATATCGGGCGGCGCAGCACCTTCCGGATGGAAGGCGCGGCGCTTGGGCGCTGGCAGGACTGGGCAGGCGAAGGGGCGTTCCGGTTGTCAGTGGGGCTTGAGGATCCCGCAGACCTGATCGCAGACCTTGGCCGTGCGCTTGACTGACCGATCCGCCTTCGACTTTTCGCCGTCCTGCCGCAAGCGAGGCTGGCGAAGGGGTCGGCGCGCGGTCCGGCCGGTCAGTTCGCTGCCAGCGATTGCGCCAGCCGCATCAGTTTGAGCGCCTCTGCCCGGTAGCCGAAAGGGTCGTCGCCGCGGTTCCGGGCCGCCAGGTCGATCGCCTGGTCCCAGCCCCAGTTGCCCAGATGAGCCGAGCCTTGCAGCAGCTGGCCGAAGCCCGCGATGGCGGCAGCGAAGCGGGTTTCCTCCGTCGCCTCCTCCAGGCCGGTGATCGGGGTCTCGATCAGGGTCGAGGTCTCGGCCCCCGGCGCCTTCCAGCGCAGGCGCAGGAAGCCCAGTTCCTCTGTGCTGGCCCCGATCTCCGCCGCGGGACCATAGCGCAACGGGTTGTTCAACAGCGAATCCGGGCCGGGCGCGGTCACCTCATAGATCGCGGTGACCTGGGTGCCCGCGCCGATCTGGCCCGCGTCCACGCGGTCGTTGTTGAAATTCTCGCGCCGCAGGGCGCGGCTTTCGTAGCCGATCAGCCGGTATTCGGCGACCTTGGCGGGGTTCCATTCGACCTCAATCTTCACATCGTCCGCGATCGGGAACAGCGCACCGGTGAGCTGATCGGCCAGTGCCTTCCGCGCCTCGGACAGCGTTTCGATATGGCTGGCCCGGCCGTTCCCGTTCTGCGCCAGCGCCTGCATCTTCGCGTCATCAAGATTGCCGCGCCCGAAGCCTAGCACCGACATATAGGTGCCGGTCTCGCGCCTCTTCGCAACCAGTGCCTCAATCCCGTCGGGGTCGGAGGTGCCCATGTTGAAGTCTCCGTCGGTGGCCAGCAGGATACGTGAAATCTCACCCTCGGCCTTCATCCCCTCGGCCACCTGATAGGCCAGTTCCAGCCCTGCGCCCCCGGCTGTGGCGCCACCGGCAGCCAGGTTGTCGAGCGCGGCCAGAATGGCGGCACTGTCGGTGGCTGCAGTAGGGGGCAGGACAAGGCCTGCCGATCCGGCATAGGCGACGATGGCGAGCTGATCCTCGGGCCGCAGCACGGGCAGCATCAGGGCAAGCGAGCCTGTCAGAAGGCGCAGACGGTCAGGCCCGCCCATCGAGCCGGATGTGTCGATCAGGAAGACCAAATTCAGCGGCGGGCGGTCGGTCATGGCGGGCAGCGCGCCCTGGATGCCGATGGTCACCAGGCGGGTTCCGGGGTTCCAGGGCGTGGGCATCACCGAGACGGTGGTCGAGAAGGTGGCCTCGGGCGTCGGTGCAGAATAGGCATAGGGGAAATAGTTGACCATCTCCTCTATCCGCACCCGGTCGGGTGCGGGCATCTTGCCACGGTTCAGGCTGGAGCGGATCAGCGCCCAAGATGCGGTATCGACGTCGATCGGGAAGGTCGAGACGGAATCTTCGACCGTCACCTTCACCGGGTTCGGCGCCACGTTGGCATGGGCTTCGGTATCGGGCAGTCCCGGCTGCGCCATGTCTGGCAGCGGGGCGACGATGGATTCGGCCGCGGCAATATCGCCGGCCGTGCCATCGGCAGATCCGCCCGGCGCCGCCATCCGCAGCGGTGACAGACCGCCAGGGGCGTTGACCGTGGGGGCTGGGGGTGGCACCACGTCGACCGTATCGGTTGCGGCTAACGGTGCGGCCAGCGCCTCGGCCATGGGTTCTGCCTTGGTCGCTGCGATCTGGCCGCGGCTGTCCGCTTCGCCCGTCAGGCCGTCTGGGGCCGCAGCGGTCTTGGCGGTCGGGGTGTCGGTGGCAAGCGCGGGTTCGGGCGCCTGATGGGTCACCGGGCCGCTGCCACCTGGCAGGCGCAGATCGGCCATGGGCAGGATCACGGCCACGCCGATCACCAGGGCTGCGGTCGAGGTGGTGACAGCAAGGACAGGGCGCAAGGTTAGGAAGCCCAGCATGCGACGCACTCCGTTCGAGGCGACCGCCCCTTGCGGGGGATCGTCACCGGCAAGGTCGGGCTCCGCCGATCCTTGGGAGGCGTCGTGCAGCCGGTCGAAATTCTGCATCGCCAGCCGCAGGGCGCGGGTCTTCGCGTCGTATTCCGGCGCGGGGGCCGACTTCAGCGCAGCGCGGAGGGTTTCGAGGTCGTCGGTCATTTCGCCTCCTCCCGCGCCATGGCCCGCAGGCGTTTCTTCACTTCGCTCATCCGCCAGGCGATCGTGCCCTCGGATACGCCCAGAACGAGCCCAGCCTCGGCCTGGGTCATCTCCTCGCCCAGGACCAGCGCCACGGTGTCGCGCAGTTCGGGCGAAAGGCGGGTCATCGCCTGGGCCAGCCAGTCGTTCGCCTCGGCCAGGGTGGCGATCTCGGCCTGGCGGGCCAGTTCCCAGTCGCCCCAGCCAAGCGCGGCGCGGGTCCGGGTGGCCTGGCGGCGGCGCAGGTCATGTGCGGCGTTGACGATGACACGGTAAAGCCAGGTGGTGAAGCGCGCCTCGCCGCGCCAGTTGCGCAGCTTGGCGGGCAGGGCGGCGCAGATGTCCTGTGCCAGATCCTCGGCCTCGGTCCGGCTGCCGGTCAGCCGCCAGGCCAAGGCATGGATTCGCTCGTAATGTCGACCGACCAGGGTGGCAAACGCCACGCGGTCGCCGTTGGCGGCGGCAGAGGCAAGCATCTCGTCGGGTGTGTCCATCAGCATCACGTTATCTGCGACGCAAGCCGGGCGGCAATTCTTGGGCCGCGCCCGGAAATCCTTGCCCCGGACGAAAAGACCCCCGGTCCGGTCAGGGTCCGGTCCGGGGGTTGGGTGCCTGATCTTGGGTGCGATCACTTGGGGAGAGGGATCAGAAGATCAGGCTGTCGTAGACCGCGAAGGCGGTGTTGGTGGCCGACAGGCGGTTGCTCAGCCCTTCGTCGCGGGCATAGGCAAGGATCGCGTTGTAAGTACGGGGACCGAACGCGCCGTCGATGCCGCCAGTATAATAGCCCCAGGCCCGCAGATTGCGCTGGATCGCCTTGCGTTCGGCCAGCGAGTACCGGTTGAAGGCAAGCGCCGCCGGGGTCGAATGGATCGAGGTGGCGGGTTGGACATAGACCGGGGCCGGCTGGACATAGACTGGTGCAGGCTGGACATAGACGGGCGCCGGGGCCGCCGAATGGCCACGGTCGTAAAGCCGGGCCTTGCGGTTGATCTTCAGAAGCTCGTCCACGATGACGGCGGTGGCGACACCGGCAACAAAGCCCTTTTCCTTGTCGTTCAAGGCGAGGGCGGGCGCGGCGGGGACGGCCGCAATCGCGGCGGCGGTCAGCGCGGCGACCAGATTGCGTTTCGCGGTCATGGCAACGGGCAGCATGGCGTTTCCTTTCGTGGTGCACCCGGAGTGTCCGGGGCGATGCCACGAGGTATGGGCATGGCCGCTGCGATAGGCAAAAACGCTGGTGTGTTAGGGAAGAACGTCTGTTTGTTATCGGATAACGGAATAGATCTCAAAGCCTTGGGTCACGCCGGTCGCATCGGCAGACAGCAGCCCACCCTGTCCAGGCCGTCTTCCTGCCGCGTGTCCGGGTCGAGGGCGTCGAAGTTGCAGGCACCGTTCGACCGGATGTTCACGATCTTGCGCGCGCCCGGCCGCCCCGCCATCGCCTTCACCGCCTGCCGGCAGTATTGGAAGGCGGAACGGAAGTTGATCCGCCTCTGCCGCTCCGGTTTCGCCGCGGGGATCTCGGGAAAGCCCGACATGAAGCATGTTCCGGCATTGTTGATCAGCACATCCAGCCCGCCGAAGCGGGATGCCAGGCGATCGAACAGTCCGGCGATGGCGTCTTTCTCGGTCGGGTCCACGATTTAGGGAAAGAAGCGCTCGCACGCGGCAGTAACGGTCAACAGCACGCCGTCGTCGAGGATCACGCCAACCAACGCAACCCGTCGGCGAGAAGCCGGTCCGTGAAGGCCCGGCCCGGGCCTCCGGCCTAGCCGATCGCGACCGCGACGCGGTTCATCCCGGGGCTTTCGGAAGGGCGTCGAAATCGGCTGCCGAGTGGCGCTCGGGCAGCTGTTCCCAAGGTTCGCCCCAGTTGCGGTTGACCTTGCGCCCCCGGATCACGGCGGGGCGGGCGTCGATGCGTTTCGCCCATGCAAGGACATGGGCGTAGCTTTGCACATCAAGGAATTCGGCCGCGTTGTAGGCCCGCCCCAGCACCAGGTTGCCGTACCAGGCCCAGATCGCGATGTCGGCCAGCGAATAGATTCCAGCCATCCATTCGTTTTCCGCCAGGTGCCGGTTCAGCACGTCCAGCTGGCGCTTCGTTTCCATCGCGTAGCGGTTGATCGCGTATTCGATCTTCATCGGGGCGTAGGCGTAGAAATGCCCGAACCCCCCACCGACAAAGGGGGCAGATCCCATCTGCCAGAACAGCCAGCTGAACATCTCGGTCCGCTGCCGGGGGTCTTCGGGGATGAAGGCCCCTCCGAACTTCTCGGCGAGATACAGCATGATCGAGGCGCTTTCGAACACGCGCTGCGGCGGGTTCAGCGAATGATCCATCAGCGCCGGGATCTTTGAGTTGGGGTTCACCTTCACGAAGCCCGAGCCGAACTGGTCGCCTTTCGAGATCTCGATCAGCCAGGCGTCATATTCGGCGGGATGCCCGGCCTCCAGCAGCTCTTCCAGCAGGATCGAGACCTTCACCCCGTTCGGCGTGGCAAGAGAATAGAGCTGCAACGGATGCCGCCCCACAGGCAGCTCCTTTTCATGCGTCGGCCCGGCGATGGGGCGATTGATGCTGGCGAAGCTGCCGCCGGATGGCTGCTCCCATTTCCAGACCTTCGGGGGAATGTAGTCGTTGGACATACGCCTGCTCTTGCTGCCGCAGAATGTTTCGCCGCAACGCTAGTCCATCCCTTGCGGCGCCACCAGTGGGGCGCGACGGCGGGTTGGCTCTGCGAAAATGCACAAGGGGCGGCACCTCGCCGCCCCCTGCCAGCTCTGCGTCAGACCGGTCAGATCGACAGGCAGACGTATTTCAGCTCCATGTAGTCGTCGATCCCGTGCCGGCTGCCCTCGCGGCCGAGACCCGACTGCTTCACTCCGCCGAACGGCGCCATCTCGTTCGAGATCAGGCCGGTGTTGACGCCGACCATGCCGTACTCCAGCGCCTCCTGAACGCGGGTGATGCGGCCGATGTCGCGGGCGTAGAAATAGGAGGCCAGGCCGAAGATCGTGTTGTTGGCCATGGCGATGACCTCTTCCTCGGTCTCGAAGCGGAAGAGGGGCGCGAGCGGGCCAAAGGTTTCCTCCTGCGCGACCTTCATGTCGGGCTTCACTCCGGTGACGACCGTGGGTTCGAAGAAGGTTCCGCCCAGCTCGTGCCGGTGGCCGCCGGTGACGACCTTTCCGCCGCCGGCCAGCACGTCCTGGATATGCTCCTCGACCTTCTCGACCGCGGCCTCGTTGATCAGCGGGCCGGTGGTGACGCCGGGCTTCAGCCCGTCGCCGATGGTCAGCTTCTTCACCGCCGCCGCCAGCTTTTCGGCGAAGGCATCATAGACGCCGGCCTGCACATAGATCCGGTTGGCGCAGACGCAGGTCTGGCCATTGTTGCGGAACTTGGAAATCATCGCCCCTTCCACCGCCGCGTCCAGGTCGGCGTCGTCGAAGACGATGAACGGCGCGTTGCCGCCCAGTTCCATGCTGCATTTCAGCACCTGCTGCGCCGCCTGCCGCAGCAGGATCCGCCCGACCTCGGTGGACCCGGTGAAGGTCAGCTTGCGCACCAGCGGATTCTCGCAGAACTCCTTGCCGATGTCCGAGGAATGGGTCGAGGTGATGACCGAGAACAGCCCCGCCGGTACGCCCGCGCGTTCGGCCAGCACGGCCAGCGCCAGCGCCGACAGCGGCGTTTCGGCCGCCGGGCGCGCGACGAAACCGCAGCCCGCCGCCAGCGCCGGGGCGACCTTGCGCGCGATCATCGCGTTGGGGAAGTTCCAGGGCGTGATCGAGGCCGCGACGCCGATCGGCTGCTTCAGCACATGGATGCGCTTGTCGCGCTGATGGCCGGGGATGATGTCGCCATAGGTGCGCTTGGCTTCCTCGCCGTAGAATTCGATGTAGCTGGCGCCATAGGCGATCTCGCCCTTGGCCTCGGCAAGCGGCTTGCCCATCTCGGCGGTCAGGATGGTGGCCAGGTCGTCCTGGTTGGCCATGCACAGGTCGAACCAGCGCCGCAGGATCTGGGCGCGTTCCTTGGCGGTGCGGCCAGCCCATTCGCGATGCGCGGCATGGGCGGCCTTGATCGCGCGGGCGGTTTCCGCCCGGCCAAGGTTCGGCAGCTGGCAGATCACGTCGCCGCGCGCGGGGTTGGTGACGGGGAAGGTCGTGCCGTCGTCGGCGGCGATCCATTCGCCGGCGACATAGGCCTTGGTCGCCAGAAGCGACGGATCCTTCAGAAGCGATGCAAGATCGGTGACGGAATCGAGCATGGGTGGGCCCTCCTTATGCTTTGGGCGACAGGTGCCACGCGGGGCCGGGTATGTCCAGTTCCAAGCCTGCCTTGTGCCAGGATTTGATCAAACCTGGCCGCGTCTGGACCGAAGCGCCAGCATTTTCGAAATCTCCGGCCCGTAGCCTTTGAAAGCTCCGATGTGATTTCCTCGATGAACTCGCCCGCGCTCAGCCGTTCGCGTGCATCCGCTCGATATAGGCGCGCATCTCTTCGGCCTCATGGCGCGCCTCGCGCAGACCCTCCATCGCGGCCTTCAGCTCGGCCTCTGTCTGGTTGATCTGGTTCATGAGCTCGGCCTCGCGCTGTTCCAGATAGGCCAGCGCCTGGTCGCGCAATTCCTCGGCCTCGTGAAGGGATTGGGCGAGCCTGTCCATCTCGGCCATGTCGCCACCCTTGACCCGGGTGAAGCGGTGCAGAAGCCAGTGCGTGAACCAGCCCATCGCGAAGGCGACAAGCAGGATGATGGCGGTGGCGATGACGAATTCCGTGCGGTTCATTGGTCTTCCCCGGCCTTCAGGTCGGCAGGCCGCGGCAAGGGTCGTATCGTCTTTTCCGCCGGAGCGACAGAGGGGCTGGTGTCATTCGAGAAATCCGGTCCTTCGCCGCCGGTCGCCGGTGCTGCGCCAGGCCCCGCCGTACCGGCCGGGGGCAACGCCGCGCCATCGGCGCCAACTGCGGTGCCTTCGGCCGGAGCTACACCCGCATCCTGCACCATGGCGGCATGGTCGCCCTTCAGCACGAATTCGATCCGCCGGTTGGCTTCTCGCCCCTCTTCGGTGGCATTGTCGGCGATCGGGGTCGATTCGCCATACCCGACTGCCGTCATGCCCGAGATGTCCACCCGCCGGCCCTGAAGGGCCATCAGAACCGCCTCGGCCCGGGCCTGGCTGAGCGCCTTGTTCCCGCCTTCGGACCCCTGGCTGTCGGTATGACCTGCAATCTCCATCTGCATGGGCGGGCAGGCGGTCAGGATGGCGGCCAGTTCGTCCAGCACGGGTCGGGCACCGGCAGCCAGTTCGGCCGAGGCCGGAGTGAAGGTGATCTTCGTCCGCGCGATCACGGCATTCACGTCCGCCGCGCATTCTTCCGGCGTGGGAAGCGAGGCGACGGGATCCAGCGCCTTGTCGTAGCGGACATTCACCCTGAAGGTCTGGCCCTGGCCCAGCTTGCCCGACAGGATCTGGGTGATGCGGCCCCGCGTCTCCTGCGAGCCGGTGACGCCGGTCACTTCCACCGTGTCGGCCCGCACCAGAAGCGAGCCGTATTCGACCTCGGCCAGAGCCTCGAGGCCGGCCAGCACCCGAAGCGGCCAGCCATCGGGCAGGGTTTCGTCCACGCGGGTGGCGGTGCGCACCTCGGCACCCTCGAAAGCGGCGCGGGCAAAGGCATCGACCGCCTGGCGCTGCAATTCGTCGGTCAGTCTTCCGCGCAGGTCCAGCTTGCCGGCCTCGGTCAGGACAGCAGTGAATTCGGCTGGTCCCTGGGTCGAGCTTTCCGCCTTTTCCAGTGTCGAGGTCAGCGAAAAGGCATCGGGCAGGCTGGTTTCCAGTTCGCCCACGACCTTGTCGAAGGTGGCCTGCGGCACGTCACTGCCGGCCAGAAGCGTCACGTCGGCATCGGAAAAGGTGATCGATCCCGATCCCAGTTCCTTGACCGCACGAATTGCCAGCACCACGGCTTCGGCCCAGCGCGGGGTCGGCGTGCCAAGGCCGATCCTGCAGTTCGGCGTGCCCGTGACGCCGGCGGCGGTGGCAGCGGCAAGGATCTGGCGCTGGGCCCGCTCGGTATCGGCCGAGCAGCTGTCGAAGCGTGCACCCTCGGTATCGACAACGAAGCGCAAGGTGAAGGGCGTGATCACCGGACGGGGGGCCGATATGTCCAGAACCAGCCGCACGTCCTGCGGCGCGAGCGCCCGCAGTTCGTTTTCAAGTCGCCGCTTTTCGGCGGCACTGTCGGAAATTGCCGTGACCTCGACCCGGTCGGCCATGACCGAGACCTTCGACCGCGGCAGACGCTTCAGCGCCTCCAGCCCGAATGCCAGTGCCGTCCCCCAGGTCTCGGGCGCCGGGTAATCGGCCAGTTCCAGCATGTTGGTCGGCTCGATTCCCGGTGTGAGCTGCCCCGCCGCTTCGGCAAGCTCGGCTTCGGAAAGGCTGTTTTCGCCGGGGTTTTCGGGCATCAGGCCGAACAGCTGGATTCCGTCTTCGGTCCGCAACATCTGAACGGAAAAATCCGGTGCCTTGATCGCGGCTGTCGGTGCGACCTCCAGCCCGTCGCGGATGCGCGAATTGTCCACCAGGGTGCCGACCATGTTCACGGCGCGGAAGCGGGCCGCCTCGTTCGGGGCGGTGCCGGTCAGGTGGACCTGGAGCCCGTCTGTGGTGACCGTGATCCAGTCGAGTTTCTGTTCTGCCAGCCGGGCGCTCACTACCTTTGCGGTACGTGTCTCGATCACCAGGGCGGTTGCATAGGCGACGCCGACCATGACGGTCGCTGCCAGAAGGAAGGCAAGCAGTGCAAGCGTGGTTGCGGAAAACTGGCGAAGAAACTGGGGCAAGGCGGGTTCCGGTCGACTCGGGGCAGGGCATTCGCCCAAGGGTTCCTAGGCCTTCGCCGCCCGGGGTTCAACCAAGCCAGGCCGCGGCGGCAAGAAACGGCACAGGGATCAGGCCCGCGTCCCGGTTCGAACGGAAGACTGCAAGGCACGAGGCCGGGTCGTCCAGGTCGAGCGTCCGCATCTGCCACTGGAGGTGCCACCCCATCGCCCAGACACCCCCCAGCGCCACGACCAGCGCCAGCACCCGGCCCTGATCCACATGGGCCAGGATGACGGCGGCGGCGAACAGCAGCAGGGTCAGAACAAGGAAGGCGCGAAGCCAGAGGCGGCTGCGGTCGCCGAACAGCCGTGCGGTCGACTTAACCCCGATCAGTGCGTCGTCCTCGCGGTCCTGGTGGGCGTAGATCGTGTCGTAATACAATGTCCAGGCAATCCCGGCGGCATAAAGCAGCATGGCAGCCGGCGGCACGGTTCCCGCATGGGCAGCCCAGGCCAGCAGCGCGCCCCAGTTGAACGCTAGCCCCAGAAAGACCTGCGGCCACCAGGTGAAGCGCTTGGCGAAGGGATAGATCGCCACCAGCGCCAGGCTCGCCACCCCCAGCCCCACGGCCAGCCAGTTGTAGGTGAACAGGATCACCGCAGCCAGTGCCGCCTGCACCACCATCCAGATCAGAGCTGCCCGCACCGTGACCTGGCCCGAGGGGATCGGTCGGCTGCGCGTGCGCGTCACTGCGGCGTCGAACTCGCGGTCGGTGATGTCGTTCCAGGTGCAGCCCGCACCGCGCATCAGGAAGGCCCCCACCGCGCAGGAGACGACCAGCCAGAGATCCCAGGCCCTGAAGCCCGAGACACCCCCGGCCAGAGCGATGGCCCAGAGGCAGGGAATCAGCAGAAGCCAGGTGCCCACTGGCCGGTCGGCGCGGGAAAGGCGCAGGTAGGGCCGGGTCGCTGTCGGGGCCAGACGGTCCACCCAGTTGTCCTTCGGCGCGTCTGCCACCCGCCCGGCGGGTTCGGCCTCTGGCATTTGCGGCGGAGGGGTCATAGGTTCGCGCTCATGTCGGATGTCAGGCTTCATGTAGACCAGCCGCTGGGACCGGGGCAAGCCGTGGCCCTCAGCCCGGACCAGGCGCATTACCTGGTGGGCGTGATGCGGCTGGGTAAGGGCGCGCCGGTCGTGCTGTTCAACGGGCGCGACGGCGAATGGCGCGCGGTGCTGACCGCGGCAGGGAAACGGGGGGCAACTGCCACCTGCGAGGCCATGACCCGCCCCCTGGTGCTGCCGCCCGACCTGTGGCTTCTGTTCGCGCCGATCAAGAAGGCGCGGACCGATTTCATCGTGGAAAAGGCCGTTGAACTAGGTGTGCGTCGCATCCTGCCGGTGCAGACCCGGCACACCAATTCCGAACGTGTCCGGCAGGACCGCCTGCAGGCCCATGCCGTCGAGGCGGCAGAACAATGCGGCGCGACCTATGTGCCCGAGGTGGCGGATCTGACCACCCTTGACCGGGTGCTGGCCGCGTGGCCGGAAGGACGCCGGCTTTACTGGTGTGACGAGACGGCGGCAGGCCGTCCTGTGCTACTTGCACCGGCGGAAGGCCCCGCCGCTATCCTGATCGGGCCGGAAGGGGGATTTTCTGGCGACGAGGCAGCGAAGCTGCGCGCGCGACCGGACGTGGTGCCCCTGTCGCTTGGCCCGCGCATCCTGCGTGCCGATACCGCTGCCGTGGCCGCCATCACCCTGTGGCAGGCAGCCTGCGGAGACTGGCGGTGAGCTTCATCCGCCCCGAACTGCGTTTGGCGCTGGGACGGTGGCGCGAGGTGATCGCCGCCGGGGCGGTGGTCCTGCTTGGCGGCTGGATCGCCGCGCAGGGTGGCTTCTTCCTGTTGCCGATCGGCGGCGCGATCCTGCTTTTCGGCCTGGGCTGGGCGCTTTACGCTTTTCGCCGCCTGCGCTTTCGGCAATGGGGCGAGGCACCGGGCATCGTGCGCGTGACCGAGGCGCAGATCGCCTACATGGGGCCGCGCGTCGGCGGCTTTGTCGGCCTTCCCGACCTGGCCGAACTGCGGCTGCTGACCCTGCGCGGCCGCCGGGTCTGGAGGCTGCGGCAGGGGGATGGACAGACGCTTTTCATCCCCGTCGAGGCCGAGGGCGCCGAGGCGCTGTTCGATGCTTTCGCGGCCCTGCCCGGCATGGATACGGCGGCCCTTGTGGCGGCCCTGGGGACCACGGCGGCATCGGACGGCAGGAACCTGGCGCTGGATGGTGCCGACCGGCTGATCTGGGCGCGCAGGGGCAGCGGTGTCGTGGTCCACGAGGCAGGCAGGGGATCTTACCCCTCTTGACTTGGCCCTCTGCCCTTGACACCTCTTGGCGCCCGGCACCTTGTGCCGGAGAAGACCCGCCAGCCCGGAGCTTGCACCATGTCCATTCCCCAGTCCGGCGGCGGACCCATCGAAAGCTTCGACCAGCTTGCCGCCTACATGGAGGCCGGCTGCAAGCCGAAGGACCAGTGGCGCATCGGCGCCGAGCATGAGAAGTTCGGCTGGCTTACCGATACCCGCGCGCCACTTCCCTATGCCGGGCCGCGCTCGATTTCGGCGATCTTCGATGGTCTCGTTGCCCGCTATGGCTGGCAGCCGGTACGCGAGGGCGAAAACGTCATCGGCCTGGCCCGGAATGGCGCCAACATCAGCCTCGAACCCGGCGGACAGTTCGAACTTTCGGGGGCACCCTTAGCCTCGACCATCGAGGTTGCCGCTGAATTGCAGACCCATCTGGACGAGGTCCGCTCGATCGCCGAGCCGATGGGCGTGCGCTTCATGGGGATCGGTGCACCGCCCGAGTGGACGCATGATCAGATGCCGGTGATGCCCAAGGGGCGTTACCGGCTGATGACCGACTACATGGGCCGGGTCGGCACCCATGGCACGCAGATGATGTATCGCACGGCAACCGTGCAGGTGAATCTGGACTATGCCTCCGAAGCGGACATGGTGCAGAAACTGCGGGTGGCGCTGGCGCTGCAACCGGTGGCGACGGCGCTGTTCGCTTCCTCTCCCTTCTTCGAGGGCCGGCCCAACGGTCACCGCAGCTGGCGCAGCCGCATCTGGCGGGGGCTGGATGACAGCCGGACGGGGATGCTGCCCTTCGCCTTCGAAGAAGGCATGGGCTTTCAGCGCTATGTGGACTGGGTGCTGGATGTGCCGATGTATTTCGTCTATCGCGACGGGAAATACATCGACGCGCTGGGCCAGTCGTTCCGCGATTTCCTGAAGGGCGAATTGCCCGCGCTGCCGGGGGAAAGACCCACACTTTCCGATTGGGCCGATCACATGACCACGGTCTTCCCCGAAGCCCGGGTCAAGAAGTATATCGAGATGCGCGGGGCCGATTGCGGGGATCAGGCGCACATCGTGGCCTTGCCTGCCTTCTGGGTCGGGCTGATGTATGACCAGACCGCGCTAGATGCCGCCTGGGATCTGGTGAAGAGCTTCGATGCCCAGACGCGCGAGGGGCTGCGGGTCGCTGCCTCGGAGCGGGCTCTGGCGGGCGAGGCCGGTGGCGTCAAACTGATGGACTTGGCCAGCGCCGCCCTGGGGCTTAGCCATGCGGGCCTTGCGGCCCGCGGGCTGGGTGAAGAGGCGCAGCTTGCACCGCTGGTCGAAAGCCTGAAGACAGGAAAGGTGCAGGCCGACCGCTGGCTGGAGCTATACGAGGGCGAGTGGGGCCACAGCCTTGTGCCGCTTTACGAGGCAGCCTCGCTTTAGCCTGGGGGCGCCAGGGGGCACTTATCCCTTCCTTGCGGTCGGTCTTCGCCGGACGCTCGCGGGCGGCCGCACGAAAGCGAAGAGCCGCGGGTCAGGCCCCGGTGTCGGCAGCTTTCTTCCGGCCGATCTTCGGTTCTGTGCCGGCCTTGATCCGCTTCAGGTTCTCTGCATGGCGCAAATAGACCAGGACGGTCAGGAAGAAGACAAGGATCAGCATCCGCCCTTCGTTGAACCAGAACAGCCATAGCGAGGCACTGGCGGCCGAGACCAGCGCGCCGATCGATGAGATGCGCGTGACCAGCGCTGCCACCAGCCAGGTGCCGCAGACGGCAAGGCCCACAGGCCAGGCGAGTGCCAGAAGGATGCCCAGGAAGGTTGCCACTCCCTTGCCGCCCCGGAAGCCCAGCCAGACTGGAAACAGGTGGCCCAGAAAGGCCGCAAGGCCCGCCAGCTGCGCCGCATCCTCGCCAAGGGCGGCGCGTGCGATCACGACGGCGATCCCGCCCTTGGCCGCATCCAGCACCAGCGTCGCCAGCGCAGCGCCCTTGTGCCCCGTGCGCAGCACGTTGGTCGCGCCGATGTTTCCCGAACCGATCTTCCTCAGGTCTCCCAGACCCATTGCCCGCGTGATGACGATGCCGAACGGCACCGAGCCCAGCAGATAGGCAAGCAGCGCAGTCACAAGCAGAAGCGTGAGCGAGGTGGTGATGTCGGGCATGGATCAGTCGTCCGCGGCGAAGACCTGCGTCCCGGCGACCCAGGTTGCCAGCACCTTACCCTCCATCCGGGCGCCGTCAAACGGGGTGTTCTTCGATTTGGACCGCAGCTTGAAGCGGTCCAGCAGGAAGGGCGCGTCGGGATCGAACAGGATCAGGTCGGCCGGCGCGCCGGGGGCCAGGCGTCCCTGCGGCAGACCCAGGCGCCGGGCCGGGTTCAGGGCCATGGCGCGGAAAAGTGCCGGCAGGGTAAGATGTCCGGCGTGGTAAAGCCGCATCGCGGCGGGCAGGAAGGTTTCCAGCGCGACCGCACCGGGGGCGGCTTCCTCGAAGGGCAGGCGTTTCGACTCCTCGTCAGCGGGGGTGTGCATCGAACTGATCACGTCGATCTGCCCCTCGGCCACGGCAGTTACCATTGCCAGCCGGTCCGCTTCCGACCGCAGTGGCGGGGTCAGCTTGAAGAAGGTGCGGTAGTCACCCACGTCGAATTCGTTCAGCGTCAGATGGTGGATCGACGTGCCGGCGGTCACGTTCAGCCCGGCGGCGCGGGCGCGGGCAAGCGCGGGCAGCGATTTCGCCGTTGTGATCTGGTCGGCGTGGTAGGCGACACCCGTCATCTCGACCAGGGCGAGGTCGCGTTCCAGCCCCATGCGTTCGGCCATGGGTGACACGGCGGGAATGCCGCGCAGGCTGGCGAACTTGCCCGAGGTCGCCGATGCGCCTGCCGACAGCGACGGATCCTGCGGGTGCCCCACGACCAGCGCGCCCAGCGATCGCGCATAGGCCATGGCGCGAGTCAGGGCCTTGGCATTGGTCGAGACGCGGAAGACATCGGTGAAGGCGATGGCGCCCGCGTCGCGCAGGAAACCGATCTCCACCATCTCGTGCCCGTCGCGGCCCTTGGTCAGCGCGGCCATGTGGCGGATGCGCACCGGGGCTTCGGCTGCCCGGCGGGTCACGAATTCAAGCGTCTCGGGCGTGTCGATGGCCGGGATCGTGTCGGGACGCGCGATGATCGTGGTCACGCCCCCCGCCGCCGCAGCAAGCCCCGCCGAGCGGAAGCTTTCGCGGTGCCGTTCGCCGGGCTCGCCAATCTTTACCCCCAGATCAACGATGCCGGGGGCAAGGCACTTGCCGGCGCAATCGATGACCGTGGCCCCTTTCGGTGCAGTTCCGTCGCGGGCAAGGATCGCGCCTCCCTTCACGGTCAGGCTGCCGGGTGCGTCGGTTCCGGCCTCGGGGTCGATCAGGCGGGCATGGGCGAAGTGCAGCGTCGTCATGGGTTGGTCACCTTCCGCGGCTCGCGGCCGCACCGATCCGCGCGGCGACCGCTGCGGCATCGGACTGATACTTGATCAGATGCTTGTCGCCCGAAAGCGTCACGACCTGCACCGCGCCAAGAAAGGGGCGGGCCGTCCGGATCTGCTTCAGCGGGATCGCCCGGCCTCCGGGGCCGAGCAGGCGACGGTCCGTCAGGCGCCAGGTCTCGCTCAGGGCTTCCGAGGCCAGATAGGCCGCCCTTGCACCGATCGCGATGGCTGCCCCAAGGGGCCCAGCGACGGGGTAGGGATTGCCCTGCCACATGAGGATCACCCCCGCCGCGGCGCCAAGAACCACCGCCATGACCAGATGTCCCTGCCAGTAGGCGCGCCGGTCGGCCCGGAACTCTGCCACCACGGTCTCGCCGTCCAGCAGGGGTGTGGCATGGCCCATGATGCTGTCGGGTTCGATGCGGGACATGCTCAGGCAATCCAGATGATGAGGGCGGTGAAGAGCGCAAGAAAGACAAGGACGGCCGCAGCCACCATGCCGCCCTGACGCAGTTCCTGCCTTGTCGGCTTGCGGTCGGGATCCGGGGTCACGTCGCGCCCCGTTTCTGCTGGTTGTCGCATCTCTTGCGCCCTTCGCTGCAGGGCGGAAGGGAAACGGACCTCGGAAAGGCGGGCCAACGGGTCACGCCATCATCCCCACGATCTTCCGCCCGCGTTCGGCCCTGAGATTCCGCGCCAGAAGGTCCATGCAGGCCATGCGCACGGCGACACCCATTTCCACCTGGTCCTGGATAACCGACCGGTTGATGTCATCGGCAAGTTCGCCGTCGATTTCCACCCCGCGGTTCATCGGACCGGGGTGCATGACGATGGCATCGGGCGCGGCATGGGACAGTTTTTCCGCGTCAAGCCCGTAGCGGTGGTAGTATTCGCGTTCGGACGGGATGAAGCCGCCGTCCATCCGTTCCTTCTGCAGCCGCAGCATCATCACGACATCGGCGCCCTTCAGGCCTTCGCGCATGTCGTCGAACAGCTCGCAGCCGAAATCCTCGACGCCGGACGGCATCAGGGTTGGCGGCGCGATCAGGCGCAGACGGTTTTCCATCTTTCCCAGCAGGATCAGGTTCGACCGTGCCACCCGCGAATGCGCGATGTCGCCGCAGATCGCCACGGTCAGGCGTTGCAGCCGCCCCTTCGCCCGGCGGATGGTCAGCGCATCCAGAAGTGCCTGGGTGGGATGTTCGTGCCGCCCGTCGCCCGCGTTCAGCACCGCACAATCCACCTTCTGCGCCAGAAGGTTGACAGCCCCGCTTGCCCCGTGACGCACCACCAGAAGGTCCGGGTGCATCGCGTTCAGCGTCATCGCGGTGTCGATCAGCGTCTCGCCCTTCTTCACGCTGGAATTGGCGACCGACATGTTCATCACATCCGCCCCCAGCCGTTTTCCGGCCAGTTCGAAGCTGGATTGCGTGCGGGTCGAGGCTTCGAAGAAGAGGTTGATCTGCGTCATTCCCGCCAGCACGTCGGATTGCTTCACCGTGCGGCGGTTCAGATCGACGTAACGTTCGGCCAGATCGAGGACCGTGGTGATCTCCAGCGGTGAAAGCTGTTCGATCCCCAGAAGGTGGCGGGCGCGGAAGGCCATGGGCAAGTCCCTGCAGATTTGACCCTCTATCGCAAACCGGTGGGGCGGGGGCAAGCGCAAGGCGGCGTGGATCGCTCTGGCACCGGATCGGCCCAGGGCCTAGTCTCGGGCCATGGGAATCGCCGCAGACATCGCCGGGGACTGGCACGCCGCCCTTGCCGCGCTGGCATGGCAGGTCGAGGCCGGTGCCGACGAGGTGATCGGCGACGGCCCGCTGAACCGCTATGAGCTTGCAGCCGAGGGAAGGAAACCTTCCGTCCCTGCGCCCGCAGCACCTGCGTTGCCCGAGTCGGTTGCCGCGGCCGATCCGGTCCAGGTGGCGCAGGCGGCGGCGGCGCGGGCCCGGACACTGGAGGAGTTGCGATCGGCCATCCTGGCCTATGACCATTGCGATCTGAAGAAGGGGGCGCGGAACACGGTCTTTGCCGACGGCAACCCTGCGGCGCGTGTCCTTATCCTGGGCGAGGCGCCGGGCGCGGACGAGGACCGCGAGGGGCGGCCCTTCGTGGGGCGCGCCGGGCAGCTTCTGGACCGGATGTTCGCGGCGATCGGTCTTTCCCGCTCCAGCACCGATCCGCAATCGGCGCTTTACATCACGAATGTCATGCCCTGGCGCCCGCCGGCAAACCGCGACCCCGAACCTGCGGAAATCGCCATGATGCGGCCCTTTGTCGAGCGCCACATAGCCCTGGTCGATCCGGCGGTGATCGTGGTCATGGGCAATACGCCGCTGGATGCGCTGACCGGCAAGCGCGGCATCCTGCGGGCGCGGGGAAACTGGATGCAGGCCCTGGGCAGGCCACTGCTGCCGATGACCCACCCGGCCTATCTGCTACGCAATCCCTCTGCCAAGCGTGAGGCCTGGGCGGATCTTCTGTCCTTGCAGGAAAGGCTTCGCGGGTGATGCTGCCGGTCGAGCCGCTTGTGCTTCTTGCCTTCATCCCCGCCGCGCTGGCGCTGAACCTGACGCCGGGGGCCGATATGATGTTCTGCCTGGGCCAGGGGTTGAAGGCCGGGCGGCGGGCGGCGATGGCGGCGAATTTCGGCATTGCGCTGGGCGGCATGGTGCATGTGACGCTGGCGGCGCTGGGCCTGGGGGCGCTGGTTGCGGCACATCCGGCGGCCTTCGAGGCAATCCGATGGCTGGGGGTCGGCTATCTGGCGTGGCTGGCGGTTGGGGCGCTGCGGGCATCGCCCTTCGCGGGCGAGGTGGCGGTGGTGCACGCCCCGGCCGGGCGGGTGTTCCTTCAGGCGCTGGCGGTCAATCTGCTGAACCCGAAGGTGATCCTTTTCATTCTGGCCTTTCTGCCGCAGTTCGTGAACCCAGCGCGCCCGATGCTGCCGCAGTTCCTGATGCTGGGGGCGGTGTTCAGTCTGGGCGGACTGCTGGTCAACGGCGCGGTGGGCCTGTTTGCCGGGTCCATCGGCCAGCGGCTTGCCCGGTCGGCCGGTCTGGCGCGCTGGCTGTCCCGGATCAGCGCCACCATCTTCGGTGCGCTTGCCCTGCGGCTGGCGCTGATGCCAAGGAGCTAGAGATGAGCCGCATCGACGAAAGCCTGCCCTTCCACCCGGTCCGCATAGCGGTGCTCACGGTCAGCGACACGCGGACGCCCGAGACGGACCGGTCGGGTGATGCCCTGGTCGAACGGCTGACTGCGGCGGGCCACTTTCTGGCAGGCCGCGGCATCGTGGCGGACGACCGCGCGCTGATCGTGGAACGGCTGCGGGCCTGGATCGCGGACCCGCAGGTGGACGTGATCCTGACAACCGGCGGCACGGGGCTGACAGGGCGCGACGTGACAGTAGAGGCCCACCGCGAGGTTTACGAGAAGGAGATCGAGGCCTTCGGCACGGTATTCACCATTGTCAGCATGCAGAAGATCGGGACCAGCGCCGTGCAAAGCCGTGCGACAGGCGGCGTTGCGGGGGGCACCTACCTTTTCGCCCTGCCCGGCAGCCCCGGCGCCTGCCGCGACGCCTGGGACGAGATCCTGGCCTTCCAGCTGGACAGTCGGCACCGGCCCTGCAACTTTGTCGAGATCATGCCCCGGCTCGAGGAGCATCTCCGACGGAAATAGCCGTCTTCTGCGTAACATCTGCGTAGGTTGGACCTTCCGCACTGGCGGTTGGGGTCCGATGCGCTAGTCTTTGCGCGGCAAACACGGGGCAGGCATGCGATTTGTCGGACGAAGCCTTCTAGGTCTTCTGCTGCTGGCGGTGACGCTGGCGCTCTTGGGGCTGGCAGCGATCACGCTTGGCAATGCGGTCCGCCAAAGCCTTGCCCCCGGTGGCCCGGCCCGCCCCGCGCAGGAGCGGGTGGTGGCGGCGAATGTCCTGACCCTTGCCCCGTCTGAGATCGCCCCGAAGCTGGTCGCCTACGGCAGGGTCGAGGCGCGGCGGACGCTCGACATCCGCACCCGGCAGTCGGGAACGGTGGTCTGGGTGGCCGACAGCTTCCGAAACGGCGGCAGCGTGGAGGCGGGCGCACTTCTGGTCCGTCTGGACCCGGTGCCTGCCGAGGAGGCCCTGGCCCTGGCCCGGGCCAACCTGGCCGAGGCCGAGGCGTCGGCGGCCGAGGCCGAGGCGGCGGCAGGGCTTTTGATCGAGGATCTGGCTGCGGCCGAGGCGCAGCTTGCCCTGCGCCGTCAGGCACTGGCACGGCAGGAAGAGATCGCTGCGCGTGGCGCAGGTTCGCCGCAGGCGGTCGAGACGGCAGAGCTGGCCGTGTCGGCGGCCGAACAGGCGGTGCTGTCGCGCAAGCAGGCGCTGGCTTCCGCGCGGGCGCGGGTCGATCAGACAGCTGTTGCCGTGACCCGGGCCCGGATCGCGCTGGGCGAGGCAGAGCGGGCCCTGGCAGAGACCGAGATTCACGCCGGGATCGGCGGCCTGGTGGACGGGGTAGGCCTTGTTCCCGGTGCCGTGGTGACTGCGAACGAGGTGCTGGGCCGGATCATCGACCCTGCGGTGCTCGACGTGGTGGTGCGCCTGTCCACGGCGCAGTTCGCGCTGCTGCTGGATCAGGCGGGCGCTCTGCGGCCGGCGGCCGCCGATGTGCGGCTGGAAGGGGCCCCGGGTCTGGAGGCGCTGACGGGCCGGCTTGACCGCGTGGGCCCGGCCGTTGGCGCAGGTCAGACCGGACGCCTTGTCTATATTGCGCTGGATGCCCTGCCGCGGGGGCGGGAACTGGTGAAGCCCGGGGATTTCGTCTCGGTTGCCATTTCCGAGCCGCCCCTGACCGATGTGGCGCAGGTGCCGGCAACGGCGGTCGGTCGTCAGGGCACGGTGCTGGCACTTGGACCCGAAGACCGCTTGCAGGAGGTCGCCGTCGAGGTGCTGCGGCGCCAGGGCGACGACGTCATCCTGCGGGTCGGGGCGCTGGCGGGCCGCGAGATCGTGGCCGAACGCTCGGCGCTTCTGGGCGAGGGCATCCGCATCCGTCCGATTCGCCCCCAGTCGTCGGATGCGATGGTTCCGCTGACCCCCGAACGCCGGGCCCAGCTGGTCGCCCTTGTCGAGGCCGACACAAGCCTCAGCCCCGAGGGACGCGCGCTTCTGCTGCAACAGTTGCAGGCCCCGGCGGTGCCTTTGCAGGTTGTTGACCGGCTGGAAGGCCGGGCGGACGGATGAGATGGACCTGATCGGCTATTTCACCCGCCACCGCACCATCGCCAACCTGCTTATGGTGCTGATGCTGGTCGCGGGCTTGGCTTCGGCCGTGACGATGCGGGCGCAGTATTTCCCGGACGTGGTGGTGAACGAGGTCAGCGTGACCGTTCCCTGGGACGGTGCAGGTGCCGAGGATGTGGACCGCGCCATCGTTCAGGTTCTGGAGCCCGCGCTGCAGACGCTGGACGGCGTGGCCTCAGTCAGTTCCCGGGCCAGCGAGGGGCGGGCGGTCGTCACGCTGGAGTTCGAGCCGAACTACAGCCTGACCCGCGCCGAGGAAGAGGTGCAATCCGCCGTCGACAGCGTCACGACCTTGCCGGACGGCGCAGACGAACCGATTGTCGCATCGTCAGCCTGGCGCGACCGGGTGACGGATGTGCTGATCTCGGGCCCGGTCGGCGTCGATCAGCTTGCCCGCTTTGCCGACGAATTCACCGCACGGCTTTTCGCGGAGGGCATCACCCGGGCGACGATCTCGGGCCTTGCCGCGGCAGAGATCGTGGTCGAGGTCGCGTCGGCCACGCTCATGCAGCACGATCTGACCATGGCCGACATCGCAGCGGCGATCGGCGCGACCACCGCGCAGACCCCGGCTGGAGAGCTGGGCGAGGCCGCGCGGCTGCGTACGGGAACCGAGCGGCGCAGCGTGGCCGAGATTTCGGCCATCGTGCTGCGTTCGTCTGCCGACGGGGCAACGCTGACCGTCGGAGACGTGGCCTCGGTGCGAAGCAATGCCGCCAATTCGGGGCGTGCGGCCTTCGTGGGCGAGAACCCGGCCATGACGATCCGGGTGGACCGGGCCAGCGATGGCGATGCGATCCGCATGCAGGCCGTCGTTGCCGAGGTCGCCCAGGAGATGCAGCTTGGTCTACCGCCGGGGGTCACGGTGGAACTGGTCCGAACCCGCGCCGAGCAGATCAGCGACCGGTTGCTGCTCTTGATCGACAACGGTCTGACCGGACTGGCGCTGGTACTGATACTTCTGTTTCTGTTCCTGAACGCGCGCATCGCCTTCTGGGTGGCAGCCGGTATCCCGGTGGCGATGATTGCGGCGCTGGCCGGCATGCATGTCATGGGGCTGACGTTGAACATGATCTCGCTGTTCGCGTTGATCATCATGCTGGGTATCGTCATCGATGATGCCATCGTGGTGGGCGAACATGCCGATTTCCGTGTGCGCAGACTGGGCGAGCCACCGGCGATGGCGGCCGAGAATGCCGCCCGCTGGATGGCGGCGCCGGTCATAGCCTCGTCCCTGACCACGATCATCGCCTTCCTTGGCCTTCTGGCCGTGGGCGGCCGCTTCGGCGAGATGATCATGGCGATTCCGATCACGGTCAGCATCGTCCTGATCGCCTCGCTGATCGAGTGCTTCCTGATCCTGCCGAACCACCTGAAGCATTCTCTGACGCACATCGGCCAGGACCGCTGGTATGACTGGCCCTCGCGCCAGGTGAACCGCGGCATGGCGTGGTTCGGGGTCCGGGTCGTGCGCCCTGCGACGCGCCTTGTCATTATGGCGCGCTATCCGGTGCTGGCGGCGGCGCTGCTGGCCCTGGCCGTGCAGGCAGCGCTGTTTCTGCGCGGCGAGGTGCAGTTCCGCTTTTTCGCCCCGCCGGAACAGGCCTCGGTCACCGGATCCTTCGCCATGCTGCCGGGCGCCACGCGCGACGATACGCTGGCGATGATGCGCGAATTGCAGCGCGCGGCGGATGCGGTCACCGCGCGGTTCGAGGCGGAATACGGGATGAACCCGGCAACCTTCGTGCTTGCCGAGGTGGGCGGTGCGATCGGTCGCAGCCTGGCCTCGGCCGAAACGAAGTCGCCTGACCTTCTGGGCTCGATCTCGATGGAGCTGATCAGCCCCGACCTGCGGCCCTATCCGACCTCGACCTTCCTGAATGCGCTTCAGGAGGAGGTTGTGCCGCATCCGCTGCTGGAGGAACTGAGCTTCCGCAACGCCTTCTTCGGCCCCGGCGGTGCCTCGCTGTCGGTTGATCTTTACGGAGGCGAAGCCGAGACGCTGAAGGCGGCGGCCGAGGCGCTAAAGACCGCTCTTGCACCCTACCCAGAGGTTTCAGGGCTTGAGGACACGCTGGCCTACGACAAGGAAGAGCTGATCCTGACCCTGACCCCCCAGGGTGAAAGCCTGGGTCTGGATACCGCCGCGCTTGCCCGCCATCTGCGCAACAGTCTGGGCGGGATCGAGGCTGCAACCTTCCCCGAGGGGCCGCGTCAGGCTTCGATCCGGGTGGAACTGCCCGAAAGCGAACTGACGGCGGATTTCCTGGATCGCAACCTGATCCGCACCGGTCCGGGTGTCTATGTGCCGTTGGCCGATGTGGTCAGCGTCGAACGCCAGGCCGGGTTCTCGACCGTCCGGCGCGAGAACGGCCTGCGCACCGTCACGGTCTCGGGCAGCCTGGCCGAGGACGATCCGGCGCGCGCCACCGAGGTTCAACGCGCGCTGCGCGAGGAAATCCTGCCCCGCATCGCCGAGGACTACGGCCTGACCTGGGAGCTTTCGGGCCAGGCCCGCGACGAGCGCGCGTTTCTTAGCGGTGCGGCGCTCGGGCTGGTGCTGTGCCTTGTGGGCATCTACCTGACCTTGGCCTGGATTTTTGCGCACTGGACGCGGCCCCTGGTGGTGATGTCGGTCATCCCCTTCGGCCTGGTCGGCGCGATCTTCGGCCATTGGGTCTGGGGGATGCCTCTGTCGATGTTCTCGATCGTCGGGCTGATCGGGATGGCCGGGATCATCATCAATGATTCCATCGTGCTGATCAACACCATCGACCAGTATGCCCGGACCCGCACCCTTCGCGCTGCAATCATTGACGGGGTGGCCGACCGCTTCCGCCCGGTTCTGCTGACCACGGCAACAACGGTGCTTGGTCTGATGCCGCTGCTGTACGAACGCAGCTCGCAGGCCGAGTTCCTGAAGCCGACGGTCGTCACGCTGGTCTTCGGGCTGGGCTTCGGGATGATCCTGGTTCTTGTGGTGGTGCCCGCGCTGATGGCGGCGCAGGCCGATATTTCCCGCGCCTTCGCCACCTTGCGCCGGGCGCTGCGGGCGGGTGGCCTTCGTCCCACCTTCGGCGTGGCCGCGGGGGTAATGGGGCTGTTGGCACTGGCCTTGCCGCTATGGGTCGCGCTGACCGGCGCGCTGCCGGGATGGCTGATCGCGCTTGCCCCCGGCCTTGCCCAGATGCCGGCCGGCCCTGTCGCCGTGGGCCTTTTCCTGGCGGCGGCGCTGCTGGTGTGGCTTGTCGCGGCGGGGCTGGCCCTGGCGCAGATGCGTGCGCCGGTTCAGGTCAGGGGGCGGGGCAGCCGCTGATCTCGACAGCCTTGCCGGCGGCAAGGATCGTCACGGTCACGCCGGACCGATCCAGCGCGAAAGGAGCGCCCTGCGGCGGAACCAGTTCCGTGACCGCCACAAGGTCGTGCCCCTGGCGGGTCGTGGTGGCCTCGGCCACCCAGACCTCGGGATCTGCCGTTTCGAAGGCCACCACCTCGGGCACGCCCGGATCGGGCAGGCGCAGCCGTGCCGTGAGGCGCAATCCGTCGGCAATCGGGTCGATGGTGCAGCCGACATGGGTCACGCCTGCCTCACCGGCGGTGGCTGCCCGGTTCGCCAGCGCTGCCGTGATCCCCGGGTCGGGCGCCCCCGGCGCAGTCAGACCGGACTGCAGCGCGAATGTTGCCGGCAGGCAGATCTTGTCGCAGACGCCTAGATCGACCTTGACCGCCAGGCTGACCGGCTGCGCCGGATCGATGGGCGTCACTTCGAGCGGCAGGATCAGCTGCTTGTGGTAGCCGATGGTCTGCATCCCGTTCAGTTCGAACACGCTAGGCGCGGGCCAGTGAATGCGTACCGACCGCACGTTCCGCGAACCCGACCAGTCGAATGCCGGCGGGATGCCTGCATCCCCCGGGCTGCGCCAGTA
Source organism: Tabrizicola caldifontis (assembly GCF_004762095.1). Lineage (GTDB taxonomy): Bacteria > Pseudomonadota > Alphaproteobacteria > Rhodobacterales > Rhodobacteraceae > Tabrizicola > Tabrizicola caldifontis. Next base: position 119,219 of record NZ_SIJH01000009.1, read on the forward strand.
GGTCTTCCACCCCGGCGCCATGGACAGATCCAGCGCCGCCATGTGCCGTCCGCCCTCCATCTGCCAGCCGGTGCGCAGCCGGGCCGAAAGTACATCCTCCTGCGTCGTGGCAAGGGCGGGGGCGGTGGTCAGCGCCAGGACGAGGGCAAGGCAAAGTCGGGTCATGGCGCGAAGATAAGCGCTGGATCGGGGCATGGAAATCACTTTGCGGCGACAGGGCGTGAGCGTGGTTTCCCTGCATCGGGGGCTTGAGCCCCCGGCCCGCCGGGTCCATGTTGAGAGCATGGGTGAACAAATGGACCTTGCGGGACAGATCCTGATTGCCATGCCGGGCATGGCCGACCCGCGCTTTGATCGCAGCGTGATCCTGATCTGTGCCCATTCGGCAGAGGGGTCGATGGGGCTGATCGTGAACAAGCCCCTGCAAGACCTAACGTTCGCGGGCCTTCTTGAGCATCTGCAGATTCCCATGGCCCCGGATGGCCGTGACATCCGCGTGCACCTGGGCGGTCCGGTCGAGCGCGGGCGGGGGTTCGTCCTGCACACGCCCGACTGGGAGCCGGGCCCTGCGACGCTTTCGGTGCCGGGCGGCTATGGCATGACCGCAACGCTCGATATCCTGCAGGCACTGGCGCAGGGCCGGGGGCCGGGCAAGGCGCTTCTGGCGCTGGGCTATTCCGGCTGGGGACCGGGTCAGCTGGAGGCAGAGATCGCCCGGAACGACTGGCTGACCTGCCCCGCGGCGGAGGGGCTGGTCTTCGCGGCGGATGACGGGGCCAAGTGGTCGGCGGCGCTGCGGGGGATGGGGATTGATCCCTTGACCCTGAGTGCGGCGGCGGGGCGGGCCTGACGGGGGCCGCAAGGAACTCGGTAAGCGGTTGGGAACGCTGGGTTAATCCGGGGGATTTCCGGGAGGTTAACGGTCTGCCATCCCTCTGGCATGTGTCGAGCATCTGTCCCGATGGTTTGCGGGCGGGTGGGGCTGGGGGGCGGGTGGGGCGTTAACCTTGGGAGGCGAATCGCGTCTGATTGGCCGGTGCGGTGCGCTGTAGCGCACCCTACGGCGACTTGCGACGCTTTGCCCGGGATCTGAGGGCTTCTTTCCCGGCTGTTGGCCAAAGCTGATCCAACCAGACGGCAGCCAAGATGAACGCCAGGAAAGCCAAAAAACTGCCACGTGATTGAGTTGTTTCGGAAGGCTAACGATGCCCCAGCAGAGGCCGTGAACCGCAACCTTGCGAACAACTTGCCTGTCACGTTATGTCGCAAGCAGGAGTGAACGGATCGCAGGGCGTGCGACAGCACCCTACGATAGCGATGATGGTGTCGCCCTCACTCCCCATACGGAACCCAGACCGTCTTGACCTCCGTCGCCTGGGACAGGAACGCCCGGCCTTCGCCCTCTGCTCCCGTCCAGTTCCGCGCGCGGCCGTGGTTGACCCAGGTGCGTTTGAGGTTGCCTGCGGCTTCGCGCTCGATGAGGGCGGAGAGGGGGTGGGAGGAGAAGCTCCAGACCGCATCCACGTCAAGATGGCCAGCAAGCGTCCGCGCCAGATCCTCGGCCGGGCCGGTGACGATGTTCACCACCCCGCCCGGCACGTCCGAGGTGTCGAGCACCTGGTAGAAGTCGGTGGCCGACAGGGGGCGTTGGCCGGGGACGAGGACCACCGTGTTTCCCATCGCGATGGCGGGGGCCATGACCGAGACGAGGCCGAGGAGGGGGGCTTCGTCGGGGAGGAGGGCGCCGATCACGCCGACGGGTTCGTTCATCGCAAGGGCAATGCCGCGGATCGGCACCGACTTTGCCGCACCGTCGTATTTGTCGGCCCAGGCGGCATAGGTGAACAGGCGCTGGATGGAGGCATCCACCTCGGCCTCGCCGGGCCGGCCGGTCTGATCGCGCAGGCGGGCGGCGAATTCGGCGTGCCTTGCAGAGAGGTTCTCGGCAATGAAGTAAAGGACCTGGGCGCGGTTGTAGGCCGTTGTCTTCGCCCAGCCTTTGGCGGCGTGGGCGGCCTCGACCGCGTTCCTGATGTCCTTGCGGTTGCCGATGCCGACGTGGCCAAGGAGTTTGCCCCTGGGGCCGTAGACGGGCTGCGAGTAGCCGGAGTCGGGGCGGGCCTGTTTGCCGCCGATGTAGAGTTTCGCCGTGCGGTCGAGCGGATCGACCACGGGTTCCGCCGGTGCAGGAATTGGGGCGGCAGGCTTCAACGCGGCGGGTTTCCGGGCGGGTTTCAGATAGGCCATCAGCCCCTCCCACCCGCCTTCCCGGCCGAAGCCCGACTCGCGCACCCCGCCGAAACCTGCGGCCGCGTCGAAGAGGTTGGTGGCGTTGATCCAGACGACCCCGGCTTTCAGTTTGGGGGCCACGTCGAGGGCGAGATTGATGTTTTCCGTCCACACGGTGGCGGCGAGGCCGTAGCGGGTGTTGTTGGCCAGCGCCACGGCTTCCTCGGGCGTGCGGAAGGTCATCGAGACGAGGACGGGGCCGAAGATTTCCTCCTGCATCAGCGGCGAGGCGGTGCCGAGGCCGGTGATGAGGGTCGGCGGATAGAAGCAGCCCTGCGCAGGCAGGGGCGTGGCGGCGACGTAGTGCTCGCCCTCGGGGTTGTCGCGCACGAGGCGGGTGATGGTGTCGAGCTGGACCGGATCGACCACCGCGCCGATGTCGATGCACTTGTCGAGGGGATCGCCGATGCGCAGCCCGTCCATGCGGCGTTTGAGCTTGTCGTGGAAGCGGGGGGCGATGCCTTCCTGGACGAGGAGGCGGGAGCCGGCGCAGCAGACCTGGCCCTGGTTGAACCAGATGGCGTCCACGAGGCCCTCGACGGCCGAGTCGAGGTCGGCGTCGTCGAAGACGATATAGGGGGATTTGCCGCCGAGTTCCAAGGTGAGGGCCTTGCCGGTGCCGGCAGTGGCCTCGCGGATGCGTTTGCCGACCGAGGTGGAGCCGGTGAAGGCGATCTTGTCGACTTCGGCGTCGACGAGGGCGGCCCCGGTGCTGCCGTCGCCGGTGACGATGTTGAGGACGCCCCTGGGCAGGCCCGCCTCGCGGGAGATGTCGGCGAAGAGGAGGGCGGTGAGGGGGGTGTATTCGGCGGGCTTTAGGACGATGGTGTTCCCGGCGGCGAGCGCGGGGGCGACCTTCCAGGCGAGCATCAGGAGGGGGAAGTTCCAGGGGATCACGGCGCCGCAGACGCCGAGGGGGCGCATATCGGGGTGTTCGGAGGGGAGGAGCTGGGCAAGGCCCGCGTGGTAGGAGAAATGGCGGGCGACGAGGGGGATGTCGATGTCACGGCTCTCGCGGATCGGCTTGCCGTTGTCGAGGGTTTCGAGCGTGGCGAAGAGGCGGGAGTGTTTTTGGACGAGGCGGGCGAGGGCATAGAGGTATTCCGCGCGGCGGAAGGCGGGGAGGGCGGCCCATTTCGGTTGCGCCCGGCGGGCGGCTTTTACCGCGTTTGCCACGTCCTCGGCGGTGCCTTGGGTGATCTGGGCGAGGGGTTTGCCGGTGGCGGGGTTCGAGGTGGTGAAGGTCTCGCCTGGCGCGGTGAAGGCGCCGTCGATGTAATGGCCGAACCGGTCCTCGTGGCGGGCGATCCAGGCCAGCGCCTCGGCGGCGGACTCGGGGGCGGGGCCGTAGGCCATGCTGTCGAAGATTTCCTTGATGGTCATGGGGTCCTCAGGATGGCTGGCAGCGCGCCCCCCACCCCACCCCTCCCCCACGTTGTGGGGAGGGAGGCGCGAGGTGTCGGGCGGCGTGCGGGGTGGGCATGTCAGCCCATCGCGTGGCGGTTGGCGGCGGAGTAGTGGCCGGTGAGGTGGTGTTCGAGCTGGCGCTCGATGTCGCCCAGAAGGCTGGAGGCCCCGAAGCGGAAGAGGTCGGGTTGCAGCCAGGGATGGCCGAGTTCGTCCTTCATCAGCGTGAGATAGACCAGCGCGTCCTTGGCCTTGGCGATCCCGCCCGCCGGCTTGTAGCCGACCTTGTAGCCGGTCCGCGCCTCGTAGTCGCGGATGGCCCGGATCATGGTCAGCGAGACGGGCAGGGTGGCGTTGACGGCCTCTTTCCCGGTCGAGGTCTTGATGAAATCGGCCCCGCCCATCATGCAGACGAGGCTCGCGCGGGCGACGTTGCGCAGCGTGCCGAGCTCTCCGGTGGCGAGGATGGCCTTGACATGGGCATCGCCGCAGGCCTCGCGCATGTCGCGCATCTCGTCGTAAAGCGCCTGCCAGTTCTGGGTCAGGACGTGCCGGCGTGAAATGACGATGTCGATTTCCCTCGCGCCCGCCTTCACGCTATCGCCGATCTCGGCGATGCGCAAGCGGTAGGGCGAGAGGCCCGCCGGAAAGCCGGTCGAGACGGCGGCGACGGGGATGTTGGTGCCTTCCAGCGCCCGGACGGCGGTTTCCACCATCTCGTGATAGACGCATACCGCGCCGACCGTCAGGCCGGGCATACCGAGTTTATCGAGCATCCAGGGCGCGACCGGCTGGCGGGCCTTGGCGCACAGACGCTGGACGCGGCCCGGCGTGTCGTCGCCGGACAGGGTGGTGAGGTCGATCAGGCTGATCGCCTTCAGAAGCCAGGCCGCCTGATACTCCTTCTTGACCGACCGCCGGCCGGGCAGCGTGGCGGCGCGGCGCTCGATGGCCGAGGTGTTGGCCTGGACCGAGGCCACCCAGTCGAGATCGAGCGCCATGCCCGGATTGCGGGGATGGGTCACCTGGGGCAGGAGGCCGGTCGCCGTGGTGGAGAGGGTTGTCATCGTCTCTGGATCCATCGCAGTGCCCGCGGTGCCCCCCCCCACCCCATCCCTCCCCCACGGAGGGGGGAGGGAGGCGCGAGGCGGTGCACGCGGTCCTGTGCGGACGATGACATGCGAAACCCTTGAGTGGCAAGGGCCGGGCTGGCTGATTTCTGACCGGATGGTCAAAAAATCAGGGGTCGGGCCGTTCCTGGCCCAGGGTGGCCCAGGGCTGGCCGGTGCCGCTGTCGGGGATGTCGGGGTCCGCCTCGCCGCGCAGGATCAGGGTCTTGGCGAGAAACAGGGCCGAGATCGGCGCGGTCAGCAGGAGGAACAGGGTGATGAGCCATTCCTGGATGCTGATGGTGCCGCCCTGCGGCAGGTCGCCGATCGAGGAGGCAAGGAGCGCCGCCCCCACGCCGATCGTCGTGGCCTTGGTCGGCGCATGCAGGCGCTGCATCGGGCGGGGCAGGCGGATCAGGCCCCAGGAGCCGACCAGCGCGAAGAAGCCGCCGCCGACGAGGCCCGCGGCGACGATCAGTTCGACGGCGGTTTGTAGAAGAGGGGTCATTCGATGATGCTCCCCCGCAGGAGGAACTTGCAGTAGGCGACGGTGCCGAGGAAGCCGGTCAGCGCCAGGAGAACTGAGACTTCCAGATAAAGCCCGGTCCCGGCGCGGATCCCGTAGAGGACCACGAGGGCGAGGGCGTTGATCGCCATGGTGTCCAGCGTCACGATCCGGTCGGTCAGGGTGGGCGCGGTGAAGAGCCGCCAGATGTTCAGCACGAAGGCCAGCGCGATGCAGGCGAACATGAAGGTCAGGGCGTAACCGAGGATCATTCGAAAATCCTTTTCAGGCGGGCCTCGTAGCGGGACTTGATCTGGTCGCGGACGGAGTCGGGGTCGGGGGCGTGCAGCGCGTGGACCAGAAGCGCGCGGCCGCAGGCCGACATGTCCGAGGACAGCGTGCCGGGGGTCATGGTGATGGTGCCGGCAAGAAGGCTGATTGCCTCGGGCGATTTCAGGTCGAGCGGCACGGTCAGCCAGCGCGACTGCACCTTGTCGCGCGGTATGAAGAGGATGACATAGGCGACCTGAAAATTGGCAACGATGATGTCCCAGAAGACCAGAGCGGTATAGCCCAGCAGTCGCAAAGGATGCCGGACCCGTGCACGGTCAGGCCACCAGGCCGAGGTCATCAGCGGCAGGATCGTGGCCAGGATGATCGCCATCACCAGACTTCCCAGCTTCCACTGGTTCACCAGCATGAACCACAGTGCAATCAGCGTGAGCGACAGGTAGGGGTGCGGGAACAGGCGTTTCAGCATGGCTTAACCCCCTTGGCCCAGCCGCGCAGCGGCGATGTAGCCTTGCGGCGCATAGAGGTTGCCGGTCGTTTCGTCGAGCCAACCGGTGACGGGCCCGGCAAGCACGGTCAGCGCGGCCAGGCCCACCAGCAGCGTGATCGTGGCGGTGTAGGCCAGGCCTTCGGCGCGCGGCTCTTCCGGCTGTGCCTCAAGCGCGCTCGCCTTCCAGAAGAGGGTGGAGCCTGCGCGGGCATAGCCCAGGATCATCAGGAACGAGGAGACCAGCACCACTGTCCAGACCAGCGCCTCTTGTCCGCGGAAGGCGTCCAGGATCAGCAGCTTGCCGAGAAAGCCCGAAAGCGGCGGCATCCCGGCCATGGCAATCGCGGCGGCCATGAAAAGCGCCGAAATCAGGCCGGATTGCGCGATGGGGGGCGCGGTCTCGTTCAGCCGGGCATGAGTGCGTCGGCGGGTCACGAGGTCGGCTACCAGGAACATCGCTGCGGTCGCAAGCGTGGAATGCAGGATGTAGTAAAGCGCCGCGCTGGTCGTGGCCGGGGTGAAGGCACCGATGGCGGTGAAGGCTGTGCCCATCGAGGCGATGCCGCCGAAGGCCACGAGGCGCGGCAGCGTGGTTGCACCGAGAACCCCCACGGCGCCGACCACAAGGGTGACAAGGCCCGCCGGCAGGATCAGAGCGTGCAGCAGCATCCCGGTCGCGGGCAGGTCAGGCGGAAAGACCATCGCGCCGAAGCGCAGCGTGGCATAGGCGCCGACCTTGGTCATCACCGCGAACATGGCGGCGACGACCCCGGGCGCATTGGCATAGGTGCCTGGCAGCCAGAACTGCAAGGGCACCAGCGCGCCCTTGATCGCGAAGACGAGGATCAGAAGGACCGCCGTCACCCGCAGCAGGGCCGCGTCGCCTTCGGGCAGGCTGGGCAGCTTGGCAGCCAGGTCGGCGATGTTCAGCGTGCCTGTGACGCTGTAGGTCAGGGCCAGCGCAAACAGGAACAGCGACGAGCCGATAAGGTTGAAGGCGACATACTGGATGCCGGCCCGGGTGCGTTCGGACCCGCCGCCGTGGATCATCAGCCCGTAGGAGGCAATGAGCAGGATCTCGAAGAAGACGAACAGGTTGAAGGCGTCGCCGGTCAGAAAGGCCCCGCCGATCCCCATCAGGAGGAACTGCAGGAGCGGATGGAAATGCGCGCCCTTCGCGTCCCAGCCCGAGCCGATGGCGTAAAGCACCACCGGCAGGGCCAGCGCGGCCAGCAGCGTCACCATCATCGCGGAAAGCCTGTCAAGCACCAGCACGATCCCGAAGGGCGCGGGCCAGTCGCCCAGGAAATAGACCTGCGGCCCGTGGGTCGAGGCCGACCAGAGAAGCGCCAGCGCGATGGCGTTCAGAAGCACGATCGAGGTCACGCCCGCGACGCGCTTGAGCAGCAGGTCGTTGCGCATGGCTACGACCATCAGGCCGGCGATGAATGCGGGCAGGACGACTGGGGCGATGATCCAGTGACCCATCATGCCCGATCCTCCGCCGCTTCGTCGTTGCCTTCCGCCATGTTCACACGGTCATGGCCGGATTCGAGAAAACCGCCGATGGCCATGATCATGATGACGGCCGTCATCCCGAACGAGATGACGATGGCGGTCAGCACCAGCGCCTGCGGCAGGGGATCGGCATAGGTTTCGCCTGTGCCGATGATCGGTGCCCGGTTCTGCGTCAGCCGACCCGAGGTGAACAGGAAGATGTTCACCGCATAGCTCAGCATGGTCAGGCCCAGGATCACCGGAAAGGTGCGCAGGCGCAGCGTCAGGTACAGACCGACAGCCGTCAGCACTCCGATGGCGATTGCGACAAGGGCTTCCATCAGCGGGCCTCCCCGGGGTTTTCGATGTCATAGGCACGGGTGTTCACCACCTCGCCCGCGCGCAACGCCAGCCGCGACAGCGAAGCCAGCGCCAGCAGAACCGCACCCAGGACGCAGAGGAACACGCCAAGGTCGAAGATCGCTGCTGTGGCCAGTTCGAATTCCTCCAGCGGCCAGAGGTGGACATACTCGAAGCCCGAGGTCAGGAAGGGCAGTCCGAAAAGCCATGCCCCTGCACCCGAGAGCGTTGCGATCAGCACGCCCCAGCCGATCAGCACATGGTGATCGTAACGCTGGCGCGCATGGCTCCAGCCATAGCCCGACGCCATGTACTGCATCAGATAAGCGATGGCGAAGACAAGGCCCGAGACAAAACCGCCGCCTGGCATGTTGTGGCCACGCAGGTAGATGTAGACGCCGACCATCATCGCCATGGGCAGCAGGAGGCGGGTCGAGACGACCAGCATCATCGGATGGCGGTCGCCGGCCTCTCGTTCGGGGCGCATCAGGCCCAGGCGCCGGGTGACGGCTGGGCTGCGCAGCAGGTTTTCCGACAGCGCATAGATTGCCAGCGCCGCAATGCCCAGCACGATGATCTCTCCGAAGGTATCGTAGCCGCGGAAGTCCACGAGGATGGTGTTGACCACGTTGGTGCCGCCCGCGCCAGGTTTCGACTGGGCCAGATGGAAATGCGAGATCGGCTCGAACGCGGCGGTGCGTGTCATCATTTCCCAGGCAAGCCAGCCGATGCCGGTGCCCGCGATGCCCGCGATGCCGGCATCGAACAGACGCCGGGACGCTGGGCTTTCGACGGGCGTGGTCTTTGGCAGGAAGTTCAGTGCGAGCAGCATCAGAAGGATCGTCACCACCTCGACCGACAGCTGGGTCAGCGCCAGGTCCGGGGCCGACATCAGCACGAAGAACGGTGCGATCAGCAGACCCACGACCCCGACCAGGATCAGGGCCACCACCCGCTCGCGGTGCAGGAAGGGCACGGCGACGGCCGCCAGCAGCATCACGGCCCAGATCACTGCGACCAGTGGCGGAACGGGCATCAGATCGCGCGATCCGGGCAGGTGCATCCCGCCCGAGAACGCCAAGGCCGCAGCCCCGGCGATGGCCAGGACCGCAACGGCGATGGCGCGGGAGAGAGAACTGTTGTGCAGCGCATCGTTGCTTGCACGGGCGGTCGCGGCGAGTGACCCGATGATGCCGTCGAAGATGTGCTTCGCCTCGGGGCGGGGGGCGGCGTCCCAGATCGCCCGAAGTCGAGGATAGGCTCCAAGCATGGCAAGGCCACCACCGACGGCCGCGATCGACATCCACAATGCCACGGCTTCCAGCCCATGCCAGTGATAGATCTTCACTGCGACAGCCTCGCCGGTGACGGCAGAGGCAGCCGCGTTCACAAGCCAGGCGACCGAGGCCATGGGAAAGAGGCCGATGACGACGACCAGCAGGGCCAGGGCAGCAGGCGCGCCCCAGAGGGCGGGGCCGGGGTCGTGGGGCTTGTGCGGATAGTCGCTGCGCACCGGGCCAAGGAAGCCGTGGGCGAGGAAGCGGAAGGAATAGGCGACCGAGAACAGTGCGCCGATCGTGGCCAGGACGCCCATCGCCCAGGGGGTGATCCAGGTGGTGTGGGCGGCTTCCTCAAGCATCAGTTCCTTGGACAGGAAACCGTTTAGCGGCGGGATGCCGGCCATGGAGAGGCTCGCCAGCAGGGCGATGCCGAAGGTGATCGGCATCAGCGTGCGCAAGCCTCCGAGGCGCTTCAGGTCGCGGGTATGCGCCTCGTGATCCACGATCCCGGCCGTCATGAAGAGCGCGGCCTTGAAGGTGGCGTGATTGATGATGTGGAAGACGGCGACGGTCGCTGCGGCCTTCGTCCCGAAGCCGAGGAGCATGGTGATGAGGCCGAGGTGACTGACGGTCGAGAAGGCGAGAAGCGCCTTCAGGTCGTCCTTGAAGAAGGCGATCTTGGCGGCCATGACCATGGTGACAAGGCCCGCCGTCGAGACGATCCAGAACCATTCCGGCGTGCCGGCCAGCACCGGCCACATCCGCGCCATCAGGAACAGCCCCGCCTTCACCATGGTCGCCGAATGCAGATAGGCCGAGACCGGGGTCGGCGCGGCCATGGCATGGGGCAGCCAGAAGTGGAAGGGGAACTGCGCCGACTTGGTGAAGGCACCGAGAAGGATCAGGATCAGCGCGGGCAGATACCAGTCCGAGGCTTGGATCGCGTCCTTGTGCTGGAGGATCACCGTCAGATCATAGCTGCCCGCGATATTGCCGAGGATCAGCATGCCGGCGATCATGGCGAGGCCCCCGCCGCCGGTGACGGCCAGCGCCATCCGCGCACCCTGGCGGCCCTCGGGCAGGTGCTTCCAGTAGCCGATCAGCAGGAAGGAGGAGAGCGAGGTCAGCTCCCAGAAGATCAGCAGCAGCAGGATGTTGTCCGAGAGGACGATCCCCACCATCGCGCCCTGGAAGAGCATGAGATAGGTGTAGAATTGCCCCATCGGGTCGGACTTCGCCAGGTAGAAGCGGGCGTAGAGGATGATGAGAAGGCCGATCCCGAGGATCAGCCCGGCGAAAAGAAGGCCCAGCCCGTCCAGGAAGAATGTCGCGTTCAGGCCCAGTGCGGGCAGCCATTCGATGCGGGTCTGCACAACTTCGCCCGACAGGACGGCCGGGGCATGCAGGCCCAGCAGGACAAGCGCAAGCAGCGTGACCGATCCGGTCATGGCGGCGCAGGCGTCGCGGCCCGCGCGGATCATCAGGCCGGGCAGCAGCGCGCCCAGGAAGGGCAGGGCTGCGATCAGGGCTAGGGACATGCGGGGGCGTTCCTCGTCGTGGCTTGGCGTTCTGGTGCGCTGGTTGCGTCGCGGCGGGTTTCGGGCGATGTGGGCCTTTCGTCAAGGGTTTCAAGGCCTGAGGCCCCGGATTCGGTGGTTTTTCCGAAAGGGATGCCGTCCTTGGGGCATCGAGCCACTGCGGACAGCGCTGCCGCGTCCCGGCTTGGCATGGCGGGCGCGGGCGACGGGCGTGTTCGCCTCCGGCGGGAGTATTGGGCAAGAAGCAAGTCCATTGGGACTTGCTTGACCCCGAATCGGGCAGGATCGACGCGCGGTACAGGGAGGAGTCCCGATGACCGCAAGGAGCAAGTCGCGCCCCGCCCGGCGTGGGACACCATGCCCTGAAGATCGCCGTCTCGTCGAGTGGGGCGCGCAACCTGGCCCCCTGACTTGCTGCTTGCCCAATACTCCCGCCGTAGGCGTCCTGCGGTCGGGCCCGGAACGGCGGCTGCACAGGGGATCGGGCAACCGACGGACTCAGGGACAAGCGGTCCTTGCGCGCTCAGGTGGCCGCAAAGGCCTGCGGCGACAGCCGCGCAATTTGGCCGCCGCCTGTGAAGTGGCGCCTGCCGGGGTCAGGCGGCCTCGGTCACGCCTTCGGGCAGTTTTGCCCCGGTCATGAAGGCCACCGCATCCGACATCGTGTAATCCGATGGCCTGATGACGCAGAGCCTGCGGCCGAGGCGGTGGATGTGGATCCGGTCGGCGACCTCGAACACATGGGGCATGTTGTGGCTGATCAGGATGATCGGAATGCCGCGCGCGCGAACGTCGCGGATCAGGTCCAGCACCCGGCGGCTTTCCTTCACCCCCAGCGCTGCGGTCGGTTCGTCGAGGATCACCACCTTGGAGCCGAAGGCGGCGGCGCGGGCTACCGCCACCCCCTGGCGCTGCCCGCCCGACAGCGTCTCGACCGCCTGGTTGATGTTCTGGATCGTCATCAGTCCGAGTTCGTTCAGCTTCTGGCGCGCGAAGGCCTGCATCTTCGGCTTGTCGAGCTGGCGGAAGACCTTGCCCATGAACCCTGGCTTGCGGATCTCGCGCCCCATGAACATGTTGTCGGCGATCGAAAGCGCGGGTGACATCGCCAGCGTCTGGTAGACCGTTTCGATCCCCGCCTGCCGCGCCTCGATCGGGGTGCGGAAATGGACGGGCTGACCTTCGAGGCGGATTTCGCCTTCGTCCGGGATCACGGCGCCCGAGATCGCCTTGATCAGCGTCGATTTCCCTGCGCCGTTGTCGCCGATCACGGCGAGGATCTCGCCCGGCATCAGGTCGAAGTCGCAGTGGTCCAGCGCGGTAACCTTGCCGTAGCGCTTGACCAGGCCGCGTGCGGTCAGGATGGGTTCCATGGCTTTCTCCTTCCCCTCAGGCCGAAACCTTGCGGATCCACTGATCCACTGCGACGGCGCCGATGATCAGCATGCCGGTCAGCAGCACCTTCCACTGCGGGTCCGCGTTCATCATGTTCAGCCCCATCGACATGATGCCGACGATCAGCGTTCCGAACAGCACCCCCAGGATCGAGCCGCGCCCGCCGAAAAGCGAGATGCCGCCGATCACCGTTGCGGTGATGGCCTGAAGGTTGAAGTCCGTGACCACCGTCGAGGGCGAGATCGAGCCGTTGCGGCCGATGGAGACCCAGGCCGCAAGCCCGGCGATCACGCCGGCAAGGGTATAGACGGCGACCAGAACCTTCTTGGTGCTGATGCCGGCCAGTTCGGCGGCGTCGGGGTCATCGCCTACGGCATAGATGTGGCGGCCGAAGGCGGTATGGTTCAGCATGAACCACAGCCCGATGTACAGCAGGATCATTGCGATGACGCCCAGCGTCACCACCGCAGGGCCTACACGGAAGTTGATGGCAAAGACATGCAGCCACTGGGTTGCGGCGGTCACGTCGGCCTCGCGCATCGTGGCATTCTGGGAGTAGATCAGGCAGATCGCCATCACGATGTTCCAGGTGCCGAGCGTCACGATGAAGGGCGGCAGCTTCAGGCGCGAGACGAGCAGGCCGTTCACCAGTCCGCAGCCGGCCGCGACCAGGAATCCCGCAAGCAGCGCCACGCCTGCGGGCATGCCGTAGCTGACCACCATGTTGCCCATGATGACGAAGGAAAACACCATCACGACACCAATGGCGAGGTCGATGCCCGCAGTCAGCACCACCAGCGTCTGTGCCGCAGCCAGGATACCGACGACGGCCACCTGCTGCAGCACAAGCGTCAGGGTGTAGGCGCGGAAGAAGCGTTCGCCAGCGAAGATGCCGAAAAAGGCGATCAGCGCCACCAGAACGATCAGGGGCACCAGCGCCGGATTCGAATGCAACACATGCTGCAACCGCGCCAGCGGTGACTTGCGTTCCTCGAAATGCGCCACGGTCTGATCGGCCTCTCTGGCGGCGCTTTCGAAATCCTGTGTCTGGCTCATGCCCTTTTCCCCTCCCCTAAGGCGTGAAACGATCCTGCCTCAACCTGTGTCTTGAAGAAAGGGCGGCACGTTGGCCGCCCTTTCCCGGTCCGCCGTCAGCGGCGGGCGATGCGTCGGGCGATGCTCAGCCCCAGCAGAGTTCGGTGCCCTTGGTCGTGTCGATCGAGGGAACGCCCTCCACCGGCTTGTCGGTCACCAGGGCCACGCCGGTGTCAAAGAAGGCCTTGCCGGGGGTCGGCTCCGGCTTGGTGCCGTCGGCGGCGAACTTGGCGATGGCTTCGACACCCAGCGCGGCCATTTGCAGCGGATACTGCTGCGAGGTGGCGCCGATCACGCCATCCTTCACCGCCGCCACGCCCGGGCAGCCGCCATCGACCGAGACGATCAGCACCTGGCCTTCCAGACCCACGGCCTTCAGCGCCTGATAGGCACCCACGGCGGCGGGTTCGTTGATGGTATGGACGACGTTGATGCCCGGATCCTTCTGAAGAAGGTTTTCCATCGCCTTGCGGCCGCCTTCCTCGTTGCCGTTGGTCACGTCATGGCCGACGATGCGCGGGTCATCCTCGTCGCCGATGTCGTTGGGATCCTTCACATCGATGCCGAAGCCCATCATGAAGCCCTGGTTGCGCAGCACGTCCACGGTGGGTTCGGACGGGGTAAGGTTCAGGAAGGCGATGCGGGCGTCCTTCGCCCTGTCACCCAGCGTCGCGGCGGCCCAGGCGCCGATCAGGCGGCCGGCTTCGAGGTTGTCGGTGGCAAAGGTCGCATCCGCAGCGTCCGCCGGGTCAAGCGGCGTGTCCAGCGCGATGACCAGAAGCCCCGCCTCGCGCGCCTTGGCAAGCGGGCCGACGATGGCCTTGGTGTCGGAGGCGGCAATCAGGATGCCCTTGGCGCCATCGGCGATGCAGCTTTCGATGGCGGCAACCTGGCTGTCATGGTCACCGTCCACCTTGCCGGCATAGGCTTTCAGGGTGATGCCCAGTTCGGCCGCCTTCGCCTCTGCGCCTTCCTTCATCTTCACGAAGAACGGGTTGGTGTCGGTCTTGGTGATCAGGCAGGCCGAGGTCTCGGCCGAAGCGATGCCTGCCGACAGGGCAAGGGCACCGGCGCCCAGAAGGGCTTTGGTGATCGTTTTCATGTGGTTCCTCCCAAGGATCGGGGCCTTGCGCCCCTGCAGCGAACTTTCGCGCAGGCTGTTGCCTGTCCTGCGCCGCAGCCGAGGAAAGCCGATTCCCTTCCTTGCGTCAAGATAATTAAATCACTCTGAATTATTATTGACAGAGTGCCTTTTTCCTAAGCACTCTGCAAAGGGTCCGCCTTCGCTAGCAGAGCCTGTCCCTTGCGACTTCTTGTCGATCCCAGCGCCGATGCCCGCCCTGAGACCCGCCTGGGCCCCGAGGCCGCGGGGCCGCGCGGGTCGAACCAGTCGGGGATGCGGGCCTGGAACGAAAGGCTGGTCCTCAGCCTGGTGCGTCAGCACGGGGCACTTGCGAAATCCGACATCGCGCGGATGACCGGGCTTTCGGCGCAGACGATCGGCGTGATCATGCGCTCGCTGGAACAGGACGGGCTTCTTGTGCGCGGCGAGCCGATCCGGGGGCGGATCGGCCAGCCCTCGGTGCCGATGTCGCTGAATTCGGATGGAGCCTTCTTCCTGGGGCTGAAGATCGGGCGCCGCTCGGCTGATCTGGCGCTGGTCGATTTCCTTGGCCGGGTGCGGGGGGCACGGCGGCGCATCTACCGTTATCCCACGCCCGACGCGGTGCTTGCCTTTGTTGCCGAGGCCCTGCCGGCCCTGATTGCGACGCTGCCGGCCAACCGCCGCGACCGTGTGGGCGGGCTGGGCGTGGCGATGCCCTTCCAGCTCTGGTCCTGGGTGCAGGAGATCGGCGCCCCGCAATCCGAGATGGACGCCTGGCGCGAGCGCGACATCCAGGCTGAACTGGCGGCCCTGTCGGGCCTGCCGGTCTTTGTCCAGAATGACGCGACTGCGGCCTGCGGGGCGGAACTGGTGTTCGGAACCGGCGAAAAGTCCAAGGATTTCCTGTATTTCTACTTCGGCTACTTCATCGGCGGCGGGTTGGTGCTGAACGGCCAGCTTTTCACCGGCCAGTTCGGAAATGCCGCGGGCGTGGGCCCGATGCCGGTTCCGGGCCCGGACGGCCGGATGCGGCGGCTGATGACCATGGCCTCGCTGTCGGTTCTGGCGCGGGCGATCGAGGCAGCGGGCGGCGATGCCGAACAGCTGTGGGAACGGCCCGACCACTGGGAGGTGCCGGAAGATGTGCTAGACCAGTGGATGACCAGCGCGGCCGAGGGGCTGGCGAGCGCGATCCTCAGCGCCGCCACGCTGCTGGAGATGCAGGCGGTGCTTATCGACGGCTGGATGCCCGTATCCGTCCGGGCCGAGGTGGTGCGGCGGACGGAAGCTGCCTTCTACCGCCTGGACCTGTCCGGGATCGAGCCACCCGTGATCCGGGAAGGCACGGTCGGGGCCGAAGCCAGGGCCCTGGGGGCTGCGGCGATCCCGCTGGCGCAGCGCTATCTGATCGATCAGAATGCTACGGTGCGCGAGGCCTAGGAACTGGCCATCGTGGCATTTCATTCCCTTGCCGCGCGCCCGGAGAGAACACGTCGAATGCGCGGAACAAGCGGCCTCTCAGCCCTGCGGCGTCATCGCCTTCCGCTGTCGCGCGCGTTCCAGGCCCAGCTTGCGTTCGCGCCGGATGATCAGGATTCCGGCGGTCACGATCAGCGCCGCACCGCCCAGCATCGCCAGGGTGGGCACTTCGGCAAAGATGAAATACCCGATCGCCAGCGCGAACAGCATGGAGGCATAGTCGAAGGGGGCAACCAGCGAGGCGTCGGCCTCGCGGTAGCTTGAGGTAAGCAGGATCTGGCCCAATCCGCCCAGAAGCCCCGCGCCCGCCAGCAGCGTGGCCTCAAGCGGGGTCGGCCAGACCCAGCCGAAGGGCAGGGTGACCAGCGACAGCGCGGTGGCGGTCAGCGAGAAGTAGAAGACGATGGCCGCCGTCGCCTCGGTCTGTACCAGTCGGCGCACGAAGACCTGTGCCAAAGCGGCAAAGACCGCACCGCCAAGCACCAGCATGGCCCCGAAGGCCTCGGCCATGCCGGCGGCATCGGGGGTCAGCGACAGGCGGGGTGCAAGCACGATCAGCACGCCCGTCATGCCCAGAACCACCGCCGAGATGCGGAAGGCCCGCACCTCCTCGCCCAAAAACATCGCGGCGAAGATCACGGTAAGAAGCGGCGCGGCATAGCCGATGGCGGTGACCTCGGGCAGCGGCAGGTAGCCAAGGCCCGCAAAGCCCAGGCCCATGGCCAGCGTGCCCACGATCCCGCGCCACAGGTGGCCCATCGGATTGGCCGTCTTCAACCCCGTGGCCAGTTTCCGCCGCCAGGCCAGCCATGCGACGATCACGGGGATCGCGAAGAGCGAGCGGAAGAACACCGACTGCCCGGCGGGAACATGCGGCGCAGTGGCCTTGATCATCGAGGCCATGACGATGAAGACCAGGACAGAGGCGAGTTTCAGGGCAATTCCGCGCAACGGGCGCATGGGAAGGTCCGGGCAGGTCGCGGCATCTTTACGCCGCAGGCGGTTTCAGGTTCCCTGATCGGAAAGGAGAATGCCATGCCCAAAGCGCCGCTTTCCGACAGAATTGATCAGGGCCGGGGTGTCATGCCCGCCGATCTGGTGCTGAAGGGTGGTCGCGTCTTCGACCTGATCACCGGCGATCTTGTCGAAAGCGACGTGGCGATCTGCGGCGATACGATCGTTGGCGTCTTCGGCAGCTACAGCGGCCGACGCGAGATCGACGTGGCAGGCCGGGTGCTGGTCCCGGGCTTCATAGACACACATCTACATGTCGAATCAAGCCTTGTGACACCGCACGAGTTCGACCGCTGCGTGACCCCGCGGGGCGTGACCACGGCGATCTGCGACCCGCACGAGATCGCCAATGTCTGCGGGGTGGAAGGCATCCGCTATTTCCTTGATTCGGCGGTGCAGCTGGTGATGGACCTGCGGGTTCAGCTATCTTCCTGCGTGCCCTCGACCCACATGGAGACAACCGGTGCGCGGCTTGCCGCGGCCGATCTGGTGCCGTTCATGGACCACCCCAAGGTGATCGGGTTGGCCGAGTTCATGAACTATCCGGGCGTTCTGATGAAGGATCCGGGGTGTCTGGAGAAGCTTCAGGCCTTCCAGGGGCGCCACATCGACGGGCACGCCCCCCTGCTGCGCGGCCACGACCTGAACGGCTACATCGCCGCCGGAATCCGCACAGAGCACGAGGCGACCACCTGCGACGAAGGGCTGGAGAAGCTGCGCAAGGGGATGCGGGTGCTGATCCGCGAGGGGTCGGTCTCGAAGGATCTGCACGCGCTGGCCGGGCTGCTGACCGAACGCTTTTCGCCCTACATCGCCTTCTGCACCGACGACCGGAATCCGCTGGACATCGCCGAGCACGGGCATCTCGACCACATGATCCGTACTGCGATTGCGCTGGGGGCGCCGCCCCTCGCGGTCTATCGGGCTGCATCCCTTTCCGCAGCCGAGGGGTTCGGCCTGAAGGACCGTGGGTTGATCGCGCCCGGAAAGCGGGCGGACATCGCGGTGATCGACAGTCTGGAGGGCTGCCATGCCAGCCTGGTGCTGGCTGGGGGCGTCGTAGCCGACGATGCGGCCTTTGCCGCACGGGCAACGACAGCGCCCGTTGCCCGGCATTCGGTGAAGGCGCCCCCGGTCCGTCCAGAACACTTCCGCACCGGCGGCAACCGGGTCGAGACCCCAGTGATCGGCATCCTGCCCGGCAAGATCATTACCGAGCACCTGACCTTCGACATCGCCCCGCAAGACGGCGACAAGCAGCCCGACCTGGCCCGCGACCTGGTGAAGATCGCGGTGATCGAGAGGCACGGGGTCAACGGCAACCGGGCGACGGGGTTCGTCAGGGGTTTCGGCCTGAAACGAGGGGCGATCGGGTCCACCGTCTGCCACGACCATCACAACATCGCCGTGGTCGGGGTGGATCATGCCGACATGGCTCTGGCCGCGAACCGGCTGGGCGAGATCGAGGGCGGCTTTGTCGTGGTCGAGGCCGGGCGGGTTCTGGCCGAACTGCCCCTGCCAGTCGCGGGGCTGATGAGCCTTGGCAGTTTCGAGGAGGTGCGCGAGCAGCTGATCGCCCTGCGCGCGGCGGCGCGGTCGCTAGGGGTCACGCTGGACGAGCCTTTCCTGCAACTGGCCTTCCTGGCCCTGCCAGTGATCCCGTATCTGAAGATCACGGACAAGGGGATGGTGGATGTGGACCGGTTCGAGGTGATGCCCTGATCCGTTGCATCTGAAGCTGGTTCCCTGTTCGGCACCCGGGATCGGATTGACCCGATGTGGTGGTCTATGCCCGGTCCGCGCGAACGCCAGCCCATGCGGGGCCGTGCCGCGGGCACCACGGGCCTGGCCGATCCGTAGCAAAGCGGGGCGAGAAACGACCTTGCCCGGCTCGGCCCTGTTGCGGGAATTTCTGGCCGACCCCCTTGGAACGTGCCGCCGCCGACGGGTCAACGTGGCCTGGTCCGGCCAGGCGCGCAGTAGCGGCCATGCCGCACCCCCTGCGAATGTGGTGTCGCAAGTTGCCTGACGGCTGGCCGATGGCTGTGTCACCCATTCCGGGCCGCCTGGAACCCGCCATCACCAAAAAAATGTCGGCGCGGGCAGGAAAACGGTTGCCCGACAACGGGATCAATATAGCATTAACGCAACTTTTACTTCGGGAAAGGAATTTTCCGTATGTGCATGGCGTGTTGCGAAGCGATCGAAACCGGGGCTGCGTCGATCAATCCCTGTCTTTGCGGCGCGCCCAAGACACAGGCGGCCATGCACCGGATCGAGGCGGATATTTCCCGCCGTCAGTTCCTTGGCGGAAGCGCCGCCGTGATCGGCATGTTTGCGGGCTTCGGCCTTGCCCCGCGCGAGGTGCGGGCGCAGACGCCGGGGCGCCCGACGGTGCTGACTAATCTGCGTTTTTTCGATGGTTCCACATTGTCCATGCAGACCGGTCGCGACATCGTGATCGAAGGCGGCCGAATTACCGGCCTCCCTGCGGCAGGCACCGGCCCTGCGGACGCCGATGTGATAGACTGCGGCGGCCGGTCGGTGACGCCGGGCCTGATCGACTGCCACTGGCACGCCACGCTGGTCAGTGTCAGCCAGATAGCGGCACTGACCCAGGACATTGCCTTCGTTCATCTTGTCGCCGGGCAAGAGGCGGGCGCGACCCTGATGCGCGGCTTCACGACCGTGCGTGACACGGGCGGTCCGGTCTTCGGGCTGAAACTGGCCATCGACAGCGGCGTTGTGACCGGCCCGCGCATCTTTCCGTCGGGTGCGATGATCTCCCAGACCTCCGGGCATGGTGATTTCCGGCTTCTGAATACCCTGCCCCGGATGCCGGGCGATGCGCCGGACTACACCGAAAGGACCGGGGTTGCCGCCATCGCCGATGGTGCGGACGAGGTTCTGCGCCGCACCCGCGAGCAACTGATGAAGGGGGCCAGCCAGATCAAGATCATGGCGGGTGGCGGGGTGACATCGATCTACGATCCTCTCGACACCGCCCAATTCCTTCAGGAGGAAATGGAGGCCGCCGTGCGCGCCGCTGCCGATTGGGGCACCTATGCCTGCGCGCATGTCTACACGCCCGAAGGCATCCAGCGATCGCTGCGGGCCGGGGTCAAATCGATCGAGCATGGCCAGTTGGCGGACCTCGAGTCGGTGCGGATGATGCGCGAGGAAGGGGCATGGTGGTCGATCCAGCCGTTCCTTCAGGACGAGGATTCCAACCCTCGCAGCAACCCCATCCAGCAGCAGAAGGCCGAGGAAGTTGCGCGGGGCACGGTGAACGCCTTCGAAATGGGTAGGTCCGAAGGGGTCAACATGGCCTTCGGAACCGATATCCTGATGAACCCCGGCGCTTCGCAAAGCCAGGGACGCCAGCTTGCCAAGCTGGCGCGCTTCATGTCTCCGCTGGAAGCGCTCAGTATGGCCACGGGCAAGGCCGGAGGTCTTCTTGCCCTTTCTGGCCCCCGCGACCCCTATCAGGGCCGTCTCGGCGTCATTGCCGAAGGGGCCCATGCCGACATTCTCGTATGGGATGGCGATCCCGAAACCGATCTCGCTTTCCTCGGCGATCCCGCAAACAACCTGCGCCTCATCATGAAGGGCGGGCGCGTGTTCAAGGAGACCCTGTGATGCCCCGGAAACCGAGTATTTCTCTTGCCTCGCTGGTTGCAGGTTGCATGCTTGCCGGTGCTGCAACGCTCGCCCCGATGCCCGCCGCAGCGGAGGACTGGTCGGGTCAGGTCACGCTTTATGGCTGGGGTGCCGGCGTCACCGGTGACTTCACGCCGTTCACCGGCGGGCCGACACTGTCCTTCGACAAGTCGCTGTCCGAGGTGCTTCAGGATCTTGATGGCGCGTTCTTCGTCACGGGGCTTGCCCGACGCGGCGACCTGGTGCTCTTCGCAGACTTCACCTACTCGGCCTCGTCCCGCGAAGGTCTGCTGCCGCCGGTCGGTGCGCCGGCCTCGGGAGAGGTGACGATCCGGTCCCTGACGCTGGCGGCAGGGCAGCGTTTCGACGTAGGTGGCGGGACGACAGTGGATGCCATGGGAGGTCTGCGCGC
This sequence comes from Tabrizicola caldifontis, assembly GCF_004762095.1. Lineage (GTDB taxonomy): Bacteria > Pseudomonadota > Alphaproteobacteria > Rhodobacterales > Rhodobacteraceae > Tabrizicola > Tabrizicola caldifontis. The sequence continues at coordinate 140,145 of NZ_SIJH01000009.1, forward strand.
CTGGCGCCTGGACGGTCAGGTTTCGGTTCCGCTGGTGGGTATCAGCATCGCGCCGACGGCCGATTTCGTGGATCCGATCCTTGCCCTCAGGGTCAACACCCCGCTTGCCGACCGCTGGTCCCTGCTGGGGTATCTTGACCTGGGCGGTTTCGGGGTGGGGTCGGATCTCACCTATCAGGTGGCAGTGACCGCAAACTATCAGATGAATGACAGTCTCTATCTCTCTGTCGGCTGGCGCCACCTTTACGTCGACTATTCCGATGGCGGAACCGTGTTCAAGGGTTCCATGACGGGGCCGCTGCTCGGCGCGACCTGGAGGTTCTGAGAGGTTGGGGCAAATCAGCAGGGGCGACTGAGGCCAGCCCCTTTTTCCAAAGGAGTCGGGAGGTCCGAATGTATTGGTTTGCGCGATCTGCCGTCGCCATGGCCGCTGCGGTGATCATGGCCGCGGCCCCCGTGGCCGAAGCCTGCACCCGTGCTGTCTATCTGGGCCCCGAGGGGCGCATCCTGACCGGGCGCAGCATGGACTGGAAACTGCCGATGGTCAGCAATCTCTGGGCCTTTCCACGGGGTATTGTGCGTAATGGCGCGGCGGGTGATCGTTCGGCGGAATGGACCGCGAAGTACGGAAGCCTTGTGGTATCGGGCTATGACATCGCGACCGCCGACGGCATGAACGAGGCGGGCCTTGTCGTGAACCTTCTGTGGGAGGTCGAGGCCACCTATCCCGAGGACGATGGCGTGACGCCGCGCATCTCGCTCTCTGTCTTTCCGCAGTATCTGCTTGACCGCTATGGCACCGTGGCCGAGGCGGTGGCCGACCTGCGCGCCAACCCGGTTCTGGTCCAGGGGGGCGAGGTTCCGGTCGGGCCGCCGGGAAAGGCCGCAACGGTGCATGTCTCGATGTCTGATGCGACGGGGGACAGTGCGATCATCGAGTTCGTCGATGGCGAGATGGTGATCTGGCATGACCGCAGCTATCAGGTGATGACCAACGAGCCGACCTTTGATCGACAGCTTGCGATCCGCGAATACTGGCAGGGGGTGAACCCGCGCGAGTTCATGCCCGGCACCGTCCGCGCCACCGACCGGTTCGTGCGCGCCAGCTTCTACATCAATGCTGTGGAGCAGAGTGCCGATGCCCGCGTGGCGGCGGCTTCGGTGTTCAGCGTAATCCGGCAGGTGTCAGTTCCCTGGGGCATCAGCATCGCCGAGCAGCCGAACCTGTCCACGACCCGTTGGCGTGTCGTCGCAGACCAGCGGGATCTGCGCTACTATGTCGAGTCAGTGACCTCGCCCAGCGTCTTCTGGGTCGATCTGGCAAAACTCGACCTGTCGGAAGGTGCGCCGGTCAAGAAGCTGGATCTGGGTGTCGACATGGAGCGGATCCTTGCGGGCGAATCCTCGGCCAGTTTCGAGGCGGCCGCGCCCTTTGCCTTTCAGCCGTCAGACTGATCGTCTGCCCTTGCTCCCGAAACCCCGTGAGTCCCTCGTGGTCATGGGCGTCTTGCCTAGCGCGGAACTAGCCCGTCGAGGTGGGCGATCAGCCGGGCCTCGTCCTCGACCGTCCAGCCTGGCGGGTCCAGCGTCGCAGCCCAGGCAGGTATGTAATGGCGGGCCATGTAGTCGTGCCCGTAACCCAGGGTGCCCACGGCGAAAGCCATGTCCAGACCCACCTGAAGCAGGGTGACCAGCGGAAGCCAGCGCATGCGCGGCGACAGGTCGGGCGCGCGATCCCCGGCAAGCCAGTCCGGCCGCGACCAGGCGAGCGACCAGTCGAAGAACACGATCGGATCGCTGCCGTATTGCAGGAACACGAAACGCATCGGGCCCCAGTCGGTCTGGAACCTGTCCAGACCTCCGTCCTGGTTCATCGTGCGGATCAGCGACCCGTTGCCGAAGGCCGGTCGCCAGGCCGGGCTGCCGGCGTTGCGGCGGGTCTGCACCATCCGCCAGAACTCGCTGAGATAGGGCGACCCGGTCCAGAGTGCGCCCTGGATCGGATCGGCGTAAAGATCGAGCAGCGGCACTGTTTCCTGCGACAGGAAGGCTCCCAGGCTGAGGCCGTGCAGGTAAAGCCTGGGCCGTTTCCCGGCGGGCAGGGTGGTCCAGTGGCTATAGACGATGTCGAATAGGGCCTGCGCCTCGGCCACACCCTTCCGTGGGTCCACGACCACCGAAACAGGGCTGGGCAGGTAGGAATACTGCACCGCCACTGTCGCCACGTCGCCGCGGGTGATATAGTCGAGCGTATCCATCCCTCCGGGGTCCAGCCAGCCGGACCCGGTCGGCATCGCGACGACCAGCACCGACCGGTCGAACCCGCCCAGTCGGGCCAGTTCGTCGAAGGCAAGCCGGGCCCGGGCTTCGGGCGTGTCGGCTGCGTTCAGCCCGACATAGACACGGATCGGCTGCATCGCCGGGTTGCCCCAGAAGGCAGAGATGGCGTCAGCGTCGGGTCCGGTTGCCACGAAACTGCGTCCCCAGCGGCCCATGTCCTTCCATCTGAGCGGCGAGCCGGGGCCGCCGGCGACCAGTGGAGAGGCTGGGGCGTCAAGATCGGGCGGTATCAGACTGTCGGCCAGCCGCGCCGTGTTGTCGAGACCGCGCAGCAGCCCGCGCACGGCTATCCCGTCGATCACGGCGGCAAAGACGGCCAGCGCCACCAGAATGCCCGCGACATGCGCCAGTCTTGGGGGCAGGACCCTTCGGCTACGCCGCTGCCAGCTGGCGGACAGCATCAGGAACACCCTGGCCAAGGCCAGCAGGGCCAGGAAGACGGCCAGAGCAATCAGCGCAACCCGCAGCGGTGCTGTCGCCTGTACGGGCGGCAGGTTCCAGGCGTCATGGATCGACTGTTGCCATTCCGCACCCTTCCACAGGCAAAGCGCCCCGACGCCGCCCCCCAGCAGCAGCATGCCCCGCCGCACCGATGGTGCCAGGTCGCGCGGCGGGATCTGGCCCAGCCAGATCACTGATCGTGCAAGGCCCCACCACAGAAGATAGCCGACTGCAGCGACGACCCCGCCAAGAATGCCCTGCATCTCGGGCGCGCGCGGCACCATCGAGGGCGTGATCGACAGGCCGAACAACAGCGCCGCAAACAGAAGTCCTGGCGCGGACAATGGCGCAAGAAAGGGCGGTCTGGCAGAGGCGGGGGTGTCCGGCACGAGGCGAAGGGCTCCTTCTGCAAGTGTGCAGTTCCTGTCCGGGGCTGGTCGCGATCCTGACGCCGTATCGCTTGCCCGGGTTCCTTCCTGCATAGGGGCATCGCCGGGCCGCTGCTGTCTAGGGGGAAGCTGCCGCCGCGGCAGGGGGCGCATCAAAGCCGGACCAGACCGCCACGGGCTTCGTGCCGACCAGGATGCGCGTGGCCTCTACCGGGATGGGGGCCGAAGCAGATCCGGCCATGCATGTGGGTGCGACGCTTGTCGGCATGGGTGCGGGTCAGCGCCGGGGCGGCTGCCCCGGCCAAGTGCCGCCCCGGACAGGGACGGATCGCTGTCTTCCGCCGCCTTGCTGCCCCGCCGCCCGGGCAGTGGTTCAGCGCATCACGAAGGGATCGGGGATCGGATCGTCCGACGTCCTTAACCAGACCGTCTTGATCGTCGTGTAATCCAATGCCGCCGCCATCCCGCCTTCGCGGCCGTGGCCCGATAACCCATGTCCGCCGAAGGGCGCGATGGGCGACACGGCGCGGTAGGTGTTGACCCAGACGATCCCGGCGCGGATGCCACGGATCATGCGGTGGGCGCGCGTCAGGCTGCGGGTGAATACGCCCGAAGCAAGGCCGTAATCGGTGCCGTTGGCCATGGCCAGCGCCTCGTCCTCGGTGTCGAAGGTCACGACGGACAGGACCGGGCCGAAGAATTCCTCGTGCAGCGCCGGTGCCTCGGGGGCGTCAGAGCAATCAAGGATCGTCGGTGGAAAGAAGAAACCTGGGCCATCCGGCGCAACCCCGCCGGCCACCACCCGCGCCCCCGCCGCGACTGACCGTTCGACCAGGCGCACGATGCGGTCACGTTGCCGGGCCGTACACAGCGGGCCGACCTCGGTCTCCATCCGGTCCGGCGCGCCGATGGCGACGGCCCCGGCCTTCGCGATCAGCCGGGCCAGCATCGGCTTCTTCACGCTCCGCTGCACCAGCAAGCGCGATCCCGCGACGCAGCTTTGCCCGCTCGCGGCGAAGATCCCTGCGACCTGGGCATTGGCCGCACTGTCCAGATCGGCATCATCGAACACGATGAAGGGTGACTTGCCGCCCAGTTCCAGCGAGGTGCGGGCAAGATTCTCGGCCGAGGCGCGCAGGATGTGCCGCGCGGTCTCGGGCCCGCCGGTGAAGGCGATGTGCGCGATCTTGGGGTGGGTGGTCAGCGCCTGTCCTGCTTCGGGCCCACCGGTCAGGATATTGACGACGCCGGGCGGAAAGCCGGCCTCATGCACCAGGCGGGCGAATTCCAGCAGCGGCGCCGGCCCGTCTTCGGATGCCTTCAGAACCACCGGGCACCCGGCAGCGAGGGCAGGCCCCAGCTTGACCGCAGAGAGGAAGAGCTGACTGTTCCAAGGCACGATGGCCGCGACCACGCCCACCGGTTCGCGGCGCAGCCACACCTCCATGTCGGGCTTGTCGATGGGCAGATGCGCGCCTTCGATCTTGTCGGCGAGACCGGCGTAATAGCGGTAATATTCAGCGACATAGGCGATCTGGGCTGATGTTTCGCGGATGATCTTGCCGGTGTCGCGGGTTTCCAGCGCCGCCAGACGCGGGGCGGCGGCCTGCACCAGATCGGCAAGCCGGTACAGAAGCTTGCCGCGCGCCGTCGCGGTCATCGTTGCCCAGGGGGCAGAAAGAAAGGCCCGGTGCGCCGATGTAACCGCACGGTCCACGTCATGGGCCGAGGCAAGCGGCATTTCGGCCCAGGGGACGCCCGTCGCGGGATCAAGGCTTGCGAAACTGTCCTTCCCGTCCTCGAACTGCCCGTCGATGTAATGCTGGAACCGTTCCATGACCGGCCCCCTCAGGCAAAGGCCGGCATCACGTCGCGGATCATCCGCTGAAGCGAGGCCTTCTTGCGTTCGAAGCTCATGCCCGAGTCAATCCAGAAGCTGAATTCGTCATAGCCGAGTGCCTCGTAGGATTTGAGGCGGGCGATCACTTCGTCCGGCTCGCCGATGATCTGGTTGCGACGCATTGCGGCGGCGGAATAGACGGGATGGGCCGCGATCTCATCTTCGGTCAATTCCTGGATCAGGCCCTGCTGGATCGGGCGCTCGTTCTTGAACCAGGCGCCGAAATAGCAATAGAACCGGGTCATTTCTTCGGCGGCGGTGCGTGCATCGGCCTCGTCCGATGCGACGTAGGCGTGGCGCAGGACCATGATCTTCGGCCGCGGTACCTCGGGGTGGGCGGCGCAGGCTGTGTTGAATCGCTCCATCAGGCTGACGACCTCATCGTCGCCCAGATGCAGCGGCGTGACCTGGACATTGCACCCATTGGCCACGGCAAAGTCATGGCTGCTCGGATCGCGCGCGGCGACCCAGATCGGCGGCCCGGGCTGTTGGGCCGGCTTCGGCGTCGAGGTCGTCCGGGGAAACTGCCAGTATTGCCCGTCATGCGCATAGTCGCCCTGCCACAGCGCCTTGACGGCCGGGATAAGCTCGCGCATCCGGCCGCCTGCGTTCCAGGCGTCAAGTCCGGGCATGAGCCGTTCATATTCGAAGCTGTAGGCGCCGCGCGCAATGCCAAGCTCGAGCCTTCCGTCCATGATGATGTCGGCCATGGCCGCTTCGCCCGCAAGCCGGATCGGATGCCAGAACGGCGCGATCACCGTGCCGGTGCCAAGGCGGACGTTCTTCGTGCGCCGTGCCAGATCGACAAGGTTAAGCAGCGGGTTCGGCGCGATGGTGAAGCTCATGCCGTGGTGTTCGCCCGTCCAGATGGCATGCATCCCACCCTCGTCTGCGATGTGGCACAGTTCGATCATTTCGTCATAGAGCCGCCGCTCGTCATCCTTGGCCGAGACGCGCTCCATATGGATGAAAAGCGAGAATTTCATGCTATCAGCCCCTCTGAGCCGCGTTGCACACGCCCGGTTTCGTGCGTGCCGAAATAGATTCCGTAGTTGCCCAGGCGCGATTCCCCGGCCAGCCGTTCCAGCATGATGCGCAGCGCCGGGTCCGTGATGTCCGAGACCCCGTCGCAGGACAGTTCCACGAAGGCGCCGCGCTTCGGCTGCGACAGGACAGTGGGGCAGCGCAAGGCAATATGCTGGGTGCCCAGCCTGCTGTCCTCATAGACCGCATAGATCATGCCGGCCTCTGCCTGAAGGCCAAGGCCGTCGATCAGGTCCATCAGCGTGGCCTGCACGCCCTTCTGTCCGACCTTAGCCATCGGCACCGAAAGGCCGCCGCGTCCGTCATCGACCAGAAGCACCCGGCCCTCGGCCTCCAGAATGGCCGAGATCACGACATCCGGCCCTGCCGGCATCTGCGCCGCAGTTGCAGCCTGGGTGACATAGGCACCGCGATAGTAGCCAAGGCCAGGGTGGGAGGTGGCCTCGAAGGCCCCGATCAGCCCGATCAGGATGCTGTGGTCGCCCGCCGGGATCACCTGGTGCAGCGTACAGTCGAACCAGGCCGAGGCACCGGCGATCAGCGGAAAGCCGACAGGGCCGCGCCTCCAGTAAACCCCGGCGAAGCGGTCGTCAGAGGGGCGGGCAAAGGTGGCGGAAATATCCTTCTGGTTCTCGGACAGGATATTTACCGCAAAGCCTGCGCCTTTGGTAAAGCTTGCCCGATTGGCCGAACTGTTCGCGATCGACACCAGCAGCAGCGGCGGATCAAGCGATACAGAAGCAAAGGAATTCGCGGTAAAGCCCAGAGGCCGCCCGTCCTGGTCAAGCGTCGTGACGACCGTGACGCCGGTCATGAAACAGCCGAAGGCATCGCGCAGCGCGCGGGGAGAAGGGGTCATGCCGCAGCCTCCTTCTGTCCGGTGGCCAGCCACTCAATCAAGGCTAGGTTTACCGCCTCGGGGGCGGTCAGGGGTACCATGTGGCGGTGACCTTCGATCACGACGGCCCGCCCCCTTGGTGCGGCCGTGGCGATCTGGCGGGCCATTTCGGCGCTGGAATTCGCGTCGCCATCGGCGGTCAGCACCAGAAGTGGCCGCCTGATCAGGCCGATCCGGTCGGCGTAGATCGAATCCCCCGTGGCAAAGGCGCGATAGGCCGCGGCATAGCCTGCCTGCGGCACCGACCGCAGCCAGCCGGCCACACGCGTGCGCAGGCGGCCGTTTTGATCCCCGAACCAGCGCGACAGCGGCCCGTCGATGCCGCCGCGCCCGACCGCGATCTCCTCAGCCCGCGCCAGAACCGCGGCCCGGGCCTCGGGCGTCCGGCGGAAGACGGGGCACAGCAGGGCGGCGCGCGTCAGAAGGTCGGGACGTTCGACCGCAAGACCCATGGTGATCAGGGCACCCATCGAATGACCGGCGACCGCGATGGGGCCTCCGATGGACTCTGCCAGTCGGGCGGCCCAGGCGACATAGTCCGGCAGGTCGGGCAGGATTGCCAGCGCGTCGCTTTCGCCATGGCCCGGCAGGTCGGCAGCGATCACGCGGTGCGTGGCCGAAAGTGCGGCGATCTGAGGCTCCCACACCTCGGCCCGCAGGCCTACGCCGTGAAGAAGAAGGACCGGCGGTCCGGCGCCGTGGTCCAGCACGCGGACGGCGCGGCCGTCAGACAGCCGCAGGGTTCGAGACGTCATGGCCAAGGTCCCTGAGATCCTGGTAGCGGTCACCGATCCGGTGATGCGGCCGCCCCCCGGTCGAGGCGCCCAGAGCGACGACGATCTCGTCCGCGGCCGGCGCGTCGGGGATCGAGAAGTGTACGGTCTGATAATGTGACCTGCGGCCTTCGTCGTGCTTGTCCATAAGGGGGATCATTACGGGGCAGTTTGCCGGCCCGCGCACGTTGGTGAAGGCAAGGTAGGTTCTGGCCCCGACCGCCTGCCGGTAATGATTGCCGAAGCGCAGGGTATGGATCAGCGCATTGGCATGTTCCAGCTCGCCCGACAGGCCGACGACTGCGGCCTTGCCGTAGCCTTCCACCCGGTTCCCTCCTCCGGCGGCCTCAAGGATCATGCCGGTCAGAAGCTGGCCCAGTTCGGGCGCGATCTGGTGGATCTCGGGCTTCAAGTCCACGACAAAGCCTCGGCCGGCCCACGGGTTTCGCAGCACCGCGGCCGCGGCGATCAGCTTAAGCGGCACAGGTGCGGCGCGACCGCCTTCGATCAGAAGCGTCTCGACGAAAGTGCATGTCTTGCGAATCTGTGCGGGCATGTGGGTCTCCGATCTTGCTGCGAAGCTTGGTATACCAGAATACCATCTGTCAATATCCCTTGCGGCGGTGCCCGATTGACCCGTAGAGTGCAAGAATGAACGACACTCTGGATCTTCGCATCAACCACGCGCCGACCACCCTGCGGGAACTGGCGGTCGGCCGGCTCAGGCAGGCGATCGTCGAGGGGCGGTTTCCCGGCGGGCACCGTCTGGTCGAGCGGACGCTTTGCGACCAGTTGGGCGTGTCGCGGTCTGTCGTGCGCGAGGCGATCCGCTACCTGGAGGCCGAGGGGCTGGTCGAGATCCTGCCGCGTGTCGGCCCGGTCGTCGCCACGCTGGACTGGCCACGCGCGCGCCAGATCTACGACATCCGCCGCCTGCTCGAGGCAGATGCCGCCGCCGCCTGCGCCCGGCGCGCAGATGACAGCGTGAAGCAACGTCTGCGATCTGCCCTTGCCCGCATAAGGGCGGCTTTCGCCGGTGCACCTCCGGCAGAACTTCTGGCGGCGACGACCGCGTTCTACGAGGTGATCTTCACCGCCGCAGGGCACGACATCGCCTGGGAGATCGTCCAGCGGCTGAACGGACGGATCTCCAGGCTTCGGGCGTTGACCCTGGCCAGCAGCGACCGCAGCACCTCGGGTCAGGCGCACATGGAACGGATCTGCGACGCGATCTGTTCCGGCAACGCGGCGGCGGCTGCAAGGGCCGTGAACGACCATCTGCGCGACGCCGCCGAGGTTGCACGCAAGAGCCTGGGGGCTGCGGAATGACCGGCTGCCGGATTGCGCGTGACGGCCGGGCCTGTCCGGAACGAGGTCGTTATCAAGTGCTTGCCTCCTGGCCGATGCCCGGCGCCGCTGCCATTTCCGCGCCGGTGGCGAGCAGGGCCCCGGCCAGGTTCAGCGCATTGTCGGGCCAGTATTCCTGTGGGCAGGGATGGCAGATGCTGGGGGCCGCGACGGGGCGGCACGACAGTGCGGCGTTGTGCAACGGTGGTGGGATCGCCTTGCGCCCCTGAACAGGCAAGCAGCGCGACACCACGCGGTTGTGCGTGAGCGGTGTAGCTTTGCCGCAGGTGATCAGGTCGCAGCCGGCACCGGATGATCGCCGCGCCCCGGACGCAGCAAGCCGGCCGAGATGGCCGATCTCCGGCGACCGGAAAGGAAGCCCGCTGTCCCGTCATGAGGGCCCACCCCCAGATGTCGCTGCCCGAGGCAGGATGGCCCTGGTCTTTTGGCCGGGGAAGCCGCAGGCATCCAGGCCGGGCAGGCGGTCCTTCAGGGCCAGCGTGACTTCCGTGTCGATCGGGGCCGTCTTCGATCCGCAGCCTCTTGGACCGACGGGGCGATGGAACTCGGCCCTTATGATGGAGCTGGCCGCCCGAACGGCCTCGATCATGGCAGGAGGGCAGCAGGTTCTGGTTCAGGCTGCATCATGATTTCCTCGCTTGGTCGTATAGCGTTCATGCAGACCGTTGCCGGTGCCCGGCTGGATCCGCCGGGATTTTTGTTTCTGCTCTGCTCGTGGGACGGAAGACAGATGCAAGATGCCGCGGGTTCCCACCGGGCGCTGTCGGGGCAGTGGGCCGGTTCCACCACAGTGCCAGGGTAAGTGAAGGCCGCCGCCAAGGTCGACCGCGCCAATTGCTACCACTGCAAGGTCTTCCGCCGGCACGCGAGGGAGAGCGACTATCGACTTCTGCTCGAGAGGGCACTCCTTGAAATCGACCCGGACCGAGGCGCCAACATGTGCGGGTTGCACTGCTGCCGCTCGAGGCGATCTGCCGCGCGCAGCAAGCGGTGCTCAGCCACGGTGCCTTGTCCGCGGTTCAAGAGTGGCAGGGCCACGGACCTTTGTCGGAGTGGGCCAGGCACGCCTGTAGCAAGGTCGATACGGTCTATCCGGACAAGATCAGGCTTGACGGTGGGATCCCTGATCCACCCCTCCTTTTCGCAGACCGGTACTCATCCGGTCCGTGCCGGGGATACCAGGAAGATCGACCGTGGTGCCGCTGCGGACCCGAACCCGAATGTGCGCCGTGCGCAAACCCGGCGAAGCTGCCGCAGGGCCGCAAGGAGCGTCGTCACTCGTTGGACAGCAGGTCCGACAGGCGCACCCAGCCTTCCCATCCACCCTGTCGGATCTTCTGCCAGCCCGCCACCTGGTAGGGTAGCAGGGCGATGTCGCAGCCTTGCGGGGCCAGCCGGGTCAGCGCGCGCGACTGTTCGGCGGGCCAGGCCCGCAGCGCCCCGGCCGGCCCCGGCCGCAGGCAGTTTGTCCCTGGCGAGACCGCCGCGATGAAGCGGCGGTGCGCCCAGCCGGCATGGTGGCCACCCTCCACCGGGCACCAGTTTCCCCGGCAGCTGGCCGTCACGATCAGCCCGCAGCGTGCGTAAGGCAGACGGGTCGCCACCCGATGCCCGGTTCCCGGGCCTGCGCGCAGGTTCAGCGGATCGTCTGGCGCGACGCCTACGACGCAGTGTTCGGCACCGGGCCGGATCGGGTCGGCATGGACGGGGGTCACCAGCCAGGCGAACGCCATCGGCGCAAGAACGACAAGCAGCAGACCAGACTTTCCGGCGGTCATCATTCGACCCTCTCGAACAGATATTGCGCAGCGCCTTCGCCGAAGGTGAGCGTTCCCTTCGCCGCATCGAACGCCAGCGGCATGGCGAAGAGCGGCCCCTCCCAGACGATCCAGCGGCCGGGTCGGGCCGGGTCCGGCCGGATCTCGCCCGCCATCTCGCCGATGTCGAAGATCAGCCGGTCGTCCGTGCGGCGCAGGGCGACCTCGCCCAGCACGGGCGAGCGATAGCGCCCCTCGGCCGCCACTGCCGTTTCGGCGGGAACCGGCTGGGCCGCCGCCCAGTCGGATGCGCGGCGGTCGGCCTCGGCGCGGGCGAGCAGCGCGCCTGCGTGATGATCCTGCGGCAGGTCGAACAGCAGTTCCAGGAACCGCGCGCGGACCGCCTGCACGAAGTCGTTGGCCCGCCCCGCATTGGTCAGGATCACAATGCCCGCCCCGGCCTCGGGCAGGAAGGCAAGGTCGCTCGTGAAGCCGAAGGTGTTGCCGCCGTGGTGGATCAGGCGGTGGCCGCGCCAGTCCTCGACGAACCAGCCAAGGCCATAGGATATCGTGGCGCTGACCGGCACCTGCGGCGTGGTCAGATGCGCGAGGCTTTCGGGCGAGACGATGCCGTTCCCCTCGCCGATGGCCAGCAGCGCCTGAAGATAGCGCGCCATGTCGGCACCGGTGGACCAGTGCGCCCCCGCCGGGGCTACGGGCAGCAGGGCGCCTTCGGTCTCGACCGGCAGGATGGCCCGGATGCCCGCCCCATGGGGCGCATGGGGCATGGCGTGGTCGGGGTCGGCCATGACCGCGACGAAGTCGAGCGTCGAGCGCGTCATGCCGAGCGGCGCGAACAGGCGGTCCTCGATCGTGCGGGCATAGCCCGCATCCAGCCCGCCCCATGCGGCCCCGTCGGCCGCCGCGGCAACCCAGCCACCCGTAGCCACGAGCTGGTTGGAATACTGGAACGCCTCGCCGAAGCCGGTGAAGAATTCGAATTCCGACAGCGAGCCAATCACCGCCTCGGCATCCAGGTCGCTGGCGTGGAACAGGAACTCCATGTCACGCCGTGGCACGCCTGAACAGGCGCAGACGAGGTTCTGCACGGTGATCGTCGCGGAGAGTTCCGGGTCGGCCACGGCAAAGCGCGGCAGGAGGCCCTGCACCGGTCTGTCCCAGGACAGGCGCCCCTCCTCGACCAGACGCGCCAACAGAAGCGTCGTCATGGTCTTGCCGACCGAGCCGATCATCATCCGGGTTTCCGGCGTCAGGGGATCGTCCGCCCCGCGGGCGCGCCGGCCGAAGCCCGAGAGCATCCGCACCTCACCCCCCTGCACCACGGCGACGACGGCGCCCGGCACGTCGAAGCGGCCGAGGTTCTCCTCGACATAGGCAGAAAGCGCGGCGAGGTCTGCGGCCTCCAGCGCGGCGGGGGACAAACCGGCAAGCGTTTCGGTCACTGCATCCGCGGGACGGAACCCCGTCACCGCGATGTTGACCTGCGCGCCGCGCCGGTCCAGCGCGGCCAACGCGCCGCGGATCAGCGTGACATGCAGACGGCCGCCGTGGCTTTCGGCGACGGCCTGCCGGAAGATCCCGTCCTCCGCCGGATAGACGAAGGCCGTCGCGGCCTCGAACCCAGGGCGCGGGTGCGCGGGGACGATGGCTTGCGGGGCGGGGGCAGGCTCGCCCGCGGCGGTCCAGGCGGCGATGGCCTCGGCCGGAACGTTCATGTCGGACAGGCCGAACCACAGGGCGATGTCGCCCTCGGGGCTGGTCAGGCGCACGAGGGGCCCGGCATCGTCGCGCTGCCATCCCTCGGGCGCGACCAGCGAGAAGCGGCCTGCGGGGTCGGTTCGTGGGCGCATGGGGGTTTCCTCGGCAAGGGTGGCCACCGGCAGTGCGGCAAGGGCCGCACCGGCGAGGCAGACTGGGATCAGGCATCGGGTCATCGCGGAAAGCCTCTTCATCGGACGGCCTCAGCGCGCGGCCATCAGGAAAAGACGCGCAGCGACCTCGTGCGGCTCCAGTGGTCGTTCCGCCAGGGGCGGCAGGCCGATATCGGCGCGCAGGTGGTCGTCCAGATGGGCGGTCTCCGACCGAATTCGGATCTGGCGCCGGAAGGCCGCGATGATCTGGCGCAGGGATCGGAGTCGCGAGGTTCGCGCGCGGGACGGAAGGACAAGGGTCATGGGAGGAAGGCCTTGAAATAAGGTTCGGATGGTCAGAGTGCAAAGCGCGCGCGGGCACGGCTGATCGAGGGCGGCTCGGCCAGGCCCTCGGGGGTATGGGCATCGGCAACGCCGCGGCCGAGCGCCGTGACGACCGGCACCACCCCGCCCCAGAGGCAGAGGGCGTGGTCGCCCGCGTCGTCGGCCGGCGGTCCGCTGCGGACCTTGGCGCAGGCGGCCTCGACGGCCAGGGCGATGACGCCGGTCGCCTTGCGCTCCTGCGCGGTCATCGGGCGGATTTCCGCGGAACGGCCGGGCAGCAGATGCTCGGTGATCGCCTGCAGGGCGGTGTCCAGTTCGTCGGTGTCGGTCACCGCCCGGCCCGTGCCGTGGACGACTGCAGAGCGGTAGTTGACCGAATGGTGGAACCCCGACCGCGCCGCCACGATCCCGTCAAGAAGCGTGACGGTCATGGTGAGCGCCGCACCCTCGGCCAGCTTCACGATCCGCGCCTTGGAGGCACCGTGCAGCCAGATGCAGCCGGGGCCGCGGGCATAGGCCATGGGCATCACCATCGGCCGCCCCTCGGCGACGAAGCCGACATGACCGACCAGCCCGGCATCGAGGATCGCGTGGACGGTCGCCTCGTCATAAAGGGCGCGCTTGCCGTTGCGGGCGCGGTTGAAGCGGGGTTGGTCGGTCATGGCGCAACTTCCTCTGTCGGACGGGCGCCTTTTGCCGCATGATCCTGCCCCATGGAGGAGCCAGTAGCGGGGGATTTCATGGAACCAGTCGTCCTTGCCAGCCTCGTGACGCTCGACCCGGACGGGGCGGAGACACTGGTCGCACAGCTCTATCGCAGCATCCGCACGGCAGTGCTGGACCGGCGGCTTGTGCCGGGCGAGGCGCTCCCCTCGTCCCGCGCGGCCGCGGCCCTTCTGGGCGTGGGGCGCAACACGGTGAACGCCGCCTACGAACTTCTGGCGGCCGAAGGCGTGATCGAGGTCCGTCCCGGCACATCGCCGCGCGTGGCGGCATTGGAGGTCGGCAGGGCGCCGGGGGCGGTCGCCCCCGTCCGCCTGTCGCAGCGCGCCGGCATGGCCGCCGTCATCCTTCGGCGCGGTCTGGCCGAGGGGCGGCTGGCCCCCGGTTCGCCCGATCCGGCGCTGTTTCCCGCCGATGCCTGGGGGCGGGTGCTGCGGCGCGCCGCGCGCCACCGGCAGGACGGGGCCGAGGGCTATGCCCATTTCGAAGGCTTGCCCGAGCTGCGGCAGGTGCTGGCCGACCAGCTGCACCGCCACCGCGGCCTTGTCTGCGCGCCCGAGGACATCGTCGTGACCCTAGGCACACAGGCAAGCCTGATGATCGCCGCCGCCGCCTTTGCCGATCCGGGCGAGGTCGCACTGGTCGAAAGCCCGGGCTACATGAGCGCCCGGGCGACGTTCCAGGCGGCAGGGCTGACCTGCCGGGCGCTGCCCGTGGATGCCCGCGGCGCCGACCCCGCGCGCGCCGAGATGGCCGGGGCGCGGCTGATCTACGTCACCCCTTCGACCCAGTATCCGACCGGCGTGCGGATGCCGATGGCCCGCCGTCTTGCCCTGCTGGACGCCGACCGCGCCATCGGCGCCGTGATCGTAGAGGACGACTACGACAGCGAATTCGTCTGGGAAGGGCGCGGCATCGCGGCGCTCGCCGCACAGCCGGACGCGGGTCATGTGGTATATCTGGGTAGTGCCGCCAAAAGCCTGCTGCCGGGCCTGCGCATCGGCTGGATGGTGGCGCCGCCGGGATGCGCCAAGGCGCTCTGCGCCGTGCAGCGGCGGCTGGGCCTCGCGGCGAATGTCCATGCCCAGGCGGCGCTGGCCGAGTTCATGGCACAGGGTGCCTGGCGCGCGCATGTCGCCGCGATCTCGTCCGCCTATCGTGAGCGCCTGGGGTTCGTGGGGGCGGCCCTGACCGAGGCGCTGGGCGACCGGGTGCAGCTGTCCACCCCCGACGGCGGCCTGCAACTGACGGCCCGCCTGCCGGAGCTCACCGACGACGGGCCCTTGCGCGCCGCCCTGAATGCTGCGGGCTATGCCGTGTCCTCATTGTCGGACTACTTCATTGACCGGCCGGAACAGGGCCTCGTCATCGGCTTCGGCACCGCGACCGAGCGTGATGCCCGCCGCTTTGCCGCGGCGCTTACCCGGCTTCTGGAGGCCCGCGACCAGCCCTGACCGGCGGGCGGCCCCTTGAGATTGTCGTGAACTGGTTCTGTTCGCAGCTTCGGTTGCGGTGCATGAACCGGGCCAGTCAACAAGCCGAGCGAAACCATGACCGACGAAGGCGCAGACAAGCCTGCCAGTGCCCGACCGCGCGCCGTCTGGATCGACCGGCTGCGCATGGTTCTGACCCTGCTGGTGATCCTGCACCACGCCGCGATCACCCACGGCGCAAGCGGCAGCTGGTTCTTCAGAGCGACCGAGGCGACGAACCTGCCGTTGACCTTCCTTGCCGCCGTGAACCAGGCCTTCTTCATGGGGCTGCTCTTCCTGATCTCGGGTGCGCTCGCACCAGTATCGTTGGAGCGCAAGGGGGCGACGGCCTTCCTCGGCGATCGCGCGATCCGCCTCGGGGTGCCGGTGCTGGTGTTCGGCTTCCTCATCGGCCCGCTGACCGTCGCGCTGGCATCGGCACCCGTGGGCGAGATCCTCGCGGACACGGCCGCACGGATCCTGCGCGGCAGCTTCATCCTTGGCCCGCTTTGGTTCCCGGCGGCCTTGCTGGTCTTCTCGGTCGTGCTCGCCGTTTGGCCAGCGCACGGTGTCGCCGTCGGCCCCGTGCCGCCCTTCGCAGAATGGCTCGCCATCGCTTTCGGCACAGGCCTCGCGGCCCTGCTGATCCGGCAGGCCGTGCCGGTGGGCTTCACGGTTGCGGGCTTCCAGCTTGGCTATTTCGCCTCCTACGTCGTGCTCTTTGCCGTCGGCGTGCGGGCCGGACGGAACGGCTGGCTTGACCGCCTGCCGCCGCGCAGCCTGCGGCTGGCGATGGCGGTGGGTCTTGTTGCGCTGCCGATCCTGCCGGTGGCGTTGCTGTCGACCGACGCCCCCCGGTTCGAGACCGGCCTTTCGCCGGCCGCTGTCGTCTATGCCCTGTGGGAGCCGCTGGTCGCCCTTGGCGCCGTCGCCGCGCTGACCTGCTGGAGCCAGCGCCGCGACAACCGCGCGGCAGCTTTCTGGGCTTGGGCATCCGAAAACAGCTACGGCGCCTTCATCCTGCATGCGCCGATCCTTGTGGCCGTCAGCCGTGCCCTTGATGCCGTCGGCACGCCGGGCGCCGCGGCCTTGCCCATATCCGTGGCTGCAACGGCGACCATTGCCTCCGGCATGGCAGCAGGGCTGCGCCGCTCCGCCCTGCTGCGGCGGGTGGTCTGAGGGGCTTTGGGTCAATTCAGTAAAGATCGCGCTGCCGTTCCGCATAGCCGTCGTTCTCGGCCGCGGCAGAACGGCGCCCTGCGGTCGCGGCGGCAAGAAAGTCGCCCACCGTAGGCACGACCGCGCGGGAAACCTGCGCCGCGGCCTTCCACAAGGCCGCGCGGGTGATCGAGCGGGCGCAGTGGTAGAACACCTGACGCACCTCGATTTCCAGGATCGTGGCCGGAAGCGTCCCTGCGATTGCGAAGCTTCGGGCAAGGCTCTCGTCGCGCAGGATGCGCGCCATGCCCTGGACGCGCAGGGTCTCGCCGATCCCGGGGATCAGGAACATCAGGCCCACACGCGGGTCTGCAAGGATGTTGCGCAAGCCGTCGATCCGGTTGTTGCCGCGCCGGTCCGGCAGCAGCAGGCGGCGGTCGCCCACGACCCGGCAGAAGCCCGGAGGATCGCCGCGCGGGCTCGCCTCGGGTCCAAGAGGACCGTTTGTTGCAAGGATCAGGAAGGGCGAGGCTGCGATGAAGGCGCGGGCAGGATCCGTCAGGTGATCCGTCACCTTGTCACGCGCCACCGGCAGTGCGGGGCCATACAGGGCCTGAAGCGCGGCCGGATCCGTGATTGTCTCGCTCATGCAGCAGGGCTTTCGTCATGCAGCGCCTTGGCCACGGCGGGTCCCAAGGTGAATTCCGTGAACCGGGCGCTGAAGCCCGCACGCTCGGGCGAACAGGCCGTCGGCCCGACTCGCGCTGGCCCCGGCGGGAATGGGGTCACGCGCAGAAGCTGCCAGCGGTTTGCAGCGTTGCGCGCCTGGATCACCACGGCGCCACCCGTCCGTGTCATCCGCAGCCGTTGCGGCCCCGGTTCCGCGCCGAGCGCCAGCGTGGACCAGTCTGAAGCCCCTCGCGTGACCACGATCGAAAGGTTCGCGACCCCGTCTGACAGTTCGATCCCGGCCTTGATCCAGTGGGCCTCATCCTGCCGGAGCATCAGACCGGCCTGGTCGTAAAGCGCACGATAGTCACCCTCGAAGCCGACATGGGCCGTGAAATCCCCCATCACCGGCACCAGAAAGGCGTGACCGCTGTCGCGCCGGAAGCCGTAAAGCGTATCGCGCCAGAAATCCGTGCCCTCTCCGGTCTCGAGGGTCAGCGCCTCGGGTGTCCGGTCCCAGGCGGGCGGCGGGTTCAGCCAGGTGGCTGCATCGAGCGCGTCCAGTCCGGTCATGTCAGGCCTCCTTCCGTCAGCGTCATGCAGATCAGCGGCAGCGCACGTCCGCGATCGTCGGTGCCCCGTCTACCCGTCTCGACGAAGCCGCAGGCGGCATAGAAGGCGCGCGCGCCTGCGTTGGCGGCGTAGACCTCGACGTCCAACCGGCACTTGCGACGCAGCGCGTCGCTGATCAGGGCGCGACCCGCCCCCGAACGATGTGCAGCCGGATCGACGAACAGACCCGCGACCAGACCGCCCAGAAGTGCGATGAAGCCGACCACGGCGCCAGCCCGCTCTGCCACGGTGATCTCGGCAGCAGGCATGTAGCTGTCGCGCACGACCACCGCATCGGCGACGAGCGTCGCTGTATCCAGGAAAGGATGCCCGACCTCGGATGCCGCACGCCACAGGGCCATGCAGCGCTCAAGGTCGCGAAGGGCGTTATACGGGCGCAGTCCGATTGTGATGGCGGCAGTCAGGTGGGGCTGCAAGATGTCCGGCAGGTTACCGGGATGGACGAGGTCCGCCGTCCGGGCGAGTTCCGGGAGCGACAACCATCTTTGCCGATCAAGCACATCGACCTCGTGCGCCGTGCGGCGGTCGGTGTCCACATCTGCGGTCGGGACGCGGATCAGGAAGAACCTCTCGCGCGCCTCTACCCAGGAACCATCCGGCATCTGCTGCGGGAAGTCGCGCGCATGGATCGGTGCGCCGGGATCTGCGGCAACGATCCCGGTTTCCTCGGCCAGCTCGCGCAGGGCTGCCGCCTCCCAGCTTTCATCCGGCTCGAGCGCACCGCCCGGGGTGGCCCAGTAGACCTGCCCGGCCAGCGGCCCTTCCCGATGGTTGAACCGCAACAGCAGCACCCGGTCCTCGGGATCAACGACGAGGAGGCGAGCAGAGGGGCGCGGTTTCATGCGTCGTCCTCCGGCAGGTATTCCAGCAGGTCGCCCGGCTGGCAGTCGAGGGCCCTGCAAATGGCGGCAAGGGTTTCGAACCGCACCCCCTTCACCTTGCCGGACTTCAGAAGCGACAGGTTCTGCTCGGTGATGCCGATGCGTTCGGCCAGTTCCTTCGACTTCATCTTCCGGCGGGCCAGCATCACATCCAGTGTCACGTTGATCGGCATGGGCCGGCCCTCAAACGATCTGTGCGTTGTCTTCGGCGATCCGCGCGGCCTCGGCCATGACCCAGCCGACCGTCAGGATCAGCAGGCCGGCGACCGCAAGCATCGCATGCACCGGATCGGCCGACAGCGTCAGCGCGCGGCTTCCGGCCGGGTTGCGCCAGGTCAGCAGAAGCGAGGTTGCCCCGGAGGCTGCAAGCTGCGCAGGCAGGACCAGCGCAAAGGCAAGACCGATGCGGAACAGCCGACGACCCGTTTCGGGCACGAGGATCGCTCCCCCTGCGAAGGCCGCAAACAGTCGGTGCGCCTGCCAGAGCGCGTAGAGAAGAAGGCCCATCACCATATGCGCCACAACGAAACCGCCGATCAGCGCGGTTGTCGTCAGGTCGTGCGGGGTACCAGCGGGCAAGAGCATCGCAGCGCTGCGTTCCAGTGCGGGCCGGTCAATCCAGAGCAGCAGGTCGAGCAGGAGGATGAGCGCCATGAAAACCAGGGCCAGGCGTGACAAGATGCGGGACAGGCGCTGCACGCGCGCCAGGGGTTGCGATTCGATCATGGCAGGACTTCTTCATCTCTTGATTGACGAAGTTAACGTAAAACAGCAAATGATCGCCGTCAAATACGAATCACTTCATCAAAGGCGACCCGCCCCATGCTTCTTGCCTCTCGCTACACGGTCCGCGCCGGGCGCGCGCTGCTTTCTGGTCTTCCAGGTGTGGTCCTGCTTCCCTTCGTCCTGCCGGTTCCCGAGGGCATTCCGCTTGCCGCCGTTGTCGTCAACCCGCTGGGCCTGCTGACCCTTGCGGCGCTTGCGGGTGCATGGGCCGCCCCGAAGGCGGGGCTGGGTTCCGCCCTGATCCTCGGCACGTCCCTGCGGCTCAGGGCATTGGCGGCCTGGGCCCTTGCGGGGATCATCATGGGCGCTGCCATCGCCATTTCGGACCATGCGACGGCACCGGTCTGGAACACGGTCGCCCTTCCCACCCTGCGCGAAGGGCGGGATGCGGCGGATCTCGCCCTCGGGGTGATCTACGGCGGACTGACCGAGGAGGTGCTGCTTCGCTGGGGGCTGATGAGCCTGCTCGCCCTTGGTCTGATGCGGTTTCTGCCGCGGCCCCTGTCGCTCTGGGTGGCTGCCGTCCTTGCCGCCCTGGCCTTCGCCGTCGCGCATCTGCCGACCGTCATGATTGAGGCAGGCACGATCACGCCGGCCCTGATGGCTCGCACCTTGATCTGGAACGGGCTTCTCGGTCTTGCCTATGGCGTTGGCTTCCAGCGTCACGGGCTGGAAGCGGCCATCCTGGCCCATATGGCCACGCATCTCGGCTTCGCCCTGACTGCGATCTGAATGCCGCGTTTCGGGCGCATGGCGCGCCGTCTGCCGTCTGGCGTGCAGAGCGGTTGCGGTCATCCGCGTCTGGCTCTGCGCTGGACGATGCGAGCAGCGCGGCGGCGCCCTCCGTCGCGTGCTGCCCACAGTCCCGGCTGGCAGGGCACCCCAAGCCCAAGGTGCGCCTTGCCCTGATCGCGGGCCCTTCTTGTCCACGCGACGCGGCGTCAGGACAAGCTCATTTGACCCATCGCACAGCTTTCGGCTGGTCCCTCCGGTGCTGCCGCCTGCGCCAGCCTCGCCGCCTGCAAGGATAATCATCCAAGGCCAGATCATTCGCCCGCCGCAGCGCGCAAGGGTCTGTCCGTCAGGCCCAAGTCAGTGCATTCCGTGTCCATCGTGCCTTGAACCGCACCCTTTCGTGCGGCGAGACCGATCTTGCCTCGATGCGAACCAGGACGGGAACTGCTCACCTTCAAGTTTCTTTGGCGGTGGCCGAGCGTGCCGAAGTCCGACACCGTCCAGCCCAGACCGATCGGGCCAAACAGGCTGACAACGGATCGGCTGGTGCGGGGTGGCGTCATCCCCACGGGCACCTTCATCGTCGGGCAGGATCATGATGTTCCTGCCTGGGATGATCTGCGGTCAACGCCAGGCCGCTTCGCCACCAGGATGGCGCGAAGCGGCCTGGATTCTGACACATTCATCATTTTTGGGTTACGCCCGCTGATTCGGCCTTGTGCTGCATGGCGCTTCAATCTTGAGATGAATTCGTTGTCTGCCCGGTCTCGTGAAGCGTGTCGGGGGGGTGATGGCATTGGGCGGTTGGTCTTCAACAAAACTGGCCTTATCCTGTCATTTTCTTCCAAGAGGCAACTCTGATTGGCGAAAAAGTTGAGAATTTTCTGAAAATGATCTAAAAGACAAAGAGGGTGGAGGGAAGGCCAGGGAGGGGCCGGCCGTCGTCAGACGAGGCCAAAGGCAGAGATAAATGTCGCGAAAGTCTGCGGCGTGGCTCGTTTCAAATTTTGGCCAATTTCCAATGCAAACAGGACTTCCGCAAATTGTGTGCGGTGGGCTGAACGTCAATATTTGATCACAGGTGTCAACTCGTCCCGGAGACGCGCAGAGCGCCTGTCCGGGTCCGGTGGCCTGTAACTTCTGCAAGCACTCTGAATGCAAATCATCAGACATGGTCCGGTCGATGAGCGGTCACTTGTTGCACGCGATAACGAGAGACCGCCCGCGAGATCGTTCCTCGGACGGGAGAATAGACCATGAATGCGCTCGGGTCAGGACTCGTTCTCCATTCATAGCCAGAACATGACGGTTGCGGCGAGTGCGACGGCTGAGAGGAAGACCTTTGGGCAGCGGTCATAGCGGGTGGCAACCCTGCGCCAGTCTTTCAGCCGACCG